>PERL01000003.1 GCA_002928735.1 Hyphomicrobium sp. | reverse complement strand
ACCCCCGTGGTCCGTGGCGAGGCCGGTGCGTCGCATCAGTCTCTACAAAATAATCGCAAGCGCGCCGGTCTTGCCCCCTGCCTGTCCTCACCCGACTCCCATCACCGGAGCCGCTGCTTTCGCACGTCCCCCTCACACCTCGATCGTGCCCTCGCTCATGCGCACGCTATGCCCGCCGATGCGCACGCCTTCGAGCCCCTGCCCGTCGATGGTAAGCACCAGCGACACCAAGCTCGGCCGCTGCATTTCGAAACCCTGCTCAATGGTCCTGCGGTGCGTGCCATGCGGCAGCCGGTCGAAGCGCGCGATCACGCCGGCAAAACACACCGCCGCCGATCCGGTCGCGGGATCTTCCGGCACCCCCGCATCGGGCGCAAACATGCGCACATGAAACGACGACGTCGTGTGCTCGCACTGCCGCGTGTAAAGATAAGCACCCACGAGCCCCTGCTGCGAAAACGCCGGTGCCCAATGGCTGCCGTTGACGCGCGCCCGCGCAATCGCCTCACGCGACGCAATCGGCACGAACGCGAATGCATTCCCCACCGCATAACATACCGGCTTGTGGTTCTCGAACCCGATCTCGCTCGGGATCAAGCCCAGCCCCGCCGCCAGAACATCGACCGGCGGCAGCGTGCCCGCTTCCACCGGCACCTTCGGCGCATCAAATTCGGCGAACGGCGTCTGATCGGCCCTCAGCCGCACGCCGACGCGCAACGTGCCGATGCCCTCCTCCAGAACGATCAGCGCATCCGCATCCCGCCCCTGCCCGAACTTGTTTTCAGCCAACAGCGCCGCCGTCCCAACGGTGGGATGCCCCGCGAACGGCAATTCCTTCACCGGCGTAAAAATCCGCAAGCGCGCCGAATGCGCCGGGTTCTCCGCCGGTAGCACGAACACCGTCTCCGACAAATTGAACTCGCGCGCAATCGCCTGCATCTGATCGTCCGTCAGACCGCCCGCGCCGTGCACGACCGCCAGCGGATTGCCGCCAAAGCGCCGGTCGGTGAAAACATCCAAGGTGCTGAAGGAAAGCCGCATGGGTCCCCGCCTCTGTCATCGCTGAGAGCGGCACTTACCCCATTCCGAAGCCGCCTCCAAGAGGAAGCGGCCCGCCATCATCGCTCTGTTGCAACCGGCGCACGCCCCGCCAACACATGCCACAGCAGCACCTGCGCAAACTCCGGCATCGGCAGCGGATCGAGATCGGCCACGGTCCGTACCGCCACGATCTCCTCTAACTCCGGCGCCGCTTCGTGCGCCACCGCTTCCCGCATGAACGCTATCATCCGGCTCGCATCACCGTCGCCCACGAGTTCCACCGCGATCGACACCTGCTGCCCAACGCGGGTGATCAAGAACCCTTCGCTCACCGCCAGCGTGTGCGCCCTGAGCCCCGTCTCCTCTTCCACCTCGCGCAGCACGCTTGCCCGGATATCGACGCGGCCATCATCGTCGCGGTCGCGCGGATCGATGAACCCGCCCGGCAGATAGACGAGCCCCGCATTCAGATTGCCAGCCCGCTGCCGTCCCAGCAGAATGGCCCCATCGCCGGAGCGGATCAGCGCCGACCCGAACACATCGCACACCGACGTGTCCGTCTGCCCCGTCTCTTTCCAGTAGAGAAACGCCTTGAACTCCGCCGCGATCAGCCGCCCGGAGAACACGCCATCTTCCAGCCGCGACTCCGCCAGCACATAAATGCAGCCATTGAAATACGATGGATTGGCCAACGTCGCCCGCTGCCAGTGCGCGTCGATCGCATCGGCGTTGTCACGCGCAAAAGCCCACGCCGCATCGCTGACGGTGAGGTCGCACGTCTCGACATACGTCACCCGCGCGGGCTGCATTGATGCCTCTTCGTCAAGCAGCCAACGGCGCGGCACGCATCAATTCGCCAAAGCTGTCAGCGGTGATCCCCGTCAACGCCACAACATAAAGCAGAACAATCAGCGCGAACCACACCCGGTCCGCCCGAGCAATGGCCGCCTCCCCGCCGCTGTCGCGCCACGAGGCGCGCACCACCCGGAACAACACCAGCATGATGAAGCCATAAGACGCCAAATAAACCTTGTCGACCATCGTCAGGTAATCAACCTCAGGCAACGAAGACCCGCCCGCCAGCTGCAACGCGACCAGCGTCAACAGCGCCGTGATCCCCAGGCCAACCCGCGCATCGATAAACGCCGGCCGGATGAACAAGACGAGCCCCGCGCACGCCATGATGAGCAGGATCGGCAGAAACGTCTTGACCGACAGCGCCGTCATGGGACGCGAGATCGCGATGCTGACCGCCGCGCGCGAATAGGCGTCCTCGGCCCCCACCGTCGGATCACCGAAGTTCGTCGGATACTGATGCGCACCGATCTCCAGCCGCGCCGTCTCGATCCCAAATCCAGGCAATACGATACTGCCAGACAACGTCACCGGCTTGTCATCCGCGCGATAAACTTGGGCCCCAACCCCATTCGCCGAATCCTCGAACAAGATCACCAGATCCTGCCGGTCGAAGGGGTAGTTCTCCAATTTCAATTTCGTCGCAAACCGCCCCTGATTACGCACGATCGCATAGAAGCTCCCGTCCGGCAGCACCTTGGGCTCTTCATAGAGGAGCTCGCGCACATGATCGTCCGGCGCCGAGCGGTTCATGAATTCCATCGTTTTCGCCGGATTGATGTCCTTGTTCCGCCACCGGAACCAGACATAGAAATCCACGGCATAGCTATGCGTGCGAAAATCGAGCTCATGGATGTCGTTGATATAGACCCCGGTCACCACCTCTTCGGGTCCCGGCGATGCCGCCTCCGCAGTCGCGGCTTCCGCGGCCGCCGGCACATCCTGCCCAATGGCTATGCTGCCCCAAAGCAAGCCGGCAAAGCAGACGAGACCGGCAATCAGCAAAAAAAAGCGAGACTGGAAGCCAGTCATCAAAAGTCCCCCATGTTGGCCGGACCCTATCGGCCCCGCCCGCCCAGGGACAATCCGGCCTTGGCGACCAGCACATTTTCCTGCTTCAGTCGAAGGTGGGGCCGGCCGGTGGCCGTGCGCCATCGGTGCCACGCTTCTGCGGCAGCGCGACGGGGCGGGGGAATGACGTTAATAAGGCAAGCGGCTCAGTGCGTTGCGATGGCGATTTGCGCCACAATCGCCGCCCATCTGTGCCCCGCCGCCGCCCAGCAGCCCACATCCCCCTTGGGCACGCTCCCCACCGGCTGGACCGTCACCCTCACCGATGTCGTTGCCCTCTTTTCCGGCCCGACCCCCGACGGAACTGTCACAATCGTTGCGCCACCGGCTATGTCGGCCGACGGCGACATCAAATCCGCCATCGTCGAAAAAGCACCCGCCCTCATCGAGGATCTATTCGGCGAACCCCGCCCCGCCGGCGACCCCACGCCGCTCCCTGCCTCTGACGCGGTCGCTCCGGGCCTCCTGGTCCCCCTCACCGTCGAACTGGAAGACGGCACCGAAGCGCGCATCGAGGCGACCGGTTATCCGCTCCCCGGCCGCAGGCTGCAGCTCATTCTCCTCGCCGCCCCCGCCACCATGCCCGGCACCAATCCCGAAATCATGCGCGCCCGCACCCTCATCGACCAATGGCGCGCTGCCGGCATCATCGTGAACGACAATCTCACCTCGCAACTGGCCGGACCCGCTGAAGCGCCGGGGTCGGAAGACGGCACCGAACCGGCAGCGAATGCAGCCAGCGCAGCACCGCCCGCCAATCCCGACGAACAGATCGAAAACGTCATCTTTTTTCTGCGCTTCGCCTTCGATGGCGCCAACCCATCCGCCGCAGCCGAACCAAGCGCCGTGACCGCGCTCCTCCTCAAAGACGGCCGCGTCTTTGAGAGTGAAGCCCGCGCGCCCGCCGATTTCGATCCCGCATCCCGCCCACCCGGCAGCCCCGGAACGGGCCGCTGGCAACGCGACGGTGAAGCCTACGCGCTAGCCTTCGCCGACGGCACCCAGGGCACCGCCGTCGCGGGCGCCGCCAAGACCATCGCGGCTCCGGCATTGATGTCGTTCAACGGCCGCTTCCTAGCGACCGGCGGGCAGCCGACGGAATTACTGACCAGCACAATAGAGTTTTATCCCGACGGCAGTCTGTTGCTTAAAGACGAGAGCACGTCGCTGAGCGGAGCCTACGCTATCTCCGGCCGCACCATACGCTTCGATGTGCCAAACCACCCCCCTGCCGCCTTCGCCTTTGGATATCGCGGCGAACTCACGGCCCCAACGCTGCTCATCGTCGGCAACAGGATTTACGAACGCGCCGACGAATGAAGGGTTATCCACAGCAATGGCAGCGTTGCGGCACCACTCGGCCGCAAAGGTCAAATGAGCAAGATTTCACAAGCCTCTAAGCAACCATTGATTCCTGTTGTTCAACTGTATTCTCCACTTCATCCACAGATCATCCACAGCCTTGAGAATCGATGTTGCGCCTGCTCAATCAGCACTCAAACGAAGATTTGCTGCGTTTTGGAACGATGAACAAATGACGTGGCGAAAGACAATTATTTTAACGGCTGGCACAGCAGTGGGACTTCTCACCCCTCACCCAGCACGCGCAGATTTTACGGGGCTGTATTTCGGCTCGCACATCGGCGGTAACTTCCCATCTATCGACATTTTGGGGGAGTTCGACAATGTCGCGCCGACAGCCTACGAACTCGAACCCAACGGTTGGACGGCGGGCATCCATCTTGGCTATACTGTCCCCGTTCAAGGCGCGATGATCGGCATCGAAGCCGCGTGGTCGGCCGCCAATGACGTGGATACGCACCCCGCCGGAAGCGGCACGTCCGACGATTTCGCCAGTTTCGAGTTCAACGATACGATCTCGCTTGCCGCCCGCTTCGGCGTCTTCCTGACACCCCGCTATATGCCGTTCGTGAAGATCGGCGTCGCCTGGGCAGATATCAAAGGGGGGGCGGGTGATACCGATGGCGTCCCTCCCGCGCTCGATCGCGGCGACGTTTTCCGAACAAACGGATGGCAAACAGGCTTCGTTGTCGGCACCGGTCTTGACGTCCTGTGGGCCCGCGATTGGAGCGTGCGCGCCGACTATGAATACATGGATTTCGGTTCATCCGTGATCGCCAACGCAGACGGCGACGTGAATAGCGTGGCTGTTCAGAACCACACCATCAAATTTGGCGTGAGCCGGCACTTCTGAGTGTTCGGCGCCGCAATGCAAAAAGCCCGCGGACTTTCATGTCCGCGGGCTTTTCTTATCTCGAAGGATCCAGATCGATGAGTTGCGGCCCCTCTTAATTCCGGCCCTTGTCGACCAGCTTGTTCTTGCCAATCCACGGCATCATCCCGCGCAGCTTGGCGCCGACCTCTTCGATCTGATGCGCATCATTGTTGCGCCGCGTGGCCTTGAAGCTCGGCTGACCCGCCTTGCATTCGAGCATCCAGTCGCGCGTGAAGCGGCCCTGCTGAATATCTTCCAAAACCCGCTTCATCTCCGCCTTGGTTTCCGGCGTGATGATGCGCGGCCCCGTAACGTATTCGCCGTATTCGGCTGTGTTCGAGATCGAGTAGTTCATGTTGGCGATGCCGCCTTCATAGATCAGGTCGACGATCAGCTTCACTTCGTGCAGGCACTCGAAATACGCCATCTCCGGCGCATAGCCTGCTTCCACCAGCGTTTCGAAGCCGGCGCGAATGAGTTCAACCAGACCACCGCACAGCACAGCCTGTTCGCCGAACAAGTCGGTCTCGCACTCTTCCTTGAACGTCGTCTCGATCACGCCCGACCGGCCGCCGCCCACTCCCGAGGCATAAGACAGGAAGAGGTCGTGTGCATTGCCCGATTTGTTCTGATGGATGGCGATGAGACACGGCACGCCGCCGCCCTTGAGGTATTCGCCGCGCACCGTATGACCGGGGCCCTTCGGGGCCACCATGCCGACATCGAGGTCTTCGCGCGGCTCGATCAAGTTGAAATGGACATTAAGCCCGTGCGCGAACATCAGCGCCGCGCCCTTCTTCATGTTGGCGTGCAGGTGATCGCGATAGATGTCCGCCTGCAATTCGTCCGGCGTCAGCATCATGATCACGTCGGCCCACTTCGCGGCTTCCGCGACCTCCATGACCTTGAGGCCTTCCTTCTCGGCCTTGGCCGCCGTGGCCGATCCTTTACGCAGCGCGATCGTCACGTCCTTGACGCCGCTGTCGCGCAGGTTGAGCGCATGCGCATGGCCCTGGCTGCCATAGCCGACGATGGCGACCTTCTTGGTCTTGATGAGGTTCAGGTCGGCATCACGATCATAATAGACGCGCATGGGTTCTCTCTTCGGTCTCTTCGGTTCGATCAGGTCCGGCCGGCGCCAGTATTGAACTCCGGCCGATAGTGGTCCGCCTTGCGGCGCGGGCTTCTGGAATGCGGAAAACGGGCGGCGCGCGAGCGGACCCGGAATGGAGGCGGGCGGACGTTACACCCCACCGTGCGGCAGCGGCAACGCCCGCGCACGATGGCTACCTGCGACAAAAGCCATACCGGCCAACATGCGCGCCCGACGTATCTGGGGCATCCCTTATCGCGCGGTTAACGGAACTGCAACCCAAGTTGCGTTAAGCGTTGAAATCCGTTCCAGGTCCACTCCGGGTTGCAGATATGGAGCCTACCGTGTTCATCCGCTTCGCCGTCATTGCGGCTGCCGCCCTCGCACTCGCCGGCTGTGGCGACAGCGAAGAAGCCAAAGTTGAGATCAAGCGCTATATTGTGGTGTCAGCCATCGATTGCGCCGACAACACCGGCCTCGAGTATGATCGCTGCGTCAAGCTCCTGCAGACCGCCGTCGCCCAGCACGATAAGACCGCGGCGACCTATCCTAAGCTGGAAACCTGCGAAGCCACCGAAGGCGAAGGCCGTTGCGAACGAGCTGGCGAGAAATCCTATCGCGCCCGCGTCACCGCGTTCCAGCTCACGATCGGTCCCAAAACGGCAGCCGTTCCCCTCTATGCCCCGACGACCGACAAGGCCGGGCTGCGCACAGCCGCCAACGACGAAATCCTGCCCGACACCGAAACGATCACTTTCACCGAAAGCGCCGCCGACGCGAGCCACTTCTATTTCAAAGAAGACCCCAAGAAGCGAAAGAGGTAAGACCGCTCCCGTTGCAGCAGCGTCCACGCAGAGCCGCCGTTACATCGCCCCCGCGCCACGCCCGATCGCTGCGACACCCGTCCGGCTGACCTCGACCAACCCTAGCTCGCGCATCAACCCGATGAACGTCTCGATCTTCGAGGCCTTCCCCGTAATCTCGAAGATGAAATGCTCGGTCGACGTGTCGACCACCTGCGCGCGGAAAATCTCCGCCATCCGCATGGCCTCGATCCGCTTTTCGCCCTTACCGGCCACCTTCACCAGCGCCAGTTCGCGCTCGAGTGAAATCCCCTCACCCGTCAAATCGCGCACCCGGTGCACTGGCACCAGCCGTTCCAGCTGATGCTTGATCTGCTCGATGACAGCCGGCGTGCCGCGCGTCACGATCGTGATCCGCGACACCTGCCGGTCGTGCTCCGTCTCCGTCACGGTCAAGCTATCGATATTGTAGCCCCGCGCCGTGAAAAGACCGATGACGCGCGCAAGCACGCCTGGCTCGTTGTCGACGATGACGGACAACGTTCGCGAAACAACATCCTGCGCGATGCCGGGACCGACATAGTGGCTTTGCGGATTGGGATTTACCATGGCTGACTAGTTCTTCTCTTTGCTTGTGCCGGGCTCGCCGGACTTATCGCCCAGCGCGTCGATTTCGGCCGCTGAATTGGGAAACACGGTCTTCAAGAAAACGGGCAGACCAACCTTATCGACCTCCGATTTGAACGCATCGGCTTCCGCCGCACTGACCTTGTACTGGCTGAACGCTGCCACGACGCGGCGGCCCATCGCCTGCGCCATCTGATCTGCCGTCGGCGCGCCGATCTTGCGCAATTCTTCAGGCTTCAACCGGCCATAGATCCGCGTCAGCAACTTCGTTTGCAGATAGTCCTGCGCGATGCAGCCTTCGAAAGCCGCTGAATAGGCAGATGCGAGGCCGTGCGTGCGATAGCAGGCATCGATGTGCTTAATCGCCGCCTCCGCCCCGCGCGTCCGCTGAATAAGCCCGATCCGCTCGGCTGCTTGCCGGATGTTCTCCGGCCTGTCCCAGGTGATCGGACTGCTCGGCGGCACCGCAGGCGCAGCCGTCTCCGCTCCCGCCTCCCCGGAAAGGACCGCGGCCAGACAGACGGACAACGCGGCGGCGCGGGCCGAAATCACACCAGCACCTTGCCTTCCTTGCCGATGGCCTTCTCGATCTGCTCTTCGCTGGCTTCACCCAGCAGCATTTCGTTGTGCGCCTTGCCCGACGGAATCATCGGGAAGCAGTTGGCAAGCTTGGCCACGCGGCAATCGAAGATCGTCGGCACCTTGGTGTTGATCATGTCGAGGATGGCCTCATCCAGATCGTCTGGGTGCTCGCAGCGCATGCCGCGCCAGCCATAGGCTTCCGCCAGCTTCACGAAATCCGGCAGGCTTTCCGTGTAGCTGTGCGACAGGCGGTTGCCGTGCAGCAGCTGCTGCCACTGCCGCACCATGCCCATGTACTCGTTATTGAGGATGAACACCTTGACCGGCAGATTGAACTGCACCGCCGTCGAGCACTCCTGAATGTTCATCAGGATCGATGCGTCACCCGCGATATCGATCACGAGCGACTTGGGATGCGCCAACTGCGCCCCGATCGCCGCCGGCAGCCCATACCCCATTGTCCCGAGCCCGCCCGATGTCATCCACCGGTTCGGCTCCTCGAAATTGTAATACTGCGCCGCCCACATCTGATGCTGCCCGACTTCCGTCGTGATGTAGGTGTCGCGATCTTTCGTCAGCTCATAAAGCCGCTGGCAGGCATACTGCGGCATGATCGTGTCCTTCGAATTCTTGAAGGACAACGACTTCTTCGCCCGCCAGCCGTCGATCTGCTTCCACCACGTCTTGATGGCCGCCTTATCGATCTGCGGCGCCTTCTGCTTCCACACGCGCAGCATCTCTTCCAGCACATAGGCGCAATCGCCCACGATCGGGATATCCACGCGCACGTTCTTGTTGATCGACGAGGGATCGATATCGACGTGGATCTTCTTGGAATGGGGCGAGAAGGCATCGATCCGGCCCGTGATCCGGTCGTCGAACCGCGCCCCGATGTTGATCATCACATCGCAATCGTGCATCGCCCAGTTGGCTTCATACGTCCCGTGCATCCCGAGCATGCCGAGCCACTGCTTGTCGGACGCCGGATAAGCGCCAAGACCCATCAGCGTCGACGTGATCGGATACCCGGTCAGCCGCACGAGTTCGCGCAGAAGCTGGCTCGCCTTCGGCCCGGAATTGATGATCCCGCCGCCGGTATAAAAGATCGGCCGCTTCGCTGACGCGATGAGTTCGACCGCCTCCGCGACCGGCCCCGCGTCCGGCTTTAATTTCGGCCGGTACGTCTTATGCGCCACGTTCGAAGGTCCGGTATAATTGCCAGCCTTAAATTGGATGTCCTTGGGGATGTCGACCACCACCGGACCCGGACGCCCCGAGCGCGCAATATGGAAAGCCTCATGCAGCACGCGCGACAGATCGTTAACGTCCTTCACCAGCCAATTGTGCTTGGTGCAGGGCCGCGTGATGCCGACCGTATCGCACTCCTGAAATGCGTCGTTACCGATCAGATGCGTCGGCACCTGCCCCGTGATGCACACGATTGGAATGGAATCCATCAGCGCATCCGTGAGCCCCGTCACCGCGTTCGTCGCGCCCGGCCCCGACGTGACAAGCACCACGCCGACCTTGCCCGTCGAACGCGCGTAACCCTCCGCCGCGTGTACCGCGCCGCCTTCCTGGCGCACGAGGATGTGCTGGACTTTGTCCTGCTGGAACAGTTCGTCGTAGATCGGCAGCACCGCGCCGCCCGGATACCCGAAGATATGTTCGAC
This sequence comes from Hyphomicrobium sp., assembly GCA_002928735.1. Classification (GTDB taxonomy): domain Bacteria; phylum Pseudomonadota; class Alphaproteobacteria; order Rhizobiales; family Hyphomicrobiaceae; genus JAGVSR01. Next base: position 323,473 of record PERL01000003.1, on the reverse strand, counting down.
GCCCTGGTCCACCAGCGCCTTCACAACCATCTCGGCGCCCGTCATCGTCCGTGCCATCGTCGTGTGCCCCTGAACTCAAAAAGCGATTGCGCCACCCCGTCCGGGCGGCGCGCGCGGTCGTCCCGGCCGCGCGAAGGTTGCGCAACCTAGGAGCCCCATCATGCCCGGTCAAGGTAAAGGGTCAATAAATGTGACGATATGGACGCTTAGACATTCCATTTATTGCGCAGAAACGGCTTTCCACGACTTCATATTGCCAGATATCCAAGTCGCCTGCCGTTTGATGTAGCGCCGCGTCTCCGCCTTGCCCTCGTCGACGGCGTCTTCAAGGGCCATCTCCCCGCGCAAATGCGCCATCAGCGGACGAAGCCCCAGCGCCCGCATCCCCGGCAACGCTGGATCGAGATCAAGCTCCATGATCCGCCGCGCCTCATCGAGCGCGCCACGCGCCATCATCTCATCAAACCGCCGGTCGCTGCGCTCATGCAGCACCGCGCGCTCCGGCATCACGACGAGCCGCTCCGTATCCTCCGCGCGAATAAGCGGCGTGCCCGGTTCCTGCTGCCACTCCCAGAGCGGCCGCCCCGTTGCATCCATCACTTCCAGCGCCCGCACGATCCGCTGCGGATCGGTCGGCGACAGCCGCGCCGCGGTTCCCGGATCCATCTCCGCCAACTTGCGATGCAGCTTCGAAGCCCCCAGCCGGTCTGCCTCCGCCCGCCAATGCTCGCGAATGGCCGGCGCGATCGCGGGTATGGGCGACAAACCCTCCAGCAGCGCCTTCAAATAGAGCCCCGTCCCGCCGACAAAAATCGGCATCTGACCCGCCGCCGTCACCTCGGCCAGCATCGCCTCTGCCTCGCGCACGAAACGGCCGACAGAATACCCCTCAGCGATCGCGACGTGCCCATAGAGCCGGTGCGCGACGCCGCCCATCTGGGCCTGCGTTGGCCGCGCGGACAGGATCTCCAACTCTGCATAAACCTGCATGCTGTCGGCATTGACGACCACGCCGCCGCGGTCCCGCGCGAGTTTCAACGCCAGGGCCGATTTGCCGCTCGCCGTGGGCCCGGCAATCAAGATAGCTTTTGTCTGTGTCATGGCCCTGCTTAACCGAGGCCAAGTCCGCGCGCCACCCGTGCCACCTTGTCAAAGTCAATCTCGCCGCCGATGCCGCACCCGCACGTCCTCCTGCTCACTGCCGATCCGGCATCAGGCGCGCTCGATGAGAGCGTCGCGTTTAGCGTGCGCGCCCTCACCGGCACCCAAGGCCATTGGCTCAAACCCGGCGCGGCCTTCGAAGCCCCGATCAGCGATGCCGCGATCCGCAAAATAGTCGCCACAGCACTCGCCCCACGCCCCATCGACGTCAACACGCTGCCTCATGAAAACCGGGCCAAATCCCTGCTCGCAGCCGACATGGAATCGACCCTTATCGAGCAGGAGATGATCGACGAATTGGCCAGCCTCACCGGTCGCCGCGAGGAAATGTCTGCCCTCACACGGGCCACCATGCGCGGCGAAATCGATTTCAAAACGTCACTCCGCCACCGCGTCGCCCTACTCGCGGGCCTCACCCTCGGCGATCTCGCCACCGTGGCCGGGCGCATCACCCTCATGCCCGGCGCCGCAACACTCGTTGCCACCATGAAAGCCAACGGCGCGCTCACCGCCCTCGTCTCCGGCGGCTTCACCGTCTTCGCCGAACCCGTCGCCCAACGCCTCGGCTTCGACCGCTGCTTCGCCAATACCGTCGAGATCGAAAACGGCCATCTTACCGGACGCCTCGCTGAACCGATCCTCGACGCCGCCAAAAAACGCGACATCCTCTCAAGCCTCGCCACCGAACAGGACATCGCCCCCGCCCAGATCCTCGCCGTCGGCGACGGCGCCAACGACCTGCCCATGTTGCAAGCTGCCGGCCTCGGCGTCGCCTTCCGCGCCAAACCGGCCGTCCGCGCCGCCATGCGCGCTAGCCCCACCGGCGCGGTCATCGACCACGCCGATCTGACCGCCCTTTTGCATCTTCAGGGCTTGTAGAACAGGCCGGACACGTCCAAGTGTTCGCCGACCGCCCGAGAGCGGCAGCGGCACTGGCTGAAAACGGGGAAAATCACGTGACCGATATCGGATTGTTGCTCGGCGGCCTGGTGCTCCTCGTCATCGGCGGCGAGTTGCTCGTCCGCGGCGCCGTCGCCATCGCCGAACGCCTCGGCATGTCGCCCCTGCTCATCGGCCTCACCCTCGTCGGCTTCGGCACCTCGACGCCCGAACTCGTCACCTCCGTTCAAGCAGCCATGGCCGGCTCCCCCGGCATCGCCGTCGGCAACATCGTCGGCTCCAATATCGCCAACATCCTGCTGATCCTCGGTCTCTCCGCCATCATCACGCCCGTCGCCGTTCAATCGAACGCGCTTCGCCGCGATGGCGTCGTGGTCGTGCTCACCGCGCTCCTCTTCGTCCTCGTGTCCTACACCTACACGCTGGATCGCATCGCCGGCGTCATCTTCGTCGGTCTTCTTGTGGCTTATATCTATTATGCCTACCGCCAGGAAACCGTGCCCGCCGCCGCCTCGGACGGCCACACATCCGCATTCGAAAAAGCCGAAGCCTACGACGAACTCCATGACGGCCCCATCCGCCACCAAGCCGAAACCAAAACCTGGGCTGAGAAACTCGGCCCCGTTGTGCCCCTCATCATGGCCCTCGGCGGCCTCGCCATCGTCGTCCTCGGCGGCAAGCTGCTCGTCGACGGCGCTATCGGCATCGCGCGCGGCTACGGCATGTCGGAAGCGGTGATCGGCCTCACCATCGTCGCCGTCGGCACGTCGATGCCCGAATTCGTCACGTCTGTCGTTGCCGCCATCCGCAAGCATGGCGACGTAGCCCTTGGCAACATCATGGGCTCGAATATTTATAACGTCCTCGGCATCGGCGGCGTCACCGCTCTCATCTCACCGACCGAAGTCCCCGCCCAAATCGCCAACTTCGACAATCTCGTTATGCTGGCCGCCTCCGCCGCCATGTTCGCCGTCGCCTGGAGCGGCTACCGCATCAGCCGCATCGAAGGCGCCGCGCTTCTGGCGGGTTATATCGCTTATGTGTTTGTGCTCTTGCCGAAGTAGTTCGCCCAGATCGCCCGCAGGCGCGCCGCCATCGCTTGCAGTTGCGGCTTAAACCGCGCCCACGCCCGGCCGAGCGTGAGCCGCACGCGCGTCTTCACCATGCGCCCATAGCGCCAGACCCACGACGCGCGGATCTGCGCAAACAACCGGTCTTTCCAGGGCATGAACCAGTTATACGCCCGCGCGAACCATGCGATCTGCATCAAGGCTGGGCGCGTCAACATGAAGAGCCGAGCCACCAGCGCCGTCGACGCGATCTTCGCCCCGATGAACAGCCCCGTCGCCGCCGCGAACTGCTCGTTCGCCAGCAGCCACACCGCAAGCAGCTTCAAAGGAAACAAAATCGCTGTCGGCAGCGCGAACACGAACAGCGCCCCATAAGGCGGCAGCCGCGTGATCAATCCTTCGAGCTTGGCGATGATGCGAAAGCGCGCAAGCCACGCCAGCGCCTCCGAGAGCGGCTTCCAGCCCCACTCCTCGAACAGCACGATGAGCGCCGCTAAAACCTGCAGCGCCATCATCAGCGGCGGCTTCAGCACCGACCAGACGAGAAACCAAAGAACGCGCAAGCCCGCCATAACGAGCCGCGCGCCCTCCCTCACCACCTTGCCAAGTTGTGCCAGCATGAATGCCCAGCCCGCCACCAAACCGGCGGCCAGCATAAGGCAAACCCCTCAGTCACGGGTTAACCCGCGCTCACAGTCCTTTGGGCAAAACGGCGTCCTGCGCCCGCAGCGCACCCATGCGCTCGGCCTCTTCCAGCGCCAGCGCCAGTTCCTCGCGCGCCTTCTCCGCCTGCCGCTGCCGGCTCCACAGGCTCGCATAGAGCCCGTCCTTGGCGATCAGCTCCGCATGCGTGCCCTGCTCGACGAGTTCCCCCTTGTCGAGCACGATAATGTTGTCCGCATGCACGATTGTCGAAAGCCGGTGCGCGATGACGAGCGTTGTCCGGTCCTTGGTCGCCCGGTCCAACGCGTCCTGGATTTCCTTCTCGGTATGGCTGTCGAGCGCGCTCGTCGCCTCGTCCAGCATCAGGATCGGCGGCGCCTTCAACAGCGTCCGCGCAATGGCGACCCGCTGCTTCTCGCCACCGGAAAGTTTCAATCCCCGCTCGCCCACCATGGTCTTATAACCTTGCGGCAGCGTCTGCACGAACTCATCGATCTGCGCGATCTTCGCAGCCGCGATCACATCCTCGTCGCTGGCGTCCGGACGGCCATACCGAATGTTGTAGAGGATTGTATCGTTGAACAGCACCGTATCCTGCGGCACCACACCTATTGCTGCCCGCAACGACTTCTGCGTCACGTCGCGAATATCCTGACCGTCAATAGTCACCGCGCCCGACTGGATATCGTAGAACCGGAATAGGATGCGCGAGATCGTCGACTTCCCCGCCCCCGACGGCCCGACGATCGCCACCATCTTCCCCGCCGGCACCTCGAACGACACGGACTTCAAAATCGCCCGGTCCGGCTCGTAGGCAAACGATACATTCTCGAAACGGATTTCACCATTCCGCACCACCAGCGGCTTGGATCCCGGACGATCTTGCACCTCCGCGCTCTCACCCAAGAGCGAGAACATCGTCTCCAGATCGACCAGTCCCTGTTTGATTTCGCGGTACACCATGCCCATGAAATTGAGCGGCATATAAAGCTGGATCATCATGGCGTTGATCATCACGAAGTCGCCGATGGTGTGCGTCCCCGCAATCACGCCGCGCGCTGCCAGCCACATCACGATCGTCATGCCGACCGTGAATATTAGCGCCTGTCCCGTATTGAGCGTTCCCAGCGACGCATAGGTCTTCACCGCCGCGATTTCATAGCGCTTCATCGCGCCATCGAACCGCCGCGCCTCGACCTCCTCGTTCCCGAAATATTTCACGGTCTCAAAGTTCAACAGGCTATCGATGGCCTTGGTGTTCGCATCCGTGTCGCTGTCGTTCATCTCGCGCCGGATCGCGATCCGCTTCTCGGACGCCGCAAACGTGAACCACATGTAGGCGACGATCGTGACCAGCAGAATGATCACGTAGCCGAAGTTGAAAAAGTAGGTCAGCAGCACGCACACGAGGATCAGTTCCAGCGCCGTCGGCGCCAGCTGCAAGATTCCCATTCGCATGATGAGATCGACGCCCCGCGTACCCCGCTCGATCACGCGCGACAGCCCGCCCGTCCGCCTTTCGAGATGAAAACGCAGCGATAGCTTATGCAGGTGTTCGAACGTCCGGTTATTCAACGACCGCACCGCATGCTGTCCCACCTTCGTGAACAGCACGTCGCGCACCTGGTTCAAGCCCATCGCCAGCACGCGGCCGACGCCGTAAATCAGAATGAGCAGCGACGCACCCGTCGCCAGTTCCCCCGCGCCCAGCGTGTTCGGCGTCGGCGCATCCGCCGTCAGCCAATCCGTCGTGTACTTGAAGATGACCGGGATCGCGATCGTCACAAGCTTCGCCAGCACCAGCATCACGAACGCCAGCGCCACGTTGAACCGCAAGTCCGGACGCCCTTCCGGCCACACGAACGGCAACAACCCTTTGAAAACCGTCCAATGATCCGCGTTGTTGGCAAGCCCCAGCAGGTTCGGGCTCTCGCCCTTGGCTTTGGCAGCATGCGGGGACACGCGCGGCGTCGTGATCGGTGCATTCATGGTGTGCGTGGGCCCTAGGTCTGTGGGTGCGCGGCCGGTAGCGCGCGAAGAGAGAACGGCTTAGCCAGTGAAGTTTACCAGTGAACCTTAGCGGCGGCGTCGCGCAACTTCTACCGGTCTATGGACGCAACCGATGACGCGCAGCGCTTGAGCGGCGACACTTGGCCGCTGCATCATCCGCGCCGCCCCGGCAGGCGCAGGGCGAGACACGGCCGCACGACATGTGGGCTCGACATCCGCTTACGATTGACTCTGTAAATCCGCGGGTAAGCCGTGCCCGACCCATAAAACCGTTCCGCGATATCCCACAAGGTATCGTCTGCACCGGTCACATACCAGCGCCGTCCTTTGCGTGTGATCACCCGTCCTTCCGAGCAGCGCCCAGACGCGCTGCTGCGGCGCTGAGCGGGCGCCTCTGCTGCGTCGACTTCGTCCGTCGCCTCTGCCACGCGCTCCTTAACCTCGGACGTCTCTTCGCGCTGTGGCCTCTTCTCTCCTGGCAAATAAAAGCGCTCGAGTGTGATCGCCGCCTTCTGTTGATCTGCAGCCCGCGCCGCCTTTGCACGGTCGGCCTCTTCGCGCGCCTTCTTCAGCCGCTCCATGTCGTCCGCGATCTTCCGGTCATACTCGGCCTTGCGGCGCGCGATCTCTTCCGCCTGCTTCCGCTTGGCAGCCTCCGCCTTGCGCGCCTTGTCTTCGGCCGCCTGCGCCTCCCGCGCTTTTCGCCCGTTGTCCGCCTCCGCCAGATCGATCCGCCGTGCCTCCGCCGCGGCCTGTTCCTTGGCAATAGTCTGAGCCGCGTCCGCTGCAGTGGCGTCGCGCGCCGGATCCTCGCGCGGAGCAGCAGCCTCGGCCGCCGCCGGCTCTGCGGTGCCCACACCCAGTTTGCTGACGACCTCTTCGCGATATCCGCGCGCCGACCGCTTCAACCATTCGATGACCACCGCCACCGGCCCCGCGCGCTCCGGCGCCGCCTCGTCCTTCCCGCTTTGTGGAGCAGCATCAGCCTCCGGAGAGGCCGCACGGCGCGTCACATCGTCGAATGCGTCACCCGCAGCCTGCGCCAACTCTTCCGCGCGCCGGCGCGTCGCCCGATCCTGATCACCCGTAACGCCGTCATACGCGACAACAGCCTGTGCCCCGGTCTTGGATGGAATAGCAATCCGGATTTCATCGCCCGAAGCCACTCGGCCCTGCGGTGCGGCCCGCGCCTCCGCCCGGATCTGATGCGTCCCCGGTTTTAGCCCGTCCTTCAGCGCCACACGCCAGCGCCCATTTGCAGACACGGCCGCCTCGCCGAGCGCCGATTCGCCCGACATGAGCAGCACCACGTCGCCGGGCTTGCCCTCGCCTTCGATGTTGGCCACGCCCTTTTCGCCAACGATCACCTTTTCAATTGTGGGCGGCGCAGCCTCCGCAACCGTCTGGGCGTGCGCATCTGGTGCGCCAAAGCCGAACCCGCACGCCGCAAACGCCATGGCTACGGCGAACCGTCCCGTCCGGCGCTGCGCCCGATATGCTGTCCCGTTCATGGCCTTCGCCCTTGTCGCAACCACGGCCGGCTGATCCTGCGGCAACAATGCCCGCCCTAGGGCTCTTCTGTTATAAGTCCGTGACAAACCTTAGGCACGACAGTCTGCCTGTGAAAGTCCGGGATCTTTATGCTCCCGCCAAGATGGCCTCGATTTTGTCGGGCGGAGCACCCATGTTACCGGGCCGGGGCGGCATCAAGAGACGACAAACGATGACAAAACACAAATCGCGCAGCCGCAAAGCCACCAACGGCGCATTAACCCTAAATCAGCCGGCAAACCCCTCGCAGCCCCATCCGCACGGACCGGCTCGCTCCGTTTGCGTCTATTGCGGCTCTGGCCACGGCGCCAATCCAGCTTATGCCGAAAGCGCCCGCATTCTCGGCCAAACCCTCGCCAAATCTGGCCTCGGACTCGTCTATGGCGGCGGCAGCCTCGGTCTCATGGGCGAAGTCGCCCGCGCCACGCTGGAAGCCGGCGGCCACGTCACTGGCATCATCCCCGCGTTTTTGACCGAGCGGGAGCATATGCTCAAAGACGTGAACGACCTGATCGTCACGCGCGACATGCATGAACGCAAGCAATTGATGTTCGATCACGCATCCGCTTTCGTCGCCCTGCCCGGCGGCATCGGCACACTGGAAGAACTCGTCGAACAGCTCACATGGTCTCAGTTGGGACGGCACACCAAGCCGATCGTGGTCGCCAACATCGCCAACTTCTGGACCCCGTTCCTCAATCTGCTCTCGCACATGCGCGGTGAAACGTTCATCCGCCCCGGCCTTGAAGTCGGCTTCACCGTCGTCAACGACGCCGCCGAGATCGTGCCAGCCATCCTGGCCGGCCTGACGCCGGATCGCCCCACCGCCAATGACGATGCCGTGCTTGCCAAGTTCTAAACTGGCGAACCCGCGCCGCTAAGCCGTGCTGGAATAAAGTACAAAGCGATGCCGTTCTTCCAACGCAGTGGCGCGGTCATCCTACCGCTTGCCCCGGTGGCGGGCATGTGTCCGCCGTTGGCCGCGCCACCTACCGTTTCGAGGTCCCGATGGCAACCACCGTGCGCACACGATTGGACTTCGCCCCGGCCCCGGCTTCGTTGCCGCACCTCTCGCACAATACCGCCCATGCCCTCACCTTACTCGTGGCACTCGGTATCACGGCCGGTTTCAGCGCCTACCTGCTCTTCGGCATCGCCGGCCTTGCAGCGGTGGCGCTGATCGTCATCGGACTTGCCGTGGCCGCCCCCAAAGTGCCGGCCGAAACCATAATGCGGCTCTACTCCGCCCGGCGCCTGCCCGCCGACGAAACCCAGCTTTCAAGCCTCATCGAAGTCCTTGCCTGGCGCGCTGGCCTGCTACAAACGCCGAGCCTCTACCTGATCCCCAGCCTAACGATGAACGCCTTCGCGACCGGCACGACCGATCGCCCCGCCATCGCCATAACCGAAGGTCTTGTCCGCCGCCTCTCCATGCGCGAACTGGCCGGCGTCATCGCCCATGAAATGAGCCACATCCGCAATGGCGATCTCTGGATAATGGGCCTTGCCGACGTCGCCGCGCGCCTGATCCACAGCCTCGCCTTCGTCGCTCTTGCCCTGTTGGCATACAACGCCTTTGCCTATGTGACCGGCGCCGAAATGGTCTCCTGGCTCGCGATCGCGGCACTCTATGTCTCGCCGGCAGCCCTCAACTTGCTCCAGTTGGCCTTGTCCCGCGCCCGCGAGTTCGAAGCCGATCGTCTCGCCGTGGCCCTCACAGGCGATCCCATCGGCCTCGCCTCCGCCCTCAATCGCGTCGACATCCTCACCGGCCACCTATGGGAAGATTTAACGCCGCCCATGGCCGCCCGCCGCGTGCCCTTGCCATCCCTTCTGCGCACCCACCCGCCGGCCGCCGCACGTGTGGCCCGTCTGCAAGAGTTGGCCGAAACGCACGGTTCGGCCCCGCTGGTGATCGTGGAAAAGCCCTACGTCTCCCTCGTCGGCATGGGCCCTGCCACATTGCGGCCACGCTATCGCTTCCCAGGCCTCTGGTACTAAATCGATTTCGCGCTCATCCTCAGGACACCTGAGTGATTCTCACTGTGTGGGCGTTCATCGCGCGTTCAGACCCCCGCCCCCATACTGCCTGATTGAGACGATCTCACTGCGCGCCCGGCCGTCTGTGCGATTCTCGCGCCGCAACGGCTGCCCGCGAAACGCAACAATAGGAGCCCGCGATGGCACCTCAGCACATGATCCGTCCGAACACGCAACGCCTGTCGGCCCTTGCTCTGGCCGCCCTCTCTCTAGGCCCGCTGTCGGCCCCGGCGGACGCCCAGACCGTGTATCGCGAATACGAAGACGGCACCGTTGAAACCCTGCCCGGCGACGGACGTGATCTGTCCGCTGCCCCCCTTCGCCGCCCACCCCCGCGCGCCTTCGACGAGGACGAAGACGAACGCTTCGAACGCGAAGACGACGATGACGATGATAACGATGACGATGACCAGGACGAGGACGGGGATGACCGCGACCGTCAGGGCACCCTCGATCTCGCGCCCGATAGCCCGATCGCTGAAGCCGATGGCGCCAATCGCCCGGAACTCGCCCGAAAAGCCCCGGTGCCACCCCCGTCTGTGGACGCCAAGCCCGACGAAAAGGCCTGGAAACCTGCCCTCTAGCGGACCAGCCCTCTAAACCAAACACGGGGACGGGACACAGCAGCCCGTTGCGCCCATCCGCGCCCTCACGTACAGCGGACGGCATGACCCGCGACGCGCAATCCGCATCCTCGGCCAAGGCTGAGCCAGACGCCCACACCGGCTTGCCGAGTGTGGGCCAACATGACCTCCCCGGCTTCATCGCGCGCATCACCGCGCGCGAACGCCGCGCCGTCTCGCAGGCCGTCACGGAGTTGGAGCGCCTCTCGCCGAGCGCCCCGGCCCTCCTCCAGGCCCTTCAGCCGCACCTGGGTCACGCCCTCGTTGCCGGCTTCACCGGCCCGCCGGGTGCCGGCAAATCCACCCTCGTCAATGCCGTCATTCGCGAACTGCGCGCCGCCGGCAAAACCGTGGCCGTCATCGCGGTCGATCCCTCGAGCCCCATCTCCGGCGGCGCCATCCTCGGCGACCGCATCCGCATGACTGCCGCGCTCGACGACGATGGCGTCTTTGTCCGCTCGCTCGCCTCGCGCGGCTACCTCGGTGGCCTCTCGCCCGCCGCCGTCCGCATCATCGATGCCTTCGACGCGGCCGGTTTCGATCTCATCCTGCTCGAAACCGTCGGCACCGGGCAGAACGAAATTGATGTCGCCGAAGTCGCCGACGTGCGCATCGTCATCTCCGCACCGGGCCTGGGCGACGACATCCAGGCGATGAAATCGGGCCTGCTCGAGATCGCCGACATCCTCGTCGTCAACAAGGGCGACCGCCCCGGCGCCGAACAGACCATGCAGCAGTTGGCCGGCGCACTCTCGATCCGCGCCACAATCAGCGACAAAATCCCGCTTCTGAAAACCACCGCCACATCCGGCGAGGGCGTCGCCAAACTCCTGGCCGAAATCGACACCGTCGGAGACCGCGTCCGTGCGTCCGGCGCTGAAGCCCGCCGCCGCCGCCGCGCACGCTACCTCATCGCGCGCGCCGCCGCCGATCTCGTCGCCGCCCGCATCCGCCGCGGCGAAGGCAGCCGCCTCGACGACCTTTCCGACCGCGTCCTTGCCGGCACGCTCACGCCCGACGCCGCCGCCGCAGCTCTGTTAAAAGACTAGCCTCAGCGCACCACGCGATCCGTGTTGCTCGCCTGACCGAAGCCCTTCACCGTATCGAAGCCCTTGGCCCCGGTGAACTTTGCTTCATCCAGATTGGCGCCGGTGAAATCCGCGCCCGTCACGTCGGCTCCCGAAAAATCCGCCCGGGTCAGATCCGTCCCGTTAAAGATGGCACCCTTCACGTTCGCATTGGTGAAACTGGCAAAACCCAAGCGTCCGCCGGTGAAATCGGCGCCCTCCAAATTGGCGTCATCGAAGTCGCCGCTGAACAGGCCCACCTGCGCCAGCGAGGTGTTCTCATCGCGCGGCGCGCGGCTGGTGAATTGCGCCCCCTTCAAGTCCGCGCCCTTGAAGTCGGCAAAATCGAACCGGCCAAATAATTTAGCCCCGGCCATTTTCGCGCCTGTAAACTTCGGCGCTTCCGTCCAGTTCGTGTCGGCAACGGTGAAGGTTGAATAAATGCTGGGACGCAGGATGGTCGCCTTCTCCAGCGTCGCGCCGGAAAAATCCGCCCGCGTCAGCGTCGTCCGATCAAGCCGCGCACCCGATAGATCCGACCCCTTGAAAATGCCTTCGCTCAGATCAGCCCCGAGCAAATCAACACCCGCCAGCCGCGCGCCCTTGAAATCAAGACCCGCAAGATCAAGCCCCGCCAGATTCTTACCCGAGAAATCAATCGGCTTTCCGGCTTTCGCCTGGAACAGCGAGTGCGTCACATCTTTCGCCGTGAAGTCAGCAGCTTGCGCGCCGCCCGCAACGAAGCCAAGCAAACAAGCAATGATCAGGACTGCGCGCATGAGGTCAATCATCTCCGGAACGAGAACGACATATAGCGGCGAACGCGCAGCCCTGCCACTGCGTCCCAATCCTCAGGCCGCCACGGCTCCGGACCGCAACAGCTTGTAATTGATGCTGTCCAGCAGCGCCTCGAAGCTGGCATCAATGATATTGGGCGACACGCCGACCGTGATCCAGCGCTCGCCCGTCACCGTGTCGAGCGTTTCCACCAGCACCCGCGTCACGGCTTCCGTGCCACCTGTCAGGATCCGCACCTTGTAGTCCACCAACTCGATTTCGTTGATGTGCGCCTGATACTTGCCGAGATCCTTGCGCAGAGCCTGATCGAGCGCGTTGACCGGGCCATTGCCCTCGCCCACCGACCACAGCGGCTCAGTCGCCCCGTTTACATGCACCTTCACGATCGCTTCCGAGACGGTCACGAGTTTGCCGAGCGCGTTGTGCCGACGCTCGACCATCACGCGAAAACTATCGACCGAGAAATACTGCGGCACATTCGAGAGCATCCGCCGCGCAAGCAGTTCGAACGACGCTTCCGCCGCCTCGTAGGAATAGCCGGTCGCTTCCCGCGCCTTCACCTCTTCCAGCAACCGCGAGATCCGCTCGTCATCCCGGTCCTGCGCCAAGCCGAAACGCTCCAGCGCGGAGAGCACATTCGACCGCCCCGCCTGCTTTGAGACCAACAGCCGCCTTTCGTTGCCGACAGCTTCCGGCCGCACGTGCTCATACGTCTCCGGCTCTTTCAGAATGGCCGATGCATGAATGCCGGCCTTGGTCGCAAACGCGCTCTCACCCACATACGGCGCATGCCGGTCCGGCGCCCGGTTCAAAACTTCATCCAGCACGCGGCTCGCATGCGTGAGTGTCCGCAGCTTTTCCGCCGTGATCCCGGTGTCGAAGAAATTCGCAAACTCGCTCTTCAAGAGCAGCGTCGGAATGATCGACGTCATATTCGCGTTGCCGCAGCGTTCGCCGAGCCCGTTCAGCGTGCCCTGGATCTGCCGCACACCCGCCCGCACCGCCGCCAGCGAATTGGCAACCGCGTTTTCCGTATCGTTGTGCGTGTGGATCCCCAGATGCGACCCCGGCACCACCTTGGCGACCTCGGCCACGATCCGCTCAACCTCGTGCGGCAGCGTCCCGCCGTTGGTGTCGCACAGCACAACCCAGCGCGCGCCCGAGTCATAGGCCGTCTTCGCCACGCTCAGTGCATAGGCCTTGTTGCCCTTGAAGCCGTCGAAGAAGTGCTCGCAGTCGAGCATCGCTTCCTTGCCCGAGGCAACGACCGCCTTGATGCTCTCCGCGACGCCGGCGAGGTTCTCCTCGTTCGTGATGCCCAGCGCCACGCGCACGTGATAATCCCACGACTTCGCGACGAGGCAAACGCTGTCGGCCGCCGACTGCACGAGGGACTGGAAGCCCGGATCGTTCTCGATCGACCGCCCCGCCCGCTTCGTCATCCCGAACGCGGTGAACCGGCTCGTCGTCAGCGCCGGCTTGGCAGCGAAGAGTTCGGTATCCGTCGGGTTCGATCCCGGATAGCCGCCTTCGATGTAATCGAGCCCCAGCTGATCGAGCACGCCGATGATGCGCCGCTTGTCCGCAATCGAAAAATCAACGCCCGTCGTCTGCGCCCCGTCGCGCAGCGTCGTGTCGAACAGATAAAGCCGTTCCTTCGTCATCTCACTCACCAAACGCCCGCCATCTTCAGCGCGAGCACGACCGCCGCGGCCAGCACAGCAATCTTCAAAACCATGTAGTACGTCCCATGACGGGCAAAGGGCGGGCCCGTCTCGTCGCCGTCAGGCTTCCCCGTCATCGTCGACCTCATCACTCTTGCGCGCGGCCTCTTGCAACGATTTTTTCATGGTCGTCGTCGCCAGCCACTCGCCAAACCGTTCCACCGAATTGCGCTGCGTCGCCTCGTAGTCCCGGCCTTCGAAGAATTCGACGGCCGTTTCCGATGACTCGACCGTGATCGCCTTCGCCCCACGCGCCTTGGCGATCTTCTCCAAGGCATCGCACAGCGCCGTCCCGATCCCGGTGCCAGCGTGATACGGGTGAACATAGAGCATGTCGAGGATGCTATTCTCTTTCAGTGAAGCAAACCCTGCCGGTTCGCCATCGAGTTCGACAACCAGCGTGGTTGCCTCCTCCAGCCGGTCCCGGAATGCTTCAGCGTCCTCAGCGAACGCCACCCAGGCCGCCCGCTGATCTTCATCATAATCGTCCTGCGTTAACTCCTCGACACTGGCCGCGAACAGGTCGCGCAGCGCCAGCGTATCGGCCGGCAGAAACGGCCGCAGCGGAAATTCCGAACTCATGGGCCAAAGCTGAACGGGATCAGCCCCAGCATCACGGCCGCCACCAGCAGCACAACAGCCACCACCACTAGAGCGATCGCCCGCCCGATCGACCGCCCCACCATATTCGATGCATTGCGCATCATTTCGTCTCCGTCAAAGCAACCTCAAACAGCCCGAACGACCACGCCGCTAATGCCAGCGCCGTCGCAATCATCCCAATCCCCACCAGCCGCAACCCCCACCGCACCGCCTTCGATTCCGTCGTCATCTCAGCACCTCCGTTTGAAATGCATGCCGCTCTAATTCCCCTCGCCCTTGCGGGGAGGGGTTAGGGGTGGGGGTTCCTTCGTCCGTCGGCGCAAGCGGCCCGAACGTTCCCCCTCCCCCATCGAAGACGATGGGGAGAGGGGGTTAGTCCTCACCGCGCGATCTCCCACGTCGTCTCGATCTCGCCCGTCTCTTTGTTCTTAGCATCCTTCAATACAACACCCATCGCCGCCAGTTCATCGCGGATCCGGTCGCTCTCCTTGAAGTCCTTGCGCCTGCGCGCCGCGAGCCGCGCCACAATCAAAGGCTCCACCTTCGATGCATCGATCGCGCGCACCTCATGCCCCGGGTTCAACTCCGCCTGGGTTTCATTCCCGTAAAGCCCCATGAACTGCAGCGTCGCCTTCAGCACGGCCGCCGTGTCCGCATTCCGGTGCGCCGACTTGGCCAGCCCATGAATGATCGAAATCGCGCTCGGGGTATTGAGATCGTCCGACAAGGCTGCCACGACCTCCGGATGCGGCGCGTCCGCTACCGGCGCCCCATGCAAAAAGCTCAAATCGAACAGCGTCGCACGCGCCTGCACCAGCCGGTCCACGGTCCAATCGATGGGCTGACGGTAGTGCGTCCCCAACATCGCAAACCGCACGACACGCCCGTGCCATTGGTTGGCCCCAAATTTTTTCGTCTCCAACAGCTCGTTGATCGTGATGAAGTTGCCGAGCGATTTCGACATCTTCTCGCCTTCCACCTGCAGGAAGCCGTTGTGCATCCACACCCGCGCCATCACGTCCGTGCCGTGCGCGCACCGCGACTGCGCGATCTCGTTCTCGTGGTGCGGAAAGGCCAGATCAATGCCCCCGCCGTGAATGTCGAAAACCTCGCCCAGATGCTTGCCCGCCATCGCCGAGCATTCGATGTGCCACCCAGGCCGCCCCGGCGCCGCGATGCCCGCAGGCGACGGCCACGCCGGCTCACCCGGCTTCGACGGCTTCCACAAGACGAAGTCCATCGGACCCTTCTTGTACGGCGCCACCTCGACCCGCGCCCCGGCCTCCATCTCTTCTAAAGACCGGTTCGACAGCCGCCCGTAATCCGCCATCGACGACACATCGAACAGCACATGGTCCGCCGCCACATATGCATGGCCCTTGGCGACGAGCTGATTGCACAGCGCCACCATCTCGACGATGTGCTCCGTCGCCCGCGGCTCCACCGTCGGCTCGAGCACGCCGAGCGCCGCAATGTCCTTATGGAACTGCGCCGCTGTCTCTTCCGTCAGCTTGCGAATGCCGATCTCGGGCGCCAGATCCGGATACCGCTCCGCCGCGCGCGCATTGATCTTGTCGTCCACGTCCGTGATGTTGCGGACGTAAGTGACGTGCTCTTTGCCGTAGATCTCGCGCAGCAGCCGGAACAGCACGTCGAACACGATCACCGGCCGCGCATTCCCGATGTGCGCGAAGTCGTAGACCGTCGGTCCACAGACGTACATGCGCACGTTCTTGGGATCGAGCGGCTCAAACGGCTCCTTCTGCCGTGTCAGCGTGTTGTAGAGCCTCAGTGACATGCGAAATCGCCCCTCTTCACCGGCGGGACTGAGCTCTGTCTTGCGATAACGGGAAGACGAGGTCGCGCGGCCGGCCTGCTTGACTAGCCCGGAATGAGAATGCCGCAACAGATGCTTACGGCAAAAATGCTACTGCGCGTGGCCATGCGCTGCTTATGCGACCGCCCTCCGCCGCCGTCAACTGGGGCTGCCCGGACGGTTCCGCCCCACACCGCGCCATGCACAGCCTTGTCCCGTGCCGCAATTGCTCCCCATTGCGCGCCTATGCCATAGTCCCGGCTGGATCAAGGACTTGGGCGAAGGATGCCGGCAAACCAAAAGGACAAGCCGGCCGAGAGATGACGAGCACACAGGCCACCACCGGTAGGAATCTGCGCAGTGCAAGCGGTCTTGCGCTGACGGCGGCGCTTGCCCTTGCCGCCGCAGCCCTGTCCGCATCTCCCGCCGCAGCCCAATTCTCTTGGCCCTGGGACCAACAGCCCCAGGAACGCCGGCCCGTCGAGCAAGCCCCGCCCGCCTGGCGCCCGCCACCCGAACCCGCCGCACGCCCGGGCGTTCCGCCGCCCCCCACCGGCCGTTCTCCGGTCTGCCTCCAGCTCGAACAGCGCCTCGTGCAGGAAACCCAAAACGGTGGCCAGTCGCGCGACATCCTGCCGATGGTCGAAAGCCAGCTCCGCCAGATCGATCAGCAGTTGCGCCAGGGATCGCAGACGCTCGAACGCTCCTGCTATGAATACTTCCTGTTCTCCAAGACGCTGCGCAATACCAAGAAGTGCGTCGACCTCTCGCGCGAAGTCGATGGCCTAAAGCGCCAGAAAGCCGATCTCGAAAACCAGCGCAGCCAGCTCATCTCCCAGTCCGGCCGCTCCTACACCGACGAAATCGTCCGCGAATTGGCCCGCAACAATTGCGGCGCCACCTATCAGCAGCAGGCCCGCCGCACCGAGCAGAACCCCTTCCAGTCGCTCTGGCAGGAAGACAGCGGCGGCAGCGGCGGCGGCCTTGGCAGCTCATTCTCGAATCTGCCCTACGCGACGTATCGCACCGTCTGCGTGCGCCTCTGCGACGGCTACTATTTCCCCGTCAGCTTCTCCACGCTCCCCAACCACTTCGAGCGCGATGCAGAGGTGTGCTCATCCAAATGCGCCGCCCCGACCGAGTTGTTTTACTATCAGAACCCCGGCGGATCGGTGGAGCAGATGGTTGGTGCGCAATCGAACACGCCCTACACGTCGATGAAAGTCGCCTTCCGCTACCGCAAGGAATACGTGCAAGGCTGCTCGTGCAAAGCCGAAGAGTATAACGCCGGCACGCCCGCCACCGGCGACGGCACCCAGCAGCAAGGCGCTGTCACCCCGCCCGCCATTCCGGCAGAAACGCCCGCACCGGCCACGACTGCATCCGGCGGAACCGCCGCCTCAGGCTGGGCCTCCGACGTAACGACACCCCAATAGTCAGTTTGCCATGAACCGCACGCAATAAACCGGCGGCAACCGTCCGGCGGCTTCCAGCCAGCTATCGCCCCCGTCTTCGCTCACCCACACGCCGCCCGTCGTACTCCCCATCACGAGACGTTCCCCACTTCCATCGATGTCGAGCGCGTGCCGATAAACAAGATCGTAGGCGTGCTGCTGCGGCAGACCACGGGTCAACGTGTCAAACGTCCGTCCCCCATCCCGCGTCCGCGTCACCACGAAGCGTCCATCCGCCGGAACCCGCTTCTCATCCTTGATCGCCGGCACGAACCACGCCGTCCCCCCATCGCGCGGATGCACCTTCACAGCAAACCCGAAGGTCGACACACCAACGTCCGTAATCTCCCGCCACGTTTCCCCGCCATCTTCCGAATGAAAAATGCCGTTGTGGTGCTGAATCCAGAGCCGGTCAGGCTCGCCCGGGCACTGCGCCAGCGCATGGATATCCTGATACATGGGATGATGCGTATGCTCAGGCGGCACGTACTCCGCGCGCAATCCCTGGCCGCGCACGCGCCACGTCGCCCCCCCATCGTCGGTCTGCCACATGCCCCCGGTGGAAACGCCAACGCGCACGGTCGCCGGATTGCGCGGATCAACCAGGATCGCATGCAGCGCCGGCAGGTCGGCCCCACCGGCCATCCACTTCGGCCGATCCGGATGATGCCACAGCGATCCCACGATCTGCCACGTCGCACCACTGTCCTCTGATTTGAACAACCCGCCCGGGATCGTGCCGCACCACAGCGTCCCCGGCTCACTCCGCCCGCCCGTCTCCAGCGCCCAGACCCGCACCGTCGACCACGGCAATGGCCGCCCCCACATATCGTTTTCTTCCAGATCGTCAGGCCGTGGCGGATAGGCCGGTGCGGGCAACTCCTCCCAAACGCGCGTCGCCTCGTCGGCGCGGTGCATCTTCACGCCGAAATGCCCGTGATCGAGCGCGGCATGCAGATGCCCGTGCCGCGCGTCATGCAGCACCATGGACACGTTATCGCCGAAGAAGTCCGTGTGCGTGATCTGCCACGGTTGCGGGCCACGCCCACGCCGCTCGAACGTGAACAGCCCCTTGCGCGTCGCCACGAGAAAACGGTCGCTCATTGCGCGTCTCCGGTTCAAAGCTAAGCTCAAGTTCAGCCGCCCGACAGCGACTGCAGAACATAAATTTCGGACGTGGGTTGCACGGGATCGCTCAAGCCCCGGCGGTCGGCCACACGGGCCCCGTCAACAAAAATGAGCATATGTTTTCGGAGCGCCGCCTGATCATCGAGAATGTAGCGCCGCGCCCGATCGTTACCGTTGAGCGCCGCGTCCAAGACGTCCCGAACGGTCGCGCCATCCACCACCACAGGCGGCAAGGCCACATGCCGCTGCAAAGCCGGCGCGAAGACGATTTTCGGCATGCGGCTCCCCGGTCAAGCATATCTGACCTGGATCAAACACCGCGATGACGATGACTTCAAGCCGTTTTGCCGGCTAAGCGCGCCAGCACTTTCTTCCGGCCGATGAGCGGCAGCAACGCCTTCAACTCCGGCCCGCTCTCCGCAGCCGTCAGCGCCAACCGCAGCGGATGAAACAGCGCCTTGCCCTTGGCCCCCGTTGCAGCCTTCACCGCGTTCGTCCAATCCGCCCAAGTCGCCTCGCCCCACGGCTCAGCTGGCAGCACAGCTGCCGCTTTGGCAAGAAACTCTGCATTCTCGACAATGGGCGCGATCTCCTGATCGACGACCCGCCACCAGCCGTCCACATCGTCGAACACAAACAGATTTCCGCGAACCGCGAGCCAGAACGCTTCGCCGCCCCCAATCCCCTTGGCGGCCAATCGTTCCGCAACCTCAGCATAGGGCGTCGCATGCAAAAAGCGTGCGTTGAGCGCCTTCAGTTCCCCAAGATCGAACCGCGCCGCCGACGTCGAGACATGCGAAAGGTCGAGCTTCTCGGCCAATTCCTGCATCGAGCGCATCGGCTCGATCGCATCCGATGTCCCGATCAGCGCCACATAACTGGCAACCGCCATCGGCTCCAACTCGCGGCTGTTCATCAGCGCCATGTCGCCCGAGCGCTTCGACATCTTCAGATCGCCGCTGGCCGTCAGCAGCGCGTGATGCGCAAACGCCGGCGGATTGGCACCCAACGCCTTGAAGAGATCGACCTGCACGCCCGTATTCGTGACATGATCTTCGCCGCGAATGATATGCGTGATCCCGAAATCGATATCATCCACGACGCTCGTAAACGTATAGAGAAACGTCCCATCCGCCCGGATCAAAACCGGGTCCGACAGCGATCCCAGATCCACCGTCTGCGTCCCGCGAATAAGATCGTCCCACGCCACGTTTGTGTGCTCGGGCACCAAGCCCCCTGCCGCACCCGAATTGTCCAGCCGGAACCGCCAATGCGGAACCCGCCCCTCGGCCGCAAGCCGCGCCCGATCCTCTTCCGCGAGCTTCAACGCCGCCCGGTCATAAATCGGCGGCCGTCCACTCGCCAACTGCCGCTTTCGCCGCCGGTCCAGTTCGTCCGGCGTCTCGAAGCACGCATAAAGCCGCCCCGCCGCCTTCAACTGTTCCGCCGCTGCTTCATACCGCGCCGTCCGGTCAGACTGCTTTGCTTCGGCATCCCACGTGAACCCGAGCCAGCGCAGATCCTTCGCGATCTGCAGCGCGAATTCCTCAGTCGACCGCTCCCGGTCGGTATCATCGAGCCGCAGCAGAAAATGCCCGCCGTGCTTCTTCGCAAACAGAAAATTGAGTACCGCCGTGCGCAGGTTGCCGTAGTGCAGATAGCCCGTTGGGCTCGGCGCGAAACGAAGATGCGGGGTCATGGACTGCGTCTGCCTTTATGAAACATCGCCGCCGTCGGCGCGCGGCACCACGATCTTGGCACCCGTTGCCCCGGCCGCCAGCGACAGGTTCGTCTCGCGGAATTTATTTGTTATCGGATAGCGCCGGTCGCGTCCGAAATTGCGCGCCGAGATCTTGACGCCCGGCGCCGCCTGCCGTCGCTTGTATTCCGCCAGATAGAGCAGCCGCTCCACCTTTTTCACCGTCGCCACGTCATGCCCGCGCGCCACGATGTCGGCGATCGGCATTTCCTTCTCCACTAGACAGAAGAGGATGTCGTCGAGCACGTCATACGGCGGCAAGCTGTCCTGATCCGTCTGATTGGGCCGCAACTCGGCCGACGGCGCCTTCGTCAGAATGCGATCTGGAATCACCTCGCCGCCGGGCCCCATGCCGCCGGGCGGCTCATTCGCATTGCGCCACCGGCACAGCCGGTAAACCTCGCCCTTGTAGAGATCCTTAATTGGATTGAAGCCGCCGTTCATGTCGCCGTAGAGCGTCGCGTAACCGACCGACATCTCGCTTTTGTTGCCCGTCGTCAGCACCATCAACCCGAACTTGTTCGAGATCGCCATCAGGATCGTGCCGCGCGCTCGGCTCTGCAGGTTCTCTTCCGTGATGTCGGCGTTGGTCCCCGCAAAGAGCCCCGCCAAGGCATCCGAAAATCCCTCCACCGGCTCCGCGATCGGCACCACATCATACCGAATGCCCAGCGCCTTCGCGCATGCTGCCGCGTCCTCCAGGCTCTCCTGCGACGTGTACTGGTACGGCAGCATCACCGCGCGAACCTTATCCGCACCCAGCGCGTCAACGGCAATCGCCGCCACCAGCGCACTATCGACGCCGCCCGACAACCCGAGCACCACACCCGGAAACCCGTTCTTGCCCACATAGTCGCGCAAACCCAAGACGCACGCGCTGTAGGCCGATGCATCGCCTTCCGGCAAGGTCGCGCGCGCCCCCGCCGCGCACACCCACCCGCCGCTCTCCCGCGTCCACGTGGTCAGAATGACACTTTCGCCCCACGCCGCCATTTGCACCGGCAGCGAGCGATCCGCATTGAGCACGAACGACGCCCCGTCGAACACGAGTTCGTCCTGCCCGCCGATGAGATTGAGATAGACGAGCGGCAATCCCGTCTCCGTCACCCGCGCCACAGCCACGTTCATGCGCAAATCAGGTTTCGGCCAATCGAACGGCGACC
Organism: Hyphomicrobium sp.; assembly: GCA_002928735.1. Classification (GTDB taxonomy): domain Bacteria; phylum Pseudomonadota; class Alphaproteobacteria; order Rhizobiales; family Hyphomicrobiaceae; genus JAGVSR01. The sequence continues at coordinate 301,943 of PERL01000003.1, read as the reverse complement.
CGTTCGGCGAAATCAAAATCTCCGCCCCGCACTCGGCGAGGCACTCGCACACCTGTTCCTTCCAGATGTCCTCGCAGATCGGCACCCCGATCTTCACGCCCTTAAACAAGATCGGCCCCGGCAGCGGCCCTGGCGTGAACACGCGCACTTCGTCGAACACGCCGTAGTTCGGCAGCTCGACTTTTGTGCGCACGGCCTTCACCGCCCCCTCATCGAGCAGCACCACCGCGTTATAGACACGCGGGCGCCCCTCGCCCGGCTCCGGCCAGATCGTCCCCGTCAGCACCGCCGGCCCCGGCCCCATAGTGCGTGCGAGGTCCTCCACCGCATGCAGCGCCGCCTGCTGGAACGCCGGCCGCAGCACGAGGTCTTCCGGCGGATAGCCCGTAACGAACAGTTCCGGAAACACGACGAGATCCGCGCCCATCTGGGCCGCCTCGGACCGCGCCGCACGGATCTTCTCCACGTTCCCGGCGATATCACCGACAACGGCATTGAGCTGCGCAAGCGCAATTTTGAGGGTGGAAGCAGGCTGTGTCATGCGCCGCTTTTACGTCGCCCCGGCGTCCCGGTCCACGGGACAAAGCGGCTATTCCTCATCGTCGCACGGCACCGGCCATTCATGGTCCGGCTCCCAGCAAACATCGGCCGAGCCATCCTGGATGCGGGCCTGAAGTGAACCCACCCCGCAGACCAGAAATACAACAGCCGCTGAAAGACATACGAAGCGCGACATAGGGTACAAAATCTCCACCCGGCTCTCGTGATCGTGCCATAGTTTGCGCTCCAGTTCCTCAGAGAATGGCCGGCGGGAGAGCATTTTGACGAACGATCCAAATTCGCAGCCCTCTCTTAAGCGCGCCATCGGCCCCTTCGAATTGACCCTTTATGCTCTCGGCAGCATGCTGGGTTCCGGCATTTATGCCCTCGTCGGCAAGGCCGCCGGCGTCGTGGGCAATGCCGTCTGGCTCTCCTTTGTGGCAGCCCTCTGCGCCGCACTGTTAACGGCCCTGAGCTACGCCTCTCTCGGCTCCCGCTATCCCCGCGCGGGCGGCGCATCCTACGTGACCGACCGCGCCTTTGGCTGGCCCATCCTTTCCTTCGCCGTCGGCCTCGCGCTCGTCTGCTCCGGCATGACCTCGGTTGCCACCCAGTCGCGCGTGTTCGCCAGCAATTTGGCAAGCGTCACCGGTATGACCAGCATCCCCGTCGAGGCCCTGGCCCTCGGCTTCCTGCTGATCACCGCCGGCATTGTCTTTCGCGGTATCCGCGAAAGCATGTGGGTCAACGTTATGTGCACGGTCGTTGAAGCCGCAGGACTTCTGATCGTCATCGCCGTGAGCTTCAGCTACTGGGGCAGCGTCGACTATTTCGAAACCCCCGCCAGTACGCTCGATGGCAGCACCGCGCTGCTGATCCTCCAGGGCTCCATCCTGACGTTCTTCGCCTTCATCGGTTTCGAGGACACCTACAACGTCGCCGAAGAAGTCAAAAACCCCGAGACCACTATTCCCATCGCCCTCGTGACCGCCATGCTGCTCGCCACCGTGCTCTACATCGCGGTCGCCATCTCGGCCGTCTCCGTCGTCCCGTATCAAGAGCTGTCCGCGGCCCCCGCCCCCCTCGCCGCCGTCATGGAAAAAGCAGCCCCCGCCTTCCCCGCTGTCGTTCTCGTCGCCATTACGATGTTCGCCGTCGCCAACACGGCCCTCGTCAACTACGTCACGGCCTCCCGCATGCTCTACGGCATGTCGAACCAGGGCCTGCTACCGCCGGCCGTCGCCCGCGTCCACCCCACGCGCCAGACGCCCCATATTGCGATCCTGATCCTCTTCGCATTGCTCACGCCGCTCATGCTCTCCGCCAACGTCTCAGAATTGGCTGCCGCCACGGTGCTCCTGCTGCTGTTCACATTCGCGATCGTCAACGCCGCGCTGTTCGTCTTGAAGCGCCGCCCCGGCGAACAAGAAGGCCGCTTTGAGATTCCAACATGGGTCCCGGCCCTCGGCTGCCTGCTCTGCATCGTGCTCATCGTCGTGCGCGTCGCCTCGAGCGACATCAAAGCTCCGCTCATCGCGGGCGCTCTGATCGCCGGCATCCTCGGCCTCTATTGGCTCCTCGCACGCCAAAAAGAAGCGCTGCAGACCTGATGGCCCGCGGCGCTCCAAATGCTCTATGTGACGCGAGGCTTTACTCCGCCGCCTGCACCGGCTCGGCAGCCGTGCGCGCCAACCGCTCCTGCTTCATGCGCTCAGCCACCAGGAACGCCAGTTCCAGCGCCTGATCGGCATTGAGACGCGGATCGCAGTGCGTGTGATAGCGATCCTGCAATTCCGCTTCCGAAATCGCTGTCGCGCCACCCGTGCACTCGGTCACGTTCTGCCCCGTCATCTCGACGTGGATACCGCCCGCGTGCGTGCCTTCCGCGCGATGCACGTCGAAGAAGGCCTCGACCTCCTTCAGAATGCGATCGAACGGCCGCGTCTTGAAGCCGGTCGCCGCCGAAATCGTGTTCCCGTGCATGGGATCGCACGACCAGACAACCTTGCGCCCGGCTTTCTCGACCGCACGGATGAGCTTCGGCAGATGCTTCTCCACCTTGTCATGCCCGAAGCGGCAGATCAGCGTCAGCCGCCCCGGCTCGTTCTTGGGATCGAGCGTCTCGATCAGCCGCAACAGCCCATCCGGCTCCAGCGTCGGACCGCACTTCAAGCCGATCGGGTTTTTGATCCCGCGGAAGTATTCCACGTGCGCATGATCCGGCTGCCGCGTGCGGTCGCCGATCCACAGCATGTGCCCGCTCGTCGCGTACCAGTCGCCTGACGTGGAATCGCGCCGCGTCAGCGCCTGCTCATAACCGAGCAACAGTGCCTCATGGCTGGTGTAGAAGCTCGTTGCGCGCAGCTGAGGTGTGTTCTCGCTCGTGATCCCACACGCCCGCATGAAGCCCAGCGTCTCCGTGATCCGGTCCGCCAGTTCCTGATAGCGATGCCCCTGCGGGCTATCCTGCACGAAGCCCATGTTCCACTGGTGCACGCGCTCCAGATCGGCATAGCCGCCCGTCGCGAACGCGCGGATCAGGTTCAGCGTCGCCGCCGACTGACGGTAGGCCTCGATCTGCCGCTGCGGATCGGGAATGCGCGCTTCCGGCGTGAACTCCGGCCCGTTGATGATGTCGCCGCGATAGCTCGGCAATTCCACATCGCCGCGCTTTTCATTCGGCGACGAGCGCGGTTTTGCGAACTGCCCGGCAATGCGTCCGACCTTCACCACCGGCGATCCGCCGGCATACGTCAGAACGACCGCCATCTGCAGAAACACGCGGAAGAAGTCGCGGATGTTGTCGGCGCGATGTTCCAGGAAGCTCTCCGCGCAATCGCCACCCTGCAAGAGGAAGCCCTGGCCCTCGCAAACCTGCGCCAGCGTCTTTTTCAGATCGCGCGCCTCACCGGCAAAAACCAACGGCGGAAAGGTCGCCAGACGCCCTTCGGCGTCATCAAGCGCCTTCTGATCCGGATAATCCGGAACCTGCACGATCGGTTTGGACCTCCAGCTCTCGGGGGACCAGTTCGCTGCCGCCATGGCACGTGACTCCAAGAAAAAGTGAAATGGGCGCCGCCCTGCGACGACCCATTCGTCTCCGCAAGCCCGACGACCCAGTGCGTTCGCCAGTGTGGCGTCGCGCCTTAATTGACCTGTCCGGGCGGAAAGCTTCTCGTCAATTAAGGCGCGATAAACGCCACACTAAGCCCATGATTTCTCTAGTGGCCCTTATGTCGCGCCTAAATCGTCAACGGTTCCGTCTGACCTAGCGATTTAGGCGCGACGGGCCACTAGCCGTTCCAGGGCTTATACGCCAATCCTTTTGGTCGCGCCAGAACGCCCGCGACGCATAAAAGGTGCATCACCAACGGGCCCAGGATCAGGGTACCGATTCACTCGCACCGGGCATCGGCTGGATGTCGGTCGGCACTTCCGGCGCTGGCGCCATGCTTGCGGCCTCTCCAGCCGTCGACAATTCGCGGTTGGGATCGAGCGTGTCCGCCGGATCGGCCACCACCGGCAGCGAACGCCGGAACATCTCCGTCTCAATCGTGATGCGGATCTCGTCCGACACAAACGGGATCGACCGCGTCAGCCCGAAATCCGACCGCCGGATTTGCGTCTTCGCCGAAAACCCGGATGCGTAAACGCCCGCATACGTCGGATTGATTGCCGACAGCGGGTGCTCGCCCGAAAAATTCCAGATCACGTCCAGCACCACCGGCCGCGCAAAACCATTCATGGACAACTCGCCCGTCACTTCCGCCGTCCGCTGCCCCGTCGGCGTCACGCTGACGCTTTTGAACGTGATGTCGGGGTGTACGTCCGGATTGAAGTATTCGCGCGAATTCAACAGATGCTCATCGAGCTTCGCAACGCCCGTTTGAATGCTCTTCAGCGGGATCGCCACCTCCACCGTGCTGGTCGCCGGCGAATTCGGATTGAAGTTCACGACCCCTTTGACCGCAGTGAACCGCCCGCTCTGACGCGACAGCCCCAGATGGTCCCACGAGAAGCGCACTTCCGTATGCTCGGGATCGAGGTCGTAGATGTCCGCGCGCGCGCCCGGTGCGCACATCAACAGCGCCGCAACCGCCGCGGCTCCAGCGCGCCAAACGTGCTGCCGCCATCCCCGTCTGCTGGCTCCGGTGGCCGTTATCATGCGAAAGGCCCTCCAAATAAATCAATGCCTTGGCATCATAACCGTGTGGCCATATTGCGGCGCAGCACTCACAGCGACGCAGTCATGCCCCCGTCCACCACAAGCTCAGATCCCGTCATGTAGCCGCTATCGTCGCAGGCCAGGAACAGCGCCGCCTTGGCGATGTCCTCAACCGTGCCGAGCCGCTTCAACAGCGTCCGTTCAACCAGCCACTTCTCGAACGCCGGGTTGCGCAAAATGCGCTCCGTCAATGCCGTCTCGATGTAGCCCGGCGACAGCGTGTTCACGCGGATCTTGAACGGCGCATACTCGAACGCGAGCCCCTTGGTCAGCGCCACCACCGCACCTTTTGTAGCCGAATACCCCGTGAGCTGCCGCAACCCCCGGCTCCCCATGATCGACGCCACGTTGATGAGCGATGCCGAGGGCGACGCGCGCAGGAGATCGAACGCATCGCGCGCCATGCGCACGACGCCGTCGAGATTCACTTCCCGGATTTTCGTCCAGTCCGCGTCCGTCATGTGCCGGAAATCGCCGCGCACGTTGAGCCCGGCATTGTTGACCAGCACATCGAGACGCCCATGGTCGGACTGCACGCGCCGCAGCACCGCCGAGACGTCCTGCCCCTTGGATACATCCATCGCCGCAGCCGAAGCTTTGCCGCCGCGTGCAACGATTCCCGCCGCAACGCTCTCCGCTGCCGCGCCGTCGAGGTCGGTCACGTAAACGAACGCGCCCTCTGCAGCTAACAGCTCAGCGGTGGCCCGCCCAATCCCGTTTCCCGACCCCGTCACGAGCGCAATCTTGTCCTGCAGCCGGCCCATAAGTTGCCTCTTCACCGTTTCAGGCGCCGTTATGGCGCGGTGGTTTGGCCCCTTAGAAGCCCCTCACCGCTTCGTGCGCAAGGTGACAAGCTCTTCTGCCGCGCTTGGATGCAGGGCCATGGTGCGGTCGAAGTCGGATTTGGTGGCGTTAAGGTTGAGCGCGATGGCCGCCATCTGCACCATTTCCGCCGCATCCGGACCCAGCACATGCACGCCCAGCACGCGGTCGTTGCCGGCATCCACGACGATCTTCATCAGCGTCCGCTCGGCACGACCCGCCAGCACATTGCGCATCGGCCGGAACCGCGTTTCATAAACCTCGACGCGCTCCGTCGAAGCCCGCGCTCCCTCCTCCGACAAACCCACCGTCCCGATTTCCGGCGTCGTGAACACCGCCGTGGGAATATTCAGATAGTTCGTCGACCACGGCTTAGCCCCGAATTGCGTATCGGCAAACGCATGCCCCTCGCGGATCGCGACCGGCGTCAAATTCACCCGGTTGGTCACATCCCCCACCGCGAAGATCGACGGCACACTCGAGCGCGACTGCGCATCGACCACGACCGCGCCCACGGCATCCAACTGCACACCGGCAGCCTCCAGCCCCAGCCCGCGCGTATGCGGCGACCGCCCGATGGCAAACAGGATCTGGTCCGCCATCAGCACCTCACCGCACTTGGTCGTGCCGACCAGCGACGCCGCGCGTTTCTCGATACGCGCAAACACATCGCCCATCACGAGCCGCACGCCGCGCGCCGCCAGAGCATCCATCAAGCCCTCGCGCAAGCCCATATCGAACCCGCGCAGAACCTTCTCACCTCGATAGATCAGCGTCACTTCCGACCCGAGGCCTGCAAAAATAGAAGCAAACTCGACCGCGATATAGCCGCCGCCCGCCACCACGATCCGGCGCGGCTGCTCTTTCAGATCGAACACCTCGTTCGAGGTGATGACATGTTCCACGCCCGGCAACGTCCGATCGACATTCGGCAGCCCGCCCGTCGCAATCAAAATCGTCTTCGCCGTCAGCGTGCGCCCGCTCACAAGCTGCACCGCCTGCGGCCCCGCCACCGTCACCCGCTCGTCGAAAATTGCGACTCCAGCACTCTCCTGGCCCTTGCGATAAAAGCCTTCGAGCCGCGCAATTTCCCGATCTTTGGCCGCAATCAACGTCGCCCAGTCGAAAACCGGTGTCCCCGTCTCCCAGCCAAACCCACGCGCATCTTCAAAGTCGCCCGAATAGCGCGAGGCATAGACCATCAACTTCTTCGGCACGCACCCGCGAATGACGCACGTGCCCCCGAACCGGCTCTCTTCCGCAATGGCCACACGCGCGCCATGCCCCGCCGCGATCCGCGCGGCACGCACACCCCCCGAGCCACCACCGATAACGAAAAGATCAAAGTCAAAATGGGTCATGAATGAGCGTCTTCAAATCCGCAGCAACCCCCTCTCCCTGCGCGCGGGGAGAGGGTTGGGGTGAGGGGCAGCCGCGTGCTCGAACAGGCTGCTGAAAACAGATGAGATCAAATCTTGATCCCGCGCTTTTTGAATTCTTCGCGGATCTGCTGCTCAATCTCCATCCCGATCTTCTGACCCCACTGTTGGCCGGCCGTCATGCTTTCGGTCAGGATCTCCGGCTGCTTGGCAATGAATGCTGCGCCTGCCCCCTTGGAGAAAAATTCGGTCAGGTCCTTCATGTCCGGCTCCGTCAGCTTCGACGCATAAATGCCGGCGATCATTTCCATCATTTCCGACTTGCGCTGCGAGAACCGCTCGACCATGAGCGCCATGATCTCCTTGATCTCTTTGTCCTTACCCGGCGCCATTTGCAGCAAAAGCGGTTCCAACTGCTTCACCATCATCGGAACGACGGTCTCGAAATTCTTCGATGCCCCCGTCACCACGATGAGTTCGCGCGCCGCCACCAGCCCCGTCTCCGCGGGCTTTTGCGCCTCCGCCGAAACATAACCGGCCGAAAACGCGGCGATGAGCGCCACCGGCGCCAGAATAAACACAGCCCCACGGGCCCGCGCCGTCCGCATGTCGAAACCTCCGTTGAATGGATTAGCTGGCTTCGGCTTCTTCGCCGTAGGTCGCCGACAGAACGCTGATGCCCTCGCGCCCGCCGATCACGGCCGCGTCCGCAATGCCGAGAAACAAACCGTTCTCGACGACGCCCGGAATGAATTTCAACGCTTCATCTAGGCTCTCGGGATCCTCGATGCGCCCGAAGTGGCAATCAAAAATCATGTTGCCGCTATCGGTGAGAAACGGCTTCCCGTCTGCCGATACGCGCAACTTGATATCGCCCTGACATCCCGCATCGGCCGCCAGCATCTCGATCATATTTCGCGTCGCGTTGAGCCCAAAGGCGACGACCTCGACCGGCAGCGGAAACGCTCCCAGCGTCTCCACCATCTTGCTCTCATCCGCAATCACCAGCATCCGGTCCGACGCCGTCGCCACGATCTTCTCGCGCAACAGCGCCCCGCCGCCGCCCTTGATCAGACGAAGCTCCTTATCGATCTCATCTGCCCCGTCGATCGTGAGATCGAGAAACGGAACATCGTCGAGCGTCGTCAGCGCGATTCCCAAGGCTGCAGCCTGCCGCCGCGTCGCCTCCGATGTCGGCACGCACACGACATCGAGGCCCTTCTTCACTTCCTGGCCAAGCAGATCCACAAACCGCGCCGCCGTCGACCCGGTGCCGAGCCCCAGCCGCATGCCGGGCTCCACAAAAGCCAGCGCACGAACGGCGGCGGAAATCTTCATCATGTCTGGGGTCATCGGGCCTTCATCCTCGGCGGCATCATTCAGCGTTTTCCCTAGCACGCCTCCACCGCCCGTGCGCCCAAAAAACGGCTCACCCCCACCGTTCGGCCCTTGAAAGAAAGCTGGTCTTTTTGAGGAACTTGCACCAAGTCTCATACTCAATTCCCATGCTATGAGCGCCCCATGCAGGACCTGACTGTCGTCTTCGATCTCGACGGAACCCTCGTTGATACAGCCCCCGATCTCGTCGGTGCGACCAACCACGCACTCGCCGATCTGGGCCTTCCCGCCGTCTCCGCTCACTTGTTGCGTCCGTGGATCTCCTTCGGCGCCCGCCGCATGATCGTCGAGGCTCTCGTCCACGCCGAAACGCCGCGCCCCGACACCGAAGTCGACCGCCTGCTCGATCTGTTCCTCGGCTATTACGAAGCCAACATCGCCCGTGAAAGCCGCCCTTTCCCCGGCGCAATCGAAGCGATCTCAACACTGCAAGACAGCGGCGCCCGCCTCGCTGTGTGCACCAACAAGCGCGCGAGCCTGTCGCGCGCCCTCCTCAGCGCGCTCGACCTCGACCGCCACTTCCACGGTCTTGCCGGCCGGGACACCTTCCCCGTCTGCAAACCGCATCCTGATCATCTGCTCGGCGCCATCCGCTTGGCCGGCGGCGATCCCGCCCGCGCGATCATGATCGGCGACAGCGATGTCGACATCCGCACCGCCAAGGCCGCACACGTTCCAGTCGTAGCCGTGAGCTTCGGCTACACGGAGATCCCAGTCGCCGAATTGGGCCCCGACCGCGTCATCGACCACTATAATGCGCTCCTTCCGGCCATCCGCGACCTTCGCGCCGCCCGCGAACGAAATCCCGCGACGTAGCGGCCATTTAGGGTTGCAGACCTAACCCGCTTCAAGCCCCTCCGACACCCCATGCGTCAGGGCCCCTGTTTGACAGCGGGACCATGATTGCCCATGTTCCGCGCCCCGGAGCCCTGCGCAATTACAACTCTAAATTGTTGCACACTCCATTTTGCGCCGCACCGCGTTTCATAGAAAGCACGGCATGAACGTCCTGATCGTCGAGTCCGCCGCCAAGGCTAAAACCATCAAGAAGTACCTGGGCGCGAACTATAAAGTCATCGCCTCCTACGGCCATGTCCGCGACTTGGCCGCCAAGAATGACGCGGTGCTGCCCGACAGCGACTTCGCCATGACGTGGGACGACAGCGACGTGCGCGGCAAGAAGGTGATGAAAGAGATCGCCGATGCCGTGAAGGGCGCCGACAAACTGATCCTGGCGACCGACCCCGATCGCGAAGGCGAAGCAATTTCCTGGCATATCCTCGAAGTGCTCGGCGCCAAAAAGGCCTTGAAAAAGGGCATGGAAATCGAGCGCGTCGCCTTCAACGCGGTCACCAAGCCCGCCATCCTTGCAGCCCTCAAAGAACCCCGCCAAATCGACGAACCGCTCGTCTCCGCCTACCTTGCCCGCCGCGCACTCGACTACCTGGTCGGCTTCACGCTCTCCCCAGTTCTGTGGCGTAAACTGCCCGGCGCCCGCTCCGCCGGCCGCGTTCAGTCCGTCGCGCTCCGCCTCGTCTGCGACCGCGAGGCCGAAATCGAAGCCTTCCGCACCGACGAATATTGGACCATCGAGGCCACGCTTGCGACGCCCAAGGGCGAAACGTTCCCCGCCCGCGTCGCTGCCATCAATGGCACCACGCTCAAGAAACTCGACATCAAGGATGAGGTGTCCGCCAAGGCCATCGTCGCCGCGATCGAGAAGGGCCAGTTCGCGGTCACGCGTCTTGAAAAGAAATCAGCCAAGCGTAACCCTTGGCCGCCCTTCATGACGTCGACGCTCCAGATGGACGCCTCGCGCAAGCTCGGCTTCTCCGCCAAGCAAACGATGCAGGTTGCCCAGCGCCTCTATGAAGGTGTCGACATCGGCGGCGAGACCACCGGTCTCATCACCTACATGCGAACCGACGGCGTGACGATCGTCCCCGAAGCGATCAGCGCCATTCGCGGCGTCATTGCCCGCGAATTCGCCCCCAACTACGTTGCCCCTTTTATTCGCGAATACAAATCCAAGGCCAAGAACGCGCAGGAAGCGCACGAAGCCATCCGCCCCACCGATCCCGGCCGCCGTCCGAAAGACGTCGCCCGCTATCTCGACCGCGATCAGGCCGCTCTCTACGAACTGATCTGGCGTCGCACGATGGCCTCCCAGATGGCGTCCGCCGAACTTGAACAGACCAGCGCCGACATCGCCATCGATGGCCGCGACGGCAAGGAATACATGCTCCGCGCCACCGGCTCGGTCATCAACTTTGACGGCTTCCTCAAGGTCTATGAAGAAGGCCGCGACGACCGCGTCCGCGTCGTCGAAAAAGGCAAGGATGACCCCGCCGAAGACGATGCGGACAGCCGCCGCTTGCCGCCGCTGGCCGAGGGCGACCGCGTCACCGACAAACAGATCGAAGCCGAGCAGCATTTCACTCAGCCGCCGCCGCGCTTCTCTGAGGCCACCCTGGTCAAGCGCATGGAAGAACTGGGCATCGGCCGCCCCTCCACCTATGCGTCCACCATGGCAACGCTCGTCGAGCGCGGCTACGTCAAGATCGACAAGAAGCGCCTCGTCCCCGAAGACAAGGGCCGCCTCGTCACGGCGTTCCTGGAAAGCTTCTTTAAGAAGTACGTCGAGTTCGACTACACCGCGAGCCTGGAAGAAAAACTCGACCTCATCTCCGACAACAAGCTCGACTGGAAAGAGATGCTGCGCGAATTCTGGCGCGACTTCATCGGCTCCGTCGATGAGATCAAGGACCTGCGCGTTGGCCAGGTGCTCGATGCGCTCAACGACATGCTGGGCCCGCACGTCTTCCCAGACAAGGGCGACGGCTCCGATCCGCGCGCCTGCCCCAAGTGCGGCACCGGCCGCCTCTCGCTCAAGATTTCCGGCAAGAACGGCGCCTTCATCGGCTGCGGGAACTATCCCGACTGCAACTTCACCCGCCAACTCGCCACCGGCGGCGAAAATGGCGCCGCCGAAGAGCGCGAACTGGGCTTCGATCCCGAATCCGGTTTGCCCGTCGTCGTCAAGAATGGCCGCTTTGGCACCTATCTCCAGATCGGCGAAGGCTCCAAGGACGAAAAGCCCAAGCGCTCGTCGATCCCCAAGGGCATCGATGCCGCCACGATCGATCTCGAAAAGGCGCTCCAGCTTCTCTCCCTGCCGCGCACCGTCGGCGACCATCCCGAAGGCGGCACCATCATCGCCGGCCTTGGCCGTTTCGGCCCCTTCATTCTGCACGAGGATGGCGCGACCAAAACCTATGCCAACGTCGCGTCCATTGAGGATGTCTTCACCATCGGCGTGAACCGCGCCGTCACGTTGATCGCCGACAAAAAGGCCGGCAAGGGCGGTGGCCGCTTCGGCCGAGCCACGGCCAAAACCGTACTGAAGGACCTCGGCGAACATCCAACCGAAGGCGGCAAGATCGAAGTCCTCGACGGCAAGTACGGCCCCTACATCAGCCACAACAAGGTCAACGCCACGGTACCGAAGGGCACCGAACCGGCCAACCTCACCGTCGAAGACGCCGTGCGCCTGCTCGAAGAGCGCATTGCCAAGGGCGGCGGCAAGAAGCCGGCCCGCAAAGCCGCCGCTAAGGCGGCACCGAAGAAGCCTGCCGCCAAGACCGCAAGCAGCGACAGCGCGCCGAAAGCCAAAAAGCCAGCCGCCAAAAAGGCACCAGCCAAAAAGCCGGCTGCGAAGAGGGCCAAAGCCGGCGCCGCGTAAGCAGCAGCCCACGGGCTTATCCTCACTCTGTCCCCAGACGATCCACACGGTGTCCCCGCGGATCGGACCGATGCCATTGCGCACCACCGTCCGCCTGAAGAATCAGGCAAAGTACGGCGTGAATTTCCCGAAGGCAGGTCCCCCGCCAATCGCTGCGGATAGCCCCGGCCAGGTGCAACCGAATGACAGTGCTGATGCCCTACATCCCGCCCAACGTCTATCTGCTGGCTGATAATCTCGACGCGGCGCTCGCAGCCGGCGAAGACATTATGAAGGCCACGCTGAACTGGGGCACCGGTGCCGATCGCGACGGCGCGGCAATCGCCAGCAAGCGCGCCGCACAGCGCACCGTGCTCGAGAACGTGCGCACGCTGGAACAGGTGCTCGTCGCCCGCGTCCTGAAATCCCGCGAACGCTCCGAAGAGATCGCCAAGCGCGATCCCCGCTTCGCCACCGTCGCCCGGCTTTACAATGCCGGCACCGCCATCCTGATTGAAGCCGTCAGCGACTTCGGCGACCCCGCATCCATCGACTTTGAAAATGGCGGCGGTGCCGTCGCCTTCCTGCGCACGCGCGGTCTGCTCACCGAAGAAGCGCCGGGCCCGGCCGACGGCCAGACGCTCAAGTTCCGAGATAACTTCCTGGTCGCCGGGCGCATCCGCCTCGGCACGCTGCTCGACCTCGTGGCCATGTATCTGGACACGCTCGAGACCCACTTCGATCTCTTCAGCGATGTCGCCACCGAGCCGGATCTCCTGCCGGGCGAAATCGATCCCGACGCGGTCCAGTTGGACCCGTCCAGCACCGGCGGCATCGAACTCGATGAACCGTCCGCCGCAGCTCAAGAGGCGTCGGACGACTGCACCGAAGAAGACGGCGCCATGTCAAGCGACGCAGACAGCCTCCGCGACGCCCTCCTCGAAGTCCGCAATCTTGTCGCCTTAGACCAGCGCTGACGGCTGCACCCGGCGCAGCGGACCGCGCTGCGGCTTCTCCGTGTCATCCTTGAGATCACCGGCCGGGATTCGCGGCGGCGAACCCGTCAGTGCCGGACGCACCGCCGGCAATTCGAACACCGCCGACGACTGCCAGCCGCCCGCCTTGCGCGTCACCGCCGACGTCTTGTTTCTGGCCATCCCGGCAGCCTGCTTGCTCGCCTTGGACGGCGCGCCCGCAGCCACGGCCGACGTCGCCGCCTTGGATTGGCTCTTCGCGATCTTCTTCTTTTTGCCCTTCACGACCGCAGCCATTATCACCGGCTTGCGATACCGGTCCTCGGCATAGGTCGTGTGCCCGGCGCGGAATTGATCCGACGCCGGAGCGCGCGCCACGGTCACCCGCGCCGCCCGCAGCGGCTTGGAACGTGCCACCACCACAGACTTGCGCGCAGCCGTCGCAAGGCTTGACGCCGGGCGCTTAGACTTCACCACCTTGGCGGACCTCACAGGCTTCTGCGCCTTCGGCGGATCGACGATGTCCGTAATGGCCGTCGCAATCGCCGTGAAGGGATCGGTTACGGCCGGCTTCACGTCGATCGCCTTGACGCGCATCCGCTTCGGCACAACCACGCGCGCTGCCGTCAATTTCGGCGTCACGGTCCGGACCGTCGGCATAACATCATCCAGCGCCGTCACAGTCACAGTCGGCGGGGTCGCAGCTGAAACCTCACGCCGCTCCAATGTCGATTGCGCGATCAAAGCCGCCGCCAATGCGCCCTTCGGGATCGAGAAACCAGGCACCACAGGCGTCTGATAGGCCATCGCAAGATCAGCCGTCCCATCCCGCTTGGCCGTCAGCGCAAGATCGGCCACGGCAAGCGCGGGCGATTTGCCCTCTGCCACCATCACAGACATCGCGCCCTGCGCCTCGTCGAGGCTGGCAAACTGTCCGATCGGACCGGGAACAGGCTCATACCGCCGGTTCTTGGAATAGCGCGCTTCAGTTGGCGTCGGCGCTTTGAGAACGCGAAGCGTCACTTCTCCAACGCCACCGATTCCGAGCTTGCGCGCTGCCGCGCGCGACAGATCGAGCTTGCGATTGCCCCAGTAGGGACCCGCGTTGTTGATGCGCAGCACGACCGCCTGCTTGGTCGCCTTCGACCAGACCATAACGACCGTCCCATCCGGCAACACCGGGCTCGCCGCATTATCGGCGCGCTCTGGAAAAAACGGCTCGCCCGACGAGGTCAGCCCGCACGGGTTGAAGCGATCCTTCTTGCAGCTGTCGTAGTGCGACGCGATCACCGTCATATCGCGGCCGACGAGGGCCTGCGTTTCGGCAATCGTTTTCACCCGGTGGCAGGTCTTGTAAAAGCAATAGGTCCGGCCGGGCCCCTTGGCCTCTGCTGACGCCGCCGTAAAAAGCGCGCCCGCTCCAATGGCCACAGTCGAGACCATCACATTGAGCGCGATGGCGCGCGCGGCCAATCGGCGCCCGAAGGACGCCACATCGAATTCGACAAACATCGGGGCACTCCACCCGTTGAACCAAACGACGGCCGTGTCTGAGCGCCCCGCTCCGCTCGTCCCTCATCCACCGTCGCTGCGGCGCACAAGAGCAAACACACCCCCTCGCCGCGAGTTCCCAAGTCGTCGCAGCGCCCAGTTGTCGAACAGTGTTTAATAAAACCGAGGGCGCGAGCTAAGTCCCTATATTTTCTTCACAAATGAGAACCCACTCGCCGCGAGCTTCTCCGCCAGAGTGTGGCTCGCGGACGACAGGGCCCCGGCGTCCGTCGCCCTGAGAACAAGATCAGTCGAATACTGTCCGTCCTTAAACGCCGGATAGCTCCCCATCGCCACCTGCGGCCACGCCGCCTGATGGGCCGCAAAAAGCTCCGCGATTTCACCCTCCGCATGCGCCACCACGATCGAAGCCGACAGCACCTTCGCGCCCGTCTCTAACGTGGCCGTCGCCGAGATCAGCATCGACTCCATGATCGACGGCACGCCCGCCATCACGATCACATTCCCGATGCGGAACCCCGGTGCCACCGAGACGTCGTTGACAACGAGGTCCGCGCCTGCCGGTATCCGCGCCATCCTGAGCCGCGCCGCATTGAGTTCAATGCCGCGCTTTTCATACGCTGGCTTCATGATCGCCACCGCCCGCGGGTCCACATCGATCGTGACGCCGAACGCCTTCGCCACCGCATCCGCCGTGATATCGTCATGCGTTGGCCCGATGCCCCCGGTCGTGAAAACATAAGTGTACCGGTGCCGCAGCGCGTTGAGTGCCTCCACGATCGCCTCTTCCACATCCGCGACCACACGCACTTCGCTGAGTGCAATGCCGATCGACGTCAGATGATCGGCGATCGTGCCGATGTTCTTATCCTTCGTCCGCCCGGAGAGAATTTCGTCTCCGATCACGAGGAGGCCGGCGGTTACTTTCGCGTCGAGGGTCACGGGCGGACGATCTTTCCTGCTGCACAACGGACAAGACTGCGCCATCTAGCACCCCAAAGACGGGGCTGAGTACCGGCTTGCAGGCCGCACCCCCGCCGA
The DNA here is from genome assembly GCA_002928735.1 of Hyphomicrobium sp. Classification (GTDB taxonomy): domain Bacteria; phylum Pseudomonadota; class Alphaproteobacteria; order Rhizobiales; family Hyphomicrobiaceae; genus JAGVSR01. The sequence goes on along the minus strand of PERL01000003.1, from coordinate 286,331 downwards.
CCTATGTCTGACGCCATGAATTTCAAATCCCCCCTCCTCCGCGGCCGTCTCGTCAAGCGCTACAAGCGCTTCCTCGCCGACGTCGTCCTCGACGATGGCCGTGAGATCACCGCCACCTGCCCCAACACCGGCTCGATGCTGGGCCTGTGCGACCCCGGCCTCGCCATCTGGGTCTCCGAAAGCAACAGCCCAACCCGCAAGTACGCCCACACCTGGGAACTGGTCGAACTCGGCAAAGGCAAAGCCCGGTCATTCGTCGGCATCAACACGGGCCACCCCAATGCCATCGTGTCGGAGGCGGTGGCCGCCGGCCAGATCCCGCCGCTCGCCGGTTACGCCACCCTGCGCCGCGAGGTGAAGTACGGCCAATCCAGCCGGATCGATCTCCTACTGGCAGACCCCGCCAAGGGCCTCGCTTACGTCGAGATCAAGAATGTCCATCTCCTGCGCGAACCCGGCCTCGCCGAATTCCCCGACAGCAAGACCGAACGCGGCGTCAAGCATCTGGCCGAACTGACGGACATGGTTCGAGCCGGCCACCGGGCCGTGATGATCTACCTGATCCAGCGGGCCGACTGCGCCCGCTTCCGACCCGCCGCCGACATCGATCCCAAGTATGCCGCAGCCCTCGCCGCCGCCCGCGCCAGCGGCGTCGAAGCCTACGCCCTTACCTGCAGCCTGTCCCCTGAGGCCATCGCCGTCGACCGGGTGCTCCCTGCGATTGAATGAACTCCCCGTCATGCCCGGCGTTGAAGCGAAACCGGTGGCCGCTCCTGACGTATAAGAGGCATCGCACATTCAATCGGCCGCCCGGCAGTCCCGGGCTGGACGACGGACCAAAGGACGGACACATGATCGACCGCCGCAAATTTACCTTCGCCGGCCTTGGCCTTGCCGCAGCCGGCCTCGCCAACCGCCCCCATCCGGCCACCGCGGCCGATAAGGAGTTCCCCGTGACCAAGACCGAAGCCGAGTGGAAGAAGATCCTGACCGAGGATCAGTTCTATGTCCTGCGCAAGCATGGCACCGAACGTGCCGGCACGAGCCCCCTCGACAAGACCTATTCGCCCGGCACCTACCATTGCGCCGGCTGCGACACAGCCCTCTTCACCTCCGACACCAAGTTCGACAGCGGCACCGGCTGGCCGAGCTTCTTCCAGCCCATCGAGGGCGCCACGGGCTCATCGACCGACTGGAAGCTCATCTACCCGCGCACGGAAATCCACTGCGCCACCTGCGGCGGCCACCTAGGCCACGTCTTCGATGACGGCCCTGCCCCCACCGGCAAGCGCTACTGCATGAACGGCGTCGCGATGAAGTTCGTGCCCAAAGCCGGCGCCTGAAGCACGCGCACATCTGAGCAAGGGAACGCTATGAACATCCGCGCCATCGCCGCACTGGTCCTCGCCGCCGTCTTCGCCGCCAGCCCCCTGGCGGCGAAGGATCTGACGCAGGAAGCCCTAGCACCCCTGCCCGCCGGGCTCGCTGAAGCGACCTTCGCTTCCGGCTGCTTCTGGTGCGGAGAGAAGGATTTCGAAGCCCTCCCCGGCGTCACCGAGGTCATTTCCGGCTACACCGGCGGCCGCACGCCGAACCCGACCTATGGCGAAGTCGGCACCAACCGCACCGGCCATTATGAGGCGATCCGCGTCCGCTTCGACCCCAAGAAATTAAGCTACGAAGCAGTCCTCGAGCATTTCTGGCACAACGTCGACTACACCGACGGCGAAGGCCAGTTCTGCGATCGCGGCGAGAGCTACCGCCCGGCCATTTTCGTTCACGACGAAGCCCAGCGCGCCGCCGCCGAAGCGAGCAAAGCAGCGCTCGCCGAAACCAAAAAGTTGACCGCGCCGATCCCGGTGCCAATTCTTCCCGCGGCCACGTTCACACCGGCCGAGAATTATCATCAGAACTATTACAAGACGAACCCGATCTCCTACGCCTTCTATCGCAACGGATGCGGCCGCGACGCGCGCCTGCAGCAGCTGTGGCCCGAGCGCACCTCCCACTGACTGTCCTCAGCCCAGTTGCCCCCGCAATCGCCTGTAAAATAAGGCCCGGTTGGTCATCCACAGGATGGTCATCCTCTGGCAATTTCATCGCCGATCCGTCACAATCATCCGCGCGGGGCAACCACGATTCGGCCGTTGTTTGTGAGCAGCGTGGCGCACAACTGTTTCAAGTGCGCCTGCGGACTGCGATTGCCCTGCCTCGGTCTGGCCCATGCGGGCCTTGATCGGGCAATCTTTGATTGGGCCAGCTGTGCCGGCCCAATTTTGCAGGCAAGGGTGCTTGATGACATCGAACGGGCTCGTACCGTTGATCCGATACCGCGACGTCGCCGCCGCCGTCGATTGGCTGGCGGGAGCGTTCGGCTTCGAAAAGCGCTCCATCATCACGGACCCTGACGGCACGGTGGCCTATGCCGAACTGTCCTATGGCCGCGGCATCGTCATGCTCGGCCCCGTCGGTGAATCGGTGCTCGACAGCCTGTTGAAGCAGCCCGACGAATTGGGCGGCATGGGCAGCCAGAGCGTCTATGTTGCCGTCGCAGACGTCGAAGGCCACTTCAAAAAAGCCCGCGACGCGGGTGCCGACATCGTCCTCGAATTCGGCAGCGACGAAACCGGCGACCGCGCCTATGCGGCCCGTGATCCGGAAGGCCACGTCTGGAATTTCGGCGCCTATTCGCCGTGGCCAGACACCGCCGCAACGCCGCTGCCAGCAGCAGCCGAACCCGCTTACTCCGGCCGGCCCACGCGCGGCCAATCCGTCCTCGGCGGCGCAGTGGCCGCCCTCGCCATCGCGTCGATCGCTGGGATTTCATCGCTCGAACCTGCCAAGCCCGTGCCCCGCTTTGCCGCAGCCCCGACAGCACCCGCACCGGCAGCGCCCACTGAAAACCGCGAAGCCGCCGCCTTGAAGGAAACGCTCGCGCGCGAAGCCCACGCCCGTCAGGAGGCCGCGCGCGCCGCCGCCGCCATCCGCGAAGAACTCTCTCGCGAAAAGGCGCAACGCCTCGCCGCCGAAACCGCACGCCGCGAGTTGGAGCGCAAGCTGGCCGCTACGCCTGCTCCAGCCGCACCCACTTCGACGGTTGCCGCCTCTCCGCCACAGGAAGCGCCCGCGACCGCAAAACCCGCCGATCCCGCACCCACCGCCACGGCGGCAGCGCCACCGCTCCCTACTGCTGAGCCGCCCGCAACCACCGGCTCGCTCGGCACGCAGACCCGCGACGCCGCCCTGCAGCCAACCGCCGAAGAGCCGGAGTTACCCGTCACCGTGGGCCCCGCGACACTCCAGGAAAAGCCCGCCAGCACAACGGCCGCGACCGCCCCGGCCAAAGCAAAGCCTAAGGCCGCCAAGCCCCGCGCGCAGGCCCAGAAAAAATCGAAGCCGTCGCCCAAGAAGAGCTCCGGCGACGATCCATTCTTTATGTACGACTGACGCGGCGGCAGCCGGGACTGTCTCCAGCCCCGGCGACCACAGTTTATTCTGCCGCGTGTTGATGCGACGCTTGCACGAGTTCGGCCAACCGGCCGGACAATTCCGCAAGATGATCGAACCGCGTCCGGTATGTGCCGACGCCCGACGTCGCCGACCGCAACTCGACGATCAGGTCATCCATCTCCGACGCCGGCAAGTGCGCCGCCACCACATCCCAGCCGGTCCAACCCTCTCGCGCATCAAAGCCGAGAATCTGTCCGCGCCGCGATGAGATGATCGCATTGACGCGCGCCGTGGCCTCCGACGGCACTGCGATCTCCACCCAGTTGACCGGCTCCAGCAAAACCGGCTGACATTGCGGCATGCCTTCGCTCATGGCGAGCCGTCCCGCTTGCCGGAACGCCATGTCGGAACTGTCGACTGTGTGATAGGAGCCATCCAACAGCGTCACCGCCACGTCGACCACCGGAAACCCGAGCGGGCCGGACTTCAGGTAATCCTCCACCCCGATCTCCACCGAGGGAATGAACTGCCGGGGCACCACGCCGCCGGTGATCGTCTCGTCGAACCGGAAGCCGGACCCGCGCGGCAGCGGCGCGATCCGGATCACCACATCGCCAAACTGCCCGTGACCGCCCGACTGCTTTTTATGCCGCCCGCGCACGTCAACCGATTTACGGATCGTTTCCTTGTACGGCACCTGCGCTTTCAGCCGCTCCACCGCAATCCCATGTTTGCGCTGCAGCCGTTCGAACGCCACCCGCAGGTGCATCTCGCCCTGCCCTTTCAGCAGCGTCTGATGCGTGTCCTGCGTGTGCTCGACCGTCAGCGACGGATCCTCATCGATGAGCTTTGCCAGCGCTGACGAGAGCTTCACCTCGTCCTTGCGGTCCTTCAAACCGATCGCCGCTGTCAACACCGGTTCGGGTGCTGCCGGCGCATCGACCCGCGCCGCGGGCGCCTTGTCGGTACTGACCGTCTCACCGGCCTTGACCCCATCGAGACGTCCGAGTGCCACCGTATCGCCAGCCCGCGCAGCCCCGCGCTTCACCGGCTCCTCGCCGCGCAGCGTGAACACGCCGGCAACGCGCTCGCTCGATCCGCCCGCCGCCGTCACGGTCGCTCCGTCCGGCAGATCGCCGGTGAGGACACGCACCAGCGAAAGCTTCCCGCCATGCCCCGTATGATAGCTCTTCATCACATAGGCCGCGCTGCGCGCCGTCGCGACGCCGAGCCGCTTCGCCGTGTCCTCGACAAACGGCGCCTCGTGGCGCAGCGCCTTCAACAGCCGGAAGATGCCGTTGCCGTTCTCGGCGCTGCCGATCAGCACCGGACAAATCAGTCCCTGCCGCAACTCCATCGCCAGATCATTGAAGACACGATCGTTGGGCGGCTGCAAATCCGAGAGCAGCTGCTCCATCAACGCGTCGTCGTAGTCGGCGAGCTGCTCCAGCATATGGAACCGCGCATCCTTCTCGCGCGCAGCCACGCTCTCGGGCAACGCCACGATCTCACTCGGCGCATGCTCGCGATAAACGTAGGCCCGTTCCGAAGCCAAGTCGACAAACCCCGTCGCGATACCGTTCTCCCATATCGGGATCTGGCGCAGCACGAGCGGCTTGGCCGACGCCGGCTGCAACATCGGAATAATGTCGCGCACGGGCGTCGCGAAGCTGTCGATTTTATTCAAGAACAGGAAATGCGGAATCCCCCGGTCCTCGAGCGATTTCAAAATGACCTGTAAAGCCGGCACCCGCTTGGGATCGGGCTCCGTGACCACAATGGCGGCATCGACACCAGCCAGCGCCAGCGCGCCCTCATGCTGGAATTCCACCGAACCCGGGCAGTCGATAAACGTAAACCCGTCCCCCAGAAAGGTAACATCCGCCACATTGAGCGAGACGCTCATGCCATGCGCACGCGCCTCGGCCGAGGCGTCGCCCACCGTGTTCTTTTCTCCCACCGTGCCTTGCCGTGTGAGACCGCCCGTACGGGCGAGGATGGCTTCGAGCAGCGTCGTTTTGCCGGAGAGAAACGGGCCTACCAGTGCAATGCAGCGGCTGCTGCGGCCCGATGCGTGGCCCCCGGATGGGCCGTCGGATGTCCCCATGGTGTCCTCCTTCGCCGCTCGATTGATCCAGCTGGACCGATGGCGGCATTCAAGGCGCGGCTGAGGGGGCTGTCGCGCGCCCCCGCGCCTCGGTGAAGGAGCGCGACGGAAACCATCGTCGCGCCGCAGCGGTCCGCTGACAAGAGCCTGTCACACAAATGTGCGCAGCCTCACTCAAGGATCGCTGCCCCGGCAACGCGTCATCCGTAATGCGCCGCAGCGTAATCCCCTAAGACGCGGTGAATTTGCATTGCGTCGCAAGACAAAACCCCGGTTTTTGCCGGTTAAAATATTGCATTGCGAGACCACTTTGACCATTTGCAATCAATTGGAAACAAATGGCGGTGTTTAATCTTGACGTGCGGTGCCATCGCATCAACACTTCGCTTGTGAGCCTTGATGTCGAAGTCGTTTCTCCCTCGATTGGCACGTCGTGGATCGGAAGCGAACCAAGTCCCGCCCTCGTGCGTTCAAGCGGGACAGACGGTGTCTAGTGGACGTGTATCGCGTAGCGGGCCAGGACGTGTCATGCCAGGACTTGTCACAACGGACGACCAACTGATGATGGCGGCGCGGGCCGCCGGTTATTCGATGATCCCCCCGCAGGATGCCTCGGAAACGGAGCCTGAAACGGTCGCTGTGACCGTCGAAACCACGGCTTCCGAAACCGCATCCGCGTATCTAGCGAAAGTTCGCGCGTGGCTTCCCGCCACCCCGGCTTTCAGCACGTGGCTCAACACCCGCGCCCCCGCCTGATCGCGGCTAAGCAAAACTACGGGTACTGCGGCCGCCGCCCGCCCGTTTAACGTCGCCCGCATTCCTCCTAAATTGATCTGTTAAAGATCCGGTCACGGCTGCGGTCCGTTCTTCCCAAGTGGATGCACGTTCATCGCGTCCGCAACGCCAGGCCTCACCTTGCCTGACACGACCGAAACAGGATCAATCTCGGCCTCATCTCAAGGTCCAGGAGAACACCGCCCATGCTTCGCGCCGCCCTCCTCGCAGTCTCGCTCCTAGCCCTCCCCTCGCTCGCCGTCGCCCAGAACGCCGACGTCATCAAAGAGCGCAAAGCTAACTTTAAAGCCATGGGCGACGCCGCCAAACCGACCGGCGCAATGATGAAGGGCGAAGCCGACTTCGACCTCGCAGCCGTCAAGAACGCCATCAAGGTCTTCCAGGAAAAGGCCGCTCTCCAGGGCAAGCTCTTCCCCGACGACAGCAAGGAAGGCGAAAAGACCGAAGCCCTGCCCGCCATCTGGGAGAACAAGGCCGACTTCGAAGAGCGCTTCGTCAAACTCGCCGAAGCCGCCAAGGCCGCCGACGCCTCCATCACCGACGAGGACACGTTCGGCGCAGAATGGCCCAAGGTGATGGGCAACTGCGGCAGCTGCCACAAGAAGTACCGCAAGCCGAAGGACTAAGGCCCGCCCAAAGCGCCGAGCCGCAATGTTTGATCCGGCCACCAAAGGTCCAATGGTCCCGGCATGGGACCTGCCGACGAGGGTCTTTCACTGGACCCTCGTCCTCCTCATCGCCTGCGCATGGCTGACCTTCGAATTTTCCGAGGAACTTGATGACCCGCGCCTCGTCTGGCATCGTTGGAACGGCTTGGCGCTACTCACGCTGATTGTCTGGCGCATCCTCTGGGGCTTTGCTGGTCCGTCGAACGTGCGCTTCACATCCTTCGTGCGTGGACCTGAGGCGGCACTTCAATACGCCCGCGATCTTGCCGCCGGTACACCGCGCCGCTTCCTCGGCCACAACCCGGCGGGCGGCCTTGTGGTCGTGATCTTGATTGCCCTCGTCGCGACCATCGGCACGCTCGGCCTGTTCGCCCTCGAACATAACGACAACGCCACGGGCCCCCTCTACAGATACGCTGGCGAAGCCTGGGCGAAAGTTTTCACGAGCTGGCACCGCTTTCTTTTCGAACCCGTGCTCTTGATCGTCATCGCCATCCACATCGCCGCAAACATTCTCTACGGCGTGGTGAAAAAAGAACCCCTCATCCCCGCGATGATCACCGGCCAGAAACCCGCCGCCGATTATGAGGATGGAATAGGCGGGATAACGATCGCACATCCCGTACGCCGAGCATTGGCGCTCTTGGCCATCTCTGCCGTGATGGTGTTTGGAGGCATTCTCGCGCTCGGTGGAAAACTGCCGTAACGGCGGAACCTCAAAAGTCCGAATCCCCCATATTTTAAAGGGGCAATACGGTAGAATAAATAATCAAAACGAGTTGATTTCTATCAACCCGCTATCGACGAAAGTCTCGCTTGATAAATCCCACGTGCCGTGCGTCCCACCCCCCATCCAAAACCACGGCACGAAATTCAGCCGTCTCCCCCCCCCTGACGGCTGAATATAAAAGAGCCTCCCCGACCTTCACTGGTTTGGGAGGCTCTTACATATCTGGATTAGCGCAAATTCCCGCAGAACCGCTGGATGCGCTTGCATGCCTCCGTCAAGTTCTCGGTCGACGCAGCATATGAAATGCGAAACGCCGGGCTGCCGGCAAATGCAGCGCCATGAACCACCGCGACACCCTCTTCTTCAAGAAGCGCCGTCACGAAATCCTCGTCCGTCTTGATCGTCACGCCCTTCGGCGTCGTCTTGCCGATGGTCCCCGCGCACGACGGATAAACGTAGAACGCGCCTTCCGGCTTCGGACACGTGATGCCCTTCGCCTGATTGAGCATCGACACCACGAGATCGCGCCGCTCGACAAACTTTGCGTTATTCACCGCGATAAAATCCTGCGGACCGTTGAGCGCTTCCACCGCCGCCCATTGCGTGATCGACGACGGGTTGGACGTCGACTGGCTCTGCAGCTTGCACATCGCCTTGATCAACGGCTCGGGTCCCGCCGCGTAGCCGAGACGCCAGCCCGTCATGCAATAGGCCTTCGACAGCCCGTTCATGGTCAGCGTGCGATCGTAAAGCCGCGGCTCCACCTGCGCTGGCGTAAAAAACTTCAAGCCGTCGTACAGCAGGTGTTCGTACATGTCGTCGGTCAGCACCCACACATGCGCGTTCTTCGGCTGCATGAGCACGTCGGTAAGCTTCTTGATATCCTCGGCCGAATAGGCTGCCCCCGTCGGGTTCGACGGCGCGTTAAAAACGAACCACTTCGTCTTCGGCGTAATCGCCTTGTCGAGCACCTCGGGCCGCAAACGGTATCCGTCCGCAGCCGTCGTCTCCGCGAACACCGGCGTGCCCCCGCCGAGCAGCACGATGTCGGCATACGACACCCAGCACGGTGCTGGCATGATCACCTCATCGCCGGGGTTCAGCGTCGCCAGCAGCGCGTTGTACAAGACCTGCTTGCCGCCCGTGCCGACCGAGACCTGCGACGGCTTGTAGTCCAGCCCGTTGTCCCGCTTGAACTTGGCGCAGATCGCAGCCTTCAGTTCCGGGATACCGTCGACATCGGTGTACTTCGTCTTTCCCTCATCCAGCGCCTTCTTGGCCGCGTCCTTGATGTTTTGCGGCGTGTCGAAGTCGGGCTCGCCGGCCGACAGCGAAATGATATCCCGGCCCTGCGCCTTCAACTGCCGCGCCTTCGTCGAGACGGCGATCGTGGCGGACGGCTGAATGCGGTTGAGGCTGTCGGCGAAAAAGCCCATGGCTGCTGTCTTTCTGAGATGAAGTTGGGTACGCAACGCACCCTTTCGAGCGGCGCGGAAGCTACGCCGCAGTGCAGCAATCCGCAAGCCGCCCTTTCGTCGGGTCAGAGATGCCGCAGACGCGGACCGGCGGCGGTGCGGGCGGCCCCGCGCGTCTCGAACGCAACACCCTGAGCCCAATCAAAAATTGCCCGGACATGGCCATATTCCCGGCCCATCCACGCCACTTCACGGGTTGGTAATGGTCCTTAAGCAAAGGTTGCGCAATTGAGTCGATTGACGAGCTCCAGGAGGGTAATGACATGACAGAATCGTTCCGTATCGACGGTCGCCGCTTCGCGATTGACGTTGCTGCGGGGCTCGCCCTGTTTTCCCTCGCCATGCTCCTCGTGGTCGGGGGATCGTCGTCAGCGGGCGCCATGGAAACCGCCGTTTTGACGCTCGCTGAAACCCGTTGGCTGCCTTTGGCGTTGATTGCGGCCATGTTTTCGCTGTTTATGGCGTTCAATCTCGCCTTGTACCGGCATGTTCGCCGCGTCTATGCCGTGTCAACGCCGCGCCGGCGCCGATCCACCTCCGGCTACGGAGCGTAACAAACGTGTAAGTTTTCCGGACGCCCGGACACGAACCGGCGTAATCTGACCGGGCGATACAAGCCCGGAAATAGGAAGGGTGACATTATGGTTGGCCAACCCTCGGATACGTCCCACCGCAAAGTTCGCTGCGGCGCCTATGCCGTGGCGCTTGCACCGGTTTTTGTCCTGGCCGCAGCCGTTACTATGCTCAACCCAGGGGCTCAGCTGGAACGCGGATTGGCGACCGCCGCCGCTGGCGAAGCCCGCCTGATGGCTGAAGCCGTTCAAACCACTCGCCGTGCGCCCGCCATCGCCAGCCGCGCTGCGGAGGAAGGCACGGAAGCCTTCTGGCTCACACGCGCCCCCGACGCCGAAAACGTCGCCCGCGTCACCTGGACGGCACCCGTCGCCGCCGGCGACCGCGTCGTCGTCAATTTCGGCGCCTATAAACGCCAAATTCTGGATGTCGTTTCGGTCGAGCCGGACGATGCAGCCACCACCCACATCGACACCAGCGCCGGTAAATCCGCCAGCTACGTCGTCACCGGCCGCCTTCTGTCAGACCCGGACGCTGCTCCGGTCCGCCTGACGGTTGACCAGGAAGGCCGCGGCCTGACCATGGTCTCTGGCGAGGCCGACCGCGCGCTCTGAGCCACACCTCCGGCACCGTCATGGTCCTGGGATTGCACAAGCGCCGCCTCACCCACTATTGTCCGCCCTGAGGCCGGGTTCAAATCCTTAAGCACCGCCTCTCCGACCGGGGGACTTCGTCGATGCGTCTTAATCCGCCGACCGTGATCATCTTCATGATCTCGTTGCTGCTCGCTGTCCTGGCGATCATGACCAAGCTGCAGTTCGTGCCGATCCCGCGCCACCTGCCCCACCAGGAATTCTGGCTCGCCATCACGGCCTATTTCACGCTGATGGTCGGCAACGTCGTCAAAGGCCTCTAGCGCCCCTGCTTCGCCCGCACGAGCGCCGCCTCACCACGGTATCGCGCGCTGATCGCGGAAAAACCCGCCCGTCGGCCCATTCTCCGGCAGCGTCGCCAGCCAGACCGGCGTCTCGGCGCCGATCTCCACAGGCCGTTCCGCCTCCAAGCCACCCATGTCCGTGCGCACCCACCCCGGGCAAACGGCATTGACCTTGATGTTCGTGCTCGCCAGTTCCGCCGCCGTGATCCGCGTCAGCGCGTTGAGCGCCGTCTTCGACATCCGGTAAGCGGGAAATCCGCTGCGCATGTCCGATAGCTGACCAGCCCCCGACGACAGATTGACGATCCGGCCGTAGTTATGCCGCTGCATCACCGGCACCACCGCCTGCGTCAGCCGCAACGGTCCCAGCACGTTGGTCTCGAATGTCTGTCGCGCCGTGTCGGGATCCAACTCGAACAAGCTGGATTTAAATCCGCCCGGTCCATCGATCAGGATCGCAGCATTGTTCACGAGCACATCGATCCGCCCATGCCGCAGGTCCACATCGTCGACGGCAGCCGAAATCGATGCGCTATCCGTGATGTCGAGCCGGACGCAGTCGACGAGATAGCCTTCTGAAGCGATCGACTGTGCCGCCGCGCGACCCTTATCGAGATCACGTGCGCCGATCACGACCGCAACGCCCTTGCGCGCCAATTGCCGCGCAATCTCAAGTCCTATGCCGCGGTTGGCGCCCGAAATCAGCGCCACGCGTGTCATGGTCATGATGTCCCGGTCTTTCTCTCCAGCCCGTCGCAACGCCGCCGCGAAAAGCGCGGCGTCTCCTGCAGGGCGAAGCAATCATCGGCGCAATGTCCCTTTATTGCTATGCAACAAACATTGCCCAAAGGACCAACGGGCTCATCCGCCGCACCCAAAACATCAGCGCCCGAGAAACCGCCCCAATGTGTCGCGGAGCCGTTCCCGATCTCTCGTCTCGCAGTCCCATATCACCAGCACCCGCCACCCCAACGCCCGAAGCGCCTTCAGGTGACGTTTGGCGAGACTGACCGATTCAACAAGCGGAGCACGTTGCTTAGATCTGGGAATCTATTTCGGGGGCGATTACTATCGTAACTGTTCTTTCTTGTGCAAGCGAATTTGGAGCGCCCTCCGCCTCTTCCCGCTTCTCTGCATCCCACACACCAACCGCACCAGAAAGCAAAGCAATGAAATCTAAATGGTGTAGATCACAGTAGTGACCCAGATTGCAGAGTAAATCACTAACTGCTGACATCTTCTCATCTTCAAAATTCAGCCCAGTTTCGAGGCAAAAAACCTCCAACGCCTGACACGCCCAAAGTGCACGATCTTCATTTGATGGACCAAAACAGTCGACGCCTGAATTGGATGGCATATTGTCTACCCCCTCAGTTGCATTTCCTCCCGAGTTCGCGGCGGTTGCGAACACGTGGTAATGGGATAGACTAAAGGCTCGCTCTTGCCGGCGGGCATGCGGAAGTTGCCGGCACTTTTTTGGGGCTGATCTTGAAGGCCGTTTTCCAGAGTAAAATCACACCATCTTACGACGACGTGCCAGAGCACTTTTATCACTTTCCGCGCACATACCTGCGGCAGGTGACGGCAGCGGTTGGCGATTGGATTGTTTACTACGAACCGCGTCGCGCGACTGCTGACGAGAAAAGTCGCGGAGGGCGTCAAGCATACTTCGCTATGGCACGAGTGTCAGGAGTGCGTCCGGATCTTGCTAAGCCTGACCATTTCTATGCAGACATTGAAGATTACCTAGATTTTGACAATGCCGTTCCATTTAAACAAGGGGACTTCTTCTACGAAGCAGCCATGAAAGGCGCAGACGGTCGGACGAACTCAGGTCCGGCGCAACGGGCTGTCCGCAATATGCCGGACGACGAGTTCGACAACATCGTGCGTGCAGGATTTGCAAAGGACTTGAGCAAGCCAGTCACGTGGGATCGCGACCGCCCGTACGGCTTTGCTGAGGAACAGATGCCGTTCGGTGCTGAACGCCCGCTGGTCGAAACAACAATCACTCGACCGTTTCGAGATGCTGCGTTCGCAAGACAGGTGCAGGCGACATATGACCGTCGATGCGCCATGACAGGTCTTCGAATCATAAACGGCGGTGGGCGACCGGAGGCTCAAGCTGCTCACATAAAGCCTGTGGCCGCTCAAGGCCCCGATTCTATTCGAAACGGCCTTGCGCTCTCATCTACGCTCCACTGGATGTTTGATAGGGGCCTATTGTCGATCGACGACGACTTCAAAATTCTGACTGTGAAAAATTCCGTCCCTCCCGAAGTCGGCCGTCTCCTCAACCCATCAGGGCTTCTGGCCGTCCCGGAGGATGAACGTTTCCAGCCCCACCGCGAATTTCTTCGTTACCACCGCGACAACATCTTCAAGGGCTGACCGGCGTCTCAGTTGATCCGTGAGCCCTGATCCCCCATATTCCCGCCATGTCCCGTCCACCCAAATCAGACCTCCCCAAAGCCCGTCCCTCGCGGGGGCGGTCGGGCAAGCCTGCCGCGCCGCCGGTTGAGACGGCGGCGGGAACGCCGGGCTTTGGCGAGTCGATGCAGTCGTCCTACATTCCGGGCACGTCGACTCTTCCCGCGTTGCGCACCTCCGGCCCGCTGCCGCCGCGCGCGGGCGATAGCTCCATCTCGGATGCCCTCAACGCGCTCATCGCCAAACCCTCCGAGCGCAGCGACCGCGCCAAGGAGATCCTCGCCCGCCAGCCCATGCTGGCCTCGCACCCCATCGTCACCGGTGCCGCGCGCGAGTTCATCCCCCATCGCCCCGCACGGCCTGAAAAGAGCGAAGGCGGCATCCGCTTCGAAATCGTCTCCGAGTATGAGCCCAAGGGCGACCAGCCGACCGCCATCGCCGAACTGGTCGAGGGGATTAACAAACTTGAGCACGACCAGGTGCTGCTCGGTGTCACCGGCTCCGGCAAAACATTCACAATGGCACAGGTCATCGCCGCCACTCAGCGCCCCGCCCTCATCCTCGCACCGAACAAGACACTCGCCGCCCAGCTCTATGGCGAGTTCAAGAGCTTCTTCCCCAACAACGCCGTCGAGTACTTCGTCTCGTACTACGATTACTATCAGCCCGAAGCCTACGTCCCGCGCACCGACACCTACATCGAGAAAGAATCCTCGATCAACGAACAGATCGACCGCATGCGCCACGCCGCCACGCGCTCGCTGCTCGAACGCGACGACGTGATCATCGTCGCCTCCGTGTCCTGCATCTACGGTATCGGCTCGGTCGAAACCTACACCGCCATGACGTTTGCCGTGAAAGTCGGCGACCGCCTCTCGCGCGATCAGCTCTTGGCCGACCTTGTCGCCCTCCACTATCGCCGCAACGACGCCGCCTTCACCCGCGGCACCTTCCGCGCCCGCGGCGACACCGTCGAAGTCTTCCCAGCCCACTATGAAGACCGCGCATGGCGCATTTCGCTCTTCGGCGACGAAGTGGAATCCATCGTCGAATTCGATCCCTTGACCGGCCAGAAAACCGACGAATTGGCGCTGGTGAAAGTCTATTCCAACTCGCACTACGTCACGCCCAAGCCGACGCTCCAGCAGGCCATTAAGAACATCAAGGCCGAACTCAAGCAGCGCCTCGACGAACTCTACGCCGTTGGCAAACTGCTCGAAGCCCAGCGCCTCGACCAGCGCACCACCTTCGACATGGAAATGATGGAGGCCACGGGCTCCTGCGCCGGCATCGAAAACTATTCGCGCTATCTGACCGGCCGCGCGCCCGGCGAACCACCGCCGACGCTGTTCGAATACTTGCCCGACAACGCGCTCGTCTTCGCCGACGAAAGCCACGTCACCATTCCGCAGATCGGCGGCATGTTCCGCGGCGACTACCGCCGCAAGGCGACACTCGCCGAATACGGCTTCCGCCTCCCCTCCTGCATGGACAACCGCCCGCTCCGCTTCGAGGAGTGGAACGCCATGCGCCCGCAATCGATCTACGTCTCCGCCACCCCGCAGGATTGGGAACTGGAACAGACCGGCGGTACCTTCTCCGAGCAGGTCATCCGCCCCACCGGCTTGATCGACCCCGAAGTCGAAATCCGTCCCGCCAAGAACCAGGTCGACGACCTCCTCGCCGAAGTCCGCGAAGTGACCAAGAAGGGTCACCGCGTTCTCGTCACCGTGCTGACCAAGCGCATGGCCGAAGACCTCACCGAATACATGCACGAGACCGGTATCCGCGTCCGCTACATGCACTCCGACATCGAAACGCTCGAGCGCATCGAAATCATCCGCGACCTCCGCCTCGGCGCCTTCGACGTGCTGATCGGCATCAACCTCCTGCGCGAAGGCCTCGACATCCCCGAATGCGGCATGGTCGCCATTCTCGACGCCGACAAGGAAGGCTTCCTGCGCTCCGAGACCTCCCTCATCCAGACCATCGGCCGCGCCGCCCGCAATGTCGACGGCCGCGTCATCCTTTACGCCGACAAAATGACCGGCTCCATGGACCGCGCCATCGCCGAAACTAACCGCCGCCGCGAAAAACAGCGCGCCTATAACCTCGAACACGGCATCACACCGGAAAGCATCAAGCGCAACATCCACGACGTGATGTCGAGCGTCTATGAACAGGATCACGTCACCGTCGACGCCGGCCTCGCCGATCAGCCCCTCGTCGGCCACAACCTTGCCAAAACCATCGAGGACATGGAACGGCGCATGCGCGAAGCCGCCGCCGACCTCGAATTCGAAACCGCAGCCCGCCTGCGCGACGAAGTCAAACGCCTGCGCGAAACCGAACTCGCCATCGCCGACGATCCTCTCACCCGCCAGTCCGCCATCGACGACCGCACCGGCGGCTACCAAGGCGAAAAGAAATACGGCGCGAGCGCCAACGAACCTCCACGCCCGCGCGTCAGCAAACCGTCCCTCGACAACATGGGCCCAGGCACCGACCGCCCCGTCCCCCGCCGCGAAGCGGCCAGCGGCCAAGCGGCCGCCGCGGCAAGCCGCGCCCCCGCGGAGCCGTCCGGCGGCGCCAGCCGCCGATCAGACGGCGTGAGCGATCAAAACGACAACATGGGCCCAGGCACCGACCGGCCCATCCCGGCGCGCGACCCAAAAATAGATCCGCGCACGAAAGCCGGCGCATTCGGCGAACGCATCGCAGGCCCCCACAAACCGACGCTGGACGAAATGGGGCCGCACGCCTCGCTCCCGGTCAAGTCCGGCCCGGTTCCGCAGAAGCCGCCGCTCCCCACCCGCACCATCGAGATCGAAGACCCCACCGAAACCAAATCCCGCCGCGGCCGCCAAAAGAAAACCGGCCGCCCAGGCCGGTGAACAGATCCATATGAAAATTTTTGAACTAAAACTCGACTCGCCTGGGCACCAGCCTAGCATTGGCCTAACTGCAGATAGAGCGCGAGACATCGTTGAAGCCAATCGCTCTCTTATCCACGCTATCGACCAAGAAGAACTCTATGATGCAGTAATAAGCGATTATATTGAATTTGAATCAGCGCTTCTGACCACTTCGGTCGAACAAACATGCAGACCTATACTAGATCAAAGCACCTTTGACGAATTGCGGCTCCTTTATAATAGAAGGCTTGCTCATCTCTTGAGTTTGGGCAGAAGCTACATTGACACCCAAGATAAAAACGTAATCGCCGTGCTTGGCGAGCAATCAACTGCATCCATGAAGGCCGCTCGGCAAATCGAATTTGAGCGAAGCCTAGGATATCGAGCAATTGACGCTCTTCGCAATGCAACGCAGCATTATGGTCTACCTCTGCAGGGATTGACCATCGGCTTCACTTGGTCATTTGATCCAGCGGGAAAGAAAGATCAGCGAGCGCACTATGTCGTACCGTATCTCAATCTATCTCAGATGCGGCGCGACAATGGATTTAAGAAAAAAATCCTCGCCGAACTTATAGACAGGGGAGAACGAATCGACATTCGCCCCATGACGAGAGAATACGTTGAAGGAATTTCAAATATTCACAACGAATTCAGAAGCATTATACAATTGAGAGTTCTAGAAGCAGAGCTAGTCGTCCAAAAAGCAATCAACGATTGGCGACAGGTCACTTCCCAAACCGAAGATGCCAATGGTCTTGCAGTAACCTCCACAGTCAGCAACCAAGCCAATATAGAATCTTACATTTCGGAGCCCACTCTCAGAAGACTCCAACACCTCACTCAAAAAAATAGGGCGCCGTTGAAGTTAGCAAAATCCTACGCAAGCAATTCGAGCACACTCGCCTGACGCGCAGATATTGCTCGGCCGCCCTGGCCGCTAAGATCAGCCGGGCGCAGGCCCAAACAACTCATCGCGATGGCCGAGTTTCAAAAGCACCGTCGGACGGTCGTTGTCATTATCGGTAATCACACAGACCATCCCATCAGCCGCAATGGCCAACCCCTCGATCTCCGCTTCAACCTTGCGCCCGTTTTCCAGAAACACCGGCACAAGATCGGCGGCGACCTGCTTACGCACAAGCGGTAACGCTTCACCTGGCGCACTGCCGGCCACACCCGCCAAATCCACGGTCGTGATCAACTTGATCGCGCGCTTTCCACTCTTTCCGTCGCGTTCGATGAGCGCAAAGCGCTCTCCCCCTAGATGCATGATGTCACTCAAGCCGCAAAATTTGCCGTCGCGCGCCGCCTCCAGCGGATACCCGTAGAACCGCCACGCACCCGTCGCGGGATTGACCGCCGCGATGCGCGTTACCCCATCGGGGTCGCCGGTAAGTCCGGCTTGAAAGCAAACGTAAAGTTCGATCTGCCCGCCGGGCCGCGCAACGCACGACACGCCCTCGAAGCCCGAATCCCGCATGCCGTTGGCGATCTCCGCCGGCAAGTCGAGCGTGCGCAAAACGCGCCCGCCGGCATCAACCTCGAACAGAAAGTTCGGAGGCGTATTTCCAGCCTTGCCCTCCGAGGCCATCCAGAACCCGCCGTTCGGCGTGACGGCCGATCCTTCGACATCCAACACCGGCAACCCGGCCGTCTCCACGACCGTCTGATCCGCGACCCAGGCCCGATCGCCCGACACTTCAATCGCGATGATCCGCAGCGGCGGCGAGTCACCATCCGGCACCGCGTAAAGCCGCGATGGATCGCTCGGATGGGCGGACAGCGACGACAGCGTTCCCCACGGCGCTCCGCTTCCCGCTTCGAGTTCCATCACCACCGCGACCGGCAATGAAGACTTCGAGACACCGAAGGCCTTTCGCAGCGCCGCAACCAATGTTTCAAGCATAACCAATCCTCGATCAAACCCACCGGCCGCACCCGGCGAGCCCATTCGCCACCCTATACGCAATATGGAATGCCCATATTGAAAACGCGCTCAGTCTCGAGCGCCGGCCAACACCACGACATTGCCGGCTTTGCGCCCCGTATCGACGCGCGCATGGGCATCCGCGATCCGCTCAAGCGGAAAGCAGCGATCAATCACCGGCCGGTACGCGCCCAACTCATAAAGACGCTTCAACTCAGCCAGATCCTCAAGTCTCTCGGGCGCGGTCCCACCCGTGATTTTTAATCCACTGAGACGAGACTGCAGCGGCGCCTTCAGCAACGCCCCTAATCCTGCCGCGATCAAAAGCAACCGCCCGTGCGGCCTGAGAACTGGGCGGCATTGAGCAAACGACAGGGAACCAACAGTATCGAGAATGACATCCCAGGCTTCCCAGCGTGCCGCGAAATTCTCCGTCCGGTAGTCAATCACATCATCTGCGCCGAGTGACCGAACAATATCCGCGTTCGCAGCCGAACACACACCCGTCACATGCGCCCCGAAATGCCGGGCCAACTGAACGGCGGCAGTACCGACCGCACCGGAAGCGCCGTTGATCAGAACCCTCTCGCCAGCCTTCACCTTTGCGACATCACGCAAGAAATAAAGCGCAGTCGTGCCGCCAAACGACAGCACGGCGGCGTCCTCGAAAGACGCTCCCGCCGGCATCAATTGGATGGGCCCCGTCTCGCGCATCACCTTGAACTCGGCATGACAGCCCATGCCAATGCCGCTGAAGGCAAAAACCCGGTCCCCCGGTTTGAAGCGCGACACCGCCTGGCCCACCGCGTCCACAACGCCCGCCACTTCCGTCCCAAGGATGGGCTGACGCGGTCTCGTAATCCCGAGAAACATACGCGCCAAAACTCCGAAACCGGGCGGAAAATTGGATCCGCGAATACGCGCATCGGCAGATGACACCGACGTGGCAACAACCCGGATCAGGACGTCGTCCGGCCCGGCAGTTGCCATCGGGACATGTCGAACCTCCACCACATCGGGTGGCCCGTAGCCCCGGCAAACCGCCGCTCTCATTGTCCCAACCACAGCCGTCTCCCTCAATGAGCGGTGCGACTGCAGCACGAACCCGGCGTCTTAAAGGCACGGAGTGCAAAACGGACCCGCCTGCCCCAATTTCGCGCCAACTGGTTTGCAGGATAGTCAGCGCAACGCATCGGGGTCGTCTTGCGTTGACAGAGTGGCTGCCACCGTCTCCATGGCTGGACAGCGAATTCAATCTGAAATTGGAGTGTTCAATGATGAGCAGATCCCTCTCCCTCGCAGCCCTCGCCCTCGGCGCCGGCATGCTGATCTCCGCCACGGCCGCCCAGGCTGCCCCGGTGTCAGCCCCGCAGTCAGGCATTGTTGCAGGCAAATCCCTTCTTGAACCCGCCCGCTATGGCAATCGCTGCCGCGCATGGCGCCGCACATGTGCCTACCGCTGGGGCTGGGGCAGCTGGCGTTTCCGCCGCTGCATGCGCAATCACGGCTGCTGGTAAGTCGAATTGCGGCCGTCTTAACCGGCGTTAACCGGCCGTTGGCCCACTTCGTGCTCTGGTAGGGCAAAACCTGCCCCGCCAGAGCACGCTCATGATCCCCTCCCGACGCTCCCTCCTAACAGGCGCCCTCGGTGCCGCCGCCGCGACAGCCTCCGTCGTCGCGGCCCACGCTGGCCCGCGCAAAGACGCCGCCGGTCACACAGCCGGCGCGCACGCCCTCCTCCCTGAGTCGACTGGCGACGACACCGCCCGGCTGCAGGCCGACATCGACCGCGCCGCCGCCGAAGGCCGCCCCGTCCTGCTGCCCGCCGGCACGCTCCGCACCGGAGCGCTGACGCTGCATACCGGCACCGCCCTCATCGGTGCCTATGGCCTCACGACGCTGGAATTCATCGGCGGCGCAGCCCTCATCACCGCAACGTCTGCCGAAACCCTGCGCATCGAAAACCTTGTCCTTGATGGCGCCAGCCGCGCACTTGATGCGGACGACGACGCAGCCCTCATCCGCCTCACCGATTGCGCGAACGTGAAAATCTCCAACGTCACCGTCCGCCGCGCGCTTGCCAACGGTATCACGCTGACGCGTTGCTCCGGCCGAGTCGTAGATTGCACAATCTCAAACGTGCTCCTCGCAGCCATCCGCAGCCTGGACGCCACCGGCCTCGAAATCGCGCACAACGCCATCAGCCAATGCCGCAACAACGGCATTCAGGTCTGGCGCTCCGAGCCCGGCGAAGACGGCACCCGCGTCACAGCCAATCGCATCGCGCATATTGAATCAAAGGGCGGCGGCACCGGCCAGAACGGCAACGGCGTGAACGTATTCCGCGCCGCCAACGTGATCGTCTCAGGTAACCGCATCACGGATTGCGCCTACTCCGCCGTGCGCGGCAACGCAGCCTCAAACATTCAGATCCTCGCCAACAACGCCCAGCGCATCGGCGAAGTGGCCCTCTACGCCGAATTCGGTTTCGAAGGCGCCATCATCGCCAACAATCTCGTCGATGGCGCCGCAACCGGCATCTCCGTCACCAACTTCAACGACGGCGGCCGCCTCGCGGTCGTCGAAGGCAACCTGATCCGCAATCTCCGCCGCCGCGAACACGAGCCCGTCGACAAGCGCGGCGAAGGCATTTCCATCGAAGCTGACACCCTCGTTTCCGGCAATGTGATCGAAAGCGCACCCACTTGCGGGATCATGGTTGGTTGGGGCCGCTACATGCGCAACGTGCTGGTCACGCAAAACTTGATCCGCGACGCCGCCACCGGCATCCTGATCTCATCCGATGCCGAAGCCGGCGCCTGCCTCGTCTCATCCAACATGATAACGGGCGCGAAGGGCGGCGCCATCCGCGCCATGACCAACGGTCAAGCCCAAGGCCCCGACCTCGCAACCGCGCCCACCGAGCCCGGCGCCCGCATCTCGATCTCCGCCAACCTCGTCAGCTAGGCCGATGCAGGCGCATCCCGCCCTCCCCATCGCCTTCGATGGCGAGAGGGGATGATAGAACTGCGGTCGCCCATGAATCACCCCGGCGGGGTCGCCGCGATGACCTTCAACAGCGCGCTGTCTTTCGCGATCTGCGCGATATCCTGACACTGGGCTTTCGTCGCCGCCGTGCACTCGATGGTCACGGTGTAGGGCACGCCGAATTTCACCACCGTGTATTCGGCGATCGACCCTTCCATGCCCTGCTCGTCGTTCTCATCAAATACCGACACCTCAGGCCCCGCCGTCGGCGCAGCCCCCGGTCCCGTCGTTTGATAAACCGGATAATCCGCACCGAACGAATGCTGCACGCGCAGATCGGCCGCCACGCTGACAGTCACATCGCCGTATGTGTCGACAATCTGATACCATACGGGATTGGTCTCATCCGTGTGCACGTCGCGCGTGCCCATCGGCTGCGGCCCGAGACCCGGAAACGAATTCTGCACCAGTCCCGGCGCGCCCTCGAACCCAAGCACGGGAAGTTTCACCTTGTCGAGACGCGAGGGTGCCACCGGCGCAGCCCCCCGCGCCGCGGCTTCCGACTTCGCCGCCACGAAGTTTTTCAACTCCGCATTCGACCAGTCGACGCTCAGCAGCTGTTCGGCCGCCGCCTTTCCCACGGGCATCAGCAGGAGGACCAAGATCGCAGCGACCCCTACGGTTTGAACCTGACGCACAACCCACCCCATCGTTGCCATGTCCACACCTTAGCGCCCCGCACCGCACCCCATCAAGCCGCGCACAACCCCGGAGTGTGTCGGATATGTGCCACACGCCATCTGCGTGACATGACACTGCCACCACCGCCGCGCTAAGGTGCCCGCAGGGGGAACCGCCGCAATGTCGGACATCGCAGCAGCACCATCAAACGAAACACCACGCCGCGGCATCCGGTGGGGATGGATCGCGGGCGGCTTCGCATTTCTTCTCGCGCTCATCGCGCTGAGCCTGCTCTTCGCACCGCCGGCATTTTTCTTCACATCCATCTTACAGAAAAAAGTCTTCGACCAAACCGGCCGCGAACTCACCGTCGCCAGCTCGCGCTATGTCCTTCGCGAAACCGTCACCGTCGAACTCTCCGGCGTCGAACTCGGCCGCCCCGGCAGCGCACCGGGCACATCGCCACTCTCAGCACGCAAAATCACCGCGCAAGTGCCGCTTCGCTCGCTCCTCAGCGGCACGCCGCAAATCCTCTCCCTCGACCTCGACGCACCTGTCCTCAATCTCGTGCGCGAACCCAGCGGCGCGGGCAATTGGCAAGCCGCTCCCACCGCTGCGGCCCCGTCAGGCGGCACGCCGGAAGCGGCGCAGATCGCCTTTCCCATCCCGCCGGCCATCATCCGCAATGGCACACTCATCTACAAAGACGAAGGCAGCGCCACCGAACTGCGTCTCGACGCCATCGACGCGACGCTCGCCGCCGATCCAAAATATGGCGGGGCCGCCGCCAAGGGCCGCCTTACCTACAACAACGAACCGCTCACCTTCGATCTCACCGTCGCCGATGCGGCAGCCGCCGCAGCCGGCAAGATGACCGCCCTGACGCTGGCCATCGACAGCCGCATTCTCACAGCCCGCCTCGCCGGTGAAGCGGCCCTTGGCGAAAGTCCGATGCTCGCTGGCGAAATCGATGCAACGAGCCCCTCCGCCCGCGAACTCGCCGTCTGGCTCGGCGTCGGCGATAGCATTCCGCCGACCCTCGGCGCGCTGACCCTCAAGTCCACCACCACACCCGGCACCAGCACAACGCGCGCAACCGGCTCCCTCGTCCTGCGCGATGCGCCCATCACCTACGACCTCACGCTCGCCAGCCTGCGTGAAGCCATTGCAGGCCAACCGTCCGCCGTCAAAGGCGCGCTCGCCGGCCAGGGCCTCGCCGCCGATCTCGACGGCACCATCCACCTAGCCACCGAAAACCGCTACCAGGGCGCGCTGTCCGCCAAAACCGACAGCATCGGCGCACTCGCCACCCGGCTCGGCATCACCAACGCCGCCATCAAAGCCCTCGGCCCCGGCACGTTGAAGTCCACCGTCGACGCCCGCCCCAGCACTGTCACACTCACCGGCGCCGAATTCGATGCCGACGGCCGCACTGGCTCCTACACCGGCACCATCGCCCTCAACGGCTCTCGGCCGCGCGTCAGCGGCGACCTCACCCTCTCCCGCCTAGACCTCGACGCCCTGCTCGGGCGCACGCCCGCTCCGCCCTCCGCGGCCCTCGAAAGCGCACCCGCCGACGATGGTTTTGAGACCACCTACGATGTCCTCTCCGCCGAACTCGACGCCATCGAAAACCCGCCACCACCTGCAGCAACGTTGGAAGCAGCACCCGCCGTCACCGGCTGGAGCACTAGCCCCATCGATCTGAAGGGTCTGCGCAGCGTCGATCTCGATCTCGCCCTCGCGCTCGGCAGCGTGAAATTCGGCCAACTCCCGCTGGGCAAGTCCCGCCTGAAAACCAAACTCGACAACGGCGATCTTGCCGCCACCATCGACGACATCGTCATCGGCCAGGGAACCGGCTCTGGCCAGATCGCCCTCAAAGCGCGTGGCACCGCTCACGATGCCGCCATCGGCCTCAAACTCCTTAACGTCGACGCTGAACCCATCACCACCGAACTCTCCGGCAAACCGCTGCTCAAGGGCGCATCCACCGTCGACATCGCCACCCGCGCCACAGGCCGCTCCATGGCCGAACTCGTCTCCACCCTCGATGGCACCGCCCGCATCGACATGAAAAGCGGCAAGCTGCGCGGCTGGGATCTCGGCGCCATGGTCGCCGAATTGTGGAACTACAAAGGCTGGGGCTACACGCCCTCGCGCAACACGCCCGTCGACCGCCTCACCGCCAATTACACCATCAAAGCCGGCACGGTCCGCTCCACACCTGATCTCACGATGAAAGGCCCCACGGCCGGCCTGCGCTCCACCGGCAACGTCATCGTGCCGCGCCGCCTCATCGACCAGACCGTCGATGTCGAAAGCCTGTTCTTCAACATCGTCATCAAAGGCGACTGGACCAAAAAGCTCTGGATCGGCCCCGCCTTCCTCGCTGGCTTACAACAGGCCCCCGGCGCCGCCCTCGAAGCCGCCGCGGCCTCGCCGCCACCGGGCCAACTCCCGCGCGCGCTGCCCGCCGACCTCGCCGCCCGCATCGAGCGCATCCTGGCAGACAAAACCGCCGCCGCGCGCCTGACGCCGGCCCAAAAGGTATTTCTCGAACAACTGAAATCCGGGAGTGGATCAGGCTCTTGAACCGGGCCCGCGTTGCACGGCAAAGGCCCGTTAGGGCATACTCACTTTGGGATGACGAACAGGGGGATTGGGTGGTGGCGTATCGTCGAACGGGTAGTGGCACAGCGCACATTGCAGCGTTGCTCGCCAGCGCATCGGCGCTCTCCCTTGCCGCAGCCATTGGCAGCACACCCGCGCCCGCCGAGCCGAACACCGAGACCCGCACCGCTCTCCTCGGCCGCGACCTCATGAGCCACGCGCTACTGCAAGGTCTCGGCGCGCACGCGCCAACGTCCCCATCGCCCCACCGCTTCCCCGATCCCGCCTGCGATCCAGCGCACCCATTCGGCGAACGCGTGCAACCGGCGAAATGCCAACTTACACCAGAGCCAACCCCCACTCCGGCACCCGGCCCGTCGCCGGATCCCACCCCCACGCCTCAACCCGTTCCCGGCCCCGCGCCCGAACCGCCCAAACCGCAGTTCGCCTATCACCCGCCAGGCGCACTCATCGAAAAAGATAAGGGCCGCGGCCGCACCAACGACCGCTTCGTCTATCTGCCCAACATCATTTTCCCGCTGAAACTCGGCGCCGGACAGTTCCCGCACATGAACTCCCAGATCTGGGGTTACGGCGGCGGCGGCTGGGGCGGCAAGGGCGCGGCTGGCGGCAGCGAAAGCGACCGGCGCAACTACGACCCCATGCAGCAGCGCGACAACTATTGCGAAGTGCGCGGTTGGGCGATGCCGCTTTGCCCCTCGGGAGCCGGCCACCAGGGCCAGGATATCCGCCCGTCGACGTTCAAGGATAACGCCTGGGAAGCCGTCGCCGTTGTTGATGGCACGATCACCAACGTCACCAAGAACACCACCGTCCAGCTCAAAGCCAAAGACGGAACCGACTACTATTACCTTCACATGCACCCGAGCTCCATCAAGGTCAAAACCGGCCAGTCGGTGAAGCAAGGCCAGGTGCTCGGCAAAGTGTCGAAATACATGAACGGCTCGCCCTCCACGAGCCTCCATCTCCACTTCCAGGCCCGCCAGACCATCAAGGCGGGAACCAAAACAATCACGGCCTATGTGCCCGTGTTCACATCGCTGGTCGCAGCCCTGCGCCGCGATAAGGGCCTCGATCCCGCCATCGCGGCCGACGGCACGCTCGCCATCGATGCCGCCTACGAAATCGGTGCCGCACCTCCCACGCCGCCACCGCAGCCCGAGCCGCAACCCACACCCGAACCCACTCCAACTCCCGAGCCTGCGCCTGAACCTGCGCCTGCTCCTGAGCCCACGCCGTCTCCGGAACCTGCGCCATCTCCCGAACCAGCACCCGAGCCCGCTCCAACACCTGAGCCGGCACCGGAACCCGTTCCAGAACCTGCGCCCGCGCCAACACCTGAACCCGCGCCAGAACCGGCTCCAGAACCAGCACCAGCGCCTGTACCCATGCCGCCGCCGCAACCGGAGCCTGCACCCGCCCCCGCTCCGGCTCCTGAACCTGCGCCCGCACCAGCACCTGAACCCACGCCGCCGCCGCAACCGGCACCGGCTCCCGCACCTGCCCCGACCCCCACGCCCGAGCCGCAGCCAGCCCCGACGCCCGAACCCGCACCCGATGCCGAGAAAGGCTGGTGGCAGTGGATCAAGGATGGCGTTTCGGGTTGGTGGTCAAGCTGGCGCAATTGATGGCCAACTTGGCCCACGAGGTAATGAAATGACGTTGCGCAAATCGCTCCTGCTTGCAGCCATCCTCGGCGCCATCGTCGTGCCGTCGCCGGCAAGCGCGCAAAAGCCCGACTACGACCGGTTGAACAATATCCTGGAAGACAAGTTCAACCCCGCCAACGCGCCCGGCACAGCGACCAAGCCGGCGCCTGCCACGCGCTCACTCAACGAACCCGCGCAAACGGCGCCGCCAGCTGATAAGAAAACCGACTTCGAATACGTCAAGCCTGATGCCGACGCGTTGAAGCGCAAGCGTCAAGGCGGCGGCTCGGAAGGGTGGTACGATACGATCAAGAAAAAAGTCTGGGGCAAGTCCTCCTCGCTCTCGCCCATCGTCTCGCCCGCCAACGCCGCACCATTTTCAGGTGCGAACACCGATATGTCAGGCGGCGCTTCCACACAGTTGCTGCGCACTGGCGGCACAGCGAAAGCTCAATCGGAAGTCCCGGTCGCCAAAAAGAACAGCTTCATGATCCAGCTGAAGCCGGATGCAACCGAAGCACAAATTCAAGCTCTGCTGAAAAAGTACGACCTCAACATCACCAAGGTCATCGGCGCGCTTGGCGTCATCACCGTCGAGCAGAACAATCCCGAACCGACGCGCAGCCTCGAAAGCGCCGCCCCGCAGCAAAAGCTGGAAAACATTCTTGAACCACCGCTTGTCAAATCCCTTCGTCAGGAGCCCGCGGTCGACGCCGCCTTCGTCGATAGCCTGATCGGCACCAAGGGCCTGCCCAAGCCCTCCGGCGCCGAAATCAAGATCGGCGACAAATCCTATGCGTGGCGCTGGCAGCCGGGCGAGACGCCCGACGGCAACTGGGGCCTCAAATCCATCCGCATGCCGGCCATGTGGTCACTGATTGAGCGCCACCGCGCCGCTAACCCGGACGCCACAAAACCCAAAATCGGCATCATCGACATCGGTTTCACCGAAAACGCCAACGTCAAATATACCCTCGCCCGCGGCGCCTATCGCCCGCCGCTCGTGCGCCCCGATTGCGAAACCAATCACGGGACCCACGTCGCCGGCATCATTGGCGCCAAGCAGGGCGCGGCCCCCGGCATCGACGGCATCGTCCCCGACGCCGATCTCGAAGCCGTCGCCATTGCCGCCGAATTCATCGGCGAACGCGATGCCCTCGACGCCGACTTGAACTGGCAGGCCCAAGCCATGCTGTTCTCCGACGTCCTGTCGAACACCATGGTCTACCTCACTACGAACCTGAAGCAGGGCGGCAACCTGCGCGTCTTGAACGTCAGTCTCGCCTATAACTTCGTCGCCCGCGGCGTTCTCGGTGATGCCGACCCCGACGACGTCGAAGGCCTGAAGCTCCACATCGCCGATCAGGCGAGCGTCATCCGCACGATGGCCCGTCTCGTCGAAAACGAAGTCCTTTTCGTCGTCGCCGCCGGCAACGACAGCGAAGGCTTGGACAAACCCCTCGAAGCCCGCTGGGCCTCGCCGTTTGCATGGGCCGGCACTTACGCCTGGACCAGCGGCGAACCGGTCCGCAACATCATTGTCGTCGAAGCGACCGGCCGCGACGGTAAGCGCGCCGGCTTCTCCAACGCAGGCGGCCACGTCTCCGCCCCCGGCGTCGACATCATGAGCACGTTGGGCTCCACCACATCGCCCTTCGGCGTCTGCTCCGGCACCTCGCAGGCCGCCCCCCACGTCACCGCGCTCGCGGGTCTGCTGTTCGAATTGGCGCCTGATAAAACGCCCGCCGACGTCATCGCTGCCCTCAAAGACAGCGGCGTCCCCGCAGCCGCTGGCGACACCCGTGCGCCGCGCATCGACGCCATCGCAGCCGCCGCAGCCGTCTCCGACACCGCCCGCTCCCGCATCGCCGATCTCGACGGCAATGGAAAGGTCGACGCCGAAGACGTGAAATTCTTCGTCCGCAGCCTCGCGGCCATCGAGTCCGCCGCCGCCACCGAATCCGCCTTCACCGAAGATCTGAACGGCGACGGCGTCGTCGACGATAACGAATGCCACTTCCCCCGCATCGACTTGAACGGCGATGGCCAGGCCAGCGTCCGCGAAGCCAAGGCGAGCAGAATCCCGTTCGTCAAATCCGACATCGCGCCCCTCGAAACCGCGTGGTCCGGCGCTGCCGACGCGCTGAAAGCCGTCTTCACCGAAACCGGCCTCAGCGCGCGCATCGCCCACAGCCTCGTTGCCGCCGCCAGCGAAACTGACGCCGCGCCGCCCGCCCAGTGCCGCCGCAAGGATGGCGCCGTCATCGCCGCGCTCACCGTGCCCGCACCCGCCGCCCCCTCCGCAACGCCGGAAAGCGCCGTGACACCAGCCGTTTCAAGCGGTCCGGTCGCAGATGGCGGCACGGTTGCCGCCACGGCGCCCGCCGAAGAAATCCGCATCGAGGTCACCAAGGGCGTCGAAGATCTGAAGAAGGCCAACCCGGATCTTAAGGTCGTCATCAATCCCGCCACCGGCCTGCCGAGCAGCATATCCGGCTTTAAGCCCGACGCTACGTCGCTGGCCGCCGGCGCCCGCTCCGCCGATCAGACCGAAGACGACACGCGCCGCATGGTCGAAACTTTCCTCGACACCAGCGGCATCACGGCAGCCCTCCCCGCCAAAGGCAAAAAGGCGGAACTGAAATACACCGGCCGCCGTAAAGACCCCGATTTCCCCGGCCGCTACATCGCCAACGTCGAACAGCGCGTCAACGGCGTGAAAGTCTTCGGGTCGTCAGCCCGCATCACCGTCGAGAATTCACTCGGTGTCACCAAGTATCAGGGCGCAACATCGGCTGCCCAGGTCGATAAGACCGTCCCCGACATCTCCGAAAGCTCAGCCACCACAGCCGCTCGCAAGCGCCTGGGTGAACTCCTGAAAGGCTCCGGCACCGGCGCAGCACCGCCCTTGCCCATGGGGCCCAACCCCGACACGGCACCCGCCACGGCCGAAGTCGTCGTCTTCGATCCCGTCCTCCTTCGCTCGAACGTCAAGGGCGGCACGCGGCTGGCCTGGATGGTGACCATCGACACCTTCAAACTCTTCGTCGATGCCAAGAGCGGCGAGGTCTTCCACTTCTATCGCGACAAGCCGACCGGCCTCATCCGCCGCATCTACGACTATTCAAATCCCGCTGAAACCGCCGCCGTCGTCGACGAAGACGGCAAGGCCGCCGGATCGATCCCTGATGATGCCGAGCAAGCCTTCCGCTACACCGGCGCTGTGCGCGATTTCTTCTTCCTCGTCTTCGGCCGCAATAGCTTCGACGACAATGACCAGGACGGCCCCAACGGCGGCGCACCGCTCGAGAGCTACGTGCGCTACGGCACCGTGCGCAACGCCTACTGGTGCCCGTCCAAATCCTACTACTGCCCCAAGCCCAACGTGATGGTGTTCGGCCCCGGCTACGCGGGCGCCGTCGATATCGTCGCCCATGAGATGGTCCACGGCATCATCCAGCACGAATCCAATCTCATCTATTCCGATGAACCAGGCGCCGTGAACGAAAGTCTCGCCGACATCTTTGGCGCGCTGATCGAGTTCTACGCCAAGTCCGGCTCGGGCAATTGGCTGCTGGGCGAAAACGCGCCGGGCTATTCGATGGAACGCCCCCTGCGCTCGCTCGCCAACCCAAACCTCACCCTGCCAGACGGAACGTCACTCTTTGACAAGACGCAGGCCTTCTCCAGCGCCAACCGCGGCCAGCCCGATCACTACGGCGACGTACTGACCGCCGACGACCAGATCTGCGCCACCACGTGGCTGAACGACAACGGCTGCGTCCACTTCAACAGCGGCATCCTGAACAAGTTTGCCTATCTGATCGCTGAAGGCGGCGAGCACCGCGGCACGCCCGTGAAAGGGCTCGGCCGCCAGAAGCTCGCCCATCTCACCTATCGCACGATGACGGCCAACTTGAACCAGACCTCCACCCTCATCGAGGCCGCCGAGGGCTTCCTGCAATCCTGCCTCGATCTCACACAGAAAAAGTCTTCGGGCTTCACCGAGAAAGACTGCGATCAAGTCCTCTCAGCCCAGCAAGCCGTCGGCCTCGTTTACGGCAGCTCGTAAGATAAAACCGGCAACCGGCACCTTTACGCCGGTTGCCCGATCACGCCCGTTTCAACGATCATCTTGAGCATGACGGCAGCGCCGCACTGCTTCGACACCGCATTACCGTCCCACACATTGTCGGCAACGAACTTGCCCTTCGTGTAGTGGTTGGAAAAGCTCCACAGGTACGGCGTGTTGATATTGTAGAGCAGCCGCGACCGCCAGCCGTTGTAGGCTTCCCAGCGATAGAGCATCCGCGCCAGATCCCAATCGGTGAGATCGGCGAACTTGTCGTAGCGCAGCGCATCCACCGCGCTCGAATGCCAATCCGTCGGCGGGCTCCACGTCACTGGCCGCCCCTTCGGCACCTGCACCGTGCGCGATCGCAACGGATCGCCATTGTGCAGATGCTTGTTGAAGTCGAACCCGCATTCCATGCCGTGGATGATCGCCACGAAATACCACGGCACGCAGATCTCATCTTCGATCCTCTGATACCGTTCCCGCCGCGACGGATCGGCCACCTTGTCGGTATACCACTTCACTTGCGACGCCTTGTCGGATCGGATCACGCAGGTCCGGAACAGCGCCCGATAGCTCTCCGCCACATCCTCGAACTTCGGCGCGCGCACCGTTGGCGCCGCCCCCGGCGGACCCGGCTCTTCGGGCGCCTCGCGCGGCAACTTCTCCGCCGCCAAAACCTTGCCGAGCAGCGCACTCGCCTCTGCCTTCAAATCCTCCGCCGCATCCGCCTTCTCTGGCGAAGCCGTTGCGATCGCCCCGTCGAGGCTATCCATGAAATCGACGATCGCCGGCATGGTCGATGAAAAATCGTCCGACAGGCTCTCCGGCCCCAGCGACATGCGCGGCACGCCCAGCCCCTGCTTCTGCGCCGCAATCGTCAACCGCCCAAGCTCGCCCCAGATCGGCGACACCGGCCCCGACCCCGGCAGCGAATCCTGCGCCAGCGCCGCGCCACCCAATCCGCGCACGACGAACGGCGCCGCCACCGCGGCCACCGCCCCGCGCACAAACGTCCGCCGGTCGCATGAGAGACGTCGAACCATCCCGCAGATCCCCCAAGGTTGTCCGGAACCAACAGGCCCCGCCCGGCGGATTATGCCACCTGCAAGCGCGCCCGCCCAGCCCGTTGGCCCGCATCAGGCGCGGAAGTGACCGCCGCCGCCTCCTGAGCGCGGCCCCGCGGCAACAGCACCAGGATCATGACAATAAACATGGAAAACCCATGCGTCTTCGCCGACAGGCTAAGCGACGCCGACGCAACCGCAAAAAAGTAGATCATCACCGCCAGCGAAGCCGGCCGCTCCTTCACGACGTCCGCTGAGAACATGAACAGGCCCGCGAAAAATACCAAACCCGCGATCATTCCATACGACAGCACAATCGCCACCCAGAAGCTCTCGATCCCGTAGTCGAGCCCGTAGTGCCGCATCAGGTTGTGCACATAGTCAGCGTTTGGCCCCAAAAGAATTTCCGCCCAGGTCAGATGCTTGAAAATCTCAAACATCTCGACACGAGTCGACGCGCTGCCCTGGTCATCGACAAGCCGCGACAGGAATTTGTCGAAGAAGCCCGCATCCGCCAGCACCAACACGCCGCCCGCCAGAACCGGCAGACCGATCAAGCCCAACAGCACCAGCGCCGCATCGAACGGCCGCCCGCGCAACACATCCACCAGCCGTCGCAGCACGTGCCACACGACGAACAGCACCACGAGCCCCGTCGCCGCGCGCCCGCCGAACACCACCATGCCCGCCGCCGCGATCAGAAACAAAACCGGCTTCAGAAACTGCGGCAGATCCCGCGCCCCGCCCGACAGCAGCAGCACCATGTAGCTGCCCGTCAGCATCGCGTTCGACAGCGGATGCCCGATGAACGCCGACGCCCGCCATTCCTCTTCCAGCGTCTCGCCTTCGATGTGCAAAGGCGTCAGCCGGAACCCAAGCCCAACCTCCGCGATCCCCAACAGCGAATTGACAACAAACAGCCCATGGATGAGCCACGCCAACCGCCGCCGCCGGTCTTCATCCACCTCCGCCAGAAATAGAAACACCAGCACCGGCCCGATGAACGTGTCGATGAACACCGTGAACGGCAGCCCGACGACCAACATCGCCTGCGCCATCATCAAGAACACGGTTGCCAGATAAAAAACGACCCGCGGACGCTCTCCGAACCCCTTCGCCAGCGGCACCAAAGGATTGGCTGCCGTCATCGCCGTCAGCAGCAGGATCAAAGCCGCCAGCATGGTCGCGGGATGGATTTTCTCAAGCGGACTGCCGCCCGCGTCGCCGTAGTTCCAGCCGGCCTCGATCAGCACATACCCCGACACCGCGAACAGCAAAACGATGTCCAACGCGATCAGCCCGCCGAAAAACGCCCCGGCAGGAGCCGTCAGATAACCGGACAGACGCGTCGCAGATTGAGCCATAGCCCGCCGAAAAAACAGATTTCGAGGCACGCGACACCGATTGCAGCGCGCCACTCATGGTTAAAGCGCACCACCGTGCCGCCTTAACGGCCAACAGAGCAAACCCCGTGCCCCCGCCTCACCCGAGCGTCACGCCGCACGCCTGAGGCCAGCCGAGACCCGCCACCGTTGCCGCCTTCGGCCGGTACTCACACCCGATCCAACCATCGAACCCCGTCGCATCGATGGCCCGGAACACGGCCGCATAGTCGATCACATCGCAAGCCGGCTCGCTGCGATCCGGCGGATTGGCGCACTGGTAGTGCCGCGTGATCGGCTGAAATTCGCCAATCGCGGCCATCAGACCGCCCTGCATCCGCTCGCGATGATAGAGATCGAATTGCAGCCCGAGGTTCGCCGCCCCCACCGCCGCGATCACATCGCGCGCCTGTTCTGTCGTCGTCAAAAAATATCCCGGCATGTCGAACGTGTTGATCGGCTCGATCAGCACATCGACGCCCTCGCCGCGCGCCCACTCCGCAGCCAGAGCCAGGTTGCGCACATAGACATCGCGGTCCGTGCCATGCGGCTCCAGCCCCGCCATCGCATGCACGCGCGGACACCCAAGCGCATCAGCATAACGAAGTGCCAGATCGACACCCGCCGCAAACTCATCTTCGCGCCCCTTGAGCGCCGTGATCCCCCGCTCGCCCTCGTCCCAATGCCCCGGCGGCAGATTGAACAACACGACCTGCAATCCATGCGCATCGAGCCGCGCACGAATGTCGTCGATGTCGAAAGCATAAGGAAACAGGAACTCGACGCCCTTGAACCCTGCTGCCGCCGCCGCCTCAAACCGGTCGAGAAACGGCACCTCGGTGAACATCAAACTCAAGTTGGCGGCAAAACGCGGCATCGCACTCGTCCTCAATCAAAATCCGCTTTCGAACCGCGCAACCGCTTAACGTTCCCCCGCTTCACCTTGCCCTCGATACGCCGCGTCCGCGAAGCCTTCGAAGGCTTCGTCGCGATCCGCTTTTTCGGCACGTGCGTGGCCTTCAACACCAATTCAGCCAGCCGCTCCCGCGCATCCTCGCGATTGCGCTCCTGCGTCCGGAACCGGTCTGCGCGGATGACCAGCACGCCCTCGTCCGTCATCCGCCGTCCCGCGAGCACGACGAGCCGGTCCCGCACCGCCACCGGCAGCGACCCGTGCCGCACGTTGTAGCGCAGTTCCACCGCCGTCGAGACCTTGTTGACGTTCTGCCCGCCCGGACCCGACGCACGCATGAAGCGCTCCTCGATATCGCGTTCGTCCAGCGTCAATGTGTTGGTGATGCGCACGGGCGTCGTCTCTTGCTATGGCCGCGTTTCAGCGCGCACCGATATCCCAATAGTCATTGCGGAAATAGAGTAGCGGCCCCCCCTCTGTGCGAAACCGCCCATCGACGACGCGCCCGATGAAAATCGAGTGCGTCGCGAACTCATGCTCATCGAGCAGCTCGCAGTCGAGACTGGCCAGCGCGCCCGCCAAAACCGGCGCCCCCGTCTGCATCGTCTCCCACACCGCCCCGCCCTCGAAGCGCTGCTCGCCCGACGCGCCGCCCTTGCCCGAGAACCGTTCCGCCAGCGTCTGCTGCTCATGCGCGAGAATATTCACGCTGAACGCTCTCGACGCGACGATGACGCCATGCGTCCCCGAGCGCCGCTGCACGCACACCAGCACCGTTGGCGGGTTGTCGGAGAGCGACGAAAACGCCGTCGCCGTCAGCCCGCCCCGCGCACCCGGACGTCCGGCCGCGATGATGGTCACAGCTCCCGCCTGATGACGCATAAGGGCGCGATAGCGGGAAGCATCCATCTGCAGGGTTGGTCCTCTGTTGAGTGGGAAGCGGAGAAGATCGCCAGACTAAGTGGCGACAGCCCCATAGAATACGATGCGATTGCCGAATGGATCCCCGACAGTCAACTCCCTGAGGCCCCAGGGTTGTTCCTGAATGGCCGGGCGGGCGAACTTATAATCCTTTTCCCGCAATTCGGAAGCAAGCTGATCAAGATCGGCTGTGCCGATCCGCACCGCCGACCCTGGCGTTGCATCACCATAATGTTCGCTCAAATGCAAGACCGCCCCCGCCCGCGAAACCTGCAGATAAAGCGGAAAATCAGCGCCGAACCGGTGCTCGAAATCGATCTCGAACCCCAGAAAGCCGACGTAAAACTCCCGCGCCTTGGCCTCGTCAAACATGCGCAAAATGGGAATGACCGGACCGAGCGCCGTCATGAAAACCACCCCTTGAGATCGCGCACCATCTCGCGTGCCGCATTCCGCCCCGGCAGTCCCGTCACGCCCCCGCCCGGATGCGCCCCCGACCCACACAGGTAAAGCCCCGCCACCGGCATCCGGTAATTCGCATAACCCAGCACGGGCCTCGTCGAGAACAGTTGATCGAGTGACAGTTGCCCGTGGAAGATATCGCCATCAACCAACCCGAACCGCATTTCCAGATCGAGTGGCGACAGCGCCTGCATCCCCAGAACCGACCGCCGGAAGTTGGGCGCATGCCTCGTCACCGTCTCAATCACGATGTCGGCAAAACGTTCCTTCTCCTGTGGGTTCTCCCACGTCCGTCCACCCGGCAGCTTCGGCGCAACATGCTGTACGAACAGCGACGCCACATGCTGACCCGGGGGCGCAAGCGTTTCGTCGAGCACCGACGGGATCAGCATCTCCACCACCGGCTCGCGCGCCCATCCATCGCGTTTCGCATCCAGATACGCACGCTCCATGTACGCCATCGTCGGCGCGATCACGATCCCCGCCCCATGATGCGGCCCCGGCTCTGGCCGCGCGGTGAAACGGGGCAATTCGCTCAGCGCCACATTCATGCGGAACGTCGCCGACCCTGTCTTGATGGTCGTGAACCGCTGCCGCAGCACCGGATCGACGTCACCCGCATCAATGAGATCGCGAAACAACAATTTCGGCCCGACATTTGCGGCCACCGCCCGCGCCCGCACGATTTCGCCGCTCTGCAGTTCAACGCCGGCCGCGCGGCCCTTCTCCACCACGACGCGCCGCACCGGCGCATCAAGCCGGATCACCACACCCGCCGCTTCAGCCGACCGCGCCATCGCCTGGGTGATCGCACCCATCCCGCCGACCGCATGCCCCCACACACCCATCTTGCCGTTCACTTCGCCAAAGCAGTGATGCAGCAGCACGTACGCCGTGCCCGGCGTCCACGGCGATGCATACGAACCCACGATCCCGTCGAACGCGAACAGCGCCTTCACGTGATCATTCTCAAACCAGGGATCGAGAAAGTCCGCCGCGCTCTTGGTGAAAAGATCGGTGAGCAGGCGCTGATCCTCGAGCGACAGACCGAGCACGCGCCGCCCGATACCGGCCCCCTTCAAGAGTTCGATCCAACCCCCGCCCGCATTCGGTGGCGTCGTGCGCGTCAGATCGCGCAACACCGAAGCCGCTCGCTCCAGCGCCGCATCGTACGCGGGATAGCGCTCCGCATCGCGCGCCGACAACTTGGCGATCTCCGCCTGCTTCGCCGCCATCCCGTAAGGCCAGAAAAAACCCCGCTCGCCGTCGATCGGCATGAAGTTGGCAGCCGGCCGCTCGATGATGCGCAATCCATGATTGTGAAGATCGAGATCACTGATCACGCCCGGATCGAGCAGGCTCACCGTGTACGACGCGACCGAATTGCGAAAGCCTGGGTGAAATTCCTCCGTTAGCGCCGCTCCGCCAGCGACCGCATTCTTTTCCAGAACGACCGGCTTCAATCCCGCACGTGCAAGATATGCGGCAGCCGTCAGCCCGTTATGGCCGCCGCCAATAATGGCCACATCATAGGAGCCACGACCCGCGTTTTGTCCGTTGCCCACATGGCCCTCGCTTCTGCTCAAACCGGCGTCACCACCAAACCCCTAGCCCATCCGTCCGTGACCAGAACAAAATCGCTAGCCAGTCCCGCGCGAATAAGTTTAGAAATTTGAAATAAGTTCGTTTGCAGTTCGTTTACGAGTTGATTCGACACTAAGCTATGTCGATGGCCTCAAACGGAGATTATGCAATGCAGGCGAGCACCGTGCGTCAGGCCCATGCAAATCTGTCAACAGCGCCGTCTGTGGCGGGCCCCTCAGATTTCCTCATCGGCCTGATCTTGACCGCCCTCGTGCCTGCCATTTTCTGGGTCTCGGCCTACGCCGTTATCGCAGGTTTCGCCGGTTATCCCGCCGCACCCTCCGCGCTCATCGCCGCCGGCCTCGCCATCGCCGGCTTCCTCGGCACCTTCTTTGCGATTTTCACCGCGCGCCACAGTTGACTGGCCCGAGCTGACTGGACCAAGGCGAGCAGCTACTCTGCCGCCGCGCGCGATTTCGGCTGCACTTCCGCCATGTAATCGTTGAGCAGTGTCTCGCAGACCTTGCCCGGCGTGTATGTGTTGGGACCGATCTCGCGCACCGGCGTAATTTCGGCCGCCGTCCCCGTGATGAACACTTCCGAGAACGAGGCCAATTCCTCCGGCAGGATCGTCCGCTCGACGACCTTGATGCCCCGCCGCTTGGCCAATTCGATCACCGTTTGCCGCGTAATCCCGTTCAGGAAGCAGTCCGGCGTCGGCGTGTGGATTTCGCCGTCCTTGATGAAGAACATGTTGGCGCCAGTGCATTCCGCCACATGCCCGCGGTAGTCGAGCATCATCGCGTCCGCATAGCCCGCGCGCTCCGCCCGGTGCTTCTCGATGGTGCAGATCATGTAAAGACCCGTTGCCTTCGCCTTCGACGGGATCGTCGCCGGGTCGGGCCGCCGGTAGGTCGCCAGCCCCACCCGAATGCCGCGCAGGCGCTCCGACATGTCGAAGTACGAGCCCCAGTTCCACGCGGCGACCGCAAGGTGAATCTTGCTGTGCTGCGCCGAAACGCCCATCTGCTCGCTGCCGCGCCACGCGATCGGCCGGATGTAGCCGTCCGTCAGGCCGTTTGCTGTCAGCGTCTCACGGCACGCCTGATCGATCTCGTCGGGCGTGAAAGGAATCTCGAAATCGAGCATCCGCCCGCTTTCGATCAGCCGCAGCGTGTGCTCGCGCAGCTTAAAGATCTCCCCACCATAAGACCGCTCGCCCTCGAACACCGCGCTGGCATAGTGCAGCGCATGCGTCAGGATATGAACCTGCGCCTCGCGCCACGGCACCAACTTGCCATCGAACCAGATGAAGCCGTCGCGATCGTGATACGGGACAAGATCGACCATGAATTCCATTCCTTGTTGCTGGCCAGCGCAGGCCGGACACCGGACCAACGCCGCGCGCGACGATGGCGGCCCGGCCCAATTGGACCGGCCAACGGGCCTCCCGCCCGGCCCGCGCATCAGGCACGCCGCACCGGAAAAGACCTTCGAACGCCGTCGCGAAATGACTTGCCACGTCTATCGATCGGCGGCAAATATGTCAACATGGCTGACATAAATGCGGAGAATACCGGATCACGCGCGCCGTTGACCTCTGCCGGCTCCCATGCGGAGCCCGAGGCCGCCGGCGACGCCGTGCCGCCTGCCCTCGTCAGCTTCATGGAATTGTTTTATTTCGCCTACCGCAACTTTACGAGCGACCCCGACGCCATTCTCGAACGCTACGGCTTTGGCCGCGCCCACCACCGCGTGCTCCACTTCGTCCACCGCAACCCCGGCCTCAAGGTAGCCGAACTCCTCGACGTCCTCAAAATCACCAAGCAAAGCCTCGCCCGCGTCCTCAAGGAATTGCGGGAAAAAGGCTTTATCACCCAACGCCCCGGCCCCGACGACCTGCGTGAACGCCGTCTTTACTTGACGCCGAAGGGCGTCCGCCTCACCGATAAGTTGACCGAACTCCAGGTCCGCCGTATCGCCGGTGCGCTACGCGAGGCCGGGAGCCAAGCCGATGAGGTGACACGCCGCTTCCTTCTCGCCATGATCGAGCCGCAGGAACGCGATCAAGTGGCCAGTCTCGTTCGTTGGTCCGGCACCGCAATAACTGAACCGTAGGAAGCCGCTATACACCCAATAGATCCCGCGCGGTTTCAGAAGGCAGATAGTGATGAGCAATAATCTTGCCCGGCGGACAGACCCGCTGCCCGACGACGCGCCCCACATTCTCGTCGTCGACGACGACCAGAAGATCCGCGACCTGCTGGCCCGCTACCTGTTCGAAAATGGCTTCCGCGTCACCACCGCCGCCGACGCCGCCACCGCCCGCGCCGCCATGCGCGGCCTAGCCTTCGATCTCATCCTCCTCGACGTCATGATGCCCGGCGAAAGCGGCCTCTCACTCGCCCAGCATTTGAAATCGACCTCACGCGTCCCGGTC
Organism: Hyphomicrobium sp.; assembly: GCA_002928735.1. Taxonomy (GTDB): domain Bacteria; phylum Pseudomonadota; class Alphaproteobacteria; order Rhizobiales; family Hyphomicrobiaceae; genus JAGVSR01. The sequence goes on along the minus strand of PERL01000003.1, from coordinate 247,525 downwards.
TGCCTCCTGACCGCACGCGCCGAAACCGAGCATCGCATCGAGGGCCTCGAGATCGGCGTCGAGGACTACGTCACTAAACCCTTCGAGCCGCGCGAACTGCTCCTGCGCCTTCGCAACATCCTCCGCCGCGGCCAGCCCGGCCCCAACGCGGCCGCAGACGAAATCCGCATGGGTCCCTTCACGTTCGTCATCTCGCGCGGGGAGTTGAAACGCGACGACGAAGCCATCAAGCTCACCGAGCGCGAGCGCGATCTCCTGCGCCAGTTCGCCCAGCGCCGTGGCACGCCCATCCCCCGCCACGAACTCTCCAACGACGATAGCACCGGCAGCGAGCGCGCCATCGACGTCCAGATCAATCGCCTCCGCCGGAAAATCGAAAGCGATCCCTCCAACCCGATCTATCTCCAAACCGTCCGCGGCAAGGGCTACATCCTCTACACCGACTAAGGATCAAACCCGCCGATGGTTGCCCGCTTCGACGCGCAGTCCGACAAGGTCAAAGCCCGGCTCACCCGGGCGCGCGAAATGTTGGCCGGCTGGCATCACACCGCAACGGCTTGGTTTGCCGAAGCCCTACCCAAGGGGCTCTTCGCCCGCGCCCTTCTCATCATCATCACGCCCATCGTCGTCCTCGAAGGCGTCATCGCCTTCGTCTTCATGGAGCGCCACTGGCAATCGGTCACCCGCCGCCTCTCGGAGGCCACCGCCCGCAACATCTCCGTCCTGATCGAACTCTACGACACCAACAAGGACACCACCGCCAACACCCGCCTCATCGAACTCGCCCGCGACAAACTCAATCTCACGATGCAGATCTTGCCCGCAGGCGATCTGCCCGCTCCCGGCCCCAAGCCGTTTTTCGATCTTCTCGACCGCGCACTGTCGAAGGAAATCTCCCGCAACGTTCAGCGCCCGTTCTGGATCGACACGCTCGGCGAAGCCCGGCTCGTCGAAATCCGCGTCAAGCACGACGACGCGATCCTCCGCTTTATCGCCACGCGCTCCCAGACCTACGCCTCCAACTCGCACATCTTCCTGCTCTGGATGATCGGCACGTCCATCATCCTGCTCACCGTCGCCATCCTCTTCCTGCGCAACCAGATCCGCCCCATCCTGCGCTTGGCCGACGCCGCTGACGCCTTCGGCAAAGGCCGCCCCTTCCCCGACGATTTCCGGCCGCGCGGCGCCCGCGAAGTCCGTCAGGCCTCGCAATCCTTCATCGAAATGCGCGACCGCATCACCCAGCACGTCGACCAGCGCACGACGATGCTCGCCGGCGTCAGCCACGATCTGCGCACCATCCTGACCCGCTTCAAGCTGGAGTTGGCATTCCTTCCCGACACCGCCGAGACCCGATCGCTGCGCTCTGACGTCAACGAAATGCAGCACATGCTGGAGGATTATCTGGCATTCGCCCGCGGCGACGGCGGCGAGGAGGCCAAGCCCACAAACCTGCGCGTGCTCCTGGAAGAAATTCACGAGGAAGCGCAGACCTACGGCACCCTGGTGGAACTCAAAATGCGCCGCAGCCGCGAGGACCTCGTCCTCCCCCTGAAGCGCAACGCGTTCAAACGCGCCGTCACCAACCTCGTCTCAAACGCGGTCCGCTACGGCGACAAGATCATCATCCGCGCTGCCACAGAGGGGAATTGGCTGCGCGTGGAAATCGATGACAACGGCCCTGGCATCCCCGAAAGCGAACGCGAAAACGTCTTCCGTCCGTTTTACCGCATCGACAAATCGCGCAACCAGGACAGCGCCAACTCCGGCCTCGGCCTCGCCATCGCCCGCGACATCGCCAAAAGCCACGGCGGAACCGTCACGCTCGGCGAAAGCTCCATGGGCGGCCTCCGCGCCATCATCTCCGTCCCGCTTTAGCGGCGGCGCGACCGGCTACCTATACGCCTTGTCCAAATTCTTCGCCTGATCGAGATTCTTGGCACCTTCCGCATTCTTCATCGCGCCGATCTTGGCCGAATTGACATCCGCGCCCGCGAAATCAGCACCTGACACATTCGCGCCCGTCAGATCAGCCCCCGCGATCTCGCTCTCCAGCAGCGACACGCCCGTTAAGTCCGCGCCCTTGAGCGACGCGAACTCCAGCATCGCGCGTTTCAAATTTGCCCCCTTGAACGACGCCCCGTCCAGGTTCGTCGATCGGAACGTTCCGCGCATCAGCCCCATCGACTGGTTCTTCTCGTCCGCCGAAAGATCAGCGCCATCCAGCGTCACATTCGTCATGCTGGCTTTGGAAAAATCGCCGGCCACGCGCGCTCCCGTCATATCCGCCCCATCGAGCTTCGACCCAACGAGCTGCGTGCCAAACATGCTGGCGCCCTTGAGATTGACGCCCGTGAGATCGGAATTGAGCGACCACGAACTGTCGAGATTGACGCCTTCCAGGTTCGCACCCTTGAGGTTCACCATCATCAGCCGCGCCGACTGCAAAACCGTGCGCCGCAAATCCATCCCCGATAGATCGAGCCCGTTGAGCGCCTTGCCTGTCAAATCGAGCTTTTCACCCTCTTTCAGCTTTGCCAAACCCGCCTCGATATCGGCCCGGCTCATCTCGGCCTTGGTAAACGCCTCCGACTTGAGGTCCACCATGTCGAGCATGTCCTGGGCAGCGGCCGGCACCGCCAGCCAAAGGGCCGGAGCCAAAACGGCAAGCAGCCGCAGAAAACGGGTCATGGGCAGGCGTCCTTCTATCGTGAGCTTCAACCAAGGGACGTACGCACAGGCGCCGCCGCCAGTTTCATCTACAGATGCCCACTGGCTGAGACTGTGATGCGGATCACACGGCGCCGCTTACGGAGCCAGCCACGTCCCCTGCCAGCCGCTCTCACTCCACGTCCACCGCGCCCGCCGGTGCCCCTCGATGGCGAGATAGAGCCACTCGACCCGATCGACCGTCGCCATTAGAACCGCGAAGTTTTTTTGTCCGTCGTCGGCGGCGGCAAAGCGCCGGTCCACAGGCAGCTCCGGTAGCGGCACATCGACCTCGGCACCCGGCGCCAGCCCCTGCTCGTAACACAGCCGGCTCTGCGCCCGGGATGCGGCCCACGCCGCCCGCGCCACGTCATCGCCAGTGTGCATCTGACCCCGCGCCCCGATCCGCAATTGCAGCTTGGCGTGCGCGTCATAGAACAGCACCGACACGCGCGGCTGCCGCCCGATATGCGCGAACTTCTGCGAGCGCACGTCGGTATGCAACCGCAGCGTCCGCTGAACGGGGTCCGCCGCCCTGAGCACCATCACCCGCTGCGATGGCTCTCCCGCCTCATCCACCGTGGCCACCGATGGCGTATGGAACCCCGATCGCCGGTCCCCGGCCCCGCGCACCATCATCGCCCAGGCATGGTCCAGCGACCCCGGCAGATTATTGTAGTAGCCGGGCATCACCCGGTGGGCAGCCTCGGATCGCGGTTCGGGTGTCGGCATCCAGCTTGTCCTCGTCGTGTTGGCCGTTTCGGCTCTTATACCGCCCCGCCTCCACGTCAACGCAAGCCCTTCCGCGATGACGGCTCACCCGCGCGGCGGCCGCCGCCGTTCGCTGAACCAGGCGCGAAGCACCTCGGCCATCTTTCGCCGCTGCACATCCGGCGCGCGGCGCTGACACGTCTTGGCTTCGTCGCTGCCCTCCGGCGCGCCCCAGCGCACCTCCACGCAATCGTTGATGTTATAGGCGACCTCCAGATCCTTCATGCGCGCCACGACATCGGCAATCTTCAGCGTCCACGCCGACCCGTCACTGCGCGTGTAGGAAAACGTCCGCCCCTCCAACTCCGCCGCCAGCTTGGCATCAAGCGCCGCCTTCACGTCCGCCGCTGTCTTGCCCGACGGCATCGCATACCGTTCCGGTCGCCGCGCCACCCGCTCGGGAAAGCCGCGCACCACATCAATGGCAATCAGCAGCCGAAGATCCCGCGACGGCGTCGCAAAATCCTCCCACGCTCCCGTCGTCTCGAAAATCGCCGGCCCCTCCGGCATAGCAACCACACCGCCGCCCTTCGCATGATACCCTCGCCCGTTCTCCACCGACGTCACGCGCGCGCGCACCTGCTCATCAAGCGCCGTCACTGCCTCCATCATCGCGCGCTCCGGATCGAGCGGCTTCGGCGACATCACATCGTCCATCCGGTCATAGAAATCCTCGACACCCAGATCCGATTGCTCAAGCGAAAAATCCCCGTAATCGGAGCTCTTGGCGATCTCCGCATTCGTCAATCGCCTGAGCCCGCCCTTCCCCTTCACCACCGGCCGGAAGCGCTTGAACCCAGGACTGCCCATGGCGGAATCCTGCGCGAACAGGAAATTGCCGCGCCAGAACCGCTTGCGCGCCACCGTCCCATCCGGCTGCCCGTCGACAGCCAGGATCACACCGGCCGCCTCCGCCGTCTGCGGCACGCGCCGCACGATCACGAGAATATGCCCGTAAGGATCGTGATAAACGGTCCCCGGCCGCAACGCCGCTTCCGTCAGCGGCACGGAATAGTAGTCGGAGTTATCCGACGTCGCCGGCGGCCGCCCCGATCCCGAGTGCACCGTATTCGCGACCGTCTCGGATAGAAATTGCCCAAACGATACCACCTGTCCCGGCGGCTTCGCCTTCGGCTTGTCGGCCGCTTGTGGGCCACCGAAAAGCGCATCCAGAAACGTCGGCTGCGAACCCGATTTCGCGGCCGCCGCATCCTCCGGCGGTGGCTCCAGCTTCTCGATATTCCACCAGCTCAAACACGCCGGTGGCTTGCCCTTACTCCCGCGTGTGCATTTCGAATAGCCGAACGGCAGCCCCATCTTGAACGAGAAGTAGGCGCGCAAAAAGTAAGGCAGGTCCGCGCAATCCGGTTTGATGACGAGCCCCTTCTCGTCTTCCCGCAAGCCAAGATGATTGAACAGCAGGTTGCGCTGAGGATCGCGCAACACCTCGTGCAGCGCCTTCCACGAGGGCGAGTCCGCCAGCGGCGCATCGAACAGCGCCTCGATCCACGCCGAATAGAGATTTTCCGTTTCGCGGTTCCAGGCAGCCCGAATGGGCCACACGCTCTTGGCCGACGCCCCCGGCCCGCCAGCCGACGCCTTGCGCACCGTGATGGCCCGCGTCAGGGCCGTGCAGCCCGCCTGCTCACTTTGAAAAGAGAGGTTCGCCGTCCAAGCGCCCACCGCCGGCGCCTGAACCTCGGCCAACCAGAAATAGGGCGGCCCGCCGCGCCGTTCCGGTGCGGTTGCCACAACAGCCCCATCGGGACCGCTCAGCGTCAACGTCCCCTCGACGGCTGCTTCCGACACCATGACGACGCGCAACGGCGCGCCCTTCCACGGCGACGACGGCGTTGCCAAAACAGCGAACCCAGGCAACTCCGTACAGCTGCCAGCCTTCGCCGGCTCGGCAGCCAAAGCCCGCCCAGACAAGCCCAACACAACGGCCGCCGCGCAGATCGCGGCCATCACCCTGGGCAGATTGAGATGCGCAAAAAACATAACGGGGCCCCTTACCGGTGCCCCGTCAGTCAACCTCAAAGAGACGTCCAGCGCCAGAGCCTTCGCCCCGGCGCCGGATGAGAACCGAAGATTACGGCGTCGCCGGCACGGTGACCGGTGCCGGGGCTGCGGTCGGCAGGCTCGTCGGCACGCCGCCCGTCGAATAGACCGCCAAGCCGAACAGGATTGCAAACAGAACCGCCGTCACGAGTGCTGAGACGAACCGGTTCCCGAACGAAATCATATTGGCGACCAGATCGAGCACGAACACCAGGATCGCACCCATGGCAATCATCTGGATCCACGTCTCCTGCGACGCGGTCTGCAATTCGGGCGGCAGCATGGTCTTGTCGATGCCGTAGGCGAGCGCGCCATAGAACAGTGCGAAGATCACGGCCGTCACGAGCGCGTTGATGAAGCGGCTGGAAAATGAAAGCACGTTGCCGAGCAAGGCAATCACGAAAACGATCCCCGCACCGACGAGAACATTCGTAAGCATGGCTGTTTCAGCTGGTGTCATGATGGCTTCCCCTAGAATACCCGTTGTTTATGCAGAACCCGCATCACCCCGCCGGGTTTCCAAGGGATGCCGATTATTTCTACCACGCGCCGCGGCCCAAGAAGCCGGCCCATCACCGGTACACCGCCCATACGACAGAAACATTGGCTGGGGCGGGAGGGTTCGAACCTCCGCATGGCGGAATCAAAATCCGCTGCCTTACCACTTGGCTACGCCCCAAAACGCAAGCGGGCACCCCCGCTGCGGCGCGCACCATACTCAGGTGCCGCCCCTCCAGCAACGCCCCCTTTCCGGCGCTACAACTTAGCCGGGGAAAAGAGGCCACTCGTAGTGCTTGCGGCCAGGGGTCCGGATGGCTATAAAGCGCCTCCCGCCCGCGATGTTGGCCGTCGGCCCTCGCGGATACGCTCGTTCGCCCTGTCCTGTCGCCGTAAGGCGGCGTTCGACGGCGGCGGCACCGGTCGGAGCGTAGCGCAGCCTGGTAGCGCACTTGCTTCGGGAGCAAGGGGTCGGAGGTTCGAATCCTCTCGCTCCGACCAATCTCTTTTTCGATACTGTCCCGCCCGCCATCGCAGATAAGGCCCGAAGTGGACACGATCGACTTCAAAACCACCATGTCGTTTCGCTATGGCGAGCCCGATCCCATGGCGCCGGGCGTCGTGCGTCTGGTGGCGCCGAACCCGAGCCCCTTCACCTTCAAAGGCACCAACACCTATCTGGTTGGTACGACCAGCTTAGCCGTCATCGATCCCGGGCCCGAGGACATAGCCCACCGCGCCGCGATCCTCGCAGCCGCGGCCGGCCGCCCGATCACGCACATTCTCATCACGCATGCCCACCGCGACCACAGCGACGGCGCAGCCGGCCTCGCCCAAACGACCGGCGCACCGGTACTAGGCTTCGGCCGCGCGACGGCCGGCACCGACGCGCGCACCAGTTCCGCCCACATGCCTTCGGGCAAGGAATTCGTCGATCACCAGTTCACGCCTGACATCCGCTTGGCTGATGGCGACATTGTCGAAGGCGCCGATTGGTCCCTCGAAGCGCAGCACACACCGGGCCACGCCCCGGATCATGTCTGCTTTGCGCTAAAAGGCCACCGCATCGTCTTTTCCGGCGATCATGTCATGGCCTGGAACACGACCGTCATCGCGCCCCCCGAGGGCCGCATGTCCGACTACATCGCCTCGCTTGAAAAACTGCTCAACCGCCGCGACCGCCTTTATCTACCCGGCCACGGTGGCCGCATGGAAAAACCGCTCCGCGCCGTCAAAGCCTATCTCGTCCACCGCCAATGGCGCGAACAGGCGATCCTGGCCGCCATCCGCGACGGCGCCGTCACCATTCCCGACGTCGTCGCCCGCGTGTATGCCACGATCGATCGGCGCCTCATCAGGGCGGCGGAGCTTTCCGTTCTGGCGCACGTCGAGTATCTCGCCGATCGTCGTCTCGTGACGTGCGACCGCCCGCTTTCTCTCGATCTCCGGTTTTCCCCGGCTTGAGTTTTTTGCCCTCCGCCACTGGTGCCTCGCCCGCTGCAGGAACTGTGGCTTCCAGCCGCGCCACGATCTCGCGCATCACGTCGCGCAGCCGCTGCGCGTTCGCCCCAAAATCAGACTGCCCATACCGCGACGACGATCTGAGATCGATGCGCGAGAAGGGTTCGGCTGGATTGCCTATGGCCGTCACCCGCACCGAAATATCGTCGTAAAAACCCAAAAACAGCGTCCGGTCGAAAGCCTCCGCGCGCCCCACCGGATTGTCCTCCGTCGGCGGCTCTTCCACAACGATCGTCATCTGCAGCCGCTTCAAAACCTCGACCACGAGATCGAACGTCTCAGCTGGCGGGCGGTTCACATCCATCGGCTTCAAATCGGGATAGGCGGTCGCCTGCAACGCGGCAAACTTGGCGCCGGGATACGTGGCCGGATTGGCCGTGCCCGTTCGCATCGCCGCCAGCGCGCGAAAAGCCGGCGGATCGGCCGGGTCGGTTGTCACATCGTTCAAAAGCGGAAACGACCGCGCCATCAATCCAACGCTAAATGGCACCGCTAACATCGCAAGCGAGAGCGAAATACCCAATCCGATGCGCGCAGCTCCAGGCCGGCCCGAGCGCCAAACTCCGATCAAACCGGCAAGACCCAGCGCCAGCGCCAGTGCGGCCAACACAAAGGCTGCCGCCACCGCGTTGAGTGCCACCGCCGTCGGCAGCCCGAGAAAGCGGTGCAACAGCACCACGATCGCGATCAGCACGAGCGCAAACACCGCCAACCGCGAACACCACAGGCTCGACCTCTGTGGCGTCACCGCCGCTGCATCGTTCATCGATCATCAACCCTCTGGCAGTGGCCAGCTTTTAACAGCAAGATGTCTTATACGGCAGAATCGGACCAAAAAGAGAGGCGGCGCGCCGGTCCTCCAAATTCGCGCACCCGGCCGTCCCGCACCGCGACGGTCTGAAGGCTGATGCATGATCAGACGATCCGCAAAGCTGTCGCTTCTCCTGGGTCTCGCAGCCACCGCCGCCGCCCGCGCCGAACCCGCCGGAGAGTCCGTCACTCCCATAGAGGGCCAACTGACACTCCTCTCCGTCGATGTCCGCACCCTGCCCGGCGCGCTTGCTCGCCAGCCGGAAGCCGATGCACCCCGTTGGCGCACCAGCTTTGGCTCCGAACGCCGCTCTGAAACCGCCGCCGCCAAACCCACCACCAGCGTCGACGCCGATATCGTCCTACTGCAAGGCGTCACCGATGTCAGAGCCCTGCGCCGCTGGTTTCCGGCCGGCCAGTGGCGCGTCATCGCCTCGCGACAGCTGATCGCCCGCATCGGCCCAAACGCTCCTGAAGCAGACGCACCCGCTGCAGACACCGCGATCCCAGTCCCCTCGACCGCAATCGCCGTGCGACTCCGCCGTGGTCTCCGCCTCACCGCTCAGAACCATCTCCCCGAACTCGCAGACGCCCTCGGACAAGGCCCCGCCGCCCCATCCGCCGCCGGGACCGCCGTCCGCGTGATGATCGACAACCGCGAAACTTGGGCTATCTCCGTCCACTTGCCCGACGGTTGCGCTTCGGGGTGCCCCGGCCGCCAGGCCTTGCAACGCTGGCACGACGCCCGCTCCAGCGAAAATATCCGCCGCGTCACCGGTGGCATGTTCGAGCCCGCCACAGGCCCAGCTAAATCATCCGCGTGCGCCCGGTTTGGACTCCGCCTCGATCCCCCGCCGCCACCCCCGCGGCCGAGTTTCACGCCGGCATCCTTAACACCAGATTTGGGTTGCGCCGCCGCCGTAACCGTCGCGAAATAGTATTTGATTATAACAATTTGCGCTGCTTTTCTCACGCCGCAACCAACGTAGCGTGACACATCTCCCATGGCTTACCGGGTCAAAATTGGCGCCCGCCTCGATAAGGATGTCCGCCGCCTGCTCGCCGCCCAGACGGGCCGCGCCATCGGCTATCTTTCCGGCGTGATCGATCAGGGCGGTAGCAGCATCCACGCCACGCGCAAGGCTCTGAAGCGCTGCCGCTCCATTCTTCGGCTCGCCAAGCCCGGTCTCAGCGGCAAGACCTTTTTGGCCCATGACCGCGCCTTCCGCGATATCGGACGCCTCCTTTCGCATGATCGCGACCGTGAGGTGATGACCGAGACACTGCGCCTTCTGGCCGCAAAATCAGCCGGCGACGACAAAGCAGCACTCCTCTCAGCACTCGACGAATTGAACGCCATCAACCTGAACGGCGCATCCCACCTCGCCACGGAGGATAATATTTCCCGCGCCATCGCCTTGCTGCAGGCCCAGGACCACGCCATCCATAACTTGCTGGTCAAGAAAGGGCGCATCGCCACGCTGGCGGAAGGCTTTGCCAACACCTACGCCGAAGGCCGCAAAGCTTTGAAAGCCGCCTATCGTATTAATGACGACGAAGCCTTTCACAGTTTCCGCAAGTCGCTGCAGCACCATTGGCGCCACTGCCAGCTTCTTGTTCCGGCTTGGCCCGACCTCATGAACGTCCGCATTTCCGCCGCCCGCGATCTCTCCCAACTGATCGGCAACGACCACGACCTGAGCCTCGTCATCGCGCATTTCAAAACTACGTCCGCGTCGACGCTCGATGCCGATATCCGTGCCCGCATTGTCGCGGCCGCCAAATCCGAACAGGCACAATTGCGCGCTGAGGTGAAACCCCTGGCCCGCCGCCTGTACGCCCTGTCACCGGACGACATGGAGCGTTTGATCGTAGATTTATGGCCAGCCGCCATTCGGCTGGCCAAACATCGCCGCAAGCCGGAGACCACGGGCTTTCCCGTAGATGACGTGATCCCGTTGGTGACGGACAGTCAGACCTAAAAATCGCCACCCGATAGGCCCAGGTTGTCGCAGCCGCCAAGCGTGTGCGCGGCACAGGCTGCCGGCCTCCAACTGCAACACCAGCGGCCCATTGCGCCTCCCCGATTGTCGGGGGCAATCGGATACGCTACGGGTCACGTATCGGGATAAGCGACATCCCAATTCCTTGGAAAACCATGCTGAAGCCATATCCGCCCCGCGCCGATGTCTCCAAGCTGCCCGACACGCATCCCCAGGTTGCGTTTGGCCGCGTCGGCGTGCTGCTTTTGAACCTCGGCACCCCCGATGGCACCACCTATTGGCCCATGCGCCGCTATCTGAAGGAATTTCTTTCAGACGAGCGCGTCATCGAGGAGCCGAAGTGGAAATGGTGGCCGATCCTCAATTTGATCATTTTGTCCGTCCGTCCCTCACGCAAGGGCCGCGACTACGCCACCATCTGGAACAATGAACTCGACGAAGGCCCCCTCAAAACGATCACGCGATCTCAGGCCGACAAGCTCGCCGAACGCCTGTCCGAGCACCCCAAGGTGATCGTCGACTGGGCCATGCGCTACGCCAACCCCTCGACCGAGAGCCGCATCCGCGAACTCCAGAAGCAGGGCTGCGAACGCATTCTCCTCGTCCCGCTCTATCCCCAGTATGCCGCCGCGACCACGGCCACCGCCTGCGACCAGGCCTTCCGCGCCCTCATGAAAATGCGCTGGCAACCGTTCGTGCGCGTAGCCCCCGCCTATCACGACGATCCCGTCTATATCGATCGTCTCGCCAAATCGATGCAGGCGAGCCTCGCCGGCCTTGATTTCGTGCCGGAGAAGATCGTCGCCACCTTCCACGGCATGCCGCAGAAGTATTTCGACAAGGGCGATCCCTACCATTGCCACTGCCAGAAGACCTCGCGGCTCCTGCGCGAAAAACTCGGCTGGCCTGAAGAAAATTGGCTGACAACATTCCAGTCGCGCTTCGGCAACGATCCCTGGCTGCAGCCCTACACCGACATGACGGTCGAACGTCTGGCCAAGGAAGGCGTCAAAAAGCTGGCCCTCGTCGCCCCCGGCTTCTCCGCCGACTGCCTGGAGACCCTGGAAGAACTCGACGGCGAGAATCGTCACATCTTCGAGGACAACGGCGGCGAACAGTTCGCGTATCTCCCCGCGCTGAACGACAGCGACGAAGGCGTCGATGTCATCGAAGCCGTCGTCCGCCGCGAACTCGCAGGTTGGATTTAAACGTCACGCGCGCCGGCTCACGGCCACAGCCACGCCGGCGCACCAAACTCTTCGTCCCAGCTGTCCCAGACCACATCGCCGAAGCCAACCGAGTACGTCACCAGACGCCAGCCCGCAGCCTCGCGCGCCAGCAGCACGGCCGCGCCCTCGTTGAACGAGCCGTCCTTCACGTCTTGGGCGTAGATGCTCTTGGAATAATCGATCGCCTTGCCGTCCGGCCGCTTCGGCGTGCCGTAAACGAAGGCCCACTCCGGCGTCACCCGAAGCGTCTTCACCTGAAACACGATGTCCTGCCCGAGATCTTTTTCAACCGGCACCCGCGCCGCATCGAGCACCGCTTTGCGCTCGGCGCTCCCCATCTTCGGCGTCGAGAACCGCGCATCGGCCACCGCCTGCAACGGGGCAAGCAGCACAATCAGCACCCACAAACTCAACACGCGCAGCATCGGCCATCCTCGCACATAAGTTGCACATAACCCCTGAGCCGTATCTCAATCCAAGCACAAGTGCGCCCTAAAAAGGCGCGGATAAGACACTCTGTTTACTTTGTTTTTCACAATCGCCGGTAATCCTGGCCCGGAAAGATTTTTAACCACCGGCCCGCCCGGTCTGATCCCAAGGGGATGCACCATGTTCGCCGAAGGCTTTACGATTTTCGCTCTCCTGCTGGCTGGCCTCGCCGCCTTCATCCTCTGGTCGACCGTCAAGGTGGTCCCGCAAGGATATAACTACACCATCGAAAGCTTCGGCCGCTTCACCCGGACGCTGGCACCCGGCCTTCATTTCCTCACCCCCATCGTCGAGCGCGTCGGCAGCCAGATCAATATGAAGGAACAAGTGATCGATATTCCCAGCCAGGATGTCATCACCCGCGATAACGCGATGGTCCGCGTCGACGGCGTCGCCTTCTTCCAAGTCCTCGACGCCGGCCGCTCGGCCTATGCCGTCGACAACCTCGAACTCGCAACCATCAACCTGACCATGACTAACGTCCGCACCGTCATGGGCTCGATGGATCTCGACGAACTCCTCTCCAACCGCGATGTCATCAACGCCAAGCTCCTGAGCGTCGTCGATGCTGCAACCGAAGCCTGGGGCGTCAAGGTCACACGTATCGAAATTAAGGACATTGCCCCGCCGCGCGATCTCGTCGACAGCATGGGCCGCCAGATGAAGGCCGAACGCGAAAAGCGCGCCCAGATCCTGGAATCGGAAGGTCTCCGTCAGGCCGCGATCTTGAAGGCCGAAGGCGCCAAGCAGGCCGTGGTGCTCGAAGCTGAAGGACGCCGCGAAGCCGCATTCAAGGACGCCGAAGCCCGCGAACGCTCCGCCGAAGCCGAAGCCAAGGCCACCGAACTCGTCTCCAACGCCATCTCGAATGGCAACGTCCAGGCGATCAACTACTTCGTCGCCAACAACTATGTAAAAGCGCTGGAATCGCTGGCCTCGGCGCCCAATCAGAAAGTCATCCTGATGCCGCTGGAAGCCTCCTCCGTCATTGGTTCCCTCGCTGGACTGTCCCAGATCGCTGGCGAGGCCTTCGGCGGCGGTTCGTCGAAGCCCCCGCGCGTTTAAATCAGTCAGGACATCGGCACCATGGAAAACTTCATCTCGCTGTTGGCTGGCCTCGGCTTCTGGAGCTGGCTCGCCGTCGCTCTTGTGCTGATGGCGCTCGAGACCATTATCCCTGGTGTCCACTTCCTGTGGTTTGGCCTTGCCGCCTTCATCGTCGGCCTTCTCGTCGCCATCGTGACCTCGATGGGACTGGCCGACGCGTTCCCCTTCGCCCTCCAGCTTGTTGTCTTCGCGCTGCTCTCCGTCGCCACCGTTTTCGGCGTCAAAAAACTAACCGGCGCCAAACCCAGCGACCATCACGCCGATATCAACGCACCGGGCTCGCAGTTCATTGGACGCATTCTCGTCGTCGAGGAAGCGATCAAGAACGGCCGCGGCAAAGTCCGCGCCGGCGACAGTGTCTGGCTGGCCGAAGGTGAAGATGCCGCCGCTGGCGCCAAGGTTCTCGTCACCGGCGTCAACGGCACCGCGCTCGTCGTGACAAACGAATCCGAAGACGAGTAGGCCCAGACCCGCCTAAGCCACGCCCGCCCTGAGCAGATCGTGCACGTGCACGATCCCGACCGGCTTGCCCTTATCGACCACGAACAGCGACGTAATGCGCGACGCGTTGATCATCTCCAGCGCAGCCGACGCCAAGGTCTGGGGCGATATCGTCTTCGGCTTCGCCGTCATGATCTCTCCCGTCGTCGCCGTCAGCAGCTTCGCCCCCATGTGGCGCCGCAAATCGCCGTCGGTCACGACGCCAACGAGCTTACCCTTCTGATCGACGATCCCAAGGCAGCCGAAGCTCTTCTCCGTCATGATGACGAGCGCCTCCGCCATCGGCATGTCTTCGGCCGCCAACGGCAGCCGGTCCACCTTGTGCATCAGGTCGCCGACATATTTGAGGCTCGCGCCCAGCGACCCGCCGGGGTGGAACATCTTGAAGTCCTGCGCCGTAAACCCGCGGCTCTCAAGCAGCGCCACCGCGAGGCAATCTCCGATGGCGAGCTGCATCGTGGTCGATGTCGTCGGCGCCAGCCCATGCGGGCAGGCTTCCTTGGTCCGCGGCAATTCCAGCACCACGTCCGACTGCTGACCCAGCGCCGAACCCGCATTCGACGTGATCGCAACCATCGGCACTGAAAACCGACGCGAGAACGTGATGAGATTTTTCAGTTCCACCGTCTCGCCCGACCACGACAGCGCGATGATCACATCGTCCCGCGTGATCATGCCGAGATCGCCGTGCGACGCTTCCGTTGGATGAACAAAGAACGCCGGCGTCCCGGTCGAGGCCATGGTGGCGGCAATCTTCTGCCCCACATGCCCGCTCTTGCCGATGCCGGAGACGATGACGCGCCCCTGCGCGCCCTTGATCAAGCTCACCGCCTCGCTGAACGGCGCAGCCAAGCCATTGTCGAGCGACGCGCGCAACGCCGCCAGACCCTCGGCCTCCAAATCCAGCGTCCGCATCGCGGACTTGATCACCGATGGCTCGGCGGATTTCCCGCCCGGAATGGCCTTCAATGTGCCCATCGCCCCTGCTGCCACCATCCACCCCATTGATTCTAAGAACGGCTGACGCACGGGACTAGGGCGCCCCGGCAGCCTGATGAAACCGGACTCAAAACCTGGAAGCTCAACCTCTAGCAGACGAGCGCCCCGCATCCAAATCACCAAAAGGTCTGTCCACCGCCAACTCGCTCGCCCGGCGAACGCCAAGCGCTTAAAGCCACATTAACCACCCCTACCTACAGTCCAATGACTGTGTGTGCGTCGAACCGAAAACCTGTTCCAGGCGCCACCCGTGCCCCGTACGATATCGCCCGTCACCGGCCTTTGCCTCCGCGTGCCCCTGATGGCCCTCGGCGCACTGGTCATGGGCGCAAACGTGGCCCCATCGCCAGCCCAAGCCCAATCCCAGACCAATGCACCCGCCCTGCGCGGCCCGGTTGGCGACAGCTACCGGGCCCCAAGCCTCGCCACGCCCGCCTCACCGGCCTCCAACCGGATCTCCGCTTCCCCACCGGCTGACGACGCACTCGCCAGCCCCGATCTGCGCCCCGCCATCCCGGAAGACGACCCGACGTCCGACCCCCTCGATCCGTTACTCGACGACGCCCGCCGCCCTGCCGCTGGCGAACGCGCCCCCGTCGTCGATGGCGACATGACCCTGCCCGAAGAGCGCACCACGATTGCCCGCGACGGCATCGTCGAAGTCGGCGAGCCCTTGGCTCCCCAAGACGGCGCTGATCCCACCGTGATCGACAGCCGCCCGCAGGAAGAGGCCGATCTCTTCACAACCCCTCTCGAAAACCCGCCCGCCGGCTTCGACCCGCTTCTCTTCCAGATCGAGGATATTGATCCCATCCGCACCGACCGCCGCCCGGCCCGCCTCTTCAACCAGGAACCCTACGATCCCATCGGCATCCGCTTCGGCAGCTTTGTCTATTTCCCCGAAGTGACGTTCGCAGGCGAAGCGACCTCGAACGTCTTGCGCCTCACGCCGGCCGACACTGATGTCTCTGCGGAATTCTCCAGCCGCGCCCGCCTCGTCTCAAACTGGAAGGCCCACGCGCTGGAATTCAACGCGCGCGGTCTCACCTCTTTCCACAACGAGTTCGACAGCGAAGACGAAGCCTTCTGGAACGTCGAAGCCCGCGGCCGTCTCGATGTGGCCCGCCGCACGAATATCCAGGGTCTCGTCGCCCACGATGTCCGCCAGGAAGGCCGTGGCGCCATCGACGCCGCCGTCACCGGCGACCGCGCCCAGGTCACCACCGACAGCGCCGATGTCACATTAAACCACCGCTTCAATCGCCTCACGGTACAGTTGCGCGGCGGCTACGATGATATCGACTTCGGCGCCAGCGGTGACGCTTCAAATAACAACGACGACCGCGATACCGAGGTCACCACCGAAGCCGTCCGAACCACCTGGGAATTCCGCCCCACCTTCTCCGTCTTCGGCGAAGTCGAAACCAACCAGCGCCGCTATAATGTCGCCGCCGTCTCCGATGGCTTCACCCGCGATAGCAATGGCGCACGCTATCGTGCGGGCATCGACTTTGGGTCCACGGGCGAGATCGTTCGCGGCGAGGTCAGCATCGGCTATGGCGAACAAGACCTGCGCGATACAGGCCTCAGCGACGTCGATGGCGTTCTGATCGATGCCAACGTCGCCTGGCGCATGAGCGAACTGACCACGCTGCGCTTCCTCGCCCGCTCCGACATCTTCGACACGAACACGACGGGGTCCGGCGGCGTTCTTTCGCGCACCGCTGGCATCGAAGCGCGCCACGCCTTCCGCCGCCATATCGTCGCCACCGCCGGCCTATCCTACACCGACTTCGATTACGATAACGTGGTTATCGAAGAATCCGAACTTCGCGGGTCCCTCCTCCTCGAATACTACGTCAACCGCGAATGGACCCTCTTTGGCCAGTGGGACCACATCAACTTCGACAGCAATCAGCCCAACGGCACCTGGACGGCCGACGACCTGCGCATCGGCGCCCGCTGGCGGCAATAGTCAGTTTCAAACCGAGCAAAAGCAAAACGGCCAGAGCATCGCTCTGGCCGTTTTGCTGATCGACACCCCAGGAGGGGCGGTTACTTCTGCGCCTGCCGGCGGGAGACTTCGGCAGCCGAGACTTCGCCGGCTGCGACAAGGGCATTCACGCAGCGATCCGAAAGCTTCAGGCCATTGGAGCGCATGCACTGGCGAACGGCCGGGCTCGTCGGCGAATGCTGGCTGCAGAAGGAGAAATAATCGCCAGCGCAGGCCATTTTAACGCGGGCCGAAACGGCGTGGGCGTCTGAATGACCGCCGCCCAGGGCGGTAAGAGCAACAAATGCGGTGACTGCGGCGCGGGCAGTGAGGAAGCTGGTGATCGGGGTCATGGCGGTAACTCCTGGGGGTCAGAGGGGGCCAATTGCTTGCGTCTGACCAGGAGATTGCCTGAGCCCGCCCGCCGCCGCTGTTCCACACGGAACCCGCCAGAAGAATTCGCTGAAATTCAAAGATCTCGGTCCTTAATCATACAAAAGGGCGGCCCCAAAGAGCCGCCCTCCGCTTTATTCTAGGCCGCTGCGCCTAGCGGTAGGTGATCGTTTTCGCCGACGGCCACACGACCCGGTAGCCGAAATCGACCACCTCCTCGTCGTCCGGCTCAACCTTCAGATCCCAGGCCACCACCCCGCGCTTGTCGTCGACATTCGTCGCGGTCGGCGTCGTCCCCCCGGTGGCTTCGACCTTGATGTCCGCATTGTTCGAAACCGGCATCTGGTCGAGCACCGTCACCTTCATTGCCCGTTCGTGCAGGTTCTTGACCGAGATCTTGAACAGACGCACGTCCGTGCGCGACGTCGAGATGAGGCCAGTCTCGCCCCGCTTCTCTTCGATGAGAGCATGCTTCACCCGGATCAGATCATCCGCGCCAAACCCCAGTTCATGCTTCTCGCCTGGAGAGACGAGTGGCAAGGCGTGCGTGCCCACGAACGTCCCGTCGCGGAAAAGCGAAACCGGCCCGGCCAGCATCGGCGTCCCCGCCGGCAGCACGATCGTCGCATACAAGTACGCATTCGTATCCTCGCGCGGCACCGTCTTGATGCTCAGTTGCGGCTCGATCGTCTCCGTCAGAAGCTGCACGCGCTTCGCTTCGCCCGTGTTCGGCACGCCGCTGCGGCCAGGAACCGCGAAGACCGCCTGAAACGGCGACACCACCGCTTCCGCTTGCCTCGCCTCAACCGCCACCGGTTCAGGCGGAGCCGCCTCCGCCATCGCCATCTGATCGCCATCCATCGCCGCCTCCGGAACCGCCATCCGCTTCATCGGCGCGGTTGTCGGTGCGGGTGCCCCGGCCATCGGACGCGGCTCTGGCGGCGCCTCGAAGTCGACCGTAATTGAATTCAATTCTGGAATTGAGGCACTCGCGTTCGGCCGCGTCGTCGACAGAGTCAACGCCGCGTTATCCCAGTTCTCCCCGCTATTCTGGCGGATCTCTGCACGCCGGATCATCGACAGCGACGGAGCATTCGTCTTGTCGCCCGTCTGCAGTCGCGCATCGTAAAGAGCCGACCATGACGCGCCCGGCACCTGATAGCGCACGACGAGATCGGCCTCGAGCGGCGCCAGCGCCTCCACATGCACGCGCACTTCCGTCCGCTGCTGCTCAGACGGCGACAAGGCAGCAAGCTTCTTCTCCAGATCGCCGATCTGCCGGTCGAGCGCGCGCATCTTCACTTGCGCATCGATCGCATTGCGCTGCGCTTCCAGACTGCCCGTCGCAATCGTCGTCAAAACCTGCGACCAATCCTCGACCCGCTCCGCACCCTGCGCCGGGGCCGGCCGCGTCGGAAGTTGGCTGAGATTGTTGATCAGCAATTTCTGCGTCTCGGCCGCCTGAAACTGCGCCTCCGCCGTCCCGCGCTGATCGCGCAAAATTTCAATCTCATCTTCGATGCGCCGCCGCTCGCTCGCCGCCACCGCCAGGTCCGTGCTCGGCACCATCAGCCGCCGGCTATCCACCGAACCGATTTCGAGTTTACCCGTCGCCAGGCCCTCGACGCGGATCGATCCCGGCACCGCATCCGCCGGCACATCCGACAACACGACCGTGTGCATGCCCTTTTCAAGATTGACCTTGGCCACCCGGCTCACCTCCGCGCCCTGCGGAAAAACCGTTACGGCATCCACCCGCGACGAAATGGGAACATCGGCGGCCCAAACGCTAACGGGCCAGGCCAGAAACAGTGCGGTCGTGACGGTGCGGCGCATATGATCAAGTCCCAATCAGCGTTGCAGGTTGCCAATTCGACGGGGCCAAACGGGCAAACCTTGGGGTTGGTGGTGCAGCCGCGAGGCGACCGAATTATGACTGCGGCGAGCCGGTCTCAGAAAGACCGCGCGCGCACGGTTTTGTAAGCCCAGTCGAGCCAGGGGAGAAGCGCGGAGAGATCCTCAGCCTCCACCGTCGGCCCGGTCCAGATCCTGAGCCCCGGCGGCGCCCCCCGGTGCCCCGCGATATCGAAGGCAGCGCCCTCCTGCTCAAGCAAGGCGGCCATATCCGAGACAAACCGGCGCTGCCCCGCCTCATCGCGCCGCTCGAAGCTCTGATCCCCAATCCCGATCACAACTGATGTCAGCGACCGCGTCGCCGGATCGGCCACCGGATCGCGCGCCCAGTCCGACCGCGCCATGAAATCCCACAGGATCGCCGCATTACGCGCCGACCGGGCCTGCAAGCCATGAAGCCCGCCGGACGCTTCCGCCCAGGCCACCGCCCGCGCGCAATCCTCAACACAGAGCATCGACGGCGTATTGATCGTCTGCCCCGTAAACAGCCCGTCGTCCAATTTTCCATCGCGCGCGAAACGAAACAGCTTCGGCACCGGCCACGGCGGCTCATACGAGACAGCCCGCTCCACCGCCCGCGGCGACAGGATCAGCACGCCATGCGCCGCCTCGCCGCCCAGACACTTCTGCCAGGAGAACGTCACCACATCGAGCTTCGCCCAATCGAGATCCTGCGCCAGAACCGCCGACGTTGCATCGCACAGCGTCAGCCCCCGCCTGTCATCCGCGATCCAATCGAGATCGGGCACTCGCACGCCGGACGTCGTCCCATTCGCCGTAAACACGATGTCACGATCAAAATCTGCCTTCGCAAAATTCGGCAGATGCCCAAACGGAGCATCGTATATCGAACAATCGCGAAGCCCCAATTCTTCGACGGCGTCGCGCACCCACAGCCGCCCGAACACATCCCATGCGAACACATCAACACCGCGCGCCCCGATGAGCGACCACATCGCCATCTCGAACGCGCCCGTATCCGATCCCGGAACGATCGCCACCCGGTAATCCGCCGGCAACTGCAAAAGCCGCTTTAATGAAACGATGAGATCGCCAAGCGCTTGCTTCCCCAATTCCGAACGATGGGACCGCCCCGTCACCGCGTCCTTCAGCCAATCCGGCGACCAGCCAGGCGGCTTCGCGCACGGCCCACTGGAAAAGAAAGGACGCGCAGGCTTTAGCAGCGGTTTGGCGATACCGGTCATGTGTCGCGATTCTATTGGGAACCGTCCATCTATCTGGACGCTGGCGGCCAGAGTGGCGCGCCCGCCGCTCCCCGTCAATCCAGCCAGAATGCAAAAAGGCGGCTCCCTAACGGAAGCCGCCTCTCGCGGATCGAACGGTTAATGCCGTCCTCAGTTCAGGTTAAGCCGGATGCCCGTGCGCAGCTGATGCTGCCCGATATCCTTGATCTCTACCTCACTTGTGCCGGCAAGAGTAAGGCTTGGCACCGTCAGTCCGCCGTTTTGCCACATATAGCGATACCCGGTATCCCACATGATGCTGTCCGTCACCTGGATGGCGACGCCTGCCATGAGCGCACCCGCGATATCCCAGCTCGATTTCTTCGTGGTTCCTTCAGTGATGATGGCGGGATCGGCAGGAGCCGGGGCTACTGCAGGGCACGTGTTACGCGCTGGATCGCCGTCATTGCTGCGGGAAGAGCAGGTTGCGACTTCGGATGCGGTGCGCTCCAGTCGGCGGTATGTGGCGCCGATACCGGCGCCTACGTAAGGTGTGAAGCGCGTGCTGTTGCGAAAATCATAGTAGAAGTTGAGCATGCCCGTATCCTGCTCGTATTTCACACTCTCTTGGCGCACAACATTGTAGGTCACCACGTCGGGATCAGTCAAACCAACGTCGAAGCTCATCGTTTCGGAAAACTGCTGTTGCCCGCTGACAAGATCCCCGCGTGTGAATAAATCAACCTGCAATTCTACGCGGATAGACGGCGTGATGTACCAACCAGCACCAATGCTACCGAACTCTAGCGGTTCGATTTCGCTAACGCTCTTGGTCGTCATGTCTGTCCCGATTTCGTCGGTCGTCCCGTCCCTCAGCCACGCAGCGCCCGTGTCGAAGCGCACGTAGTATTCTGGCTCATATTCGGGAATGGGCATGGGGGCTGGCACCGGAACGGCCGCCGCGTAGGGGTCTTTGACACCCGTGTAGATCACATCGCCGCCGGCAAGCGCCGGACCGGCCGCTCCAATCATGGCAGCAGCGGCAATCGTCAAACCCGCAAATTTCGTCTTCATTGACTTCGATCCCCTCAACGCAACCACGGCGCATCGGCCGCGGTCCGGCTCACTTCTGAAGACCGCCGAAGAGGAGGGACCGAGAAAGCCTGGTTTACCGTCGAGACATCCCGGGCCTGCAGCCGGTTCGAGGGCTGCCGCCAGACGCATACAGGAACCAGGACGAACATCGTCTCGGGCAAACAAGGATCTCGGCAGGCCCTACTTGCCCCGCCGGTCCGGCCCGGGCTTCGCGACACGAAGCCCGGGCCTTAATCGTCAACTCACGGGCGAAGCGAACCCCGCCCAATTCTCATTTTGCGCTCAGCGCAGGTCGTAACGCAGGCCGACGCGGAACTCGTGCGCCGTGATGCTCTCGACCGTCGGATCTTCGAGGATCGGTTCCGTCGTCACGATCGGACCGGTGGCAACTTCGCCCAGATAGAGGAAGCGATAGCCGACATCGAGGTAGAGGTTACGGCCTGCGCTGACGGCAATCGGGCCATCCTTCGAGCTGCCGCCCGAGACCGTCTGGCCGCCCCGCAGCTTGGCCGTAAAGCCCGCCATCAGCGCACCCGCGACATCCGTGTTCTCGCCTTCTTCGATCACGCCGGTGCAACCGCATTCGCTGCCAGCAATACCCGTCGTCGTCTTGTTGAACGTGAAGCCGAGACCGGCGCCGACGTAAGGATTGATCCGGCCTTCGCGGTTGAAGTCGTAATAAAGGTTGAACAGCACCACATCGCTCTCAATGCCGAACGTCCGCGGACCATTGAGAAGCGCATAGTGATCCAGCAGCGTGCCGCTCGCATCAGCTTCAAATCGGTGATCGTACGTGATGTCGCCGCGGATCGTCGGCGTGAAGTAGCGGCCGATACCGCCGCCCAACGTCCACGTATCGTCGATGGTCTCATCAACCAGATCGTAGATGCCGATTTCCGTCATCTCCGGATCGTCATGAATGGCATAACCGCCGTCAATGCGCGCATACCACGACGGACCCGTGGCCACAGGCGCCGCGTAGGAGAAGTCCTTGATGCTGCCGCCGTTGCCATAGAGGTCAGCCGCAGTGGCAACCGTCGACCCGCCCGCGATGAGCGCGCATCCAAGAAAAAGTGCCTTCCGCGAGATCATGTCTGTATTCCCTGCTTTGCGACGCGCCCCCCGCACTGCGGGAACGGCCTGACCTGTGCTTCAACAGAGAATTTGCCGTATAAGGTTTAAGGGACACTTAATTGCCGCCACAAAATGAAACACCGCCGCCCGGCCGGGCAGCGGTGTCGAAAAAGTAAACGAAAGATTAAATCCGCCGAGCGGAACAGGAGTGGCTGACATCCGCATCCGCTCGGCGAGACCGCAAGGCGGTCCGGCGCGAGCGCCGTATGCAAACGTGAAGGCCCGCTTGGGCCGAACGTTCTCTAACAGTCCGCCGAGCGGAACAGGAGTGGCTGACATCCGCATCCGCTCGGCGAGACCGCAAGGCGGTCCGGCGCGAGCGCCGTATGCAAACGTGAAGGCCCGCTAGGGCCGAACGTTCGCCAACAAATAAAGCCTTACGCGGCCTGTGCGGCCACCTTCACCGCATCGACGATCTCGCCGACCACCGTATTGACGAGCGTCTCATCGTCGCCTTCCGCCATCACGCGAATAACGGGCTCCGTTCCCGATGGGCGAATAACGATCCGCCCCTTTTCGCCGAGCTTGAGTTGCGCCCCTTCGATGGCCTTGCGCACGCGCTTGTCATCCAGCGGCTTGCCGCTCTGATAGCGCACGTTCTTCAAGACCTGCGGCAGCGGCGTGAACCGCGCGCACACTTCCGACACCGGCTTGCCCGTCGCCACCACGCACGCCAGCACCTGCAGCGCCGACACGAGCCCGTCGCCCGTCGTCGTGAAATCCGACAGAACGATATGCCCGGACTGCTCTCCGCCGACATTGTATCCGTGCTTGCGCATGTGCTCGACGACGTAACGATCGCCAACAGGTGTGCGCACCATCCCAAGACCCAGCGTCTTCAAATACCGCTCAAGCCCCAGGTTGCTCATCACGGTCGCGACCACACCGCCCGCCGAAAGTTTGCCGCGCCGGTGCCAGCTCTCCGCGATCACCGCCATCAGCTGATCGCCGTCGACGATCTGCCCCTTCTCGTCCACGATAACGACACGGTCCGCGTCGCCGTCGAGCGCGATGCCGATATCGGCCCGGAATTCTTTCACCTTCTGCACCAGCAGCTCAGGCGCCGTCGACCCGCACTTGTCGTTGATGTTGCGCCCGTTCGGCTCCACGCCGATCTTGATCACTTCCGCGCCCAGTTCCCACAGCGCTTCCGGCGCCACCTTATAAGCCGCACCGTTCGCGCAATCGATCACAATGCGCAGGCCCGTCAGCTTCAGGTTCTTCGGCAGCGTCCGCTTGGCGAACTCGATATAGCGTTCCTGCGCGCTTTCCACCCGCGTCGCCCGGCCGATCCGGTCCGCTGGCGCCAGCATGGTCCGGCTGTCCGCCTCGATCAGCCGCTCGATCGCCAACTCCATCTCGTCCGACAGCTTGTATCCGTCGGGATCGAACAGCTTGATGCCGTTGTCCTCATACTTGTTGTGCGACGCCGAGATCATGACCCCGATATCCGCGCGCAGCGAGCGCGTCAGCATCGCGACCGCCGGCGTCGGCATCGGACCCAATAGAAACACATCGACGCCAACCGATGTGAACCCCGACATCAGCGCCGCTTCGAGCATATAGCCCGACAGGCGCGTGTCCTTGCCGATCACCACGCGATGCCGGTGGCTGCCGGTCTGAAACAGCTTGCCCGCGGCCATGCCCACCTTC
Organism: Hyphomicrobium sp.; assembly: GCA_002928735.1. Lineage (GTDB taxonomy): Bacteria > Pseudomonadota > Alphaproteobacteria > Rhizobiales > Hyphomicrobiaceae > JAGVSR01. Next base: position 223,461 of record PERL01000003.1, on the reverse strand, counting down.
AGTGCCACTTCCGACGTCATGGGATGCGTGTTGGCCAGACCGCGAATACCGTCGGTGCCAAAATAGCGGCGGGTCATCGTCAAAAAGCTCCTCGTCTGGGCAGTGGTCCGATGCGGCACAGTCCGGCCGACTCGCAGCTCGACTATAGCCGCCCCCCTGCAACATGTCCCGGCCGCGCCGCCAAGCGCCTATCACACTATGTACGTGAAGATTACAACGCCGCCAAACATCCCAAAGTCCAAGGTGGCGCCGCCCTTCGTCCTGACGGCGGGAATTGGCGGCTGACCGGATCAACGGAATCAGATCATAGCAGTCCGTCACGCTGTCTGGCAGCGACCGCCACGGCGAGCAAGTTGCCGTGCCCGAACGAGAATATGAGAGGAGTGTCATGGCCCATTTCCTGTCCGTCGCCAATCGCAAGGGCGGCGTCGGCAAGTCGACGACGGCCGTCATGCTGGCGCACGCGTTTGCCGCCTGGGGCGGCATGCGCGTCCTCGTCATGGACCTCGATAGCCAGTGCAACGCCTCGCTGATCCTAATGGGCGGCGAAGCCTGGTCTGAAGCCCGCAAGAAGGGCCTCACCATTTCCGACTATTTCTTCGACCTCTTCGACGAAACCTACCCCGAACCGCGCGACTTCCTCGCCCACAACGTCGGCGACGTCCGTCAAGCCAACGGCCGGCCGCTCGCCATTTCCCTGCTTCCCGGCTCCCTGATGCTGGAAGATGTTCAGGGCGAACTCTACGTCAAGGAAGCCCGCCAGTCGAAAGACCCCGAGGTTGTTGGCCAGCGCGTGCGCGGCCGCCTAGAGCGCCTGTTGCGCCGCTTCGAGCAAAGCTATGATCTCGTCATCCTCGATTGCCCGCCCGGCCTGTCCTTCGCCGCACTTGCGGCCTTGAAGATCGCCGACCGCGTCATCGTCCCCTTCCGGCCCGACTATGTCTCCCAGCTCGCGGTGGACCGCATCGCGCTTCTCATCGAGGAAAAGCGCAACGAAGCCGACCTCGCCGAGATCCCCTTGGCCGACCGCCGTTATGCCTGCCTCGCCAACGGCGTCCGCCAGACCGGCAAAGATCGCCTCCTCATCGAGGAAATCGGCCTCCTGCATCCCCTGCTGACGGCGCAAATTCCCCACTCCGACGCCATCGCCAACGCCTTCGATTGGGAAGCTCAGGGCAAGACCATCGAAGAAAAATACGGCACGGGTGCCACGGCGCTCCGTGCGTTCTATGATGAGATTGCCGAAGGCCTTCGAATGCAGGACGCGGCGTGAGGATCACCCATGGGTAAGGCCACCCGCTCGCTCTCCGGAGCCAGCCAGAAAAAATACGTCCGCGATCTCGTCGGCTCCATCGACGGCATCACACCCGAGGCAGCCGCCGCGCTGACCAGCGCCTGCGAACGCGAAATCGCCCAAGTGCGCGTCCGCTTGCCCATTCCCGAACGCGGCAAGTCGGCGAAGTCCGGCAAAAAGAATGCGGGCACTGAGCCCGCGCGCGCCGAAAGCAGCGCTGCCGCACCGCCGCCCCCCGCCGAATTCGACCCGTTCGCCTTCAGCGTCGTGGTTGTGGTGACGAAGGAAGGCCGCGACGGTCTCGCCAGCAAGCTCGCCGCCATCGGCCCGGCTAATTTGAGGGCGCTGGCCAAGGCCCAACACGTCGCGCTCCCCGAAGGCGATCTCTCCACCGAGGACCTCCGCGCAGCCATTGTCGAAGGCGCCCTCCAGCGCATCGCCAACCGCAAAGCCGCCGCCAGTTGAAATACTAGGGTGATGCGGCCGCCGCCGACCGGAACGCCTCTGCCTCAGCGATGAACTGAGCCCGCGCGGCACCCGACGCGAACGCATCTGCCGGTACGGCGATCGCCGCCCCGGGCTCTGCCCAAAGGAGGACGAGCCCACGCGCCTCCGTGATCGCCTCGATGGCCGGCCAGCGATAGCGGACATCGCACGCCTTCGACGCAATCTCGAGGCCATCAGGCGTCAGACGCACGGTCTGCAGCGAAAGAATGGGCCCATCCGGCCGCGCCACGCCCCGCCGCTGATCGAGATAATGGGCCCACACCGTCGCCAGCATCGCGGAAAATCCGACAAACAAACCGAGAAAAAACTCCGCCATCTCTACCGGACGATCGAGATACCGCTCGATGGCTTGCACCCCCGCAAGCGTCACGGCAAAGGCGCTCACCATCAGGATCAGCCACAACACGATGGGCTGCTCCAGAAACCCTTCGCGCTTGCGCTTCTGCAGCCGGTCGCGCACCGCGAACTGATACGCCGTCAACCCTGCCTGTGAGAGCTGATAGGTAACCTCAGTCATCGTCGCCCCCTGCCTTAAACGAGGTGCCTCAAACGAGGCCCTTCTCCGTGCCGCGCATCGCCGCCTGCCAAACGCGCACCGCCTGCACGGTCTCCGCCACATCGTGCACGCGAATAATCTGCACCCCTTGTGCAATCGACGACAACGCCGCCGCAATCGACCCCGGCACGCGCTTCTTGGGATCGTCCACGTTGCACAATTGCCCGATCAGCTTCTTGCGCGACGCCCCCAAAAGGATCGGTACCCCCAGACCGTGATACAGGCTCATGGCCTGCAGCACCGCCACGTTGTGATGCAGATGCTTGCCAAACCCAATCCCCGGATCGGCGACGATCTTTTCCCGCGCGATCCCAGCCGCCTCGCATGCAGCAATCCGGCCATTCAAAAAGTCGAACACATCCAACACGACATCCCGGTATTGCGGATCGTCATTCATGGTTTTGGGATCGCCCTGCGCATGCATGAGCATGATCGGCAGGCCGCTCTCAGCCGCAGCAGCCAAGGCGTCGGGATCATGCGTCAGCGCCGAGACGTCGTTGAGAATGTCCGCTCCGCCTGCCGCCGCCCGCCGCATCACCTCTGCCTTGCGCGTATCAACGGAGATCTTCGCTTCTGTCCGCGCCCGCAAGCCCTCCAGCACCGGCAAGACGCGCCGCAATTCTTCATCCAGCGCCACCGCATCCGATCCCGGCCGCGTGCTCTCCCCACCGATATCGAGGATGTCCGCCCCCTCCTCTACCAGCCGCAAGCCGTGGTCGATCGCCGCCTGCACGTTGGAGAAACTGCCGCCATCCGAGAAGCTGTCAGGCGTCACGTTCACGATGCCCATGATCCGCGGCCGGTCCATAGACAACCCCGCGTAGTCGGCCCGCGCCGCGATCAGATGATCGAACGTCTGCCACAGCTCCTCGCCGTTGAACGGCGGGTGATACCAATCTTCGTTGGCAAACCCATAGGTCCCCTCGGCAGGGATCAGGCGCACGCGCTGCTCAGACGCCGCCTCGGCATCGATCAATTCCAGATTGGCAAAACCCAGATCGCTGCGCCCGCACAGCTTTTCCTGCGCGCCCGAACGATCACGGTCGAAACGCCCGCGATCGTAGGCCACCGAAACAATGGGTCGAAGATAGAAGCGGCGCGTCACGGCATCCCTCGAAACTGAAACAGCCCCCGGAGGGATCCGGAGGCTGCTTCTGTGTCTTAGCTTTTCATCCCGGGATCAAGTACTCCCGGAACGTGAGTGTTTTAGGTCCCCGGCTGCGGTGCCATTCCGCCCGCATCCGGCTCCTCGCGCGGCTTGGAACGTCCAGCCGTCGGCACGGCCGAGCCCGCCGGGCCCTTCGACCCGTCGTTGTCGTCGCGCCGCACGATCGTCTCGCCCCGCATCAAAGCCTTCACCTCTTCGCCCGAAAGCGTCTCGAACTCCAACAGGCCCTTGGCCACCCGATGCAGCGACTCCAGATTGTCCTGCAGAAGCTGCCGCGCCTTCTGCTCGCCCGTCTGGATGAGCCCGCGGATTTCCTGGTCGATTAGCTTTGCCGTGTCGTCGGAGAGATTCTTCGACTGCGTCACCGAGTGCCCGAGGAACACCTCCTGCTCGTTGCCGTTGTAGCGCACGCGCCCGAGCGTATCGGACATGCCCCACTCCGTGATCATGGCGCGGGCAAGCTGCGTCGCCATTTGGATGTCGCCGGTCGCCCCGTTGGTGACGTTGTCCGGTCCGCCCAGAATGATCTCGGCTTCGCGGCCACCGAACAGCACCGCCAGGCGCGCTTCGCACCAGGCTTTCGTCCGGCTGTAGCGGTCGCCTTCCGGCAGGTTCATCGTCACGCCGAGTGCGCGTCCGCGCGGAATGATCGTCACCTTGTGCAACGGGTCGTAAGGCACCAAGAGCCCCACGATGGCGTGACCCGCCTCATGATAGGCCGTGTTGCGCTTTTCCTCGTCGCTCATGACCATGGAGCGGCGTTCCGCGCCCATCATCACCTTATCTTTGGCGTCTTCGAACTCCTGCTGCGTCACGAGCCGCTTGTTGCGGCGCGCAGCGAGCAAGGCTGCCTCGTTGACGAGGTTGGCAAGGTCGGCGCCCGAAAAGCCCGGGCAACCGCGCGCAATCGTCTTGGCGTCCACGTCGGGTGCCAGCGGCACCTTCTTCATGTGCACGCGCAGGATCTTCTCGCGCCCCATCACGTCCGGATTCGGCACGGTGATCTGGCGGTCGAAACGGCCCGGACGCAGAAGCGCCGGATCGAGCACGTCGGGACGGTTCGTCGCCGCGATGACGATGATGCCCTCGTTGGCTTCAAAGCCGTCCATCTCCACGAGCAGCTGGTTCAGCGTCTGCTCGCGCTCGTCGTTGCCACCGCCCAGACCGGCGCCGCGATGACGGCCGACCGCGTCGATTTCATCGATGAAGATGATGCACGGCGCATTTTTCTTCGCCTGTTCGAACATGTCGCGCACGCGGCTCGCGCCAACGCCCACGAACATTTCCACGAAGTCCGAACCCGAGATCGTGAAGAACGGCACGTTGGCTTCACCCGCCACCGCGCGCGCGATCAGGGTCTTACCCGTACCAGGAGGACCAACGAGCAGCGCGCCACGCGGAATGCGTCCGCCCAGCCGCTGGAACTTCTGCGGATCGCGCAGGAATTCCACGATCTCTTCCAGATCGGACTTGGCCTCATCCACGCCCGCCACGTCGTCGAACGTCACGCGGCCCTGACGCTCAGTCAAAAGCTTCGCGCGGCTCTTGCCAAAGCCCATCGCGCGCCCCGAGCCCGACTGCATCTGCCGCATGAAGAAGATCCACACGCCAATCAGCAGCAGCATCGGGAACCACGTCACGAGCACGCTCATGAACGAGGGCACGTCTTCCTCGGACGGACGCGCCTTGAACTTCACGCCCTTCTTCTCAAGGCGTTCAACGAGCATGCGATCATCCGGCGCGTAGGTGGTGAACTGCTGTCCACCCTCCGTCAGCGCGCCGTAGATGCGGCTGCCCGCAATGGTCACTTCCGTCACACGGCCGCTGTCGACCGCTGCGATGAATTCCGAATACGTGATCTCATTCCCGCGCCGGTTCTGGGTCGGGCTGTTGAAGAGATTGAAGAGCGCCGCGAGCAGCACGAGCACGGCCACCCAGATCGCAAGCTTCTGAAAGTTGGGGTTCATCGAGTATCCTATCGGGCCACGGCTCAAAACCGCCGGCCGTTGGGTGAAGGTCCCGTTACCGATCCAGGCCCCCACAACGAGTGGTTAAGATAAGGGGAGGGGGCGCGTTTGCCAAGGCTCGCAAGCATGATGCCGAAAACCTTACGCGTCACTTAGTTTACGCGCCCATGCGCAATCCGATCTTTAACAATGGTGAATTGGCTCAAGCCCCACGGTCCTGCGGCAAAAAAATAAAACGTGTTTCAATCCGCGCGTCCGGTCGCTCTGATGACATGGGAAGAACAGTCGCCGGCAATCCGCCGACCGAGATCAAAGCCTCACCAAACCACACCGCAGGCAATGTTGCAGCTGCACGGGCCGGAAGCGAGAGACGGGACCGCGCGTGCCGCCGCACCATGGCGAACGTCGCCGGGTCCAAAGCACGTACGCTGACCGGATGCGATGAGCGCACCACACGGATGCTGAACCGGTTGTCCCATGTCACGTGGTCCCCGGCCGCCATCTCGACCACCTCCAGGTCCGCCCGTCCGCGCTCCCGATAGATCCGAGTTTCCGCGCGGCACGCCCGCACCTCGCACCCGCCAAGCGTTGTCCGCACCGCCCCATCACGCGCCAGCAACTCTGCCAAAGTCTCAATCTGGGCCAACTCCGCCGGCGGCGACCGCCCACCGAACATCCCCAAAACCCGCTGCAACAACCGCACCCGGATTTCCATTGGCTCCGCGCCGAAAAGCCCGCCGTCGATCCGGGCAAACATGCCGCCGTTGAGGTTCAGCGCCGCCGCCGCAAGCCGATCCGTGAGCGCGTCCAGAGCCTCCACCACGCGCCGCTGCCGCTGGGCCGCCAGAGCCAGCATCGGCGGCGTTAGCCCAAGCCCATCCATCACGGTCGCAGCCGCCCTGATCCGCACACGCTCAAATCGCTCATCCGCGTTGCTCGGGTCCTCGACCCAACGGCCACCGGCCGCCGCGAGATACGACCGCAAGGCTCCCCGCTCTACACCCAGCAGTGGTCGCACCACATCGACGCCCGCAAACGCCGTCAGCGCCCGCACCGGCCGCATCCCCTGCAATCCGTCCGCACCGCTGCCCCGCGCCAAGCGCATCAGAAGCGTTTCGGCCTGATCGTCCTCAGTATGCGCCGTCACGATCGCGCAGGGCAGCACGCCGCCCGCCACCGCATATCGCCCGAGAAGATCGTAACGCGCCGCCCGGGCACGCGCCTGCACGCCGTGCGCCGGCTTATCCCCCAGCCAGGCAAGAACCGTCGCCGCAAGACCGAGTCGCTCCGCTTCCGCCACCACGAACCGCGCATCGCCCAGTGATCCTGGCCGCAATCCATGATCGACAGTGGCGACTGAAATCCTCAGGCCATCAGCACCACGCTCTCGCGCCCACCGGGCAACCAGATGCATCAGCGCCATGCTGTCCGAGCCGCCTGACACGGCCAGCACCGCGCATGAATAAGCCCTAAGATCGGCGAAGATCCCGTCGAGGTCTTGAGATGTGGGGCACCAGGGCTCTGTCATGACGATCCCTGCCGGCCACGCGCGTCAGGGACAGCCGATCCGCTGCCGCTCGCTGTCGGCCTTGCTCTTCAAGTGCGGCGGCGCGCTCGGATACTTCCCGGGCATCTGCCCCAGCACACCGCAGGCATCTTGCTTCTTACCCAAAGCCGCCAGCGCCATGCCACGCTTCAGCATGCTGTCGGCCGCCTTCGGGCTGTTGCCATACCCTTGCGTCACGAGATCGAACGCCTCGGCCGCATCGGCATAATTCCGCTGCACGTAATGCGTCTCGCCCAGCCAGTACAGCGCATTCGGCACCAGTGAGTCGCGCGGATAGACTTTCAGAAACTCGATGAAGCCCGCCTGCGCCGCACCATATTCCTGCTGCAGCAGAAAACCATAAGCGCGCTCGTAAGCCTGCTTGGGATCGCCCGTCGCGGCCGGATCCGTGGCGGCCACAGCCGGCGGCGCAGCCGATGGCTGTGCCGGGGCTGGTTGATCTTGAGCGATCAAGCCGCCAATGGGATCGCCCTCACCCGCGTTCAGCGTCGTCGATCCGAACGTTGATGGGGCTGCAGGCTGAGCCGGCGCAGCCGAGTAAGCGGGAGCCGGTGCCGAATAAGCGGGCGCCGAAGTCCCGCCGCGCCCCGACTGCAATTGTTCGATCTGCGATGTTAGCGCGCGCACCTGCATGTCAAGGGCATCGATCCGTGCCGCATCCGCACCGCCGCCGCCCACCGGTGCCACGACGCGCGGAGCCGGCGCTGCCCCACCCGAACGCGCCAGCGATTCGAGCGTGCCGATCACGACCTGCATATCGACGATCTGTTCTTCGAGTTGCTGCACACGTCGGCGCAAATCGCCGTCGCCTCCGCTACCGGCCGCCTTGGCCTTGGGCGCGGCAGGCGCTGCCGCAGGCGCGGTAGCTTGCGCCATAGCACTTGGCGCCATCGCCGCGAAGGTCACCACCGCGACCGCCAGCCCTAAACATCTCTTCGCCGTCATATCCGCCCGCACAGCATCAATCTCATCAATTCGGTTTCACGCCAGCCCTCACGGCCGCCGCGGCCCGATCAAAGGGTCCGCCACGGGCAACTCACTCAGCCGTTGCCCCGTAAGCACGGTCACGGCCCGCCGATTCTGAGCTGCGCAGTCCGGTGTATCGCAATTTGCCACCGGCCGCGACTTGCCTTGCGGGGCAATCGCTAACCGTTCCGGCGCAACACCTTCTTCGATCAGCCGCTGGTATACGGCCAACGCCCGCTCCGCGCCCAAACGGTCCAGCCCGTCGCCATCCAGCGCCGGGTCGTCGGAGTGGCCCTCGATGACGGCCGATAGAGAACTGTTCCGCTTCAACCAGCGCGCCTGCGCCGCCAAAACCGTGCGTGCGCGCGACCCCAAGTCCGCACTGCGGGCAGCAAAAAAGACCCGGTCCCCGGCTTCCAGCATAAAGCTGTCTTCCAAGCGCCCCCCGACCGACCGCGGCGTCGCTACGATCCGCGCGACAGGTGCAGCGGGAATGGCAGGTTCGGGCATCGCAGCGGTTTCCGCCGGTGGTGGCGGCGGACCCACCGTCGTGTCGAGCTGATAAAGTTCGGAGAGATGCCGCCGCGCCTCCGGCACCGAGGGGTGCTGCGGATCGCGCACCACGAACAATTCGAACAGCCGGCGCGCCTCATCGAATCGCGCCGCCTGCAATTCGCTGATGCCCGCTGCATAGAGCGCATCCGCCGAGCGCGGATCGTCGGGCGCGGATTGCGGCACGAGGCGATCCGGCGGCGTCTCGATAATTCCAAGCAACGTTTCGGACGGATCGGAGGCGATGTCGTCTTGCGCCCAAGCCGGCGGCCCACTCAAAACAAAAGCCATACATCCCGCAGCGAGCACCGGCACGCGCGCGAACTGGCGCAGCCTCGTCATTGCCAAGGCGCCGATCGTCCCAACTATACAGCCAATGGACATGCCAAACCCCAGCCGGCGCGAACTCCGGTGACGCTGAACGGAATGCCCGAGCAATGGGGCTAAACTGTGCCTGACGGGGGCACGGGAGCAAAAGCCGGTGGGCGTGGAACGATTTGGCGCCAGCCGTTGTCGGCCCGCATCAACCGGCGGACACGCCGCCAGCCAGTCTACGAAGCCACGCGGCTGTTGAGCACCGTCTGAGCACGGCGATTCTGCGCCCAGCACGAGATGTCGTCGCAAACCGCGACCGGCCGCTCCTTACCGTACGAGATGGTCCGCATGCGATTGGCCGGGATGCCGGCCGTCGCGAGGTAGTTGCGCACTGCAGTCGCACGCCGCGCGCCGAGCGCGATGTTGTATTCGCGAGTGCCGCGCTCGTCGGCGTGACCTTCGACGGTGATGGTGAATTGCGGATACTGCTTCAGCCACTGCGCCTGCTTGGCGAGTGTCGTCTGGGCTTCCGGCGTCAGATCCGAGCTGTCCGACGAGAAATAAACGATATCGCCGGCATTGATGGTGAAGTCGCGCGGCGTTCCTGGCACGACCGGGCCCTTACCGTCCGGCCCGAGCGCGGCAGCGTCCGGCCCCTCCTGCTTATTGGCGCAACCCGCCAACGCCAGAGCGCAGAACGCCAACATCAGAAAACGGGCGAAACCGCTGGCCAGGGAGTGAAACGTCATCATCGACCTCTTCGCGCTCATCCGCTGGCGGCGGCGCAGCGCCGTGAGGCGAAAGCGCATCTACCATCGGGAGTTGGCCCCACACCGGCAACCCATGGCCGGCACGCCGAACAGACCTCGCCTTCTCGGTGCCACTGAATTGTGGCGGCAAGACGATTGCACTCCGCCAAACTCTTTCGGCCGGAACTGCGTTTGTTTGAAAATGCTTAGCGTGTCACGGCCGGTTCGCACACCGTCTGCTCTGTCGCATCTGGGGACAGGAACGGACAACCCTGGGGATATCCCGCTACCGAGGGAATCGGGCCACGCCCGGAAAACCTGGGGCTGAACCCGCACCGCGAATAGCCTGCTGACACGGCACGCCGAAAGCGAGGCCCCAAAAAAGAGAAAGACCGGATTGCAAACGCGTGAGCGCAGGCAATCCGGTCTTAATCTCACGATCGTCCGGCCCGGAGGCCGGATGGACCTCAAAAACTCTTAGCGAGCTTCCGAAGCGACCGGCAGGTCGGCGCCGAGCTTCATGGGAGCAGCTTCTTCACGGCGGCAAGCACCGAGAGCAACGGCCACGATAGCAGCGGCGAGAACGATAGCGCCCTTCATAGTCTTTCTCCTGTAGCGTCCCAGACAAATCCGGGGTTGATTAGCGAGCCACTTCCGTGGCGGCCGGAACTTCAGCACCGAGCTTCATCGGTGCCGCTTCTTCGCGACGGCAAGCGCCGAGGGCAACAGCTACAATGGCAGCGGAGAGAACGATCAGCCCCTTAGAACCCTGCATAACGATCTCCTGTTGCATTCAACGCCCAACCACATACTGGGGTACTGGCATGCACGTATTCGATCAAGGATTGAGGCGTTCAACGGACCGTTTTCCACCCCAGTAGATGCGAAAATGCAACGCCGTGTTTTACGCTCCTCAGCACGGAAATCTCGCATCTGCGATGATCCGTAACCGTCGGAAACTAAACAATAAAAAACCGGAGCCGTGAAGCTCCGGTCTGACCTGCAGTTTGCCCGATAAGTCTTAAAGTTCCCCTAACCGCTGTCTCAGTTCAGGAGCGGCGACCAAGCCGGATCGGACGCAAACGAGGGCGTTGGAATCACCCGCTCGTTATATCCGGTGATGTCGACCGAGAAGATTCGCGCCCCGCCGTTGGCTCCCTGCCCCTCCCGGAAGAACATGACGACTCGCCCATTGGGCGACCACGTCGGCCCCTCGTTGTGGAAGCCCTCGGTCAGCACACGTTCGCCCGACCCATCCGGCCGCATGACGCCGATGAGAAACCGCCCCGCGAGTTGCTTGGTAAACGCGATGTAGTCCCCGCGCGGAGACCAGACCGGCGTCGAATACCGACCATCGCCATAGCTGAGCCGCCGAACACCCGAGCCATCCGAGTTCATGAGGTAGAGTTGCTGCGTCCCCTCACGGTCACTCTCGAACGCAATCTGCTTCCCATCCGGCGAATAGCTGGGCCCCGTATCGATGGCGTTCGTCTGCGTCACCTGCCGCGTCTGCTTCGTCCTCAGATCCAGTTCGAAAATCGAACTCGACCCCTCCGATTGCATGGAAAAGATCACCCGCTGCCCATCCGGCGAGAATCGCGGAGCGAAAGTCATGCCCGGAAAATCGCCGACGACCTCGCGTTGCATCGTCTCCAGATTGAGCAGGAATACGCGCGGCTGGTCGCGCGTGTAGGACATGAACGTGATTTCATTGCGTGTCGGCGAAAACCGCGGCGTCAGCACGATTTCCGAGCCCTTGGAAAGAACGCGCACATTTGCACCATCCTGATCCATGATGGCGAGCCGCTTCACGCGCTTGTCCTTCGGACCCGTCTCGTCGACGAACACCACGCGGCTGTCGAAATAGCCCTTCTCGCCCGTCAGCCGCTCATAGATCTGATCGGCGATGATATGCCCGACGCGACGCCAATTGGCCTCCGACGTCGCGAATCTCTGCCCGGCGAGCTGCTTTCCGGTCGCCACGTCCCACAGCCGGAACTCCGACGACAGCCGCCCGCTCGCATCCCGCGTCACCCGTCCCACCGACAGCGCATCCGCGCCAATGGACCGCCAGTCCACCATGCGCGGCGGCTGATTGATGTCACGCACCGCCTCCAGAAACGACGCCCGGTCCAGCGGCTTGAAAAGCCCTGAACTTTCCAGATCGTTCGCCACCACGTTGGAAATCTCGATGGCGAGCTGCGGATTGTCCCCCACGAATTCCGGAATCGCGATCGGAATAGGCGACAGCGACCCTTCGGATTGCCGTCCCGTCAACTGCGCCGAAGCGGAGAACGGGCTCGCAGCCATCACCACGGCCGACAGCATCACCAGTCGAAGTGCCAGTCGAAGTTTTTGCAAAGCCAAGGAGTGGAGCGAGATCATGGAATCCGTCATCTAATGCGCCAGCCGCCGGCGGCAGCTGTTCGGAACCAACCGATACAATTGCATGTGACCGGCGAATAGGGTCAAAGCGCGGCGGAAAATCAGACTTTCCGTCGCGACTACAGCATCTCGCTGGGATCGAACTCCCAGATGATCTCCTGCCAGCCGCTCTCAAACAGGTCCGGCGGCAGATCATAAGGCTGGCAGCCCTTTACAGCCCGCATCGCGGACTCGGTGGCCAGCGCCGCCAACGGCCCCGACGCCGGCTTCTCCACACGAGGATCGGCCTCCAGTGTACCGTCGCGGCGCATCTTCCAGCGCAACGTCACGATCGGCGTCTCCGTCCCCCCGCCCGCACCCGGCAAACGCCAGCAGCGCGCAATCTGCGTCCGCAACATCCCGCGCAGGAGATCTTGCTCGCGCACCGACAGCACCGTGTCGTTGCCCGTCGCCGTTCCAGCCGTCGGACCCTGATAGTCGGTCGGCTTGGTCGGCGCGGACGCCGAAGCCGGTGCGCCCTTTTTCGTCGGGTCCTTATCCAGTAGCGCCGCCATCCGGTCCGCCACGGACGCCTGCTTCTTCTTTTCTTCTTCTTCCTTTTTACGCTTGGCTTCAGCCGCCTTCTTCTTCGCTTCGTCCGCTTTCTTCTTCTGCTCGGCTTTCTTTTTCTCTTCCGCCTTCTTCTTCTCTTCGGCAGCCTTCTTCTGCGCCTCTTCGGCGGCTTTCTTTTCTTCTTCCACCTTCTTCAACTCATCCGGCGTCGGCCCCGGCGGAGGCGGTGGCGCCTCAGCAAGCTTCTCGGCAATGGGATCTGGCTTGGGCGGTTCCGGCGGCGGCGGGGGCGACTCAGCAGCTTTGGGCGGCTCGGGCGCGGGCTCAGGCTTGGGCGGTTCCGGTTCCGCCGGCGGAGTTGGCGCCAGCACGGGCTTGGGCTTTTCCGCTTCCAGCTTCGACTGCACTTCGGTCGGCTTTTCGGCAGCCTTCGCTTCCAGCTCTTTTGCCGTCTCGCTGCCCTGCTTCATGCGCAGGAATTCCGACGGCGTGATCATCGCCACCGCGATCGGCTCGGGCTCCGGACGCATCAATTCGGGCGTCTGCTGGATCGTGATGATCGACCACGCCAGCAACGCCGCATGCATCAGAAACGATATGAAGAGCCCGGCGCGCAACCCTGCTCTAGCCTCCGTCTTCGACTTCCGTCACGAGCGAAACTTTCTTGAAGCCGCCCGCGCTGATGCGGCCCATCACCTTCATGACAGTGCCGTAGTCGATGCCCTTGTCGCCGCGCACGTAAATCTGCTCGTCCACGCCGTTCTTCGCGATCGCCTTCAGCTTCTCGGCGATCTCCGCGAGCGGCACCTTCGTCTCGCCGATGAACGTCTCGCCGTTGGCGGCTACCGAAATCGTCAGCGGTTCCTTCGAGCTTTCCAGCTGCTTGCCTTGCGAACCGGGCAATTCGATGGGAACCCCCACCGTCAGCATCGGCGCCGCGACCATGAAGATGATCAACAGCACAAGCATCACGTCCACCATCGGCGTGATGTTGATTTCGCTCATCGGCGCCTTCCGGCCGCGGCGCTTGCGCCGTCCGCCGCCACCGCCCGAGTTCATCTTGATGCTGGCGCCCATGACGGACTAGCTCCTGACGTCGATCTGGCGCGAGACAATCGCCGAGAATTCATCGGCAAAAGCTTCAAGACGCTGGCTGATCGCCGCGCTGTCGGCGGAAAACTTATTGTAGAAAACGACCGCCGGAATGGCCGCAACAAGGCCAATTGCGGTGGCAAACAGCGCTTCCGCGATACCGGGCGCAACAACCGCGAGATTGGTATTTTTCGAAACCGCGATCGCCTGGAAGCTCACCATGATGCCCCACACCGTGCCGAATAGCCCGACGAACGGCGCCGTCGATCCCACCGTTGCGAGAAACAACAAGCGCCGGTCGAGTCGCTCCATCTCGCGGCTGATGGTGACATCCATCACCTTTTCCACGCGCATCTGAATGCCGCCCATCGCCCGGATGTTGCCTTCCACCGAGCGCTTCCACTCGCGCATGGCGGCCACGAACAACGCCGCCATCGAGATGGTCGGCGCGCGCGACAGCTGATTGTAGAGTTCATCAAGCGACTGTCCCGACCAGAACGTCTGCTCGAAACGGTCCGCTTCTAGCCGCGCTTTGCGGAAGGCGAACAGCTTCTCGATGATGATCGCCCACGACCAGATCGAGGCGAGGAATAGCGCCACCATCACCACCTGCACGGTGAGCGAGGCATGAATGAAGAGCTCGTAAAACGAGACGCCCGGCGTTGCGGCCGGGAGGGTCGCCTGGGCGACGTCCGTAGGGTTCATGGGTCTTCCGCCGTAAATCCGTTGAGGGGGACAGGACGTGTCGTGAAGGCAAAGCGCGGCGCTTGATCCGGCCACGTCGCCGTGGCCCCGGGATCGGGTTCGTCACGCACACAGACAGCTAGCCCCGTATCCCCCGATACCGCCAACACGCATGTTGCCGCGCAATATGACAAAACAGAGGCTTGTGCCCAAACCGGGGTAAGCCGATTCGCACTTGTGTATCATGGATTTGAATGAACGCCTGAAGACCCAGCAGCCCCTATTCGGCCGCCTCCGCCAGCAATTCGCGCCATTCGCCGCTGACGCGGTCGTAAACGACGACTTCCCCGCTCTCCATGTCGTAGAGCCATCCGTGGAGCCCGACGCGCCCCTCCTCGACACCCCGGCGAACGATCTCGTAGGTCATCAAATTGTCGAGTTGAAACTGGATATGCGCGGCAATCGTCGCCATCAGCTGGTTCTGCGGTTCGATCCCCGCCGCCCGCACGAGGTCATGCGCCGGCCGCGTGTAATCAACCCACCGGCCAAGATGCGCCTCCTGACCCGGCGGGATCGGCTCCAACAACGCCTGGATGCCCCCGCACCCCGTGTGCCCGCAAACGACGATATCGTCGATGCCCAGATGCCCCAGCGCGTATTCGATGGCCGCTCCAACGGAATCCTCGTCCGCCCCCGCCGGCGGCACGCAGTTGGCGATATTGCGGATCTCGAACAGTTCGCCCGGATCCGCCGAGGTGATCTGCGACGGCACCACCCTGCTGTCACAGCAACCGATCCAAAGCAGTTTCGGCTTCTGCCCCGACGTGGCGAGCCGTGAATAGAAGGCCTTGTCCTGATCGAACTTGCGACGAAAGCGCTGATAGCCCTCCATCGCGTCCTTGATATCGAGATCGATGCCGTCTTCGTCGGTCTTCGTCGTCATGGCCACCCCGGTACGCAGGTCAACACAAGCCCCCAGTTTCGGCCGCCTCCGCCCTATTGTCCAGCCGCCCCGCCGCCAAACCCAGTTCGAATAGCGCTCGAAAGCCGGAGCGGCTTGCCAGAAACCGCAACGAGCACAACAGTCACCTCCGCCTCGAACACCGCCCGCGCCCCGTTCTTCACCGTCTGCAGAAGCGTCACACTCGCCCCGCCCAGCGCCTTCACCCGCGTCTCGACTTCTAAAACATCGTCCATCCGGGAAGGCCGCAAAAACTCGCAATTCATCCGCCTCACAACGAACGCTGCCGGTTCATGGCTGTCCGACCCATCGATCAACCGCCGGCTGTCTGTTCCAAGCAGGCGCAGGAAATCCGTCCGCCCCCGCTCGCACCAGCGAATATAAGACGCGTGGTAGGCAATGCCGCCCGCATCCGTATCCTCAAAGTAAACCCGCACCGGCAGCACATGCCACCGCCCGGTCTCATCATCGACCAGTCGTCCCGCAAGATCAGGCCAAGGCAGACTTTCGCTCACGCATCCGCTCCAAGTTCAACGACGACGATTTCCGGCGGCACACCGAACCGCACCGGCAAGATCGAACAACCCAGCCCGCCCGACACGATGAGGTGCCGCTCGTCCTCGATCACATGCCCATACGCATAACGGTTGCCGAACTCTGACGGAACGATCGGCGACCAGCCGAACAGCCGCACCTGGCCGCCGTGCGTATGCCCCGAAATCGTCAGCGCCACACGGCAGGCACCTTCGGAAATATATCCGGCTCGTGCGCCATCAGGATCACCGGCGCATCGTCCGTGACCCGGGCGAGCGTCCCATCCAGATCGTCGAGGCCCTGAAACACCATCCGGCCGTCGACGATGCCGGTAATGAATGCAATCTGATCGGCCAATCCCGCCAGCCAGAACGGCTGCCCGTCTTTTGTCAGCCGAACCACGTCGTTCTCGTAGACGGGAATTCCCGCCTTCTCCAGTTGCAGCCGCGACTGTACCGGGCCGCGCCGCAAGCGCTGCGCGTCGGGTTCCTCCCACCAATCATGATTGCCGAGCACCGCATGCACGCCGAGCGGCGCCCGCAGTTGCCCAAGCACCGGCGCCCAATCCTCCGCCGCGATCCGTGGCAAACGCCAGTATTTCCCCGACATGTAATCACCGAGCAGAAGCACCGCATCGGCGCCAAGCCCGTTGGTCACCGATACGATCTCGTCGATGCGCGCGATCGGCATCGAATGCCGGTGGGCATGCACGTCCGCGACGACGGCGAGCCTCAAGCGAAATCCGGCCGGCCATGTGCGCGGTGATAACCGGTACGTGGTCACAGATAAACGGTAAAGCGGCTCAACGCCGAACGCATATCCGGCCAGCCCGATGCCAGTGCCGACGGCCACACCGATCCCGCGCAGAAATGTCCGCCGCGTGATCACGCGTCGTCGGCCCCATCGGCGTCGGTGAAAAGATCTGGCACCGCGTTGCGCGACGGCCCCGACATCCCCAGATGCCGCCAGGCCTTCAACGTCATCACGCGCCCCCGCGGCGTCCGCCCGACGAACCCCTGCTGCAACAGATACGGCTCCACGATTTCCTCGATCGCATCGCGCGGTTCCGACAACGCCGCCGCCAGCGTTTCGACGCCGACCGGCCCACCCTCGTAGTTCTTGGCGATGCACATCAGATAACGATGATCGAGCGCATCGAGCCCTTCGCTGTCGACCTCCAACGCGCGCAGCGCAGTATCCGCAATCCCCGCATCGATGATCTCGACCCCCGCCACCGACGCAAAATCCCGCACCCGCCGCAACAGACGGCCGGCGATTCGCGGCGTCCCGCGTGCGCGCCGTGCGATTTCTCGTGCCCCGTCCGCCCGCATTGGCGCGCCCAGCACACGCGCGCCACGCGCCACGACGAGTTCCAACTCCTCGTTGGTGTAAAAATTAAGCCGCACCGGAATCCCGAACCGGTCGCGCAACGGTGTCGTTAGCAATCCCGCCCGCGTCGTCGCGCCAACGAGTGTGAACTTCGCCAGATCGATCTGCACCGACCGCGCCGCCGGACCCTCACCGATAATGAGGTCGAGCTTGAAGTCTTCCATCGCCGGATAAAGGATTTCCTCCACCGCCGGATTGAGCCGGTGGATTTCGTCAATAAACAGAACGTCCCGCTCTTCCAAGTTGGTCAGCAGCGCCGCCAGATCCCCGGCCTTCGAGATCACCGGCCCCGACGTCGCGCGAAACCCGACGCCCAACTCCTTGGCCATGATCTGCGCCAGCGTCGTCTTGCCAAGCCCCGGCGGCCCCGCAAACAGCACGTGATCGAGCGCATCGCCCCGCGACTTCGCCGCCTGGATGAACACCTTGAGATTGGCGCGCGCCTGTTCCTGCCCGATGAATTCATCGAGCGACTGGGGCCGGATCGACGCCTCAAAGGCATCGACCTCGCGTTTAGCCGAGGAGATCAGGCGATCGGTCATGTTTTGTTCGTGGCTCTATTCGCCCCGCCCGTCAAGCCGCAGGCCAAACAGGCGCCCGCCGCGGCGCAATCATCGCACACACACCCGCCGCAAGCGCCCCAATCGCGGCCGCCACCGATGCAGCCCCGTCGAGCGCCTCGACCCGTGGCCGATCAGGCAATTCGGAAACACCTAAGAAAAGCGCCAGCGTCACACCCGCGCCCAGCACGATTGCCGCCGGCGTCCGGTACGAACCCAGATCGACCACACAATCCGCCAGAGCAACCGCCACGCCCGTCGCCAGTGCCGGCCCATATCCGATCATGTAGGCAAACAGGGCGCCGAGCGGCAACAGCCCCAGCATACTCAACAATCCCTCGAGCGGCCCCAGCGGACCCTCGATCGCGGTCAGAGCGATCGGAAGCATGATAGCGAAGTAGCCGACAACCGGCCCGACCGCCAGAAAGATGAGAATGGTCGGCACCACGGCCTTCACCAGCGCCCAAAGGCGTTGGCCCCAGGTCGCGCGCGGCGGCACGCTTGCGTCAAGGTTCTCAGTCACAGGGTGCGTCCCAGCTTCTACCAGGACCATTCATTCCTCACGGCGCGGCGGACTTATGGCGGCGCCTGCGGCTTATCTTCCGTTGCGCATATGCGTGCGCGGTGTCGAAAGAAACCGCACGCCAACGAACGCCCCGTTACGCCAGACAATACCGCAATCCACTTCCATCCGGTCGAGCCGCAGGTTGATCGTGAACGTGCCCGGCAATTTGGCCCGCCCGCCCAGTGGATTTTCGACCGACTTGATGAGTTCGAGCCGCGCCCCCGTCGACGAAATATCCCGCACCATGCACGCAATAGGAACACTGATGTCGGGACTAACGATCAAAGCATTCGTCGCGACAGCTTTCCGCTTCGCAAATCGGCGTTCGACCAACGCGCGCGCCTGGGCGGCGGCGGTCTCTACCGCGGCACTGACCGGCGCGAGAGGACGCAGGATCATGGCACTTGAACTCCACGCAAAAATGTAACCGCAGCAGACTTGAACGCGCTGCAGCCCCCCATGATCGTCGCTAAAACGTAAACGAAATACCTCAGACAATTGCTTAATTTCAGGCGGTTCAGCGCGCCCGCGTTAACCACCGCCCGATGGCAACAACAGCCGTAGCGGGCAGCAATGCGATCGCCGCGAAAAGCGCGCCATGCTGCATCCGCGCCGCGTTCAATGCGTCAATCGTCGCGGGATCCGATGCGCTCACATCCAGCGGCAATTGCGGCAGCGATGTCCACCCGAACCACGCCACGCCAGCAATCCAGAAGAGCGCCAAGAGGGTCGTCAAAAGCCGCATACGAGTCTCCTTGAGCAGCTAACGCGCTGCCAATTCCTTCAAGCCCCGCCGGATCAGTTGCGCCGTATCAGCCGCAGCCCCCAACTCCTTCAGCGCCGCCGCCACCGCCGCCGACGCCTGCCCCGAATTATACCCCAAATTCGACAACGCCGAGATCGCCTCGGCCGCAGCCATGCCCGTGACGGGACCATCCTCGGACTCTGCTGCCGCACCCTTCGCAGCCGTCCCCACATTGAGACCCGCCACCGACAGCGCCGGCGCTTTGTCCTTCAACTCCGCCACGATGCGCTGCGCCAGCTTCTTGCCCACACCCGGTGCCTGCTCCACAGCCGCCGAATTCTGCAACGCGATCGCATTCGCCAGATCATTCGTTGACAACACACCGAGCACGCCCAGCGCCACCTTCGAGCCGACCCCCTGCACCGTCTGCAGCGTGCGAAACCAGCTCCGCTCCACTTCGCTCGTGAAGCCATACAGCCGGATCGCATCTTCGCGCACGTGCGTGTCGATGGTGAGCGCCGCCACCTCTCCGATCTTCAATTTGCGCAACGTCCGCGACGACAGCTGCACCTCATACCCCACCCCGTTCACATCGATGATCGCATGGCTCTCGCCAATCGCATCCACCAGCCCCTTGAGCTTACCGATCATCGTGCACTCTCCCGCGCGACCCGTGCTGCCAGCGCCCGCGACGCCCGGTGGCTCGCATGGCAGATCGCAATCGCCAACGCGTCCGCCTCGTCCGCGCTTTCGAATTTCGCCCTCGGCAGCAAAAACCCGATCATCGCCTGGATCTGATGCTTCTCTGCATGCCCTGCACCCACCACGCTCTTCTTGATCAGGTTCGGCGTGTATTCCGCCACCACGAGCCCCTTCATGGCCGGCGCCAATAGCGCCATGCCGCGCGCCTGACCAAGCTTCAAGGTCGAACGCGGGTTCTCGTTGACGAACGTCTCTTCCACCGCCGCTTCCGCCGGCTTATGCGCCGCGATCACGCTGACGATGCCCTGGTACAGCTCCGCCAACCGGTAGGCCAATTCATCACCCCCGTCCGACGTGATCACGCCCGACGCGACGTAGCTGAGCCGGACCCCATCGCTCTCGATGATGCCCCACCCCGTTCGCCTCAAGCCCGGGTCCAGCCCCAGAATGCGTGTCGCCGTTCCACTCATGGGGCGACGCATACCACGGCCGGTGATTCGCGGCTGTCGCGATCAGGCCGCGGTCAGCCGCTTCATGATGTCGTCGGAAATCTCGAAATTGGCGAAGACGCTCTGCACGTCGTCATCGTCTTCCAGCGCCGCGATCAGCTTGAAGATCGACTGCGCGGCCTCCTCGTCCACCGGCGTGGTCAGATTGGGCTTCCAGATCGACTTCACGCTCTGCGGCTCACCGAGCTTCTCTTCGAGTGCGCCGGCCACCGTCCCCAGCGTATCGAACGAGCACGTGATCAGATGACCATGCGCGTCCGACACCACGTCATCGGCCCCCGCCTCAATGGCCGCCTCGAGCACCGCATCCGCAGAACCGACCGCCGCTTTGTAGGTGATCTCGCCCACATGCTGGAACATGTGGCTCACCGAGCCCGTCGAACCGAGGTTCCCATCATACTTCGTGAACACCGAGCGCACGACACCGCCCGTCCGGTTCCGGTTGTCCGTCAGCGCCTCCACGATCACCGCCACGCCGCCCGGCGCATAGCCCTCGTAACGCACGTTCTCGTAGTTCGCCGTATCGGTGCCCGACGCTTTCTTGATTGCCCGCTCGATGTTGTCCTTGGGCATGTTTTCCGCCCGCGCATCCGCGATCGCCAGCCGCAGACGCGGGTTCATCGCCGGATCGGGACTGCCGAGCTTCGCCGCGACCGTGATTTCGCGCGAGAACTTCGCAAACATCTTGGCACGGGCGGCATCAGCCTTGCCCTTCTTGTGCATGATGTTCTTGAACGCTGAATGGCCGGCCATGGCGTGATCCGCTTCGGTCTGTGAGCTGCAAGGAAGATGGGCGTTATCCGGCGATGCGCGCCCCAAGGTCAAGCCCGCAGGCACGCGCCCCGTTAACCCTTTGTTAACCTTTTTTACCCAAAAGTTAACGCGTGGAGGTGATTCGCCCCACCACCCCGGTGACTGCCGGAGCTGCCCAGCAGGCAGTCCCATACGATGACGGGTCTGTTCGACCTGTCCCATCGCACCGACAGGTCCGTTCGACCTGTCCCATCTCGATGAGAAGACCCGCTTCTCATCCCGATGCCAGAAGACGACGTAAAGTCCAGATGTAAGACGTTTCGCCCAACCCCAGCGGCTCGGTCAGCTCCCCCGGAGCTCCGAGCCGCCATCATTTTGGGCGACCTAAGTCGGTGCCTGGCACCGTCTTATGTCCCCGCCCGGTCACGCGCCGAGCCGGCTCCCCTCTCCAGTTCATTACGAAGAGATGGGGAACCACCGACATCGCCGCAATCGTCAGTGTGGATCGCCATGGATCATCATGTGCCCACGACAATGGCGAACATCGAGAATGATAAGCTAGGCCAGCATGTCGCGGACAACGAGCCGATCTTCACAAGCGCGCGCTCGTAAGCATGAAGCAACCCAAAAAGAGGTCGTTTCGATGCCCCGCGCTACAGTAGACTTGAAGAGTGATGTCTACCGCATCCTGGCATGGTCGGTTGTCCTGCCGACACTGGTCGTCTGGCCATTCCTATCAGCCATGCCCGCCATCACATTGTTCGGCGGTGGCCTCACCGTGCAGCAAATCTCGATCAACGTGCTGCTGTTGCTAACCGGCTTCTGGTCAATCTTCGGCGCATACCTCGCCGCCATCTACGCCCAAGGCAACACAGCGCGCGCAGAACACCAGCCAACCAACAATCGCAGCCTACTCCTCGGAGCCTACGCCCTAGCCTGGACCACCCTCTACTTCGTGGTCGCTCTACCCGGTCAATAAGTCAAAGCACCGGCAGGGACGGCCGCGCGGCGGCAAGCGCTTGCGTTCAACCCGCAGGTCGATTGCGCGTGGACGGCAATCCGCCGATCCAAGCGGCGTCCGTGAATAAGCGGCGTGAGTGAAGCGACGAGATCGAAGCAACCCACCGCTCACTCCACCCCACAGCTGTCATCCCGGGCATGCCTGCCCCGGCGAAGGCCCGGGGTGCCCGGGACCCTTAGCGCCGCTATCTCGACGAATGGCGACTGATGTACAGAAGCGGACGCCGGCGCAGGGCAGGTCCAATTGCCGCCAATCGTGTCGGTTTTCAAGGGCTGACCAGACATTCGGGACGGCACAGCAAACGCCGCAAGTGACCCACACCGGCTGTAGTGCTGAGGCTCAACAATCAAATTGCAAGAGTGCAGAGCGCGTCGACGAAGACCTAGTGCAACGCAACGAGCTCGCTTGTGACAAGTCTCGGCGGCAATGCTGTAATCCGCAATTTTTCCAAAGTCTCCCAAGCTGAAATGGGAATAATTCCCACAATGGCCAAGTCGATTGCACATCGTTAAGCGACAGAGCTCACAAGCATCTTCCAATCTGACAATCGGCTGACACGACGCTGACAGTGCTCGTCAGGCCGCGATCAGACTCCATGTGGTGAAGTTGGGCCGCTGACAGAACTGAAGGGGGCTCAGGGTGCTATTGACAAAACGTTCCGCAGTAGTTGCGTCAGGTGTTTTTTCAATGTTCTTGGTCGACATGGGCCATTCGGAGGCAGGTCACCGCTCCCCGAAAAAAGATATCATAGCGAAGGACAGAGTCATAACGGCATGTAGCTGGCGCGGCCACAAATGCATCACAACCCGAACGCGCCATCTACGTCTCGGTGAACAATATCTGGCGCCAGGTGGATCTTGGCGCTGGTGTTCGGGAGACTGCCGCGACAGTCTCCGGCGTGAGGTAATTGACTTCTGGGATGAACAGCAAAACAACTGACAGCGGCGCATGTTCTGTCGCCCGCATTGCCAGAGCACTTGAAACTATTGAGCAGCGGTGACGGGCAAAATGTTACTGCTGTCCCATTATGCGGCGCGGCAGAGTTCAACGCGCACCACAACGAGGCTAGGCGCCCAGAAAGCACACTTCTTCTGACCATCATGGTTCATCGGTTGTCGGTGTTGGCCCTGAACAGAAAGTCGATCTTCGGCGGCGGCCGACAGATAAGCGGACATGAGTGCTGGCGGGTCGTTGGCGCGCTACGCTACAAAGCCGGCATCCGCTCTCACTGCAAAGCTAAACTCCAATACTTATGCCCGCCTCCCCACCGCTCCCCTATCCTCGCGTCCATCCCACCGCATTCGGCAGGGAACAGGCTCGAGCTGGGATCCTGTTTGCGGAAGGGGAGCGGAACGGAGTGCCAGCTGGGTCAGTCAGCCTGGGGGACCGCTGCCGGCGGGGGAGTAAGAACCCTGTTCAACCTGTGTTGAGATGCGCGCAGGGATGGTGGCACCAACGCTTCGAAAAGGGGGCCCACCCCCGTGGTCCGTGGCGAGGCCCGTGCGTCGCATCAGTCTCTACCAAACAAATCGCCAAGCGCGCCGGTCTTGCCCTCTGCTGATCCCTCACCCGGCTCCGCCCAACGGACCCGGAGCTTTCGCGCGCGTAGGTCACGCGCTCCATAACCACGTCATGGCCGGGCGTGACCCGGCCATCCAGAGCCCACCACCGACGTTCGAGCCAGCCCCCTGGATGGCCGCCTCAAGGGCGGCCATGACGTGAGGGAACAGACCAAACAAACGAGCTGACAGCTGTATAGATCGCTAAGCGCGCGCCGACCGGTCCTCATCCCACGGCAATGCCGCAGATGGCGCCAGCACGCCCCCAATCCGCACGCCACGCGCCCAGACAGCGAGCCCCGTCTTATCGTCGATCTCCACCGCCAGACCCGAGAGCGTCCCCGGCCCATTCGATGGATCAAACCGCTCGCGCGGAATGCGCGTCAGAAAGCGGTTGATCGGCTCCTCGCTGTCCATGCCGAGCACCGAATTGTAATCGCCCGTCATGCCAGCATCCGACATGTACGCGGTGCCCGCCGGCAGCACGCGCTCATCTGACGTTGGCGTATGCGTATGCGTGCCCACTACGACGCTCGCGCGCCCATCGACGAACAAGCCAAGCGCCTGCTTTTCGCTCGTCGCCTCTGCATGAAAATCAATGAGTATCGCATCCGCGCCTTGCTTCAGGGCACACGCCGTCAACTCATTGTCGATCGCGCGAAACGGACAGTCGAGCTCCGTCATGAACACGCGCCCCATGGCGTTGATCACAAGCACATCCGCGCCGTTCTTCAAACGAACGAGCGATGCCCCGCGCCCCGGCGTGCCTTTGGGAAAATTGAGCGGACGCACGAGACGCGGCTGCCGGTTGATAAAGACGAGTGCGTCCTTCTGATCGAACGCATGATTGCCGAGCGTTACGGCATCCGCGCCCGCATCCAGCAGATCTTCCAGAATGGACTCCGTGATCCCGAACCCGCCGGCTGAATTTTCTGCGTTGATCACAACGCAATCGAGAGACCAGCGCGCGCGCAAACCCGGCAACAGATCCGCCACCACACGGCGGCCGGACTTACCCACGATGTCACCGATAAAAAGAAGCCGCATTCAGGTCCCGCACCGCAACGTCCGCCCGGGCGTCAGAACCCAGTTGAGACGCTGGTCATGATCGTCATGCGGAACCACGTCAACCTCGAGTTCGTCAAATCCGAGCCCAATCGCGAGCAGGTTCGGGTTTTCGCGCCTGAGCTTTTCCAGCGTCCGGTCATAAAATCCGCCGCCGTATCCGAGCCGGTAACCGCGTTTATCGAAAGCCAAGAGCGGCACCAACACAATCTCCGGCTTGACCTCCGGCGCATCGCGTCCCGGCTCCTTGATGCCCCACGTGCCTGCAATCAGCACGTCCCCAATAACCCAGCGCCGCATCACGAGCGGATGACCCTTGCCCTGCATCACCGGCAGCGCGAGCGGATGCCCGTCGGCTTCCAGCTTGTTGTAAAGCGCCACCGGATCGAACTCGTCCGGCATCGGGTAGAAACACGCGACCGAGGCTCCAAACCGGTACGCAATCCCGTCGAGACCTTTGCGCGCCAGCATCATGCCGGCCATGGGCCCGTGCCGCTTGAGCGCTTCAGCGCGTGTCGCCTTGGCCGTCGCGCGCAGCGCCTTTTTCTGCTCTTTCAAATCATCCATGCGCGCCAGAAAAGCGCCATTCGATGAGCCATGTCCAGCCCTGTAAGGGCTGGCGAATAACTGAAATGTCCAGCCCTGCCGAGAGAGCCGGCAAATGAAGTGCCGCGGAAGCCGTTGGAACGGTCGATCTCGCCGGGTCCCTACAATAGTAAGGTGGGCGCCGTTTGCCCGGAACCACGGCTCCGGACAGGGACAGCTCCCTGGCAGATCTTATAGGCCCTGGAGATTCATGTGTTCCTGACGCGCCCCGCAGCATCCTCAATGTAAGCGCATCGCGCCGAAAAATCGAGCCCACCGTCAGGACTTATCGACTTTCGACACCATGCCGCACACGGAGTTGATTGGCTGTGAGGCCCTCAGCCGCGTATTGAGACCCCGTTACAAGAAACATGAGCAACCAAAGGTTTCCCCAATGAAACTCTCTCTTTCCACGGCCCTGGCAGCAGCGGCGCTCGCCGCCTCCGCAGCGCTGGCTCCGGCCTCGGCAGGCCACCACAACTGCAAGGCCGAGATGGCCTATCTGAACCCAGATCACGACGGAACGATCGACTGGCGTGAAGCCCGCCGCGCCGCCGTCCGCTTGTTCCACAAGCTCGATCCGGACCGCGATGGCACGCTCGACATGAACGAAGTCCGCGGCCGCGTCGGCATCCTGTCGTTCGCCCGCTTCAATCCCGACCGCGACGGCACGCTCGACAAGCACGAATGGCTGGCCCTGGTGAAGCACCGCTTCCATCGCGCCAATCCCGATAAGGACGGCACGATCGATTGCCGCGAGTTGCAGTCGCTCGCCGGCCGCAAGCTGCTGCGCGTTCTGATGTAACTGAAAAAACGGAGCGGGGCAGCCTATGGCGCCTCGCTCCTTTTTCAATTTTGATTATGACGGCTAACCGCGTGCCTTAGGCCCGCTTTTCCAGCTCAGAACCGAGCGTGTCGATCAGCCAATCGATTCGATTGACGACCAGAGTCCGGCTCTGTTCCAGCTCAGAAATCCGCGCTTCGGCCTCATCCAGCCGCGCTTTCAGCCGGTCGCGCTCGGCCTCGACGGCCAAAAGCCGCTGCGCCGGATCGGCCGCTGCGACCGCTGCTAAAGGTTGATCTTTGCGCGCGGCAACACGTTTCGTGCCCGCCCGCGCGTCTCGTGCGCGTTGAACCATCGGCTAACCCATCGATGTCTCGGAGAAAGGCGCGTTTTGCCCTCGGCCATCCCCCATTTCCTGCAGCAACCATAGGTCTTAAGGGCGTCGGGTGCAACAAACCACGCCCGCCAACTTCAACACATCTCTGAACGCCCGAATTCGCGGCTCCCGCCGACTCCTGATGACACCCCGCCTACTTCCCCCGTCTACTTCCCATGACGCATTGACAGGCAGGGGGTGCCTCCACTTAATGCCGCCCCAACAAGGTTCTGGAGGGCGTGACGAACGCCTTAGCCAGGATGGAGCCACCCGAATCACGTCAACGGACGTGCTTCGATTTCCCCGCCCATTTTCGAAAGGACGCCTGAGATGGCTGTGAAGGTCGCGATCAATGGTTTTGGACGTATCGGCCGCAATGTGCTGCGCGCCATCGTCGAAAGCGGCCGGACCGACATTCAAGTCGTGGCCATCAACGATCTGGGCCCCGTCGAAACCAACGCCCATCTGCTGCGCTACGACAGCGTGCACGGCCGCTTCCCGGCTAAGGTCACTGTATCGGGCGATACCATCGATGTCGGCTATGGCCCGATCAAGGTCACAGCCATCAAGAATCCGGCCGAACTGCCTCACGGCGCCATGGGCGTCGACATCGCCATGGAATGCACCGGTATCTTCGCGTCAAAAGATAAGGCGTCCGCCCATCTGACCGCCGGCGCCAAGCGCGTACTCGTCTCCGCACCCGCCGACAATGCCGACCTCACGGTCGTCTATGGCGTCAATCACGACAAGCTGACGAAGGACCATCTCGTGGTCTCCAATGCGTCATGCACCACGAACTGCCTCGCCCCGGTGGCGAAGGTACTCAACGACCTCGTCGGCATCGAAAAGGGTTTCATGACCACCATCCATTCCTACACCGGCGACCAGCCGACCCTCGATACCATGCACAAGGACCTCTATCGCGGCCGCGCCGCTGCCCTCTCGATGATCCCGACATCGACGGGTGCTGCCAAGGCCGTCGGCCTCGTGCTGCCCGAGTTGAATGGCCGCCTCGATGGCACTGCCATCCGCGTGCCGACGCCCAACGTGTCGGTCGTCGATTTCAAGTTCATCGCCAAGAATGAAACGACCGTCGCCGAAATCAACGACGCCATCCGCAAGGCTGCCAACGGCCCGCTGAAAGGCGTCCTCGGCATCACCGATGAGCCCAACGTATCGATGGACTTCAACCACGACAGTCACTCGTCGATCTTCCACATGGACCAGACCAAGGTCATGGATGGCAAGCTGGTGCGCGTACTCTCTTGGTACGACAACGAGTGGGGCTTCTCCAACCGCATGAGCGACACCGCCGTCGCAATGGCCAAGCTCATCTGATTTTTCCGAAGGGCGTCTGATAGCAGGCGCCCTTCATGTCTTTTGACCCGAACGATCACGCGCCGACGGAGGCCAAGATGACCGAAAAACTGGAAGATATCGCCCGCGCAATGGTTGCGCCCGGCAAAGGCATTCTCGCCGCCGACGAAAGCTCCGGCACGATCAAGAAGCGCTTCGACAAGATCAATCTTGCCTCCACCGAAGACAGCCGCCGCGATTACCGTGAGATGCTCTTCCGCTCCACTGACGCCATGAAGAACTACGTCTCCGGCGTCATCCTTTACGATGAAACGATCCGCCAGAAAGCCAAGGACGGCACGCCCCTCGTCGACATCATGAAAGCCGCCGGCTCCATCCCCGGCATCAAGGTCGACACCGGCGCCAAGCCACTCGCCGGCCCCACCTCCAAAATCGAAACCGTCACCGAAGGCCTCGACGGCCTGCGCGAGCGCCTCGCCGAATACCATGCATTGGGCGCCCGCTTCGCAAAGTGGCGCGGAGTCATCACCATCGCTGACGGCCTCCCGTCCTGGAACTGCATCAAGGCCAACGCCCATGGCCTCGCCCGCTATGCAGCCCTCTGCCAGGAAGCCGGCATCGTCCCCATCGTCGAACCCGAAGTCCTGATGGACGGCGCCTATTGCACCCACGATATCGACGAATGCTATCGCGTCACCGAATGGACGCTGCGCACCGTCTTCCGCGAACTCTACGACGCCCGCGTCTCGCTCGAAGGCATGATCGTGAAGCCGAACATGATCGTGGCTGGCCAGAAGTGCGCCAAGCAGCCCTCCGCCGCCGAAGTCGCTGAAAAGACCGTCCGCGTCTTGAAGTCGACGGTGCCCTCGACAGTCCCCGGCATCGCCTTCCTCTCCGGCGGCCAGTCCGACGAAGTGGCCACCGAGCATCTCTCGCTCATGAACGCCATGGGCAACCTGCCCTGGGCGCTCACGTTCTCCTATGGCCGCGCCCTGCAGGCAGCAGCGCTCCAGGCCTGGGGCGGCAAATCGGAAAACGTCGCAGCCGGCCAGCGCGCTTTCACGCATCGCGCAAAAATGAACAGCCTCGCTGCTCTCGGAAAGTGGGACGCCAAACAGGAGAAAGCGGCCTAAGGCCCCTCCGCGTCCCTCATCTTTAGCTCGGCCGCTCCGTTGCCGGAGCGGCCGTTCTACTATTCAGACGAGCCGCGCTCGGCAAATTTCTCATCGAGCATAGTCTCAAGGTCCGCCAGATCTTGCGGCAGCGGTAGCCCGAGCGCGCGGAATTCGTTCAGCTTCTCGCGCAGCAGCAATTCCATCTCGTGGATATCCTCCGGCTGTTCGTTCATCCGGATGAGCAGCGAGGCGATCTCAGCCTGAAGGTCTTCGAAGGCCATGGGTTGTCTCTCCTGGGCTGACGGAAACAATATTAAGCGCTGCGGCGGGTACGGCAACCTTGATCCCGCTCAAGGTTTGGAACGGCGAATTAGGCAACGCTCCATTCATGACACCGTTCCGCCAAGCGCTCTGCGCCTTCACACTGGCCGCCACTCTTGCGTCTCCCCCAGCGCACGCTGATGAGATCGCCAAAGGCCGCGCCTTGGCCGAACGCCTGTGCGCCTCGTGCCATATGGGACGAGACCAAGGGGAAAAGAAAAGCGCTAACGAGATCCCGGGCTTTCACGCTGTCGCCCGCCGGCCGGACCAGACCATCGAGGGCATCGTGGCCTGGCTGCGCTCCGTCCCGCCCATGATGCCGGACCACCACTTGACGCAGGATGAGATGTCGGCCCTTGCGAACTTCATCATGTCGCTGAGGGGCGCGCCGCAATAGCCGCACGCGCGCCTCGGCTCAATTCGCCACCAGTCCCGACATCGCCTCGGAGAAGCTGCCCGGCACTGTCGACGGCTTCGATGCCGGTGTCTTGGCGCTTTTCGCAGGCTTCTTTTTCTTCGGCGCCGGCTCAGCCTGCTCATCGGCAGCATCATCGCTGATAGACGCGGTCTCGACATCATCCGCCGGCCGCGTATCGATCGACCGCACCCCGCCACCGCCGATGGCCTTCGACACGCGATTGTCGAGCCCATAGACGTCGCCGAAGTTGACGATCCGCCCATCGTCTTCCGCCCACATGGTC
This sequence comes from Hyphomicrobium sp., assembly GCA_002928735.1. Classification (GTDB taxonomy): domain Bacteria; phylum Pseudomonadota; class Alphaproteobacteria; order Rhizobiales; family Hyphomicrobiaceae; genus JAGVSR01. The sequence continues at coordinate 193,545 of PERL01000003.1, read as the reverse complement.
AGATACACATTGTGCACCCAGATGTGATTGTCGAGCGTCACCGTTTCCGACGACCGCCGCGCCTGCGCCGCGCGATCCTTGCCCCAACCCTTGTCCTGCTCCAACAGCACTTCGGCAAACCGCATCGGATCGTTGACGCGGATGCAGCCATGCGAATAGGGCCGCTTGGATTGCGCAAACAGATGCCGCTGCGTGGTGTCGTGCATGTAAACGTCGTGCGTGTTGGGGAACATGAACTTCACGAACCCGAGCGGATTCTGCGCACCCGGCGGCTGAATGAAGCTATACTGCCGCAGATCCGCCGACGACCAATCAACCGAATAGGGATCGACCGGCCTGCCGTTGCGATAGGCGGTAAAACCGTAGGCCTTGATCACCGACGCCCCACCGCCGCCACCGCCGAACAGCTGGTCAAAGAACCCGCCACCACCCGCCTTCTGCAGGCGCGGCTTCAATTCCTTGGCCTTGATCCCGTCCGGAACGCCCCACGACGGATTGAACACGATCGTCTTCATTTCAGCCGAAAACGAGGGCGTCGGCCACTCCGGCAGCCCCACGACGATCTTCTCCTTGAAGATCACCTTGCCGTCCTTAAACATGCGCGTGATGTATTCCGGCACGTTGTTGAGAACATGCGACGCGCCCATGTCCTCCGGCATCCACCGCCAGCGCTCCATGTTGATCACCAGGCGCTGCGTATCGCGCGGATTGTCCTTCGTCTCGCCTTCGCCCTCGCGATTGAGCGCCGTGCGCGTCCGCTTGTTCAGTTGCCCGTTCGCCTTCAACCCATTCGCCGTTTGGAAGGTCTTGACGGCCTCCGCTAGTTTTTCGTCGTAAAGCGTTTCTTCACCCGCGAACGACGCCGGCAGCTTCAAGCGCTTGCGCAGAAGCGCGATGTCGGGATGCAGCGACCCCGTTTTGATTGTGGCCCCGCTGACCGGCAGCTTCACAAGGAGAGCTTCGTCGACCGGTGCCGGCGGCTCCACTGGACCCAGCCGCTTGACCAGTTCCGTCCTCAGCCGCTGGAACTGCTCATGCTTGGGATGCAGCCCCGTGAGATAGGCCGCCGCGTCGCTGTTCGCGTCCAAGTCTTTCAGCACCGTACTGGGATCGCGAACTGGCGGTGTCAGATCGATCAACTGGCTGATCGACAATGGCCGCGTCCGCCCGCCCTTGGCGTGCCGCGCATAGGTGAGCGCCGCCAGCGTCAATTGAGCCTCGGCGACACCCTGCGCGTCCGCGTCCGACATCACAGCCTTGGCATCCGGCAGCGCGAAGGCCTTCGCATCCAAACCCCACGTGTCGGCACGGCCGATCTCGGCAATCACCGCCTTAGCCCGATCGGTAAAGCCGGTCCCAGAAACCCAAAGCAGATCCTGCCGCGCGCCGTAGAACTGCAATGCAGCTGCGATGTCGTCCGCCGCATAGCCGCTTGTAAACGCCTTATCCTGAAGCCGCGTCAGCACTGCCGCGACGGCGGGCGTGGTCACGGCCGCAGCCGTCACCGGAGCTGAAGGCGTCTGTGTGTCCGCCGCCGGGCTGACCGCCGTGGCGGCCCCAGGCGGAACCGGCATGACAGGCGGGTCACCGTTTGGAGTTGCCCCAGCACCGCCAGCCAACAAGCAGAAACCCAGCAGCCCGGCAGCGAGTACAGCCGGACGGTTCGCAAGCAAAAGGCTCATCAGGACGGGTCTCCGGCGGCGCTTGTGTTGATTTTGGAACTATACTTTTTTCAACGCAGCACAAAAGTCCGGAGAGATCATGGCGATTTGGTGAGAAAGAGCCAATCCGGATAATACCGTTGTACGCGATTTTCACCGCGCCACGGAAGCCACGTTTCCGCCTTAATCCGCTCCGATAGCGCCCCGACCCGCCCCTGTGCCCCAAAACACCCGCGCATGCGCGCTCGGCGCATCATGATCCCCAACACAAGGTCTGACCCCGGCAATGGCTGATCACGAGGTTCGCACTCAAGTTGTACTCGTCCTTCCAGCCAGCGCCGGTTCGGGAGCAGCCCTTGCCCGTTGCGCGGCAGAGGCCGCCCGCGTCGCCCCGGTTGCCACCGTGATCCTTGAACTCGATCCGGAAAACCCGGTCGCCGCGCCCGAACTGGCCCCCGCCGTCGAACAGATTCAAGCCCTGGGGCTCGCCACCCTGATTGCCGGCGATGCAGCTCTCGCCCGCGTCGTCAAAGCCGACGGCGTCCACATCCCCGCATCGAAATCCGTCGCCGCAGCGTTTTACGAAGCCCGCGAAATCTTAGGTGCCCGCTCCATCGCCGGTATCGATGTCGGCCGCACCCGTCACGACGCCATGACGCTGGCGGAAGAAGGCGCCGACTACATCGCCTTCGGCATTCCCGCCCACGTCGAAGACCGCGAAACCGCCCGCAACCGCCGCCTGGAACTCATCGCCTGGTGGTCGGAAATTTTCGAAATTCCCTGCATTGCCTGCGATGTCGATACGCCGGACGACGCCCGCGATCTCGCCGAAGCAGGAGCCGACTTTATCGCCGTGCGCGTTCCCGCAGCCGTGATGGAAAACGGCGTGGCAGACTTCTTATCGCCATTCGCCGCGGCCATATCGGCTCACCGGCCGGCGGCCTGAAAACAAATCGGCCTGAGAACTAAGCGGCCTGAGACCTAATCGATGAACAAAGCTGTTCTTGCCCTCATTCTGATCGTCGGCGCCGGAGCCGGAGCCGCAGGCGTGCTCGTCGCCACCGGCCAGCTGACGCTTCCGGACCTTGCTTCAGGTAACAGCGGCACGCCCGCCGAAACGCCCACCACGGCGGCCCCCGCCGCATCCTCTGCCGATGACGACGCAGCCTACATCGCCTTCGATCAGGGCCAATACCTGACCGCCCTTTCGCTCGCCGAACGCAAGGCTGCCCTCGGCGACCCGCAGGCGCACACCCTCGTCGCACGCATCTATGAAGGTGGCCTCGGCGTCGGCAAAGACGACATCACAGCCGCCCGCTGGTATTCCCGTGCCGCCGAATTGGGAGATATCCCCGCCATGCTGGCGCTCGGTAATATGCTGGCCGAAGGGCGCGGCATCGGCAAAGACCGCGCGGCAGCCGCCACGCTCTACGAAAAGGCCGCCGCCACCGGCGACCCGCTCGCCAACTACAATCTCGGGCTTCTCTTCCTGAAAGGCGACGGCAAACCAGAAAATCCCTTCCGCGCCGCCAAGCACATCCAATACGCCGCCGAGAAAAACATTGCCCAGGCCCAATTTGACTTGGCAGCCCTCTACCAAAAGGGCGTCGGCGTCGAAGCCAACGCGCTCGAAGCCGCCGGCTGGATGTCGAAGGCCGCCAAGCAAGGTCTCGTCCCCGCCCAATACGAATACGCCGTCATGCTCATGCGCGGCCTCGGCCTCAAGGAAGACGAAAGCCGAACCATCCCCTATCTCCAATCAGCCGCCGAAAAGGGCATCCCCGGAGCCCAGAACCGCCTCGCCTGGATCCATCAGGAAGGTGCCGGCGGTATGAAAAAGAGCCCAGCTGAAGCCGCCAAATGGCGCTACATCGCCAAGGCCGGTGGTATTGCCGACGAAAAGCTCGACATGCTCGTCGACACCCTGCCCGAAACTGAAAAGAAAGCTGCCCAAAAGGCCGCGCAGGAATGGCGCGACAAACAGCTCACACTCCGCTAGAGCGTGAGACCCACAAAAATCGCCAGTTCATCCCCGGCCACCTTATGCCCGCTTCAGCACTGATTAACGTCATGACCCAGGCCGCCCGCAAAGCGGCCCGCACCCTCGTCCGCGATTTCGGCGAAGTCGAGCAGTTGCAGGTCTCGATCAAGGGCCCAGCAAACTTCGTCTCCGCCGCCGATCACAAGGCCGAGGAAATCATCTTCCGCGAATTGAACAAGGCCCGCCCTCAGTACGGCTTCCTCATGGAAGAAGGCGGCGAGGTCGAAGGCGCCGACAAATCCCACCGCTGGATCATCGACCCTCTCGACGGCACGACTAACTTCTTGCACGGCATTCCGATGTTCGCGATCTCCATCGGCCTGGAACGCGACGGCCAGCTCGTCGCCGGCCTCGTCTATAACCCGATCGCCGACGAACTCTTCACCGCTGAAAAAGGCAAAGGCGCCTTCCTCAACGAAAAGCGCCGCCTACGGGTCGCCGCCCGCAAGACCATCGGCGACGCAGTGGTTGCAACCGGCATTCCGCATCGCGGCCGTCCCGGTCATCCCGGCTTCATCAAGGAAATGTCGACCGCCATGAAGGAGGTCGCCGGCATCCGCCGCACCGGCTCCGCGGCCCTCGACCTCGCCTGGACCGCCGCCGGCCGCTTCGATTGCTATTGGGAACGCAACTTGAAGCCTTGGGATATGGCAGCCGGCATTGTCATCATGCGCGAAGCTGGCGGCATCGTCACCGACTTGCAAGGCACGGATAAAATGCTGGCCAAAGGCGATGTCATCGCCGGCAATGGCCACATGGTCAAAGCGATCCGCAACCTCGTCGCTGGCTGATCTCAGCCTCACGGATAAAGCCGCGTCTTCGTCCAGTGCGCATCCGGCGTCTCGCGCCGGAACACGACGCGGTCATGCAGCCGGAATGGACGGTCGGACCAGAATTCGATCTCCAGCGGCGTTAAACGGAAGCCCGACCAGTGCTGCGGCCGCGGGATGGTGCTGATTCCGAATCGCGCCGTCTCGATCGCCACAGCCTTCTCCAGCGCCAGCCGGCTCTCCAGTGGCCGCGACTGCTTTGACGCCCACGCGCCGATCCGGCTCGTCCGGTGCCGCGACGCATAATATTCATCCGCCTCTTCCGGCGTCACCGGCGTGATCAGCCCGCGTGCCCGCACCTGCCGTAACAGGCTCTTCCAATGAAACACGATCGCGGCTTGTGGATTGGCGGCAAGCTCACGTCCCTTCGCGCTCTCCAGATTGGTGTAGAAGACAAAGCCCCGCCCCGGCACGCCCGGACCGTCGAGCCCCTTCAACAGCACCATCCGCACGTTGGGCAGTCCCGAACGATCCGCCGTGGCAATCGCCATGGCGTTGGGATCGTTGATTTCCTTCTCGCGCGCCTCCCCGAACCAGCTCTCAAACAGCAGGAAAGGCTCCACCGCTTCGGCGAAATCACTGCCGTGGGTATCGTGACTTTGTTGGCTCATCTCGAGGCCTCGTCCTTCGTATCGCGCCGGTCCATCGTGTCGGAGCAGCATTCAGCAACTCTTAACGCATCGCCCCGCCCGATCCGATCCTTTCTCCTCAAATCGCAACATCCATTGACCCTTTTTTATCCATGTTCAGTCAGCATGGCCCGCAAGGCCGTGTTTGGCCCCGCTGTGTTTCTGTTTTTGAGTAGCGAGTTCAGTCATGCGTGAAACCCAATCTCTCGTGTCGCTGTCGGCCGGCATCCTGACCGCCTTCGCCATGGTCGCCACCGTCTTCCTGTCCTCTCCCGAAGCCTTGGCCGCCGATTCCGGCAAAGAAGAAGCCGCGGCGGCTCAATCCCCCTCGTGCGACTGCCCCGTCGCCTCCAATCGAAGGCAGAAACCCAAGCTCGCCGACCTCAAAGCCGCCCCCGATGACGGCCGCGCCCTTGATACCGGCGATGAAATCGCCGCCCTCTCCAGCGTCCAGCACGCCCTCTCCGCCACGGCCGATGGCGCCACCTACGTCTGGCACCGCAACAACGGCCGCCTCTCCGGGCTCGTCAAACCCACGTCCTCATTCAAGAACGTCGAAGGCACGATCTGCCGCCACGTCGTGGTGATGATGACGACGGGTGAGAAAACCCGCAAAGCCGAAGGGGTTGCCTGCCGTGACGCCTTGGGGGTCTGGTCGCTGGAAGGCTGATCACGGCGGCGGTGGCGGACCCTCCGGGGCGATCAGCCGCGCCCGCCGCACCCACCCCTCTCCCGCCAGGGGCCAGAGGAAAATCAATACTTTTCATAGCATTACAGATGCCTGAAAAGACCTCAGCCGCAATCGCCTCGCCCGCCCCGCGATAACCCGAGCCGTGACTGGACCGCACAAGTCTTTTGTGTAGGATGCCGCAAAATTACACGGACAGATAAAAGGAATTGGGAAGCTCATGGCTGAACCAGGAGCAGGTGATGGCGTGCCGGCAGGCAACCTCATGGCTGGCAAGCGCGGCCTCATCATGGGCATCGCTAACAATCGCTCGATCGCTTGGGGCATTGCCCGCGCCGTCGCGGCCCAGGGGGCCGAATTAGCCCTCACCTACCAGGGCGACGCGCTGAAAAAGCGCGTCGAACCGCTGGCCGCCGAGCTTGGCGCCTCCCTCGTTCTTCCCTGCGACGTCTCCGACAAGGCCTCCATCGATACCCTCTTCGCCGAGATCGAGAAGCACTGGGGCCGCCTCGACTTCCTCGTTCACGCCATCGCCTTCTCCGACAAGAACGAGCTCGCTGGCCGCTACGTGGAAACCACCGAAGCGAACTTCACCCAGACCATGCTGATCTCCTGCTACTCGCTGACGGCACTCGCCCAGCGCGCGGAGAAGCTCATGACCAACGGCGGCTCCATCATCACGCTCACCTACTACGGCGCCGAAAAAGTCATGCCGCACTACAACGTTATGGGCGTCGCCAAGGCCGCACTCGAAGCCTCCGTCCGCTACCTCGCGTCCGACCTCGGCCGCACCGGCATCCGTGTCAACGCCATCTCGGCCGGCCCCATCAAAACGCTCGCCGCGGCCGGCATTTCCGACTTCCGCTACATCCTGCGCTGGAACGAATATAACTCGCCGCTCCGCCGCACGGTGACCATCGAAGACGTCGGCGGCGCCGGACTTTACCTCTTGTCCGATCTGTCTCGCGGCGTCACCGGCGAAATCCACCACGTCGACAGCGGTTATCATGTCCAGGGCATGAAGAACGAAGACGCCCCCGACATTTCCGTGGTCAAGAGCGATAGCTGATCGGCTAGTCGAGCGGGCCGCAACCACCTACATGTGCAGCATGCGCCCCGCTCTCAAACTTTTCTTCGTCCGCCATGGCGAGACAGACTGGAACGCCGAACGGCGCTACCAGGGCCAGACCGACATCCCGCTGAATGATCGCGGCCGCGCCCAATCGCGCCGCAACGGCGAGGCCCTGCGCGCCTTTCTGCCCGCCATCGAAAGCGCAGACTTTGTCGCCAGTCCCTTGGGTCGTGCCCGCGAGACCATGGAGATCCTGCGCGCGTCCCTCGGTCTTGATCCCACCACCTACCGCATCGACCGCCGCCTGATCGAACTCTCCTACGGTTCCTGGGAAGGCCAACTGCAGGACCACCTGCCACAAACGGATCCCCATGGCCTCGCCGACAGGGAACAAGACCCGTTTCGCTGGCGACCCGTCGGCGGCGAGAGCTACGCCGACCTGCTTCGCCGCATCATCGACTGGTCCCAATCCCTTGAGCGCGACACAGTCATCGCGTCCCACGGCGGGGTCTCCCGCTGCCTGCGCGCCCATCTTTTAAATCTCGATCCCGAAACCATCCCCGCCCTCGAAAGTCCCCAAGACAAGGTGCTCATCATCTCCGCCGGTGAAATGAACTGGGTGTAAATCCCGGTGAACCAACCGTGTGTCCACACCGTTTACCTGCTAAGTCACTTATCCGCCGTCCCGCCGCAGCCGATCAGCAGGTCCCCCATGCAGTACGTCATCGCCTACCTCGCCACCGGCCTCTACATGGCCCTCGTCGACAGCGTCTGGCTGACCTCAATGATCAATGTGTACCGGCAAAATATCGGTGAGCTGTTGCTGCCCGACGGCATCCGGTTCGCCCCGGCCATCGCCTTCTACCTGCTCTATATTTTCGGAATCGTGTGGTTCGCCGTCTCGCCCGCACTGGCCGCCGGCGGCAGCCTCCAGACAGCAGCCATCAATGGCGCCCTGCTCGGACTCGTATGCTACGGCACATACGATCTCACCAATCAGGCCACCCTCAAGGTCTGGCCCACGTTCATCACCGCCATGGACATGACCTGGGGCGCCTTCCTCACGGCCACCGCCGCAGTCGCCGGTACGCTCGCCGCCCGCTGGTACGGCAGCGCCTGAGTGGTCAGCGAACGGGGCGCAGCCGGTAGTGCTTCACGCCCCACTCGTCCCCATTGGCATGACCGAACAGTCCCTCGGTCGCCAGATAGAACAGCCGCCAGCGCCGCTTCCACACACCCGCCTGCGGGCCATACACATCGCGCAGAATGCGATCGATCTCAACCGCGTTGCGATCGAAGTTCTCGATCCACTGCGTCGCCGTGCGCGCATAATGCGTCCCGCTCCAGCGCCACTCGTCCTCGACCTCGACGAGATTCGAGAACTGCCGGATCAACCCATCGCTCGGCATAATACCGCCAGTAAAGAAGTATTGCCCGATCCAATCCGTCGGATCCGTGTGATCGAACCGGTACGGCGTTGCGCGATGCGAGAACACGTGAATGAACAGCCGCCCATCGGGCGCCAGCGTATCGCGCACCTTCGCGAGCAGTGCCTCCCAGTTCGACATGTGCTCGAACATTTCTACCGACACCACCCGGTCAAACGGCCCCTCCGGCTGAAACGCATTCATATCGCAGGTGATCACGCGCACATTGCCCAGCCCCCGCGCCCGCGCCGTTTGTTCGATATATCGCCGCTGACTGGCTGAGTTCGAAACCGCCGTGATCGCCGCCTGCGGATAACGCGCCGCCATGAAAAGCGTCAGCGACCCCCACCCGCAGCCCAATTCCAAGATCCGCTGCCCATCCTGAAGCCCCGCCCGCTCCACCGTGAGCGCAAGCGCGGCTGCCTCCGCTTCCCCGAGCGTCTCCCGCCCCGTTGCATAATAGCAGCTCGAATATTTGCGATGCGGTCCCAGCGTCAGCCCGAAAAACTCTTGCGGCAACTCGTAATGCTGCGCGTTGGCGGCATCCGCATGCAGCGCGATCGCTCGCCGCCGCATGTCGTCAGCAAACGCCCGGTCGATCTCCGCGTCAGGCTCCAGCGACCGGGGCCGCGTGCCGATCAATTGCTGCACCCCAAACCGCAACACACTGTCGGGAAGCGGCACTGTCTCGACCGTCCGGATCGCCCCGGCAATCACGGACTGAGGCATCGTCGTCATCGCACCCACTCTCCACGCAGCGGCCCCTTCGCGGCCAGGTCAAACTCAAACGAGCTTTGGAAAGAACACCGGCACTCGCGCCTTGTACTTAGCGAACGCTTCCGGCCGCGACCGCTCCATATGCGCTTCCAGCGGCGGCACGCCGGAAACATGACGTAAAAGGTAATACATCAGCGCCGGCGCCAGCAATGCTAGGAGTCCTACGGGGTAGCCAACCGGATCGAACGCAATCACTGGCCAAGCGCACCACGACAGAAACTCGAAAAAGTAGTTCGGGTGCCGCGATACACTCCACAAGCCCACATCGCACACCTGCCCCTTGTTCGCCGGATTGGCCTTGAATTGCGCCAACTGCCAATCCGAAACGGCCGTCCCTATCACGCCGGCCAGCAGTACGCAGGTCCCCAACGCATCCCACAGATCCAGCGGCCCCGGCCGGTCCGCTGCCAACGCCATCGCGCCGAACAGCGGCAACCCGGCCAGCGCCTGCGCCTGCAAAAACAGAAACAGCCGCCGCGGATGATCCGCGCCCCATTCGCGCTTCAGGTCCGCATAGCGCGCATCTTCGGCCTCGCCCCGCGTCCGGCCGAACAGGTAAACGCCAAGCCGCAGCGACCACAGACCAGCCAGCGCAGCGACCAGCCAATGCCGCAATCCCACGTCTGGGCCAGCTAAAACGAAAATGGATACAAGGGCCGCCAGTCCAACCCCGAACGTCCAAACCGTATCCGCCCACCCGCCATTGCCACTCTGCATGGCTAGGATGTATCCACCCGCCATCATGAGCGAGAGCATGGCGAGCCCGGCCGCCAAGGCAATTAGGATATCCACGGTCTCATCACTTTCGCTAAGATCACTTTTGCTAAGAAGACATGAGAGTTCAACGCAGGCGGTCCGCCAACGGATCCGCGTGAACCGCTCCGAGATAGATTTCGTAGATCAACACACAGAAGTCGTGGGGAAGAAAGACAGTGGCGCGCATTGCAGTGGTGGGGTCGGGCATCTCAGGCCTTTCGTGCGCCTATCTTCTCAAAAATACCCACGATGTCGTCGTTCTCGAGGGTGAGGCCCGCACGGGCGGCCACTCCCGCACCATCCACGTGCCGCGCCCCGGCGGCCCCCTGCCCGTCGACACCGGCTTCATCGTCTATAACGAGGTCAACTATCCCCACCTGACGAAACTCTTCGCCAGCCTGTCCGTACCCACCAAGCCAAGCGACATGTCGTTCGGCGTCCGCTATGGCGACGGCGAGCTCGAATTCTGCGCCAGTTCGCTCCAAGGCCTCTTTGCGCAGAGAAGGAATATGGTCTCCCCCCGCTACCTGCGCATGCTGGCCGACATCATGCGCTTCTTCCGCTCCGCCAAGCTCGCCCTTGATGAACCCGGCGATCCGACGCTCGGCGAATTCATCGACCGCCTCGCCCCGGGCGATTGGTTCAAGGACCGCTTCCTCGTCCCCATGGGGGCCGCCATCTGGAGCACGCCGCCCCGCCAGATGCTTGATTTTCCGGCCAAGACATTCGTCCGCTTTTTTGACAACCATGGACTTTTGTCTGTCAATGGGCATCATCCCTGGCGGACAGTCGACGGGGGCAGCGAGCAATATGTCCGCCGGATCATCGATCGTCTCGGCAGCAAAGTCCGGACGGGCGACCCGGTCCGCGAGGTTCGCGCCGCTCAGGGTGGATGTGAAGTCGTGACCGCAAAGGGGGAGATAGAGCGCTTCGACGAGGTCGTGCTGGCCGCGCACGCCGACGCGTCTCTCGCCATGATCGCCGATCCGACGCCCGACGAACGCCGCATCCTTGGCGCCTTCAAGTTCCGCGACAACGAAGGCGTTCTGCATACCGACGCCCGCCTCATGCCGAACGCAAAAGCCGCATGGGCCAGCTGGGTCTATGGCGCCAGCGCGAGCGATACCGGTAACGATGTTTCCGTCACCTATTGGATGAACAAGCTCCAGTCGCTTCCCGGCGACGATGTCTTTGTTAGCCTCAATCCCGACCGCGAGATCGACCCTGCCAAGATCGTCGACCGTCACGTCTTCCGCCATCCCGTCTTCTCGCGCGACGCCGTCTCCGCACAAGCCGAAATCCCGTCCATACAAGGCCGCCGCGGCCTCTGGTTCTGCGGCGCCTGGCAGCGCAATGGCTTCCATGAAGATGGCCTGTGGAGCGCCGTCCGCGTCGCTGAAGCCAAGGGGGTGCCGATCCCATGGGCCTAGCAGCGGTAACGCCGATCATCAGCGACGAACCAATCGCGCGCGGCCTTTTGGAAGCGCGCATCACGCATGCGCGCTTCACGCCGAAGCCCTACACACTCGTCCATAACCTCACATATCTCCATGTTCCCGTTGCCGCGATCCCGCGCCTCAAGCGCCGCTTCCTCAATCGTAACGGCTGGGGCCTCTTCGCCCTCAACGATCGCGACTACGGCGACCGCTCCACTGGCTTCAACGATTGGCTGACCGCCGCCTTCGCAAGCGTCGGCGCAAGAATGCCCGATGGCGAAGTGACGCTCATCACGCTCCCCCGCGTGCTCGGCTTCGGCTTCAATCCCGTCAGCTTCTGGCTGTGCCACGACCGGACCGGCGCACTTTCTGCCGTCCTGGCCGAAGTGAACAACACCTTTGGCGAGCGCCACTGCTACCTCTGCCGCAAAACCGACGGCACGGCGATTGGCCCCGACGAAGAGATCACGGCCGAAAAGGTCTTCCACGTCTCGCCCTTCTTCCCCACTGATGGCGAATACCGCTTTCGTTTCATCGAAAAGCCCGACCGCGTCTCGATCCGCATCGACCTCTACCGCGACGGCGCCCGCGCGCTCTCAGCCACCATCGGCGGCCGCTTCGACACGCTCACCTCGCGCGCACTGCTCAAAAGCTTCCTGCGCCACCCGTTCCCCACGCTACAGGTCGTGTTGCTGATCCACTATCACGCCGCCCGCCTCTACCTGCGCGGCCACCAGATCTTTTCAAAACCCACACCACCCGGCGACCTGGTCACGGCCTCACTGGGCCGCACGCCGGCGACCCACCCTCCGGAGCAGACATGACGACAATTCCCTATCTCGGTCAGAAGGCCTTGCGTGTGATCGAATCCGCTATGCGGAAAGGCACCCTGACCGTCATCACGCCGGAAGGTGAGAAACGCACATTCGCAGGCGCTGAGCCCGGCCCCCTTGGCACCATCCACATCAAGGACTGGCGCACCGTCAACGCTGCCCTCGCCGAAGGTGACATCGGCCTCGGCAATGCCTACATGGCCGGCTGGTGGGACAGCGACGATCTGGAAGCCCTCCTCACCGTGCTGATGCTCAACATGGACGGCCTCGGCCGGCTCGCCTGGGGCTCCTATCTCCACCGCATCCGGTCCGTGCTGCTCGAATGGGTCTTCCGCCGCAACTCTGTGAAGGGTTCGCAGAAGAACATTATGGCCCACTACGATGTCGGCAATGATTTCTACGCCCGCTGGCTCGACCCCACGATGACCTACTCCAGCGCCATCTTCCCCAAACCCGAAACCGATCTCGAAAGCGCGCAGAAAGCCAAGTACGCTCGCATTCTGGAGCGCATCGGCGGCAAGCCGGGCAACGTTCTCGAAATCGGCTGCGGCTGGGGCGGCTTCACTGAAGCCGCCGTCAACGAGGGCCATAGCGTAACCGCACTGACCATCTCGCCCCGCCAGCATGCCTACGCCACCGACCGCGTCGGCAAATCAGCCGACATCAAGCTGCAGGACTACCGCAAGCAAGAGGGCACGTTCTCCTCTATCGTTTCCATCGAGATGTTCGAAGCCGTCGGCGAGCGCTATTGGCCGACGTACTTTCAAACCCTGCGCGACCGCCTCACCGCCAACGGCACCGCCGTCATCCAGACGATCAGCATCTCCGAGCAGCTGTTCCCGAGCTATCGCGTGTCGAGCGATTACATCCGCCACCACATATTCCCTGGCGGCATGTTGCCCTCCGTAACCCGCTTCAAGGAGGAAGCGGGACGCGCCGGCCTCGCCGTCAGCGATGTCTTCTCCTTCGGTCAGGATTACGCCCGCACCTGCCGCGAATGGCTCGTCCGCTTCGACGATGCACTCCCTGGCATCCGTGCGCTCGGCTACGAGGAAGGCTTCCTGCGCGGATGGCGGCTCTATCTCGCCATGTGCGCAGGCGCATTCGCAATTGGCCGCACCGATGTCCACCAGTTCGAGTTGGTGCCCATCCGTCGCTGAAGAGTCCGCCGCAAGACGATCACCCCCAGGCCAGTCCGTTCATCGCCGCGATCGGCCAGCCCTCGGTGTCCGCAAAGATCTCAGCCACCGTGCTGGCATCAATGCGCCCGCCGGGACCCGCATGCACACCGCTCGCCACATACACGCTGTCGATCCCGGCCGCCGCCGCACCCGCGATGTCAGTCCCAACGCCATCGCCGATCGCAAGGACCTCCCCGCGCGGAATGGCTGTCCCGCGCAACGCCTCCAGCCGCTCGAACGCCAAATCATAAACCGGCAGATACGGCTTGCCCGCATACGCGACCGCTCCGCCCATGTCTTCGTACGCCTTCGCCAGCGCGCCCGCGCAATAAATGATGCGCCCGCCGCGCTCCACGGTCAGATCCGGATTGGCGCAGATCATGTCCACGCCGCGCTTCTTCAACAGCGCCAATATTTCAATGTACGTCTCCGGCGTTTCCCGCTCGTCGTCGTAAAGCCCCGAACACACCACCGTCTGAGCCTTCGCCATCGGCACCGGATCAGCCGCCCCCTCAAACAGTCCGCGATCCCGCTCCGGGCCGATATGCCCAATCGCGCGCCCCGCCTCTGCCGCCCGCTGGATCATCTCCCGCGACGCATCCCCCGACGTCAGAATGGTGTCGTAGGACTCCCGCGGCACGCCGATCCGGTCCAATTGCTCCACGACAGAGGCAGCAGGCCGCGGCGCGTTCGAGAGCAGCAGCACTGTCCCACCGCTTCGGCGGAACCGCGCACAAGCGTCCGCCGCCGGCAGAAAGGGCGTCACACCATTGTGCATCACGCCCCAGATGTCGACGAGCCAAGCCGTCCGGCCTACCGCCAGTGGCGCGATGGATGAAAGGATCGGAATGTCGGCGCGTTGGGTCATGGAACGTGCGTAGAGAACGCACGGGCCACGATCAAGCGCCAGGATGTCCCGGCCGTCGGTCCGGCCGGTCCTCGAACCGGCATGGCCCGCCCTGCACCGCGCCGCACGACGTTTCGCGGATGTCGGTCTCCGGATCAGAGAGCGTGCGGTAGAGCCGCGTGAAAGTCCCCGCATAATAGTCGCACAGCGGTGTCGCCGAAGTCTCCCCGCGACATAGCGGACTGTTGGCGATTTCCAAAACCAGTGGCCCCGTCGAGACCGCCCGGAATGTCCCGCTGCCGGCAAACGTCCAGGCATGCTTGCCGATGGCCGCCGTCAGCGCCCGCGTCGCCAGCCCGCGCGGGAAGAGCTTCAAGACAATCTGGGCCGGTTTCGGAATTCTGTTGGCGAGAATATAATCGCACGTCAGCAATCCAGCTTCGTAGAAAAGATCGCGTGCCGCCTCCGGCGTCACGGTCGCGCGCAGCGCGCGGTGCAGCGCGATCACCTCGGCCTCGTCGACCATGTGCTCCGGCATTGCACCGAGATACCGCTGCAACCCCGCCCGCCGGAAAAGAGCATCCCGCGCCGCGTCACCCAAGCGCGCCGTCACGGCTGCGCTCAGTTGAATGATCGCATTCGGCCCGATCCGCGCCGGCTGATGGCGCCCTCCACCAACCGGCACGGATGCCGCTTCAAGCGCCAGCGGTCTCATGCGGCACCTTCACGGCGGGACGCGTCACGCCCCCGACAGTGATCGTCGTCTTCGGTGGACCGGCCTTTGCAGCCGCCTTCTCCTCACCCTCGCAATCGCAGCCCGGCCCGCACCCGCACGCCTCGTCGCTCTCGCACATCTGCTGCATCGAGCCATGCATAGCGACAGCCTGCAATGGCACGCCGTCGTCCTCCAACTGCTCCTTACCGCCCCCGCACGCCATGGCCATGGCCGCATCGTGCATGGTGTTGCCTTTGCGGTTGTGCGTCACCTGCCACTCGACATCCTCGTCATTGGCCCGTTCGCGCGTCAGGTCGAAATCAAAATGCACTTTCTTCTTCGATTGCGGACCCCAATAATCAACCTTGCCGAGGTCATAGAACTTGCGCTCGAAACCTGCCTTAAGGAACGCCTTGAGACAGCCCCAGAGATACTTCCGCCGGTCGCCCGTGCCCGCGAATGGATACGAGAAAAGCGCCTTCTTCATGTAAAATCGGCGGTAGTTGTTCATCACCCGGTCGAGCAGCTCCGCCCGGTCCATGGCATCCGGCTTCATGATCGGCGTCACGAAGTTGTATTTCTCGTAATCGAAAACCTCGACCTTGTCGCCGAGCTCCTTGAAAAGATCGGAGAACGGCCACGGTGTATACATCGACCAGTTGGCCAGATCCGGCTTCCAGTCGCACGCCATCCGGTAGGTTTCTTCCAGCGTCTCCGCCGTCTCGTTCTCGAGCCCGACGATGAATTGCGCTTCCACCACGATCCCGTTGTCGCGCAACAGCTGCACAGCCTTCTTGTTCTGCGCGACCGTCGTCTCCTTGTTGAAGAGATCGAGCTTCAGCTGCGCGGCGGCCTCGGTGCCGAGCGACACATGGATCAACCCCGCCTTGCGGTAAAGCGGGAGCAGCTTTTCATCGCGCAGAATGTCCGTCACGCGCGTGTTGATGCCCCAGAGCAGACCGACGTCGCGCTTGATCAGTTCCTCGCAGAACGCCACGAACTTCTTGCGGTTGATCGTCGGCTCCTCGTCCGCAAGGATAAAAAAACCAACCTGATGCTTATCGCGCAATTCGATAATCTCATCGACCACCGCCTTCGGATCGCGGATTCGATAGTCGCGCCAGAATTTCCACTGCGAACAGAAAGAGCACGTAAACGGGCACCCGCGCGCCATGTTCGGAATGGCCACACGCACGCCAAGCGGGATGTACTGATACTTCGGCCAGTCCAGGATGCTCCAGTCGGCCTTGATCGAATCGAGATCCTTCACGGTCGGCGCCGCAGCCGTCGCGATCACCATTCCGTCGACGATATAGGCCAGTCCCTTGATCGACGCCCGCGCCTCTGGCCACTGCCCGTCCGCAACGGCCCGCGCCACCTCAACCATAATCTCTTCGCCCTCGCCGCGAATGATCGCGTCGATATAGGGCGCTTCCGCCAGCACCTGTCGGTACATGAATGTGCCGTGGATCCCGCCCAACAGCGTCACCGCTTTCGGACAAACCTCCTTGGTCATTTTCAAGACGTTCTCGGCCTTGTAGATCGATGGCGTAATGGCCGTCACGCCAACGATGTCCGGCTGCAACTCCTCGATCTTCGCCTTCAAGGTCTCACCGTCGATGTCATGCGTCATCGAGTCGATGAAATGGATATCGTCGAAGCCCTTGTCTTTGAGCGCCCCGGCCAGATACGCCACCCACGCCGGCGGCCAAGCCCCGGCGATTTCCGCTCCGCCCGAATGATAGTTGGGGTGAATGAAAAGGATGCGCATGGACGGGGACCTCCGAGACCAAAACTGTCCACGCCACTTTACGTACACCTCCGCGGACGCGTTTGACGCGTGTCAAATCCCGACCAATTCTTTGCCATTCCCCCGCGCCCCGCATGAAAAAACCCGCCATGCGGAGCATGGCGGGTGCAGTCTGGGGTAGGGTCGTGATGGTTTACTCGGCCGCGAGACGCACGAACTTCCCGTTCGCCATCGGACAAGCATTCCAAAGATCACTCAGCGCCGCCACGAGTACGGACATCTGCTGGTCGGTATGCATCGGCCCCGGCGTCAGCCGCATCCGCTCGGTCCCCTTCGGCACCGTCGGATAATTAATGGGCTGGACGTAGATGCCGTAGTGTCCGAGCAGCGTATCGGTCACCGCCTTGCAGTGCACCGGATCGCCGACCATCACCGGCACGATGTGGCTCGGGTTGGCCATGAAGGGAATGTTCGCATCCTTTAGCCGCTGCTTGAGCGTGCGCGCGCGCTCCTGATGCCGCTCCCGCTCCACCGTGCTCGACTTCAGATGCCGCATGCTGGCAAGCGCACCCGCCGTGATGGCCGGCGCCAGCGACGTGGAGAAGATAAAGCCCGACGCGAACGAGCGGATCGCATCGCAAATCTCGCGCTTGGCCGCAATATACCCGCCCATGACGCCGAAACCCTTCGCAAGCGTGCCGTTGATGATATCGATCCGGTCCATCAGGCCTTCGCGCTCGGCAATGCCGCCGCCCCGCGGGCCATACAGACCAACCGCATGAACCTCGTCGAGATATGTCATCGCGCCATACTTCTTGGCCAGATCGCAGATTGCGGCCATCGGCGCAATGTGCCCGTCCATTGAGTACACGCTTTCGAAGACGATCATCTTGGGCGACCCGATCGGCGCTTCCTTGAGCTTCTTTTCCAGATCCTCGACGTCGTTGTGCCGGAAGATCTTCTTCGGCCCGTTGCCGTGCCGGATGCCTTCGATCATCGAGGCATGGTTCTTCTCATCCGAAAACACGATCACGCCCGGGATCAACCGCTGCAACGTAGAAAGCGTTGCTTCGTTGGCCACGTAAGCCGACGTGAAAAGCAGAGCCGATTCCTTGCCGTGCAGGTCGGCAATCTCCTGTTCAAGTTCCACATGATACCGCGTCGTGCCCGAGATGTTGCGCGTGCCGCCCGATCCCGCGCCCGCCTCGTCGATGGCCTGATGCATCGCTGCGAGCACTTTCGGATTCTGCCCCATGCCCAGATAGTCGTTCGAGCACCACACCGTGATCGGCCGCGCGCCAGCTTCCGTATGATGGATAGCAGTCGGGAAAGATCCACACTGCCGCTTCAGATCCGCGAACACGCGGTAGCGCCCCTCGGCCTTGAGGCCGTCGAGCTGCTCGCGGAAGATCGACAGGTAATCCATTTTTTATCTCCGGTTCTTCTGCGCTTTGGCCGTCACTTTCGGCGGCCGTATATTCAGGTCTCAGATACTTAGAATAGGGTCGCACTTACAGGCTGCGGCGGATCGGGCTGCACGGGCACAGAGGCCCGCGCAAGAACGGGCGAAGCAGTCATCTCGCCTACCGCTTCATCCTCCCGCGACCACAGTCCCCAGGACCACAGCGCGGCGGACGGCAGCGGAACCACGAGGAACCAGTGCTCGATGAGCGCCAGTGCCATCAGCGTGGCAAGAAACGTGAAAGCGGTCTTGTCGAATGCCCCGGCCGATGTCCCTGCTTCGCCGATCAGCAGGAAGGTCGCGATCGTCGACAGAGTGACTGACACGGGAAAAAGAAGATTCATACCCCGGCGGCAGAAGTACGTTTTGAGATAAGTCAGATGCGCGGGCAAAAACTCTTCCGTCAGGTTCGGCACGCCCAAATAGACGTTGAGTTTCGCGCTGATCCGCATCACCCAAAGGATGACGAAGGTCCACAACCCCACTTCGTTCGCCGATCCCCAGAGCATCGCAAAGAGCACCACCCCCGTCAGCAGAATGGCGACCTCGTGATACAGCAGTGTCTCGATGGCCGGCCAAAGCCCAGCCCGCCCACGCGCACGGCGCGGCGCCTCCGTCGTGCGCGGCCCGGTCACCACCCCGGTCAGAAAGCTCATCTCGTGCCAACCCCACACCAGGAGCGCGGCCATGAAAGCCGTATAAGCAGCGGCCGGCGACGTATCGCCGGCCGTCTGCCAAAGTGTTGCAAGCGCACCGAGCGCCACAATACTTGCTCCGGCCATCGACCAGCGAACTGTCGTCCGCGGCAGCCCTATGATGTAGAGCACCGCCCCGGTGAGAAACCACCAGGCGAACAAAACGAACAGAACGGGCAGGCCGTAGTCGAGCACTGCGTTGTCTCCTGCGCTTATGCGGCTACCAGATCGGCTCGAGACGGATCTGCTGCGGCAGCGGATTGTCCCGCGGCTTCATCAGATACATCCGCGCGAACGTGCCGACAGCCGACGCGCCAAGCCCAAACCGCCGGATCCGCGCACCAAGCCCCGTCTTGCCCTCGAGCGCGCCGAGCTTGTCGTTCACGGCCCG
This sequence comes from Hyphomicrobium sp., assembly GCA_002928735.1. Taxonomy (GTDB): domain Bacteria; phylum Pseudomonadota; class Alphaproteobacteria; order Rhizobiales; family Hyphomicrobiaceae; genus JAGVSR01. The sequence continues at coordinate 174,354 of PERL01000003.1, read as the reverse complement.
CAGCTTTTCGAGCCGCTGGAGGAACTTCGGATTCTCGATATCGAGTTCGACCGGGAACACCTGACGAGCGATTTCCGACGTCAGGCGGAACACCTTCATGTCGTAATCCGTCGGATCGATGCCGATGGCCTTGTGGAATTCCGGCCGGGCGTGGTCGCGCACGTACATCGTGGCGTAGACCGCCAGCACGAAGAACCGCACCCACAGCTTATTCACGCCCTCAAGCAGATGCGGATTGGCCCGCATCAACAGCGCAAACGCTTCCCCGTGCCGGAACTCGTCGTTGCACCACTTCTCGAACCATTTGAAGATCGGATGGAAGCGCTTGTCCGGGTGCCGCTCGAGGTGCCGGAAGATCGTGATGTAGCGCGCATACCCGATTTTCTCGGACAGATACGTCGCATAGAAGATGAACTTCGGCTTGAAGAAGGTGTACTTCTTCGCCTTGGTCAGAAAGCCCAGATCGATCCCGATATCGAAATCGCGCAGCGTGTCGTTGATGAAGCCGGCGTGGCGGGCTTCATCGCGGCTCATGAACTTGAACAGTTCGACGAGGTCCTTGTTCTTGCCACGCTTCTTCATTTCAGCGTAAAGCACGCAGCCCGAGAACTCCGACGTCAGCGAACTGACGAGGAAGTCGATGAACTCCTTGCGCAGGCCCTCGGGGAGCGCATTGAGATCGAAGTCGTCCCACGCATCCGTCCGCCGGAAGTGGCCGCGGTTCGTGTCGGCGCGCATCTCGTCCAGAAGCGCATCCCACTCCGCCCGAAGCGAAGACACGTCGATCCGGTCCAGTTCGTCGAAGTCGGTCGTGTAGAAACGTGGGCTCAGGAGCGTCTCATTGACCGCTGCAGCCGTTGTCTCGTTGGGCGCCGTGCGCCCGAATGTTTCAATGGTCATAGCTTCCTCCCCGAAGAAAAACTCACTTCGTAGAGTTCAGTGAACTCCAGGCGAGCCGAAATCTTGGTCATTAGCCGCTCGATCGGCGATGCGCGCGTCACAGTCGCCTGCCGCTGCAGAACGACCTTCTCGCCGTACGGAACCCGGATCGGGTCCCCGTGCACCAGAACCTCATCGCCGGCTTCAACCGGTTTGGTTCCGTGCAAATCGACGTGCGCGTGCAAGCTCTCGAACGTGTTCTCGATTTCGATCGTGCAGTTCACCACCTCCGGAGGTGGTCCTCGAAAGACAGACAACATCATGGCTTCGTTCTCCCCAAGGCGAGAAAGGGTTCGAAGGCCTTCGTATTCATGGCCCCGAACGCGTTCAGCATGACGACCTCGCCAGTCGCCAAATCTGTCAGTGACAACATATCGTCGGCATGCCGCGCCAGGCGGAACGGCACATCGGCACTCGCCCCGCGCACCGCGCGATCACGAGCCATGCTCCTCATAACAACGCGAACGAACCCGTCCTGGCCCGGCTTCACTTCCGCGATCTGCTGTTGTCCGGCGGCATCGACGACGCCAACGGACCCATTCTCGAGATCCTTGAAGACTAGGTCGCGGCTATCGGTGACGGGCGCGTATTCAATGCGCGTCGCTCCGAAATCCCACAAGCTTGCCGACGCCGCGAAGAGGATCGACAGACCGACCATTGCGGCCACTGCGATCAGCATGCCCCTGGGAAACGGTTTGGCGTCGATGGCTTCTTCGTACACGGCAGATCTCCTCTAAGGTCAGGCAGTGGCGGGTGATGCGCCGCCGTGATCGGATTGCGCTTCTACCGGACGCGTGACCGCCACAGGACGGACCGCTTTTTCCGCCGACCCAGCCGCCGCGTTCAGAGCCCGCGACAGCAGAGCCGCTACGTTCTGGGCATCCGGCACAGCGCGCAGCGAGGGCTGCGCCTTGCGCACATACCAAGCGCGTGTATGCGGCCAAAGATGGAAGTAAGACAGCCGGCCGAGGTCATCCACTTCGATGGCGACGTCACCAGTTCCGTCAGCCCGCAAAGCCGCACCCGCGCTGCGGATAGCTTTGAATGGGAGGTTGACCGAAATCGGCAACGCTACACCAAAGCGCATGACCAGACGCTGGCTGGTGATCGTGTAGATCGTCGTGCGGGCGATCAAGCGCGCCAGCAGGGCGAGGATGGCAATCGCGGCCACAGCAACCACGGCAAGTGGAATGCTGTCGATCGCGATCTGCCCAATCGTGTGTCCGTCCGAAAGGCCGGCGATGAGGCGCCAAGCCAGCAGAGCGGCGAAATAGACCCCGACCCAACCGATGTGCAGCACGCGCCAAGCGGTAGCTGAAGCGGAGGGTGAACCCTGCCAGAGGATGTTTTCACCCTCCGGCAGGTTTGCGGGCAGGCCCGGGATGGGCTCGTGGTCGAACTCGTGGCTCACAGGAGCGGCTCCGCACGAGAGGGGTGAGAATAGAGAGTACCGGCACCGTAGTACGCCGTCACCTTCTCTTCTTCGAGCAGCGTGATCTGGTCGGGGTTCTTCAGGCCCGGCACGTTGCCGAACTGCGAACCCATGATCGCCTTGACGTTCACGGTGCCGCGGTTGTTGTCGAGCGTCAGGAACGTCATCGGCACCAGGATCGAACGGCCGGGCTTACCGCCGGCAGCGTTGAGCTCAGCTTCCAGATAGCGAACGATGATTTCCGAACGGTCGATCCAGATGTCCTTGATCGTGCCGACGGTGACGCCGTTCGAGCCAACCAGCGCAAAGCCGCGCGGATCACGTTCTCTGCTATTGACATCAAGTGCCGGCGCAACGCGGAAGGGAACGATCTTCGCGCTGCCATTGACCATCAGATCGGGAACATCTGCGCGTTCGGCATAAGAACCCGGACCGATTTCCGCGAGCATAGGATCACCCGTCGGCTCCAGAGGAGCCCCCGGCCAGACGGCAATCTTCTCGCCCTTGATCGGACGCTGATCCCACTGCCCGTTGGGAGCCAGCGCTTCGCCGCCATGCGGCAGCTTGAACACCTTGGCTTCGGGAATGAAGAAAGGATCACCCGGCTTCAGCTTGTTCGACGGTTCCGAGAACAGCGGATAGCCCTCGCGGCGCGTCTCGCGCTGGAGATAGAACACCAGCCCGACGAAGAAGATCAAAAACACGTACAAAGTGACCTGGGCTACATCGAATAGCCCCATAATTTCACCCTTCATAGTTCACCTCCATAGAAGACTTGAAGCTAACCGGGAAATTCGGCGAGACCGAACTTCTCGGACATGCGTGACTTGTTCAGCCGCCCCAGGCCCACCAGCGGACCAATTGCGACGAGCGTCGCAAAGAGCAGCAGAATTTCGATGTGATAGACGGTGGTGTATCCGATCGCCGGACCCGTCAGCGCTTCGCCGAGCTGACCGGACGCGGCCATCGCACCCACCCCGTCGCGAATGATCCCGCCAAGCGCGATCGCCAGACCCGCGGCCGTCGCCTGCACAGCGCCCCAGGCACCAAGCGCCAACCCGTTGTTAGGTCCGCGCGACATGTTCATCGCAGCCGTCAGCGTGCCGACCGCGAAAAGCCCGCCGCCAAAGCCGATCAGCATCGTGCCCATCCGGAAGATCTGCACCGACTCCACATGCGCTGACAGAATAACCAGAGGAAACGCCGCCAGCCCGGCCACGACGCCGAGCGCCGCCAGCCGGAACGGATCGAACGATGACGTCAACAGGCTCGAGGCGATCACGAACCCCAGCAGCGTGCCACACGCCAGAAACCCGGTCAGGGCCGTCGTCTGCCCAACCGACAGATGGAGCACTTCGCCACCATACGGCTCCAGCAGAATGTCTTGCATGCTGAACGCCGCTGTCCCCAGCCCGACGCTGACCAGAACCCGCAGCCACGGCCCGGTCTTCACAAGCGCATTCCATGACTCGATGAACCCCGGATCCTGCGCCGCCCGTCCGCGCGTCTTAGTCGGATCGCGCACTTCCTGTTTCCACAGCGCCACGACGTTGAGCACCATCGTCACCACAGCCGCGCCCTGCACCACTTGAATGAGGCGCATCTGGCTGAAGTCCGAAAGCAGCCAGCCGAAAATGGCCGAGCTGGCGACCATGCCGACCAACAGCATCACGTAGAGGAACGCCACGACCCGCGGCCTGGACTCTTCCGTTGCCAGGTCCGTTGCCAGCGCCAGCCCCGCCGTCTGCGTCGTGTGCAAGCCGATGCCTACAAGCAAAAAGGCCAGCGCCGCGCCCACATAACCAATCCAAGCCGGCCCATTGCTGTCACCCGACAGCACAATCAGCGCAAACGGCATGATTGCCAGCCCGCCGAATTGCAGCATCGAACCGAACCAAATGAACGGCGCCCGCTTCCATCCAAGCGCCGACCGGTGCGTGTCCGATTTAAAACCCACCAGCGCCCGGAACGGCGCGAACAGCAGCGGCAACGACACGGCAATCGCCACCACGAACGACGGGACGCCCAACTCCACGATCATGACGCGATTGAGCGTCCCGTTGAGCAGGACCAACGCCATCGCAACGGAAACTTGAAACAGCGACAGCCGCATCAAACGGCCAAGCGGCAGTTCGTCCGTCGCGGCATCCGCGAACGGCAGAAAGCGAGGGCTAACACTCACCCACGCCTTAGCCAGCTTGTCGTTCAAACCGCTCATGCCCTGCGAAGCTCCATCGCCGACGAGACATAAAATCCACTGTCTACCCGGAAGCTGTTCTGCTCGCGGAAAGACGAAAGTGCCGGCTCTGCCGCGATATGCCGGCGGAGTTCGCCGGCATCGACCGGCTCAATGGCCGGGGCTCGGTCTTGCCTGGGGAAGAAGCGGCCGACCGCGTGCATCAACGTCAGAGCCGGCGTCCGGGGAGCGAAGGTGAAGATAATCCCCCGCTCGACATTCGCAGACAACCGCCCAAGCATGTCAACCATGTCGGCCGGCTTGTAGTGGATCATGGAATCCATCGCGACGGCGTAATCGAACCTGCCAAGAGCTGGATCGAGCATGTCCCCGACATGGAATTGAATAGAGCCGTACCGTTCGCCGGACGGCAACGCAGCACGCATTTCGTTTGTCCGCTCAGCCGCCAGCGTCACGAGCGTTTCCGCCAGATCGATAGCCACGACCTCCGCCCCGCGCCGCGCCGCCTCGAACGACAACGCGCCCGTTCCGCAGCCAGCATCCAGCACCCGCTTGCCCGTCAGGTCAGCCGGCATCCAGTCAAGCATCTGCGCCCGCATCCGGTCGCGCCCCGCGCGCACCGTCCGGCGAATGCCGCTCACCGGCGCATCCGACGTCAGCCGAGCCCAGGTTTCCGAGGCCGTCCGGTCGAAATACGTCTGCAGCTCACTGCGGCGCTGACGATAGGAAAGCGTTTGCATCAGTCGTACCCCAGAAAATCAAAGATTTCGCGATCCTTCATCGGCCGCGCATCGAGCGGAACGGTGCCCGCCCACAACGACGCCGCCAGCCGCAGATATTCCTGCTGCACCGCTTCAAGTTCCGGCGACGGCTCCATCTCGAACAGCGTCGACTTCTTCAGCCGCGAACGGCGGATCACGTCGAGGTCCGGGAAGTGCGCCAACCGGGTGAGACCGATCTCCGCATTGAAGCGATCGATCTGATCCGTCGCCTTCGACCGGTTCGCGATCACGCCGCCGATCCGGATGCCGTAGTTCTTCGCCTTCGCCTGGATCGCAGCCGCGATCCGGTTCATCGCGAAAATGCTGTCGAAATCGTTCGCGCACACGATCAGCCCGCGCTCGGCATGCTGCAATGGCGAGGCAAACCCGCCACACACCACGTCGCCCAACACGTCGAAGATCACGACATCGGTTTCATCCAGCAGGTGATGCTCTTTCAAAAGCTTCACCGTCTGCCCGACGACATACCCACCGCAACCCGTGCCCGCCGGCGGACCGCCCGCCTCCACGCACAGAACGCCGTTGTAGCCCTCGTAAACGAAGTCTTCGACGCGCAGCTCTTCCGTGTGGAAGTTCACCTGCTCGAGCACGTCGATCACCGTCGGCATCAACGCCTTCGTTAGCGTGAACGTCGAGTCATGCTTCGGATCACACCCGATCTGCAAGACCCGCTTGCCGAGCTTGGAGAACGCCGCCGACAAGTTCGACGATGTCGTGCTCTTACCGATGCCGCCCTTGCCGTAAACGGCAAAAACCTTGGCCGTCGTCGGAATAGCCACCCGCGGGTCCATGTGGACCTGCACGCTGCCTTCCCCGTCGCCGACCCGCCCACGCTCTTTCAGCGCAGCACTTTTGAATACCGTGGCCGTCATGCGGCAACCTCCACTCCGACGCCTTCGAGACGGTCCTCGAGATCAGCGCCTGCGTTCCTCAGGGCTTCCAGAACGCCGGGTTCCGGCGTCCAGTAGTTGCGCTCGTGTGCTTCGAGCAGTCTGTTCGCGACCTTCGCGGACGCCGTCGGGTTCAAAGCCGCGAGGCGTTCGCGCATTTCTGGGTCGAGAACGAAGGTTTCCGTGATCTGGTGATAGACCCAGGGTGCCACCTGCCCCGTCGTCGCCGACCAGCCGAGCGTGTTGGTCACTTGAGCCTCGATCTGCCGCACGCCTTCGTAGCCGTGCTTCAGCATGCCCTCGTACCACTTCGGATTGAGCGTCCGCGTCCGCGTCTCCAGCGCCACCTGTTCCGACAGCGAGCGCACGAGACCTTCGCCCCGCGTCTGATCGCCGATATAGACCGGAACTTCCTTGCCGCTGGCCCGCTGCACCGCACGGCTGATACCGCCCAGCGTATCGAAGTAGTGATCGATGGTCGTGATGCCCACTTCCACCGATTCCAGATTCTGGTAAGCGAGCTTCACATTCGACAGCACGCTTTCCAGAAGTGCCGACTGCTGCTCCGGCTTGCCCGAGCGGCCATAGGCGAAGCTCTTGCGCCGCGAGTAGGTCTCGGCCAGCTCGTCCCCGTCCTGCCAGGTGCCTTCCTCGATCAGCTGATTGACGTTGGCGCCGTATGCCCCGTCCGCGTTCGAGAACACCCGAAGCGACGCCGTTTCCATGTCGACACCTTTGGCCTGCATGTAGGCCAGCGCATGCGCGCGGACGAAATTCATCTCTGCTGGCTCATCCGCGCTTGCGGCCAGCCACGCAGCTTCCGCCAAGAGCTTGGTCTGCAGCGGCAAGAGATCTCGGAAGATCCCCGAAAGCGTCACAACCACATCGATGCGCGGACGGCCGAGCTGTTCCAGCGCAATGAGATCGGCGCCGCACAACCGTCCATAGCCATCGAACCGCGGCTTGGCGCCCATCAAGGCCAGCGCCTGCGCAATCGGCCCACCTTCCGTCTTCAGGTTGTCCGTCCCCCAAAGAACCAGCGCCACGGTTTCGGGCAACGGATTGCCGTCGATCCGATAGCGCTCCAACAAACGGTTGGTCTGCCGTGCGCCATCTGCGACCGCAAACGCGCTCGGGATACGGAACGGGTCGAACCCATGCAGATTGCGTCCCGTCGGCAGAATGGCCGGCGTGCGAATGAGATCGCCCGAAGGCGCCGGCCGCACGAAGCTGCCATCCAGCGCATGCACCAATGCGCCGAGTTCATGCTCTTCCGAAAGCAGCCGGTTCATCTCCGACAATGCCCGCACCGCGTCCAGCGCCTCCGGGCTCTTGTCGCGCGTCGTCCGCGCCAGCGCATCCTCGGGCCGTGCGCCCGCGACGATCGCTTCCAACGTCGCTTCCGCCGGATGATAATCGGGACGGGCTTCAGCGGCAGCTTTCAAAAGATCAAGCCGCTCCGCCGCTGTCATCGGCTCGCCGATGACATGCAGGCCGTTCGGGATCAGCGTGTATTCGAGCTCCAGAACCGACGTCCAAAGCTTGGTCACCTGCGCTTCGGCATCAACAAGCGACCAGGCCGGCTCCGCAGCCGCCAACTCCACCTGCGACGCCTGCGCCTGAATCACCGGCAGCAGCTGCTCGCGCTCGGCATCCGCTTCGGGTTCCAGTCCGCGCCACCGCTCGATCGAGGCCTTCAAATCGAGAAGCCCGCGATAAAGACCCGCTGCCGAGATCGGCGGCGTCAGATAGCTGATCAGCGTAGCAGCCGCCCTGCGCTTCGCGATCGTGCCTTCCGACGGATTGTTCGCCGCATAAAGATAGAAGTTCGGCATGTCGCCGATCAGCCGGTCCGACCACGACGAGCCCGAAAGCCCCGCCTGTTTACCCGGCATGAATTCTAAGGCACCGTGCGTGCCGTAATGCAGCACCGCGTGTGCGCCAAACTCGTCGCGCAGGTAGCGGTAGAACGCGGCAAAAGCATGCGTCGGCGCAAAGCTCTTTTCAAACAGCAGCCGCATCGGGTCGCCTTCGTACCCGAACGCGGGCTGCAGACCGACCAGCACATTTCCATACTGCGCGCCGAGAACGAAGATCGACTGCCCGTCGCTCTGCGCCCGGCCCGGCGCCGCGCCCCACTGGCCTTCGATCTCTTTCAGCCACTTCTGCCGGCGCACATGCGTATCGGCCGGGATCTTGGCGACGACATTCGCCACTGTGCCGTAAACCGCCGCGTTGCCCGTGATGATCTCATTGCGCAACGCATCCACGCTCGCCGGCAGGTTGACCGTGTACCCGGCCTCCTTCAGCGACTTCAGCGTGTTGTAGAGCGATGCGAAAACCGACAGGAACGCCGCCGATCCGATCGCACCGCTATTGGGCGGAAAATTGAAGAGAACGATCGCGAGCTTGCGTTCCGCGCGCTGGCTGCGCCGCAGGGCAACCATCCGCTCAACGCGGGAGGCGAGCATTTCCGCCCGGTCGATGCACACGTGCATATTGCGTTCGGTATCGCCCTTGGCGAACACGCAGCGCCGCTCGCATCCCGTGCAAGCTTCACCGGCCGCATCCGACCGCCCGCCAAACACCATCGGCCCCGTCGAACCGTCAAGTTCCGGGATCGCAACCATGATGGTCTGCTCGATCGGCATCAGGCCGCGTTCCGACGCGCCCCACTGCTCCAGCGACTGAAACTCCACCGCATGCGCGGCAAGATAGGGCACATCGAGCCCCGACAGCATTTCTTCCGCCGCCTTGGCATCATTGTACGCCGGGCCACCGACAAGTGAGAACCCGGTCAGCGACACCACCGCATCGACAGTCGTCCGCCCGTTCTGCTGGAAGAACTTCTCCACCGCCGGACGCGCATCGAGACCCGTGGCAAATGCGGGCACAACATTCAAACCGCGCGCTTCCAACGCCGCAAGCACGCCGTCGTAGTGTGCCGTGTTGCCGGCCAGCAAATACGACCGCATGACGAGAACGCCGACCCGGCCGCGCGTTCCCTTCACCGGAAGCTCGGAAACCTTTTCGGTCATCCGCTGCGGCAGCTCGGGATGATAAAGTCCCACATCGGGATAAACGACCGGCGGCGCCGCCTTAAGCGTACCGCGCAGCCCCTTGCGGTCACCGTCGGCATACCGGTCCACCAAATAGCGGATCATGTTGACGACGTTCTCTTCTGAACCCGCCAACCAATACTGCAGCGTCAAGAAGTAGGCGCGCACGTCCTGCGCGGGACCCGGAATGAAGCGCAAAATCTTCGGAATGCGCCGCAACATCGCCATCTGCGATTCGCCCGAAGACTGCTTCTTGTCCTTCGATGAGCCGCGCAGCCGCTTCAGCAGCGCCATCGCACCACCGGGCTCGCCATTCATCGAGAACGACCCCAGCCGCGTCAGCTTGATCACGTCGCCGGCCGACAGACAGCCAATCATCGCATCGCACTGATCTCGGCGCGCCTGCAGATCGGGAAGGATCGCCTGGATGTGATCTTCCATGAACAGCATGTTCGCGAAGACAATGTCGCCCTTTGCGACGTCGTCCTTGCACCGCTGCAGCGACGCCGGATCGTTCTCCCAGTCAGCCGCCGCGTGCAGGCTGATCTTGAGGCCGGGAAGCGACGGCTCCAGCACCCGCCGCGCGCGATCGGCCGCGGCAGCCAGATGGCTGTCCATCGTCACGATCACCACCCGGATGGACACCGGGTCAGCGGCTATAGTGGGACTTTGCTTCATACAAGGTCTCAAGGGTTATAGTTCGGATACCGCGCTCGGCGGCGTAGCGTTCAGTGTTGCGTCGTGCTTTGCCTCTGACAAAAAACGGGATCTTGCCGAGTTCCTTTTCCGCATCCGCCGCCCAGCCGCCGGGTCCTTCGGCGGCAGCGGCGGCAGGCGTCTCGATAACAATCGTCTCGGCCGAAGGAGCAGCGGCCACCACGGCGGCCGGCGCGTCCGCCACCGTTTCGCGCGCACCGCCATGCCCGCCCAGATGCGAGGGACCGGCGCCATCGTGGAATTCAAAGTCATCGCGGAACATCTGCAGCAGATGCTCTTCAAGGCCCATCATCAGAGGATGGACCCAGGTATCGAAGAGCACGTTCGCGCCTTCAAAGCCCATCTGCGGCGCATACCGCGCCGGGAAATCCTGCACATGGATCGGCGCCGAAATCACCGCGCACGGCACGCCGAGCCGCTTGGCGATGTGCCGCTCCATTTGCGTGCCGAGCACGAGTTCGGGATGCAGTTCCCGCACCGCCTGCTCGACTTCCAGATAGTCGTCGGTGATCAGCGCCTCGACGCCATATTCTTTGGCGGCCTCGCGCACATCGCGTGCAAACTCGCGCGAATACGTCCCCAGTCCCACGACCTTGAAGCCAAGTTCGCTATTGGCAACTTTCGCAGCCGCAATCGCATGCGTCGCATCACCGAAGATAAAGACGCGCTTGCCGGTGAGGTACGTCGAGTCAATGCTGCGTGAATACCACGGCAGCCGCGACCGCTCGCGCGAGAGGAACGCAGTTGAGTCGACGCCAGCCAACTCGCAGACTTCCTTGACGAAGGCCCGCGTCGCCGCGACCCCGATCGGCACCGTCTTCGTGAACGGCTGCCCGAATGTGCGCTTCAGCCAGTTAGCCGCGTTCTGCGCCACTTCCGGATAGAGGACAATGTTGAAATCGGCATCCGGCAACCGCGTGAGATCCGTCGGCCGCGCGCCCTGGGGTGCCACCACGTTGACTTCGATCCGGAGATCAGCGAGCAGGCGCAGAATCTCCGTCACATCGTCCCGATTGCGAAAGCCAAGCGACGTCGGTCCCAGAATGTTGCAGCGTGCGCGCTCACCTGCGGCCCGCGGCTGACGCTCAGCACCCGGCGCCGGTGCACGCGTGCCCGCAAACGCGCGCACGAGCTGATAGAATGTCTCCGCCGCGCCCCAGTTTTCTTTCTTCTGGTACGCCGGCAGATCGAGCGGAATGACGGGGCAATCGAGCGCCAGCGCCTTCGCCAACCCGCCCGGATCATCCTGAATGAGTTCCGCCGTGCACGATGCGCCAACGATCATGGCGTCCGGCCGGAACCGATCGTACGCCGCCTTCGCCGACGACTTAAACAGTTCCGCCGTATCGCCGCCCAGATCGCGCGCCTGGAACGTCGTGTAAGTAACGGGCGGACGCTTGTCGTTCCGCTCGATCATCGTGAACAGGAGATCGGCATACGTGTCGCCCTGCGGCGCATGCAGCACGTAATGCAGCCCATCCATGGAGTTGGCGATGCGCATCGCGCCGATGTGGGGAGGTCCTTCGTAGGTCCAGACGGTCAATTGCATGGTCTAGACCTCCAACCGCGTGCGCCGCACGAGCGGACGCGTGAAGAGTTCCGCCAAGTCGCCCGCCTGCTCGAAGCCCTGCACAGGCGTGAACAGCAGTTCGATCGACCACTTCGTCGTGAAGCCTTCTGCTTCCAGCGGATTGGCAAGCCCCAAACCGCACACGATCAGATCGGGCTTGGCTTCGCGGCAGCGATCAAGTTGCCGCTCCACGTCTTGGCCTTCGCTCACCAGCGTCTCCGCCGGCAGCTTGGCAAGATCGAACGCCATCTGCTTCTGGTTCAAATACGGGGTGCCCACTTCGACGGGGATCATGTCGAGTTCTTCGTGCAGGAAACGGGCGAGTGGAATTTCGAGCTGGCTGTCGGGGAAGAAGAACACGCGCTTGCCGACCAACCGGAACTTGTGCGCGTCCAGCGCCTTGCGCGCCCGCGCAGCAGCGGGAGCCACAACCTCGTCGAAACGTGCCCGCGGCACGCCCCACAGATCGGCCGCCGTCCGCAGCCAAGCCATGGTGCCTTCGACACCATACGGGAACGCGGCCGTTAGGATTTCGCAGCCCCGCTCCTGCAGGCGTGCCGTCGTATCCGTCAGGAACGGTTGCGCGAGGAGGACGCGCGTACCGGGCCCAACGGCGGGCAAATCGGACGACTTGCGTGGCGGGAGGAACGCCACGTCCGTCATCCCAAGTTCGGTAAAGATGCGCCGGAACTGATCTTCGACGATATCTGCCAGTGCTCCGGCGACCAGCAACTGCGGCGTCGTCTCGGTGCGCTCCGGCAGTTGCGGCACCAGCGAGGCAAGGCACGCATCTTCGCCCTGCGTGAACGTCGTCTCGATTCCCGAGCCCGAGTAGTTCAAAATGCGCACGTTCGGCGCGTGCTGCACCGAAAGCCGCTCGGCCGCCCGCGAAAGATCGAGCTTGATTACTTCCGACGGGCACGAGCCCACGAGGAAGAGCATGCGAATGTCGGGACGCCGCTCAAGCAAACGCCCAACCACGCGGTCCAACTCTTCATTCGCGTCCGCCAGCCCTGCCAGATCCCGCTCATCGAGAATGGCAGTGGCGAACCGCGGCTCGGCAAAGATCATCACGCCGGCTGCAGATTGAATGAGATGCGCACACGTGCGCGAACCCACGACTAGGAAGAACGCATCCTGGATTTTCCGGTGCAGCCAGATGATGCCCGTTAATCCACAGAAAACTTCGCGCTGTCCGCGCTCGCGCAGCACCGGCCGTTCGCCCGTCGCGCACGCTTCCTTCGAAAGTGCCTTGGCACTGGCGAGTACGCTCGTCATGACGCCACCTCCGCACCCGATGGCGGCACAGGCGATGACGGCGCGACCTGAAGGCGTGCCATGCGCAGCTTCCAGACGAACTGCGCGGCATTGACGACGTAGGTCGCATAGGCGGCCAGTGCCAGCCACATCTGCCCCTCGACGCCGAGCCAACCCGTGAAGACCGCATAAAGGTAGGCGGTGTGCAGAGCCAGCACGAGCATGCTGACCACGTCTTCCCAGAAGAACGCCGGCGCAAAGAGATAGCGGCCGAAAACGTCTTTCTCCCAGATCGAGCCGGTGATCATGATGGTGTAGAGCACGAACGTCTTAACCACGACGGAGATCGTGGCCGCCGTCTCGCCCTCGCCCGTCATGAGAAAGCGCACGACGAGCCACAGACTGACCAGAAAAACGAAAAACTGCACCGGCGCCAGAATGCCCTGCACGAGCGTCCAAGGAGACGCATCACGGCGGCGGCGCTCCTCCGCTGTGTAAAGGGACCGGCTTGCCGTCCGGTGGGTATCGGGAGTGCCCGTCACGTTTGCCTAGCCCCGCGCTGGTGCAGTGAACCCTGCGACCTTGCAGACCGACAGTACGACCGCCCCGGAAGAGATGTCAACCTAAGTTGACGTAATTTTCGCTTTACATTTTTGCGCGGGGGGGCTTTGAATGATGCACTTTCGCGATGGTGCCCGAACTAAATAAATGCTTGGATCAGACCAGATCGGCATTTTTACACGATGAGCAACGACACTGCGGGTCCATCCTGGAACGGCCTAACGGGAGCAACCACACCGAAAACCGGTGTTACAAGGCCAGTACGGGAGGAGCACGCCCAATGCCCGGGTCGCGGCAACTCATTGAAGCGTTTGGCGAATGGCAATCCTGCGAAGGCGCGCCAAGCAGCGAAGGTGCGGCCGCATCAGCGCCGGCCGTACAGGAATTCAATCGCGCCATGTTGGGCCGCACCATCGAGTCGGAGGTCATCCCCCGGCTGATGATGGTCCATCGCACCAGCGCGGCCCGCGAAAATCTCCCCACACTTCTTCACGTTAACGCTGAAGATATCTCGGAACTGGCGCGCATCGTAATCGAGCACGATACCTCGGTCGCTTCCGCCTATATCGACGCCCTGCGCAACCAGGGCGTCCCCATCGATGCCATTTTTATGGAACTGCTCGCACCCACCGCTCGTTTACTCGGCGAAATGTGGAAGGCCGACCAGTGCTGTTTCACCGATGTCACCATCGGCATGGCCCGCCTGCAGCAAATCGTGCACGAACTGAGCCCGGAGTTTGAGCGCGAGAATGCCCAGGCGTTCGAAGGCCGCCGCATTTTGCTGTTAACAACACCAGGCGAGCAACACACCCTCGGCCTGATGATCGTCGAAGAACACTTCCGCCGCTTTGGCTGGGATTGCAGCAGTTCGGCACCCAAAGACATCCGCGACATCTCGCGCCTCGTGCGCGCTCAACACTTTGATGTTGTAGGTTTATCGGTGGGAGGCAGCGCCGTGCTTGAAAGCGTACCGGCGTCCATCCAAGCCATTCGCAAGAGTTCTGTGAACAAGTCGGTGGTCGTGCTCGTGGGAGGCAACATCTTCCTCGAGAACCCCGAATTGGCTGCCCGCGTCGGCGCCGACGCGATGGCCGAAGACGGACGCCACGCCATACTGCAGTTGCGCTCTATGTTGACCACTAAGATAAACACGATATAACCACCCGCCCGAAAGCAAAGGTTGCGGTATCTTTATGGAAATTCGAGTGCCGACCAAGCGCGTCGAACCGTTCCGGGCTCCCAAGCGGCACCTGGGCGAAATTGATGCGGAATCGGCTGCAAAACTGCTCACCGCCGCTGCCGATATCGCTTTGGTGATCGACAGCAAGGGCGTTATCCGCGACGTAGCGCTCGGCAGCGAGGAACTCCTGCGCGATGGCTGCGCCAGTTGGGTTGGCCAGCGCTGGATCGACACCGTTGCAGCCGACAGCCGCAACAAAATCGAAGACTTGCTTCGCGATGCGCCCGGCGCCGCCGCCCAACCTTGGCGGCAGGTCAACCATCCCGTCGCTCGTAGCGGCGAAATCCCAATCCGCTATTCAGCCGTCCACATCGGCACCTCCGGCAAGATCGTTGCGATCGGCCGCGATCTGCGCGCGCTCGCCGCCCTGCAACAGCGCCTCGTTGAAACGCAGCAGACGATGGAGCGCGAGTACGCGCGCCTGCGGCACGCCGAAACGCGCTACCGCCTATTGTTTCAGATCTCGTCGGAAGCCGTGCTCATCATCGATGCTGCTACGAACCGCATCGTCGAGTCGAATCCCGCAGCCTCCAAACTTCTCGGCCGCGCCGCACGCCGCATGTCCGGCCGCAATTTCCACGAACTGTTCGATGGTGAAGGCCAGCGCAAGATTCAGGCCTTCATCGCCGCGCTGAAAACCGGTGGCCAGGCCGAAGACGTCATCGTCCGCCTCGACGACGCCAAAGTCGATCTCCTCGTCGGCGCGTCCCTGTTCCGTCAGGAAAATACGTCCAATATTCTCATCCGTTTGTCGCCCACCGCGGCCAACGCATCCGCTTGGATGAAGTCGCGCTCCAGCCTGTTCGATGTTGTCCAGCGCCTGCCCGACGGCTTCGTCGTGACCGACCCCGAGCGCCGCATCCTCACCGCCAACGCCGCCTTCATCGAATTGACGCAGCTCGCCACCGAAGAGCAATTGCGCGGCGAACTCGTCGATCGCTGGATCGGCCGCCACCCCATCGATATGTCCGTGCTGAGCAAGAATCTCAAGGAGCGCGGCGAGATCCGCAATTTCTCGACCGTCGTGCGCGGTGAATATGGCTCGGCCGAAGACGTGGAAGTTTCCGCCGTCTCCGTGACCAGTGGCGAACAGCCCTGCCTCGGCATGACGCTGCGCCGCGTTGCCCGCCGCCCCGACACCGCCATCAACGGCCGCCGCGCCCTGCCCCGCTCGGTCGAACAACTCACCGAACTCGTCGGCCGCGTGCCGCTGAAGGAACTTGTGCGCGAGTCGACCGACATGATCGAACGGCTATGCATCGAAGCCGCCCTCGAGCTGACCGACGACAATCGCGCCTCCGCGGCCGAAATGTTAGGTCTCAGCCGCCAGGGGCTCTATTCGAAGCTACGTCGCCACGGCATGGGCGATCTCGACGGCGACCGTGACGAGTAAATCGCGGACCGCAGGCGGCCTCAACCGTGACAAGCAACCTTGACGCGCTGCAGCAATTGTCATGTCGTGCTGCCAATAACCAACCGCCCACGTAAAAAATTTTGACACGCGATAGTGTAATCCTGAATTGACACTTTTCGGGCGCGGCATTAGCGTCCATGTATGACAACGCCCGCACTCACAGTGTCGCGTCTCGAACCCTCTGCGGTGCTCGAGCTGTTGAAACCGATCACCTGGTTTCCGCCGATGTGGGCCCTTGCCTGCGGTGTTGTTTCCTCGGGCTTCGATGGTTCACTCGATCGCTGGCCGCTCGTGATCGTCGGCATCCTGCTGGCCGGTCCCCTTGTCTGCGGCACCTCGCAAGCAGTCAACGATTGGTTCGACCGGCACGTCGATGCCATCAACGAGCCCAACCGACCCATTCCCTCCGGCCGCATCCCAGGCCGCATGGGCCTCTATATTGCGATTGTTTGGACACTCCTCTCGCTCGCCGTCTCCACATTCCTCGGTGTCTGGGGCTTCATCGCAACCATCGTCGGGCTCCTCCTCGCGTGGGCCTACTCGATGCCGCCCGTGCGCCTGAAGAAAAACGGCTGGTTCGGTAACGCCGCCGTCGGGGCATGCTACGAAGGCCTGCCCTGGTTCACTGGCGCGCTTGTTATGTCGGCAGCGCTCCCCAGCAATGAAGTGCTCGCACTGGCCGCGCTGTACTCCATCGGCGCCCACGGCATCATGACCTTGAACGACTTCAAGTCGATTGAAGGTGACACCAAGCTCGGCCTGCGCTCGCTTCCTGTCCAACTCGGACCCGACCGCGCGGCGCGCCTCGCCTGCATCGTCATGGCGCTACCC
This sequence comes from Hyphomicrobium sp., assembly GCA_002928735.1. GTDB lineage: Bacteria > Pseudomonadota > Alphaproteobacteria > Rhizobiales > Hyphomicrobiaceae > JAGVSR01. The sequence continues at coordinate 157,465 of PERL01000003.1, read as the reverse complement.
CAGTTCCTCGTCGTGCTCCTCCTTGTTCACTGGGGACATATGGTTTCGGCCGTGCTCGTCGGTCTCGTCCTTTTCCTGCAGCTGGGTTTGATGACCGTCCTCGTCTCCGACCCGCGTGGCCGCGCTCCCTGGTACAACGCCACCGGCATCACGCTCTACGTCACCGGCATGATGATCGCCGCCGTCGCCATCCGTCCAGAAATCGGTCTTGTCCCATGACACAATCAGACGTCGGCGCCCCTAATCTCGGCTGGCTCGGCATCATCCGGATGGGCCTTGTGCAAACAGCGCTCGGCTCGATCATCGTTCTCACCACATCGACCATCAATCGCGTCATGGTCGTCGAATTGGCGCTCGCCGCCGCACTCCCCGGCGCGCTCGTCGCCTGGCATTATGCGCTGCAATTCCTGCGTCCCCGTTGGGGCTATGGCGCCGACACCGGCGGCCGCCGCACACCATGGATCATCTTCGGAATTGCAACGCTCGGACTTGGCGGCGCGGCCGCCGCCGTTGCCGTCGCACTCATGGCAACAAGTTACTGGCCGGGCCTCGCACTCGCCGTTCTCGCCTTCACACTCGTGGGCATCGGCGTCGGTGCCGCCGGCACCAACTTACTGGCTCTCCTCGCCACACTCGTCCATCCCGACCGCCGCGCACCAGCCGCCACCATCGTGTGGATGATGATGATCGCCGGCTTCGTCGTCACGACCATCACCGCATCAAGCTTCCTCGCGCCTTTTTCCATGACGCGCCTCGTTGCCGTCACCGCCACCGTTTCCCTCATCGCGCTCGTCGTCTCGATCCTTGCGCTCTGGGGCGTCGAGCCCGCACGCGCCGCAGCGGCACCAGCCGTTGCATCCGAAAGGACCAACACCGAAGCCAAAACGGCTTTCCGCACTGCTTTGAGCGAAGTCTGGGACGAACCGCAGGCCCGCCGCTTCACCATCTTCGTCTTCGTTTCCATGCTGGCCTACAGCATGCAGGATTTGATCCTTGAACCCTTCGCTGGCTTCGCCTTCGGCATGAATCCCGCGGAATCGACCAAGCTCGCCGGCCATCAGCATTCCGGCGTGTTCCTTGGCATGGCGCTCGTGGCCATCTGCGCCCATCCCCGCGTCGGCTTCGGCTCGTTGCGCGCTTGGACTGTCGGCGGTTGCATCGCCTCCGCCATTGCCCTCTTGGGCCTCGTCTTGGCCGGCCTCTTCGCACCCCATTGGCCGCTGACCGCCACCGTCATCGCGCTTGGCTTCGCCAACGGCGCCTTCGCCGTCGCCGCGATCGCGACCATGATGAGCTTGGCCGGAGCCGGCCGCGAAAAACGCGAAGGCATCCGCATGGGTCTATGGGGCGCGGCTCAAGCCATTGCATTCGGAGCCGGCGGCTTCGTCGGCGCCGCGTCCGCCGATCTGATCCGCGGCCTCGTCTCGGAACCGGCCGACGCCTTCATCGTCGTTTTTGCCGCCGAAGCCATGTTGTTCCTTGCAGCAGCCATGCTCGGCGTGCGCGCCATCGTCGAAGTCAAATCAGCAGAAAAACCTGTCTTTGCCCGCCCCGTCGCGGACGTCGCCAAGGCAGGGTCGGCAATCTAGAAACGATCACCACATGGGTATTTCGATGGAAACGTTCGATGCCGTCATTATCGGCGGTGGACCAGCGGGCGCTACAGCCGCAACGGATCTCGCCGCCAATGGCTTTTCCGTTCTTCTCCTCGACCGCGCAGGCCGCATCAAACCCTGCGGCGGCGCCATTCCGCCGATCGCCATCAAGGAATTCGACATCCCCGACGACCTGATCGTCGCCCGCATCCAGTCCGCCCGCATCGTATCGCCAATGGACCGCAAGGCCGATATGCCCATCGACGGCGGCTTTGTTGGCATGGTCGACCGCGAACACTTCGACGAGTGGCTGCGCGAGCGCGCCGCCCGCACCGGCGCCCAGCGCCGCACGGGCACCTTCGAGAGCTTGGAAATAGAAAGCGGCGGCACCGTCCGCGTCACCTTCAAGAAGCGTCTCGACGACGGCTTTGAAACCACCGAAACCGTCCGCACCCAATACGTCATCGGCGCCGACGGCGCATCCTCCGCGGTCGCCCGCCAGGCCCTGCCGAAAGAAGAGGCGCCGCCCTTCGTGTTCGCCTACCACGAGATCGTCAAGAGCCCGAAACCCGCCGACGGCGCAACCTTCGAATCCCGCCGCTGCGACGTCTATTACAACGGCCGCTATTCGCCCGATTTCTACGCCTGGGTCTTCCCCCACGGCGACACCACGAGCATCGGCACAGGCACGGCGCATAAAGGCTTCTCGCTGCGCGGCTCCGTTGCCGACCTGCGCAATGAGATCGGCATGGCCGGCCATGAGACGATCCGCAAGGAAGGCGCGCCCATTCCGCTGCGCCCGCGCAAACGCTGGGACAACGGCCGCAACGTGATCGTCGCCGGCGACGCGGCCGGCGTCGTCGCCCCCGCCTCCGGCGAAGGGATCTACTACGCCATGCTCTGCGGCCGGATCGTCTCTGACAGCGTCGCCGAGGCCTTGCGCACGGGCGACGCCCGTCACCTCGCCACCGCCCGCAAGCGCTTCATGAAGGCGCATGGACGGGTGTTCTGGGTTCTCGGCATGATGCAGCGGTTCTGGTACGCCAATGACGCCCGCCGCGAGCGCTTCGTAACCATGTGCAAGGATCCGGATGTGCAAATGCTCACCTGGCAGGCCTACATGCACAAGAAGCTGGTCAAAGCGAAGCCCCTGGCGCACATGAGGATTTTCGTGAAAGATATGGCTCACCTGCTCGGCGTGGTGCCCCCCTGAGACGACACGGGGCTGGCCGCCATGATCGAACCCGGGCAAAGAACGAAGAACAGCCGGGCCGAACAGGCGAAGGTGAGGTCGACGCAGCATGCAGGACGCATTTTCCAGCGGCTTGATCACCGACATCATTCTAGGGCTGATGGCGCTGGAGCTCCTTGCGTTCTTCGCGCTCCGCCGCCGCTGGAACGGCGGCCCCTCGCCCCTGGAGATCGTGGCCTCCCTGGCCGCCGGCCTGTTCCTCATCCTAGCCCTGCGTGTGGCCCTCACTGGCGGCCCTTGGGAAGCGATTGCCGCGGCCCTGTTGGGCTCGCTCATCGCCCACGTCACCGATCAATGGCTGCGCTGGACACGCACACTGATAGCCCAGCCGAGTGCAGCCCCATGAATCTCCAGGGCATCATCTTGCGCGCCGACGGCGTCATCGCCGAGACCGATGCTCTCGAGCGTTCGGTCCTCAATCATGTCGTCCAATCCGCCGGGTACACATGGTCCTGCACGCGCGCCGCTTATGGGGCGCTCCGCCAGCATGCGCGCCGCCGCGACCGCTACCGCCATTTCGTTCGCCAAAACCTCGGCCATGGACGCAGCTCCGACGACTTCGAGCGCCTGATCGACGTCATGACCCGCCACTCTGGCACCGTCGCCCGCGAATTGATCGACAAGGACTATCTCGATCCCCGCCCCGGCGCCCGCGAATTGGCCTCTGCCGCGCGCCAGGAAGGCGTTAAGATTGCCATCGTCTCGGCCCTCCCCAAGCCTGAGGTCGAACACCTCATGGCCCACCTTTTTGGCGAAGGGTCGAAGCGCCTGATCTCCTGCATCACCGCGCCAGAAACCGATGACGGCGAAGAAAGCCTCCTCACCGTCTATCAGCAGGCCGTCGAAAAACTCGCCATCGATCCCGCCTCCTGCATCGCACTCGAAGCCACGCCGCACGGCGCCAAAACCGCCCGCGTCGCCGGCATCCCCGCCGTCATTCTTCTCGGCCACCACGACACCAGCGAAGATATCCTCTTCACCATCGACGAACTCCCCGGCCTCATCGGCCTCGACGACCAACGTGAAGCCAGCATGGTCACTCCCGGCGACGGGATTGAAATCCTCGCAGCCCTCCGGCGTGCCCACGCCGGCTACTTCGACGTTTTCGGTGGATTGCACAGGAGCTACGCCATGAAAGTCTCCGACATCCTGAAAGACAAAGGCTCGGCCGTCAAAGCCGTCAAAGCCTCCGACAGCATCCTCGCGCTCGCCCAGAAAATGAAATCCGACGCCGTCGGCGCGCTCGTCGTCATCGGCCCCTCCGGCAAACTTGAAGGCATCATCTCCGAACGCGACATTGCCAACGGCCTCGCCACCCACGGCGATAGCCTCACCCGCATGCTCGTCGGCGATCTCATGACCCGCGCCGTCGTCACCTGCGCGCCTGAAGACCCCATCGCCCAAGTCGCCAAGATCATGACCCAGCGCCGCTTCCGCCACATGCCTGTCCAGCAAAACGGCGAACTGATCGGCGTGGTCTCCATCGGCGACGTCTTGAAACATCGCCTCGACGAACTCCAACTCGAAACCAACGTGCTGCGCGACTTCGTCATCGCGCGCGGCTAAGTCACAAACCACGAACGCTGAAAGCAACGACTCATGCCCGCTATTTTTCCTTTCTCCGCCATCGTCGGCCAGGACGAGATGAAACTCGCCCTTCTCATCGCCGCCATCGACCAGTCCGTCGGCGGCGTCCTGGTCTTCGGCGATCGCGGCACGGGCAAGTCCACAACAGTGCGCGCATTGGCGGCCCTTCTGCCGCCCATGCCCGTCGTCGCCGGCTGCCGCTTCAACACCGCCCCCAAGGACGGCGATGAAACCGCAATGGTACCGGTGCCCGTCGTTGATTTGCCGCTCGGCGCCACCGAAGACCGCGTCGTCGGCGCGCTTGATCTCGAACGCGCGCTCGTCCACGGCGAAAAAGCCTTCGAACCAGGCCTGCTCGCCCGCGCCCACCGCGGCTTCCTCTACATCGACGAAGTGAACCTCCTCGAAGACCACCTTGTCGATCTCCTGCTCGATGTCGCAGCCTCCGGCGAAAACGTCGTCGAACGCGAAGGCCTCAGCATCCGGCACGCGGCGAAATTCGTCCTCGTCGGCACCGGCAACCCTGAAGAGGGCGAACTGCGCCCGCAACTCCTCGACCGCTTCGGCATGTCTGTCGAAGTGCGCACGCCCGAAGACCTCAAAACCCGCATCGAAGTCGTCCGCCGGCGCGATGACTTCGAGCGCGACACAGATGCCTTCATCGCCCGCTTCGCCGCCGACGAAGAACGCCTGCGCAATCACATCGTCGCCGCCCGCGCCCGCGTGCCCGGCATCCCGACGAGCGACCACGCGCTGGAACGTTCCGCCCAGCTCTGCGCCGAAGTCGGCACCGACGGCCTGCGCGGCGAACTCACCCTCATCCGTGCCGCCCGCGCGCTCGCCGCCCTCGAAGGCGCCGCCGCCATCGACGACGTCCACCTGCGCCGCGTCGCCCCCATGGCGCTCCGCCACCGCCTCCGCCGCACGCCGCTCTCCAGCCCCGATAGCGGCGCACGCGTCGAACGCGCCGTCAGCGATCTCTTCGGCGGCGCAGGAGAACGCCTCGTCTCATGACCACGGAAGCGGCCACGCCCACCACCGCCTGGACCGACGCGTGTCTCGCAGCGGCGATCGCAGCCGTTGCTCCGCACGCGGTCGGCGGCATCGTGCTGCGCGCCCGCTCAGGCCCCGTGCGCGACGCATGGCTCGCTCATCTCAAAGCGCTACTCGCACCCGAAACGCCCTTCCGCCGCCTGCCCCTGAACGCCGGTGACGATCGCCTGCTCGGCGGCCTCGATCTCTCCGCCACGCTGGCCCAAGGCCGCCCCGTCGCCGAACGCGGCCTCCTCGCCGAAGCCGACGGCGGCCTCCTGGTCATCCCCTCAGCCGAACGCCTCGACGGCGGCCGCACGGCCCGCATCGTTCGCACGATTGATTACGGCCGCGTCCAGATGGAACGCGATGGCCTCTCCGCAAAACTTCCCGCCCGCTTTGGCGTCATCGCGCTCGACGAAGGCGTCGAACCGGAAGAAACGGTGCCGACCGCCTTGCGCGACCGTCTCGCCATCTGGCTAAACCTCGACGGCCTGAGCCTGCGCGATACATCGCTGGCCCCCGATTGGCCGCGCCGCGTCGCCACCGCCCGCAGCCTCCTGAGCCGCACCACAGCCGACACCAACCTCGCGCACCTCTTCTGCGAAGCCGGCCTCGCGCTCGGCATCATCTCCATTCGCGCGCCCATCCTCGCCCTGGCCGTCGCGCGCATCGCCGCCGCCCTCGATGGCCGTGACGAAGCCTCAACCGCCGACGCTGAAGTCGCAGCCCGCCTAGTCCTCGGCCCTCGCGCCACACGCGTGCCCAACGAAGCCCCACCGGAAAATCCAGAAGCCTCCGAACCCGAGCCGCAACACGCCGACGCGCCGGAGACCACCGACAGCCAGGGCGAAGACACCCAACCCGAACAATCCATCACGCCCGAAGACATGGAACTGGTCCTCGCCGCCGCAGCCGCTGCGATTCCGAAAGCCATCCTCGCGACCCTCACCGATCAAAAGCTCACCGGCCGCGCGCCGCCATCGGCTGGCAAGGCCGGCGCAAGCCAAGCCTCCAAACTGCGCGGCCGTCCCGCCGGCGTCCGCCGTGGCGAACCGCGTAACGGCAACGTCTTATCCCTCATCGAAACTCTGCGCGCCGCCGCCCCCATGCAGCTGATCCGCCGCCGCTTGCGCGGTGGGCCGTTCCTCTTGCCCGACGGCCGCGAACGCATCGAAGTCCGCGCGGACGATTTCCGCATCAGCCGCTTCAAACAAAAGACGACCTCGACAACGATCTTCGTTGTCGACGCGTCCGGATCGAGCGCGCTGCATCGCCTTGCCGAAGCCAAAGGCGCCGTCGAAATCATCCTGACCGAATGCTACGTCCGCCGCGATAGCGTCGCCCTCATCGCCTTCCGCGGCACCACCGCCGATACGCTCCTGCCCCCAACGCGCTCGCTCACACGCGCCAACCGCAGCCTCGCCGGCCTCCCCGGCGGCGGCGGCACACCGCTCGCCACCGCCCTCGACACCGCCGTCCAACTCGCCGCCAGTCAAAAGCAGAAGGGTATCAGCCCCACCATCGTGCTGCTAACCGACGGCAAGGCCAACATCACGCGCGACGGCAAGCCCGGCCGCAAGCAGGCGATGACCGACGCGCTCGCCGTCGCCGCCGAATTGCGCGCGCTTCACGTCAACACGTTGCTGATCGACACCTCGCCCCGCCGCAACGCCGAAGCCGAAGAACTCGCCCGCTCCATGGGGGCCCGCTATATGCCCCTGCCGCACGCCGACAGCACGCGGCTGTCGGAAGCCGTCTTCGCCGCCCGAAGCGCTCCGGATGACCGTAGCGGATCGCGAAGCTGATCTGCGCGCGGGCGGGAAGGCCTCGACGATGCCGGAACCATTGAACTTCGAACGAGACGCGCACGATTGGCCCAATCGCGCCGCCAGCCGCATCGTCGATACACCCGGCATCCACTGGCATGTGCAGGTTGCAGGCAATGGTCCGCCGCTTCTGCTTCTGCACGGCACCGGTGCGTCCACCCATTCCTGGGCGGGTCTCCTGCCCCTGCTCGCCGAGCGCCACACCGTCATCGCCCCCGACCTCCCCGGCCAGGGCTTCACATCGCTGACCGGCCGCCGCGATCTCTCCATCACCGGCATGTCGCGTGCCCTGCGCACACTGCTCGACACGCTCAGCGTCGAACCTCAAGTTGCCGTCGGCCATTCCGCCGGCGCCGCCATCGCCACCCGCATGAGCCTCGACGGCCAACTCAACCCGCAATCGATCGTCGCACTAAATGGCGCCTTCGTCCCCTTCGGCGGCGTTGTCACACGCCTGTTCTCGCCATTGGCCAAGCTGCTGACCCTGAACCCGATCGTCCCCCAGATTTTTGCCTGGAGCGCCTCCGACCGCTCATCCGTCGAGCGCCTTCTCAAAAGCACCGGCTCAGTGATCCCCGAAGCGAGCCTCGCCTTGTACCAACGCCTCTTCGCGTCCCCGCCGCACGTTTCCGCCACCTTGAACATGATGGCATCCTGGGATCTGGAAAGCCTGCTACGCGATCTCCCCCGCCTCAAGCCCCAACTCCTGCTCGTCATTGGTGAAAACGACCTGACAATTTCCCCCGATGACGCCCATTTGATTGCCCGCCTCGTCCCTTCCAGCCGATCAATCCGCCTTCCCGCGCTCGGCCATCTCGCGCACGAAGAAAACCCGGCTCGCATTGCCGCCGTCATCGGGGACGGTCCATTCGACTGATTTCCCGTCCGATTTAACGAGCAAACTCCAAGTTCGCCCTTGCGCAAGTCAGCTTTACACTCTTAAATGTCATCTTATGTTGACACATTCTGCCCGCTCAACCGCCACCTACCCCGTCCCAGAATCGCGCCCGCACGCCGTCGTGATCGGCAGCGGTTTCGGCGGTCTGGCCGCCGCCATTCGTCTGGGCGCGCGCGGATATAAAGTCACCATCCTGGAAAAGCTCGACGCCCCCGGCGGCCGGGCCTACGTTTTCCGCCAGGACGGCTTCACCTTCGACGCCGGCCCCACCATCATCACCGCGCCCTTCCTCCTGGAAGAACTTTGGACGCTGTGCGGCCGCAAGATGTCCGACGATGTCGACTTGCGCCCCCTGTCGCCCTTCTACACGCTCCGCTTCAACGACGGCGAAACCATCACCTGTTGCGCCGATGCGGACGCCATGCGCCGCGAGGTCGAGCGCATCTCGCCCGGCGATGTGGCCGGCTACGAACGCTTCATGGCGCAAGCCCAGCAGATCTATGCCGTCGGCTTCGAACAGTTGGGCGATGTCCCATTCGACAGCTGGACGGATATGGCCAAGCTACTACCCCAGCTGTTCAAGCTTGAAAGCTACCGCTCCATCTACGGGCTCGCCTCTAAACATGTCCAAGACCCGCGCCTGCGCGTCTTCCTGAGCTTTCATCCGCTCTTCGTCGGCGGCAATCCGTTCAATGTCACGTCAATTTACGGCCTCATCACGTTTCTTGAACGCCGCTTCGGCGTCCACTTCGCCATGGGCGGAACGGGCAGCCTCGTCGAAGGTCTCGTCAAGCTCATCGGCACCCAGGGCGGCAAAATCCATTACGGCGCGGAAGTCTCCGAAATCACCTTGGACGGCCGCCGCGCGACCGGCGTGCGCTTGAAGTCCGGCGAGATCATTGACGCAGATGTCGTCATCTCCAACGCCGACGCCGCTTGGACCTACAAATACCTCCTACCCAAGAGCGCGCGCCGCACCTGGACCGACAAGCGCCTCGACAAGGCCCGCTACTCCATGAGCCTGTTCGTCTGGTACTTCGGCACCGACAAGAAGTACGACGACGTCCCCCATCACACTATTCTGCTCGGGCCCCGCTACCGCGAACTGCTCGACGACATCTTCGAGCAAAAGCGCCTCGCCGCCGATTTCAGCCTCTACCTGCACCGCCCCACCGCCACCGATCCATCGCTGGCGCCGGACGGCAACGACGCTTTTTATGTCCTCTCGCCCGTTCCCCACCTGGAAGGCGACACCGACTGGACAACCGAAGCCGAACCCTATCGTCAGCGCATCGCGAAGCACCTCTCCGAAACTGTCTTGCCCGGCTTCGAAGACCACATCGCAACCTCGCGCATCATGACGCCCCTCGACTTCCGCGACCGCCTCATGTCCTACAAAGGCGCCGCGTTCAGCCTGGAACCCGTTCTCACCCAAAGCGCCTGGTTCCGCCCCCATAACCGTAGCGAAGACATCGAACACCTCTACCTCGTCGGCGCCGGAACTCATCCCGGAGCCGGCGTTCCCGGTGTTCTCTCCTCCGCTCGCGTCCTCGATAGGATCGTGCCTGATGCGTCAGCTTTCGCCTGAGGATCTCCGGCTCGAAGCCGAGGATCTTGACACCTGCCGCATAAAGCTCGCCAACGGCTCGCGCACGTTTCTCGCCGCCTCGCGCCTACTGCCGCGCCGCGTCCGAGACCCCGCCATCGCGCTCTATGCCTTCTGCCGCGAAGCCGACGACATCATTGACATCGGCGGCGCCACGGAAGGCAACTTAGCCCTCCTTACCGATCGGCTCGACGCCGTCTATCGCAACGCGCCGCACGAGACCTCCACCGATCGCGCTTTCTCAGCGATCGTTCACCGCTTCCATATTCCCCGCACGCTCCCCGACGCCCTGATCGAAGGCTTCGCCTGGGACGCTCACGGCCGCCGCTATGATACCTTTGCCGATGTGCTGGCCTACGCCACCCGCGTCGCCGGCAGCGTCGGCGCCATGATGGCCCTGCTCATGGGCGCGCGCGATAAATCACAGCTCGCCCGCGCCTGCGATCTCGGCATCGCCATGCAGATATCCAATATCGCCCGCGACGTCGGCGAAGATGCCCGCGCCGGCCGCATCTATCTGCCGCTCGCTTGGATGCGCGATGCTGGCCTCGATCCCGAAAGCTTCCTCGCCGATCCCCGCCCCTCGCCCGAATTGGCCGCCATCGTCGAACGCCTGCTAGAAGCCGCCGACAGCCTCTACCGCCGCGCGGCCCGCGGCATCTCCGCTTTGCCGGTCGACTGCCGCGCCGGCATCTTCGCCGCCGCCTACCTCTATGGCGAAATCGGCAACGAGGTCCGCCGCAACAACCACGACAGCATTACCAAGCGCGCCATCGTCCCCGCCAAGCGCAAGATCGAGCTGGCCGCAAAGGCCGCGCTCTCCGCGTCTATCTCTTTGACGCAAACTCCCATCGACATCCCCGAGCGCGTGTTCGAAGCCGCCTATCTCGTCGACGCCGTCCACCCCTACACACCGGAGCCGGCCTTGCCCGCCTGGTGGAACATCCCCGCCCGCACTGCCCGCGTCATCGAAATCTTCGAACGCCTCGAACTGCGCGAACGCGAAGCCCAGATGATCCGCCTTGCACGCGCCGAAGCCCACGATCCATCCAGCGCCGAAGCCTAGAACCGGAGTAACGGTCATGAACGCAATCATCGGTCAGCCCGTGCCGTCACCCAAGCCGCTCCTGGACAAGGTGCGCATCCCCGCCGATCTGCGCGCGCTTCCCGAAAGCGACATGAAGCAGCTCGCCGCCGAATTGCGCCAGGAAGTCATCGAAGCCGTCTCAGTCACCGGCGGCCACCTCGGCGCCGGCCTTGGCGTCGTCGAATTGACGCTCGCCATCCACCGCGTCTTCGACACGCCGAAGGATCGCCTCATCTTCGATGTCGGCCACCAGTGCTATCCCCACAAGATCCTCACAGGCCGCCGCGACCGCATCCGCACGCTGCGCATGGGCGGCGGCCTCTCCGGCTTCACCAAGCGCGCCGAGAGCGAATACGACCCCTTCGGCGCCGCGCACTCCTCGACGTCCATCTCCGCCGGTCTCGGCATGGCGGTCGCCCGCGACCTCAAGGGTGACAACAACAACGTCATCTGCGTCATCGGCGACGGCTCGATGTCCGCCGGTATGGCCTATGAGGCCATGAACAACGCTGGTGCCCGCGACGAGCGCCTCATTGTCATCCTCAACGACAATGAAATGTCGATCGCACCGCCCACCGGCGCGCTGTCGAAATATCTCACGCGCGCAACGTCGAGCACGCAATACCTCCAGCTGCGCGACTTCGCCAAGCAGCTCGCCAAGCGCCTGCCCAAGAAGTGGGAACGCCGCGCCGCCCGCGTCGAAGAAATGTCGCGCACCATCATGTCCGGCGGCATCTGGTTTGAAGAACTGGGCTTCTACTACGTCGGCCCCATCGACGGCCACGACCTCGACCAGCTCTTGCCCGTCCTGAAAAACTGCCGCGACGCCGATCAGGCGCCGATCCTCGTCCACGTCATCACCAAGAAGGGCAAGGGCTACGCACCCGCCGAAGCCTCCGCCGACAAATACCATGGCGTCGCCAAGTTCGACGTCGTCACCGGCGCCCAGGTGAAACCAAAAGTCTTAGCGCCGAGCTACACCAAGGTCTTTGCCAACGCGCTCGTCGCCGAAGCCAAGAAGGATGAGCGCGTCGTCGCCATCACGGCCGCCATGCCCGACGGCACAGGTCTCGATATCTTTGGCCGCGCCTTCCCCGATCGCACCTTCGACGTCGGCATCGCCGAACAGCACGCCGTCACCTTCGCCGCCGGCCTCGCCACCGAAGGCATGAAGCCGTTCTGCGCCATCTACTCCACGTTCCTCCAGCGCGGCTACGATCAGGTCGTCCACGACGTCGCGATCCAATCCCTCCCCGTCCGCTTCATGATTGACCGCGCCGGCCTCGTCGGCGCCGACGGACCGACGCACGCCGGCTCCTTTGATCTGGCCTACCTCGGCTGCCTGCCGGGCTTCGTCATCATGGCCGCCGCCGATGAAGTCGAACTCGTCCACATGGTCGCCACAGCCGCGTCCATCAACGACCGCCCCTCCGCCGTTCGCTATCCGCGCGGCGAAGGCATCGGCCTCGATCTTCCCGCGGAAGGAACGCCGCTCGCAATTGGCAAAGGCCGCATCGTCCGCGAAGGCTCCACCATCGCGATCCTCTCTCTCGGCACGCGCCTCTCAGAAGCCCTCAAAGCCGCCGACCAGCTCGCAGCCCAGGGCCTCTCCACCACCGTCGCCGATGCCCGCTTCATGAAGCCGCTCGATGAAGAGATGATCCGCACGCTCGCCCGCACCCACGAAGTCCTCATCACCATCGAGGAAGGCAGCGTCGGCGGCTTCGGCAGCCACGTCCTGGAATTCCTATCCGCCGAAGGCCTGCTCGATCATGGCCTCAAGGTGCGCACCATGACGCTCCCCGACACCTTCATCGACCACGACAAGCCCGACGTCATGTATGCCGCCGCCGGCCTCGACGCCGCCGCCATCGTCGCCAAAGCCACCAGCGCCCTCGGCCAAACAAAAGCCACCGGCGGCGCACTGCGCGCCTAGCGCCACAGCGATGTCATCCTCGAACGCGCGAGCACCGCGACCGCGTTCGGGGATCCAGCACAATATGTGTCGAAGACACCGGAGATCTGTTCCGGCAATATGACATGCTGAACGCGATCGCGCACGTCGGATGCTGGATCCCCATCCGTCACGCGCTTTGCGCGCTCAGACGAGGATGACGCGCGAGGAAGCGCCACGCCCCCATTCCGCGTCACCCCCGCGAAGGCCGGGGCCCATTCAAGCTTCAACCAGCCCCCCGGCGTCAGCAACGGCGACCAATCCCAAGAGCCGCTGCATACGTAAAAAGGGCAACGCCGCCAACCAACGAGCCCACCATGCTAACAAACCTCGCCCTCCCGCTCGAGACCAGCCTCGTCGCCTACATGGAGTTGCTGATCGTCCTCGCCTTCGGCGTCGGCTGGTACATCCTCGAAAAAGTCGCCAACAGCTACGACCGCGACAAACCAAAACCTGACGACGAAACGCCCCCGTCGGAGGGCGACAAAACCTGACGTGCCGATCGGTTGCCGTCGCCAAAAGGACGTGCACCACATCCCACGGTATGGAACGCCCGCCACCGCGCCGCGTTCTCCAATCAGATGTCGCTTAAAGCAACCGATTGGAGATCAAAAATGCCCATCATTCTCTGGATTCTCGGCGTCCCGCTGTCGCTGATCATTATCTTGGCGCTATTCGGAGCGTTCTAGCGCGCCGCCCGCCGCGGCATACGGAACGGCAGCATGCATTGCACCACTGGCGATACGAACCGGTCGAGCGAAAGGCTCTCGTGCATCGCCGTCACCGGCCGTCCGGCCACTCGCGATGACACGATTGAGCGCGTATAAAACGGTGTATCTTCCAGTGTTTTCACAATACGCCCACCGGCGCCGCCGTCTGATCGCGTGCCACGATCCATCCGCCAAATCGGCGCGCGCGGCAGTCCGCACAACGCCGGCGGAGCAAGTTCTTCGATTGATCCATCCGGCCGAATGAACAACGACAGACCTTCGTCGCGCCCGTCCTTCAACGTCACATCGTAAAAAATCGTCGCCCCCTGGCCGTCGCTCGCCCGCGACCAATCCCAGCGCCGGAAACTGTCTTCCAACGGCACCACACCGCTGTTCCAATCGAAATAGCCGTTCCCCGCCCACTTCAATCCGTTCGAAAATTCCACTTCCACCCGCGACACCGGCGCAATCGGCCGCCACAGATGCTCACCCTGCGCATCGATCGCAAACGTCTGCCGGTTGATACCAGCCGGGATGACGCGCACCTGCCCCTTCAGCCGCGACGGGATCGGCACCGTGATCTCGTCGATGTCGAACGTGAGCCCGTTGCCGTCCCACGTCAGCGAACTCGGCCCCACCTGAAACGTATCCGCCGTCCGCGATAGTTCCCTCCGCCCGCGCTCCGTCATTGACCAACGATGACCGCCGGCACCGTAGAGAGCCACATTGATAGCAACGTGGTTTTCCGGATCGGCACCCGCCGTCCGGCGCGCGAATTTATAGTAGGGCGAGAAAACGCTCCCCACGAACGAGATGATCGACAGCCCGTGCCGCTCGTCGTCGCTTAACGCATCGACGTACCACCAGACGTAACCGCCCGGCGCTACAGGCGAGTCGAATTGTGGTCCACCGCCAACTGGGCCGCCGCCAGCCATCCCGAAAGCGCTGCCATTGGCACGCCCGGCCCCGGATGCACGCTGCCCCCCGCCAGATACAATCCCGGGATGCGCGTCTTGCCCCCCGGTCTGCTGAACGAGGCCATCCAGCCATGGGATGCCGCGCCGTAAAGCGCCCCACCCGTCGCGGGAAAGAGATCGTGGAACCCCGCCGGCGTCGTCAAAACCGTATCCGAATCCGCCCGATCCACGTCCAAGCCAAGCCGCGCTAGAAGCGCAAAAGTCCTCTCCTCGCATTCCGCGGCCTCCGCGCCTGTAAACCGATCCGAGTCGCCCGTCGCCGGAGCATTGACGAGCACGAGCAGCCGCTCGCGTCCGCCTTGGAATTCCGCTGCATCGTCGCTGCGATCCTGCGCGCAGACATAAACCGTGGGCTCCCGCGGCAGCCGCGACCGCCCGAAAATATCATCGAACTCGGCCTGATAGTTGTCGGAAAAGAAGACGTTGTGCCGGACGAGCGGAAAACCGCGCGTCTCGGCATTCATCACCCATGTCATCGCCGACAGCGAGCGCTGATCGCGCCGCAACGGCGACACCGTCGACGCAACGGACCGGCCAAGCAAGCCTGCCGCTACCGCCGCCGAATCCGCGTTGACGATCACGTTCTCCGCTTCGAGAACCTCACCGTTGCGCAACCGAACGCCGGATATTCGCCCCGCCGCAGTAAGAACCTCTTCCACCTCGACGCCATAAGTGAACCGCGCGCCGTTTTCCCGCGCGATGGTCTCCAGAGATTTCGCCAGCGCATGCATGCCGTCTTCAATAATCCACACGCCATCCTGCTCGACGTGTGCGACCAGCATCAAGGTCGCCGGCGCATCGAACGGCGACGACCCGCAATAAGTAGCATATCGCCCGAACAACTGCCGCAACCTGGGGTCTTGGAAGTGATCGCCCAATGCCGACCACAGTGTCGAAAAGGGCGATATACGCCACATATCTGTGAGGCCGCGTAGTCCCGACGAAAACGCCAGCGAAATCGGCGTTGGCTGCGGCGAGCGAATAAACGGCTCTTCTAGTGTCTGATAGACATCGCGCGCTCTGGCACAGAATTGCCGGAAGCCCTCCGCCTCGCGCGGACCCGCAAAGACTCCAATCGCATCCGCCGATTGCTCCACGCCCGCAAACAAATCGAGACGGCGATCCCCATCCCATGCGTGCCGCGCCAGAATGGATAAGGGTTTCAAGCGAACTTCTTCCGCGAACACACGGCCCGCATCGCCGAAAATGCGCTCGAACACCCAGCGCATGGTAAACACCGTCGGCCCCGCATCCACCGGCTTACCCCCGGCAAAGACCTGACGCATTTTGCCCCCGGGCGCAGCCTGCCGTTCGACGACCTGCACGTCATACCCCGCCCGCGCCAGCTCCAGAGCCGAAACAAGCCCCGCCACACCCGCGCCGACGACGATCACTTTCCCCTTCACGTTCGTCCCGTCCGGCTATCAATTCCCGCTTTACACAGAGCCTCGCATAAAAGTGTCTATTTTACTAGACAATCATAAAAGACCAATTAGGATTACACTTCTGTCGCGAGAGGACTGTTCCATGGATGCCACGGCACGTATTGAACAAACCTTGGAGATGATCCTGGCACGGGGCGAAACCTCAGGGTCGCCTCCAAAACTCGCAGCCGCGCTGCGCTACGCCGTCTTTCCGGGCGGTGCCCGCGTTCGCCCGCGCCTCTGTCTCTCGGTCGCGCACGCCTGCGGCGACGATCAGCCGGGCCTAGCCGAAGCCGCTGCCGCTTCCATCGAACTGCTGCATTGCTCGTCGCTCGTCCACGATGACCTGCCCTGCTTCGACGACGCCGCGCTCCGCCGCGGCAAGCCGTCAGTTCATATGGCCTTCGGCGAACCCCTTGCCGTCCTCGCCGGTGACGCTTTGATCGTCATGGCCTTCGAATGCCTCGCGGTCGCCGCCGCCTCATCTCCGCTTCGCCTTCCGGGCCTGCTGACCAAAATCTCAAGCTCCGTTGGCATGCCCCACGGCATCGTTGCCGGCCAGGCCTGGGAATGCGAACCCGAAGTTGAACTCGCAAAATATCACCGCGAAAAAACTGGTTCGCTTTTCGCCGCGGCCACCGAAGCCGGTGCTCTCGCCGCCGGCCAGTCTCCCGATCGCTGGCGCCGCCTCGGCGAATGCATTGGCGAGGCATACCAGGTCGCCGACGATCTGCACGATCTCCTCGGCAAGGCCGCCGACATCGGTAAGCCCTCCGGCCAAGACGCGGCCCACCATCGTCCAACCGCGTGCAGCCTCGGCATCGAAGGCGCCACCAAACGCCTGAAAGACCTGATGAAAGAAGCGCTCGAGTCGATCCCAGAATGCCCTGGCTCGGACGAACTGCGCACCATCATCCTTGCGGAGTCGACACGCTTCGTACCCAAAGAACTGGCCCGTCAGGCGGCATGACCCGCCGGGGCGCCATCCCCATTGCGGACGCTTCCGGTGCGCCGCCTGCAAAGGAAATTCCGCACGTGTCGTCTCTGGCTGAGCGTTGGCTGTCGATCCGCAATCGCCTGCTCGCCAACCCCCGCTTCCAGAAATTTGCCTCCAGCACGCCCGGCATCCGCACGATCGCGCGTGGCAAGGCGCGCGCCGTCTTCGATCTACTTTCCGGTTTCATCTATTCGCAAGTCCTGCTCGCCTGCGTGCGACTCGATCTTTTCCGGCTTCTCGAGAAACAACCGCTCACCCTCGAAGCGATCGCCGCGCGCGCGAACCTTCCCCTCGATCCCGCCCGCCGCTTGCTCGACGCCGCAGTCTCACTTGACCTCATGTGCAAATTGAAAGACGGCCGCTACGGCCTCGGCATGAATGGCGCCGCCATTCTCGCCAATCCCGGCATCGCCGCGATGGTCGAGCACAATGCGATTCTCTATTCAGATCTTGCAGATCCAGTCGATTTTCTGCGCCATCCCGACCGCGAAACGGCGCTGTCCCGCTATTGGGCTTACGCACAATCGGAAGATCCTTCCAAGCTCCCCGACGAAGCGGTCCGCGGCTACAGCGCGTTGATGTCGGCCTCACAGCCCTTGGTGGCGAGCGAAATCCTCGACGCCTATCCCTTCCAGAATCACAAGTGTCTGCTCGATGTCGGGGGCGGCGAAGGCCGCTTCCTCTGCTCGGCCGGCGAGCGCTACACCCATCTGGCTCTCATGATGTTCGATCTGCCGGCCGTCGCCGCGCGGGCGCAAAAAAACATCGCTGCAAATGGCCTGGCGGACCGCGCCCAGACGTTTGGTGGCAGTTTTTTCACCGATGAGCTGCCCATAGGCGCGGATATCGTGACGCTTGTCAGAATTCTCCACGATCACGACGACGAAAAGGCCGCACAGCTTCTGACCAACATCCATCGCTCGCTCCCACCCGGTGGACACCTTCTGATTGCCGAACCTTTGGCGGAAACGCGTGGCGCCGAACGGATGGGCGACGCCTATTTCGCCTTTTATCTCATGGCCATGCGGTCGGGCCGCCCACGCAGCCTGGGCACCATCGAAAACATGCTGCGACGCAGCGGATTCAGCGACGTGCGCGCTGTACCAACCCGCGTGCCGCTTCAAACGAGTCTGATTGTCGCACAAACATGACCCAAAACTGTTCATCTTGCTTGACACTTTAAACTGTCCGCTTAGATTGACACCCGTAGAAGGAGGCAGGCGCCGGGATACCCCAGGCGCCCTGGCCTCCAAGGATCGCGAGTTTTCCCCGGATGAACACCCTCGCTGTCGTGCTCGAAGAGCCGGAGCGCCTTGTGCTCAGCCGACTTCCCTTGCCGGAGCCGGGAGAAGAAGACGTCGTGGTCGATATCGAGTGGAGCGGGATCTCCACGGGCACCGAGCGCTTGCTCTGGTCCGGCCGCATGCCCCCCTTCCCCGGGCTCGGCTATCCCCTTGTTCCGGGTTATGAGTCCGTCGGCCGCATCCGCGAAGCTGGCAGCCGCTCTGGCGCCACCGTCGGCGATCGCGTCTTCGTCCCCGGCGCCCGCTGCTACGGCGACATCAAAGGCCTCTTCGGCGGCGCCTCCTCGCGCGTCGTGGTACCTGGCGCGAAAGCCACCCGCTTCGACGAGAGCCTCGGCGAACAAGGTGTCCTGCTCGCACTGGCCGCCACCGCCTATCACGCCCTCGACGTCGGCCGCTCCGCACTCCCGCAGTTGATCATCGGCCACGGTGTTCTCGGCCGCCTGATCGCGCGCCTCGTCATCGCCGTCGGCGGCGAAGCCCCCGTCGTCTGGGAAACCAACGCCCGCCGCGCCGCCGGCGCTGAAGGCTACACCGTCATCGATCCCACCACTGACACACGCCGTGGCTACGCCGCGATTTGCGACGTCTCGGGCGACTCCAAGTTGCTCGACACCCTCATCGGCAAGCTATCGCCCGGTGGCGAAATCGTCCTCGCCGGCTTCTATAGCGAGCCGCTGTCCTTCGCCTTCCCCCCGGCCTTCATGCGCGAAGCCCGCCTGCGCGTCGCTGCCGAATGGAAAGAACACGATCTCGTCGCCGTCCGCGATCTCATCGAGCGCAATGCGCTCTCGCTCGACGGCCTCATCACCCATCGCGAACCCGCGACGGCCGCCAGCGAAGCGTATCGCACGGCCTTCACGGACCCCGATTGCCTGAAAATGATCCTCGATTGGAGAGCCTGTTCATGAGCGCGTGCGGAACGACGACAGTCAACGCTCTAAAGCCTTCGATGAAGGATTTCCTGCGCGATGAAGCCGCCCAGGAACCCGATCCCGTGCCCAAGGCCGGCTCGGAAACGAAGGAAACGCAGATCATCGCTATCTACGGCAAGGGCGGCAGTGGCAAGAGCTTCGCGCTCGCCAACCTGTCCTACATGATGGCTCAGCTCGGCAAACGCGTCCTCCTCATCGGCTGCGACCCCAAGAGCGACACAACGTCGTTGCTCTTTGGTGGCCGCGCCACGCCGACCATCATCGAAACCAGCGCGAAAAAGAAGCTTGCCGGCGAAGAGCTCAAGATCTCCGACGTCTGCTTCAAGCGCGACGGCGTCTTCGCCATGGAATTGGGCGGCCCCGAAGTCGGCCGCGGCTGCGGTGGACGCGGCATCATCCACGGCTTCGAAACGCTAGAGAAGTTGGGCTTCCACGAGTGGGGCTTCGACTATGTGCTGCTCGACTTCCTCGGCGACGTCGTCTGCGGCGGCTTCGGTCTGCCGATCGCCCGCGACATGTGCCAGAAGGTCATCGTCGTCGGCTCCAACGATCTCCAGTCGCTTTACGTCGCCAACAACGTCTGCTCCGCGGTCGAATACTTCCGCAAACTCGGCGGCAACGTCGGCGTCGCCGGCATGGTGATCAATAAGGACGATGGCACAGGTGAAGCACGCGCCTTCGCCAACGCCGCCGGTATCCCGGTTCTGGCCGCAATCCCGGCCAACGAAGATATCCGCCGTAAGAGCGCCAACTACGAAATCATCGGCCTTCCCGGCGGCGAATGGGCGTCTTTGTTCGAGGAACTCGCCCTCAACGTTGCGAGCGCACCGCCCGTCCGTCCCTCGCCGCTGTCGCAGGATGGCCTTCTCGGCCTCTTCGCCAGCGATGTCGTCGGCCGCGATGTGGTGCTGGAACCGGCAAGCTTCGAAGACATGTGCGGCGGTACCGCGGTGAGCAAGCCGTCGCTCGAAGTGATCTACGACACGGTGTGAGTTTCATCAGTTTGTTTGGGGCGGGGAGCCTCTTGGCATGACGGTGTTGGACGAAAAGATCGTTGAAGTGGGACCGGTGGAAGCACCGGCGCCTGCCGATGCGTGCGCGCCCGCCGCAACGGCGAAAGGCGTCGACGGTCTCGGCTGCCATGCCGGGAAAGACGAACTCAAGAAAGCCGCCGTCGCCGCCGGCAAGAGCGAAACGCTCGAACGCTACGCCGCGGATTATCCGATGGGCCCGCACGACCAGCCGCAGAGCATGTGCCCGGCGTTCGGCTCGCTCCGTGTCGGCCTGCGCATGCGCCGCACCGCGACGGTTCTCTCCGGCTCCGCCTGCTGCGTGTACGGTCTCACATTCACATCGCACTTCTACGGCGCCCGCCGCACCGTCGGCTACGTGCCCTTCAATTCCGAATCTCTCGTCACCGGCAAACTGTTCGAAGACATCCGCGACGCCGTCTATCAGCTCGCCGATCCCGAACTCTATGACACGGTGATCGTGACGAACCTCTGCGTGCCGACGGCCTCAGGCGTGCCGCTCCAATTGCTACCGAAGGAAATCAACGGCGTCCGCATCGTTGGCATCGACGTGCCGGGCTTTGGCGTCCCCACCCACGCCGAAGCCAAAGACGTCCTGGCCGGCGCGATGCTCAAATACGCCCGCGCCGAAGCCGAACACGGCCCCGTGCAGGCTCCGCGCACAGGCGTTAGCCTCAAGCCGACAGTCACGCTCTTGGGCGAGATGTTCCCCGCCGATCCGATGATCATCGGGCAGCTTCTGGAACCGCTTGGCCTCGCCGCCGGCCCCGTCGTCCCCACCCGCGAATGGCGCGAACTCTATGGCGCGCTCGATTGCGCCGCCGTCGCCGCCATCCATCCATTCTACAAAGCCAGCATCCGCGAATTCGAAGCCGCCGGACGCAAGGTCGTGGGCTCCGCGCCCGTGGGCCTCGACGGCACCGCCGCCTGGCTCGAAAACATCGGCGCGGCCTGCAATATCGCAGCCGACAAGATCGACGCCGCCAAGGCTAAGTTCCTTCCCGCCATCCGTGGCGCGCTGGCCGCAAAGCCGATCAAGGGCCGCATCACCATGTCGGGCTATGAAGGCTCCGAACTCCTCGTGGCCCGCCTGCTCGTCGAAAGCGGCGCTGATGTCCGTTACGTCGGCACCGCTTGCCCGCGCACAGTCTGGTCGGACGCCGATCGCGAATGGCTTGAAGCAAAGGGCGTTCAGATCCAGTTCCGCGCCTCGCTGGAACAGGATCTCGCGGCCTTCCATGAATTCAAACCCGACCTCGCCATCGGCACGACGCCCGTCGTCCAGAAGGCAAAGGAATCGTCGACGCCCGCGCTTTACTTCACGAACCTCATCTCGGCCCGTCCGTTGATGGGTCCCGCAGGCGCCGGCTCCCTCGCTCAGGTCGTCAACGCAGCGATGGCCGGCAAGGATCGCTTCGACACTATGACGGACTTCTTCGAAGGCGTCGGCGAAGGCTTCGCCACCGGCGTCTGGGAAGAGATGCCCGTCGACCGTCCCGAATTCCGCTCCGAGTACAAGCGCCGGATCGAAAAGGAAGCCAAGAAGCGCAAGGCGGAGGAAATGCTATGACCCTCGTCTTAGATCACGACCGCGCCGGTGGTTACTGGGGTTCGGTTTACGTCTTCACCGCCATCAAGGGCCTGCAGGTCATCATCGACGGTCCCGTCGGTTGCGAAAACCTGCCCGTCACGTCGGTGCTGCACTACACCGACGCGCTTCCCCCGCATGAGTTGCCCATCGTCGTCACCGGCCTCTCCGAGGAAGAGCTCGGCAAGACCGGCACCGAAGGCGCCATGCGCCGCGCCCACAAGTCGCTCGATTCGCATATGCCCGCCGTCGTCGTTACGGGCTCCATCGCCGAAATGATCGGCGGCGGCGTCACGCCCGAAGGCACCAACATCCAGCGCTTCCTGCCGCGCACCATCGACGAAGACCAGTGGCAGAGCGCCGACCGCGCGTTGACTTGGCTGTGGACCCAGTTCGGCCGCAAGAAGATCCCGGATCTGAAGCCGCGCGCCGAAGGCCAGAAACCCAAGGTCAACATCATCGGCCCGAGCTACGGCACCTTTAACACGCCGTCTGATCTCGCCGAGATCCGCCGCCTCATCGAAGGCATCGGCGCCGAAATCAACATGGTGTTTCCGCTCGGCTCACATGTCGCCGACGTGGCCAAGCTCGCCGACGCTGAAGCCAACGTCTGCATGTATCGCGAATATGGCCGCCTGCTCTGCGAAATGCTGGAGCGCCCGTATCTGCAGGCCCCCATCGGCCTCCATTCCACAACGCGCTTCCTGCGCAAACTGGGCGAAATGCTGGGCCTCGACCCAGAGCCCTTCATCGCCAAGGAAAAGCACACGACCATCAAGCCCATCTGGGATCTCTGGCGCTCGGTCACACAGGATTTCTTCGGCACCGCCTCGTTCGGCATCGTCGCCAACGAAACCTACACGCGCGGCGTCCGCCAGTTCCTGGAAACCGAACTTGGCCTGCCGTGCAACTTCGCCTATCCGAGGAAGCCCGGCATCAAGCCCGACAATGACGCCGTGCGCGCCGCCATCAAACAGACGCCGCCGCTCGTTCTCTTCGGCAGTTACAACGAGCGCATGTATATGGCGGAAGCCGGTGGCCGCGGCGTCTATATTCCCGCCTCTTTCCCCGGCGCCATCATTCGCCGTCACACCGGCACGCCCTTCATGGGCTACTCCGGCGCCACCTATCTCGTGCAGGAAGTTTGCAACGCGCTGTTCGATGCGCTGTTCCATATTCTTCCGCTCGCCACCGACATGGACAAAGTCGACCCGACACCGGCTCGCATCCACGCGGAATTGCCGTGGGACGACGATGCCAAGGATGCCTTCGACCGCATCATCGAAGAGCAACCTATTCTGATCCGTATCTCGGCTGCCAAGCGCCTGCGCGACGCCGCCGAACGCACTGCACGCCAAGCCGGCGAGACCCGCGTCTCCGCACGCCGCCTTGCCTTGGCGCAACCGTTCATCAAAGAGGGGCACGCCGCATGACAGCCGCATCCATGTCGGGGCATCTCGCCCGCTCGAGTTACGTTCGCGTCCGCGCACTTCCCCTCAGCACGCAGCGCCGCACCGTCGCAGCCCCAGTGGCCGTATCACGGCCGTCGTCGCCAGCAGCCACCGCAGGCGCCGCTGCCGTATCGCGCGCCTTCGCCAATCACGCCGCCGCCACGCGCGTCTCGTCGAAGCCGAAAAAGCACGACGCGATCGAATTCCGCCTGATCTACACGCTGGCGTTCGCCGTGTTCCTTCTGACCTCCGTTATCGAGCGCGCCATGCCCCACAAGTGGGCCCAGCGCAACGGCGACAACGAAATCAGGAAGTCCGTTTTCGAGCAGGCCCGCGAGGCCGCTCACATCAGCGCCGCCTATGCCTTTATGGGCTGAGCGCGAGCCAGAATTCGCCCGGCCTTAAACAGCCGGTCGAACACTAGACGTGGTGTCCAAAGCCACGGACTGCCCCTGCCGCGCGGGTCGATGCGCGGTAACGGCCGAAAGGCCAACTACGGAGAGTACCAACATGGCTGCTGATAACAGAAGCGGCTCGGTGTCGGGATTGACCGAAACGGAAGCCAAGGAGTTCCACGGGATCTTCATGACTTCGTTCATCATCTTTACGGTCATCGCGATCATCGCGCACTTCCTCGTGTGGCAGTGGCGTCCCTGGCTTCCGGGGCCGACCGGCTACGCGTCGTTGATTGACGGCGCAAACTACGCCCTGAGCTACCTGCCGTCGCTCAAGGCTTAACCCAGAGGGAGATGAGAATATGTGGAAGATTTGGCTTCTCTTCGATCCTCGCAGAACGCTGGTCGCTCTCGCGACCTTCCTGTTCAGCCTCGCTGTCCTGATCCACTTCATCCTGTTGAGCACCGATCGCTTCAACTGGATCGAAGGGCCCAAGGCAAAGGCTGCTGCATCGATCGAAATGCCGCTGATCAAAGCGGTTTAACGGCCGACATCATGGAGCCGGACGGACGTCATCGCCCGTCCGGTTCCAAATTCATTCGTGTGCATTCAACTGACAAGAAAATACGTTTCGCAGCCGGCTGCGTGCCGACTGAGCGGAGAATCCAGCCATGGCTATGCTTAACTTCGAGCGAAAATATCGTGTTCGTGGCGGAACGCTGATCGGCGGGGATCTGTTCGACTTCTGGGTCGGGCCCTTCTACGTCGGCTTCTTCGGCGTTGCGTCCATCTTCTTCATCATCGTCGGCGTCGGCCTCATCTGCTGGGGCGCCTCACTCGGCCCGACATGGAACCTGTTCCGCCTCTCGATCAACCCGCCGCCGGCGGAGTTCGGCCTTGGTTTCGCCCCGATGAAACAGGGCGGCATCTGGCAGGCGGTCACTGTCTGCGCCATAGGAGCGTTTGTCTCCTGGGCACTCCGGGAAGTGGAGATCTGCCGTAAACTCGGCATGGGCTACCACGTCCCGTTCGCCTTCTCGTTCGCCATCCTTGCCTATGTTACACTTGTCGTCTTCCGCCCCATCGCGATGGGTTCCTGGTCCTACGGTTTCCCGTACGGCTTCATGAGCCACCTCGATTGGGTGTCTGGCACCGGCTATACATACGGCAACTTCCACTACAACCCCGCGCATATGATCGCGATCACGTTCTTCTTCACAACGTGTCTCGCGCTCGCCCTGCACGGCGCTCTCGTTCTCTCGTCGGTCAACCCGAAGAAAGGCGAAGTGGTCAAGACCCCCGAACATGAGAACACCTACTTCCGTGACACCATCGGCTACTCCATCGGCACCCTGGGCATCCATCGCCTCGGTCTGTTCCTGGCGTTGTCGGCCGGCTTCTGGAGCGCGGTGTGCATGATCATCTCCGGTCCGCTTTGGGCCGAGGGCGATCCCTGGGTCGACTGGTGGAATTGGTGGCTCGAACTGCCGATCTGGTCGTAAGGGAGGGACACACACATGGCTTACTACCAGAACATCTTTACCCAGCTTCAGGTGGCACCCCACCCCGAGCCGGGCATCGACCTCCCCGAGAACAACTCGGAGCGCCGCGGCACGCCTTTCTTCTCCTACTGGGCAGGAAAGATCGGCGATGCTCAAATCGGTCCGATCTATCTCGGCACGTTGGGCTTCCTCTCGCTCGTTTGCGGTATCATCGCGATCGAGATCATCGGCCTCAACATGCTAGCTTCGGTGAATTGGGATCCGGTGCAGTTTATCCGCAAGCTGCCTTATCTCGCTCTCGAGCCGCCGAAGCCTGAGTACGGTCTCTCCATCCCACCGCTCAAAGAAGGCGGCTGGTGGCTGATGGCCGGCTTCTTCCTGACCACATCCATCTTGCTGTGGTGGGCACGCATGTACCGCCGGGCCCGTCAGCTCGGTCTGGGCACGCATGTCGCCTGGGCATTCGCTGCAGCGATCTGGCTCTATCTGGTTCTGGGCTTCATCCGCCCGGTCCTGATGGGCAAGTTCAGCGAAGCAGTGCCGTTCGGCATCTTCCCGCATCTCGATTGGACGAATAACTTCTCCATCACCTACGGCAACCTGTTCTACAATCCGTTCCACATGCTCTCGATCGCGTTCCTGTATGGCTCGGCTCTGCTGTTCGCCATGCACGGCGCCACGATCTTGGCTGTGACGCGGTACGGCGGCGAGCGCGAGATCGAACAGATCACCGATCGCGGCACGGCGTCTGAACGCGCGGCCCTCTTCTGGCGATGGACGATGGGCTTCAACGCCTCGATGGAATCGATCCATCGCTGGGCGTGGTGGTTCGCAGTTCTCTGCCCGCTCACCGGCGGCATCGGCATCCTTCTCACCGGAACGGCTGTCGACAACTGGTACGACTGGGGACTGAAGCACGGCATCGCCCCGGCCGCCTGGCCATAAGGCTTGGCGAGACCACTCTACGAAACAAGGCCCGGCGAGTTCCCCTCGCCGGGCCTTCGATTTTTGCATCATGACGGTTCTGTGACAAAGCCGCCTGAAGGTGCTAGGTCGCTTCCGGCACAAGGAGAGCCGGGCACACATGGCTAAGCCGTCACTCGATAAAGACTTGAAAAAAGTCGGACAATTGGAGAAGGCCACCGAAGGCCTTGCCCATTCGCTCGCCGCGCCCGGGTTGCTGGCCATTTTCATGGCCGGTTGCATCGCCGCCGCAAGCCTCGCGCTCGGCGACAGCACACACACCACCCTCGTCGTCTTCGCCTCCGTCATCGCCGCCTACATGGCGCTCAACATCGGCGCCAACGACGTGGCCAATAACATGGGCCCTGCCGTCGGCAGCCGCGTCCTCACCATGACCGGCGCTATCGCGATCGCAGCGATCGCCGAGACAGCCGGCGCCATTCTAGCTGGCGGCGACGTGGTCAACACCGTCGCTAAGGAACTGATCGTCAAGGACCACGGCCTCGCAACCGACCCCTTCATCATGATGATGATGGCAGCCCTCCTCGCGGCGGGACTCTGGCTGCACCTCGCGACCTACCTCGGTGCCCCCGTCTCGACAACGCATGCGATTGTCGGCGCCGTCATGGGCAGCGGCGCCATGGCAGCAGGCGTCGATGCGGTGAATTGGGCCGTCATGGGCAAGATCGCGGCGAGTTGGGTCATCTCTCCCGTCTGCGGTGGCCTCTTTGCAGCGCTCCTGCTCGGCCTCGTCAAATGGCTCATCGTCTTCCGTGACGACCGCATCACCGCCGCCAAGCGATGGGTACCCGTCTTGGTCGCGCTGATGACGGGCATCTTCGCCATGTACATGGCAAGCAAGGGGCTAAGCCGGGTTTGGAAACCGGACGCGGAAACGGTGTGGGCGATCGGTGGCGCTTTCTCTATCATCGGCTTCGCCATTTCCCGGCCGCTCGTCGCACGCCGGGCTGCCGTCATATCCAACACCCGCAAAGATGTTGCCAGCTGCTTCAACGTCCCGCTGATCTTCGCGGTCGCACTGCTGTCGTTCGCCCACGGCGCCAACGACGTCGCCAACGCTGTGGGACCCCTAGCTGCCATCGTCTCAGTTGCACAAACTGAAGCCGGCGTAGCTGGACAGGTGGCCCTCCCGATGTGGGTTCTCGCCATCGGCGCCTTCGGCATTTCGTTGGGCCTGTCCCTCTTCGGGCCGCGCCTCATCCGCACCGTCGGGGAAAAGATCACCAAAATGGACCCGATCCGTGCCTATTGCGTGGCACTGTCGGCAGCCGTCACGGTGCTCGTCGCCTCAGCCATGGGCCTTCCGGTCTCCTCGACTCATATCGCAATCGGAGCCGTCTTCGGCGTCGGCTATCTGCGCGAAATTCTCACCAACACCGGCGTCCCCAACCCCGCCGTGAAGCCGCGCTCGGTGTTTCTCGAACCCTCGCAGCTCAATGCCACCCCGGAAGAAGCGCTCCGCAACTACGCCAAACGCGAAAAACGCCGTCTGGTCCGCCGCCAGCACGTGTATGGCATCGCGGCCGCATGGATCGTCACGGTGCCCGCCGCAGCCCTCCTGGCCGCCGGGCTCTATGCATCGATGCGTTGGGCCATGGGTTGATCTCGTGCCATTTCGCGCCGGCTGAGCGCCGTAGCAAACTCGCCAACCTCCGCATCCGACAAGAGACGCTTGGCTTCGCGCAACAGCACCCAATGGCGATGCCGCCGATCCTGCTCCATCCATGTGTCGTGTTGCTTCGTCACGCGCAGAGGATAAAGATCCACTTCGACGACCCGGCGCGTGAGGCCGCCCTTCTTGATCGTGCGATACGACCCGATCGGCTCCGCATCGGCAACACCCTCAACCCCGGCCTCTTCCAACGCCTCGATCTCAGCTGAACGGCGCGGCGTCTCACCGGGAACAAGCGAACCCTTCGGCACGATCCAGCGCCCGCTCCGCCGCGACGTTACAAGCAGAAACACCACGCGCCCATCGATCACGGTGTACGGCAGCGCCGCCACTTGCCGCGTCGCATCCGGCGGCCGCAACCTCAGCACCAGCCGATCGAGAACATACTGCGCAAGATTTGGCATACGACAAACAGCCCCTTTTCAAACCACGGACCGTAGCTGCAGATGCCCCATTCGCAAAGCGCGCACCGCTGGCCCGCCCGGAGACGCCGCCCGTCGTGCGATCGCAGGATCGCCAGCCATCAAACTTTGACGACGGAACGCGTTCCGGACCCGGCCTACGCCGCCGCCTGCCCGCTTTTTGCGACAACGTCCGTCTTTACCGGCCGCCGTCCCCCGAAGAGCGTGCCTTGTCCCATGAGCACGCCAAAGCCGAAGACCCGCGCCAGCGTTTCTTCGCTGTCGATACCCTCGACGATGAGACCAAAGCCCTGATCCGCCAGGAACCGGCAAACATCGCTCGCCGGAATGAACCCGCCCGGATGCGGCAGTCCGTCTGTCATCACGGCGGCATCGATCTTGACGAACTGGAAGCCGGCCTGCGCCATCGCCGCGAAGTTCATATCAAGATCGGTGAGCGCCGAAATCGCAAACCGGAAGCCCAAGGCCGACAGCGCGCTCACCGCCCGCTGTTCGGCAACCCGGAACGAGCGAATATCCGCCTGACTGAACGTCAGGATCAGCTGCCGCGCCGTCGCCGGCCGCGCCACGAAATCGAGCTGCATATTGCGCGTGAATTCTGGCTCGATGAGCGCCTCGCCCGACGCGCGCGAGAAGACCGAACCGGATTTCCCGCGGCTCTGCAGCCGCTCCGCCACGATCGCACTGCGTCCAATCCGGACGCTGTCAAACAGCGGCAGCAAACCACGCCCGGCCAGCACGTCGCCGTCGCCCGCTCCCAGATCCTGTCCTGACGCACCCCGCAGCTTGACGCTCACTTCGTAATGCTGCGTTGCCTGATCGCCGAGCCCAAGGATCGGCTCCAGAAAAACGTCGACGCGCCCGGCAGCGATCGCATCGCGCACCGAGATCAAGGCCGCATCCGCCGGCACTTCTGGCTCGGGCTGCGGTATATGAAGTTCCCGGTCCGGGCCCGGCCTCTGCCGCATGGAGTGCGCCGCCGACTGCAGCGCATCGATCGACGCCGCCAAGGCCGCATCCGCCGACGGCACGATTTCAACGTCAGGTTCGGCCGCCGGCAGAACCGCCGCCAGATCGCGCGCCTGCTCGGCCGCCGTGACCTGATAAAGCATATCCTTGATCCGCCGCTGCAGCAGTTCGACGTCATCTTCACGAACGGCAGACGCGGCAGCCGGCGGAACGGCAGGTTCAGCAAAGTCGGCGGCCTGCGTGGGTACTCCGCTGCCCATTGCCGGCGGGGAACCATAATCTTGAAATGACTCGCCCGGCAGCACCGAAGGGGCACCGTGATAGGCCTCGAATTGCGGCCCGGCGGGTTCATGAATGTCATGGGCAATGTGCGGCGGCACAGACTCGAGTGAAGGCCGAACAGGGTGCGCCGAGTAAGGATCTGCGGTGCTTGGGCCCGTGGTCCGCGCAACCGGCTGCGTCGCATGGCGGGATCCGGCGATCTCCACATGCGCCGTCGCCAGCGGTCCCGCCCCGCCCGTCATCTCAAGTTCGCTCTCCAGCCGGAACAACTCATCAGCCAGCGCCGCCCGTTCGGCCTCGCCCCGCCGCCAAGCCTGGAACCCGACGAGCCCAATAAAAAGCGACATGCCAGCGACGGCCGCCAGACCCAGCGAAAGACCCAATTGCACGTGCAGGCCGACGACAATCGCCGCCACCACCAGCGCGATGCAAACCATGACTGCCGAATCGCCATTCGAAGGAACGGCCGTGGGCGGAACAACAAGGCGTTTTCTTTTATTTGGCATAAGGTTGCGACCTGCCGAAAATTGCGAATCGTTAGCCTTCAGCATCGGCGCGTCGCGGCCAGCCGGGCAATTCAGCCACCTGCCTTTTCACCAGCTTTCCACAGGCCCGGCCTACGTTGCAGAAACCGCCGTGGCCCTCATGCACCAAAAAAGATGACGACGGATCGGCTGAGCCTCGAGCCTGATCTCCAAACGCCAGCAAGACGTTGCGGCCCCGTTCAGCCGGTCCGGCAAAAGTCTTACCGCACCTCGCCGCCTTTTCGACATCACCCGGCCCCGAGCCAGACCCGAATCGAACCGCTGTTTAGATGTCGTTAGGCGAATCGGCGTGGTATCGTTCCCGCCGGGTCGCTCACTTTCTCCGGCGTAATTTAGGAGCATGCAGTCCCATGTATATGAGCGTCATCGCGCGTGAGTCCGGTGCCGAAACCTATCCCGAGTTGGCCGGCGCCCGCGTCGTCGTCACGGGGCTATCGACCATCTTGGGTGTTGATCTCGCCCGTGGCTTTGCCGATCGCAAAGCCCGTCTGGTGATTCAGACCGCCGAACGCTCCCCCGAAATGGTCGAACTGACGGCCCTCCTCGCATCGTCCGCCAGCGACCTCGCCCTGTTTGACGTCCCCTTTTCCGCAACCGAGACGCCCACGCGCTTCGCCCAGCGCGCCGCCAAGGACCTCGGCGGCATCGACACCATGGTCAACCTCGTCTCCGTGACGCAGACCGAACTGAACGCGGTCGATACGCTGGATGAAATCGAAGACCTGATCGTTGCCAAGCTTGGCCCCGCGCGCGAAGCGACCGAAGTGGCGGCCAACCGCATGGCTCTCACGTGGTCCGAAGGCACCATCTTGAACGCCGTGGTCGCCCCCGCCCCGCAGACAGCTCGCGACGCGGCAGTCCTCGGCATGCTGCGGCAGGCACTCGCCGCCATGACGGCCGATCTCGCCCGTCGCTGGTCGGGCGACGTGGTCCGCATCAACGCCGTTGGCCCGAAGGCAACCACACTCGACACCATGAGCGGCGCCTGCCTCACGTCCGAGCCCGATATCGCAGCGCTCGCCCTCTATCTCGCCAGCCGCAAGGGCCGCACGCTCACCGGCCATGTCTTCGATGCGGAAGGCGTCGCCCGCCGCGGCTGCTAATCCGCCCGCTATTTCGGCGCGATCTTCTCCACGATCGATTGTGCCACCGGCATCGCCCCCATCCAACTGGGATGGTTGGTGTCGTTGTAGAGGGCCTTAAACCCCAGCGAAGCCATGCACCGGCCCGGACGCACCGTGTTGCAGAAGTGCTTTTCGGGATAGACGCGGCCCGTCACAACCCCGTCGGGCAATTGATCGAGCGCCGCATAAACGCGTTGCGTCCGCCGCCGAAAGACATCGTAGCTCGTGCTGATATCGTCCGAGAGAAGCCCCCGCTGCTTCAGCTTGGACATGTGATTGGGCACGTCCCACCCAACCTCCGGGATCGGATAGACCACCACAATCTTCTTACCCGCCCGGCCCAGTTCGTCGACGATACCGGCGAGTGCCTCGTCGATCGTGATCGCCCGCCCGATCCGTGCCACGTCGGGATAGAGTTGTGTATCGCTGCCAAACTCGATCCCGCCCTCTTCGTTGTTGAACCGCGAATTCTCAAACTTCGTCGCCCACCTCGCCACGATCACCACCGTGTCAATCTGCGGCGACCGCATCAGATAGTCGAAGGCATCGTCCTGTCGCCGGCACCTATCCCCCGTATTCGCCCTGAGAAAATTGCGCACCGGAAGGCAGCCCGTGACGTGCAGATCCACCAGAGAAATCGACTTAGACTGCAACGCTGCCGCCAATGGCTCGACTATCGATGCCGCATGACTGTCGCCTACAATAGCGACCCGCGGCACGCCGGTGCCATAAACGCACGCCTCATCCCACGGCTGCGACTTATCCCGCACGCACTCCTGATTGGCGATCGTCACGCCCGGCCCCGCGCCGGCGAAAAACTCGTCCTTGGGAAAGCGGTACTCGAACCCGCGGGTTTTGCGCGAGGCGGCAAAAAAAGCGACCAGCACGATGCAGGCCGCCGCCACGCTGCGCAAAAGGAACGGCGTCGAAATCAGCTTTCGGTCGCGGAACGGCCGCTCGATGAAATACCAAGTCGCCACCGCCAGCATCAGCGCCAGCACGGACAGCCCGAGAAAGACAGAGGTCGGTAGCGCGCTCGGGCTCCAGATCCGTGCGAATGCGAACAGCGGATGATGCCAGAGATAAAAACTATAGCTGACAAGCCCCAGCCCCACGAACGGCG
Organism: Hyphomicrobium sp.; assembly: GCA_002928735.1. GTDB lineage: Bacteria > Pseudomonadota > Alphaproteobacteria > Rhizobiales > Hyphomicrobiaceae > JAGVSR01. The sequence goes on along the minus strand of PERL01000003.1, from coordinate 125,189 downwards.
CCGATGCCAGCAAACGGTGCACAAGCGTTTCCCGCTCGGCAAAGGCGATCACCAGCGCGGCGCCCACCGTCGGCACCAGCGTATAGATGCTGGGAAACGGCGTCGCGGATGTGAACAAGACGAAAGACGAGACCACCAGCGCCAGCCCGATGAGCGATCCCATCTCGCGCAGCGCCCGCCCCCGCGTTTCAAACCACGCCGGATGATAAAAGCGCTGCACCGCCAGGAGCGACCCGATCAGCAGTTCCCACGCCCGCGCCGGAAGCAGAAAAAATCCATAGCTCGGCGTCGCCCACCACGACCAGCCCGCGGCATAGGCAGACTGCCGCGCCTCGAAATTCCCACCCGCCTGCGCCAGCAACAGGCTCGCAGCGAAAATCAGCACCAGAACTGTCACCGTCGCCGCACGCCCGCGCCGTAACAGGAAAGCAAACAGCAGTGGAAAAAGAATGTAGAACTGCTCCTCGACCGCCAGGCTCCAGGTGTGCAGCAGCGGTTTGAGTTCCGCGGCGTGATCAAAATAACCACTCTGAAAATAGAAGACGAAATTGGACCCCGATAGCAGCGTCCCCAGCACGCTCGCGCTGAACGACTTCACTTCATCGGGCATCATCCAAAAATAGGCAAACGGCGTGCACGCCAGCACCACCAAAAGCAGCGCCGGCAAGATGCGCCGCGCTCGCCGCTCGTAGAATCGCGCGAGTGTAAACGTGCCCGCTGCCTGCTCGTGCAGGATCAGGGACGTAATCAAAAATCCGCTGATGACGAAAAAAACGTCGACGCCCGCGAACCCGCCGCTGAACGTCTCGACGCCCGCGTGAAACAGCACAACGGGCATAACGGCAACCGCCCGCAACCCGTCGATCTCGCGCCGATACTCCATGCTCTGGCCAGCCCCCCAGTCCACTGTGGAGCTTTAGTCGGCAACGGCCGCCGTGTCCATGCGGCGCGGCTATTCGGCCGGCTTCAACGCAGGCTCCGCAGGTGCCGCGTCTGCCGCCAACGCTCGGCGCCCGAAATAGCTATAGACCGCCGGAACGACAAACAGCGTCAGCAGCGTCCCCGCCGACATACCGCCCACGATGACCCAGCCAATCTGCTGGCGGTTTTCCGCGCCAGCCCCGTCCGCAAGAGCAAGCGGCAATGCACCCAGCACCATCGCCCCGGTCGTCATCAGAATGGGCCGCAACCGCTGCACCGAGGCGTCCACAATGGCGCGGATGCGATCCTCGCCCGCGGCCTGCTTCTGATTGGCAAACTCCACGATCAAGATCCCGTGCTTCGTGATCAGACCCACCAGCGTCACAAGACCGATTTGCGAGTAAACGTTGAGCGTCCCCCCCGCCATCCACAAGGCCGCGAGCGCCCCCGTGATCGACAGCGGAACCGTGATCATAATGATGAGCGGATCACGGAAACTCTCAAACTGTGCCGACAGCACAAGATAAATGAACGCCAGCGCCAACACGAACACGACCAGCAGACTGTCCGCCGACGCCCGGAAGTCCCGGCTCGATCCATCCAAATCCGTCTGCACTGTTGGAGGCAAGACCTCCTTGGCCGCCTGCTCGAGAAAGGCGATAGCCTCTCCGACCGCATACCCCGGCGCCAGAGACGCCTGGATAGTGACCGAACGCAACTGATTGAATCGTTTCAATTCCTTCGGCGCGACAGATTCCGTGACCGTCGCGACGTTCGACAATTGGATCATCTCCCCGCGCGGATTGCGCAGGAAGATCGTCGAGAGCGCTTGCGGCGTGGCGCGATCCTCCGCCGCCAACTGGACATAGACATCATACTGCTCACCGTTCTGCTCGAACCGCGTCACCTGCCGTCCACCCAGCAGCGTCTCAAGCGTTCGCCCAACGGCCGTCACCTCAAGCCCGAGATCTGCGACCTTCGCCCGGTCGATATCGATCTTGAATTCCGGGGAATTGAGCTTCAAGTCGGTATCGAGATTTTCCAGTCCCGGAAATTCGCGCGCCTTGGCCAGAATTTTATCCGCATAGCCCTGCAGGTCCTCATACGAACCCGACGACTGCAGCACGAACTCGATCGGCCGCCCAGAACCCCGCTGTCCGAACGCACCCGGCGTCTGCACCACGGCTTGAATCCCGGCAATCCGCCGCAGTTTGGGACCGGTTTCGGCGCTGATTTCTTGCTGCGACCTCGTCCGCTCACTCCAGTCCTTCAACGGGGCGATGACAAGCGACGACGAAACATCGGGATTGCCCGCAATCGCTAGCCGCCCGCGCACTTCCGGCACCTCGCTCAGTATGGCGTCGGCCTCGGCAGCATATCGCGCCGTATAGCTCACCGTTGCCCCTTCAGGCCCCGAGCCGCGCACGCGGATCACGCCGCGATCCTCCAGCGGCGCCAATTCCGTTTTTAAACTCATCAGCAGAACGCCGCTCAACGCCGCCACGCCTGCCGCCAGAATGAGGATCAGCGGCCGGATTTTGAGCGATAGGCCGAGCATCGCGCGATACCCATTCTCGAATGCGACGAAGCCGCGTTCCAGCGCCAGATAGACCCGCCCCGGCTGCGGCTGATGCCGCAAGAGCTTCGCACACATCATCGGCGTCAGCGTCAGCGCGACCCAACCCGAAACGATCACCGCGCCTGCAAGTGTTAGTGCAAATTCGAGAAACAGCTTGCCTGTCTTGCCCGGCGCGAACGCGATGGGCGCATACACCGCCGCCAGCGTCATAGTCATCGCAATAACGGCAAAGCCGATTTCGCGCACACCTTTCACCGCCGCCGGAATGGGCTCCATACCCTCTTCGATATAGCGGTAGATGTTCTCCAAAACGACGATGGCATCGTCGACGACAAGCCCGATGGCCAGCACCATCGCAAGCAAGGTCAGCGTATTCACGCTGAAGCCAAACGCATACATCAGCGCGAAGGTGGCGATGAGAGAAATTGGGATCGTCACAATCGGAATGATCGCCGCACGGAACGAACGCAGGAAGAAGAGAATAACGATCACCACAAGCACAATCGCCTCGATGATCGTCATGAACACCGCCTCGATCGAGCGGGCGATGAAGACACTGTCGTCATTCCCGATGGTGGCCTGCAGGCCCTGCGGCAGCGACGAATTGATTTCTGGCAGAACAGCATTCACCGCCGCCGAAACATCGAGCGGGTTAGCCGTCGATTGCCGGATGATGCCAACCGCAATCGCAGGAATCCCGTCGAATGTACTGACGCGCCGCTCATCGACGGCGCCCAGTTCGACCCGCGCCACCTCGCCAAGCTTCACCTGATAGTCGCCAGCCAGCTTGACGACGATGTTATTGAATTCCTCCGGCGTCGTTAGACCCGTCTTGGAGAGCACCGAGAACTCGCGATCCTGGCTCTCGATGCGCCCCGACGGAATTTCGGCGTTTTGCGCGCGCAACGCCGCTTCCACGTCCTGAACCGTCAGGTTATAAGCAGCAAGCCGCTCCCGGTCGACCCAGATGCGCATGGCATAGCGCCGCTCGCCGTAGATCTGCACATCCGCGACACCGGTCAAATTCTTGAGCCGGTTGACGATGAACCGGTCGATGTAGTCGCTGATCTCCAGCGCCGTCAGCTGCGGACTGGTGAAGACGAGAAACATGATCGCTTGCGCGTCCGCTTCCACCTTCGCAATGATCGGCTCGTTGATTTCGTCAGGCAGCCGTCCGCGCACGCGGCTCACGCGGTCGCGCACGTCGCTGGCAGCCACATCAGGGTCAATCTCGGGGCGAAACCGGATCGTGATCCGGCTCGTCTCCGACCGGCTCGACGACGACAGGACATCGATGCCCTCGATCCCGGCAATCGAGTCCTCCAGAACCTGCGTCACCTGGCTTTCCATGATCGCCGCCGAGGCGCCCGGATAGTTCGTCGTCACCGACACGATCGGTTCGTCGATGTTGGGAAACTCGCGCACGGTGAGCCGCTGGAAGGCCACGACGCCGACGAGCACCAAAACGAGCGACATCACTGTCGCCAGAACGGGCCGGCGAATGCAAAGCTCAAACAGCGTCATCCGCCGCTCCTCGCCGCATCGCGCTGCGCCGACTTGTCGTTTTGCGGGTGGGTCTCGACCACATCGACGGCCGCCCCATCACGTAGCTTATGCTGCCCGGCGGTCACGATCACATCGCCGGCACGGATACCGTCTGTTATCGCGACTTGCGCATTCGACCTTTCACCAAGCTTGACCCGCACCTCATTGGCGCGCCCGTCCTGAACGCGAAAAACGAAGTTGTCCCCGGCGCGGGGAATAATGGCACTCTCGGGAACCAGAACCACATCGCGCTCGACCGCCCCTTTGATCAGGATACGCGCAAACAGGCCTGGCCGCAGAACAAGATCTTTGTTCTCGATGCGCGCACGCACCTGCAGTGCGCGGCCGTTGACGTCGACCTGCGGATTTATCGCGTAGATCCGCCCTTCGAATGTCTTGCCCGGAATGGCGTCCACCGTCACATCGACCACCTGACCAACCGCAATCGATGTCAGGTAAACTTCCGGCACTTTGAAATCGACTTTGATCCCATCGATCTTCTCAATGTTCACAACCGGTGTGCCGACCGCCACGAACGCGCCAACGGAAACTGTGCGCACGCCCACAATGCCGTCGAACGGCGCTCGCAGCAGATGCTTGTCGAGCCGTGTCTTCGCCAATTCCAGCGCCGCCGTCGCCGTCTCAAAATTCGTCACCGCTTCGTCGCGGCTGCGGTCTGTCACATTGCCCGTGCGCGCCAGCTGCCGCGCCCGCTCGTTATTGGCCTTGGCCAGATTGAGCCGCGCCTCCGTGTCCGCCACTTCCGCGCGCAGGAGCGAATCGTCGAGCTTGACGAGCACATCTCCGGCCTTCACCGGCGTGCCTTCCTCAAAGTCGATCGTGGCGACGCGCCCCGCGATCTCCGGCGCCAATTGCACCGTCTCATCGGATTGCAACGAACCGATCGCGCGCACATCCGTCGAAATCCGTGTCGCAACCGCAGTCGCCACTTCCACCGCAATCACGCGATTGCCGCCCGCCTGCCGGTCACCACGCGAAGATCCGGCCGCACCGGATTGCCCCGGCGGGCCACCCGGCTGCGCAACCGATGAACCCGCCCCGGGCAAGCCCTGCATCCACCACGCCGCAGCAGCAGCGCAGACCAAGAGCCCCAGGACGGCGAGCGCTTTTCTCATGCCAAATGCCTCAAGACCTAATTTAGACTAATACGCTGGCGCCCAGATGTCTCTGCCAGCGCGACCGGCACCCCGGCCAGCCTTCAACGGCCGAAGAACCGCGTTCCGTTGCGCGTATGACCACGTAACCCGTTCCGGCGCACCGGACGAGCCCGTCGTGGCAGCGTGTGAACGGATCCCCCATGGGCCAGCAACGCGCACCGCGCTCGGCCGGTTCCTGCGGCAGGTAGCTGCGGCCTATTTCCGGATGCGCGTGATCTTGGTGCCTTCCAGGGTCAGATTGTACATGAGGCCCTTGGGATCGAGGATGAAGCCGATGACCGGACTGACGATCTTATTCGTGTCGATCGAGCCGCCAACACCCACCGTAACGATGGCGACGGAGCCGTCGACACCGACCTTCCACCCCTTCGAGCGGCGGAATTGGTCGAGCGCCTCGGGCGTCATGAACATGATAATCACCGAGCGCGCCTGAATGCCGAGTTGGAATCCGAACGACGCACCGACCGTGTTGTAATAGGCTGTCGGCTGTCCGCGCACCATCAGCGCCCCTTCGCCATACTCACCGCCGATGCCGAACCCGGCTTTGACGACCGACGGGAAGACAAGAATGCCATACGACTTGTCGGAGAGTTCCCGCGCGCCCCCGATCTGAGAATGAAAGCGGTCGATGGTGGCGCGGACGTCCGCATCGATGGCCGCAGCCGATGCCGCCTCCACCCGCGGCACCATCGTCCCCGCAAACAGGAGCGCCGACAAGCAAGTGATGATCAGGGTTTTCAGCGGCATGGTGCCCACGGCCTCATAAGGACTTCGAATCGACGCCAACCGTCGGCACGAAGTACGGCAGCAGGAAGGCCGCAGGCCCGGTTTACAGTGGCGGCTCACGCCTAATGATGGTGCGCGTGCGGATCCGCCGCCGGCTTCGCCCCAGCAAGATCCCCCACCGTCACCGGCACCGTCAGCTTGCCCGCCGTCTTGAAGTTTAGATCAAGGTCGAACGACTGCCCCGCCGTCAGCGGCCCCTTCAGATCGAGGAACATGATGTGCAGCCCGCCCGGCTTCAGCGACACCGTCGCACCCGCCGGCACCGGCAGCCCGTCCGCCAGCGCCCGCATCTTCATGACGCCACCCTCATGCGTCATCTCGTGGATCTCAGTTTTGCCAGCCACCGCAGCGGCCGACGCCGAGAGCAGCACATCCCCCGCCGCCGTCCCGTTGACGATGTCGAGATATCCCGCCCCCACCTTTGCCCCGCCCGGCGTCGCCCGCGCCCACGTTTTACCAACCGTCAACGACGCTGCCGCAGCCGTCTTGTCCCCACCAGCCTTGTCGACGATCTTCAGGATAGGCGCCGGAAATTTGAGACTGCGCGGCTCCTGTCCGGGTGCCGCGACCTCGGTCCACGCCACCTGCCCCTTCTCGCAGTCCTGAGTCACCGGAAACGGAACGGCATCCCCCGCTCTAAATGCATCCGACACAAAGCCTACAAAAATAAATTCGTCGTAGTGCTCGTCCAGCAGCGGCCCACCGCGCCACACGATCTCCTTCACGCCCTCCGAGACTTTGCCGTGATAGTAGTCGTACGCTTTTGCGTAAGCACCCTTCACGGTCTCAACTGTCCAGCCCGCCTTCGGCGCCGGCTTCACCCCGATGATGCCTTCCGGAATGACAACCTTCACCACCGTCGTCGCCGATCCCTCGCACCCGTGCGGCACGCGCACAGCTGCCCTGAGCGATCCCTGCGATGCCGTCTTCACATCCAGAGTCGCATGCGCCACCGCTTGATCCTGCGCCATCACAAGACCCACCGCTATCGCGGCACCAGCAGAGAGTATAGGTGTCAACATCGTGTCTCGTCCTTCAGGTTAGGAGGTTCAAGGATGATGCGGAGAATGCGGATGCGCCGTCATATTGACCGTGCCCTCGAACGTCGAGAGCAGCCCCCGCGTTTCATCGTCGAGCTTCGCTTCAGCAGAAGCGATGCCAGAAGCCAGCATGCGTGCCTCATCCGCCGGCACGCCCGCTTCGACAAGTCCGGCCTCATGCCGCAGCGGATCGCCACTGCACAACACCACGCTCCATGTGCCACCATGCTCCCGTAAAAGCGCCCGCCCACCGCGCGCACCCTGCCGCCAGCCGGCCACCGCATGGGAGGTCCCAACCGTCACCGGCTCCACCGCGAGCGGTGCGTCGGGCCTATCAAAAGCAGCCTTCAAAATCGACCGTATCGCCGCCATATCGGCAGCAGGATCGGCCGCGAAAAGAGGAAGGATGGCGCTCGAAAGCGCCATCCAGGCCAGAACCGCGAGAGAACGACGGGGAAGTCGAAGAGATTTCATCACGCGGCCCCGGCTATCTCGTTACCAACGGAATTGAATACCGCCATAAACCGCGCGCCCAGTGCCGGGTTCGAACAAGGCGCTCGTGGCCGGATTCGCGACCGTGGCGATACTCGCGCTGGCGATGTAGTTTTCATCCGTCAGGTTGCGGCCTTCGACATAAGCTGACCATTGGCCGCCGTTGTCGAACCCAAGCTTCGCGCCGAGCAAAGCATAAGACGTTGTCTTCACCGTGTTGGCGCTATCGACGTAGAATGCTTCGGGCGACCACTCCACGTTCGGACCCGCATACACGCCGCTGGGATGCTTGTAGAGCAGTTCGGCCCGCAGATAGTGCCGCGGTGCGCCGGGAAGTTCATTGTTCCCAAAATCGGGATCGTTGTCGAAGCGAAAGTCGCTGAACGTGTAAGCCGAATTCAGCCAGACTTCATCGCCCTTCACGCCCGTCTCGAAGAGACCCGAAAAGACGCGCGCCGCGATTCCCAACTCAACACCCTGATGAATGGTGTCGCCGAGATTGATCTGGTCACAAGAGCCAACCGCGCTTCCGTCAGCGACCGTATTGCATTGGAACTCATTCTCGATGTTGGAGCGATAAAGGGCCAAGTCCCAGCGCAGCCCCGGAAGATTGCCGCGCGTACCAATTTCGTACGTGACGGCTTCCTGCGGATCGAGCCTAGGCAATGGAATTAGGCGGGCAGGAGTTGGTATCTCGGTAAATGTCGGAGCTTCCATACTCTTGGAGATGTTGCCAAACATTTGAATTTGCGGCGTCACATCCCAGAGCAGTCCGGCCTTTGGGCTCCACATATCGTAAGCACCATTCCGATTTCTATCTCTTGGGTCGGTCGTAGAATTGATCGTGTAATCACGGAAGATCGACACGTATTGCAGACCACCGACAACTGCGACATCGGGCAAAACGAAGAGAGAATTCTCGGCGTATACCGTTGTGACCTGAGACTGCTGATTGACGTCCGACTGCAGCGCCCCCCGTTCGCCGAGCACGTTCGTAAACTGGCGAGAGCGCACATCGCCGTCATTGTAACTCACGCCAGCTACGAAACGGTTCCGGAAACCGCCATAGACGTTGTCGTCAACAATCCGCCCAAAACCGCCGAACTCGCTGTGATCGTTGTCGATCACGCGGAAGATGGGATGATCAAGATGCCGATCCATATAATAGCCACCAAACTCAACGACGGTACCATTTTGCACACGGTACGTCGTGCGATTAGCGACCCGCAACGTATCCAGATTCCGCTCGTAATCGAGTGTAACGTTCGTCGGGTTCGCCCCCTCCGGATTTCTCAGAGCATTTGCCCGCGTCACAGCGCCGGGAATATCCTGCCGGATATGGTTCGCGTTCACATAAAACCGCGTCTCAAGATCGGGCGTGATCTTAAAGCCCACATTCGCGCTGCCGCGGAAGCTCTCGCCCTCGCTGTGATCCCGAAATCCGTCCGCCTCCTGCCACGTGCCCGTGATGAAGTAGTCGGTATTGCCCGACACCGCCCCCGACGACACCGACGTCTTGATCAGCCCGAAGCTACCGACATCCACACGCGCGCCGAACAGGTCGCTGTCATACCCCGTCGGCATCACGAAGTTGATCGCGCCACCAAGCGAATTCGCCCCGTACTGCAGCGCGTTCCCGCCCTTGAACACTTCGATGTAGCGGTAGGCCGTCGGATCGATCTCCTGGAAATCGCTCGCCCCATCCGCCGTCGTGATCGGGATCACTCCGTCCATCAGCAGCGTCACGCCGCGCCCGTGAAAGTTGCGCGACAAGCCCGATCCACGGATCGAAAGACGGCTATCCTCGCCCCACTTCGGCTGCACGAAAACACCCGGCACATAGTCAAGCGCATCCTTGAGCGTGATGGCCGGCGTGTTTTCCTTGTACTCTTCCGCCGGAACCACATCGACGCCACCCGGCGTGCGATTGATCTCGGCCCGCGCTTCTGCAGCCGTCGGCACACCAAGACTGCCCGAGCGCGTTCCCGGCGCGACAATCGCATAGGGGTTCTTCGGATCGGCATCACCGGCCGGCGCCGCGTTCGTATCGGGTGCCACATCAGCCGCCGCGACGGGCTGCGGCTCCGCTTGCGGCGTGGCCGCCGTCGCAGGCTTCGGCTTGGGCTTCGGCTTGGCTTTGACGGCCTTGGGCTTGGCGGCCGCATTCGGCTGCTGCACCTCGACCGGCGGCAACTCGCCCTGCGCCGCATTCTGCGCGAAAACAGCAGGTGCCGTGATAGCCATGATCGTGAACGACAGCGCCGCGCATGGCGCAATGGCGCCGGGACGGCGCGATATGAAAACGGACATGAACGAGAACTCCCCCGATTGAACACTTGGATCGCGGGCGCACGCGAGGGAGCGCCCGTCAGACGGTCAAGGTGTCAAACGAGGGAAGGTGGAGCGCGCGGACTGTGCGCAGGACCGGCGCGGACGGGGGGCAGAACGGCGGCGGGCGCAATCTCCTGCCGCGCGGTATCGAGCAGCCCATGGTATAAGACGGACGCTGCAACGTCGGGTGCCGCAAGCGCGGCGAGCGCATTCAAAGCGCACGGTTCGCCAGCATGTTTGGCAACAGACCCGCCAGAGCCGTCGTCGCCGGCGTCAACCAACTTGGACCCGTTGGCCGTGCAGATCACGATCTTGAAGGATTGGCCATCCTGGCCGGAAAAGTCCGGCATAAAGCCGGCGGGGATGAGGGCCTTCAGCATGAAAGCAGCAAGCAGTGCATGGCCCAGCCACACACGCACCCGCCGCAACAATGACAAAAATCCTACGCTCCCCATGCCCGACACATGTCTTAAGTCAAAGCTGGGTGCAAGTCCCTTTCGCGGCGGACGATGCCACCCGCTGCATTTTGGCCACGCAGACGGTCACCCCCGGCCGGCGGGTCCGGGAACATCTCTCTAGGCTTGCGGTTCTGAGAAAAAGTCCCTGTGGGAGAAACATCATGCCAGCCCGATCTAAGAAGCAGCAGATGGCCGCCGGCGCCGCTCTCTCGGCCAAGCGCGGCGAGACGCCCAAGTCGAAGCTGAAGGGCGCCTCCAAAGAGATGGTCGACTCCATGTCGGAACGCGAACTCCGCGAATTAGCCGCAACCCCGCGCAAATCCCTGCCGCGCAAAACATCCGTCCCACCAAAATCGAAAACGCGATGAAGTTCGATCCGGCGCATCGCAACCTCGGACTTAAACTCAAGAATGGTTCAAGACGCGCCATTCTTTCGCCGGAAGTCGATGGCGCCTTGGGATGCGGGAGGGCTCACCCAGACAATGGGAGCGAGCCATGGCACATCGTGACGACGACGCGGCGTGGGACATCGACGATGTTCGCGAAGACGACTCCAGCGAACCGGCCAACTGGCACGCGGGTGAATTTCACCCCGGCGAACGCATCGGCGCACCGCCTCCGGTCCGCACGCAAAGCGCCGTCCGCCAAGTCGTAAGCGCTACTGTAATCGTCGCCGTTACATGGGCCGCGTTACAAACGCACACCACATGGCGGCCGTGGCTGGCGATGTCGCTGATAACAATCAGAGCCGAACTGGCGAAGGCCCAACATCCGTCTGCACCGAAAGCCGCAGCTGCGTTGCCAGCGCCGATCGAACCGCTCGCCGCAGCCAAGGAAGTGGCCGAAATCACCGGAACCACATCCCCGCCGCCTCAATCCATGCCCGCACCTGCTCCGGCCGAACCTGAAACGGCTATATCGCCTGCCACAGCCCCCGCCGAAGCAGACATCACAACGTCGTCCATCAACCCGGATCCCGCCACCACACCCGCCGACGTGCCTCTCCCCGAACCCGAAGTCGATCCCACCGATCCGCAACAAAAACGGGCAGCAGCCGTCGGGCTGCATCCGCGCGTCTCCAAGGTAGTGCTCGCCAGCCTGACTGACACCGACTATCGCAACGCCGGAACGGCCATCCGCAAAGCACTCGCCGAAGCCAACGACTCCGACAAATATGTCTGGCCCCGCGAAGCCAACAAGAAGAACGCCGTGTTCCAAGTCCACTTCGTCGCCGGAGCAGCAAGGCCGTGCCGCCGTTACATCGTCACCATCGTCAAGAACGGGTGGACGACAACTGCGCCGCCCATGGAAAAGTGCGGCGTCAAGACCGCAGCCCATCAAAGCCGGGAGGATCGCCCACCGTCCGGCCAGTCACCGCGCAAACCGCAACTGTGAACGCCAGCACGGGAACCTTCAAAGCGCCCGGCCGTTCTAGTCGGCGGTCATCCCAAACAACATGAGGGCGCAGATGCGCATTCTGGTCGTTGAAGACGAAGCCCTCATCGCGGCCGAAATCGCAGCCATCCTTCGCCGGGCCGGCTATATTGTCGTCGGCACCGCGGGCTCCGCCGAACAGGTCATCGCGTTCTTGACGGAGACCCCGTGCGACTTCGCCGTGGTGGACGCCAATTTGGCCGGGTCGAGCACGGCCCCTGTTGCCGCCGCACTCAAGCGCCGCTCGATTCCATTCGTGGTTGTATCGGGCTACGCGCAACGAGAGTTGCTTCTCCCACTCCAGGGTGCGCCCTTCGTGCCTAAGCCGATCGACGACGCCGCGCTATTAGCGGCACTGGCAAGCTTGCAAGCGAACGCCGCTGAATAGACTCGTAAAATCAACGTCCAGCGCCAGACTCACATCCAGTCACCCTTCAGAAAAGATTCCCTTATTCGGCCCTAAGGGTTTGATCCCGGAATCATGGGCATCTGGCGATCTTTGATAGAAAAATCCTATCAATCCACGGATCAGCCGCCTTGAAAGACGGGCCCGGACACCCCCATAGCTAGTTAGAAACAATACAGCTTGTAGCTAAGCCGAAAGCCTGGGGAGGCCGTTTTGATGACCGCATTCGAGCCATGGAGCGAGGAGCGAACAAGCTCCATCGTCGCGGCACACACCCATCTAGAAGGCCCGTTGATGCCGATTCTGCACGCCATTCAGGAGGCGTTCGGTTTCGTGCCTGAGGCGGCCATTCCGGTCATTGCCCGCGATCTCAACCTGAGCCGCGCTGAAGTCCACGGTGTCGTCACCTTCTACCACGACTTCCGCCGCGAACCGGCCGGCCGCAAGATTATTAAGGTCTGCCGCGCCGAGGCCTGCCAATCGATGGGCTGCGAAAGCCTCGTCAAACACGCCGAAGACCGCCTCGGCATCGAATGCGGCGGCACCACTGCCGACGGCCGCGTCACGTTCGAGACCATCTACTGCCTCGGCCTGTGTGCCACGGCCCCCTCGGCCATGGTCGACGGCAAGATCATTGGCCGCCTCGACACGGCCAAACTCGACAAGATCCTTTCGGAGACCGGTGCATGACCATCCGGATTTTCATCCCTCGTGATGCCGCCGCCGTTGCCTGTGGTGCCGACGACATCGCGCGCGCCATCGCAGCCGCCGCCAAGAAGGCCAAGTTGAAAGCCGACATCGTGCGCAACGGATCGCGCGGCATGCTCTGGCTCGAGCCGCTGATGGAAGTCGAAGACAACGGCGTCCGCTACGCCTTCGGCCCCATGACTGAAGCCGATGCGTCCAAGATCGTCGCCTCGCTTGCCAAGACCCCGGCCTCGAAAATCAAGCATGCTCTCGCGCTCGGCCCCACCGAACAGATCCCCTTCTTCAAGAAGCAGACGCGCCTTACCTTCGCTCGCTGCGGCATCACCGATCCCGTCTCGCTCGCCGACTATAAGGCGCATGGCGGTTATAAGGGCCTGGAACGCGCACTCGCCATCAAGCCCATCGAAATCGTCGAAGAAGTCACCAAATCCGGCCTCCGCGGCCGCGGCGGCGCCGGCTTCCCCACCGGCATCAAGTGGAAGACCGTCCACGACACGCCGATGGGCCAGCAGAAGTATATCGTCTGCAACGCCGACGAAGGCGACAGCGGCACCTTCGCCGACCGCATGATCATGGAAGGCGACCCGTATGTTCTCGTCGAGGGCATGACGATTGCCGGCATCGCAGTCGGCGCCACCAAGGGCTACATCTACCTGCGCTCGGAATACCCGCACGCTGAAATCGCGCTCAACGAAGCCATCCGCAACGCCCGCGCCGCCGGCCTTCTCGGCCCGAAGGTCGCCGGCTCCGCCCACGCCTTCGACCTCGAAGTCCGCATGGGTGCGGGTGCCTATGTATGCGGCGAAGAAACATCTCTACTCGAAAGCCTCGAAGGCAAGCGCGGCCTCGTGCGCGCCAAGCCGCCCCTGCCGGCCCACAAGGGCCTCTTCGGCCAGCCCACCGTCATCAACAACGTGCTCTCGCTCGCCGCCGTCCCTTATATCCTGTCGGAGGGCGCCAAGGCCTACTACGACTACGGCATGGGCCGCTCGCGCGGCACGATGCCGATCCAGCTCGCCGGAAACATCAAGCACGGCGGCCTGTTCGAAACCGCCTTTGGCATCTCGCTCGGCGAATTGGTCGACGACATCGGCGGCGGCACGCACTCCGGCCGCCCGGTCAAGGCCGTGCAGGTCGGCGGCCCGCTTGGCGCCTACTTCCCGCGCAGCCACTTCGACACGCCCTTCGACTATGAAGCATTCGCCGCCCGTGACGGCCTGATTGGCCACGCCGGCGTCGTGGTCTTCGACGACACGGCCAACATGGCCAAGCAGGCCCGCTTCGCCTTCCACTTCTGCGCCGCTGAAAGTTGCGGCAAGTGCACGCCCTGCCGCATCGGCGCCGTGCGCGGTCGCGAAACGATGGACAAAATCATCGCCGGCCAGAACACCGAAGCCAACCTCGCCGTCGTCGAGGATCTCTGCAACACCATGAAGTTCGGTTCGCTGTGCGCGCTCGGCGGGTTCACACCCTATCCCGTGTCGAGCGCACTCAACCATTTCCCTGAGGATTTTGGACGTCCGGCGCAGAAGCTGCCGGCCGCTGCGGAGTGAGACCCATGACCCTGATCAAAGAAATCGACTACGGCACCAAGGCCTCCAAGTCGCAAGAGATGGTGACGCTGACCATCGACGGCGTCGAGGTCACCGTCCCCTCGGGCACGTCGATCATGCGCGCGGCCATGGAGATCGGCACCACGATCCCCAAGCTTTGCGCCACCGATATGCTCGATAGCTTCGGCTCCTGCCGCCTCTGCCTCGTCGAGATCGAAGGCCGCAACGGCACGCCCGCATCCTGCACCACGCCCGTCGCCCCCGGTATCAAGGTCAAGACCCAGACGCCGCGCCTGAAGCAGATCCGCAAGGGCGTGATGGAGCTCTACATCTCCGACCACCCGCTCGACTGCCTCACCTGCGCCGCCAACGGCGACTGCGAATTGCAGGACATGGCCGGCGCCGTCGGCCTGCGCGATGTCCGCTACGGCTACCAGGGCGAGAACCACGTCTTCGACACGGTCGGCGCGCGCGAAAACCCGCTGTTCCTCAAGAAGGACACCTCGAATCCCTACTTCACCTACGATGCCTCCAAGTGCATCGTCTGCAACCGCTGCGTCCGCGCCTGCGAAGAAGTCCAAGGCACATTCGCACTGACGATCTCCGGCCGTGGCTTCGACAGCCGCGTGTCCGCCGGCATGGACGAAGAATTCCTCAACTCCGAATGCGTCTCGTGCGGCGCCTGCGTGCAGGCCTGCCCCACCGCCACACTCTCGGAAAAGAGCCTCATCGAAATTGGCCAGCCCGAGCATTCCGAAATCACCACCTGCGCCTATTGCGGCGTCGGCTGCTCCTTCAAGGCCGAGATGCGCGGTGAAGAAGTCGTGCGCATGGTCCCCTGGAAGGATGGCAAAGCCAATCGCGGCCACTCCTGCGTCAAGGGCCGCTTCGCCTACGGCTACACCACCCACCGCGACCGCATCCTGAAGCCGATGGTGCGCGATAAGATCACCGATCCCTGGCGCGAAACGACCTGGGACGAAGCGATCGGCCGTGTCGCCTCCGAGTTCCGCCGCATCCAGAAGAAGTTCGGCCAGGGCGCTGTGGGCGGCATCACATCGTCCCGCTGCACCAACGAAGACATCTTCCTCGTGCAAAAGCTCATCCGCCAGGGCTTCGGCGTCAACAACGTCGACACCTGCGCCCGCGTCTGCCACTCGCCCACCGGCTACGGCCTGAAATCCACGTTCGGTGAATCGGCCGGCACGCAGGACTTCGATAGCGTCGAAGACTCCGATGTTATCCTGATCATCGGCGCCAACCCGACCGACGGCCATCCCGTCTTCGCGAGCCGCATGAAGGCGCGTCTGCGCGCCGGTGCCAAACTGATCGTCGCCGACCCGCGCCGCACCGACATCGTGCGCTCGCCCCACATCGAAGCCGCGCACCATCTGGCGCTCCAGCCCGGCAGCAACGTGGCGCTGCTTACTTCGATGGCCCACGTGATCGTCACCGAAGGCCTCGTTGACGAGAAGTTCGTGCGCGAGCGCTGCGATTGGTCCGAATTCCAGGAATGGGCGGCCTTCGTCGCCGAGCCGAAGAATTCGCCCGAAGCCATGCAGCAGTACACCGGCGTCGATCCGGCCGAAGTCCGCGCCGCCGCCAAGCTGTTCGCCACCGGCGGTAACGGCGCCATCTACTACGGCCTCGGCGTCACCGAGCACAGCCAGGGCTCCACGACGGTCATGGCCATCGCCAACCTCGCCATGGCGACTGGCAACATCGGCCGCCCCGGCGTCGGCGTGAACCCGCTGCGCGGCCAGAACAACGTGCAGGGCGCCTGCGACATGGGCTCCTTCCCGCACGAATTGACGGCCTACCGTCACGTGTCGGATGCCTCCGCCCGCGCTATTTTCGAAAGCGCCTGGGGCTGCACGATCAATCCCGAACCGGGCCTGCGCATTCCCAACATGCTCGACGCCGCCGTCGAAGGCTCCTTTAAGGCGCTCTACATCCAAGGCGAGGACATCCTACAGTCCGACCCCGACACGCACCACGTGTCGTCCGGCCTCGCCGCCATGGAATGTGTCGTCGTTCAGGACCTCTTCCTGAACGAAACCGCCAACTACGCTCACGTCTTCCTGCCGGGCTGCACCTTCCTCGAAAAGGACGGCACCTTCACCAACGCCGAGCGCCGCATTCAGCGCGTCACCAAGGTCATGACGCCTAAGAACGGCTACGGCGATTGGGAAGTCACGCAGTTGATCGCCAATGCTCTGGGCCTCGGCTGGAGCTACAAGCACCCGTCCGAAATCATGGACGAGATCGCGGCCCTGACACCGACGTTCTCCGGCGTCACCTATGAAAAGATCGCCGAGCATGGGTCCGTCCAGTGGCCGTGCAACGAAGAGCATCCGCTCGGCTACCCTGTCATGCACACGGATGAGTTCACGCGCGGCCGCGGCCGCTTCATGCTCACCGAATACGTGCCGACGGACGAGCGCACCGGCGCCCGCTTCCCGCTGATCCTGACTACGGGACGCATCCTCTCGCAGTACAACGTCGGTGCCCAGACACGACGTACCGATAACGTGATCTGGCATGAGGAAGACCGTCTTGAGATCAACCCGCACGACGCCGAACAGCGCGGCGTTAAGGATGGCGACTGGGTCACCGTGCGCAGCCGCGCGGGCGAGACGGCCCTTCGCGCCCTCATCACTGATCGCGTCGCTGCCGGCGTCGTCTACACGACCTTCCATCACCCGCTGACGCAGGCGAACGTGATCACCACCGACTTCTCGGACTGGGCCACCAACTGCCCCGAGTTCAAGGTGACGGCGGTGCAGGTCACGCCGTCCAACGGCCCGACCGACTACCAGAAGAAGTACATGGACTTCGCCGAACAGAGCCGCCGCATCGCGGTTCCGGAAGCTGCGGAGTGATCACGATGACCGAGCCGTTGCAGACGGTCGCGTGCACAAAGGTCAAATCCGGCAGCGCATCCGCCTCCACGCGGGTGCTGCCGGAGGAAACCCCCGTTGCACTCGTCTATGACGGCTCGACCCACGCGGTGATGATGGCGACGCCGCAGGACCTTCACGATTTCGCCGTCGGCTTCAGTCTGTCCGAAGGCCAGATCGAAAGCGCCGCCGAGATCGCCAGCCTCGACATCGTCGAACAAGAAGCGGGTATCGAACTCCGGATGTGGATGACGCCGGGCGCGGGCCATCGGCTGGCCGTGCGCCGCCGCGCCATGCTGGGCCCCACCGGCTGCGGGATCTGCGGCGTTGAAAGCCTGGAACAGGCTTTGCCAGCACTCACGCCGGTTGCCTCTAACCTCAAAGTTAGCGCCGTCCAGATCGAAGCCGCCATGGCTTCGATGGCCCCCGCTCAACGCCTCAACGCCGAAGCCCGCGCCCTCCACGCCGCCGGCTTCTGGACGCTCGAACGCGGCCTCGTCGCGCTGCGCGAGGATGTCGGCCGGCACAACGCCCTCGACAAGCTTGCCGGTGCCATGGCCCGCAGCAACACCAGCGCCGCCGATGGCATCATCGTCATGACCAGCCGCATCTCCATCGAACTCGTCCAGAAAGCCGCGATCATGGGGGCGCCCGTCCTTGTCGCAGTCTCTGCGCCAACATCTCTGGCCGTCCGCACGGCGGACGCCGCCGGCATTACGCTCGTGGGCATCGCCCGCGACGACAGCTTCGAAATCTTCACCCATCCCGAACGCATTGTCGTGGACCCCGTCCGCCAAGCGCGTCCCATCCATAACCGCAGCAAGGTTTCGACCCATGCAGTCTTCTGACAAACTCGTCATGATGGCCAACCAGATCGTCCGAAACCTCGCTGTGCAGGGCGACGACAAGGCCGTCTTGCTCGCGGCCGACCACATGCGGAAGTTCTGGGAACCGCGTATGCGCACCCATATCCGCGCCCATTATGAAGCCGGCGCCGCTGGCCTCACACCGCTCGCCAAGCTCGCCGTCGCCGAACTCATGAAGATCGAAGCGACCGAAGCCGCCGCCTGACGGCGTTTCATCCGCACCATTCCCGGTCTATCCGGCCCGCCCTGACCACAAATGGCTCGGGCTTCTAACCCATGGCTCGGGCTTCTAACCCATGGCTGCGCCCGAGCCTCTTGAAAGCCTGAGAGCGCATACCCAACTACCATCCACATGGATGGCGAGAGGATGGTCATGGGCGAGAGCATTCGGGCGCGGCAAGACAGCGAGAAGATCACGATCAACCTCGGTTTCATCGACCTCGGTCACATGGATCTGCTCGTCCACGACGGCTTTTACGCCAACCGCACCGACTTCATTCGCACCGCCATTCGCAACCAACTCGACCGCCACGCGGACGTGCTGAAAAAAAGCGTCGGCCGCCAGGCGCTAGACCTAGGCCTGCGCCACTACACCCGCGCGGAACTCGAAGCCGCCCAAGCCGCCGGCTCAATGATCGACATCAACGTCCTGGGCCTCGTCACCCTCTCCCCCGATATCTCCCCCGAGCTCGCCCGCGCCACCATTCGCTCCGTCTCGGTCTTGGGCGCTTTCCACGCCAGCCCCGAACTCAAGACCGCACTGGCCGATCGTATCAATTCGTAGTCCCCGCCCCGCCCGCGCTTCCCAACGCGCGCGTGAGCATCACCGGAGTGCCGCCCAATGACGACCAAACCCCCGGACATGTCCGAGGCAACGCGCCTGACGCGCTCCGGCCGTCTCACGGAAGCAACCGCCTTGATCAAGCGACTGCTCGGCGTAAATGGGCCCCCTCAGCCATCCCGCGCAAGCGGCCCTGCGCTGACCCAACCCATCCTGGATCTCGTCGCGGAAGTGGTCTCCACATCCGCCCCCACGGTGAACACAGCGGAGACGCAGCCGCAAAGCTCCACCCCTTTCAGCACGTCCCCCAAGGACCTGCCAACGCACCAGCGCGCGCCATCGGCACTGGCCCCCGATCCCGCACGCTATGCGGCTGAAACGTTCAGCAACGCCGCCGGCCAGCGCACCTACAAACTGTATTCCCCAAGCCCCACCCACAGCGGTCCGCGCCCCCTCGTCGTCATGCTGCATGGATGCACGCAATCTGCCGACGATTTCGCAGCCGGCACGCGCATGAATTTCGCAGCCGAAGACGACGGCTGCTTCGTCGCCTATCCCGAGCAAATCCCCTCCGCCAATCCGCAGAAATGCTGGAACTGGTTCCAAACCGGCCACCAATCGCGCGACCGCGGCGAGCCCTCCATAATCGCCGGCATCGTTAAACACATCATGAGCCAACACGACATCGATCCACGGCGCATTTACATCGCTGGCTTGTCGGCAGGCGGCGCAGCGGCGGCCGTCGTTGCAGAAGCCTATCCCGACCTCTTCGCAGCCCTCGGCGTCCATTCGGGTTTGGCCTGCGGCTCAGCCCGAGACTTGCCGTCCGCTCTGGCCGCCATGCAAGGCCGGCATCCGCCACACACACCCACCACGTCCGCGCCCATTCCCGCCATCGTGTTCCACGGCGATCAAGACAAAACCGTCCATCCTCGCAACGGCGCGGATGTCGTCAAAAGCGCAACAGCCTGCGCGGCCTACGTCAGCGAAACCGAACACGGCCGCGTGCCGTCAGGACGAACCTACGCGCGCACCATCCTCCGCGATGGCAGCGGCAAGACGATGATTGAGGATTGGGTGATCCACGGCGCGGGCCACGCATGGTCGGGCGGCAGCACAGCGGGATCATTCACCGATCCTCATGGCCCCGATGCCACCCACGAGATGCTGCGCTTCTTCCTCGAGCACCAGTTGACTCCAACGAACACATGACAGCGCGCTCGCCTGGTACCATGTCGGTGAGGCCTGCATTCGCATTTTGAGGTGGCGTTCTTGTTCGCGGGGAACTGCCTCAACGTTTCCACGGCGGTGGCACGATGTGGCCGCGACGGGCGGCAATGATCATCATGATCAAGCCGGCCGAGGTACAGAGCACCAGCGCAAAGACCGACGATTCAAGACCGAAGCTGCCACCTGTCAGCAGCTCCGGGCCTTCAATGCTGGACCGGATCAGTCCCGGATCGTTTATGCCACCAGACACAACGCTGGAAAAGATGGCGCCCTCCGAATAGTTCCACGCCATGTGAGCGCCGATGCTAATCCACAGGCGGCGCGTGACGAGATAGGCGGCGGCGAGCAAAAGGCCCGCTTCGATGCCGACATAGACGGCGCCGGCCAGTGTCGCTTCCGGATTGACCAAGTGGACCGCGCCGAACACGAACGACGACAAAGCCACCGAAATCCAAGAGCCCAACAGATCCTCCACCGAACGGAACAATACGCCGCGAAAAACCAGTTCCTCGAAAACACCGGCGCTCAAGGCCGTCGCCACGGCGGGGATGAGGAACGTCCACGGGTTCAACCCCTCGATGCGGTAGATACCGAGGATAAACAGGATCAATACACAAGCTGAGAAAAGGCCGGCCCCGATCAACGCGCCGATCGCCCATTCCCTGCCCATACCCGGCAACGAAAGCTCGTTCACCTCCCGGCGCTCAATAAACTTCCCGTAGCCCACATAAATGGCGATGGCGAGCAACCCCGTGCCGATTGTAACCGCCAACGATCGCACCGGATCGCCCTTGTACTGTTCCAAGTAGCCGTTGTTCACGGCCATCAGGTAAAAGAGTGTCCCGCCTAAAAAAAGGATGCGGCTTAGGGGGAACTGCAGAACACGCAGCCAAAACGGCTGAACCGGTATCGAGTGTTCCAATGTATGAGCCCTTAAAATATCGGTGTCAGTGCGCAGTCAGCTTAGGCCTTGTGGACTTGCCCAGATCGACTCTTTCAGTCACCTCGTGGTGACGTTCGTCACCCGCGTGATCGAATAGGCCATTGGGCAGAGAATCATGCGCCTACCAGGCTTCGACTCGATTGCTTGGCTGAAGCCATATCGGGTCCCCCTCTTTGATATCGAACGCTTTGTAAAACGCGTCCAAATGGACAAGAGGCGCGAGCGCGCGGTAGGCATTCGGCGGATGCGCATCGCGGGCGACCTGTGAGCGAAGGGTCTCGTCCTTGCCCTTCCATGCCCACAACTGCGTCCACGCCAGGAAGCATCGTTGATCCTGGTTCAGGCCGTCGATTACGATATCCTCTTCGGGATGCTTGGCGAGGTAGGTTCTGAGAGCCTGATGCGCGAGCGTGATACCGCCCAGATCTGCCATGTTCTCACCGACCTGCTGCGCGCCGCTGGAATTGACGAGTCCCGGCAAGACGACATATCGATTGGCTTGGGAGATCAACTTTGCAGCCAACGCGTCGAACGCTTCGCCATCGGACGGCTGCCACCAGTTCTTCAAGTTGCCGTCTTTATCAAATTGCTTGCCCATCCAATCGAAGCCGTGGGTCATTTCGTGGCCAATAACCGCCCCCATGCGGCAGAAGTTGACGGCGGGGTCCGATTTCGCATCGAACATGGGCGGCTGTACGATCGCTGCGGGCACTTCGAAGCCATTGATGGTCGGATTGTAGCCAGCATTGACGACCATCGGCAGACTTTCGGGCGTATTGAACGAATTATACTCTACAGGCCGGCCAAACTTGCGGCGATCGCGTTCCGCGTTGAACCGCGCGATGGCTGCAACCGTCCCGACGAGATCATCTGTGACCTCGAGTTGCCCGTAGTCAATCCATTGATCAGGGTAGCCGATCTCAAACGAGAGATTTTCCAGCTTTTCAAGCGCCGCAGCACGCGTCTGGTCGGAGAGCCATGCACGTTGCGGCATTCGCTCCAGGAAGGCACCTTTGATCATGCCCACCATTTCGGCGGCTTTTTGCCTTGTCGCGGCAGGGAAAAAGTTGTCGGTGTAGAGCTTGCTGACAGGTTGGCCAAGCTTGGCCTTGATCAATTCAAGAGCCCGCTCTTGCTTGGCGGGAAGAACACTGGCGCCGGTCAACGCCTGATTCAAGCCCACCAACGGTTCATCAAATTTTGTGCTGAGATAGGGCGCGTAAGCGAGGATTACCCGCAAATTTACGTAATCGCGAATATCCTGAATCGAATGCTCGGCGAAGAGCTTCGACAGTACCGGCAAATAGCGCGGCTCGGAGAGGATCACCCGATCCGCCGTAGGGTAGCGCCGCTCCTTAAGAAGGAGTGTGAGATCAATTTGCGGAATTTGGCGTTGTAGCTCCGCGATCGTTGTCGGGATGTACGATTTGCTCGGGTCGTTAGCCTCGACCGGTGGAAGTTTAGCGGCATGAAGCTTGCGGTCGATTTCAATAGAAAGATCTGCAACCCGGATGGCGTCAGCCTGCGGCGTGCCCGCAATCTTCAAGGTTTCGATCAAAAACGTACGGTAGCCCTTTATGCGCGGGCCACCATCGGCCTCTTCGAAAACATCCTCCAACTTGTCGGACAAGCCCAATTCGCCCCCGCCAACATACAGAGCGTAGGCCTTGTTGTTGATTAAGTCGACGTCGGGACCGACTTTGAGAAAGAGGGCCGGACCGCCTTCCTCAACCATCTGGGCCATGAAACGGACGAGACCGTTGATGTCTTTGATTGATGCGGCGCGATCAATATGAGACTTGATGGGTGCAAGTCCGGCGGCGTCGCGCGCAGCGACGTTCATGTAAGCATTGAAGAAGGTGCCAACCTGCTGGGCAGGACTGCCCTTCGGCGCAGTCTTCGCGCTTGTTGCAGCCTGTTCCAACACCTGCCGCATCTGTCCCTCGACGCTATCGGCGACGATTTCGAAGAAACCGTACCCGCCGTGGCGCTCGGGCCTTGGAACGCGCCGCAGCCAGGCCCCTGCGGCATAGGTGTAGAAATCCTGGCCCGGCGCCACCGAGGCGTCCATGTTTTTGGTGCTGAAAGCCAACTGATCCGGACCGACCGCGTCAAGCCCACCGGATTTCTGCGCCAGCGCACACGGCGCGGTGCAGAGTACTAGGGTGGCCGAAGCGGCGACGGCAGTAAGACGAAAGGGGGCTGGTATAACGCAATGACGGGAACTCAAATACTCAGACAAAGGGCGTCTCCATGGCTCGCTAACGAGCAGACAAAGCTTCAACCGCCAGAATACACAAGGATTGCCGAACTTTGCGGAAAAAAGAAACTAGATAACTTTTCCCATCTCGCGCTTATGCCAGACGTGCCGCTAGCAGTGGTGTCACCGTCCGACGCAATCGAAAAGCAAAGTCCTCAATCTCTTTGTTAACTCGGCGGCGTGTCAGCTTCGTCGCACCATAATAGAACTTTTTCGTGCCGCACCATTCGCCAAACAGCCATGGCATCGCTGGGGGCAATGCCCTAGGCCGGCACGCAATCGTCGGTCGCACAACAGCCGGCAGGACTCTTCGTCCCGCACCGGGGAATGCAAATTCCGACGCACTTCACCAACGATTTCGGGAGGGATGCGCATAGCCTCATCGATATCGTGGATGTTTCGCACAAGCGAATGGGCTCACGTATGCCAGTTCGCGAGGCATTTTCATTGCGCGCGACATTCATTTGGCCGGGGAGCATCTCGCTCAGCATTCCAGCGGCGGTCCAAGAGCGCTTGCGCTCGTCGGGTAGCGCCCCGTTGACTTTAATCTATTCCGATCGGCTCGATCACATTGACTGTGTGCTGGTGGCTGATCTACGGACGGTTCCGGGATCGCAGCGACGTCAGAAGCTGAGCAATTTGGGGACTGTTTGGTTCGAGCTGATAGAGCAATTCGGCGCGCTCGAGTGCGGACGCGTTTGAACCTGCCTCCAATTCATATGAGATCATCGCCATCAACAGGTCGCGATCATACGGATGACGGGCGATCGCGTTTTTCAGAGTCGCCATCGCTTCAGCCGTCATCCCGGTGTCATGTTGGGCCACTGCGAGAACGTAGCTGAAACGCGCCTCGTCCGGCGCCAAGCCGGCAGCCTGGCCCAAATAGGTCATGGCCTCGGAGGTCCGCTTCTGGCGGATCATTGAGAGTGCAAGTGCGTGGGCGACCGCACCCGATGACGGGTTCTCGGCCAGGCTCTTGCGCAGAATGTCCTCGGCAACACTCTCGTTTCCTGCTGTGCGCTCGAGATCAGCCCATGCAATACTGGCGCCGGCGAAACGGGGGTCGAGCTCAATCGCTGTCCGGAACGCGGCGCGCGCATCTTCAAGTCGCCCCTGGTCGACATACAGGTTGCCGAGATTGGCATGCGACTCCGGCCGTTCGGCATTGAAGAGTTGTCCATCCACATATTCGGCGAGCGCCTTCGCGAAGGCACTGCGATCTGCCTCGCTGAGGCCGGCCTCCGCTTCACCTGCTAGCGCACGCGCCGCGTCACCGCGTACGAGGCGAGAGCTGTCGCGCAGCAATGGCGCCAGGAGCGCGCGACGGGTACCCGCATCCGCTCCGGCAATGATGGACATCGCAGCAGTACGGACCGCGGCATCTTCAATCGCAAGGCTTCGAGCGGCAATCTCGAGTGCCTCAGGGGAGGGAAACCTCGCCAGGCGCGCCAGAGCACTGGCTTGAGCGATTCGGGACGAATTGAGATCGCCTGCCACTTTGGCCAATGCCGCTTGCGCACCGGGCGCCTGCCTATCTGCCACGTCAAACGTCTCGGCGAAATCCTGGAATCCGGGCTTCGGTGAAGGATACCAAGTATTGATCGCGTCGCGTGCCCAACTGGGCGATTTATCCGTATGGCATTTGTTGCAAGCGTTGGGCGTCCCGATGTTGATCGTTCGGTCGGGCCTCGGGATGCGCATCGAATGATCATGCCGGGCGTCGACCCCCATGTAGGTCGTCGTCGGCATATGACACGATGCGCACTTGGCGCCGGGACTACCCACTGGATGATGGTGGTGCGCGGAACTGTCAAACTTTTCTGGTGCGTGGCACTGCGCGCAGACGCCATTACCGTCTTTGTGAAGCTTTCCCGAATGCGGATTGTGACAATCCGAACAGGTGACTCCTGCGGCGTGCATCTTGCTTTGCACAAACGAGCCGTGATTGAAGACCTCGTCCCGCTGCTGGCCATCCACATGATAAAGGCCGCTTTCGAGAGTTGCTGGCCGGAACGCATCAAGCAGTCTGCCTAGCGACTGAGGATCGGAGGAGAACTGCTGTCGGCGCGAATGACACGTGGCGCAGACTTCGATTTCCTTGGTGGTTTGGCGAGGAGCCGAGCGTGCCGCCTGTCCTTGCGGACTCATTGGCCAAGATACACCTGTGCGCTCATCGAGGCGAAACGCAAATCCTCTTGCCTGATTTTTTTCCCGGTCGGTCTCGCGACCCGCAGCCCACGCCAGATGACCGGATGCAGGCCCATGACAAGCTTCGCAACCGACATTGATTTCCGACCACGTCGTCTGAAATGTCTGGCGTGTTCGATCGTAGTTCTTCTGCAAGTTCGTCGAATGGCACCAGGCACATTGGTAGTTCCAGTTCTGATCGATACCGGTCCAATGCAGCGGGTCGCCGGCCTGGAGCTTTTGGCCGGGATAGAGGTGGTACCAGCGTTGCCCGCCCTTCTCCGCCGGTCTGGAGTCCCATGCTATTCCCAGTGCCTGATACCGGCCGGGGGATAGCTCGATCAGATACTGCTGCAACGGATAGACACCGAATGTGTAGCGGATTTGAAAATCGGCAAGTTTTCCGTCTGGTCCGTCCGTGCGAACCCAGTACTTTCCGTCCCTCTGAAAGAACGTGCTCTCGATCCCGCCCTCAGTAAACTTTGCGCCATCGAAACGGCCGAGCACAGTTGCGGAAGTGGCCTCCTGCATCGCCGCATGATGGTGCGAGGCTTTCCAGTCTGTGTATGCCTTGAGGTGGCATGATCGGCAGGTTTCCGATCCGGAATAGGACGCGGGCGATTCCGCATGACTGAAACCGGTCAGCAAAAACAACGACGCAACAAAAACAGGTAGCATGCGGATGAAATGGAAAGATGAATGCCGCCACGCGCAAGACTGACGACCGAACCCGCACACCAAACCCTCCGGACACATCGTTTTAAAAATCCGGTGCAATTGATATCTTTCAAAGATGCCACTTGGATTTACCGTCAAAAAGTAGCGAGCGACAGAGAGCCTTCCCCAACCAGATAGGTGAAGCATGCGTGTTCTGTATCGAATGACTGCAGGCTTATTCTGGCTGGTACTTTCACCCACCTTCGCTATCTCCCAAGACACATCTTTTCAGGTTGACCGGACCAAACTACCGATCGCGCAGCCGGAGCGGCCAATATATACGGAATTGGACGCTCGTAATGCGACGCCGCCGCCTCGCTTTCAGGTAAATGCCCCGCAGGGGGCGCCAAACGTTGTCATAATACTTATTGATGATCTCGGTTTCGGTGCTGCCTCACCATTCGGGGGGCCGATTGCGACGCCGACCATGGAAAAGCTGGCCGGAGAAGGCCTACGCTATACGAATTTCCATACGACCGCTCTCTGCTCGCCCACACGCGCCGCTCTGAAATCCGGTCGAAACCACCATATGGTGAACATGGGCTTCATCACCGAACTCGCGACCGGCTTTCCAGGCGCCACGGGATCGATTCCCAACGCGACCGCTCCGGTTGCCGAGATCCTCCGGCACAACGGGTATAGTACGGCTGCATTTGGAAAGTGGCACGAAACCGCAGCGTGGGAAGCAAGTATCTCAGGACCCTTCGACCGTTGGCCCACGCGTCAAGGGTTCGACAAGTTCTATGGCTTCATCGGCGGCGAGACGAACCAGTGGGCGCCATTCCTCTATGACGGCGACGCGCAAGTCGAGCTGTCAAGCGACCCAAATTACCACTTCATGACGGATATGACCGACAAGGCAGTTGCCTGGGTTCAGTACCAAAAAGCCCTGACTCCAGACAAACCCTTCTTCATCTACTTCGCCCCGGGCGCGGTGCACGCTCCGCACCACGTGCCAAAGAGCTGGATTGAGAAGTGGAAGGGCAAGTTTGACATGGGTTGGGACAAGCTCCGCGAGCAAACTCTTGCCCGCCAGGTCGCGTCTGGGGTTGTCCCCGCGGGAACGGTATTGGCAAAGAAGCCTGATGCGATCAAGGATTGGGATAACCTGTCCGATGACGAGCGCCGTCTATTCTCTCGCCAAGCCGAAGTCTTTGCCGCCTTTGTGGATTATACCGATCACGAAGTCGGGCGGCTTCTACAGGCTGTGAACACGACTGGGGAGAGCGGCAATACGCTCGTTTTTTATATCGCTGGAGACAACGGCACGAGTGGTGAGGGCGGCGCGAACGGCATGTTCAACGAGTACACGTACTTCAACGGTGTGCCGGAGACCGTCAGCGAAATGCTGAAACACTACGACTCATGGGGCTCTCCGGAGACCTATCCGCACATGGCGGCCGGCTGGGCCCTGGCACTGAATGCCCCGTTTGGCTGGATGAAACAGGTCGCCTCCGATTTCGGCGGAACTCGCAATGGCATGGTCGTCTCATGGCCTAAGGGCATAAAGGCTGCCGGCGAGGTCCGAACCCAGTTTGGTCATGTCATCGACATTGCGCCGACCATACTTGAGGCCGCACAACTTCCCGAACCAACCGAGGTTAATGGGACAAAGCAAATTCCCATCCAGGGCAAGAGCCTCGGCTATTCATTCGCCGACGCGAAGGCGCCGGAACAGCATACGACGCAGTACTTCGAGATCGCCGGGAACCGCGCGATCTACCACGATGGTTGGTTCGCCCGCACGATTCACAAAGCTCCGTGGGAACCCCAGCCCCGCAATCCGCTGCAATCGGACAAATGGGAGCTGTTCAATGTACGGTCTGACTTCAGCCTTGCGAAGGACATCGCGGCAGCCAATGGGGACAAGCTGGCGGAACTGCAGCAACTTTTCATGAAAGAGGCGGAAGCCAATCACGTTTTGCCGATCGACGATCGCTTCATGGAACGAACGATTGGAAAACTGGTCGGTCGCCCGGACCTCATGTCAGGCCGGACGAGCTTGACGCTGTCACAGGGCATGACCGGAATGATGGAGAGCGTCTTCATAAACGTGAAGAACAACTCCAAGGTCATCACGGCTGATGTGGAGGTGCCGTCGGACGGGGGCAACGGCACGTTGATCGCCCAGGGTGGGCGTTTTGGTGGCTGGTCCCTTTACGTAAAAAACGGCATTCCAGCATACGACTACAATTATCTGGGGCTCAGCCGCTCCTCGATTGCTGCTGACAAGCCATTGCCGGCAGGCAGCAAGCATAACATCAAATTTCAATTCCAGTACGACGGCGGCGGTGTCGGCAAGGGCGGCGTAGGCACTCTGTTTGTAGACGGCGAGAAAGTCGCGGAGGGCCGCATCGAGCGTACTCAGGCCGGCATTTTCTCCGCTGACGAAACGGCGGACGTCGGCATCGACCTCGGCACGCCTGTCGTCGAAGCTATCGGGGCCGAGGCGCCGTCGCGCTTCAACGGCCAGATTTCACGTATAAAGGTCGAAATCGCACCACAACCCGCGCAATAGCTCCGACTGTGCTCAAGCAAGCTGCCGACGATCGCTATTCGGGAAACACGACGCTCCAGTCGGCCTGCATGTCCAACACAGTCCATGCTTGTGCCTGCGCGTCATCGAGACCCTTGTCGAGTTTCCCGACGTGAGACTTGCGATCGTAGGCCCATTCGCGGACGGCGTCTGTGTGATGAACGTAGACGCACAATCTGGCACCTGGCCCGCTACACGTCCATCGCAACATGGCCAGATCGCCATCGGAGTTGCCGAAGGCCGCAATTGGTCTGCGCCCGATGTGTTGATTGATGCCGACAGGCTTGCCTTCCTTATCATCGATGAAATTGATTTTCGGCTGCCGCACCAGAACGGGCGTTTCGTCGCGCACCTCAAATGACGTGACGATGCTGGAACCTACAACCTGCTCGGGCGGCACACCGTAGACGTCTTCAACCCATGGCCTCATGAACTCTATGCCGCCGCCCGAGACGATGAAGGTCTTGAAGTCGTTCGCGCGGAGGTAGGCTAGGAGTTCCAGCATCGGCTGGTAGACCATCTGTGTGTAGAGTTTACCCGATGTTGGATGCCGGGCCGACGCAATCCACCCCTTAACGATTTGACTGAACTCGTCTGTCGTCATGCCAGTGTGGGTGGTCATGATGATGTCGAGCAGCGCACGTTCTCCTCCCGCGAGTGCCGCCTGAAGATCTCCGCGGAGAATCGAAGCAAACGGCTCCGTAGTTAGCCATTCGGGATGGCTATTGCTCAACGCCTTGACCCGGTCGATCGCGAACAGAAGTTGGAAGTACGCCGGCTGCTCGGCCCACAGCGTTCCGTCGTTGTCGAAGGCTGCAATGCGCTCAGCGGGCGGTACGAAGTCTGGTGAGCCGTTCGTGGTCACCCGCTCGACGAAGGAAACAATCGCCTTCTTGGAAGAGCCATCCCGCCATGATGGCAGCTGATCGGCTAGAGCCAAAGCCGGTGAAACGGCGACCCAAGCTAGCGCAATCAGTACTAAAATTCGAAACATGTTCGCGATCCTTGATCGACAACACTCGTCGTCGGCAAGCCATCTGCTACGCTTGAGGCCGCAACGGTGTGCCGCTGCGGCCTCATTCGACAATCGTGTATTTTAGTTGTTGCCGGGTTTGCTCATGACCGCTTCCATGACACGGTCAAGATTAAAGCTTCCGGGCTTCTGCCGAGGCGGAAATTCCTTGAAACTCTGAAGCCACTTACCGACGTAAGCACCGGCAGGAGCAATGAGGAACATCCGATCCATATACCAGCGCTGATAACCCATCGCGTTCTCATGTTCCGCGCGCTCGAAGGGATCCATCCGCAGATTGGTGAGCAGCGGTGCGCGAAGCGGCTTGAACGGATCCTGCCACACCCGCAAACCTTCCGCTTCCTGCTCAAGGAATGTCACCTTCCAATTCCCGTAGCGCAGAGCTGCGACGCTACCGTCATCGGTCCAATAGATGAATTCCTTGCGCGGCCACTCGGCCTCGCCCTTCAAAGCCGGTCCGAGGTCATAGCCATCGAGATGCACCTTGTAGGTGACATCGCCGATCTTGCGGCCCTTCAGAAGGTCTTCTTTCGCAGTCTTGTCGCCAGCTGCAGCAACGAGCGTGGTCAGCATGTCCTCGTGCGCAGCGACGTCGTTCACGACGGTCCCCGGCTTGATCAACCCTGGCCACTTTATGACAGTCGGAACGCGATATCCGCCTTCCCAATTCGTGTTCTTCTCACCGCGAAACATGGTCGTTCCGCCGTCGGGCCATGTGAACGTCTCGGCGCCGTTATCGGTCGAATACATAACGATCGTATTCTCATCGAGACCGAGCGCCTTGAGCTTGGCGAGAACTTGCCCGACATGCCCGTCGTGCTCGGTCATCCCGTCGGCGTAAATGCCGAGGCCCGTCTTCCCTTCCGACTCCTTCTTGATGTGTGTGAAGACGTGCATGCGGGTGGAATTCCACCACAGGAAGAAGGGCTTCTTGTCCTTGGCCGCGCGGTCCATGAAGTCGAGAGCCTTGACCGTCACCTCTTCGTCGATGGTCTCCATGCGCTTGCGCGTCAGCGGGCCCGTATCTGTGATACGGCCGTCGGCGAATGAATGAATGACACCACGTGGACCGAACTTCTTCTTGAATTCCGGATCCTTTGGATAATCCGGGTTCTCAGGCTCCTCTTCCGCGTTCAAATGGTAGAGATTGCCGAAGAACTCATCGAAACCGTGATTGGTTGGCAGCATGTCGTCGCGGTCACCGAGATGGTTCTTGCCGAACTGGCCCGTGACGTACCCTTGCGCCTTCAGCAGAGTCGCAATCGTGGGATCTTCCTTTTTCATGCCTTCAGGCGCGCCGGGTAGGCCCACCTTGGTGAGGCCGGTGCGGATTGGTGACTGGCCCGTCACGAAGGCTGCGCGCCCCGCTGTGCAGCTTTGCTGGCCATACCAGTCAGTGAACAAGGCGCCTTCATTTGCAATGCTGTCGATGTTGGGCGTCTTATATCCCATCATGCCTCGATTATAGGCGCTGATGTTGAATTGCCCGATATCGTCCCCCCAAATGACCAAAATATTGGGTTTACTTGATTGCGCGAATGACGTGGCCGCACCAACGGCAACCAAAAGGGCTGCGGTCGCTGTGCGCCCGGCCGTCCTAAACCATCTGGAGTAAGTTTTCACTGTAACCTCCGCATCTGCCTATCCCGCAAAGCCGGGCAATCACCAATGCGGTGATCCCCAGATCCTTTGACGCCATGGCAGGGTAGTCGGCGCACATTTCTCTGAATGGAAAGAATGATTCATTCCAAGGAGAAACCGAGTACGGATAATTCGATTTATTATGCTGGAACAGTTCGGACCAAACCCGAATTGGACATGCCAATTCTGAAGTTGGTTTCCTTGCCTCCTGCGCTTCAGCAGGGCCTGCCAATCTACATTCCTCGTCAATTTTATTTGGTTTGACGTGACAAACGACACTCGTGCTCGTGCCCCGGCGCAAGCTATGTCGTCAGTCAGAAGAAGTGACGCACTCGGCCGCCCTCACGCGGAAACTCCCCACAAAATCGAACGGAGATGCCGTACTTAAGACCGCATCGACGGGGTGCCACCGAAGCCAATCGGCAATCGTCGCAAAGCGGACCGGCTAAATTGGCTCGGTTTCTGAGTTTTCCGGCCGATGAGCGGCTCCCTACTGCGCTGCATTCGCAGCTGGCAAGAT
Source organism: Hyphomicrobium sp. (assembly GCA_002928735.1). Taxonomy (GTDB): domain Bacteria; phylum Pseudomonadota; class Alphaproteobacteria; order Rhizobiales; family Hyphomicrobiaceae; genus JAGVSR01. Next base: position 93,144 of record PERL01000003.1, on the reverse strand, counting down.
TGACGCCGGAACCTTGAGCAGAGTATCGCCAGCATTTGTGACGGCCGTCACGACACCGACCTGTGTGGTACTAGCGGTTGGATTTTTTAGCTTACTACCGATGGCTGCGATCACGGGAGCCGATTTCGAGTATTTGCTGTGATGATTGCCCTTGCCGTCGTCCACGGCTGTCAGGTCGACAACTTTCAGGTTGTACCTCTCGGCCGCGGCGACCGCGCGCGCATCATCGGCAGTGATCATTCCAGCCCGCTCCACGTCACCGGCGAGCCACGTCGACAGCGCAAGCGCTTTATCGTCGCCTGAAACCAGCACAGTCATGGGCCGGGGCAGCTTTCCGATCACGTCGAGCTGAGTACGGAACACATTGGCGTCGAGATCCGGCGATGCGAGGATGACCTCCCCCAACTTTCCGCCGAAATCGCCGTGTCCGTTCATCTTTGCTTGCCGCAAGCCTTCGACGGCCAGCCAATTGCCCATACTATGCGCCAGGATGTTGATTTCCTTGACCTCGGGAACTTTAGAGATCTTTAGGAGCGCGCGCTCGAAGTAGTCGCGCGAATACGTGCTGGCTTCGCGATCCGCCAAATAGAGAGGTGCTTTGCCCCTCGAGGGCCAGGCAAAGAGCACGGCCGTGCCCTTGAAACCGGAGTCATGAACAATCTGCGCGAGCCAATAGACCGCCTCTTCGTATCGCGTGTTGTAGCCGTGGATGAAAACCAGCACATCGCCGGCTTGTTCGGTGCTGCGGCGGCCACGCTGTCTGAGTTCATCGATGAAGCCGTCTTCACCAAGCGATGTCCGCCTCGTCGTAACGAAGTGAAGTGCCGGATCCGGCGGCCCGCCGTTCGGCCATTCGATTTCACCTGTAACGTGTGCCGGCGGAATGGAAACGGTGAGTGATGCAAAATTCAGTTGTTTGGAGCGCTCAACGGTAAATTCGTCAGGGTCGTCCTTGCTGCCTCGTTCACGCGTCGTAGCGACGAGGACATCAACTTTGTCCGTGGACGCCGGAATGTTCGCTACGGGAATCAGAACTTCATTGCCGGGGCGATAGGCGCATCCACCCGACATGATCCCAGCGAGAAAGATCGCCACAGCGCATAGCCTTACGCCACTAAGCAACGGCCCACCCCCGACACACAAGACTCTAGTAACGTTGCTCTTCAATACCCATCAACCGGACCTCGGTCCACCTTTATGAAACATTTAAAAAATGTGCATTGTTGCTGATCCTTGAATACCGCACCGGTCAAACAGCAGTGCATAGAAGCGAGCATGGCCTATTGAATTCATGACTGAGGCCCCCGCTTGGGTTTCACGACCGCCAGATCAAAAAATGTAAAATATGAGCCATTTAGATGCCTGGAATTGATCTTCGACCACTCGACAAAATCGGTTGGCTATCCGGTCAACCGGAGGATTTCAGAGAGTGGGCAAGGAACGTCGGAAGATGGAAGCGATACGAAGCGGGGCAATTCGTCTATCACGCGGGCGACAAGTCCGACGGCGCATACGGATTGGCTGAAGGCGGTTTGCAGATCACGTTTCCGCTGGTGGCCGACGAGCCCGTCATTATCCACAGAGCCGAAATCGGGTTCTGGATCGGCGATGCTGCGGAACTATCATCGGAACCGCGCCTTGTGACCGTCATGGCTGCGGTTGAAACCCGGCTGCTTCATCTGCCCAGTTCCGCAATTAGAATCCTGCTCGCCAATAGGCCGGAACAGTGGCGCTGCTTTTATCAGTTGAGCATGAGCAATCTGCGCGTGGCTGTTTCTCAACTCGCTGAGGCGCTCGCTCTCACCGTGCGCGCCCGGGCCTGCCGGCGGTTGCTGGGCCTCGCAGACAAACAAGGCGATGCCGCAATCACACAGGACGAACTTGCTAAGCTTCTCGGCGTCACGCGACCGACGATCAGGCGGTGTCTTCAGGAACTAGAGGACGCCGGCGCGATCGAGACAAACTACCGAAAATTGAGGATCGTGAACCGGCCGGCTCTGGAAGCATTCAAGGACGAGCAATAGCCCCTTGCGGAGTGCGGCGACGGGCAACGAATGCTGCGTACGGCAACATGATTGCGATTTCAACGGCCAGATAACCTGTCAAAAAGGCCGCGAGCGCCAAAAAATCATCCTTATCCATAGTGAGCGTCCCTAGCGTGAGTGCAAGGGCGATGTTTCGAACGCCGCTCTCGATCGTGGTGACGTGGCGCTCTTCTTCGCTCATTTTGATGCCCAGAACGGTACCAAAGGCCATCGCCAGCAAGATAAAAAGACCGGCTGCAACCACGATGTCGAACAGCAGGTGAGGGACCTGCGATGCAACGGTTGCCAGTGAGGTCAAGAGAATGAACGCAATGAGTCCGAGCGAGAGGATGCGAAGCATGCTGCGGCTTCGCTCAACGACATGCGGGGCCAGGTCTCGCGCCAAGGCGCCAATCGCCAGCGGAACGATCATGTAGGCAATGAGGTGTTGGACAATCGTCGCGGCAGGGACGGGGGCAAGCCGCCCGTCAAAGCCCAGCAGCCCCGGGTTCGCGACGATGAAAGCTGGGATGGTGACGAGGCAGAACACACTTCCCACCGCGGTCATCAGCGCTGAAAGAAGCACGCTACACTTAGCGAAATAGCAGTACGCATTGGATATGCCGCCCCCAGGGCAAAGGGCGAGAATCACGACGCCAGCGGCTACGACGTGATGCAAATCAGCAAAGGTGACGATAGCGGCCGCGATCAAAGGCAGAAACAAGAGCTGTCCCACCGACCCCACTATGGCAGGCTTCACTAGACGGATCTCTTTGAGATCGGAGCGGCGAATTTCCGTTCCGGCGACGAGCATTAGGATGGCGAGGTTGATAGGAACGGCGTAGGTCGTCAAAAAATGCAACATCGCCAAGTCATCCTGCGCAATAGGACGTGCATGGAACTTATGGTGCCAACAGGCCACATTCCCACAGGTATCAATTAAACTGGGTAAGAAGTAGCCAATTCGTTTCAGAGCGTGGTGCTAACGTTTTCGCATCCTATTCAGCCCAAATGATCTGGATAAGTCCTAATGACCGCCTCTGCAAAACGCCCTTTCCTCGCCACCGCAATGTTGGCCTGCACGGTTGGCCTATCGAGTCCGGCCGTTGGCGAGGAGTCCGGCTGGCAGTTTTCATTGACCACCTACAGCTGGCTTCCTTGGATTTCCGGAGATCTTGGAATCGCCAATCGCAATTTAGACGTCGATGTGAATCCCGGAGACGTTCTGGAAGCGCTCGACTGGTCCACCCTTCCCGTGTGGATGAGCTATGCGGAGCTGAAGAGCGGGCGACTGACACTCTTCAACGACACAATCTGGACTGCGCTTGAAGGAAGTGCAGGCTTCCGTTCTAGCGGTCCCTTGGGACTGGGAGCCTCTGCCGAGGTTGATTACACTCAGCTCACCATGGAGTTTGGCGCGGCGTACACCGTCTACACTGATGGCGACGCCGGTGCTCCTGGCGTTATCAATCTGGATCTGCTCGCGGGTGCGCGCTATTGGCGGCAAGATGTCGAGATCGCTGCGACGTTGGATGTACTCGGTATAACAGTTCCTGCGGCAAGATCGGGCCAGGTCGATTGGGTCGACCCTATCGTCGGTGCGCGGTTGGGATACGGTGTGGCACCGGGGCAGTCCGTGCTATTGCGCGGTGACATTGGCGGCTTCGGCGTCGGCAGTGAATTCTCCTGGCAAGTTCTCGCCACCTACAATGCCAAAATCTGCGATGTAAATGGCTACGCGCTCGACGGCTTCGTCGGCTATCGCGCCCTAGCGGTCGATTATAGTCAGGGATCGGGCGCGCGGAGATACGAGATGGATACGGTCCAGCACGGTCCAGTTATGGGAATGAGCGTACGCTTCTAAAAACGACATTGGACTCGGGGGAGCAAGTTCCCTTTAGCCAGTGCGCTTATCACGGCTATCACGCAGTTTTCGCGTGCGACTTTCGCCCGGCGCGATAGGTCCCTAAGTGCTCGCCAGACAAAAAAACGCGTCGAGGTCAGCGACGGCGCGATCCGTATTTTTGAACAGAAAACTGTGCTCGAACAGCAGGTTGCGACCGGCGGTGGCGCCGGTGCAGGTGTTCTCAGTTTTGTGAGTAGTTGGCGCTCCCTAGGGGAATCGAACCCCTCTTTCAAGAATGAAAATCTCGCGTCCTAACCGATAGACGAAGGGAGCGTCGGGGCAGGGTATAAGGGGGTTTGCCGCCCGGTGCAAGCCGGGTTGAACCGAGGCGGCAGAACGCCGCCACAGACCACGATCGCTTCGGGCCCGACCGGTCCGAAGCGTGAATCGTCGGTCCAATCAAAAACCTAGAGCGCGGCTCCGACTCCATCCCAGAACTGCCGCGCTCTAGTCCTGCCGGCGAGGGTCGGCGGCGTCTTCGATGGTCAATTCGATCTTCTCCCGGCCACCCCAAGTATCCCGCTTCAGGGCGCCGGCAACATGTATCGGCATCCCCCCCGTATTCTGGAGCAAATCACCCAGCGGCTGCCCGATGGCGCGAAACGCGACACCCTCGAGCCGCGATCCATCGGCCGCCTCCAGCACGCAGCGCAGATGCGCTTCCCCCACCGCCTTGGCAAATTTCACCCGCACTGATGGAAACGCAAACCGCGGCTGCGCATTGCCTTGCCCAAAGGGCCCTGCCCGCTCGATCAGGTCCATCAGCCCGTCCGTCACACCGGACGCCACCAGCGCCCCGTCCAAATCGAGTCCCACGCGCGCCCGCGCTGCCGACGAGGCATCCGCCAACTCCGCGCCGAAGTACGATTCAACCGCGCCGATCTTATCCCGCGCAACCGTCAAACCGGCCGCCATCGCGTGCCCGCCGCCCTTCTGCAGCAATCCCGCCGCAACCGCTCCGCGCACCGCCGCCCCGATATCGACACCCGCCACCGACCGCAGCGATCCCGTGCCCGTTTGCGCACCCGACCCTGCCTGCTTCTCCCATGCGATCACGCAACTCGGCCGCCCGAACCGCTCCACCAGTCGGCTCGCGACCAGCCCCACGACGCCCTTGTGCCACGTCTCCGACCCAACCACGAAGATCGGCAAATCGGGATTTTCGGTCACCCGGCGATCCGCGTCCGCGAACGCTTCCTCCAGCATCTGCGTCTCGATTGCCTTGCGCTCCTTGTTGAGCTTATCGAGCAGCACGGCGATCTTCTGCGCCTCTACTTCATCATGCGTCGTCAGCAGCCGCGCGCCCAGCGCCGCATCACCAATGCGCCCGCCCGCGTTGATGCGAGGCCCCAGGATGTAGCCAAGGTGATAGGTCGTCGGCGCCTGATTGAGCCCCGCCGCGTCGAACAAGGCCCGCAAACCCACGTTCTCGCGCGATTTCATCACCGCGAGCCCCTTGCGCACATAGGCCCGGTTGAGCCCGGTGAGCGGCACCACGTCCGCCACCGTCGCCAACGCCACGAGATCGAGATCGCCCAGAAGATCCGGTGCCGCCGCGCCATTGGCATAGTGCCCGCGCTGCCGCAGCACGCGCATCACCGCCACCAGAACGAGAAACACGACGCCCGCCGCGCAGAGATGGCCCTGCCCCGACACATCGTCCTGCCGGTTGGGATTCACCAGCCCCAGCACGTCGGGCAGCGTCTCGTCCGCCTGATGGTGATCGATGACGAGAACGTCGGTCGCAAGTTTCTTCGCCGCCGCCATGGTCTCGAAACTCGTCGTGCCACAGTCAACCGTGACAATGAGCTTCGCGCCCTCCTTCACCAGCGTCTCAAGCGCCGCGATGTTGGGCCCATAGCCTTCAAAAATCCGGTCGGGAATATAGATGCGCGAGGGCGTCTCGTGCGCGCTGAGAAACCGCGACAGCAAGGCCGACGAACATGCCCCGTCGACATCGTAGTCCCCGAAGATCGCCACCGGCTCCCGCCGCTCGATGCCATCCGCGATCCGCGACGCGACGCGCTCCATCCCCGCCAATGACGCCGGGTCCGGCATCAACGCCTTCACGCTTGGATCGAGAAACACCGGCACGTCCGCCAGACCGACACCGCGCGCCGCCAGCACGCGACCAAGCAGTTCCGGCAACCCATGCTGCTGACTGATCGCCAGTGCCGTGTTCTGCGCCTCAGGCATCAGCCGCTCGCGCCACACGTAGCCCCGCGCCGATTGCGCCACGCCTAGAAAAGCCGCCGGCTCGTCCGTCGCCGCTGCCGCGCGCCGCTTCCTGACCGCACCCATATCTCGCCCCCTCAGAATCACGAGCCCCGAGTTGATCACCTGGCCCCGCCCCAAGCGAGGCGAACCCCCAACTTTCCAACAGAGTTGTTGCCACATCCCGGCCTAGCGCGTTGGCCCCGTGTTCGTCTTGACCGCGCGAAGCCGCACTGAATAGGGTGGCCGGCAACAAAAACCGGCGCCCATTGAAGGGCCGCCACAACCGGTGCGGCTCGCATGTCAGCCTCTAATCCCGCCGTAAACCCCGATCGCGTCACCGCTCTGCTTGCCCGCGAACGCGCCCGCTTCGCCGACCGCACGCCCAAATCCAAAGAACTCGCAAGCCGCACCGCCGCCCATTGGCTCAACGGCGTCCCCATGCACTGGATGGTCGATTGGGGCACGCCGTACCCGCTCTTTGTCACAGACGCACGCGGCGTCGCCCTCACCGACGCCGACGGCCATACCTACGTCGATTTCTGCCTCGGTGACACCGGCGCCATGTTCGGCCACTCTCCGCCCGCCGTCGCCGATGCCATCCGCCGCCAAGCCGATCGCGGCCTCACCACCATGCTGCCGAGCCCCGATGCCGCCATCGTCGGCGAACTCTTAGCTAAGCGTTTCCATCTTCCGTTCTGGCAAGTCACAGCCACGGCCTCTGACGCGAACCGCTCCGTCATCCGCTGGGCCCGCGCCGCCACCGGCCGCCGTAAGCTGCTCGTGTTCAACGGCTGCTATCACGGTGCCGTCGACGACACCTTCGTCGCGCTTGAAAACGGCAAACCCCGCAACCGTCCCGGCCTCGTCGGCGAAGTCCGCGATGTCACCGCCGATACGCGCGTCATCGAATTCAACGACATTGCAGCTCTCGACCGCGCACTCGCCACCGATGATGTCGCCCTCGTTCTCGCCGAGCCCGTGATGACCAACTGCGGCATGGTTCTGCCCGAGGACGGCTACCACGACGTGCTGCGTAAACTCACGAAGAAGCACGGCACGCTTTTGTGCATCGACGAGACCCACACCATTTCCTCCGGCGCCGGCGGCTACACCGCCACGCACGGCCTCGATCCCGATTTCTTTGTCATGGGTAAACCGATCTCCGGCGGCGTCCCCGCCGCGATCTACGGCTGGAGCAACGCCGTCGACGAAAAAATCAAAGCCTACATGGCCACCCGCGAAGGCGGCTACAGCGGCATCGGCACCACGCTCTCCGGCAGCGCGCTGCAATTGGCCTGCATGCGCGCCGTTCTGGAAAGCATCCTCACCGAGGAGGTTTACGCGAATGCCCTCCCCCGCGCCGAATTCCTCGAACGCGGCATCGACACCCTCATCCGCCACCACGCGCTCCCCTGGCACGTCGTTCGCGTCGGCCTGCGTGCCGAAATTGTCTCAGCCCTTGAGCATCCCAAAAACGGCACTGAAGCCCTCCTCTTCGCCCACAGCGAAGCCGAGCACGCACTCCACCTCTATTGCTTGAACCGTGGCGTCGTCATCACGCCCTTCCACAACATGATGCTCGTCTGTCCCGAAACGAGCGATGCCGACGTCAACCGCCTTCTCGACGCCCTCGACGGAGCCTTCGCCGAAATCTCCGGCAAGCTGCCGCTTCGCGCCACTGCCTCTCACTGAACCGAGCCCCAACATGACCCAGCCGCCCGACCGTGCGCTCCTGCGCGACGAAGCCAACCGCTTCCTCGCTGAGAACCCCGACATTCAGCAGATCTACCTGATCTACACCGACCTCGTCGGCGTCCAGCGTGGCAAGCTCTTAACGCGCGCCGAGCTGCTCCCCGCTTGGGAAAACGGCCGCTTCATGGCCTGTTCCGCCATGTCGATGGACGTCACCGGCCGCGACGTCGAAGAAACCGGCATGATCTGGGAAACCGGCGACGCCGACCACACGCTCTGGCCCGTGCCCGGAACCTTGAAGCGCATGCCCTGGGGCCGCATCCCGCAAGCCCAATATCTCGGCAGCTTCCATCAACTGGATGGCAAAGGCGCGATCGCCGAACCGCGTCACGCCTTGCAGCGCATCGTCGACCGCTTCGCCGAATTCGACTTGAAGCCCGTCGCCGCCGTCGAACTCGAATTCTATCTCCTCGACCGCGACAGCGCGCTCGCCGGCCAGCCCCAACCGCCCAAGGGCCTCACCGTTCCCGAACGCCAGCGCCACTTCCAGGGCTATTACCTCCAGGACCTGGAAGACTTCGCCCCCCTGTTCAGCGATCTCTATGCCGCCGCCGAAGCCCAGAAACTTCCGCTCGAAGCTCTGCTGTCCGAATACTCCCCCGGCCAGATGGAGATCGGCCTAAAGTACCGCACGGATGCGCTCCAAGCCTGCGACGAAGCCATCCAGTTCAAGCGCCTCGTCAAGGCGGTCGCCGAAAAGCACGGCCTCATCGCCAGCTTCATGGCCAAGCCCTATTCCGCCTGGGCCGGATGCGGCATGCACTTGCATATCAGCTTAGCCGACACCGCCGGTCACAACGTCTTTGCATCCGATGAGGAGATTGCCAACGAAGCGCTCCGCCAATCCATCGGCGGCATGAAATGCACGATGGCCGACGGCATGGCGATCTTCGCCCCCAACGCCAATTCCTATCGCCGCTTCCGCAAAGCCAGTTATGCTCCCATCGCCCCAAACTGGGGCTTCAACAATCGCTCGGTGTCGCTGCGCATTCCCGCTGGCAAAGGCCCCGCCCGTCATGTCGAACACCGCGCTTCGGGCGCTGACGCCAATCCTTATCTGGCCATGGCCGCCGCCCTCGCCGGCGTGCACCATGGATTGAAGAACAAAATCGATCCCGGGCCAATGATTGAAGGTAACGGCTACGAACAGCCCTGCGATCCAATGCCGACCAATTGGTTCGCGGCCCTCGAAACCTTCAAACGCTCGCCTTTCGCTGCCGAATACTTTGGCCCCGAATTTGTGCGCATCTTTTCAGCAATCAAAGAAATCGAAGCTGACCGCTTCTATGCCGAACCCCAGCCCCTCGATTTCGAATTTTACTTGCGCACGATCTAATATTCATTGTATCGGCGAAAGAGCTATTGCGCTTCGGCAATGGCGCACGACCATATTGTCTGACGCATTCCCTAAAACAGAGTTTTTCATGCGCTCCGATCCGGAGGGCATCCTTGAGGCTGCCTTTCAAGCGTATGCGATGGGAGATCTTCCCACCGCCGCCGCCTATTTCGCCGAGGATGCCGTCTATGCCATTTATATTGATAAAGACATCCTTCCCTTCGCAGGCGAAGTGATCGGAAGATCGGCGATACTCAAGGTCTGGCAGGACCTGATCTTGCCGTTCGAACTGGCGCATTACGCCCCGCGCATCATTTCCTTCGACGACGATATCGTTCGGTGTCAGGTGGAGTTCGCCTTCCGCCATCGTGCAAGCGGCGAGGTGATCGATGGCGTCCTGCGCATCGTGGCCCAGGTTGCGAATGGCCAGATAGTCCGCTACCGCGAGTATCATGATCAAGAACGGCTGCGCGCTTTCATGCGTCTGGTCGCTGCAGACGTTGCACAAATGCCCGATTTTTGATCAGCCAAGCCCCGCATAGACATCACAAATTTCGATAGTCGACACCAGTCTCCGCTTGCCATAAGAAATTAAGTGGGCGGTCAACCGATAGACGTTGGCACGGAAAAAGGTTGAGGGGCGCAAGTCAATGCGGTGCGATCCGGAAGGTATCGTCGAAGCGGCCATGACGGCCTATGCGCTTGGCGATTACGAGACGGCAGCCAGCTACTATGCGCCCGACGCCACATTCGCGCTTTACGCCGATAACGATATTTTCCCTTTCGCCGGCGAATGGCGCGGACGCGAGGCCATTATCCAGTGCTGGGAAAAGATCGGCGCCGCCTTCGAGGTCATCCGCTTCGATATCCGCAGTATCGCTGCATCCGGCGACGTCATTCGCTGTCAGGTCAGCTATGAACTGCACCATACGGCCAGTGGGGAAACACTCGACGGAACATGCCGCCTCGTCCTGGAAGTCCGCGACGGCCAGATTGTCCGCGAACGGGAATACAACGACGTCGAGCGCATGCGCGCATTCATGCGGCTGTGCGAGTACGGCGCCCAGACCCCGGTCGAAGTCAGCGCGCGATCGACATAAGATTGCGATAGACCGCTTCAGCCAATGATTGAAACAGCGCCATGTTGCGCTGTGCGTCCGCATCGAACCGGTCGATGGCGCCCGTCCCCTGAAGCGCGTCGAGCGCACTCCGGTACGCTGGCACACACGCCCAATCCCGCACCGTGCGCTCTTCCACTTCGATGTGCCCTTGGATGCCCCACGCGCGCGGCGCAAACCGGGCCGCCTGCACGCCGCACTGCTCCGAAGAGCCCAGATGAACGGCCCCGTCTGGCAGTTCCGCCACATGCACGCCGTGCCACTGAACACACGGCCAAGTCTCAGGCAGAGTGCCAAGCAACGGATCGTCCGCCGCCGCCGCCGTCATAGTGACGGGAATGACGCCGATCTCGGGCGGAGAAAGCGGCCCGCATGTCCCACCCAGCGCATCGGCCAGCAACTGGTGCCCCAAACACACGCCAAGAACCGGCCGCTGCAGATCGCGCACGAACCGGCGAATGGCCCGCTTCTCATCCGCCAGCCACGGATGATCTTTCAGGTCCCACACGTCCATGGGACCGCCCATGACCCAAAGCTGATCATAGGCCTCGAGCGCGGGAATGACATCGCCGTGCGTGAAGTGGACCGTGTCGATCGATCCACCGTCCCGCCTCAAGAACGTGCCGAGTGTCCCCGGCCCCTCGCTGTCGTGATGCTGAAAGACGAGGACACGCAAGGCCGGCACTCCGTTTCAACGGCTACGCAGGAAAGCGCGCCCCGATGTCCCGGAAACGCGTCTTGATCCGCCGCACGGTACCACTCTTCGACCGCATGACGACCGTTTCCGTCTCGGCAAAATCGCCGCGGAAGTGGACCCCATCCATCAGCGATCCATCGGTCACACCGGTTGCCGAAAAGATGACGTCGGCCGACGCCATGTCTTCCAGATTGAACTTCCGGTTGATGTCGGTGATGCCCATTTTTGCTGCACGAATGCGCTCATCGTCATTCGACGGTTTCAAGCGGCCCTGGATCTGCCCACCGACGCAGCGCATCGCCGCCGCTGCCAGCACGCCCTCCGGTGCCCCGCCCGAACCCATATAAATATCGATACCGGTTTCCGCCGCGTCCGTCGTCCAGATCACGCCGGCAATGTCACCATCAGGAATGAGCCGCACCGCAGCGCCGGCTTCGCGCACGGCCTTGATGAGTTCGGCATGACGCGGCCGGTCGAGAATGCACGCCGTGATCTCCGCCACCGGGACGCCCTTCGCCTTCGCCAGATCGCGGATATTGTCACCCGGCGACTTGTCGAGATCGACTGTGCCGGCCGGATAGCCCGGACCAATCGCAATCTTATCCATGTACATGTCGGGCGCGTTGAGCAGCCCACCCTTCTCCGAGATCGCCAGCACCGCCAACGCATTCGGCATCGACTTCGCGCAGATCGTCGTGCCTTCCAGCGGATCGACCGCGATGTCCACTTCGGGCCCATCGCCCGCGCCGACCTTTTCGCCGATGAAGAGCATCGGCGCCTCGTCCATCTCGCCCTCGCCGATCACGACGGTGCCCTGGATCGTGAGCAGCGCCAGCTCGCGGCGCATGGCATCCACAGCTGCCTTGTCGGCTGCCTTTTCATTCCCTCGCCCACGCAGCCGCGCCGCTGCAATGGCCGCAGCCTCCGTCACACGCGCCACCTCGAGCACGAGAACCCGATCCAGTCCGCTGGTCTTTTCCGTCGACATGCCGTCCCTCGTTCCTAATTTGGCGCGCGCGCAATCGGGTGATGCCGAAGCAAACACCCTCCCCCACGGCCCTACAATTCCTCGATCCGGATCATCTGCGGCCGCGCCGCAACCTTGCCGTCCGCCTCAATGGCATCCAGCGCCTTCCGGATATTTTCTTCCGTCGTCTCGTGCGTGATCAAAACCACCGACGCCGCCGCATCTGCGTCGCCCGGCTTCTTCTGCACGATGCTTTCCAGCGACACGCCACGGTCGCCCATGCGCTTGGCAATCGACGCCATCGCTCCCGGCCGGTCGAGAACCGACAGCCGCACATAATAAGAGCCGTAATGCCCCGCGAGGTTCGCCCGCTTGAACGGCTTCAACTGCGCCACCGGCTTCAGAAACGGCGGCAGCACGAGATCGCGCGCCACATCGACAATATCGCTGGCCACCGCCGACGCCGTCGGCTTCGATCCGGCACCCGGACCAACGAGAAGCACTGATCCGGAAAAATCGCCCTCGATCGCCACGCAGTTGGTCACGCCCGACACCTGGGCAATTGTCGCCCCCTCAGGCACGAACGCCGGATGGACGCGCGCTTCGATCCCCGTCGCCGTACGCTCCGCCACGCCGAGCAACTTGATCCGGTAGCCGAGCGCAGCCGCAGCCTCAATGTCCGCCGCGTTGATCGTTTGAATGCCTTCCACATGGATCTGGTCGGCCGGCAGCTTGGTGCCGAACGCGAGGCTCGTCAGCAACGCCAGCTTATGCGCGGCATCGAACCCGCCGATGTCGAATGTCGGATCGGCCTCCGCATACCCTTTCGCCTGCGCATCCTTCAACACGTCATCGAATGCCAGATGCTCGTCCTGCATCTTCGTCAGGATGTAATTGCACGTGCCGTTTAAGATGCCATAGACGCGCTTGACCTCATTGGCGGCCAGCGCCTCGCGCAGCATCTTGATCACCGGTATGCCACCGGCCACCGCCGCCTCGAAGTTGAGCGACACGCCGCTCTTCTCCGCCAGCTTCGCCAATTCCATACCATGCTTGGCAAGCAGCGCCTTGTTCGCGGTCACGACATGCTTCTTGGCCTTCAGCGCCGCTTCGACAGCCGCCCGCGCCGGGCCCTCGTCGCCCCCGATCAATTCCACAAAGCAATCAATCGACGGATCGGTCGCCAGCGCCACCGCATCGTCGAACCAACGTGCATCGCCAAGGTCCACACCGCGCACCTTGTCCCGATTGCGCGCACACACACCCGTCACAACGATGCGCCGGTCGAGCGTCTCCTCAAGCCCCGGACCGTGCTTGGCGATCAACTCCAACAGGCCCGCGCCGACCGTGCCGAGGCCGGCGATGCCGAGTTTCAATGGCTCTTTCATGGGTGGGATTGTCTCGGAGACGCGCGCGACGGGGACGGCGAAGGTTGAAGGACTATCGGCTGGCTTTCTGCGGCAGGGTATCGATGGTCTCGGAAGCATCCGTGCCCTGCGAGAAGAACTTCTTCACATTGCGCGCCGCCTGCCGGATGCGATGCTCGTTCTCGACAAGAGCGATCCGCACGTATCCTTCGCCATACTCGCCAAAGCCCAAGCCCGGCGACACCGCAAGATCGGCCTTCTCGATGAGAAGTTTCGCAAACTCGACCGACCCCAGATGCCGGAAGGGCTCCGGGATGGGGCACCACGCAAACATCGTGGCCGGCGGCGGAGGAATGGTCCACCCAGCACGCTCGAAGCTTTCGACCAGACAGTCGCGCCGCGCTTTATAGGTCTCGCGGATCTCGTCGACGCACTCCTGCGGTCCATTCAGGGCCGCTGCCGCCGCCACCTGGATCGGCGTAAACGCGCCGTAGTCGAGATACGACTTCACCCGCGCCAGCGCCCCAATCAGCCGCTCGTTGCCCACCGCAAAGCCCATACGCCAGCCCGGCATATTGTAGGTCTTCGACAGCGACGTGAACTCCACCGTCATATCCATCGCGCCTGGGACCTGCAGTACCGACGGCGGCGGATTGCCATCGAAGTAGAGCTCCGAATAAGCGATATCCGACAGGATGATCAGATCGAGCTTCTTGGCCAGCGCCACCGCGTCTTTGTAAAAGTCGAGACTCGCCACCATCGCCGTCGGGTTCGACGGATAGGAGAGAATGAAGCCAAGCGGCTTGGGGATCGAATGCCGCACGGCATGCTCCACCGCGCGCAAAAACTCCTCACCCGTCCCCGCCGGTACATGCCGCACGGCAGCACCCGCGATGATGAAACCGAATTCGTGAATCGGATATGTCGGGTTCGGCACGATCATGATGTCGCCCGGCGCGGTAATCGCCTGGGCCATGTTCGCAAAGCCTTCCTTCGACCCCAGCGTCGCGACCACTTGCGTGTCCGGGTCCAGCTTCACGCCGAACCGCCGCTCGTAGTAAGCCGCCTGCGCCTTGCGCAACCCTGGGATTCCCTTTGACGCCGAATACCGGTGTGTCCGCGGCTTGGCGATCGTCTCCACCATCTTCGCCACGATGTGCGGCGGCGTCGGGAGATCCGGGTTGCCCATACCAAGATCGATGATGTCGGCACCCCGGGCCCGCGCGGCCGCCTTCAGCCGGTTGACCTCGGCAAACACATAAGGTGGCAGGCGCTTGATGCGATGAAAATCTTCGATCACGTCCCGGGGCTCTTTCGCTAGGCGGATAGAGGAGCAGCGCCACCGGCTCTCACCCTCAGGTTGAACCCGCGCCGCTGTGAAGCCCCCGTGTTTACGCCCGCCCCACCCCTCCGTCCAGAGCCTCGTCCCCGCGCCAGGTCGTCAACGCACATCTCTCAATCTTTTGAACAACCTAAGCCTTGGTTTGCTGCCCCCGCGTCACAACCTCGTCATTCATCTCGACCAAAGAGCCATGACCATTTCGCAGGGCGACTGTGATAGAGTTCCCATCCGTCGTTGAAGTCTGGGCACCATGACCAAAGAAAAAACGCAAGCCGACCCCGTCACCCCGTACAAAATCCCCGATCCTGAGGAGTTTACGCTGAACGTCCTCCGGGCCTACGAGGACGGTGGCCGCGCGATGACACAGCTGCTGGATCGCTCCGATTCCCAAATGACGCCCTTCTCGGCCGCCAGCGAAATGGCGCGCGCCACCGAGACGATGTCGGCGATCTACACCCGATGGATGGCCGACCCGGCCAAGTTCGCCCAGTCCCAGGCAGAACTCGTCGGCTCCTATGCCGAACTCTGGAACCGGACCATGCAGCGCATGCTCGGCATTGCACCCGAGCCCGTTATCGAGCCCGCCCCCACCGACAACCGCTTCCGCGATCCGGAATGGTCGACCAACCCCTATTACGACTTCTTCAAGCAGGCCTACCTTCTCACCACCAAGTGGGCGGAAGACAACCTCGCCGGCACTGAAGGTCTCGACGAAGCCGGCCGCAAGAAAGCCGAATACTATTTTCGCCTGATGACCAGCGCCTTTTCGCCGTCGAACTTCCCGATGACCAATCCGGAAGTCGTTCGCGAAACCATGACCACCAACGGCCGCAATCTCGTCGAAGGCGTCCATCTGCTCCTGCGCGATCTCGAAGGTTCCGGCGACCTGATGCGCATCAGTCAGACCGATTCCTCCGCTTTCGAAGTCGGCCGCAACCTCGCCACCACGCCCGGCAAGGTCGTCTTCCAGAACGAACTCCTGCAACTGATCCAGTACACGCCCACGACGGATAAAGTGCGGGAAATGCCAATTCTGATGGTCCCTCCGTGGATCAACAAGTTCTACGTGCTCGACCTCACGGCCCAGAAGAGCTTCATCAAATACGTCGTCGATCAGGGCTTCACGGTGTTCGTTATTTCGTGGGTGAACCCGGGTGCGGAATTGGCCAACGTCACCTTCGAAGACTACATGACCGAAGGCCTCTTGAACGCCGCCGATGCCGTCCACCGCGAAACCGGCCTGGAACAGTGCAACGTGCTTGGCTACTGCGTCGGCGGCACGCTGCTCGGCACGACACTGGCCTGGCTGGCCTCGCGCGGCGAAACCCCCTTCAACTCTGTCACTTTCCTCACCACTCAGGTCGACTTTTCCAAGGCCGGCGACCTGCTCCTCTTCACCGAAGATCAGCAGCTCGAAGACCTCGAAGAGGTGATGAAAGAGCGCGGCTTCCTCGACGGCTCGCGCATGGCCAACGTCTTCAACATGATGCGCCCGCGCGACCTCATCTGGCCCTACGTCGTCAACAACTACATGCTGGGGCGAAAGCCGTTCCCGTTCGACCTGCTGTACTGGAATCAGGATTCAACCCGCATCGCCGCGGCCTGCCATGCCTTCTACCTGCGCGAGTTCTACAACGAGAACAAACTCGCCAAGGGCCAGCTCGAAGTCGGCGGAGTGAAGCTCGACCTCTCAAAGGTCAAGCTCCCGATCTTCACCATCGCCACCCGCGACGACCATATCGCCCCCGCTGAAAGCGTGTACATCGGCGCCCGCATGTTCGGCGGCCCGGTCGAATTCGTGCTCGCCGGATCAGGCCACATCGCCGGCGTCATCAACCCGCCCGACAAGGTCAAATACCAGTACTGGACCAACCCCAGCCTGAAGCCCAAAAAGCTGCAGGATTGGATCGGCAAGGCCGAAGAGCATCCCGGCTCCTGGTGGCCCTATTGGATCGAATGGCTGCACGGCAAATCCGGCAACTGGACGCTGCCCCGCGAACCCGGCGAGACGCTCGGCGTCATCGAGCCGGCGCCTGGCAGCTACGTCAAGGCAACCCACTGATCCCCGGCCCATCGCATTAATCTTCACGCATCGGTAACGATGCTTTTCAACGGAAGATTAGCGCAAAATTGGCATCATCGCCCGGTAGCGAACCCGTGCGCGACGACCGCCCACACGGCCCGCAAGAGTGGTGACCATGAACGACATGAGCATGCCCGACATGACTGTCGTCGTCGAAGATAACGCGCTTCTGGCGCGCATCTACGCACGCATGCCCCTCGACGTGCAGATGTCGTTCACACCCGAGCAGATCGCAGCCCTTGGCGCGGCGACATACGATCCCCCAACGCCGCACAAAGTCGCCATCCGCCGGGTGTTCGGCATGTTTGGCAAGCGCTACTACTTCGCACTCTTCATGGGCCACGACCGCCGCGGCAACCGCGAGAGTTTTGTCCCCGTCAACGAATTCCGCGCCGATTGGCGCTACGTCGTCAGCGTCCTCGGCACGCTTGGGCTGATCTTCGCGCTGATCGCGCTTGCTGCAACCCAAGTCTGGCTCTACGCAGCCTCCGCCGTCGGCGGACCCTACAGACCCGTCGCCATCCAGGAATTCACGCTGCCGGGCCTAAGCGACGGCCTCAAGCGCTTCTTCTAGATCCGCGATCAGATCGGCTGAATCCTCAATGCCGATTGAGAGCCGCACGACATCGGGGCCCGCCCCCGCTGCAATCCGCTGCTCGTCGGTGAGCTGCCGGTGCGTCGTCGACGCCGGATGAATGACGAGCGATCGCACGTCGCCGATGTTGGCCAGATGCGAAAAAAGCTTCAGGCTTGAAACGAACTTTTTGCCCGCCTCGTATCCGCCCTTGAGCCCGAACGTAAACACCGCCCCCGCCCCGCGCGGCGTCAACCGCGTCGCCAGCGCATGATTGGGCGACGACGGTAAACCAGCATAGTTCACCCACGCCACCGCCTTATGCCGCTCCAGAAAAGCCGCAACCCGCACCGCGTTCTCGCAATGCTTCTCCATCCTGAGCGGCAGCGTCTCAATCCCGTTCAAGATCAAGAACGCGTTCAACGGCGCAATCGCCGGCCCCAGATCCCGCAAGCCCATCACCCGGCACGCCAGCGCGAACGCCATCGGACCGAAGGCATCCGCCAGCACCATCCCGTTGTAGGACGGATTAGGGTCGACCAACGTTTTGTAGCGATGCTTGGCGCCTTTCCAGTCGAACGTCCCGCAATCGACGATGACGCCGCCAATGGAATTGCCGTGACCGCCCATGAACTTGGTCAACGAGTGCACCACGATATCCGCGCCGTACTCCTTCGGCCGGCACAGGTACGGCGTTGCCAGCGTGTTATCGACGATCAGCGGCACACCGGCTTCCTTCGCGATCGCCGCGATCGCGGGAATGTCGATCACGATACCGCCAGGGTTAGCGATGCTCTCGATATAAATCGCGCGCGTCTTCGGCGTCAGCGCCGCCCGGAAGGTCTCCGGCTTGGTCGCATCAGCCCACACCACATGCCAATCGAACTTCTTAAAACCATGGTTGAACTGATTAACCGAGCCGCCGTACAGCTGCCGCGCGGCGATAAATTCATCGCCGGGCTCGAGCAGCGTGTGGAACGTCAGCATTTGCGCCGCGTGCCCCGACGCCACCGCCAGTGCCGCCGATCCCCCCTCCAGCGCCGCAACGCGCGCCTCAAGAACTCCCTGCGTCGGGTTCATAATTCGGGTGTAGATATTGCCGAACTCCTGCAAGCCAAACAGGTTGGCCGCATGATCCGCGTCCCGGAACACATAGGATGTCGTCTGATAAATGGGCGTCACCCGCGCGCCGGTCGCCGGATCGGGCGCCGCGCCCGCATGAACCGCAAGAGTTGCGAAATGTGGGGTTTTGCTTCCAGTCATGGCGTCCTCCAGCGTCCAGTTTTGGAAGCGAGAGGGAACCGGTCCCGGTGCGGCTGTCAACCGCCGAAAATTCCGGCGCTCTGCAAATCGTCTGGCACTCAGACCGGAGATGCAAGGCGCTGTCCACCGGGCGGCTCGGGGGCGCCGGCCCGGTCGAAAACGCTGTCGCCGTCAGATCTTGGCGTAGAGCCCGGCGCGGTGGCAGGTCCACTTCTTCAACGCCCACTTCGGGTGCGCTTCGATCCACTTTGCGATTTCGGGCTGGGCGCCCATCATGCACTGCATCGGCGTCAGGTTCTCAGCCGAGTAGGTCAGCGCAACGTCCTTGCAGCGGGCGGGATCATTGATGAGACAGACGGAAACCATCAGTTCGAGCATGGGACACCTCTGCGTAAGTTTTGACCTCGTTGCCGAGGCCGGTTGCAGAAAGGGCGTCCATCCCGTCGCGTCTTTTCGTTGATATAAAAGGTATGCCTGGGAAATAATCCTGGCAAGTTTATAAAAGCGGCAGGAATTGCCTGGGAAATAATCCTTTTCCCCGTGTTGCGGTGGAGCGACGCATATTTGGTCAACTCTCGGAAACTGACGCAAATTTCACGATTCGATCGGCAGGCATGGCTGATCGCACTCCGGCGCATGCCATAGTTTCAGTCTGTTTGGCCGTTTTGACTTGGCGAATCGCAGTCCGTTTGAGTCGCGGCGTCAGAGCGTTTTGAGAAACGCGACAAGCGCCGACCGCTCCTGCGCGTCGAGATCCAGATCGCGCACCAGATTTGGCGCCAGCGACGGCCGCTTCAGATGCCCGCCCGCATAATGCGCCACCACATCCTCCAGCGTCGCTAGCGACCCGTTGTGCATGTAAGGCGCCGTCTTGGAAACCTGCCGCAACCCGGGCGTTTTGAATGCCGGAATGCCAGCCGCACCGCCCGCCACCGCACTGCGTCCCGGATCATCGCTATCGACCCCAATGTCATGGAACCCATCGTCCGTCATCCGCCACCCGCCGTGGCAGCCCACGCACCCGCCCTTGCCGACGAAAATCCGAAAGCCGCGGCTCTCCTGTTCGCTCAACGCCGCCTCATCACCCGCAACCCACCGGTCGAACGCCGTCAAGGGCGAGACCAAGCTCCGCTCATAAGCAGCCAGCGCCGCAATAACGGTAGCCTCCGAAACCCCGCCATCCGCAAACGCCGCCGCGAATTTCGCTCTCAAATCCAGATCGGCACCAAGGTCCGCCAACGTCCGCGCCCAATCGGCGGCCAATTCATTCTCAGCCGTCAAAGGCACGCGCGCCTGGGATTCCAGCGTCGGCTCCCGCCCATCCCAGTAGAAGGCCTTCCCCTCCGCCAGATTGAACAGATGCGGTGTATTCCGCTTCAGCGCCGTCCCATCCCGTCCACGCGCTTGGCGCAGCCCATCGCTGTACCCGCTCTCCGGCCGGTGACACGACGCACACGAGCGATCCCCATCCCGCGACAGACGCGTGTCGGAAAAGAGCATCGCACCCAGCGCCTGCTTTTTTGCTTCGAGCTCATCGACCGCCCTTGCCGCCGGCCGCGCAAAAATCGAGCGCCAGATCTGATCGGGCGCCGGCGATCCCTCGCTCGCCACGCCCCCCGCGCCCAGCACGCTCACGACCGCCACTGCGCTCAACGCGACCGCCGCCCGCAGGGCGCGCGCGCTAAACACGGACGCGATCGTCGTCATCGTCATCCCCGTCGCTCTCGCCCATCGCGGCTTCATAGACCTCATACGCCGAGCCCGAGTTCACCAGTGCAATCCCGATCCCGACGATCACATCTGGCCACATCGACCCCGTCGCCGCCGTCGCAAGTCCTGCCCCGATAATGGCCACGTTCGCCGCCACGTCATTGCGCGCCGACAAAAACGCCGCCAGCGACAGGCTTCCCCCCTGATGCCGCACGCGCGACAACAAAAGTGCGCACAGCCCATTCACCGCCAGCGCGCCAAGCCCCGCCAAGGTCAGGATAGTGGGATCGGGAATTGTCGGCGCATTGAACTTCTCCCACGCGGTATAAAGCGCGGCCAATCCCGGCACCAACAGACACACCGCCAGAAACAGTCCCACCACCCGCCGCCGCGCCGCCGTCCACCCCAGCGCCACAAGCACCAGCATGTTGATCGTCGCGTCTTCCAGAAAATCGATGCTGTCGGCAAACAGCGCCACCGACGCAATCGCCGCCGCAATCGCAAACTCGACGAAGAAGTATCCGAAGTTGAGGGCTGCAACGGCAGCCACCGTGCGCTTCAGCACACCGTGTGTTGGCTCGTGCGTGCTCTGATCCAAAGTCCACTCCAGGCGCGGCGACCGCTCAGCCGCTGATAGGGGATCGGCTCCCTCAGCGCAATCCTGAGGTGCATCGAGAATATTGGGGCCGTGTCCCCATTTACCGCATGTGCGAGACGGCGGGCCTCTTGCCCGCACCCGCGAGGCAGCCGTATTGCGCGCCAACCGCCTTTAGTGTCCAACCAGCAAACCTTCCGTCCGAGCGTTGATCCGATGCCCCCATCCTCTTTCTCTGCAACCGCCTACCAGACGACGCTCTTCAATGCCTTGCGTTTGGCCGCCCGCCGCCACGGCCCGGGCAAGGTGATCCTCGAAGATGCCGAACGCCAGCCGCTCACCTACAAGCGGCTCATCCTCGGCAGCCTCGTCCTCGGCCGCCGCCTCGCCCGCGAAACCGCCCCCGGCGAAGTCACCGGGCTCCTCCTACCCAACGTCAATGCGCTCGTCGTCTCGCTCTTTGGCCTCAATGCCTTTGGCCGTACGATCGGCCTTTTGAACTTCACCGCCGGTGCCCGCAACATCCAGTCCGCGGTCAAAACCGGCCCGCTTCCCGTCGTCGTCACCTCCCGCCGCTTCATCGACACCGCCAAACTCGACGACCTTGTCGACGCCATCGAAGCTGCGGAATGGACGCCCGGCCGCAAGGCCCGCGTTCTCTACCTCGAAGACATCCGCAAGGAGATCGGCGGTAAAGATAAGCTCATCGGCCTCGCCTCGTCCCTCGCTCCCAGCATCGCAACGCCCAAAGCCCGCAAGCCCGGCGATACCGCGGTCATCCTCTTCACGTCCGGCACCGAAGGCGCGCCAAAAGGCGTCGCGCTCACCAACGCCAATCTCATCGCCAACGCCAAACAGATCTTTACCCACGCCACCGGCGCACTCTCGTCAGCCGACATCGCCATGAACCCGCTGCCGATGTTCCACTCCTTCGGCCTCACTGCCGGAACGCTCATGCCCCTTCTCAACGGCATGAAAGCGGTCCTCTATCCCAGCCCCCTGCACTACAAACAGATCCCCAAACTCATCAAGGAAACCAAGGCGACCCTCCTCCTCTCCACCGATACCTTCCTGCAAGGCTACGCCCGCGCCGCCGACGACGGTGATACCGATAGCCTCCGCTACATCGTCGCCGGAGCAGAGCGCGTGAAAGATCAGACGCGCGCACTGTGGTCACGTAGCGGCACCGAAATCCTCGAAGGCTACGGCGCAACCGAATGCGCGCCCGTGATCTCCTGCAATCTCCCGGCACAGAAGCAGGCAGGCAGTGTCGGCCGCGCCTTGCCGGGCATCGAGTGCCGCCTCACCCCCGTCGAAGGCATCGCCGAAGGCGGCCGCCTGCTTGTGCGCGGCCCCAATGTCATGGCCGGCTACATCTTGGCCAACGCGCCGGGCGTCATCGTCCCACCGCCCGAGGGCTGGCACGACACCGGCGACATCGTCACCATTGAGGACGGCTACATCCACATCCGCGGCCGCGCCAAACGCTTCGCCAAGATCGGCGGCGAGATGGTCTCGCTTGCCGCCATTGAGGCCCTCGCCTCAGGTCTGTGGGCCGACAACACCCACGTCTGCGTCTCTCTCCCCGATCCGCGCCGCGGCGAAAGCCTCGTCCTCGTCACCGACAAACCCGATGCCGACAAGGCGACGCTCGCCGAATACGCCCGCGATCAGGGCTTCACCGAACTGTGGGTGCCCAAGGCCCTTCTCGTGACACAACAGATCCCCGTTCTGGGTTCCGGCAAAGTCGACTACGCTGCGACCCTCGAAATGGCGCGCGAAGCCCGCCCGCTGCTCTAGGCACGCGCCCTCCATCCGGATTCCCATGACCGATACGACCCTGCCTCAAACTCTAAGCGACCGCGTCCGCGACCGCCTGACCCGCGCCCTCCTTGCGCCGATCCGCGCTTTCCGCCCGCAATATCTACCGCTGCTGATGGTCTATTTCGCCTATGGCGCGCTCGGCATCATCGCAGTCGCAGACAGCTTCTGGGTCAAAAAGGAACTCACCCTCTCGCCCGCGGCCCTCGCCCAACTCGGCGTCTGGCTAACGCTCCCTTGGGCCGTCAAAATGATCTTCGGCGAACTCGTCGACACCGTCCCGCTGCTCGGCTCCCGCCGCCGTGGCTATGTCTTCCTCGGCGCGTCCCTCATTGCCACCGGACTCATCCTTCTCGCCGGCGCCGCGGGCAAGTGGATTACCTTCGCTCCACCCGAACAGCTCTACATCATTGCCCAGATCGTCACCGTCATCGGCGTTGTCCTGCAGGATGTTGTCGCCGATGCCATGAGTACCGAGGTCGTCCCGCGTGTGACCTCCGAAGGCACCCCGCGCGCCCAATCCGATATCGACCACGACCTCGGCATGGTCCAAATCCTCGGCCGCCTGGCGCTCTCTTTCGGCGCACTCTCGGTCGCGGGTCTCGCAGGCTATCTCGCCAACACGCTGCCCTACGAAACCGTGTTTCTTATCGGCCTCATCATCCCCGCCATCTCCGCTAGCGGCGCCCTGCTCGTTCGGCTGGAATCGAGTGAGAGCCGCCCAACCGACTGGCGAATTCTCGGCGGCGGCCTCCTCTTCGGCGCGCTCATTGTTCTCATCGGCTACAATGAAGTCCCCTACGCCCAGGAAATCACATTCCTGCTCTCGCTCACCGTCATCGTCACGATGCTCAAACACGTGACCAACGATATCGACCCCAACACGCGCCTGAAAATTCTCTACGCCGCGCTCATCATCTTCTTCTTCCGCGCCACCCCCGGCATCGGCGAAGGCTATCGCTGGTTTACGATCGACATGCTGGGCTTCGACGAAGCCTTCTACGGCATCCTCGGCCAGATCGGCGCCGCCATTGCCCTCATTGCCGCCTGGCTGCTGTCCGACGCCATCACGCGCCTGCCCGTCGCCCGCGTTCTACTCTGGCTGACCATCCTCGGCGGCATCCTGTCGATCCCCAACCTCCTGCTCGTTTACCGCGTCGACCTCTGGACGGAAGCCACCTTCGGCTTTGGCGCCCGCACCATCGCCGTCATCGACGCAGCCGCAGCATCCCCCCTGGCCCAGCTCAGCATGGTCCCATTGCTGACGCTCATCGCCATATATGCTCCACCTGCCAAACGCGCCGTCTGGTTCGCGCTCATGGCCTCTTTCCTAAATCTCGCCCTCATCGCCGGGCAACTCGCGACCAAATACCTGAACCAGATCTTTGTCGTCGAACGCGGCAATTACAGCGAGCTGCCGTCTCTCGTCGTCATCGCCATCGTTCTTGGCGTTGCCGTCCCGCTCGCCGCCATTCTGGCCTTCGGCGGCCGCCTGAAACGCCAGTCGTGAGGACAAATCGTCCCGCAAATCGTGCCCCGCGCGCCACGGTGCCGCTAAGAAACAGTTATGCCGCCGTCCATCCCTTGACCCCCATGGCGCGCTCTTTCAGAACTATCGTCAGGGGGCTTTCGGCTCCGCGGCTGCGGCCTTGACGGGACAGGGCCAGCCGCGGTGATCGGCCAATCGATCAGCACCATTCGATCATCACCGTTAAATCAACAACCACAAAGAAGGCGTTCTCTCCGCATCGCCCCAGCGAGGGTGTGCTTCCAGCGGGCAGGATGAACGAGGGGACAACGTAGAAATATGAGCGACCTGAACAGGACCGGCGCCAGCGCCGCAGCATCGCCGCCTCGTTTGCTCGACGCCAAATGGGCACTCCGCCGCGCATTGCTGGGGCTGCTCATCCTCACAATCGGCGTCGGCTCCATGGCGTGGTTGACCCACGCCTCAATCGACCCAAGACTTGAAACGTCATCAATCACCAGCCCCCGGTGATCGCTTTGGCGGCACCCTCACCTCTATGCGGTGCCCCCGTTTCGCGGCTAGTCTGACGTCCCGTGCCCGCCACCCGACGAGGTCAACATGCCAACCACTGAATTCCTGCAGTTGATCATTGTTGCCCTGGTCGCGGGCTACGTCGGCTATCTTCTTGGACGGGCAAGCGCCAAGGCAAGCGGAAACCAGCACACCGATGAAGCCCCGCTCCCCGGCCCGGAGTTGGGCGATACGCCAGCCGCACCACCGCCGCGCCGCTCATCCGCGCCACCCCCAGCAGGTGCCGGCGGCTCTGCCGCAAATCCAGGCAACGAACGCGCGCCGCCGCGGCGCTCGTCCGCCCCGCCGCCGGCAGCGGCTGGCCTCATGAAGCGCGACGACGAATGATTTCGGATAAACCTCGAATTTGCACCGTGTTCTGAAGACCAGTGATTGCGGCTGATACACCTGTGGCCATGTTCGGCTTGAAAGCCGCGATGGCTCACGTATCATCCCGCGCTGTGCCAGCTCTCCAGGTTCGCCTAACAATTTGGACGAGAGCCACCGGCCGGTGTCACTGAAGGACGGGCGATGAGCGAGCAGCGAAAGCATTTCCCGGAATTCTATGTCACCGCCGCACAGCCCTGCCCCTATCTTGCGGGCCGGCTGGAGCGCAAACTGTTCACCCATTTGACACCCGACAAACAGCCCGCACTTGTCGACAACCTGCTGCGGGGCGGCTTCCGCCGCAGCCAGAACATCGCCTACATGCCCTATTGCGAAGGCTGCCACGCCTGCGTGTCGGTGCGCGTCGTGGTCGATGAGTTCCGCGCATCGGGCTCCATGCGCCGCGTTGCAAGCGACAACATCGACATCTCGGCACACCGCGTTCCCGCTCAACCGACGTCCGAGCAGTTCAGCCTCTTCCGCCGCTACATCGACGCCCGCCACGCCGACGGCGGCATGGCCGACATGAGCGCGCTCGACTACGCCTTGATGGTCGAAGAAAGCGTGATCGAAACGGCCATCACCGAATACCGCATCAAGCCCGCCGAAATGGCGCTGTCATCTGACCCGCACCGCTGGCCGCTCGCCGCTGCCGCCCTGTGCGACCGCCTCTCCGACGGCATCTCGATGGTCTATTCGTTCTACGAGCCCACCGAAGCCCGCCGTGGCCTCGGCACCTACATGATATTAGAGACCATCGAATACGCCCGCAGCCTCGGCCTGCCGTATGTCTATCTCGGCTACTGGATCGAAGGCTCGCGCAAGATGAACTACAAAACCCGTTTCCTCCCGCAGGAACGCCTCGGCCCCAACGGCTGGGAACGCGTGTAAAGCAGGCCTACTCTCCCAACTCCGCGTCGATCTTTTGGAACATGTAAAGCCACTTAGCGTTCTGCGTGTTGACCAATTCGCTCATGTGCCCGCGCAGAACTTGATAGAGGCCGCAGTCCGGCGTCGCCGACGCGCTTCCCTCGCCCCCCATGGACACGATCTTATTCAGAAGCTCATTCGTCTTGCGGTCGAAGGAGTCAATCGCATTGTCCTTCACGTACGGCACGGCTTCTTTGAGGAACTGCTCTTCCGTCCAGTTCTTCTTCGTGCGCAGCGCCCGCAGCTTTTCCTGAAAGCGCGGCCGGTTCTGAATGTTGAGATCGCGCAAGGCTCCCGCCGATTGATCAACGACCGTCTCAAAATCCGTCTTTGTGCAATTGGCAGGAGTGGCCCCGGCGGCAGGCGCCGCAGGTGGCGTGCCCGGAGCGGCGGGAGGAGCATCCTGCGCTTCAGCGCTGACGGCAGCAGCCAGCATCACGGCAGCCGCAGCCGCCACGATCAACCCGCTATCCCTCATCGATTGACGACCCGTCCGCGCACCCATGCAGGTTTCGTAGCGAGCCGTCATCAAGCTGACAAGAGCAGCCCCCGGAAAACTCTCATCCTTTTGCGTGCGCAGCTTTCCCGGCCACACGGAAAACCCTACCAGGTCAGAAGGCCGGTCCGAACTTGTTCGACCTCGGGAACCCCTTTGGAACCACGTGCCCGGCCTGCGCCCGCTCGCCGGCCCACTCCTTCAGTTCGCTCCACGGCAAGGTGAACGTCCGCCCCGCGCTGTCCAGCCAGGTCAGGCCGTCCTTCTTGTTGAACACCCGGATGTCGGACAGCCCGCCGTCCTTGAAGCGCTGCAGAATCGTACCCTTGCCGCGCGCCATCTCGTTCACATCGTCCAGCTTGAAGATGAGCAGCTTCCGGTTCTCGCCAACCGTCGCAACCATGTCGCCCTCGGCCGGCACCACCACCGCCGCCTCCTCGTCGTCGGCCACGTTGAGGATCTGCTTGCCCTTGCGCGTCGACGCCACGACCTCTTCCTCAGCGACCAGGAAGCCATAGCCCCCGCTCGAAGCCACGATCAGCTTGCGCGCCGGATCGTGCACGAACAGTTCCACGAAATCGTGGTTCTCCTCCAGGTCCACCATCAGCCGCACCGGCTCACCATGCCCGCGCCCGCCGGGCAGCTGACTGGCATCGAGCGTGAAGAACCGGCCATTCGTCGCAAACAATAAGAGCTTGTCCGTCGTCATCGCCTTGACGGACTGCTTCAACGCATCGCCCTGCTTGAAGTCGAGCTTCGACAGATCGTCCTGATGCCCCTTCATTGCCCGGATCCAGCCCTTCTCGGACAGGATCACCGTGATGGGCTCCTTCTCCGTCAGCACCTCATCCAGATCGACCGCGATCTCCGGCGCCTCCGCGAACGACGACCGGCGCGCGCCCAAGGCCGTCTTCTTCGAATACCGCTCCCGGGTCGCCTTTACCTCGTCCGAGATCCGCTCCCACTGCAGATCGTCCGACTTCAAAAGCTGCTGCAGCTGCCGCTTTTCCTTCGACAGCTTGTCGTGCTCGGCCTTGATCTCGACTTCTTCCAGCTTCGACAGGCTCTTCAAGCGCAGGTTCAGGATCGCTTCCGCCTGCACGTCCGTCAGCTTAAACCGTGCGATCAGCGTCTTCTTCGGCTCATCCTCGAAGCGAACGATCCGGATCACCTCGTCGATATTGAGGTACGCGATCAGATAGCCGTCCAGCACTTCCAACCGGTGCTCAATCTTCTTCAGGCGATACTCCGACCGCCGCACGAGTACATCGACCCGGTGCTCCAGCCACTGCTTCAGAACATCCTTCAACCCCAGCACATTCGGAATCTGCCCGGCCGAAAGAACATTCATGTTCAAGCCAAACCGCAGCTCCAATTCCGTCGCCCGGAACATGCTCTCCATGAGCAGCATCGGATCAATGGTGCGCACCTTGGGCTCAAGAATAAGCCGCACCTCCTCCGCGCTCTCGTCCCGAACATCGCCGAGCAGCGGCAGCTTCTTCTCCGTCATCAACTCGGCGATCTTCTCGACGAGCTTGGCTTTCTGCACCTGATACGGAATTTCGGTCACGACGATCTGATAGCCGCCGCGCCCCGTCTCTTCCTTCTCCCACTTCGCGCGCACCGTGAAACCGCCGCGCCCCGTACGATAGGCTTCCAGAATATTCTCGCGCGGCTCGACGATGACACCGCCCGTGGGGAAATCCGGCCCCGGCACGAACTCAACAAGCTTTTCCACCGTCGCATTGGGATGCTTGATGAGATGCAGTAGCGCCGCGCACAGTTCGTCCACATTGTGCGGCGGAATGTTCGTCGCCATGCCGACCGCGATGCCGGCCGATCCGTTGGCCAGCAAATTCGGAAACGCCGCCGGCAGAACAGACGGCTCCTGCTCGCGCCCGTCGTAGTTCGGGCGAAACTCGACCGTGTCCTCGTCGATCCCATCCAAGAGATCCGCCGCGACCGGCGTCAGCCGTGCTTCTGTGTAGCGATCGGCCGCCGGATTATCGCCGTCGATGTTGCCGAAGTTCCCCTGCCCATCGACCAGCGGATAACGCACCGCGAAATCCTGCGCCAAGCGCGCCAGCGCGTCGTAGATCGCCTGGTTGCCATGCGGATGGTAGTTACCCATCGTCTCGCCGACGATCTTCGCGCACTTGCGATACCCGCCCTCGGGATCAAGCCCGAGTTGCCGCATCGCATACAAGATCCGCCGGTGCACCGGCTTCAGACCGTCACGCACATCGGGCAGCGCCCGGTGCATGATGGTCGAGAGCGCATAGGCGAGATAACGTTCCTCAAGCGCGTCCTTGAGGTTGACGGGCTCGATGGGGCCTTCCCCGGACGGCGGAATCGAATGTTTGCTCATGTGCCGTGGTTACTGGACGCTGGCCCCGTCCTCAAGTGCCGGGCCGCCACATGTCCCCATGGGTTGCCCCATCAACAGCCGAATTTTGCCACCTTGTTCGCGTTTCGGTAGCTTTGCACCACAACTGGAAAGAGCCCGCCCGCAATGCCGCTACCCGATGTCCCGGCCGTGGAACAGGTCGTGATCGAAATGACCAACGCTTTCCGGCGCGAGAACAAGCTCGGGCAGGTGACGGCAAGCCCCGCTTTGACCAAGGCCGCGCGGGCCTACGCCGCCTATCTGGCCAAGAACAACGCCTTCTCCCACACGGCCGACAACCGCGATGTCGGCGCCCGCGCCACCGCGTCAGGCTACCAATGGTGCTCGATCGGCGAAAACCTCGCCATGAACCTCGACAGCCGCGGCTTCGAAACCCGGGAACTCGCCCGGCAAACCGTTGAAGGCTGGATCAACTCTCCCGGTCACAAGGCAAACCTGCTCGGCCCCCACTACACCGAGATCGGGGTCGGCGTCGTCCAGGCCCCCGACAAGAATCCGAAATACATCGCCGTCCAGGTTTTCGGCCGTCCCCAATCGGCAAAATTCACGTTCCAGATCGCCAACGCGACGGGCGTTCCCGTCTCCTACACCTTCAGCGGCGAAACGCATGATCTGAGCCCGTCCATGAGCGTCACCCATACTGCCTGCACGCCCGGCGCACTCGATTTCATCAAAGCCGGCCCCAAGAAGGTCGCCGCCAAGTTCCAGGCCGCCGACCAGACCGTTTACACCCTGAAGGGAGACGCCAAGGCCGGCCTCAAGGTTGAACTCTCCAAACGTGCCACGCTCGAGTGAGCCACTAAGTCCGCTCGATGTGCGTCATGATCCGCGACCGCGACTCGGGCAGGGTATCGCCCTTCGGCGCCAGCACCCGCTGCTCCAGAAAGTACCCCGTCAGCGCAAACCCCGCCTCGACATCCTCCCGTGTCGCATGCCGGTCCCGCGCCGACGTCAGGAACTGCGGCAGCGCCAGCAGCCGATCCTTGTAAGGCTCCCCCGCCGAAGCCGATACTGCTCGGCCCGACTTCGGCGACACGTAGATCAGCTGATCATTGCCCCCCGTCGCCGCGCACGCCGACAAGTCCAACCCAAATCCCAATTCCTGCAGCAGTGCCAACTCCCAGCGCACCATTAGCGCCGGCCACACCGTTGGATCGTCGAGAAAGCTCAACACGAAGAGCGTCACTTCATAAAGCGCCGGGTGCGGATCGCGCTCCGGCAACAGCCGCGCCAGTGCACACAGTGACGTCAGCCCAGACAGCGCTGCCGCGTCCTCCATGGCGGAGGCCGCATATCCGCGCCTGAGCTCTACCGTCATGTGGCCCAGATGCTCGGACAAACGCGCCTTCCAGGTCGCATCCACGTGATTGCCCATCTGCAGCGTCGGGCGTGCTTTCCGCGATCGCCCGCCATGCACCAGCCCCGCGTGCCGCCCATGCGACCTCGTGAACAGATCGACGACGGCCGCGGTTTCGCCGTGCGCCCGCACACTGAGGATGATTGCTTCGTCCGACCATTCCATGGGCGAGCCTTAACGGGCGGCGGAACGTGAACGCAAGCAGCATTCAGTCCTTTGGAAAATCGAGGCCCATCTCGCGATACCGCTCCGGATCGCTGCCCCAGTTTTCGCGCACCTTCACGAACAGGAAAAGGTGAACGTCATGTTCGAGGATCTTCGCCAGTTCGTTGCGCGATTCGCTGGAAATCCGCTTGATCGTCTGGCCTTTCTTGCCGAGCACGATCGCCTTCTGGCTGTCCCGCTCCACATAGATCGTCTGCTCGATCCGCACCGACCCGTTCTTGAACGTCTTCCAATCGGTCGTCTCCACCGTCGTCGAATAAGGCAATTCCTCGTGGAGATATTCGTAGATCTTCTCCCGCGTCAGTTCCGACGCCAGCATCCGCAGCGGTGCATCCGAAATCTCGTCTTCCGGATAGTGCCACGGCCCCAGCGGCATCCGCTCCGCCAGATACCGCTTGAGATCGGCAACGCCATTGCCATCCAGCGCCGAGATTAAAAACACCCGGTCAAACGTCTGCTTGTCCGACAGCCGCGCGATCAACGGCAGCAAGCGATCCTTATCGCTCACCCGATCGACCTTGTTGAGCACAAGGATTTTCGCATGCGGCGCATCCGCAAGTTTCGCTAGGATGCGCTCCAGATCCTCTTCGATGCCCTTAGCCGCATCGACGAGCATGACCACGATATCGGCATCGTGCGCCCCACCCCAGGCCGCCTCAACCATCGCCCGGTCGAGCCGGCGCTTCGGCCTGAAGATGCCCGGAGTATCGATGAAAACGAGCTGGCTTTTACCCTCGATCGCAATTCCGCGCAGCGGCACCCGCGTCGTCTGCACCTTGTGCGAAACGATCGACACCTTCGCGCCGACCATCTGATTGACAAGCGTCGACTTGCCCGCGTTGGGCGCACCGATCACAGCAACAAACCCGCATCGCGTCTCGCCCGCGCCGCTTCCGCCAACAGGCTGCTCTTTTGAATTGTCAGCCCCAGCGTCACCCATGTCTGCTCCGTTCGATCACGCCTTCACGCTCCAACAAACTTGCCGCCGCCGCCTGCTCGGCCAGCCGCTTCGAGGCGCCTTCGCCGCGCGCCGGTTCGAGCGACTTGATCCGGACTTCCGCCGTGAACATCGGCGCGTGATCCGGCCCCTCGCGCGACACGACCGAATACTGCGGCAGGCTCAATCCGCGCCCCTGCGCCCATTCCTGCAACGCTGTCTTGGGATCGGCCGCCACCATCTGCGGCTTCTGATCCGTCAATAAGTCGGCCCACAGACGCAACACGACATCCCGCGCCGTATCGAACCCAGCTTCAATAAAGATCGCGCCGAGGATGGCCTCGACCGCATCAGCCAAGATCGTATCCTTATCACGTCCGCCCGAAGATGACTCCGCATCCGACAAAACGAGACGCGGCCCAATTCCCAGTTCTCGCCCGATCCGCGCGCAGGTCTCGCCTCGAACGAGGCTATTGTAGCGCCGCGCCAGCTCGCCTTCCTTCGCCAAAGGAAATGTCGCATTCAAAAAGCCGGCAATCGCGAGCCCCAGCACCCGGTCGCCGACGAATTCGAGGCGTTCGTTGTCGGCCCTGACCGCCTTGCCCCCGCGCACGCTTGCATGCGTGAGCGCGCACTCCAGGGACTGTTCACGTTTGAACTTGTAGCCGAGCTTCTGCTCCAGGTCCTTATATTTGCGCGCCTTGAACACCTCTGCTCCGTCAGCGCACGAGATTAAAGAACCGGCTCCAGCGCACGTCGAACGGCCACGTCCATGGGCTCGTCCAGTTCAGCGCATCGGGTTCGTCGACGGCCGCCGAGAAGAAGATGATCTCCGCACGCCCAACGAAGTTCTCAAACGGCACGTAGCCCACTGCGCGCTGCGCCCGGCTGTCCGTCGAGTTGTCGCGGTTGTCGCCCATCATGAAGTAGTGGCCGTCCGGCACTTTGTACGGCCCGACGTTATCGAACGGCCCGTTCTGCTGCGCATCGAGCACTGTATACGTCACGCCATTCGGAAGCGTTTCGGTGAATGAGGGAATGTCGATCGGCAGCCCGTCATCATCGACGGTTTTTGATGTCCCCTTTTCCACCTTCGGCACCGGCGTGCCATTGATCACAAGCTGCCCGCCGCGCACTTCGATTTCATCGCCCGGCAGCCCGATCACGCGCTTGATGTAGTCCGTCGAATTATCGCGCGGCAGCTTGAAAACCGCCACATCGCCCCGCTCGGGCGTGGACGCAAAAATCCGCCCCGAGAAAAGGTCCGGCGAAAACGGGAACGAATATTTGCTGTAGCCATAAGAGAGCTTCGAGACGAAGAGGTAGTCGCCAACGAGCAGCGTCTCCTTCATCGACCCCGACGGGATGTTGAAGGGCTGGTAAAAGAACACCCGCACGAACAGCGCGATCGCGAGGGCCTGCAGGACCACCACGAAGGTATCCCGCATCCCGTAATAGCGCGACGACCGCGCATTCGAATTGGACGCCATGTTCTCTCCAATGCCGCCGGCCAACGGGTGCCCCGCTTCGCCAGACGCGTAAATCAGGGGCTCGCTATACCTTTTAGCTGTTCTCCGCGCAAATCGAGGCAATCCGCCGGTCAGCGCCCCGCCCCTAGCCGCGCAGCTCGGCTTTGGAGGCAAGACAGGAAATGATTACAACGGCTTCCGCCAGCGGATAATCATCTGTGATCGTTAAATCGATGCGCGCCTCGTAGCCGTCCGGTGTCAATCGGGCCAAATGCGCCGCAGCACCGCCCGTCAATTTCAAGGTTGGCCGGCCGCTGGGCAGATTAACGACGCCCATGTCCCGCCAGTAAACGCCTTGTCTTAGCCCCGTTCCCAATGCCTTCGCGCATGCCTCCTTTGCCGCAAACCGCTTGGCATAGGAAGCCGCCCGCTGCGCCCTGCGGTCCGATTTTGCCCGTTCGATATCCGTGAAGACCCGCGACAGAAACCGATCACCGAACCGTGCCAGTGTCTTCTCGACCCGGCGGATATCGATGATGTCGTTGCCGATCCCGATGATCATTGCGCCGCCACGGGACGCTTAGGCTCGGCGCGCGCCTGATCCATCAACGTGCGCATATGACGGATGGCCGAGTGCAGTCCGCCGAAAATAGCCTCCCCAATGAGAAAATGTCCGATGTTGAGTTCCACGATCGGGGGCATGCGCGCCACCGCGGCCACGGTATTGTAAGTGAGCCCGTGTCCCGCATGAACCTCAAGTCCGGCCTGGTCGGCGAGAACCGCAGCCGCGCGCAACCGCTCAACTTCCTTTGCGATCCCCTTCGCGTCGTCCTCCAGCGCCCGCTCGCAATATTGCCCTGTGTGCAATTCAACGATGTCGGCCCCGATCTTGGCCGACGCCTCGATCGCCCGCGCGTCCGCTTCAATGAACAGCGACACGCGGATGCCCGCATCGCGCAGGCTGTGCACGATCTTCTTCAGTGGCTCACCGCCGCGAATGACGTCGAGTCCGCCTTCGGTGGTCCGCTCCTCGCGCCGCTCCGGCACGAGGCAGCAGGCGTTGGGAACGTGCCGCAGCGCAATCGCCAGCATCTCATCCGTCGCCGCCATCTCCAGGTTGAGCGGCCGCGTCAACTCCGCCTTCAATCGTGCGATGTCGCTATCGGAGATATGCCGCCGGTCTTCGCGCAAATGCGCCGTGATCCCGTCGGCACCCGCTTCCACCGCCAGATGCGCCGCCCGCAGCGGATCGGGATGGCGTCCCCCGCGCGCGTTTCGAATGGTCGCCACGTGATCGATGTTGACCCCGAGACGCAGAAAACTGGAACTGGCGTGCGCGTTGCCCATGACGATCCCTGTCGGTTCTTTCTCGTTCGGCGCAGATGACGCCGGCTGCGCCTATTCGAAAACGCGCTCGACCTTGCTGACGATGTCGGTCTGCCGCAATCCCGCGATGATGCGGTTGAGATGCGCCAGATCGAACACCTCCACCTCGATACGCAATTCCGTGAAATCGGACGCGCGCCGGATCATTTTAAGGTTGTCAATATTACCTTCCGCCCCGCCGATCACGTCCGCGATTGCAGCCAGAGTGCCCGGCCGGTTCGGCGCCGTCACGCTGAGCCTGGCCGGAAACCGCTCTTGCTTCTCCGGATCGATGTCCCAGGACATGTCGATCCAGCGCTGGTGCTCGTAGGCCTGCAACTGCGGCGAATGAATCTGGAAAATCCGGATGCCCGTGCCCGGTTCGAGCACGCCGACGATACGGTCGCCCGGCACCGCGCCACCTTCTTCGAAGATCACCGGCACATCGTCCTTGAGCCCCTTGAGCGCGATGGCCGACGACAATTGCCCCGTCGGCGCGCCCGGCGCCGGCGCCCTGACCCGCAACCCCGACACCTTCGTCAGATCGAGCCAACCCTTCAGCGGGTTCTCCAACACACTCTGCGTCGCCGCCGCCTGCACCGCCTCCGGCGCCACCGCCTTCAACACATCCCCCGCCGCCAACTCCCCACGCGCCACCGCCGCCAGCAATTCATCAATCGATTTTTGGGAGAATTTGGACAGCACACGTTTGACTGCATCGTCCGAGTAGGCAACCCGCGCCGCATCGAACGCCGCCGATGCCAACCGCCGGCCCAATTCCACATACTGCCGCCGCACTGCTTCGCGCGCCGCCCGTCGGATGGCGCTCTGCGCGCGCCCCGTCACGCACAGGCTTTCCCACGCCGCCGGCGGCACATGCCCCTTCGACGTCCGGATTTCCACCTCATCGCCATTGCGCAACCGCGTGTCGATCGGAACATGCCGGCCGTTGACGTAGGCCCCCACCGCCGCATTGCCCACATCCGTATGCACGGCATACGCAAAGTCGAGCGGCGTCGCCCCGCGCGGCAGCGCAATGAGCCGCCCCTTTGGCGTGAAGCAGAATACCTGGTCTTGGAATAGTTCGAGCTTGGTGTGCTCCAGAAACTCTTCCGGATTCGATCCCTCCAGCAGCGTCTCCACCATCCGGCGCAGCCACACGTAGGGCCCATGCTCTTTGTCATCGAGCGACGTCATCGAACCCGCCGCAATCGCCCCCTTGGTCATATCCTTGTACAGCGAATGCGCTGCCACACCGTATTCGGCCACTTGATGCATCAAATGCGTGCGGATTTGCAGCTCCACGCGCTGATGGCGCGGCCCGACCACCGTCGTGTGGATCGACTGATAATTGTTCTGCTTCGGCGTCGAGATGTAATCCTTGAACCGCCCCGGCACCGCCCGCCACGTCGTATGCGCCACGCCCAGCGCGCGATAGCAGTCCGCAATGTCCTTGGCCGTCAGTCGGAAGGCATAGATGTCCGACAATTGCTCCAGCGAAATCTGCTTGTTCGTCATCTTGCGCCAGATCGAATACGGCTTCTTCTCCCGCCCCGACACGCTGGCATCGATCCCGGCTTCCACGAGCTTGGCCTTCAGCGCGCCTTCGATCTCCTCGACAAGCCCTTCATTCTTGGCGCGCAATTCCGCAAGCTTGTCGGTGACCGCCTTGTAGGCGTCCGGATGCAGCCAGCGAAACGCATGGTCTTCCAGTTCGTCGCGGATCGCCTGCATGCCCATGCGCCCAGCTAGCGGCGCATAGATATCGAGCGTCTCTTCCGAAATGCGCTGCCGGCTGCCGGGCTTCATGTGCTCCAGCGTGCGCATGTTGTGCAGCCGGTCGGCGAGCTTCACGAGCAGCACACGAATGTCGGTCGAAATCGCGATCAAGAGCTTGCGGAAATTCTCAGCCTGCTCGGTCTGCTTGGAAACAAGATCGAGCCGCTTGATCTTCGTCAGCCCATCGACCAGCGCGCCGATCTCCGGCCCGAACAGCTGATCGATCTCGGCCCGTGTAGCATCCGTATCCTCGATCACGTCGTGCAACAGCGCCGTCGCGACCGTCGCGTCGTCGAGTTTCAGATCCGTCAGGATGGCGGCCACTTCGAGCGGATGCGAAAAATACGGATCGCCCGACGCCCGCTTTTGATGCCCATGGGCTTTCATGGCGTAGACATAGGCGCGATTGAGCAGCGCCTCGTTGGCTTTCGGATCGTACTTCTGAACCCGCTCAACGAGTTCGTATTGGCGCATCATGGCGGCGAATGGGTCCTCGGAAAGCCGTGGACGGAAGCATAAACGAAAACGCCGCGGCACACCTTCTATAAGGCCTGCGCGCGGCGATTGTCATGGACGTTGCCGGAGTTGTAACGCCCCGGGGAAAGGCTTAACGGCCGCGCTCGCGCGGATTTGCCGGACCCGTGCCAGCCGACGACGGCTCCGACGGCGTCATGCTTTCCAATCCGCGCAGCAGCTGCTCTTCTGTCAGCACGTCGACCTGCGTGTCGCTCGACTGATCGTCGCGCCCCAGGATGGGCGAGCGCCGCTCGATGGCCAGAACGGGTGCCGCGCCTGCTTCCGGCTCGTCCACTTCCACATTCTTCTGGATCGAGTGGATCAGGCTCTCGCGCATGTCGTCTGGCGGAATCGCCTGTTCGGCAATCTCGCGCAGTGCGATCACGGGATTCTTGTCGTTCTCCTGGTCGATCGTGACCGGGCTACCGTTGGCGATGCTGCGCGCGCGGTGTGCGGCCAGCAAAACAAGCTCGAACCGGTTCTGGACCTTGTCGACGCAATCTTCAACGGTGACGCGAGCCATCCTGAGCGAGTCCTTGTAGTTTGAGTTGAAACGAACAAAAGCATGAGCAGCGCCGTTATAAGAAGGTCATAGCCGCTCTGGCCTGTAGATAACGATGTGTCGATACCGATATGGCGGATTCGTTGAACCGGTGGCCGAAGCGGAATCGATATTGTGGCCGTGCAGCATCCTGCAAGCCAACCGGCCATTTAGTGCCACAGGTCGTAGGGTTGTGCAAGCAGGCGGTTGCTAGCAGGCGTTGGTAAAGCCTCCATATGCGACGCAGGCTGAGTAACTGAAAGCGTCATAAATTGTTAAGATCGCTGGAATTAATTCCTGCGAGGAATAAAAGAAACTCGCCTCGGACGGCTAGTTCGCCTATAGTTGTCAATGGTGGCGTTCGGAGTAGCGGTCATCATCGCGCCACCCATCAGGTCGCGTTGACGGTCGACGGACCGCCGGTGAAGCTCAATCCCGGTCTGCAACAAAAACAAAAAAGTCAAAAACAACAAGCTCGCGCAACGCGCGATAGGGGTCGATAGGAATGCATTTCTACCAGCACGAACGCGTTGCTCTGTTCATCGATGGCGCGAACCTGTACGCGACGTCGAAAGCACTGGGATTCGACATAGACTATAAGCGCTTACTCACACATTTCCGCGGCAAGTGTCATCTGGTTCGCGCCCTCTACTACACGGCCCTGGCTGAAGATCAGGAGTATTCCTCGATCCGCCCATTGATCGATTGGCTCGACTACAACGGGTTCACGATGGTCACTAAGCCGACCCGCGAATTCACCGACGCCAGCGGCCGCCGCAAGGTCAAGGGCAACATGGATATCGACTTGGCCGTGGATGCCATGCGCTTGGCAGATACCCTTGATCACATTGTCATTTTCTCAGGCGATGGCGATTTCCGCCCGCTCGTCGTGGCTCTGCAGCAGCGCGGCAAACGCGTCAGCGTTGTTTCCACCCTCCAGACGCAGCAGCCCATGGTTGCCGACGAACTGCGACGCCAGTCCGACCAGTTTATCGATCTGGCCGATTTGGAAACGGTCATCGGCCGCGATCCGTCCGCTCGGCCCGCTCGTGAACCGCGGACGTATACCGCCGGCCGATCCCCGGCCAGCGCAGCTCCTGCGAGCCCGCGCGCGACCTTCCAGGATTATGACGTCTCCGAAGAAGAAGTTTAACTGAGCTCTCGGCATCGCATGGCCGCCCGTGCTAAGCGGCCGTCATGCGACGCCCAGTCAAAACGATCGGTCTTTCCGGTCAATCCACGCCGGCTTCCGAAACACCGCCGGAAGCGCCCTGCACGTGCCGGCGCTGTCCGCGGTTGGCCGGATTTCTTGATCTCCAGCGTGCGAGCGAACCGGAATGGTTCAACGCGCCCGTCCCGTCCTTCGGTCCGGCCGGGGCACGCCTCCTCGTCGTCGGCCTCGCCCCAGGGCTGAAAGGCGCCAATCGCACCGGCCGCCCCTTCACCGGCGACTACGCCGGCGATCTGCTCTACAGCACGCTGCTGCACTATCGCTTCGCTGAGGGAACCTACGCTGCTCACCCCGGCGACGGTCTCCAACTCGTGGACTGCATGATCACCAATGCGGTCCGCTGCGTCCCCCCGGAAAACAAGCCGACGCCCGAAGAAATCGCCACCTGCCGGCCCTATTTTGCGGCACGGCTCGCCGCTCTGCCCAACCTCCGCGCGATCCTCGCCCTCGGCCGCATCGCCCACGACCAGACCCTCGCCACGCTCGGTCTCCGGAAGTCCGCCTACCCCTTCGCCCATGGTGCACGCCACGATGTCGGCCCCACCCTCACCCTCTTCGACAGTTTCCACTGCTCACGCTACAACACCAACACCGGCCGGCTTACCGAAGCCATGTTCCATACCGTGTTCGACGCCATTCGCGCCGAGTTCGAACGCACTCGAATTTGATCCATGCCACATTGTGTTCAGAGCAGTTCCGGCATGTTAGCTTCGCAGGAGCGATACTGAGGAACCGAACATGAAACGTCACGAGCAGTCGGAACCGGTTGCCGATTTTGGCATCGCGCCTGAAAAGGTTGGTCATGTGATCGTAAAGGCGCGCGAATACGGCGCCAAGGTCGGCGCCTGGAACGACACCACCGACGAAGGCGACGCCGAGGAAGATCCCGCCGCCATACTCGAAGATTTTGCCGACGACCCCACGGCCGAGGAATTGACCGGCTTCATCGGCGCATTGAACGACGATGAGCAAGCAGCCCTCGTAGCCCTCGCCTGGGTCGGCCGCGGCACCTTCGAAGCCGAAGAGTTCGACGAGGCAATCGAAACGGCACGCTCTGAACGTGCCAACGCGACGTCCAAATATCTCCTCGGCATGCCGCTGCTCGCCGACTATCTCGAAGAAGGGCTGGAGAAGCTCGGATACTCGCCCGAGGAGGTTGTCGGCGATATTATGTAACGCTCTGGCTCTCTACAGCATGGCCAGCAAATCGGCCGCGTGACGGTCCGGTGGGTGCACGGGAAAAATAGTTCGGACGATCTGTCCATCGCGGCACATCAGCGTCAGCCGCTTGA
This sequence comes from Hyphomicrobium sp., assembly GCA_002928735.1. Taxonomy (GTDB): domain Bacteria; phylum Pseudomonadota; class Alphaproteobacteria; order Rhizobiales; family Hyphomicrobiaceae; genus JAGVSR01. Next base: position 53,402 of record PERL01000003.1, on the reverse strand, counting down.
GAAACGTTTCTCCACCAGCCTCGAAACGCGGCAATCGCAGCGCATCCGCCACCTTGAACTCCGCGTCGCTCAACAGCGGATACGTCAAGCCGGCCCGCCCCGCAAATTCCCTCTGCCACTCACGCGATTGCGTGCTGAGCCCCAGGATCTGAATACCGCGAGCTTGAAAATCCTCCAGATGCGTCTGAAAGCCCTGCGCTTCCGGCGTTGACCCATGCGCACCCGGGATGCGGTCCCATCCTGGTGGATTGGCGGCCCCGGGCTTGCCTGTCCACGGATAAACGAAAACGATGCTGAGCCCGCTCACCCGGGCCAACGACAGCCGGTCGCCCGTCGTCGTCGGCAGTTCGAAATCGGGCAGCGGTGCGCCGGACACGAGATGGGCAGCACCTCCGTCGTCCGCTGGAGCCGGATACGGCCATTCGCTCATCGAGAATAATCCTTGTATCCCGGCGAGACCGCCGGCGGCTCACTGCGTCAGTCAGCATCCATCGGGTTCGGCGCCGCCGCCGTCAACCCTTCTCGCGCATGATCCGCGCCTTCTGCCGCTGCCAATCGCGCTTGGCCGCGTCCTGGCGCTTGTCGGTCAGCTTTTTGCCTTCGGCCAGCGCGAGCTTGAGTTTCGCGATCCCCCGCGCATTAAAATACATTTCGACGGGCACGATCGTCATACCCTTCCGTTCGATAGCCTGGAAGATCTTGGCCAGTTCCGCCTTGCGCAGCAGCAGACGCCGCTTGCGGCGCGGTTCGTGCTGAAAAAATCGTCCGGCCTGCGTGTATTCCGGAATGTAGGAATTCACGAGGTAGAGCCCGCCGTCCTCGAACGACGCGTAGCTCTCTCCGATGTTCGATTGCCCTTTGCGCAACGACTTGACCTCGGTGCCGGTCAGCATGATGCCGGCCTCCCAGGTGTCGGTCAGAAAAAACTCGTGCCGGGCCTTCCGGTTTTCGGCGACGAGCTTGCGCTCATCATCCTTGGCAGCGGCCATGGCGTTATGATCCTTGCACGGTGCGTCGTATCACTCGGCGGCCGCCGCCGTTAACAAGCCGGCTTTCGCGAGCGCATCGTCAACACACTTGCGCGCACCGTCCGTCAGCGGAACCATCGGCAGCCGCATATCTGGCAAACACAGCCCCAGCCGCGACGCGGCATACTTCACCGGCCCCGGATTGGTCTCGCAGAACATGGCATCATGCAGCGGCATCAGCCGGTCCTGCAAAGCCAGCGCCGCCTTGAAATCTCCGCGCAGACACGCGTTCTGGAACTCCGCGCACAGGCGCGGCGCAATGTTCGAGACCACCGAAATGCACCCGTGCCCGCCATGCGCCATAAACGCCAACGCGGTCGCGTCTTCGCCCGACAATTGAATGAAATCCGGCCCCATGGCCGCGCGCTGCTGCGACACTCGCGCCAAATTGGCCGTCGCATCCTTCACGCCCGCGATGTTCTTCAACTCGAATAACCGAGCCATCGTCGCCACCGACATATCCACGATCGAGCGCGGCGGGATGTTGTAGATGAAGATCGGAATGTTCACCGCGTCATTGATCGCCTTGTAGTGCTGATAGAGCCCCTCTTGCGTCGGCTTGTTGTAATAGGGCGTCACGATGAGTAGCCCCGACGCCCCGGCCTTTTCGGCGTGCGTCGAAAGCTCGATGGCTTCTTCCGTTGAATTCGACCCCGTCCCCGCCATCACCGGAACCCGGCCACGCGCCGCCGCGATGGTGATTTCAATCACCCGCTTGTGCTCGTCGTAGTCCAGCGTCGGGCTTTCCCCCGTCGTCCCCGTCGGCACCAACCCATGCGTGCCTTCCGTGATCTGCCAGTCGACGAAGCGCGCCAAAGCGTCCTCGTCGAGCTTGCCGTTCTTGAACGGTGTGATGAGCGCCGTCAGCGACCCCTTGAACATGCCTCTATCCTGTCGTGCGTCGGGTCCAAGGCACAGCCTGGACGGGGTTTTCTGGAAATGACCCGTGAATCCGGAAACGCCTGCGCTGCGCCGTCTTCGCCTTGAAGAGGGCCAACCCGGTTGTTACGTTGCCTGACAACGAGGAACCGCGGCATGCGTGGGTAGCTGCCGGTTCGAGTGCCGCGACATTAGGCGGTCACATGGACGGCCGCAAGGCGACAGCAACAGCAGCGGGTACGCCCCGCTTGCGGCGGGAAAGGTCTCTCATTGCGCTTATCTTTCAAGACATTGCACCACGCCGTTCTCTTCGGCGGGGTTGCCGCAGCCACTCTCTACCCATGCGGCGATCGCGCCGCGGCCAACCCTGGCGCGCCGCCGGCTGTGGCGAAGGCTCCGGCCGTTGAACGGCCCATCCTCCCCAGTCCGCACATGCCCAGCAAAGAAGAAGCGTCCCACACCGCGCGCTTTGACAAGGCCATCGCATCTCTGCTCGCCACAAAGATCTCCGAGTCCGATGCGGCGGCACTTCGCGATGCGGTGAAGTCCTACAGCGCCGGCAAGCCCGATGACGGCGACCAACACCGCGCGCGCATTGCCAATCCCGTCGCCGCCAAACTTGCCACTTGGCATCGCTTGCGCAGCGGCTTTGGCGCCGCGGCCGACTACCGGTCATTCCTCGACGCCAATCCCGCCTGGCCCGAGCGCCGCCTCCTCACCCAGCGCTATGAAGAGGCACTGTTTATCGGCGGCGGCAGTTCGAAAGACATCCGCGCCACCTTCGCCAAGGGCGGCCCCGACCACGGGGCGGGTTTCGCAGCACTTGCATCCTCCTATCTGGCCGAAGGCAAAACCGAAGAGGCGCGCACCTACGCCGTCAAGGTTTGGCGGGAGATGTCGCTGGCCGCCAAATTCGAGAAACCCTTTCTCGACCGCTTCGGGTCAATCTTAACGCTGGCTGATCACAAGGCCCGCCTCGACCGCCTCATCATCGACGACGTCCGCTGGAAGGACGACCGCAACAGCCGCGCAGCCGTCGCCAAGCGCGTCATCGCCCTCTTGCCCGAAGCCGAGCGCAAGCGCGCCGAAGCCCGCCTCGCCGTATTCATGCAGCAAAAAGGCGCGCTCGGTCTCATCCAAGCCGCTCCTGCCAGCGATGCCGCCGATTGGGGCTTCACCTTCCACAAGATCCAGGCCCTGCGCCGCGCCGACAAGATCGACGAAGCCGCCAAGATCATGCTCACAGTCCCCACTGAGCCGGGCGCGGTCAATAACAACGACGAATGGTGGATCGAGCGCCGCACGCTGGCCTACGCGTCCCTGCGCAAAGACAATCCCAAACTCGCCTACGCGATCGTGCGCGATCCTGGCCCCCTCACCGTCAATCCCCTGAAGGACCAGTCCTTCATGGCCGGTTGGCTGGCGCTGCGCTACCTTAAGGATGCAGCAAAGGCGAAACCCCACTTCGACACCATGCAAAAGGCAGCCGACGGCCCCTTGAGCCGCGCCAAGGCCAACTATTGGGTCGGCCGCACCGCGGAAGCGCTGAAAGATAAAGCCGCGGCGACGGCCGCCTACACGGAAGCGACCCTTGACCGCGATACCTTCCACGGCCTGCTCGCGATGCAGAAGCTGGAACCCGGCCGCAAGAATTTCCCCATCGCGCCGCCAGCCGTCCCTTCACAAGATGAAATCGAAAAGTTCAACAGCCTCGACGCCGCCAAGGCCGTCGTCATCGCCCATAAGACCAAGCTCGACATTTCCATCAGCCGTGTCTTCCTCGTCCAACTCCGCTTCTACCTGAAGAGCGAAGCCGAACTCGCCATGATCGCCCATCTGGCCGAAGCGATCGGCGACACGCAATCCGCCGTCCGCACGGCCAAGTCAGGCATCGCCGACCGCAAAAATCTTTTCTATTATGCCTATCCGGTTCACCCCTTCCCGGCCTATTCCCCGCTCCGCAAGCCACCCGAAACGGCGTTCCTCCTCGGCATCGCGCGCCAAGAGACGGAGTTCAACTCGCTCACCGTGTCGGGCGCGGGTGCCAAGGGCCTGCTGCAGGTCATGACCATCACCGCGCAGCACGTCTGCCGCGACTACAAGATCAAATGCGATATCAAGCGCCTGCTCTCTGATCCCGCCTACAATACGATGATGGGATCGGCCTACATTGGCGACCGCATGCAAGACTTCACCGGCTCATACATCCTCACCCTCGCCGGCTACAACGCCGGACCCGGCCGCGCCCGCCAGTGGATCCGCGAATTCGGCGACCCTCGCGATCCCAAGATCGATCCCATCGATTGGATCGAACGCATACCGATCCAGGAAACGCGCGAGTACGTTGCCAAGGTCCTCGCGAATGTGCAGGTGTATCGCGCACGTCTTGGCGAGGAAGACGTGGCCGTCCGCCTGGATAAGGATCTCATGCGGGCCCGCGTCGCCGGTGGCACAGTCGCGCCGCCCGTCGTCAAGCCGGATGAGCGCGACTCAGCCGCCTCTGACGGCTGATGGGTTGCGAGAAGGCACGATTGAGGGACAACGAATGACAGCCGCGCCGCAGCGCTTCGACGAGATGTATTTCACCCAGCGCAATGGCCTGAAACTCTACGCGCGCCACTATCGCGCCCGCCATCCCTCACCGGAAAACGCCAGCCATCGCCTGCGTCCCGTCCTTTGCCTCGCCGGCCTCACCCGCAACAGCCGGGACTTCCACGAAATCGCGCTCGAACTGTCGGTTGGCAGCCGCGCGCGCGATGTCTTCACCCTCGACAGCCGCGGCCGCGGCCTGTCCGAATACGACGCCGATTGGCGCAACTATACCGTCCCAGCTGAAATGCAGGACGCACTCGACTTCATGATGGCACGCGGCTTGGAAGGTGCAGCCATCCTCGGCACCTCGCGCGGCGGCCTCATCGCCATGGTGATGGCCGCCGCCCAACCGAGCTTTCTGGGACCCGTCATCCTGAACGACATCGGCCCCGTCATCGAGCGGGATGGCCTCTCGCGCATCGCATCTTACGTCGGCCGCACACCGTTGCCGCGCGATTGGAAAGAAGCCGCTGCCATGGTGCGCGACATGAACGCGAACGCGTTCACTGCCGTCGCGGAAGCGGAATGGGAGCCGATCGCCCGCCAGCTCTTCAACGACAAGAACGGCCGCCCCGCTCCGGGCTACGACACCAAACTCGGCCAGGCCTTCTCATCCATCGACGGCGCGATCCCGCCTTTGTGGGCCCAGTTCGATGCATTGAAGCGCACGCCCGTCATGGTCATTCGCGGGCTCAATTCCGATCTCTTATCGGCCGCAACCGTCGACGCCATGCGCCAGCGTCACCCCGACCTCACCGAATTGGCCATCGCCGGCCAAGGGCACGCCCCCTGGCTGCGCGACAAGGCCTCCATCGACGAAGTGCGCCGTTTTCTCGACCGCACGGACGCGAATTGATCTCAGCTGTCCTTGCTCGTCTCAACTTCGCCCCGGTCGACCCGGCGCGAAAACTCCGTCTGACCGCCCGACGCCAGAATACGGGCCTGCTCGACCCAGTTCTCACGCTCAATGCGGCCCCGGAAGTCGAGTTGCGAACTGACGCTGTCGATATCGGCCTTCGTCCAATTCGCGACCTGCTCGTATGACGTGATGCCGAGCGCGTTCAGACGCTTCTCGATCAGCACCCCGATACCGCGAATGCGTTTCAGATCGTCGGTGCGATCGCCCAGCGCGCTCCCCTCGCCACGCAACGCCTGCGATCGAACGGACCTCAACCCGGCCATTTCGGTCCGCGCAGCTGCAGGCTCGGCAGGCTTCGCGGCCTTGTTTTCCCGGATCGCATCCGCCAGGCGCACGGGCCGGGCTTCCACCGTCTCCCCCGCATACCGTGCCAAGACGCGGGCTTGCTCGATCCAGTTGTCGAGACCTACACGTCCCGGACGGCCAATCGCGGCTTCGACGCGCTCGACATCAGCCGACGACCACTGCGCAATCTCCGAGTACCGCGAAAAGCCCAAACCATAGAGGGCCTTTTCGGTGTCCGGATCGATCCCGATGATCCGCGTGAACCGGTCCGGCCCCGCGCTCATCTGCGCTGTCGCATTCGCAGCAGCACTGGCAGCCGCAGCGGCCATACCGACGGCGGATGTCGTCGCCGCAATGCGCTGCCGGCGCGAATAATTCGTATCCGATCCGCGCGCCAGAATATCGGCCTGCTCGATCCAGTTCTCTTGCTCGATCCGCCCAACCAATCCGAGCGACTGGTTCATGCGCTGAACATCGTCGGACGACCACGCGGCAATGTCCGCAAACCGCCGCACGCCAAGGGCCGTCAACCGGTCTTCCAAGGCCTGATCAATGCCGCGAATGCGCTTCAGATCGTCGGCAGGCTCCGCGTGCGCAGCCGCCACCTCGGCGACCGGCGTCTCCGCAACTGGAGCGTCGGCAACAGGCTGTTCGGCGGGTGCCGCCGGTTCCGCTGGAACGATCGGCAAGTCCGCGACGGGCGCGGCAGTCATCTCGCTTGCAGGCTCCGGCGGCTCGGCCTCCAACACCACGACTTCAGGTTCAGCGACAGGTCCTGCAGCAGCGTCCGGTGCGGGAGCCGTTTCTGCCTCAGGCTCGGGCTCTTGTTCCGCCTCAAGCGCGCGCGCGGCGGCGGCTTCCGCTTCGGCAGCGGCCCGAGCGGCAGCAGCAGCAGCGGCCACCGCCGCATAGCTGGCCATTTGCGGCGCGCCCATCATCGAGGAAGGAACGCTCTTTTCACGCACGGCGGCTGGCTCCGGCTCCACGGCGACCGGCTCAATCACGGGATCAGGTAATTGCACAACCTGCGGCTCTGGCACCTGGACGGGCTCGGGCTGGCGCGGTGGCGTCTTGATGATTTCGATGTCCGCCGTCCCGTTATCGCGCAGCGAGCGTTCGACGGGCGGAACGGCAACCGGACGCGGCCGGACTTCGACCACCGGCTCGCCAACAGGCGCGACGGCGGGCGCAGCAGCGGGCTTACCCGTCAGCGCCGTTTCGAACCGTCCCGCTTCCACCGGCAACGCTTTGCGAAGAGGTGCCTCAGCCGGAACTTCGGCCGGAGCGGCAAGTACAGGCTGCGGCGTGTACAGCGCACGGCGCAAAATACATCCGACCATGCATCCGGCGAGATACGCCGAGAGCAAAAGCAGGAAAATCTGCAGGGCAAGCATAATCATCAGGACTGAACTCCCTTAAGCCTCGGCGACGATCGGCGAACCGGCGTCACTCCTCTGGCTCCCCGCATGAGACCCATCCGGCAAAGATTCCGAACGCGAATGCGCCGGCCACATACCAGATCAGCTTAATCAGCAGATAATCCATGTCCGCTCCCCAGCCAGGCCCACACGTGCGTGGCGCCCGCGCCCCTACTCCGCGATGACTTTGAATTCGATGCGCCGGTTCTTCGCCCGCCCCGCCGCCGTATCGTTGTCGGCAATTGGACGCTCAGCCCCATAACCCACAGTCGACACCCGCGATGCCTCGACCCCCGCCGCGATCAAGTAATCGGCAACAGCCCGCGCACGCCGCTCGGACAGCGGATTGTTGCGTTCCGGAATGCCCTCCGAGTCGGTGTGACCTTCGATGCTGATCTTGAATGCCGGACACTGGTTCACGATGGACGCCAACTGATCAAGGGTGGGCTTGCTCGAGCCTTCAAGCGTCCAATCGGCACGTTTGAAGTTGATGGCACCCTTTGCAATCGCATCGCCAAGCAGCATTTCGCATTTGTCGGCTTCGGCGCGCGCCCCGGCCAGTCGAGCATCTTCTTCCGCCTTGAGGGCGGCAAGCCGGGCCTCTTCCGCAGCCTTCGCGGCAGCCTCTTCGTCGGCCTTCCGCTTGGCTTCAAGCTCGGCGGCAAGCCGCTGCTGCTCTTCTTCCTTCCGGCGCGCTTCTTCCTGGAGCCGCGCTTCTTCTTCAGCCCTGCGCCGGGCCTCGGCCTGCTTCTCGCCCGTGCTCGTCACCTCGACGCGCGTCGTGCAATTGGAGTTGGCCGCTGACTTCACGTTGCCGTCCAGAACCTTTGCAATCTCGTCGTCGTCGGTCACGCCTTTCACCGCAACATCGAGATTGCTGAGCGTCAATTCACCAGTCGTCAACTGGCCAAGCCCGTTGATTCCGGCCAGCAAGCAGGCGCGCCACCCATCGTTTGCGCCCGGCCGGATCTCCAAGCTGTCCTTCACAGACAGATCAGGGAACCGGCCCCGCGTTGCGGCGACGAGCGCGATGCGCTCATCCTCACTGGGAACACTGCCCAGCAGTTCGATTTGACCGCGCTCGATGCGAGCCGTCGTGACATAGGCCGACGTGACCGCGGCAGGAACAGGAGGAGCTTCTGCAACCGGTTCTGCAGGAGCAGGCGCTGGCTCGGGAGCCGCAGCCGGTGGCGGCGGTTCGGGCGCCACAATCTTCGCCTGAGCCTGGAACGGCGACTTGATGGACGACACGAAGGCTTGGGTCACGGTATCGGCGGTCGCCTTGTCGTCCGCTTCGCCTTCGAGCATTGCCGCAGTGTTGGAGAGCGAAAGCTCGCCGGCCTTCAGCTGATAAAGCTGATCGAGCCCCGCTGCGGCCGCTGCAGCAAACCCATCCGGCGCCCCATCGGCAACCTCGATCCGGTCGACAACGGCACGGTCAGGGAAAAGCGTCTTGGCCTTCTGAAACAATTGGTCACGCACGTCCTTGGACGGCACATAACCTGACAGCACGATTTGCCCCGCCGTGGCCACAGCCCCCCAGACGTACGTCTCGATCTTTGGCCCTGTCACCGCATCACGCGCCAGCGTGATTCCCGTCGGCAAAGACTTCAGCCGCGACCGCACAGCTTTGAGGCTGGACTGATCCGGCGCCGTCCCCTCGATCGAAAATTGCGTGTCCGCCAGTTCAACCCGGCCGGCGTCGAGGGCCGCCAATTGCTTCAATCCGAAACCGGCTCCCGACATGAACACGTCCCGCGCCGGTCCCCCGCGCGCAACCGTCATGTCATCCACCACACGGGCATTCGGCAACGTCGCCCGGACGGCCTGCAAGATGGCCTTCCGCGACGGCTCGCCCGGCACGAAGCCGGATAGACGCAGAGAGCCGCTCTGATCGCGCTCCGCCGACCACGTAAATTTCTCGACACTGCGGACAAGATCAGTCCGCGGATCGACCACGCGAACACCCCACACGCGGCGCACAAGATCCGTCGCCTTCGTTGGCTGGCTTTCGTCTAAGGCTAAGCCGTTGAGCACCGCATCGCGGCCCGAGAATGTCGTCGATGCCCAGCCGAGCCCCGCGCGCTCCAACGCCTCTGTCGCACGAACGCGCAGATCGTTCTCGATCTCGGCCTGATGGAGATGCAGCACGATCCAGCTCAACGGAGCGATCAGCAGAAGGCCCCATAGCCAGCGCCACGGATTACATCTCATGTAACTAGAGCTCCCCAAGTCCCGTCATCGGCTCCGGTCATCGGCACCGGTCAACGGCCAGCGCGCACCAGATGACGGCGCGACCAAGCGCCAGGGCACACCGCAACAACGCCGCTTGAACAAAGCAACATCATCCAGGCATGTCCAGGCGGATACCCCCCAACCGTCGCCGGCATTATAGAGGACGGATGTACGCATTCCAAGCGATCTCCCCCTGCACTCCAAGCCGCAACTGATTGATCAACCGTCACATTTCAACGCTTTCTCGTTTGCGCCAAGCGTGAATTCCGGGGAACCGGCATTCCGTCCCGCAGCGAGGGCGCCATTAACCAAAATCATTACGTGAACCCGTGCAACTTTTTTGACACAGGCCGCAGGCTCACGTAGAGGTCGAACAGCCAAGAAGCCGCTCGATAATTGGGCGGACGCACGTCTAGGGAATGGAAACAATGGAAGAAAGCTTCCTGGTGGTGGATGACCACCCGCTGTTCCGTGATGCGCTCACGCTGGCGATCAAAACCAACCATCCCAACGCGACGATCAAGGAAGCCTCCTCCATCGAGGCCGCGAAGGACCTTCTTGGCGGCGGCGAGCGGTTCGATCTGGTCCTGCTCGACCTTTCAATGCCGGGGGTTGCCGGCTTTGAAGGCTTTCTCGAACTGCGCAGCCTCGATCCCAAGCAGCCCATCGTGATCGTGTCGGCTCTCGACGACAGCCGCATTGTTCATGAAGCTGTGACGCTCGGAGCGGCAGGTTTCATACCAAAGTCGGCGCGCAAGCTAGAACTCGCCGAAGCCATCGACAATGTGATGCAGGGGAATCTGGCTTTGCCTAAAGCCTACCAGCCGCCTGTGCGTGACGCGTCCGGCACCTCCGATATCGGCTCGCGCCTGTCGTCTCTGACGCCGCAGCAACTGCGCGTGTTGAGTATGCTCCGGCAAGGTCTCCTCAACAAGCAGATCGCCCATGAACTGGGCGTCGGCGAAACGACCGTCAAAGCCCACGTGTCGGAAATTCTGCGCAAGCTCGATGTCGCCTCGCGCACGCAGGCGGTCATTGAGGTCAGCCGGATCGATTTTGATAAATTGGCGGGTAGCCACGGCTAACCCCGGACATCCCAAACCGTCACGCGCCGTTCGCCATCACGTGCAACATCAGGGCCCTGAGTTCGGCGGGTTTGACCGGCTTGCGCAACAATTCAAATGTGCCCGACGCGGCCAATGACGCCTGCGTCAGCGACCGGTCTGCGGAAATCACGATGGCCGGCACTTCGAGTCCAAGCCGGCTCCGCAAGTCACTCACCACCGCGACGCCGGTTTGACCCCGGTTGAGGTGGTAGTCGGCCAACACGATATCTGGACTGTAATCAGGCGTTTCGCTGAAAAGTGCATCCACGTCTTCAGCCGATGCGGCCACCCGCACCGCGCAACCCCACCGCGTGAGCAGCGCGCGCATGGCTTCGACGACCGTCGGCTCATTGTCGATGACAAGCACATTTGAGACCGGCAACCCATAGCCCGGCGCCACGACCGGTTCAGGTGCGCGTTGCATCTCCCGCATCGTCGAGAAGCGTGTCGTCACGGTGAAACACGACCCATGCCCCACCAGCGAACACAAATTCAAATCGTGCTCCAACGCTTCCGACATGCGCTGAACAATCGAAAGCCCGAGCCCGAACCCACCGACCCGCGCCGTTTCCGACGCCGTGCCGCGCTGAAATTCCTCGAAGATGCGGTCGCGCTCGGCAGGCGGAATGCCGGGCCCCGTATCCCAGATCTCCAATCGCACCTTGAGTCCCCGGCGGCGTGCGAGCAGCCGGATGCGCCCCTTCTCGGTGTAATGGACGGCGTTGGCCACGAGGTTTTGTACGATCCGCCGCAGCATCAGGGGATCGGACCGCACCATGAGCCGCGTCGGCCGATGCGACAGCCGCAACCCCTTCGCACGGGCAATCGGAGCAAGATCCGACACCACGTCCTCGAAGAGCTGGTCCACATCGATCAGCCGGATCTGCGGTTCCGTCACACCCGCTTCGAGTTTCGACAGATCGAGAATGGTCTTGAGTAGTTCCTCGATGCTCGACAGCGCATGATCGACTTGGCCGCCCAGCCGCTGTTGCTCGCGGTCCCGCTCGCCATCGAGCATCGCCGACAGTGTGAGGCGGGCCGCATGCAGCGGCTGCAACAGGTCGTGACCGACGGCTGTGAAAAATCTCGTCTTGAAGCGATTGGCCCGCTCGGCCGCATCCCGCGCGGACGTGAGCTCGCTGTTGACATCCTCGAGCCTATCCAGCGCCGTCTTCAGCTGATCGCTGCGCACGCGCACCTGCCCCTCAAGGCCGATGGCCGTCTGAAACAGCGAGTAGGCGTTGGCTTGCTGATCCATCGACCGCTCGACGCGCTGCATCAACGCCGCGTTGATGCGCGCCATCTTCTCAAGCCGCTGCTCGAGTTCCGAGCCTGGCCCGTCGTGGCGAGGCGGAATTGGGTAGGTGACTTCGTCGCTTTTCATCTCGCGCCGCTCGCAGCCTTCCCGAACGCAATTCCAGTCAACGTCTGATTCAAGTGCATGGCGTTGAATTGTTCGCCGTAGGAATGAAAGCCCACGACACCAAACCGCCGGTAGAGTTCGTCCATCTGATGCCGGATCTGCCGGTTCTCCGCATCGAGCCGCCGCAACACGCAGTCGAACCCGATAACGAGATCGATGCCGCCAATTTCTTGGGCAATCTCCTCCAGCGTTTCCTGTGTGCCGCGCAGCATGTCCTGAGGACGTGCTACCGTGAATACGAGCCCCTCGTCGATGGCACAAAAGAACGAGAGCGAGCCGTCACTATTCATATTCCGGATGGACCGGCAGTAATAATTACCGCCCACTTTGACCACCAGCGGGTAGGAGGCAAAGCTGAATGGGCCGAGATCGTCAGGCAAAAGTCCAATTGCAGACGCGTATTCCCGTGCGGCAGGCTCCGCGTTGAGCTCTTTAACGATCCGCCGCTCCGCATCGGCTGCGGTGACCACGAGCTTGATCGGTGTAGGCTCGAAATTCTGCGTTTTGAAAATGCGGAATGGAACCGACGTTTCGACCAGGAAGAGCACCGCGGCATCCGCCATGACGCGGCCTTCGTGCACCACCAAGGCTCCACTGAACGTCAGACCATCACCCGCCGATCCTCCAATGAGCGGCACGCTTTCGATCGCCCAATGAACGGCCGCAACGATCGATTCTTCCGTGTTCGATGTGCCGTCGACCAGGATCATGGCAAAGGCCGGCTTGCGCCGCGCAGGATCGCCGGCTTGCAGCCGGTGTTTTAACCGCCGCGCCAGATCCGTCGCCCGTTCGACACCGAATTCCGAGACATTCTCGACGACGCCGCTGTGCACCGAAAATCCGGCTTCGGGAAAGGCGATCAGAAGCACGCCGTCGTCCATCATGCCGCCAGGCGTAATGGCCCCCGCCGTCGAACAGCCCGAAATGGGCACATCGGGAAAAGCCGCCGTCAGTGCCGCGACGAGAGCCTCCGCGTCATAGTCCGTCGAAAAATAGGCAATGATGTGCTGGAATGATCCCGGTCCGAGACCCGCCCTCAGCTGCATGACGAGTTCGGCAAGGTTTCCGCTCACGCTCGACGCACAACGCACGCCGCTGGCACTCACCGCCGACGATCCCTTTGCCAACACTGTCCTCCCCGCGCGGTCCGCTTCGACATCACGAACTCTTGTCGTTGTGTTGCCACAGTCCTAGGCGCGCCGCAAACGGCTGCTGGCGTAAAGTTTTAGCTGCCAAATCCCGGGCCTTCCAACCCCGCATCGAGAACCAAACAGGATCGATCAACTGCTCATGATTTCTCGAAAGTAAACATGAACACTCCGAAAACCAGCCTTCAGAACGTCTCATTAACGACTTAACGATAGCCTCCACAGTGTACGTTGCGTCCTTTGTCTTGTGGAATTTGCGTCATGCGTTTCGATCCTCGGCTAGCCGCCATCCTCATCGCCACCATCGCCGCGGGATCGACCACGATCAGTGCTAAGGAACCCGCCGCCCAGTCCGCGGAATATTGCACGCTGTTCTCCAAGGTCCGCGAGAACCTGACTGGCAAATTTGGAGCCAAGGTCGACCCGCTGACCCGCTTCTCCGGCATCGAAGTGATGTGCGATCACAAGGCAATGGTCTTTCGCCAAGATGTCCAACTCACCAAACGCGACGTCAATCAGGAGTGGGTCACCCGCCGCACCGCCCACTGGTCGAAAACCTATTGTGACCGTCATCCGGCCTTCGCCGGCGCCATCCGCGACGGCTGGACGATCTCCACCGTGATGTCCCTGGCCGATGGAAGCGCCCTGCGCATCGACGCCGTCTGCCACGACGCCGAAGCCTGAGTTACTGGCGCGCGCCGCCATATCTTCGACCTCGCCAGCTGATCTCATTTCCCGTTGCTGTGGAAAAAATCTAATGGCAGCGACGCCGTAGCGGACAGACCCAAGGTTATCTAATACCGTCTGATCGTCGCACTTGCGCGGGGATGCAATGCTGCACGTCGATGGCATCACAGAGACTGAGGAACACGGCCCGCTCGCGGCCGACGTTCAAAAGCTCGTTCGAATCGTAGGCCATTGGGCTGCCGAACGGCCGCTCCTCCACGAAGTCTCACTCTTTGGCCAGCGTCTCCGCCCCAACCACGGCGATGCCCATCCGGTCGAACTCGCTGTTCGCTTCGATGACGCGCGCTTGAACGACGGCTTTGACGACTGGATCGAAGAACTCCGCACCAATTTCGCTGCCTTATCCCGAGCGTTGGGCGAGCCGGTGAGCGTCGTCACCCCAGACATGCGGACGGCGTGGTGGACCATCGTCCACGGTACGGAGCTTCCCGCCCTCGCCGCCGGCAAAGTTCGCATTATCACGGCGCCGGCCGTGCCCATTGCCAATCCGGCGCAATCAGCGTTGGCATCCAGACGGGCCGCCCCCACGTGGCGATGGACCGCGATCTGGCAGCTTCTTGCCAGCGCGACCACACCCCGCCGGCCTGCAATCTGAACGGCTTCGCGGTGTTCCGGCTGATCATGCCGGACTTTCCACACATTTCGGCCACGGTCCTTATACTTTCGTACAAGACGTTCATGCGTCTTTTCCGTCTACGGCCGTGGCGCCAGGAAAGTCACAATCCAAATTTCTCGCGTTGACTTGGTGAAGCGTCTTTACTTCGCACCTGCACACGCCGAGCTCTTAACACCATGAGATCAATCAACGGAATTGCGAAGCGCAGGAGCACGCGGCGCGACCGAAGAACTCATCTTCCCTGATGGCATGCAGTCAATTCCTCAGTGCGTCTGATCGCTGGCTGACATCTTTAACACAGCGAAGTTTTGACCGGCATCAATGCCGCCAATCACATCGATCGACGAAATTATTTCGTGGTTTCGCTGAGCCCATCTCACAGCGATAGTGATGTCAGTGTGGTGTTCCGGGGATCACGTGCCATGGCTATGAGCGGAATACGCACACACGACTTGCAGCAGCGGGGAAGTTTGGTGGGAAGCAGCAAGTCGCATAAAGAGTCCGGACCAGAGCCCTCATGTTCCCCGGTTTCAAAGCCAGCTGGCAAGAGCCGGACACTGGCCCACCTGATCGAAACCGACATCATTCCGCGTTTGGTTGACGGCTACGGGGTCTCTCAAACCGACGCCTCCGCCCTCAGCGGTGAGGTGCTCGCATTCACAGATGCAATCCTTGAGGATGACTCCACCACGTCTCTTGCATCGTTCGCGACCTTGCTCGAGCGCGGCGTCCCCCTTGATACCCTCTTCCAATACCTCCTCGTTCCTGCCGCCATACGCCTCGGCGAAATGTGGGAAAAAGATGCGCGCGACTTCATCGATGTCGCCCGCGGCATGGATCACATCCATCAAATCATCTTGGCCCACTCGGCAGCCTTCTGCACCGATGGCCGCGTCTCCGATAAGCTGCGGCGCATTCTCCTCGTAGCTCTCCCGCAAGAGCGGCATCGCCTCGGTCTGTGCCTCGTGCGTGCCGACTTCTGGCGTGAAGGTTGGGATGTGTGCTGTAACGAACTGCAATTCCTTGGCGAACTCGCTCTCTTGGTCGAAGACACGCACTACGATGCCCTCGGCATATCAGCCGGTCGCGTCGGAGACGTACCAACGTTGGCTCGGAATTTGACGCGCGCCCGCAAGGCATCGCGCAACAAATCGCTCGTCATCATCGGCGGCGGGTTGGCCTTTCAGCGCGATCCCACCCTGGCGGCCGCGATCGGCTGCAACGCCACGGCCGGCAGCGGCAGCGAAGCCGCCGCCCTGCTGCGCCGCATGCTCAATGCCGAGTCTGCCGGCACCAGCTGACCTTCAGCCGCCAGCCACCGCCGACGAGACGGTCTGCAACGCGTGAAAGCCCTCGAAATCCGGCGGCCCCAGATAAAGCGGTTTGCTCGACTTGGCGCCAGAGTGTGACTTGCGGAACTGCTCCGACTTCGTCCACGCCTCGAAGTCCTGATACGTGCGCCAGACGCTATGCGAACAGTAGAGTACGTGATCTTCCCGCTCCGGCCCCCGCAGCAGGTGAAATTCGACGAACCCCGGCGTCTCCTTCAGGTGCGTATCCCGCTTCAGCCAAAGTTCCTCGAAGTCCGCCTCCGCACCCTTCACCACCTTGAACCGGTTCATCGCAATAAACATTGGCACCTCTCAAATCGGCACTTTGACCTCATCGTCATATGGGATAACCGCAATCGGGAGCCAAGCCCTCTCTCACGCAAGCGCCCCTTTACGCGTGCAGCCCCGGCGCCTCATGGCCCGTCCGCGCCACATACTCCGTATAGCCGCCCTCGTAGCGATGCATCCCGTCCGGCGTTAATTCGAGCACGCGGTTCGATAGCGCCGCCAGAAAACGCCGGTCATGCGAAACGAACAGCATCGCCCCGTCGTACTCCGCCAAAGCGGTGATCAGCATTTCCTTGGTCGCCAGATCGAGATGGTTCGTCGGCTCGTCGAGCACGAGGAAGTTCGGCGGATCAAACAGGATCTGCGCCATCACAAGCCGCGCCTTCTCACCCCCTGACAAAACCCTGCACTTCTTCTCCACATCGTCGCCCGAAAATCCAAAGCATCCCGCCAGTGTCCGAAGTGACCCCTGGTTGGCCAGCGGAAAGCGATCTTCGAGCGACTGAAATACAGTCCGCTCGCCATCGAGCACTTCCATGGCATGCTGTGCGAAGTAGCCCATCTTCACGCTGGCCCCCAGCGCAACAGCCCCCTCATCCGGTTCCGTCGACCGCGTCACAAGCTTGAGCAGTGTCGACTTCCCCGCCCCGTTGACACCCATCACGCACCAGCGCTCTTTTCGCCGGATCTTGAAGTCGAGTGCGTCGTAAATCGTGCGCGAACCGTACCGCTTCGACACCGCCTTCAGCGTCGCCACATCCTCGCCCGACCGCGGCGCCGGCGGAATATCGAACACCACCGTCTGCCGCCGCTTCGGCGGCTCCACCCGCTCAATCTTCTCCAGATTTTTCACCCGGCTTTGGACCTGCGCCGCATGCGACGCCCGCGCCTTGAACCGCTCGATGAACTTCATCTCTTTCGCCAACATTGCCTGCTGGCGCTCGAACTGCGCCTGCTGTTGCCGTTCGGCGATGGCACGCTGCGCCACGTAAAATTCGTAATTCCCCGAAAACGTCGTCAACCCACCGCCGTCGATCTCGATGATCTTCTTCACGATCCGGTCCATGAATTCCCGATCATGCGACGTCATGAGGAGCGCGCCCTCGTAGTCCCTCAAAAATTGCTCCAGCCAGATCAGGCTCTCAAGGTCGAGATGGTTGCTGGGCTCGTCGAGCAGCATCACATCCGGCCGCATCAACAAGATGCGCGCCAACGCCACGCGCATCTTCCAGCCGCCCGACAGCGATCCAACATCCCCGTCCATCATCTCCGGCGTAAAGCTCAAGCCCGCCAAAACCTCGCGCGCACGCCCGTCGAGCGCATAGCCGTCGAGATCCTCGAATTGTCCCTGCAGCTCCCCATATCGCGCGATAATCGTCTCCATCTCGTCCGCGCGATCCGGATCAGCCATCGCCGCTTCGAGGTCCGCCAGCTCCGCCGCCACCGCGCTCACCGGTCCCGCCCCGTCCATCACCTCCTGCACGGCGCTGCGCCCGGCCATCTCGCCGACATCCTGGCTGAAGTAGCCAATGGTGACGCCCCGATCGACCGACACCTGCCCCTCGTCCGGCTGATCCTCACCCACGATCAACCGGAACAACGTCGTCTTGCCGGCGCCGTTGGGTCCGACCAAACCGACCTTTTCCCCACGGTTGAGAACCGCTGACGCCTCGATGAAGACGATCTGTTGGCCGTTCTGCTTGCTGATGTTGTCGAGGCGGATCATGGCGCGGCGGGTTCCTGTGTCGTGGGAGCGCCCTTATGCCCGCCCCCGCCCCCGGCGGAAAGCCCCTGAGCAACCAATGACGCCCCGGACAATGCTGTTAATGTCAGGCACTTGCGGCAAGATCTCCCCGCCCGCCCCGTCCAGGGGTGCGATCTTGCCCACCCGCACCGCACCTGCTATACGGCCCGCTTCCGTCGCGCCCTGTGCGCCACGGCCCGGCGGTCTTGGGGGATCGTCTAATGGTAGGACTGCAGACTCTGACTCTGCCTGTCTAGGTTCGAATCCTAGTCCCCCAGCCAAATCAGATTATTCACTTACGTTTCAATATGATAACCCGTTATCGCAGACGCGGTACACCACGTTGTACCCTGTTTAGTACACCACACAGCTGCTGCTTATTCGAAACCGAGAAGAGCATCCGAGGCTTTCAGCTATCGTTGATGAGAACGTAGTCCAGAGGTTAATCGACCGGATGGTGCCGCATTGGCTCGGACGACGACGCCTTGCCCCCGAAAGGGTTAGAGAGGCAAAAGTAATCACGGTGGCGTAAGCGGGACAAAGCGAGCCAAAGACCTTCAGGCGAGGTAGCGATGTTCCAGGAGCGATCTGTTGTGGATCCATAGCAACTTCCGAACAAGGACGCATGCAAGCGACGCGACACAGATAGCAATCATTCAAGCGGCCCCGATTGCGATCAGCGATGCTTTCGATGCCGACGCTACCCGCACGCGACGTAGAACATTTTCCCGATATCCCGCGCGTTCAAGAAAAACACGATGCATTCGTGCTCCTAGTCATCACAGCGATCGACGAATGCATCTTGCGCCGAAGTGAGAGAACTAAACCTCCATCGCAGCAACAACGGCGCCGAACTGACCGCTCGCCTCAATTGAAACGTAAGCGAGAGTCGGGCATCCCACGTCAGCCGGCGATGCGGAGAGCCCGTTTCCTTGCACAAGCCCGTTGGTGAAGACGTCTATTATCCGGGTCAAAGCATCGGTCTAGTCGCCAAACTTCCTTCGTGCCGGTAGGAAAAGCGGCGAAAAAGTGTGACCGCAAGATGCTACAGGCAGTTCCAAATCCGTTCAATTTCAATAAGGTCTCTGGCGCTCAAGCTTCGAGTAATGTCTCCTGGCTCACGATTCGCTCCGCGCGGTGCCTGAATGAATGAGAAGCTCCAAATAACGTCACCGAAACGTTCTCGACCCCGTACCGGTTGGGAAGGATTCTTTCCATACTATGCAGGATATCCAGAAACTTTTGCAAAGGCACTTTTGCAGAGCGCTCGCTTACGGAAGGGCGCGACGGTTCTAGATCCTTGGAACGGAAGTGGCACGACGACATTCGCCGCAGCGCAACTTGGCGTAGCCGCTATAGGGTACGACATCAATCCTGTAATGGTCGTGATCGCGCGTGCACGAATGCTCGCGCTGAGTGAAGCCGACAGCCTCGAGCCCCTGGGGCAAGCAATTGTGGCGCGTGCCAAAAAGGCGGCAAAGCAAGCGCCACCTACTGATCCAATTAGGACGTGGTTTTGCCCTGGGTCGGCAGCTGCTATTAGATCCCTTGAAGGAGCTATCCGCCACCAGTTGGTTGGTTCGCTCACGATGACAACGGAAGGGAACAAGATTGACAAGATTTCGAGTACCGCCGCGACCTTCTATGTTGCTCTTTTCTCCGTTTGTCGGGGCTTGGTTCGCAAGTTCCAAGGATCAAATCCTACGTGGCTAACAGTCCCTAAGCACCACAGTTCTAAAGTGCGCGTGACTGCTCGCGAACTACACTCAAGATTCATACAGACAGTCAGAGAAATGGCCGCGGCGCTGGAGGCACGTTCTAACCAGGGAGAGCTTTGGTTAGAAGAACAAGGTGCTTGGCAGGTACACCTTGGAGACTCTACTCAAGCCGCCGTCGAACCCGGTTCGATTGACCTTATACTAACATCGCCACCGTACTGTACCAGAATTGATTACGCTGCCGCTACGCGAGTGGAACTCGCCGTCGCTTCGACGTTAATTGAAACAACCTTCGAAAAGCTTGGGCGAAGCATGGTGGGATCCACGCGCGTACCACTCCACCCAATACCGCAACGCGATGATTGGGGCACTACTTGTCATGAACTTCTTAGAGGCATAGAGGCACATCCATCTAAGGCATCTTCGGGGTATTATCTCAAGACGCACCTTGATTATTTCGACAAGTTATCGCGATCGCTTGACCATTTGAGCGCAAGCCTCAAACCGGGAGGCTCCGCAATTTTTGTCGCTCAAGATTCGTACTACAAGGATGTCCACACCGATCTTCCAGGAATAATGACCGAGATGCTCCTTTATCGTGGACTAAGTCTGGCGCAACGCAAAGATTTTCCTCTGGTAAGATCAATGTCCAGCATCCATCGTCACTCGCGACGCTATGGTCGCGTAAAGACCGCCGTAGAAGCAGTGCTTTGCTTTCGCAAGTGAGAACCCAATAGGTGAGCCTTGGCCTCCAAACCCGACATTATCGCCGCTATTGCAAACACAGTAAGAAAAGCCAACACGACCTCGTTAGACATCTCGTTCAACGAGCTGCTCGACATGGCGGATGGAGGCGAGCTGAATATTAGTCCGGACTACCAGCGGCTATTTCGATGGTCAGAGGCGCAACGGTCGCGGTTCATAGAATCACTGCTTCTAGAGATGCCAGTTCCACCGATTTATGTAATTGAACAAGACGAGGGCACATACCAATTAATAGATGGGCTCCAGAGAATATCTTCATACTTGCACTTGCGCGGGAAACTCGAAGCCAGCCATCTTGATCCGCCCGTAAAAAAAGGTGACATGCTGCAGCTTGTCGATTGCGATATCGTGTCAGAGCTTAATGGCATGACTTTCGATGACTTTCCCACAGCATTACAAATTCGCCTCAAGCGCGCGTTTATCCGAATGGAAGTTGTAAAAAAAGAGACCGATCCCACCTTCAAGTATCATATGTTCAAGCGCCTCAACACAGGCGGTGACACACTCTCGTCCCAACAGGTGCGCAACGCAACAATTCGGCTGCTCGACGCTAAGTTTCCTGACTTCGTAATTGAATTATCCAAAACTGGACCATTCGAAGAATGCACAACTTACCTAACCCAAGAACGGAAACTTTCCGCGTTCGATCAAGAGCTGGTAGTTCGGTTCTTTGCATTCAAAAACAGGCGTCATCTATTCAAGCACGACGTCGCGGACTTCCTTACGCAATACATGGAGGACGTGGCCAGTGAAAAACAGCCGTTCAATTACGAGATGGAAAAAGAAGTATTTGAAAAAACGTTTGCCGCCTTGTGCGCAAGTTTGGGGGAGTATGCGTTTTCCTTCGCCAACAGGGCAAAAACGAATCTGAGTGCCGGCTTTAGCATTTATCATTATGAAGCGGTGACGATAGGCCTGCAAGCCGTTTTGGATCGTATTGACATTCAGAATCCCGAACAAATTGCGCTTCTTGAGCAAGCACTTAAACAGGCCAAACTGGATCCAGGATTTATAACGTCGACCACAGGAGGTGGGAAAAACTCACCTGGTCCACTTACTCAGCGAATTGAATTCATAGCTACGAGGCTTATCGATGCGTTCCCCTGAAGATGTTTTTCAGGATATGGAGGGAGATCGGGCTTCTCGCGAGGCGGAAATCCGTCTGCTGGAAAATATTGCCTCAAAAACGGATAACGAAGACGAGCAGAGAATGCTCCGGCGTTCAATCGTTGTGCTTACCTACTCGCATCTTGAAGGCTTTTGTAAATTCGCTCTAACCTCTTATTCGAGCGCAATAAATTCAGCAAAACTACCTTGCGACGCCGTCGTAACTCCTCTGGCTGCTGCTGCGCTGACGAAGGTATTTGCTGCGCTCAGAGATGTTAATGCCAAACACCCATATTTCAGCAAGGTCTTTGCTGATGATAGTAAGTTGCACCGCACAGCTCGAGAGCACGCATTTCTCGATCAATTGACTCTCGTTATGAGCACGGTTGTTGAAATACCTGACGACGCCATTAACACTGAGTCTAATCTCAGTCCGAACGTTTTGAAGAGAAACATGTATCAGTTGGGCCTAGACTACCTTCCTGTCGACCCACATGCTGGAACAATTTACAAACTACTGAATGACCGTAACTCCATTGCACATGGAGATCGGCTGAAGGAGCCGTCGACGGAGGATGTCCAAAGATATACGACGTCCGCTTTCGAAGTTATGAAATTCGTACAGGCAGAAATATTCAATGCATTGAACAAAAAATCCTATGTTCGTCAGAAGGCGGCTTGAGTTCTGCCTTGGGCTTTATCGGCTCAACAGACGGAGCTGGCCAGACCTTGCTTTACCTGCGCAGGTCGGCTTCTGAAATGATCGGCATGTAAACAGCGTTGTGTATTCGGCAGCTATCCCTGCAATTCAGCCAGTCACCGCAGAGCCGTATCGCGCGCGATCAGATCGGCTTTCGTATATCCGTGGTTGGTTTGCCGACTGTCAGCTACTAAGAAGCAGAATCCAAATCGGCATGAGCAAGCTCAAGTCGCGGCCGGCAGTGGCTCCAGAACAGTAACCGGCAACTTCACGCTGTTCACACAAGCACGCCGCGCCGCAGCCGACTGCTTCCCAGCATATCGTCCCATCGTCATGCCCAAGGCTGCGGCCTCCTTATCGTGCCCGACGACTTCGCAGATCGTCCACTGATCGAACCCGCGGGCCCCCGCATGCAGAGCGTCACGCGCTTTAGCGATGAACCAGCGCCGAAAGCTATGAAAGTCGATGCGAGATTGGCGGGTGTTGTCCATCATCTCGTCAACACCAATGTCTCGGCGCGCGCGCACGAAGTGCTTGGTGATCATTTGCCCGCGCTCGACAGCAGTTCCAGGACGAGGATCCTTGAGTTCATGAAACAGGTAGTCGCCCCGGGCCTTCCGAGCGCACCGCGTTGCCACCAGCACCGCGAGATCTTCATGTATGGCGACATCGCGCACACCTGCTGCGGTTTTGGCGTTCGTGATTCTGAACACGCCCCCGTAGCAGTCCCCGACGCGAAGTTGGGCAATCTCCTCGGTTCTGAGACCCGACAAGGCGGCGACGAACATAGCATCCCGCAAGAAGCCTAGCTTGATCTCGCGGAATAGCTTGATGACCTCGGCATCGGTGAACGGGCGCTTAGGCCTCTGCTCCTCCGTCTTTGGCTTGACCTTGGGTAGCGCCTGATTGGTCCAGACATTGTACTCGACGTGACCGCGCCGCATGAGCCACTTCCAGTAGCCAGACAGCGCCGTGATATCCTTGTTGGCAGTCTTCCAATGAACCTTCCGGGCAACGAGCGCCTCGGACACATACCGCCCGGCAACCTTGCGGGTCACCTCCTCAATGGCCCCGTTCAGACCCGTACCGATGACCCAACCGTTGAACTTGCGGACAGCGCGGGCGTAATCAATCCGCTGCCTGGGCTTCATGTCCCGCTCGGCGAGCCACGTATCGACGAGGGACATGATTGGGGTTGCACCACCCGTTGCGACCGCCTCGAAGTACGCCGCCTTTTCGGGGCCGGCGCTCCGTTCGACCTCGACGAGGCGCGCGCGGAGAGCGATCGGCGTCTCAGAATGGGGTTCGCGCCGAATGTCGGCTTTCCACTCCAATGCCTCGTTGGTCAGTTGGCTATCGGGTAGCCGGGGCGTCAGCGCGGCTTCAGCTCTGGCGCGAGCGATCTTGTCCTGGAGCTCTGCGATGACGCGGAACTTCAGCCGGTTCGCGTTGACGAGGCTATCGGTATGGAGCGGCACGACTAGGCGAGCGGCGCCAAGGTGCCGCCTGAGGGAGCTCGGGACCTTCACCTGCACACGCCACTGGTTGCCGTGCCATTCGAGATATCTACGATCGGCCATGGGCGAATTCCTGCGTGAAACCACACCACGAACGCATGCTAACCCCGGAATTTGGTGGTCGTACAGCCACTTACCGTATCCGGATCGGCCATGCGGTCCGTTTCAAGGGGACTGGCACACCGTCGGTACATCGGCGTGGTACACCACGGTGAGGAATGCATGAAAATACTGTTGGTTTTCATGATGTTACGAAGTTGAAAATGGGGGTCCTAGTCCCCAGCCACCTCGCCTGTTGCCAGCCCTACCTACGTACAATTGACCGCTGCGTAGGTCTGGAACACCCTCCGCCCCGTCAGCAATGGCATGTGGAAGAGTTCGGCTCGGATCGTTCGATCTAAGCCGGCGCCGAAGGAGCAACCGCCCCGGAAACTCTCAGGCCCATGGACCGCATGCCGATGACACTCTGGAAAGCGGCCGGGCAGATTTCGATCTGCCAAGCCCACCGACGGTTGTAAGACGCTCGTCCGGATCCGTCCGAACGCACGTCCAAACTCTCAGGTTCCGCGACAGAGGGGGCTCTCGTAAGCGCAATCCCGCTTCACGCCAGAGAGCCAGCCATGACCGAGATCGACGCCCCGCCGTCTCAATCCAAACGCACGCCACTCCATGCCGAGCATGTGCGCCTCGGCGCCCGCATGGTTGCGTTCGCGGGCTATGAAATGCCCGTCCAGTACGCGGGCGGAATCATCGAAGAACACCTCTGGACGCGCGCGCACGCGGGCCTCTTCGACATCAGCCACATGGGCCAAGCGATCCTGCGCGCCGATGACGGCAAGCACGACACGGCTGCGCGCGCGCTCGAAGCGCTCGTCCCTGCCGATATCGTAGGACTCGCGCCCGGCCAGCAACGCTACACGCAGCTTCTCAACGCCTCCGGAGGCGTCATCGACGACTTGATGGTGACGCGCCCCGCCGAACCCGGGACGGACGGCACGCTGCGCCTCGTCCTGAATGCATCGCGCAAGGACGTCGACTGCGCGCACATCGTTTCACACCTGTTGCCCAGCGTAACCCTCGCGCCATTGACCGATGCCGCGCTCCTCGCCCTGCAAGGCCCCAAAGCCGCCACCGTGCTTTCCGCACTCTGGCCCGGCGCGGCCAATCTCGCCTTTATGCAAGCAGGCCAAGGCACCATCGCCGGCAGTCCGTGCTACGTCAGCCGCTCTGGCTACACCGGCGAAGACGGCTACGAAATCTCCGTCGCGGCAGCCGACATCACCAAAGTTTGGCAAACCCTTCTCGACGCTCCCGCCGTCCGCCCCATCGGCCTCGGCGCCCGCGACTCGCTGCGTCTTGAAGCAGGCCTCTGCCTCTACGGCCACGAACTCGACGAAACCATTTCCCCCATCGAAGCCGGCCTCGCTTGGTCGATCCAAAAGCGCCGCCGTCAGTCCGCCGATTTTCCAGGCGCCGATCGCATCACGCGCGAGTTGAATGAACGGCCGGCCCGCCTGCGCGTTGGAATCCTGCCCGCCGGCAAAGCACCCGCGCGCGATGGTACGGAAGTTCGCGCAACCGATGGCACACCCATCGGACACATCACATCGGGTGGCTATTCCCCGTCCCTTAAACGCCCCGTTGCGATAGGATTCGTGCACGCCGCCCACGCCGCGCCCGGATCTGCCGTCAGGTTGGTCGTGCGCGGATCCGAACTCGATGCGGAAATCGTCCGCCTGCCCTTCGTGCCGCACGCGTATCGCCGCTGAGCGGCGCGAGCGGCCACATTATTTACATCAGGAGATCACCCATGCTGAAATTCACCGAAGACCACGAGTGGCTAAAGATCGACGGCGATATCGCAACTGTCGGCATCACGGCCCACGCCGCCAAACTCCTCGGTGACCTCGTCTTCGTCGAACTTCCAAAAGTCGGCGCCAAATTGAAAAAGGGCGCCCCCTCCGGCGTGGTCGAGTCCGTCAAGACCGCGTCCGACGTTTATGCCCCGCTCGACGGCGAAGTCATCGAAATCAACCAATCCGCCGCCGATGATCCCGCCGTCGTCTCCGCCGATCCCACGACTGCCGGATGGCTCTACAAACTGCGCCTCGCCAACGCCGCCGATGCCGAGTCGCTGCTCGACGAAGCCGCTTATGCCAAGCTCACCGCCTGAGGAGCCCGACCATGGTCGCCGAAAAATACGACCCGTATGATTTCGCCAACCGGCGCCACATCGGCCCCTCGGCAAAAGAAATCGCCGACATGCTCGCCGTACTTGGCGTGTCAAATCTCCACGCCCTCATCGACGCAACCGTCCCCGCCGCCATCCGCCAGACCGAACGCATCGACTTCGGCAAATCTCTCTCCGAACGCCGCGCGCTCGATAAACTGCGCGAGACTGCCAACAAGAACCGCGTGCTGACCTCCCTCATCGGCCAAGGCTATCACGGCACCACCATGCCGCCCGCCATCCAGCGCAACATCTTCGAAAACCCGGCCTGGTACACGGCCTACTCGCCCTACCAGCCCGAAATAAGCCAAGGCCGCCTGGAAGCTCTTCTGAACTTCCAAACCCTGGTCGCCGACCTCACCGGCCTCGAAATCGCCAACGCCTCCCTGCTCGACGAAGCCACCGCCGCCGCCGAAGCCATGGCTGTCGCCCACCGCGTCGCCACGTCGAAGCAAAGCACGTTCTTCGTCGATGAAAACTGCCTGCCGCAATCCATCGCCGTTCTGCGCACGCGCGCCGAACCACTGGGCTGGCAGATCAAGGTCGGCGACCCCTTCAAGGATCTCGTCGCCGAAGAGGTCTTCGGCGCCATCTTCCAGTATCCCGGTGTCTGCGGCGCGTGCCACGACTTCACGCCCCTCATCGACGCCCTGCACAAGGCCGGCGCCATTGCCGCCGTTGCCGCCGATCCTCTCGCCCTCACGCTTTTGAAACCGCCCGGCGAAATGGGCGCCGACATCGCCATCGGCTCCATGCAGCGCTACGGCGTCCCCATGGGCTACGGCGGCCCGCACGCCGGCTATATGGCCACCCGCGACGCCTTCAAACGCAACCTGCCCGGCCGCCTCGTCGGCGTCTCCGTCGATGCGCGGGGCAATCGCGCCTACCGGCTCGCCCTTCAGACCCGCGAACAACACATCCGCCGCGAGCGTGCGACCTCCAATATCTGCACCTCGCAAGTCCTGCTCGCCGTCATCGCCTCCATGTACGCCGTCTTCCATGGCCCCACCGGCTTGAAGGCCATCGCCCACCGCGTCCACCGCGATGCCTGCCGCTTAGCGGACGGCCTCGCAGGCCTCGGCTTCAAGGTAGCTCCCGGCGCCTTCTTCGACACCATCACCGTCGAGGTCGGACCCTACCAGGGCCTCATCCTCAAGAACGCCGTCGACAACGGCGTCAACTTGCGCAAGGTCGGCAAGGACCGCATCGGCATCACGGTCGACGAGCGCACTCGTCCCGACACGCTGGAAGCCGTCTGGCGTGCGTTCGGCGGCTTCGATCTGCGCTACGACGAAGCCTATCCGCCATCCCGCCTGCCGCAGACCCTGCTGCGCACTTCCGACTTCCTCACCCACCCCGTCTTCCACATGAACCGCGCCGAAAGCGAGATGACGCGCTACATGCGCCGCCTCGCTGACCGCGATCTGGCGCTCGACCGCTCGATGATCCCGCTCGGCTCCTGCACCATGAAACTCAACGCAACCGCCGAAATGCTCCCTATCTCTTGGCCCGAATTCGGCGAACTGCATCCCTTCGTCCCCGCCGATCAGGCGCAGGGCTACAAGGAACTGATCGACGACCTCTCACGCAAACTCTGCGTCATCACGGGCTACGATGCGATTTCCATGCAGCCCAACTCCGGCGCGCAGGGCGAATACGCGGGCCTCCTCGCCATCCGCGCTTACCACCTGAGCCGCGGCGACGATAAACGCCACGTCTGCCTGATCCCCTCCTCCGCCCACGGCACCAATCCCGCCTCGGCGCAGATGTGCGGTATGACCGTCGTCGTCGTGGGAACCGACAAATCCGGCAACATCGACGTCGACGACTTCCGCAAGAAAGCCGAAGAGCACAGCGATGCGCTCGCCGCCTGCATGATCACCTATCCCTCCACGCACGGCGTCTTCGAGGAAGCCGTCCGCGAGATTTGCGACATCACGCATGCGCATGGCGGACAGGTCTACATGGACGGCGCCAATCTCAACGCGCTGGTCGGCCTCGCCAAGCCCGGCGAGATCGGCTCCGACGTCAGCCACATCAATCTGCACAAAACGTTTTGCATTCCTCATGGCGGCGGCGGCCCCGGCATGGGCCCCATCGGCGTCAAGGCGCACCTCATCCCGTTCCTGCCGGGCCACCCCCACACGGACGGCCGCGAACACACCGTCTCCGCCGCACCCTACGGATCGGCCTCCATCCTCCCGATCTCCTGGAGCTACATTCTGATGATGGGCGGACGCGGCCTCACGCAGGCCACCCGTATCGCCATCCTCAACGCCAACTACATCGCCAAGCGGCTGGAGCAGGCCTACCCCATCCTCTATCGCGGCAAGAACGGCTTCGTCGCGCACGAGTGCATCATCGACACCCGCCCGCTGATGGACAAGGCCGGCGTGTCCGTCGAAGACATTGCCAAACGTCTCATCGATAGCGGCTTCCACGCCCCAACCATGAGCTGGCCCGTCGCCGGCACCCTGATGATCGAACCAACCGAATCAGAAACCAAAGCCGAGCTCGACCGCTTCTGCGACGCCATGCTGTCCATCCGGGAAGAAGCCCGCGCCATCGAGGAGGGCCGCATGGATAAAACCAACAATCCGCTGAAAAACGCACCCCACACCGTGGAAGACCTGATCGGCGACTGGAACCGCCCGTATACAAGAGAGGTCGCCTGCTTCCCGCCGGGCGCATTCCGCGTCGATAAATACTGGGCCCCCGTTAACCGGGTCGACAACACCTACGGCGATCGCAACCTTGTCTGTTCCTGCCCGCCGATGGATACTTATATGAAGGCAGCCGAGTAATCCGGCCGCCCCCCGAGGCCCGCCCACCGAGGAATGACGCATGGTTTCGGTTTTGGATACGCGCGATGCCGCAGCGCTTCGCCATCCCGAGAAGGCCAACCGGCCCGACACCCCGTGGCTGCCCAAGCCGCCGTGGCTGCGCATCCGCCTATCGAACGGCGGCGAATTGGCCAGCACTCACAGCGTCGTGCGCAGCCACGGCCTCACCACCGTCTGCGAAGAAGCCGCATGCCCAAACTTGGGCGAGTGCTGGTCCAAGCGCCACGCCACCATGATGATCATGGGCGACACCTGCACACGCGCCTGCGGCTTCTGCAATGTCCGCACCGGCCGCCCCGGCCCACTCGATCCCAGCGAACCCCAAAATGTCGCCGCGGCTGTGGCGGAGTTGGGCCTGCGCCATGTGGTCATCACATCGGTGGACCGCGACGATCTCGACGACGGCGGCGCCGAACACTTTCACCAAACCATTCAAGCGATCCGCGCCCGCTGCCCGGACACGACCATCGAAATCCTCACCCCCGACTTTCTGCGCAAGGACGGCGCACTGGAACGCGTCGCCGCCGCCCGCCCAGATGTCTTCAATCACAACCTCGAGACCGTCCCGTCGCTCTATTTGAAGATCCGCCCCGGCGCGCGCTACTTCCACTCGCTCCGCCTGTTACAGCGAGTCAAGGAATTGGACAGTAACGTCTTCACCAAGTCCGGCATCATGCTGGGCCTCGGCGAAACCTACGACGAAGTCCTCCAGGTCATGGACGATCTGCGCTCCGCCGATGTCGACTTCCTCACCATCGGCCAGTATCTGCAGCCGACGCCGAAGCACGCCGCCATAGCCCGTTACGTCCCGCCCGAGGAATTCGAAAGCTTCCGCCGCATCGGCCTGTCGAAGGGCTTCCTCCTCGTCGCCGCAAGCCCGCTAACGCGCTCCTCCTATCACGCCGACGAAGACTTCGCTCGTCTGCGCGCTGCGCGCACCACAGCGGCAACACCGCGCTAGCTCTCAGCCCCAAAAAAGATGCCAAGCGCAATCAGTGTAACAAGCACCCCCGCAAAGCACAGCAGCGCCGGAAAAACCAACAGCGACGATGGCGTTCCCGCATACCCGATCCCCGGCCGCGCGGGATCAACGAGCAACTGCATGCGGTCGCCAATCTTATAGCGCAAGCGATAGCCCTCGCTACGCACCCGCTGCACCGTCTGCATATCGAGCCGCGCCGTTCGCTCCTCGCCATCTGCCGTCCAATAGCGAAAATGCGGCGTCACCGTCGTGGGCGCCCATTCGTCCACCTCGAGCGGCGAACCACTGACAGCCCCTGGTCCGCGATGCACATCAAGCCCCACGACCTCCGCCTCGACAACTTCGCCAAAGCGATAGGCGACGATCCTGCGCTTCAGCATCACCGTCCCCACGACGAGTGCCGGAACACCGATCAGGGCAAACGGGATCGCTAGAGCCCAACCAGGGATGGATGCAGTAGTCATGCGCGATATCCATGATTGAATTCCGGATACAGTCCGATGAAAGACAAACAATCAAAAGGCAACACACTTCACATCCGCCGCTTTCCTGATCCGGGCGAATGGACCGTCCAATCGCGCGAAAGACCTCCATAGCCCCCAACATCACCTTGGGATAACCCCCGCGCCCGTGCCATCCCGGCATCGCACCGCGCCACTACCCCGGTGTAGAACAGAGCTCGAACGTCCGGGGGCGCACCGCGCATGAAATTTCTCCACACCGCCGACTGGCATCTGGGCCGCCAATTCGAGGGCCACTCCCTCGATGACGACCACGCCATCGTGCTCGATCAGATCTTTACCGCCCTGCAAACACACAAGCCCGATGCGCTCATCATCGCCGGCGATATCTTCGACCGCGCCGCCCCGCCGGAGAGCGCCGTACGCCTGTTCAACACCTTCATCGAGCGCACCATCGCCGAGACCACATCCGCCATCGTCATCATCGCCGGCAACCACGACAGCGCCGACCGCATCGGCGCCATGGCCATGCTCGCCGACCGCCGCCGCGCACTCGTACGCGGCCCCTTGAGCGCAACCGAACATCCCTTGATCCTCCACGACGCACATGGCCCCGTCGCCATTTCCGCCCTGCCCTTCGGCTACGAATACGCCGCCCGCGAAGCCTTCCAAGATCCCACCATTAAATCTCCCGCCGATGTCATGCGCGCCGAAGTCGCCGCCGCCCGCCCGCACATCTCGACGGGCGCCCGCTGGATCATCGTCGCGCACGCTTTCGTCACGGGGGCCGCACCCAGCACCACCGAACGCCCGCTCACCCGCGTTGCCGGCGGTATCGAAACCGTCCCCGCCGATGTCTTCGCCGGCGCGCACTATGTTGCCCTCGGTCACATCCACCGCCCGCAAACGGCCGGCGCACCCCACATCCGCTATTCCGGCTCACCTCTCGCCTTCGCCTTCGACGAAGAAGGCAACGAAAAATCATTCGCCCTTGTCGATCTCGCAGCCGACGGAACCACCGCCGTCGGCCTGATCCCCTTCCGCCCCCGCCGCACCGTGCGCACACTCAAAGGCACGCTCGACGACATCCTGCGCCTTCCGGCTTCCGAAGACTTCGTCAATGTGATCCTCACCGACGACGGCCGCCTCATCGAACCCATGAAGCGCATCCGCGAGCGCTTCCCCTTCGCCTGCACGCTGGCCTACGCCCGAGATAACAAAGCCCGTCAGGGCGCGTCCTCAAAACCTGCCGCAACCTCACTCGACGATCCCGCCACCGTCGCTACCGAATTCCTCACCCACATGCGCAGCACGCCGCCCACACCCGCCGAAACGCACATCATCACCTGCGCCCTTGCACGCCTCACCACGTCCGACGAGGACGCAGCCGCATGAAGCCGCTTCTCCTCACTCTCCAAGCCGTCGGCCCCTACGCCGGCCGCCAGACGATCAACTTCCGCGCCGTGCTCGACAGCGGCCTCTTCGGCATCTACGGCGCCACCGGCTCCGGAAAATCCACTATCTTTAGCGCCATGACCTTCGCGCTCTTCGGCGAAGCCGCGCGCTCTGAGCAGCACGCCGCAACCCTGCGCTCAGATCACGCCGATGCCGGCCTCCTCACCGAAGTCGAACTCGTCTTCGAATCCGCCGGCCGCACTTACCGCATCGTCCGCCAGCCCGAGCAAATCCGCCCCGCCAGGCGCGGCGGCGGCGAAACCAAGGAAACCCACAAAGCCTGGCTGTTCGACGTCACCGGCCTCGACCTAGATACGCTGAACGACTCCAACCCCGGCAAAGTCCTCGCTGAAACCAAAGTTAAAATCGTCGACGACGCGATCGAAAAGCTGCTCGGCTATCGTGCCGCGCAGTTCCGCCAGATTGTCCTTCTCCCCCAAGGCCGCTTCGAAGCCTTCCTCAGCGCCGACACCAAAGAGCGCCTCGATATTCTCCGCGACCTGTTCGACGTCTCTCTCTACCGCCGCCTGACCGAGCGCCTTAAAGCCGACGCCGACGCGGCCGAAAAGAAAGTCGCGGCCGCCCGCGCCGCCTGCATCGCGCGCCTCTCGGCTGAAAACTTCTCCACGATGGACGCGCTCGCCGAAGGCATCGCCGACGCCGAGATCCGCCACCGCGACCAGAGCAACGCAGCCGCCAAAGCCAAAGCCGAGTGGGACGCGGCCCTGAACGCCTACCAAGCCGCCGCGCAGACCGACGCCCAGTTCATCGAGCATCTGACCGCCGAGCAGAACCTCGCCACCCTCGACGCATCTCGCCCCGAGATCGACGCACTCGCAGCCCGTCTCAAGCTCGCCCGCATCGTGGCCTCCCTCGCCGATGCCGCCAGCAGCCGCGACGCCGCCCGCACCGATGTCGACGCCGCCCACCAGCGCCAAACCGCCGCCGCCGAACGGCTGAAAAGAGACGAGGCAGAAGCCCAACGCGCCAAGAAAACGCGTGACGCCCTCGCCCAGCAATCCGCCGCCATCGAGACCCAGAAATCCGAACTCCACACCCTGCGCGACCACGCGGCCCGCCTCGCCGCGAGCGAAACCCTGCGCTGCGCCGCCACCGACGCCCAAATCAAAGCGCGCGAAAGCTCCACCGCTGTCGAGACCGCGAAAGCCAAGCTCGCCACTCTGACATCCCGCAAGGACGCAACCACTAAAGCGCTCACCGCCGCGCAATCAGCGCAAGTGCAGCGCTTGCAGCTCAACGCCACCGCGTCCCACCTGCGCGAACGCCTCGCCGCCGCCAAGGCGTACGAAGACGCTACTCAAAAAGCGTCAGCAGCCCAGACATCGCTCCAGCGCGCGGAAGCCACCAGCGCAACAGCCGCGACTGCGCTCCACCAAGCGCAAACCGCATTCGCCGCCGCCGAAACAGCCCTGCTCGAAAACCACGCCGCCCATCTCGCCGCTCACCTCACCCCCGGCGAACCCTGCGCCGTCTGCGGCTCGCCCGACCATCCGGCTCCCGCCCGCGGCACATCCGGTAGCCAACGCCTCGACGAAACCTATGCCCTCGCCAAAGCCACACTCGATACGGCCCGCACGCGCGCCAATGAAGCTGGCACCCAACTGGAAATCGCCAAGCAAGCGCTGACCGAGCGCCAGGCCGTCCTAGCTGCACTTCCCCCGCCCGAACGCTCCAGCGCTATGCTCGCCACCGAATTGCAAGCCATCGAAGCCAACCTGAGCCGCCTCGCAGCCCCCGCCGACGTAACCGCCCTCAGCGCATCACTCGAAACGCTCGACCCCGACATCGCCGCCGCCAAGACCTCCCTGGAGCGCGCCCAGGACGCCGAACGCGACCACGCCAAATCCGCCGCCGCCGCCCAGCAGTCCCTCGACGACTCGATGGCCGCCATCCCATCCCACTTGCGCGACGCAACCACGCTTCAAGCAGCCATCACAAAGCTCGGGAAGGCCATCTCTGATTTCGACCGCGACACCCAAGCCGCAGCACTGGCCGATCAGACCGCCGCGGCCAAACACGCCGCCGCCCTGCGCGAATCTGAAACCATCGCCGCTGAAGTCGAACGCCTCGCAGCCCATCTCACCCGCGTTGAGAGCAGTTTCGCTGACCGGCTCGCCGCCAACGGCCTCACCGCCGCCGACTACGACCGCCGCAAGTCAGACGTTCCCGAAATCCCCAATCTCGAAGCCCGCATCCGCCAGTACGACGACCTGCGCGCCGCCGCCGCCGACCGACTCGAGCGCGCCGCCGCTGCCATCGCCACGCTGACCCGCCCCGATCTCACATCCCTCGCCTCCGCGCGCGACACGGCCGCAAACGCCTTCGACGCCCTCAACACCGCCGCCACCGAAGCTTCCGCCCGTCTGGTCCAACTCCGCAAGCTCCAGTCGGACCTCGCCGCAGAGGGCCACCGCCTCGATGCGCTGGAAAAGGAAACCGCGCCCCTGCGCGAATTGTCAGAGGCCTTCTCCGGTAAGACCTATCAAAAGATCGACCTGGAAACCTTCGCCATCTCCACCCTCTTCGATCGCGTCCTCGACGCCGCCAACCTGCGCTTGAGCCCCATGACGCGCGGCCGCTATAGCCTCGTGCGTGAAACGGAAGGCAAGGGCAACGCACGCCGCGGCCTCGGCATCGCCGTCGAAGACACCTACACCGGCCGCCAGCGCCCCACATCGACGCTGTCAGGCGGCGAAACCTTTATCGCCGCCCTCGCCCTGGCGCTCGGCCTCTCCGACATCGTCGAAAGCGCCCACGGCTCCGTCCGCCTCGACACCATCTTCATCGACGAAGGCTTCGGCAGCCTCGACAGCGAAAACGACGGCGGCACCCTGGAAACCGTTCTGCAAACCTTGCAAGACCTCGTCGGCGCCACGCGCTCGGTCGGCCTCATCTCGCACGTGCCGCTCGTGCAGCAAGCAATCCCCAACGGCTTCTTCGTGACCAAAACCCCCGGCGGAAGCCACATCGAAGTACGCGTCTGACGTTTAAACGTCGGCCGGATAATCGACCCGTTCCAGATAGAGCCCGCTGGCCGGCGCCACCGTTCCACACCGCGTCCGGTCCCGCGCCGCAAGCGCCGCTGCCACATCGTCCGGCCGCCACTTGCCTTCGCCCACAAGCTTGAGCGTGCCCACCATCGATCGCACCTGATTGTGCAGGAACGACCGCGCCGAGGCCCGGATCACGATCTCCGCCCCCTCGCATGCCACATCCAGCCTGTCGAGTGTCCGCATCGGCGACGTCGCCTGACACTGGGCCGCTCTGAACGTCGTAAAATCGTGATGCCCTAAGAGATGACTCGCAGCCGCCTGCATCGCATCGCGATCCAAATCGTGCGTGATCCACCACACCCGGTCGCGCTCAAGCACTGGCGGCGCACGCCGCGTCAGAATGCGATAAACATAGTGCCGCGCCACCGCACTGAACCGCGCATCGAACTCCGGCGAAACCAACGCGCAGGAGAGCACCGCACACGGTGCCGGCCGCAAATGATAATTGATCGCATCTTGTACGCGCGACGCAGCCCACTCCTTCGTCAGGTCCACGTGCGCCACCTGCCCCAGCGCATGCACGCCTGAATCTGTGCGCCCGGCCCCCCTCACGGTCACCCACTCGCCCGCGAACTTGAAAATCGCCTCCCGCAGCGCGCCCTGCACAGATGGATCTTGCGACTGCACCTGCCAGCCGGCGAAAGGCGTCCCGTCGTATTCGATGATGAGTTTGTACCGGGGCATCCGCTGGCGTCGCTGAAAGGAAAAGGGCACCGCGTCCGCCGCGGTGCCCCCTTATGCCACGTTCCGGGCCGGCCTCAAGCAGGCAGCATTCAGCAGCTATCGCCAACTGCGGGAATGCACCGGCGATAACCCCAGCCGCGCCAGGTATTCCGGCTGAAGTTGTGCGACGTCGACCGCGTCGTGTTGATGACGCGCTGCTCTGAAATCCCAATGTTCACCGGCGTGCCATTCGGATTGACGATGACGTACTTCTCCGGCGGCAACGGACGATAAACGCGTACGCCCTCTTCGAGGCTCACCGTCGCCCCATAAACCGGGCGCGGCTCGATCCGGATTGTCGAAGACTGAGCAAAGGCAGCAGACGTGCCACCAGCAACGACGGCTGCAAAACCGAGAGCAAGAACGCGAGACATCATGGGCAACTCCAGGAAAGACGAGCAACGCTAAACCCGCAGTCTAGTGCCGTTGGCTGCCCATGGCTGCGCGATCTTTACGTTTGATTAACGGTTGCACCGGCCACCAGCGGAAAGCCGCGCAAAAACTCGAGCGCCAGCATCGGCCGCTTACCCGCCCGCTGCGCCTCGATGATCCGCACCGCCCCGGAGCCGCATGCAATCACGAGATCGTCGGTGAGCACCGTCCCCGCCGCCCCGCGCTTCTCCACCGGCTCCGATCGCAACACCTTAATGCGCTCAACCGTTCCCGCTGGACCCACGGCTTCGAACCACGCGCCCGGAAAAGGCGACAGCCCACGAATGTGATTGTGCACCGCCGTGGCATCGCGCGTGAAATCGATCCGCGCCTCTGCCTTGTCGATCTTCGCGGCGTAGAGCACTCCGTCCGCCGCCTGCGGCACGGCAACGAGCCGCCCGTGTTCCAAGTCAGCCATCGCGGCGACAATCAAAGCCGCGCCCGCCGCCGCCAACTGATCGTGCAATTCCCCCGTCGTCACCAACGGACCAATTGACATCCGCGTCGTCGCACAAACGGGCCCCGTATCGAGGCCCTCTTCCATCTTCATCACCATCACGGCGGTCTCGGCATCCCCCGCCATGATCGCGCGATGGATTGGCGCCGCGCCGCGCCACCGCGGCAGCGCCGACGCATGCACATTAAAGCAGCCGTGCGCAGGCGCGTCGAGAACGGCCTTCGGCAGCAACAGCCCATAGGCGACCACAACCGCTGCATCCGCCCTGTGCGCAGCAAACGCCGCCTGCTCGTCCGCACCCTTCAACGATTTCGGAGTCAGTACCGGAATGCCGAGCGCCTCGGCTCTGACGTGAACGGGCGACTTACGATCCGCCATGCCCCGCCCCGCCGGCCGTGGCGGCTGCGAATAGACCACCACGATCTCATGCCCCGCAGCCACGAGCGCATCGAGGCACGGCACGGAAAACTCCGGCGTTCCCATGAAAACAAGCTTCAGTGGCATGGTCGAAGGCCCCCCGGCTGATCCGCCGTCAGAGCGGCCCGTCCTGCCGCGCCAGCTTCTTGAACTTGCGCACCACGATATCGCGCTTCAGCCGCGATAGAAAATCGATGATCAGCTTACCATCGAGATGGTCGAGTTCATGCTGGATCGCGGTTGCCAGTAGTCCGCCCGCATCATGCTCCTGCAGCTTGCCCTCGCGATCGAGATACCGCAGCCGCAAATCAGACGGCCGCTCAATATCCACCCGGAAATCGGGGATCGACAGACAGCCCTCTTCATAGACCTTCAGCTGCGATCCCAGATGCAAAATCTCGGGATTGATCAGCACGCGCGGCTCCGGCTTCTCGCCCTCCGCGGCGCAATCAAGCACCACGAGCCGGCGCGGCACACCAACTTGGATCGCGGCCAGCCCAATGCCCGGCGCGTCGTACATGGTTTCCAGCATATCGTCGGCAAGACGCAGAACCTCGGCATCGACGCGCTCGATGGGCGCGGACGACTGACGCAGGATCGGATCGGGCAGGGTCACAATGGGAAGCTTGGCCATTTGCGTCAGATAAGAGAGCCCGACGCCGGGGTCAATCCGTCTCGAACCCGTCAACCCCGCGATGCCTTAACGCGGCTACCCGGGCCTCAACCCTCGATGGCCGCCACCACCGGCTCCAACACGTCGTGGGCCCCGAAAGCCGACACCGCCTTTGCCCGCGCCGCCCGCGATTCGGCCGGCAGCAGATCGCGATGCACGACAAAGCTCGCTAAGGCGGCCATCAGCGCCGCACCATCCCCCGGCGGCACAAGGCAGCCGTTGACCCGCTCGTCCACCATCTCCCGGCAACCGGGCACGTCGAGCGTCAGCACTGGTCGCCCCACCGCGAGCGCCTGTTTGAGCGCCGTAGGCGACCCATCATCCGCCGACAGATGCACGGCCACATGCGCCGTGGCCAAGAGATCCGCCGGATCGGCGGCCCGCCCATGGAAGGTCACGCCCTCCACTGTCAGCAGCGTCGTGTCCTGCGCCATCTCGCGATCGGTCGCCAGTTCAAACCGCGCCGCCACGCCGCCCGCCGTCATCTCCCACGCCGCCTCCGTGTAGGATTCGATGGCCGCGCGGCAATCGGGGTTCACGATCATGAGCAACACAACCGGTCCATCCGACCTAGGCAACGGCGCCGCTGCAAAAGCCTCCAGATCGACACCATCACCGGGCGTCACAACGATGTGCGCCACAGGCGCCAGAACCGCTTTCAAAACCCGCGCGTCATCCGCGTTATGGACCACAACCGCCGCGCTGAGTTTCACCGCCCGCCGGTAGGCCGATGCCACACGCGTTCTGGCCTCGTCACCGTCAAACCCCAATCCGCCGACAATCGTCACAATGCGCTGTGCCCCGGCCTTGCGCGCAGCTGTTGCAGCCAGCGACGCCAACCGCTCGCCGCTGACAATCACCGTCTCAGCTTTCCACGCCGAAAGAATGTCGCGCACCGCGCGCACCACTTTACGGTTGGCGAACAGGGCCATCCCCGCCGGTTGCGGATCGAAATTGCGATGCTCGCCGCCCAAATGATGTAGCGCCGCCACCTCACCCGCCAGATGCGAAGCCGCCACCACGAGCACGGTATGCCCGCGCGCCCTCAGCGCCCGGATCAGGTTCGCGCGATCACGCAGCACACCCGCCAGCGTCGGCGCGACGATGGCGATCCGCTTCGGGATCCCGGGGGCAGAAAGGCTCATAAAACGGGCTCGCTCGCACCGGCGCGACAAAAACCGGCCTCTCCGCATACTGCAGCAACCGATTCGAGGCGAGCACCACCCCACACACACGCTGGCGCCCTACTCCATCGCGTCGGCTTTGAGCCGGTCCATCAAGCGGTAGCACAGCCACACGGCGAGGAGCCCAAACGCGATCCCGCCGATCATGTTTCCCGCCAGCACACCCTCCGCGCCGCCGTGCCGCGACCCATATTCGACAAACGGAATGGTCCCGACCGTCGCCCGCCCCCAGTTGAGCCACGTCGACAGCTGCGCATGTCCCAGCGTGTTGAACGCCGCATTCGCCACGAATAGTGCACCAAGGAACAAAAACAGCGGCGATAAAATCGCGTTGAAATGACGGATCAGATCCGCCGCACTCCCGGTCACCTTAAAAAATTCGATGATGCTGCCCGTCCCCAGCCACAGCACGATCCAAGCGACGAGCGTGAACGCCGCGTTCACCACCAGCGACAGCGTAAACGCGCGGCGCATGCGTGCGTTATCGCCCGCCCCGTAGTTTTGACCGATGATCGGCCCGATGGACCCCGACAGCGCATAGATCGCGCCGAACGCCACCGGAATGATCCGCCCGATAATCGCCCACGCCGCCACCGCGCTATCCCCATGCGCCGCGATGGCCGCCGTCACGTACGCGTTCCCCACCGGGGTCGCGACATTCGTCAGCACGGCCGGCACGGCAACACCGAGCAACGGCGGCCAGTCCTCTTTCAGCGCCGGCATCGACGGTTTCGACGCCATGTCGTGCACCCGCACAACGGCATAAACCGCATAGGCCACCATCGCCAGCCGCGCGATCCCCGACGCGATCGCCGCGCCATGGATGCCGAGCCCAAAGGTGAAAATAAAAAACGGATCGAGCGCGATATTCACCACCGCCCCGATGAGCGTGATGTGCATCGCGCGGCGCGCGTCTCCCACGCTGCGCAGAACCCCCGTCGCAGTCATCGCCAGAGCCAGCGGCGGCAGAAACGGTACGAGAATCCACAAATAATCCCGCGCCAGCCCGTGTGTCCGGCCCGCCGCGCCGAGCAGCGTGAGAAGCGGCGACACCGCCAGCCAGACCACCACCGTCAAGACGATCGACGCGACCAGCGTCAGCATCAGCGCGCTCGACGCCAGCCGCCGCGCGCGCGCCCGCTGTCCCGCCCCCACGGCCGGCGAGACCAGAGATGTCGCCGCGATCGACAACCCGATGCCGATGGACGTGGTGAAAAACAGAATGGAACTCGCGTAGCCCACCGCCGCCACGATCGCCTCGTCGCCGAGCCACGACAGGAACAGCATGTTGGCGAGATCGCCGATGAAGATGGCAACAAGGCCGACCGCGCCCGTTCCCGTCATGATCAGAATGTGCTTAAGCAACGGCCCCGTTACAAAACGCGGCGGCGCGGCCGGAGCACTCCCGGCGACCGTGACATCCGCCGCATCCATGGACGCTCTACTCCACTAACCCTTAAACGCGCCGCCGCGATTTGATCGCAGCCGCCAGCGTGCCCTCGTCGAGATAATCCAACTCCCCGCCAATGGGCACACCCTGCGCCAACCGCGAGACAGTAACGTTCGCACCCGCCAATTGGTCCATCACATAATGCGCCGTCGATTGCCCTTCGACCGTCGCATTCAGCGCCAGCAGCACTTCCCCAACTTCCGGTGCGGCCGCCCGCTCGACCAGCGACGCAATATTGAGCTTCTCCGGACCAATTCCATCCAGCGGCGACAAATGCCCGCCGAGCACATGATAGCGCGCGTTCACCACGCCCGCCCGCTCTAGCGCCCACAGATCACCAACCTCTTCCACCACCACGATTAACGACTGATCCCGGCGCGCATCCTGGCAGATCGTGCACGGCGACACCGTATCGAGGTTCCCGCACGCCGGACATTCGACGATCTTTTCAACCGCAGTTTTCAGTGCCTCCGACAAAGGCAACAGCAGCTCCTGCCGCTTCTTCAAAAGCCCAAGCGCCGCCTTGCGCGCCGACCGCGGCCCAAGCCCCGGCAAGCGCGCCAGAAGCTGCACGAGCCGCTCAATCTCCGGACCTGCGATTTTCTTCGACATGGCAGCGCACTGTTAACACGGGTTCCCCGCCGCGCTTAACACGATTCCGCCGGGCAGCTACCCGCCCGCCGATTGCCACGCCTTGATAGACTCCAGCGGATAGAGCAGCATGATGACATTCAAAGTCAGGTTGTCACGGATCATGTATCCCGTGAACAACTCCGCCCCAATAGCCAGCGCCACCGTAAGCGCAACCGGCAGGACCGACGCCAGCCAAAACCCTGCCGCCATGGCAAGCACGTCCATCACCGAATTCAGAATACTATCGCCATAGTAATCGAGCGCGATGGTCGAGGTGCGGTACCGCTCGATGGTCGCATTCGTGTTTTCAACAATCTCCCACGCCCCTTCGATGCCGAGTGCTAGCAACAGCCGCGTCGCAAACGACGCCTTCGGCATCAGCCACCACAGCACAGCATAGAAAATGAAACCGTGAATGACGTGGCTCGGCGTGTACCAATCCGTGATGTGCTGCGAATTCTCTGCACTCTGCACCACCCCATGCCACAGCTTGATATCGCCACACGTGCAAATGGGCGTCCGCCCCATTCCCCAAAGAATGAGCGCGATCCCGGCGATGATCGCAATGCCGGCAGCGAGCGCCGCACCCGGCGTCAAGCCCGATGCGCCAGGGGGCTCAATCGACGCTGCTCCAGTCATGTCATCGCCCCCCAGCGCCAGCGCCCCATGCGCGTTAGAATAACTTCAAACCCGGCGGCAGAGGCAATCCGCCCGTCACCTCGGCCATCTTTTCCGCCATCATGCTTTCCACCTTCGCCCGCGCATCCTGATTGGCAGCGAGAACCAGGTCTTCCAGTATTTCGCCCTCACCCGGCTTCATCAGGCTCGGATCGATGGCGATCTTCTTCATGTCGCCCCGGCCGTTGAGTGTTACGCGCACGAGCCCGGCGCCCGATTGACCTTCGATCTCGGTCTCGGCCAGCTCTTCCTGCATTTTCTGCATGCGCGCCTGCATCTGGCCCACCTGCTTCATCATGCCCATGATATCTTTCATGCGTCGTCCCCTGTGGTGGCGCAGCGATCGCGCCACATTTGCCTATGAAAACCGGTCCGGCCTCAGCCGGTTCCCGCCTCGTCTTCGTCGCGCACCGCCGTCGTTCGCACAGCCGCCACCTTCGCATCCGGAAACGCGTCGAAGATCGCCGACACCGCCGGGTGTTTCTTCAGCATGGCCAAGTCCGCCGCTTCACGCTCCCGCTTCTGTTGCCCGAGCGTCGGCTCTCCCGGCCGCTTGGACAACACGACCATCCAGCGCCGCTCCGTCCAGCGATTGAGTTTCTCGCGCAGATCGTTGGCGATCTCCGGCGGCGCACCGGGCAATAAGAAGAGATCGATCGATCCCGCCGCCCCATCGAACTTCACCAGCGATACATATTCTTCCAGATGCGCTCGGAGCCGGGCATCGCGCCGCTCACCCGCTAGTTCGACAACATCGGCGAACGTTCTGAGCGGCCTGAGCGAAGGCGCAACCGGCGCGGCTGGAGCATCGTCCTCATCACCAAGCCCCTCGATTAAATCACCGTAAGCCTCCAGCGGCGGCGGATCGTCCGTCAATTCAAATTGAACCGGCGAAGCATCCGGCGCGGCAACGTCGTCGGCCCACGGCGGCGTGTCGGCAGAAGGCGCGCGCTGCGCCGGCTTCTGCTCCCGCGGCGATTCATTGAGCGGCGTGCGCTGATCGCGCTCCGCCGGCGCCGGCGCACCGCCGCCCCCGGCCGCCCGCCGCGACACCTGCCCGACGCCGCCCAGCGCCTTTAAAATCTCATCCGGAGGCGGCAGATCCGCGACGTAAGCAATGCGGATCAAAACCATCTCGGCCGCCGCCAGCGGATCGGGCGCCTTGCCGGCCTCCTCGATCCCCTTCAGCAGCATCTGCCACGCCCGCGCCAGCAATGGCATCGACAGCCGCGCGGC
This sequence comes from Hyphomicrobium sp., assembly GCA_002928735.1. GTDB lineage: Bacteria > Pseudomonadota > Alphaproteobacteria > Rhizobiales > Hyphomicrobiaceae > JAGVSR01. Next base: position 10,908 of record PERL01000003.1, on the reverse strand, counting down.
CAGAGATTGCGCCCGCCGCTTGTCTTCCGCCGGCACACCCTCGTCGCCCGCATCGCCGCCCAGCGCTTTAAATCGCGTCACGAGATGCACGACGTCGGCAAGATCGGCGAGCAACTGCCCCGGCTCCGCACCGTCGTGATGAAGCGCGCCAAAACCTTTCAAGGCCGTAGCCGGCGTTCCACCCAGCAGCGTCTCCAGAAGATCAAACACGCGCCCGCGATCCGCGAGCCCCAGCATCCCGCGCACGATGTCACCCGACACCTTGCCCGATCCCATCGCGATCGCCTGATCGAGAATAGAAAGTCCGTCGCGCACGCTCCCGCCCGCCGCGCGTGCGATCATGGCGAGCGCTTCCGGCTCGGCCGAGGCGCCTTCCTTTGCGGTGATGTTGCCCAGATGCGCCGACAATTCCGGCACATCCACACGGCGCAGATCGAACCGCTGACACCGCGACAGCACCGTCACCGGAACTTTGCGGATCTCTGTCGTCGCGAAAATGAACTTCACATGCTCCGGCGGCTCTTCCAGCGTCTTCAATAGCGCGTTGAACGCGCCCTTCGAGAGCATGTGGACTTCGTCGATGATGAAGACCTTTGTGCGCGCCAAAATCGGCTTGTAGCGGGCGCTCTCGATGATCTCGCGCACGTTATCAACGCCGGTGTTGGAAGCCGCGTCCATCTCAATCACATCGGGGTGACGGCTCTCGATGATCTCCGCGCAGTGCCGGCCGAGCACCGGCATATCAATCGTCGGCTTATGGATCGCAGCCGTCTCGTAGTTCAACGCCCGCGCCAGAATGCGTGCCGTAGTCGTCTTGCCGACGCCTCGCACGCCGGTGAGCATATAGCCTTGCGCGATCCGTCCCGACGCAAACGCATTGCGCAGCGTCTTCACCATCGCCTCTTGGCCAATGAGATCGTCGAACGTCTGCGGCCGGTACTTGCGCGCCAACACGACATAAGGAGCTGCCGGTGAAACGGCTGGGCTGTCGCTGTCTTCTGATTTTTTCTTAGCCATCTGCGCTGCCGCCGCCCTCAAATCAGACCGGAGGGCCGAAGAGCAAGATGCCCTGCGACCCATCCTCGCCCATCTGTCGGCCCGGAAGGGCCGGGGAGCAAGGCGACCCGCGGCAAGCCGCGCCCTAGTGGAGCGCCAGCGCGCGAGAGCGCGCGGTACGGCGCGTGAACGAAATAGAGGCTGGCGGACGACCCGCGTCCTGATCGTTAGGGCTGCTTCGTTCCCGACCTGACCCGGTTGGCGAGGGATGCGTCCGCCGCCAGCCCACGGGGGTTATGGGACATCGCACCGCCGCTGACAACCCTCGCCCATCCACCGCCGCGTCACTGCACCCACGCCGCGCCATTTGACAGCGCAGCCCGAATGCCGCTCAGGATGATCGCGAAACAAACGACCCTGTCAGCCAACGGATGGATATGAGCCCACCGGACGCCGCCACGACCGATGCAACCGCCCCGCGCGCGGGCGGCTGGCTGTGGGGCGAATATGCCCCTCTGGCCGGCGGCGTCGCCCTCATCACCCTGATCCTCGACCAAGCCAATAAGTTGTGGATGATACTGGTCTACGCCATCGAGGACCGCGGCCGGGTTGCCGTCACACCCTTCCTCGACTTCGTCTATGTTCTGAACACCGGCGTCAGCTACTCTATGTTCGATTCAGAGAGCTATTCCTGGCAGTTAGGTCTGGCAGCCTTCGCCGTAATCGCTTCCCTCGCCATGTGGATCTGGCTGTGCCGCGCCGGCGAAAGCCGGCTCATGGCCTGGGGCCTCGGCCTCATCATCGGCGGCGCCATCGGCAACGCCATCGACCGGCTGTGGCTCGGCGGCGTCGCCGACTTCTATTCGCTGCATGCCTTCGGGTTTTACTGGTACGTCTTCAACATCGCGGATGTGGCCATAGTTGCCGGGGTGGTGGCCCTGCTGTACGACTCCTTCATCCCGAGTCGCAAAGACGCCGCAAAGACCTCGTAACGCCTGAAAATCCCGGCCCAAAGAACCGCCTAAGAACCGGGATGCATCGGAGAACCGACGATGACGCGCAAGCCGTCGCAGCGCCTGATCCGAATGACACTGGCCGTGATCTCGGCTGTGGCCATCGGCGGCTGTTCGATGGACGACGTAGAATTGAACGGCGGCGTTTTCGATAGTTTAGGCATCGGCTCCAATCAGCCCAAGTCCGCCGAACCCAAACTGGCTGCCCGGACGCCGCTGGTCGTCCCGCCGTCGACCGCGAGCCTGCCGGCCCCCGGCGCACCACCCGAGGCCGTGCAATCCGACGTCACAGTCGCCATCGACGACCCCGATCGCAAGATCATCGTGACGGAGGCCGAAAAGCAAAAGCAGCAGGATGAATACTGCCGCAAGAACTATGACCCAGCTCGCGCGGCCGGCGACGCCAGCGCCGATTCGATAGAAGGCCCCCTCGGCCCGTGCCGCCCGTCCGTCCTGACCGCGGTGAAGAAGTGGAACGGGGGCGAGGGTCTATTGGACAGTGGCAACGAGTAAGCCCGGCCTGCGATTTGCCTGATCGCGCCCTCAAAACAGTCTGATGATACAAAATCTTGCTCCGGGCTTAGACTAGGCCGTCCGGCATGAACGCCTTGTCATTTGACACCTCCCCCCCCAATGCCGACATCCTCTGCGCACACACAGCCACGTTTTCCAACGTGCGCTCGAGCCTAGAGGACTCCATGGCCGCTCAGCTCCGACCCGCAATCCACATTTGCTTTATGGTGATCGCCAGCATGTTCGCCCTCGCCCAATCGCCAACAGCGGTCTATGCCGCCCCCCGCATCACCGAGTTCAAACTCGACAACGGCATGCAGGTCGTCGTGATCCCCGACACGCGCTCGCCCGTCGTCACGCACATGGTCTGGTACAAGGTTGGCGCCGCCGACGAACCCAAGGGTGTGTCGGGCATCGCCCATTTCCTTGAACATCTGATGTTCAAGTCGACCGAGAGCATCCCCTCCGGCGAGTTTTCCAAGATCGTCTCGCGTCTTGGCGGCCAGGACAACGCCTTCACCGGCCACGACGTGACCAGCTACTTCCAGCGCATCTCCAAAGATCGCCTGCGCAAGGTGATGGAGATGGAAGCCGACCGCATGGCCAACCTGAAACTGGTCGACAAGGAGGTTCTGACCGAACGTGATGTGATCCTCGAAGAGCGCCGCTCGCGCATCGAAAACAATCCCGCCGCCATCCTCGACGAGCAGATGGACGCCACCCTGTACCTTCATCACCCCTATGGCGTCCCCGTCATTGGCTGGGAACATGAGATGGCGCAACTCTCGCGCGACCACGCGATGACCTTCTACAAGCGCTACTACGCGCCCAATAACGCCATCCTAGTCGTCGCCGGCGATGTGACCCCGGAAGAGGTCAAGAAGAACGCGATCGAAACCTACGGCAAGTTGGAAGCAAATCCCGCCGCACCCCGTGCCGTCCGCCCCGCCGATCCGCCCCAGCGCGTCGCCCGCCGCGTGATGCTGGAAGATCCCCGCGCCGGCAAAGCCTCCATCCATCGCGACTATCTGGTGCCGAGCTATTCCACGGCAGCACCCCTCGAAGCCGAAGCGCTCGACCTCCTCGCCAAGATTGCCCTCGATGGCCCCACGAGCCGCCTCTACAAAAAGCTCGTCGTCGAGGACAAGGTCGCCTCGTCCGCAGGCGGCAGCTACATGGGCTCCGGCTTGGATAGCGGCAAGTTCTCGCTCTATGCGGTCGCCGCCGACGGTGCACCTCTCGAAAAGGTGGAAGCTGCCATTGACGCCGTCCTCGCAGAAATCGCAGCCAACGGCGTGACCGCCGCCGAACTCGACCGCGCCAAGAATGGCTATGTTGCCGAGTACATTTACGAGAACGACAACCAGTCTTCGCTGGCACGCCGCTACGGCTGGGGCCTGTCGCTCGGCCGGACGATCGCGCAGATCGAAGGCTGGCCGGATGAGATCCGCAAGGTCTCGCTCGACGATGTCAAGAAAGCCGCGGCGACCTACATCGATGCACGCCGCTCCGTCACCGGCATCTTGAAGCCGTTGAAGGCGCCCGTCGCCGAAATCACTCCCGCCAAATCGCGTTCCTAACGTGACCAGGAGAGCCCCACAGATGACCTCGCGGAAAACCGCCGCACGCTCGCTCGCGCTCGACCTGCGCCAGAGCAGCTTGTACCGTTTCACCCTTGTGTTGCCGCTGCTTCTGGCAGCGCTTCTTCTCATCGCAGCGAACAGGCCGGCAGAAGCCATGCAGATCAAGTCCGTCAAGAGCCCCGGCGGCATCGAAGCCTGGCTCGTCGAAGACCATTCCAATCCGATGATGGCCATGCGCTTCTCCTTCGAAGGTGGCAGCGCGCAAGACCCCGCCGGCAAGGACGGCGTCGCCAACTTCGTCTCGTCCATGCTGGATGAAGGCGCTGGCAAGCTGGACGCGTCCACGTTCCAGGAAAAGCTGGAAGATCTGGCCGTCCGCCTTAGCTTCTCCGACACGCAGGACGCTTTCTACGGCAACTTCGAAACGCTGACCGCCAATCGCGACGAAGCAACCGAACTCCTCCGTCTCGCCATCAACGAACCCACGTTCGACAAAGATGCCGCCGAACGCATCCGCCAGCAGATCCTGGCCGGCATCGTGTATGCCGCCAAAGACCCCGATAAGGTCGCCGCACAGGAATGGAACGCCTTGGCGTTTGGTGACCATGCCTACGGCCGCCGGTCTGGCGGCACCGAAGAGAGCGTCACGTCGATCACAACCGCCGACCTCGACACCTACCGCAAAAAGGTGTTCGCCCGCTCCAACCTCCGTGTCGTCGCCGTCGGCGACATCACCGAGGCCGAACTCGGCGCCATGCTCGATAAGGTCTTCGGCAAATTACCGGAAAAGGCCGACCTCGTAGCCGTTGCGATGACGGCCCCCGTCACCGGCGGCAAAACGAAGATCATCGAGATGGATGTCCCGCAGTCAGTCGCCGTCTTCGGCTTCGGAGCCATGCCGCGCAAGGACCCGGACTTCCTCACTGCCTTCGTTCTGAACCAGCTAATTGGTGGCGGCGGTTTCGCCTCCCGCCTCATGGAAGAAGTCCGCGAAAAGCGCGGCCTCGCCTACTCTGTTTACAGCTACCTCCAACCCATGCGCCACGCTTCCATCTTCTCAGGCGGCGTCGCCACCCGCAACGATGCGGTCAAGACCTCGATCGATCTCATCCGTCAGGAACTGGAGAAGGTCGCGGCGGAAGGGCCGAACGAAACCGAGTTCGCCAACGCCAAGAGCTACCTCACCGGCTCCTACGCGCTGCGCTTCGATACCAACGTCAAAATCGCAACCCAGCTTCTCGGCCTCATGGAAGAGGGCTACGGCACCGATTACGTTGAAAAACGCAACGCCCTCATTGAGGCCATAACCCTCGACGACGCCAAGCGCGTCGCCAAGCGATTGCTCGACACCAACAACATGATCGTCACCATCGTTGGCAAACCCGTCACCGCCATCGCTGGCGACAAGGGCTGAAACGCGACAAGCTGGAAGTTAAAAAAAGCGCCTCGCACCGTATGCGGGGCGCTTTTCATTTTGCGGTCCGGTTAACCGTCAACGCGCGATCCCATGTGGCCGCCATGATACAGGCAGCCCACGTATCTCCTGCTAGGTCTTGGCGACGAGAACCGATAGACCCGCCAAGACCTCCACCACGAAACCCGAGACCTGTCATGCGTCAGCTTTTGCAGCGGTCTGCCCGGCTCGCGATCCTCATCGCCGGCAACGCCACCGCCTCCACCGCCCACCACACCTATGTCAAGAAGTACGACAGCGCCAAAAAGCTCACGCTCTCCGGCACCGTCGAAAACGTGCGTTTCTCCAACCCGCACATCTTTTTCACGCTAGAGACGGCGAAAGGCTCCTGGACCATCGAGACCGAAAGCATCGCCGTCGCCAAGGCCAAGGGCCTAACCACCACGCATTTGAAGTCTGGCGCCAAAGCGACTGTCACCGGCTGGCCCGCGCGCGGCGGCGGGGCGGAACTGGGCCTTGCCACCATCTCGTTTCCAGGCGGCCCCTCCGTCTCCATGCGCGGCACCGCGCGGTAACGGAGCGCATCATGCCGGAGGAGATGCCCGTACCCGGTCTTTGGGGCGATCTCGCCGCCACACCCCTCTCCGTCTTTCTGCGCGAAAGCACCTGGACCTATCCGATCCTCGAAATCGCTCACATCATCGGCATCGCGCTCGTGTTCGGCTCCATTCTCGCCTACGACCTGCGCGTCATCGGCCGCCACCGCTCGTTGCCCCTCGACATCCTGGGCCACCATCTCCTGCCCTGGGTTTGGACCGGCTTTGTCCTCAACACGACGAGCGGCCTCCTGCTCTTTATCTCTAACCCGGTCGAGTTCGCCGCTAACCCCGCCCTGCAGTACAAGCTCGCCCTCATTGCGCTTGCCGGTCTCAACGCCGCCTACTTCCAGTGGCGCATCGCGCCAGCCATCCAGACCTGGAACATCAGCACTCCCGCACCGGCCTCTGCGCGGCTATCCGCGCTTCTCTCCATCGGACTATGGATCTCCGTCATCGCCGCCGGCCGCCTGATGGCCTACGTCGTTTAATTCGCGCGAATGATGCGTATGTCACGCGTGGAACAGCGCCGCCCGCAGGACCGCCCTACAGTCCCACACATCGGACACGCTCCTCCCCTCCTCGGGAGCGTCCGGTATCCTCCCCGAGAGCCGGGCCCTCCCCCCGCTGTCGCCCGGCCTGAAACGCCCTCCGGGTTCCCCCGCCCGGAGGGCAATTCTTTGCCGTCATCCGCGCACCATCATGACCAAGGTCGCCAAGCCACCATGCCACCAAGTTCCAGCATCATGCTGTCGCACAAGCCCCGCGCTAACGCATCAGCCCAACAATGCCGAAATCCATCATGACAGCCCCCGTAAACGACACGCGCTTGACTAAAACCATCCTCGTCGCGCTGGCTGTGGCCGTTGCCGGCTATCTGCCCGCTGCCCTCGCCTATGACACCATCACCCGCATCTTGAGTCCCATGGGTCACGCCGAAGAAGCCATGGGCCACGGCCTCGCGATGATCTTTATTGGCGGCCCAATCGGTGCCCTTTTGCTCGCCGCGATAGCCGGCCGCTGGACATGGCTGAACGGCGAACGCGTTCCCTTCTGGACCCCACTCGCCATCCTCGCCGCCGGCGCTCTCGCCGGCACCACCATCACGACGATCCTGTAGCGCGCAAAACTCTCGCGGCGCGTGAGCAAACAACGGCCAAGCCTGACATTTTAATTTCGATAATCAGCCCGCAGGGCTGGGGAGCAACGCGACCACGGCCACTGCCGCGCCCTAGCGGAGCGCCCGCGGCGCGTGAGCGATAAAAAGCGATAAAATGGCGGGCCTGACGGGAGAATCTTTGAACGCGCTTGCCTGTGCATTGGGGAAATGCGCGAAGATGTTGGAGGAAGCGTCAGACATGTACCAGCCTGAAAATTAGAATGGCGTCCCCCGCCTGTCCGAACGGCTAAACAATCGCGAGAGCTTGGCGCGGCTGCACAACTTTTTGTCATAAAGCTAGGTTGGCCAACGCGCTCGCGAGGCTACAAACTGTATGAACTCTCAACACATACGGGGGCCTGCCGTGAATTTTGTGAACCATTTGTTCCGTACAGCCATTGCGTTGGTTGCGCTGGCCAATCCTGCTTTTGCAGAAGATCCGTCCGACCTGCGGAAAAGCATGGCCGTAATGACCATCCCAGAGATTGTGATGGCAACATTGTCGACGCTGGTAGAACGATTTGATGGAAAAATTGATCGACTGTCATTTTATTCCGAGTTTTCGGACCGGACCTGGAGCATAAAACTCGAAAATTCTTATGATGCTAAAAACAAGGTGGAAATATTATTAGCCGGTTATACTTGGGGCTCAAAAGGCCAAGACCATTATCAGACGTACTCGGGTTCTGGCATGGTAGATGATGAGCCGGTATCAATAAATGGACGGATCACCTGGCCATCAGACCCAAAAACAAGTCTTTTCAGCACCATGAATTTTGATCACGTCACTAAAGTTGGCAAGAACTCGTTTTGGGGCGTAGTTAAAGCTGCTGAATTTGCCGGTTGTGGCGTTCTAGCGGGTGTAACGCTATACGCTCTAAGCGTGCCACCAACAGGTGGTTGGTCGCTAGGCCTTTCGCCTCAAATTCTATCGACGTCTGCCGGCATTGCAGGGGGCTGCGTCCATATTAGTGGGATAATTCGGGAGTTTAAGGAGGGCGAAGAACCTCCGGAAATTGAAACATTGCCGGAGCGGCCGGCACTACCACCGGATAGCGATAAGTTGCCTTTGGACGACAAGGTAATAATCATAGTAGAAAACACAGGACTTATATCTGGCAGAATGCCTGCCTCTGATAGCAAAGGTTCCGTTGAAATAAATGGCGACTCGGTATGGAAAGATGGATGGTTAAAAGGGAGTGTATTTGTCGACAAAAAGAATTGACTTTCGCTAAAGTATCAATTTAGATTTGAATTGGGAAACTAGAAAGAAAAAGAGTGAATACGAACAATAATGAGAACACGGAAACGTTGCGCAAAGCCGGTGGAACTATGCTCATGGGGCTCGCGGGAGCGGGCTTTTTAAGCAGTACGTTTTATGCGGTTCAAGGCGATCTTCAAGGTTTGGGAATGCTGCCTACTGCATATGCTATGTACATGATATATCTTCTACTCCTGAAGAACCGTTCAGCAGACTCTAGCCCGGAACAGTCTCCCCGTTAAGGCTGGCGTAGTCATCGCTAGTCACGCGAAGGCTTTGAAGCGCTCCAGACCGGAACACGCAACCAATCAAAGCTGATCGCAGCCCCCCAAACACACTTCCGAAACCCGCCTTAAGTTGTTCCGCAAGATGTGTGCTGTATGACAGCACCATCTTGTCTCGTCGGCTAACGCCTCCTCGGCAAGGGGGCCTTGCTGGCCCCCGTTGCATCCCCCCGGCTTCTCAAGGCTCTGGTCGGATTTGACCGTTCCTATAAACGTGGCCGGATTAGCCGATCTTCTTGCCACCGCAGCAACCACAGCAACATCCGGCCATTTTGGAATGATCCATCGCGCCGTCTTTGCCCATGTCCATCCCAGCGTGGGGATCGGCTTCCTTGGGCTTATCAGGAACCGAGCGGTCTTCGGCCTTGGTCATATCCATTTTCATGCACTGCATCGTGCCGCCGTCTTTGGCGCTGGCATCGCCTTTCCCGCCGCAGCACATGGCGAAGGCCGGAGTGATCGCAAGGCCGAGGGCAACAACAGTCAGGCTCGCAAGTTTCAACATGGTGGTAGCTCCTCTTCAGATTTCGGATGGCATTATAGCTCGCCCCAAATTCAAGACCAAGCAAACAGCCACTACCCTTAGGGCACAACGAACCGCCCTTGAAGCTTATGGCCGTCAGGCAGCGAGCCTGTGATCACCACCTTTGCACCCGAGCCCACGGGAGCACTGGTCGTAGCCGTCAGCTTGTTGGGCAGGGCCGGAACCAACTCCAGCTGGGTCGTTTTGCCATCGTCCTGCACAATCGCCTTCATCTGAGCGCCGCTCGCGTCAAGCGGGGCCTCTTTGTCGTCTGAGAGATAGAAGGTGAGGGCATCCGGCGCGGTCACCAGTTCGATGTGATGACCCTCCACATCAATCAGCGCGCCGCCGTTGGGGCCCTTTTCCGCTTCGTGCGCGAGAGCCGGGGCGACAAGCCCTAGGCTGAGCACAAGAGCGGCGAGTGTGATGGTGTGTTTGATCATGGGTCTTTCTCCTTTTTTTGGTTGAGTTTAGTAGGCATCGATCACGTTGCCTGCGATTGTGAGTTTGCGCAGATCAGCAAGATGCTGGAGCGGGCGCTCTCCGAATTTTCTGAAGAGGATCGGCGTCAGCAGCGTGTCGAGCAGTGTGGCGCTGATGAGGCCGCCGAAGATGGTGACCGCGACGGGATGCAAAATCTCCTTGCCCGGCGCATCGGCCCCATAAAGCAACGGAACCAGTGCCAATCCTGCGGATAGGGCGGTCATGAGAACGGGCGTTAGCCGCTCCAGACTGCCGCGCATAATGAGCTGATCGCCAAAGCGCTCGCCCTCATAGAGCGCCAGATTGATATAGTGGCTGATTTTCAGGATGCCGTTGCGCGCGCTGATGCCGGTCAAGGTGATAAAGCCGATCATCGAGGCCACGGAGAGCGGCTGATCGGCAATCCAAAGCGCCAGGACACTGCCGATAAAGGCGAGCGGCACGTTGCCCATGATGATGAGGGCCAACACGGCCGAGCGGTAGCGGCTATAGAGCACCACGAAGATCGAGGCGAGTGAGATCAACGAAAGCCCCAGTATCAGCCGCGAGGCTTCTTCCTGAGCCAGAAACGTGCCTTCCAGCGCGGTCGAGTATCCGCTCGGAAGGGGCGTCTCGGCGAGCGCCGTGCGGATTTGGGCGATGATGGCGCTCATATCCGAGCCATCGGTGTTGGCGAGCACCACAATCCGCCGCCGGCCGTTTTCACGGGCGATTTGGTTGGGACCTTCGGTTTCTTCGACACGCGCGACATGGCTGAGCGGAACGCGGCCTTTAGGCGTCTCGATCAAGAGCTCGGCAAGCCCGCTGGTCGTGCGGTCTGTTTCTGAGAGCCGCATGACCACATCAAACCGGCGTGCCCCATCGATGATGGTCGAGACCGTTCGTCCGTTGGAGAGGCTTTCCAGCGCTTCGGTGACCGCTGCAGGCGTGACGCCGTATAAGGCGGCACGGTCAGGATCAACGCGGATCTGAAGCTGCGGGATCAGGACCTGCTTCTCGGTCTGGAGATCGACAAGGCCGGGGACGGATGAGAGTTTGACTCGGAGACTCTCGGCCACGGTGCGCAATGTGTCTAAATCATCG
>PERL01000002.1 GCA_002928735.1 Hyphomicrobium sp. | reverse complement strand
CCTCTGGTGGACCTGTTGTCGTGCCAACGGCACAGCAGGGTAGCTATGTGCGGACGGGATAACCGCTGAAGGCATCTAAGCGGGAAACCCACCTCAAAACAAGTTCTCCCTTGAGAGCCGTGGAAGACCACCACGTTGATAGGCCGGGTGTGGAAGCGCTGCAAGGCGTGTAGCTTACCGGTACTAATAGCTCGATCGACTTGATTACTCTCATTAAGCAATGCTCATCGCCAAAGCGCGATCAGCGCTGATGAGACGACGGACAAATGCACGGAAGACCAGCAATTTTCATCTCACAACTTCGCCGACCTGGTGGTTATGGCGGGGTGGCTGCACCCGATCCCATTCCGAACTCGGCCGTGAAACGCCCCAGCGCCAATGGTACTTCGTCTTAAGACGCGGGAGAGTAGGTCGCTGCCAGGTCTGCAAAGTTGTGAGATTGAAAACAAAATTCATCAGGTCGCGCGTCTAGCGCTGATCCCCTCTTCGTCCGGATTTCAAAACGCCCCGTGTCCTAAGACACGGGGCGTTTTTGTTTGTCGCGCTCCCCTCCGCACAATCGCCTAAGCGAACTTTTCCGTTCGCAGTCAGGAAGCACGTGCGAAAAGCGTTTGACGCCGGCGCGGCGCTTTCGGAATTTGGCCGCGCCGGTTCGCCGGCGCAGCAACGTCCGAATGCGAGACCTTGAATCTCGGCAAAATCGGGGAGCCCTTGATGCAACGAACGACCCGAATGCAAGCGGATGCAGCCTTCGCAACGTCATTCGCGATGGGGATCCGCCGCCTGACGGCCGCCCCTCTTCTTATCCTCGCAAACGTCGCACTGGCCGCGCCACCGGCGACCGCCGCAGACGCCCCGACACCCGCATCCGTCATCACCACCTACGCCGATATTGCCGCGGCAAATTTCGCCGATAGCCACATCGCGGCCGTCGCCCTCCAGAAAAAAATCGACGCTCTTCTCGCCAAACCCAGCGATGAAACACTCAACTCCGCGCGCGCCGCCTGGATTGCCGCCCGCGAACCCTACATGCAGACCGAGGTCTTCCGCTTCGGCAACAAACTTGTCGATGACTGGGAAGGCAAGGTCAACGCCTGGCCCCTCGACGAAGGCTTGATCGACTACGTCTCGCGAACCTATGCCGAGTCCGACACGCAGGAAAACGAAGCCTACGCGATCAACGTCATCGCCAACAAAACCTTGAAGATTGCCGGCGAAACCATCGACGCGTCCAAAATTACGCCGCAACTCCTCGTCCGCTCGCTGCACGAGGCCGGCGGCATCGAAGCCAACGTCGCCACCGGCTATCACGCCATCGAATTCCTGCTCTGGGGCCAGGATCTCAATGGCACAGGCAAGGGTGCGGGCAATCGCCCCGCCACCGATTTCGATCTCAAAAACTGCACCAACGGCAATTGCGACCGCCGGGCCGATTTCTTGCGCGTCTCAACCCAACTCCTCGTCGATCAGCTCAAACTCATGGCCGGGCACTGGTCCGCCGCCGGCGTCGCCCGCCGCGACGTGATGAAAGATAGCGGCAACGCCGGCCTCGTCGCCCTCTTCACCGGGCTGGGCAGCCTCACCTATGGCGAACTCGCAGGCGAGCGCATGAAGCTCGGCCTGATGATCCATGACCCCGAAGAGGAACACGACTGCTTTTCCGACAACACCCACAATTCCCACTATTTCAACGCTGTCGGCATCCGCAACATCTATGAAGGCACCTACATGCGCCTCGACGGCAGCAAGGTGCAAGGCGCCAGCGTCTCCGATCTCGTCCGCGCTAAATCACCCGACCTCGACGCCAAGATCCGCGCCGCCATCGATGAAACCATGAAGCGCATGACGGTCATGGTCGACCGCGCAAAGACCATCGAAGCCTACGATCAGATGATCGGCGAGGACAATCCGGAAGGAAACGCCGTCGTGCAGTCCGTCATCGATGCATTGGCCGTCCAAGCCAAAACCTTCGAAGAAGCCATTGCTCTCCTCAACATCGACGGCGTCGCCATCCTCGGTTCCGACAGCCTCGACGCGCCGGAAAAAGTCACCGGCGGAGACAAAGGCTGAGATCGCCGATGCCGCGCAATCGCCCCCTCATTATCGGTGTATCCGCGCTGGCTCCACTCGCCCTCGGCGCGGTTATCAGCATCGCGGCCGAACCCACCGCGCCCACCGATCAGCTCATCATCGAAGCACCAAGCGCCCGTATCCTCGAGCTCGCCGCCCAATCCAAGCTCGAGCCCGGCGAAGAAAGCCCAGGCGGCGGTGCCACCACACGCCGCAGCCGCGTTAATCGCGACGCCTTTTCGCAGCCCTCGCAGGGCATCAGCTTCGAAAACGAAGGCCGCTTCCGCATCGGCAACTCCATCTTTCGCAAGCTCTGGGTGACACCGCCGGCATCAACCGACTCCAGCGACGGCCTCGGCCCGCTCTACAACGCCCGCGGCTGCCAGAATTGCCACTTAAAAGATGGCCGCGGCACGCCGCCCACTGCAAATTTCCCCGACGACACCGCCGTCTCAATGTTTCTGCGCCTTTCGATCCCGCCCGAGACGGACGAGCACAAGCGGCTTCTCGCCGAACGCCGCATCAACGTGATCCCCGAGCCGACCTACGGCGCGCAGCTGCAAAACCATTCAGTGCAGGGCGTGCCGATCGAAGGCCACATGCGCATTGACTACACGGACATACCCGTGCAACTCGCTGATGGCACCACCGTCTCGCTCCGCGAGCCCAAATATTCCGTCACCGATTTGGGTTACGGCCCGCTGCATCCCAAGACGATGCTCTCGCCCCGCGTCGCCCCGCAGATGATCGGCCTCGGCCTCCTCGAAGCCATCCCCGAGTCCTCCATCCGTGCCGCCGCCGATCCCGATGACAAGAACGGCGACGGCATTTCCGGCCGCGTCAATGAAGTCTGGTCGCACGAGCACGGCAAACCCATGCTCGGCCGCTTCGGTTGGAAGTCCGGTAACGCCACAGTCGCGCAGCAAAGCGCCGAAGCCTTCTCCGGTGATATTGGCATTTCAAATCCGCTCTTCCCCGCAGGCCACGGCGAATGCACATCCGAACAAAAAGTCTGCGTCGACGCCCCCCACGGCGATAGCCCGCGCCAAGACGGCCACGAGATCGGACGCGAACTCTTCGATCTCGTCGTCTTCTACTCGCAAAATCTCGCCGTTCCCCCGCGCCGCCGCCCAGACGATCCGCCGACACTCGCCGGCAAGACGCTCTTCAACTCCACCGGCTGCGCGTCCTGCCACACGCCGTCCCACACCACCGGCAGCGTGCCCGGCCAGCTCCATCTCTCAAATCAAAAGATCTGGCCCTATACGGACTTGCTCTTGCATGACATGGGTGACGGCCTGGCCGACAACCGCCCCGAAGGCGAGGCCAGCGGACGCGAATGGCGCACGCCACCGTTGTGGGGCCTCGGCCTCACTGGAGCTGTCAGCCGCAACACGAACTTCCTCCACGACGGCCGCGCCCGCACCATCGAGGAAGCCATTCTCTGGCACGGCGGCGAAGCACAAAAATCCCGCGACGCCTATGCCGACTTATCCCGCGAAGAACGCGACGCGCTGCTTGCCTTTGTAAAATCACTCTAGAGAAGCGCGGACTAAGGCGTTGCAGAAATGCTCCATGCACGAATCAATTGTTGATCGCCACTTTCGTGAAATGCACGAATGACTGGAGAATGATGACGGACTCAGTCCTCTTTGTAATGGTTGTAAATCATCGGCTTTGACAGTCGCGTGAGGCCTTGCTGAAAAGATCGCGCCGCCATCGCGGCACCGTCCGGTCCAGCCGGACGCCTGATCTCGAGACCTTGAATCTCGACCATTGGGGGTATCCAATGTCACGCATCGTTCGCCTTGATTGTCGGTCCATCTGTCACGCAGCATTTCGTCCGCGCCTCATCACATCCGCATCCGTCTGCGCCCTCATCCTGACCACGGCTGGCGCACTCGCGCAGGAGAGCCAAACTCCTCCCCCGGGATCTGAGCCGCTACTCCCCGAAGTCGAGGTCATCACGCCGGCCGATGAACCCGCGCAGGCCGCGCCCAAACCGGCTGCACCCAAGCCCACGGCGCAAGCCAAGACGAAACCAAAAGCCGCCGCTAAAAAGCCGGTGCCTGCCCCCGTCCCCGATGTCGTCTCCCCCGACGAGGCCGGCCCGGTCGCCGCGGCCGAAGGTGCACCATCAGGCCCAGGCTCCGATGCGCCCGGCGTGCCTGGCACCGGCACCACGGGCATCGACGGCTACATTGCCACCGGCACGTCGACCGCGACGAAGACCAACACGCCGCTGAAGAACATCCCGCAAGCCATCACCGTCATCACGAAGGAGCAGGCCGAAGATCGCGGCAGCGTTACGGTCGGTGAAGCGCTGCGCTATGTCCCCGGCGTCGCTGTCGCCCAAGGCGAAGGTCACCGCGACCAGATCACCATTCGCGGCCAGAACACCACTGCTGACTTTTTCGTCGATGGCGTCCGCGACGACATCGAATATTACCGCGATCTCTATAACGTCGAAGCCATCGAAGTGCTGAAGGGCCCGGCGGCCATGACGTTCGGCCGCGGCGGTGGCGGCGGTGTGGTCAACCGCGTGACCAAGAAGGCCGACGGCGAGCGCGTGCGCGAAGTCACCGCGTCGACGGGCTCATTTGAGCGCGCCCGCACCACCATCGATGTCGGCGACAGGATCTCGCCAGACGCCGCCTTTCGCTTGAACGCCATGTACGAGAATTCGGAGGGTTTCCGCGACTTCTTCGAACTCGAGCGCTACGGCATCAACCCGACGCTAGCCTTCCGCCCCGCCGACAACACGAAGGTCTCTCTCAGCTACGAGTACTACAAGGACGAGCGCACCGTGGATCGCGGCGTCCCCTCGATCTCCGGCTCACCGGGCGGTCCCTCACGCGGCCCCATCGAAGACTTCTTCGGCAACCCCGACGCCAGCCAAGCCGGCTTCGAAGGGCACTCGGCCACCGCCACCCTCGAACACCGCTTCGACAACGGCGTCAATGTCCGCAATCACACGTTCCTCGCCACCTACGACAAGGTCTACGCGAACGTCTTCGCCAACGGTCCCGTGATCGGCGGCAACGTCGCACTCGACGGCTACATCAATGGCACTGAACGCGAGAGCATCGTCAACCAGACCGACATCACCTACCGCTGGGACATGGGGCAAGGCATTCGCCACACACTCCTTGCCGGCACCGAATTCTCGTATCAAGAGACCGACAATTTCCGCAACAATCCGAGTTTCAATGCGCCCCTTGGGCCGACTACCATTTCGGTTCCCTTCAACAGCCCGACGACTTTTGCGCCGGTGTTCTTCGACCGCTTCGCCCGTGACTGGCACACCGAAGTCCAGACATCGAGCGTCTACATCCAGGATCAGCTCGAAATCACAAAATACTTTGAGTTGATTGGCGGCCTGCGCTTCGATCGTTTCGACGTTGCCTTCGATGGCCGCACGTCCAATGTCAACGCTGGGGCTCCGCAAAGCCTCAGCCGCGTTGACGATGTCTGGTCACATCGCGTTGGTGCCGTCTTCAAGCCCACCGAAGCCGCCTCGGTCTACATCGCTACGTCCAACTCGTTCCTGCCCGGCGCCGGCGACCAGTTCGGCAACCTGACGGTCGTAAATGGCAACACGTTGGAACCGGAAGAATTCCAGAACGACGAAATCGGCTTCAAATGGGAAGTCGCACCCCGGCTGTTCTTCAATGGCGCCATTTTCAAGCTTGACCGCTCAAACCAAATTGTGACGGTCGCCGGCCCAAACACTGGCCAGCAGGTGGGCCTGACGCGCACGGAAGGCGGCGAGCTCTCTCTCACGGGTTACGTGACCGACCAGTGGCAAATCTCCGCGAGTTGGGGTCACCAGATTGCACGCGTGGTGGATGGTAACAGCGCAGGCAACGAAGTTCCCTTCGTGCCCAACAACATCTATTCACTGTGGAACCGCTATCAGGTCCTGCCCTGGTTCGGCGCGGGGCTCGGCATCATCCATCAGGACTCCAGTTTTGCAGCCCTCAACAACACCGTCGAGTTGCCCTCCTTCACCCGCGTCGATGCCGCCTTCTTCTTCGACATCAACGAGAACTGGCAGGCCCAGGTCAATGTCGAGAACATTTTCGACGAAGAGTACTATCCCTCGGCGCACAACAATAACAACATCAGCCCCGGCTCTCCGCGCGCCGCCTACGTGACAGTCAAAGCCAACTTCTAACATCCACCAAATGAAAAAGGCCGGGCGCATCGCCCGGCCTTCTTCCTTATGTCAAAGCGCATCCGGCCCGCTCCCCGGCAGGACAGTCGGATCCGCCATTTAGAGCTCCCCCGTCAAAAACTGCGCCCGCCCCAGTCCAAACGACCAATCCTCATCGCTGCACGTCACCATGTCGATCATCACATCTGACGGCGCGATACCGCAGGATTTCTCCAGTTCCTCAACCGCGAGCCGGTAAAACGTCTCTTTCATCTCGCGCGAGCGCGGCCGAGTCGTCACCTGCACGAACACGAAACTCGCCGTGCGCGGAATATCGAGTCCTGTATCCTCCATGATCATCCGCGACGGCGAATGCTCATGCACGATCTGATAACGGTCCCGCGCCGGCACGCCGAACGCCGCCAGCATCGCCCGGTGCAGCGCATCGAGCACAGCCTTCAGCTGCTCGTCCGACCGCCCCTCATAAACATCCACCCGCAACAGCGGCATCGCACCCTCACATATAAAATTTGAAGTTCAGTCTCCGCAGCGTCTTCGGCGTTCGCCTCAGGTGTCGCTAGTGCAGAGCGCGCGTTTCGGGCCGAAGGCCCGTTGCAAGTTCGCAGCTTGGGATACCACCCACTTCGGGCCAAAGGCCCGGGGAGCAAGGCGACCCGCCGCAAGCGGCGCCCACACGGAGCGCCGATCAGGCGCGTGAGTGATAAAATGGTGGAGCCAAGCGGGATCGAACCGCTGACCTCTTGCATGCCATGCAAGCGCTCTCCCAGCTGAGCTATGGCCCCGATATTTCGGGTCTTTTAAGACCTGGGTACGAAGGCCGGCGACCTTGAAGGGTCCGCGACCGTCGCGAGACCCGCTCTCTATTCGCTAACCCGTCAAACTGCAAGTGCCAAGTCGACGCCGCGCGGGGAAAACAAGACCGCGCGGCCCCTCCTCGTTAAACTTCTTCTTCGCCCTCGGCGACCGGCCCGCCGATGATGTTCGAGACGTCGCCGCCCTCTTCCTCTTCCGGTTCCAGGAAGGTCTCGTCGTCGTCGGCCGGAATATCTTCCGCCTCCTCGATATCGACCAGCGCTTCGTCGCCCTCGACCTCCGACGCGGCTTCCGGCGCCAGTTCCTTGTCGGCAACCAGCTCCTTCTTGGCCTTGCGCGGCTTCTCGTCGATCATCGCCGCCGTGATCGGCACGGCCGAATGCGCAATTGTGTAGATCGTGCCGCAGATCGGGCAGGAAATCGGATCGCGATTGAGATCGTAGTAGCGCGCGCCGCATTCGTTGCTCTGGCAGGTGCGCTTGGTCCCGCGCGCAGCTTTTGTCGACATGGACAACCCCGGGAATGAAATGGAAGGAAGGGGGGATGCCACAGCCACCGGCGGCTGTCAAAAGCAATTCCCACTACATGCAACCCCGCCGCATGCCCGGCCCGCCCAGATAGCAACCAAGACGACCGGCCGGACGGCACGCCCCCCACCGTTGACAACCCCCGCGCCAGGGGCTCTATCCGCCTCCGGAAACCACTTTTGCTGGGAATCCGCCATTCAGGCTGGGCCCGGACCGACCGAAGGAACGGCACGTGTCGAAATCCAGCGCACATGGCGCAAATCCCGCCCCGCTGACCGCAGTGAAGGCCCCCAAGCCCCTCACCGGCACCCTGCGCGTCCCCGGCGACAAGTCGATTTCCCACCGCGCCCTCATGTTCGGAGCCCTCGCCACCGGCAAAACCACCATTAAAGGCCTGCTCGAAGCCGAAGACGTTCTGAACACGGCCAAAGCCGTCACCGCGCTCGGCGCCCCGGCCACCAAGTCCGGCGACACCTGGACCGTGCTCGGCCGCGGCACCGGCGGCTTGAAAGCTCCGGATGCCCCGATTGACTTCGGCAACTCCGGAACGGGCACCCGCCTGATGATGGGCGTCGTCGCCGGCCACGACATCACTGTCACCATGACGGGCGATGCATCCTTGTCCCGCCGTCCCATGGGCCGCGTGCTGAAGCCGCTCCGCCAGATGGGGCTGCTGACGCGCGAAGACCGCGATACGCTTCCCCTCACCGTTGAGGGCTCGTCGCATCTGGTTCCCATCGAATACGTTTTGCCTGTCCCCTCCGCGCAGGTGAAGAGCGCCATTCTGATCGCGGGTCTCATGGCCGCCGGCGAAACCACCGTCATCGAAAAAGAACCCACCCGCGATCACACCGAACGCATGTTGCGCTACTTCGGCGCCCATGTTGAAACCGAGATCCGCGACGGCCTCACGCGCATCACCGTCCATGGCGATGCCGAACTTGAAGGCCGCGATGTCGTCGTCCCGGGCGATCCCTCGTCCGCCGCCTTCCTCATCTGCGCAGCCCTCCTCGTGCCCGGGTCCGACGTCACCGTCGAAGGCGTCCTCGTCAACGAAACCCGCACCGGCCTCTACACGACGCTGAAGGAGATGGGCGCCGACATCGTATTCCTCAATGAACGCGAAGAGGGCGGCGAACCCATTGCAGACATCCGCGCCCGGCATTCCAAGCTGACCGGCGTCCACGTTCCCGCCGCGCGCGCGCCCTCCATGATCGACGAATATCCGGTCCTCGCAGCCCTCGCCGGCTTCGCGCACGGCGACACCCGCATGGATGGCCTCGCCGAACTGAAGGTGAAAGAGAGCGACCGCCTCGCAGCCACCGCAGCCGGCCTCGCAGCAAACGGCGTCCGCGCCACCGTCGATGGCGACGCACTCATCGTTCACGGCACCGGCAAAGTCGCGGGCGGCGGCACGGTGGCCACACACCTCGATCACCGCATCGCGATGGCGTTTCTGACGATGGGGCTCGCCAGCGATACCCCCGTCACAGTCGACGACACGGCCATGATCGCGACGAGCTTCCCCGAATTCCGCGGCCTCATGGAAAAGCTTGGCGCCAGCTACAAAAGCTGACGCACCGCGCGATTACTCGAACTCATTTGAGGTGCCCGGCCAGGCATCGTTTGCGTCGAAGTCTCGTTCGCGCGTCGCCGCGCTCTCCGCCGCCGACCACGATGAGGCTCGCGCGCTTTGCCCGCTTGGGCTCGCCGCCCCAGCGACCTGCGATCCCGCGAAGCACTGCCGGATATGAGCGCACCGGTCCTCGCCTGACGGATGCGTCTCCGACGCCGGCCCTGCGAAAGACTGGCACACCGCATCGATATCGCTCGTCTTCAGCCAGCCCTCGCGCGCCCCCGATTGCGCCGCCATGCAATCCGCGCCGAATTCGTCCGGCCCGGTCACCTCATGCGCGCACTCGTGCTTGAAAATGAACATGCGCACCGGCGCCGGCTGCCGGTTCAACAAAAATGGATTGAGGTAAAGCCCCTCGCCCGGCACCGACATGCCTTCGGTCGGCATCTCATTGTCCATGTAGACGGGTGTCTCGCCGCATCGCATCGCGCGCCCGGCGATGGTCACTGTCAAACCATCGGTTGGAATGCTGTCGGCCGTGGCCTGCGAAATCACGTGCATCGAAAGGCAGACCATTGCCGCCGTGAGCATCAGACCAAGCGCCGCGCGAGACCGCATCATCATCCGCAAGCCTTTCCAATTTTGGAGTGCACCCAAGGTGGCCGACAATGTGCACGCGTTATGGCAGCGAGCGGGCCATTCGAAGACGATTACGCACCCAAAAATTCGCACGTGTACGCGACCTCAGTTCACGCACATCCATGCCGCGTTGGCGCAAACAAACAGCATCGGAGCCGCGAAACGCGCAAGCCGTTCCTCGCTTTACACACCTACACGCGCACGCCGCGCGTTTGCCGTGCCGTCATTGGATCCCGTCCTCCGGACCGGATCCATGTCACCGCCCCCACCGAACGGCCCCCGCCGCGCATTATCCGTTGCAAACATACCAACCAGTTGGTATGCAAAGGCATGTGCAGCGTTCTCAGCAAAACCCTACGCGGGCAGAAGCCCTCACCAGATGGCAAGCCCGGCGCTGGGCCCCGCTCAGCTGCCGCAAGCCCCGCTGCTCCCCACTTAAGGACCCATTCCCCGCCATGGCGCGCCCGCCTGCCGCCCGCATCAAACTCCTCGACGCCGCCGTCGCGCTCATCCGCGCCAAAGGCTATGCCGCCACCACGGTCGATGACCTGTGCGCCGCAGCCGGCGTCACAAAGGGCGCCTTCTTCCACCATTTCGCCTCCAAAGACGACCTGGCCGTCGCCGCCGCGAAACACTGGTCCGAGGTCACGGGCGCGCTCTTCGCTTCAGCGCCCTACCATCAGCCCGCTGATCCTGTGGAACGCATCCTCGCCTACGTCGATTTCCGCAAAGAGTTGCTGCGCGGCGAGATCTCAGAGTTCACCTGCCTCGCCGGCACCATGCTGCAGGAAGTCCACGCCACCCATGACAACATCCGCAAAGCCTGCGCCGCCTCCATCACCGGTCACGCCGCCACACTCGAGGCCGACATTGCTGCTGCCATGGCCCAGCACGGACTCGAGGCAACGTTCACGCCAAGGAGTCTCGCGCTCCATACGCAAGCCGTTCTGCAAGGCGCCTTCATTCTCGCCAAAGCTGAAGGTGGCCCCGCCATCGCCGCTGAAAGCGTCGATCATCTGAAGCGCTACATCACGACCCTGTTCAAAAGCGAAAAGTAAGGGAGTTCGCCATGGAAGCCGCAACAGGAAATGCCAAAGACGTCGAGGAGATCGAACGTCTCGTCTCGGAATGGTCCCGCGCCGTCGAAGCCAAAGACCCAGAAAGGATTGTCGCCAACTACGGCCCCGACACCGTCCTCTTCGATGCCATTCCCCCCGGTCGCACCGTCGGCGCCCGCGACATCGGCCGCATCTGGGCCGAATGCATGCCTTACTTCCCGGAAAAATTCCGATCCGAGCACAAGGATCTCACCATCCACGTCGATGGCGATCTCGCCATCGTTCACGGCCTGCATCATTTCGTGCCTGAACCCGCAGACCATCCCGCAGGCAGCACCTGGATGCGCATCACCGTCGTCTTCCGCCGCGTCGCCGGTGCCTGGCGCGTCATCCACGAACACGTGTCAATCCCCTTCGATCCGATGACCAACACCGCCGTCTACCTCGACAGCGAGGCAAACGCCGTTCCCGCCCCCGCGAGCAGCACCAAGCTCATCCCCCATCTCGTCTGCAAGGATGCCGCCGCCGCGATCGAATTCTACAAGACAGCTTTTGGCGCCGAGGAAATGATGCGTTTGCCAACGCCGGATGGCCGCCTCATGCATGCCGGCATCATGATCGGCGGCAACGTCATTATGCTGGTCGATGAATTCCGCGACGCCGGCCCCAACGCCAATGCCGCGCCCTCCACGCTGGGCGGCACGCCCGTCACGATTCACCTGCAAGTCCCCGACGTTGATGCACTCTTCAAGCGTGCCGTCGATGCGGGCGCCAAGCCGCTCATGCCACCTGCTGAAATGTTCTGGGGCGATCGCTATGGCGTCATTGAAGATCCGTTCGGCCACCGCTGGTCGCTCGCCACCGCCGTCAAAACCCTATCGCCCCAAGAACTCCAGAAGGCCGCCGAAGCCGCGATGCGGGCCGGCCCAGGGTGCTAAAGGAGGACAAAATGGATACCAAGCCCACCGCAGACCGCGAGCTTATAATTACGCGAACGCTGAAAGCTTCTCCCGAAAATCTGTACCGCTGTTGGACCGAACCCGCCCTCATTAAGCAATGGTTCTGCCCGAAGCCGTGGGGCGTATCGCACGCCGAGGTGGACCCGCGCCCCGGTGGCCGGAGCATGATTGTGATGCGCAGTCCGGAAGGCCAGGAATTCCCCAACGCGGGCGTTTATCTGGAAGCAGTTCCTGGCAAGAAGCTCGTCTTCACCGATGCCTTCGTCGGCGACTGGGAGCCGGCTGGCGAGCCGTTCATGGTCGGTATTGTAACGTTCGAAGATAACGGCGATGGCACCACGCTCTACACCGCCCGCGTTCGCCATTGGACTGAAGACGCCACGAAGCGTCACGAACAAATGGGCTTCCACGAAGGCTGGTCGAAATGCGCCGAACAGCTGGAAGACCTCGCCCGCACCCTGTAACCGGAAGCGAAAGGAGTACCGCTATGTCTTACGTTGATGGTTTTGTTGCAGCAGTCCCCACGGCCAATAAGCAGGCCTATCTCGACCATTCCAAAATGGCAGCCGGTGTCTTCAAGGAACTCGGCGCCTTATCGGTTGTCGAATGCTGGGGCGACGACGTCCCGGATGGAAAACTCACGTCGTTTCCCATGGCGGTTCAAAAGAAGGACGACGAAACCGTCGTGTTCTCCTGGATCGTGTGGCCATCGCGCGCAGCCCGCAACGAGGGCATGAAGGCAGTCATGTCCGACCCGCGCTTTGCCCCGGATAAAAATCCGATGCCGTTCGATGGCAAACGCCTGATATACGGCGGCTTCGACATGATCTTGGAGCAATAGGCCCGGTATGCCGGCCGGCAAATCTACCGGCCGGCTAATGCTTAAAGGCTATTGTCGTGCCGCGGCGAGGCGCGAGACGAACCCAGTCCACTGAGAAACAGCGCGCCGATCACGGGCGCGATCAGCAACCAGGCGACGAGGTAAATGCCGGGGTTATCCATGGTAGTGTGTCCTTCCACATACCGCCTGGCACGATGCCAAGCATACCGGAAGAACCCCGCCACCGAGGTGCCGTTCCAGATCAACCGCGAAACAGCGATGCGTCGGGATCGCTTGTGCCACCGATCCAATCGCGGATGATCTGTGCGCCGATTACGCTGAACGTAATTCCATTGCCACCGCATCCTAAGATCGCATAGCCGCCCTTTACATCGTGGAGACGCTTGAAGACCGGCAGCCCCTTCGGATTCTCTGCAAATGCGCCCGCCCAGGAATAGTCGCACTCGATCTCATCGAGCCCCGTCAACTCCTTGGCTTTTTCGAGAAGCTTTTTCGACTTTGCAGGGATCGCGGCGGCCCGTCGGCTGGGAGCCGAAACGTCGGCATCCTCACCGCCTATCACGATGCGATTGTCCGCCGTTGCCCGCATATAGAGGTAAGGATCGGACGCCTCCCAGACGAGACACCGGTCCCGCCAGAAGCGCTGCGGCTTGATCGGCTGCGTCGCGATCGCCCACGACGACACAATGTCGAAAGAGCCCTTTGGAATGGCAGGGCTGACCTCATATCCCGTCGCCATCACGAGGTGCCGGCAAATGATATCCGGCCCGTCCGTAGTTGCCACGCGAATATCATCGCCATCTTGCTCCGATGCCGTCACCGACACGGGACTATAAATCTTCGCGCCCATGTCCCGCGCCGCCTTGAGGCAGGCAATACAGGTGCGCATCGGATCGAGTTCAGCCGCGCCCGCCGAAATGATCGCGCCGGTTCGGTCAAACCCATACATTTCCTTTAAAGTCTCTGCATCCAAATAGGTACTCGGCAGGCCGATCTTCTCACGCGCCCGCGCTTCCTTTTCCAGCGCCCGGCGTCCCATGACGTTACCTGCCAGATAAAGCGCATCCCGGTCCACCCAGTCCGCCCGCAGTTCGTGTTTCTTGATGAGCGTCTTGAGGTCTTTCACGGCCTGAAAGGATCGCCGGTACACGCGCGCCGCCTTAGCCGGTCCGAGGGTCTTGGCTAATCCCGTGAGTGGCTCGTCGATTTCGAATTGTATCATCGCCGTGCTGGCGATCGTCGATCCCGTCCCCGGCACGCGCCGGTCCACCACGATCACATCATAGCCCGCTTCCGCCAAATGCAAGGCAGTGAGCGCACCCGTAATCCCGGCGCCGACAACCAGCACATCGCAACGCTCATCCTTGGTCAATGCACTGACTGTAATCGTGCCGTAGGTGGACTGCGACCAAACTGGCTGACCATCATGCAAATCTTTCACGGCCGTGGATGCGCCGCGTCGTCCGGTCGCCATGTCAGGCCCCTGCAAATATCCAAAAAATCTTTGACGCGCTTCGCGGGTGAATTAAGCCGCCACCTGCTGCGCGTCGGCCAATTCCGTCGTCACGTGGAACGCGCTCAGCGTGTGTGGACCGAACGTGCGCAGCATCGGAACATCTGCTGCATCACGTCCATGAGCGATCGGAATGCGGCCGATCCGGCGGCAGTTGTGTCGCGGGTCGAACGTGTACCAGCCGCCTTCGAGATAAACGTCGAACCAAGCGTTGAAATCCATAGGATTGGGATCGACCGGAACACCGATGTCCCCCATGTACCCGTTGACGTAGCGCGCTGGGATATTAAGAGCCCGGCATAACGTCACGCCCAGATGAGCGAAGTCACGGCACACGCCCACCTGCTCACCATGCGCTTCCGAAGCCGTGCGCGTCCCCCGTGCCTGTGCATAGTCAAACCGCAAACGCTGATGCGCATACGTGCAGATCGCTTCAATCAGGCTGGTGTCGCGCGGTAGATGTCCAAACGTCTGCCACGCCAGCGGACCCATGAGATCGCTTTCACAAAAGCGGCTCGGTGCGAGATAGGGCAAGCATTCCTCGGGCAGGCGGTCAACCGGCATCACGCGCGCCGAGGGATCGCGCCGGTCGAGCGTTCCATCCGCCCGGCACAACCCGCCGAGCGACAACCGCATCACACCAACCGGCGCCGTGAACCTGCGCGCGATGTTGCCAAAATCGTCGACAAACGTCTCGGTTGAGACTTTCGGCACGGTCTCGAACGTCAACGCATTCGGCACAATGTGCTGCGCGTGACTGGTGTGGACATCGATCAAGCACACCGTCGGTGTGTCTTGGGGAAGTTGGAGCTCAAACGAGCAGCCGTAACGGATAAGCATGGGGAACTCGCGAATGGCTAGTGGGTCGTCAAATGAACGGCCGCCGGGCCAGTCAGTTCCGCGATGATGCCCGCCGGAACGGGTTTTGAAACAAAAGAATGCGGAATGCGGCCAAGTTCCGGATGCACCAGCGTCGAACCGCTCACCACGATAACGCGGCACCCAATCTCGACGAGGTGCGTCGCCAGCGCCAAACCGCTGTCGCCGTCCGCAAGATTGAGATCGATGATCGCAATATCGGGCCGTAGAAGATCCGCCGCTCGCCACGCATCAAAGCTGGAATAAAACGTGCCGACGACTTCCGACCCGCCCTCCTGCACCTCGTGCGCGAGGTCCATGGCCAGCAAAAGATCGTCTTCGCAGATGATGACACGCTTCATACTGACCTCTCTCGTGAAAAGGATACGGAGAGGAAACAGTCAGCGCGCGGTAAAGTTCCTGGTCAGCCCTGCACCCGCCTTAAAACACGCCGCCAAAGAGCGCGTTGGCCGCCGAACCCATCTGGTCAAACAAAGACGGCGCCGCGATGCTGGGAACCGGGTCCGGCGGTTGTTCCGCATTGCTCGCTGTCGAGCCCGTCTCAGCGACAGGTGCGAGCGCCGCGGCTGGCGCCGTCACCGGCTCTGTCGTGATGGCCTGAGGTCCCGCCTGTGCGGTCGCGCTCTCGCCCTCACCGGTTTGCACCACAGCCCACGGCAGCTCCTCCGCTGCTGCGGCCGGTGCCACGCTTGCAACAGGTGCCCCACTGCCCGGCCCCGCCACCTCGCGCAGCAGCGCCTGCCGGTGATCCTCCGCCACCGCCTTGTCCGTCGCCGAAAGGCCGTCGCGCAGCCACACGGCCGCATTCAAATCCGACAACGCCGCTGCCGGCTTCTTCTGTGCCCGCCGCGCGACGCCGCGATAAAACAGAGCCTTGGCCAACTCGGGGCTCTTCAATCCACCCGCTTCGATGGCGCGCGAAAACGCCGTCACCGCCGCACCCGTCTTACCCGCCTCGAACGCCGTCACACCGCTCTTGAAAGCCTTCGCCGCCTCGGCCTCAATCGCCTCCGGCGACGGTGCCGCCACCTTGGGCTTCGGCACCGACTGCGCCGCAGCGGGCAAAGCGCCGCTAAGGGCACCGCTGGCGAGAAGTGCAACGAAAATCTTTCGGAATACGGGCATGCGGAGTTGCCTCTTTGCGGACTATCGGGAGAACGCAAACCGAATCACAGCACTCTCGAAAACCGTCCGAAATGCCCGCGCCCGGAGCAACCACGGCCCGCCCCCAGGCCCCACCGTGCAAACCCTTTTCAACGGAAATCGTCGCCCGCGTCCGTGCCGGCCCCATCCCACCGCGCCGAACGGTCCCTTGACCGGCCCCGCGCCCTGGGGCAACCCAACCCCACACCGGCTTGCCGAGTGTGGGCGAAGGATTACGCCCCACACCGGCTTGCCGAGTGTGGGCGAAGGATTACGCCCCACACCGGCTTGCCGAGTGTGGGCGAAGGATTACGCCCCACACCGGCTTGCCGAGTGTGGGCGAAGGAAAAAAGCATGATTATCGCCATCGACGGACCAGCCGCCTCCGGCAAAGGCACGCTCGCCAAGCGCCTCGCCGCCCATTTGGGCTTCCACGTCCTCGATACCGGCCTTCTCTACCGCGCCGTCGCCCGCGACATCGAACGCGCCAACTTCCGCCTCGACGACCGCTGGGCGGCGCTGGCCGCCGCCCGCAACCTGAACCCCGCCACCCTCGACGATCCCGCGCTCCGCGGCGTCCCCTCCGGCGACAAGGCCTCCGTCATCGCCAAGATCCCGGAAGTCCGCGCGGCCCTGCTGCAATACCAGCGCGACTTTGCCCGCCAATCCCCCGGCGCCGTCCTCGACGGCCGCGACATCGGCACCGTGGTCTGCCCCAACGCCGATATCAAAATTTACGTCACCGCCACACCTGAAGAGCGCGCCCGCCGCCGCCACCTCGAACACCAGGCCCGCGGCGAACCCGCCACCTACGACGACTTGCTGGCCGACATCCGCTCCAGAGATGCCCGCGACAGCTCCCGCGCCATCGCCCCCCTCGCGGCCGCTCCCGACGCCATCCACATCGACACAACCACGATGGACGCCGACGCCGTGTTCGCCGCCGCCCTCAAAGTCGTGACCCGCACAGCCCCTTGAACCCCCACCCCACCCCTTGCCTCGTAGCCGCATTTCCGCTATCCACCGCGCATCTGACGCCACTGTCGGATCGGCCGAGAGGTAAGGCCGGGTCAACGGAGGGGCTCCAACGCGGGCTGCTCCAAACGTGTTGGCAGGGCAACTAAACGCCCATCACGGTGGCATCGACCCAGCAGCATCACATCCGCCGGCATCAAAGCCTCTGGTCGCGCATCCGCGCGCTCCGGGCCGTGCCGGTTTCAATCATCAACCCCGTGCCGCCGTGGGCTCACAACCAGCCCCCGTCAGCCGCAACCAAGACCGTTACCAGGAGCCTGAATGTCAGCCGAAGTTTCCAAAGAATTTTCCCCCACGCGTGATGAGTTCGCAGCCCTCCTCGCCGAGAGCCTCGCCAAGGACGACGTGTTCGAAGGCCAGGTCGTCAAAGGCAAGGTCGTCGGCATCGAGAAGGACCTCGCCATCATCGACGTCGGCCTCAAGATGGAAGGCCGCGTGGCGCTGAAGGAATTCGGCCTCGGCGGCAAGCCGGGCGACATCAAGATCGGCGACACCGTCGAAGTCTACCTCGAGCGCGTCGAGAATGCGCTGGGCGAAGCCGTTCTCTCGCGCGACAAGGCTCGCCGCGAAGAAAGCTGGACCCGCCTCGAGCGCCTGCATGAAAAGGGCGAGAAGGTCACGGGCGTCATCTTCAACAAGGTCAAGGGCGGCTTCACGGTCGATCTTGACGGCGCCGTCGCGTTCCTTCCCGGTTCGCAGGTCGATATCCGCCCCGTGCGCGACGTCGGCCCGCTGATGCACCAGCAGCTGCCCTTCCAGATCCTCAAGATGGATCGCCGCCGCGGCAACATCGTCGTTTCGCGCCGCTCGGTTCTCGAAGAAACCCGCGCCGAACAGCGCGCCGACATCGTCTCGCGCTTGGCCGAAGGCCAGGTCATCGACGGCCTCGTCAAGAACATCACCGACTACGGCGCGTTCATTGATCTGGGCGGCATCGACGGCCTGCTCCACGTCACCGATATGGCCTGGCGCCGCGTCAACCACCCGTCCGAGATCCTCAACGTCGGCGACACGGTGAAGGTGCAGATCATCCGCATCAACCCGGAAACGCAGCGCATCTCGCTTGGTATGAAGCAGCTCCAGTCCGATCCCTGGGCCGCCATCGAAGCCAAGTACCCCGTCGGCGCCAAGCTGAAGGGCAACGTCACGAACATCGCCGACTACGGCGCATTCGTCGAACTCGAGCCCGGCGTCGAAGGCCTGATCCACGTCTCAGAAATGAGCTGGACCAAGAAGAACGTCCACCCCGGCAAGATCGTCTCGACGAGCCAGCAGGTCGACGTGCAGGTTCTCGAAGTCGATCCCACCAAGCGCCGCATCTCGCTGGGCCTCAAGCAGACACAGGACAACCCCTGGGATGCGTTCCTCTCGGCTCATCCGAAGGGCACGATCGTCGAAGGCCCGATCCGCAACATCACGGAATTCGGCCTCTTCATCGGTCTCGACAATGGCATTGACGGCATGGTCCACCTCTCGGATCTCGACTGGTCGAAGCCCGGCGACGAGCTGATCAAGGAATACAAGAAGGGCGACAACGTGAAGGCCATGGTGCTCGACGTTGATAGCTCCAAGGAGCGCATCTCGCTCGGCATCAAGCAACTTGCCGGCGACCCGGCCGATACGCTCTCGCGTTACAAGAAGGGCGACACGGTCACCTGCGAAGTCGTCGCCGTTCAGGAAAACGGCATCGAAGTGAAGATTGCCGACAGCGACATCACCGCCTTCGTCAAGCGCTCCGATCTCTCGCGTGACCGCTCCGAGCAGCGCCCCGAGCGCTTCACGGTCGGCCAGAAAGTGGATGCCGCCGTACTCACCGTCGACAAGGCAGCCCGCCGCATCACGGTCTCGATCAAGGCGCTCGAAATCGCCGAAGAGAAGCAGGCTGTCGCGCAGTACGGTTCGTCCGACTCGGGTGCTTCGTTGGGCGACATCTTCAAGGCCGCCATCAAGAAGCGGAATGCCGACACCGACGAAGAAGAGAGCGAGTAATCGCTCGTCGATCGTCCCGAACGGGGGCCTAACGCCCGTACCGGATCGAAACAATAAGAGCGCGGCGCCATGCTGGTGCCGCGCTTTTTCTTTAGTCAGTGCCCGGCATCTTGGTTGTAATTCGCCGCGCTGACCCTTTCTTAGCGGATTGAAACCATAAAAGAGTTCAGGTGTGCGCGGAGCCCCTCCCGCGCGAACGTACGGAGTTTGCACCCGCCATGTCGCTTGAAACCGAGATCATCCTCGATCGCCGCCAGTTGCGCCGCCGCTTGAGCCTTTGGCGCGGCCTCGCCATCACCGCACTCGTCCTGGCGGTTGGCGGTTACCTTCTGTCCGCCGATGAAACCAGTGGCGTGCTCGCGCAAAAGCACATCGCCCGGGTCAACATCACCGGCACCATCACCGAAGACCGCCCGCAGCTGGAACTGCTGCGCAAGGTCCGCGACGCCGAGAACGTCAAGGGCGTCATCGTCTTCGTGAATAGCCCCGGCGGCACCACAACCGGTGGCGAAGCCATTTACGAAGAACTGCGCCAGATCGCGGCCAAAAAGCCCGTGGTTGGCCAGTTCGGCACCGTTGCAGCCTCAGCCGGCTATATTGTCGGGCTGGGCACCGATCACATCGTTTCGCGCGGCAACACCATCACCGGCTCCGTTGGCGTCCTCATGCAGTGGCCCGAGGTTTCCGAAATGCTGGGCAAGATCGGCGTGAAAATGAATGAGGTTAAGAGTGGCGATCTCAAAGCGGCGCCCTCTCCTTTCGCGCCTGCAGACGAGAACGCCATCGCGGTCACCAAGGACATGATCGACGAGAGCTTCCGCTGGTTTGGCGGCCTCGTGGAGAGCCGCCGCGGCATTAAGCTGGCCGATGTCCCGGGCTTGGAGCGGGGACGGGTGTTTTCCGGCCGCGACGCGCTCAAGCATAAGCTGGTCGATGAAATCGGCGGCGAAGCGGAAGCCAAGCGGTGGCTGGAGGAGAAGCGCGGCCTCGAAAAAGATATGAAGATCATCGAATGGAAGCCGGCCACCGATAGCCCCTGGGGCCTTGCCTCAGCCCTTTCGGCGGCCGCCGGTAACCTTTTCGGCGCTCAAGGCCGCGAAGTGGCTGAAATCCTGTCCCGAACCCGCGCCTTCGCTACACTTGGCCTTGACGGCATGCTTTCCGTTTGGCAACCTCCCGAAAACTGAGGAAAAACAAACCTTTCGGGGGAGCCCGTGATCAAGTCGGAACTGATCCAGAAGATCGCGAGTGCGAACCCGCATCTCTACCACCGCGACGTCGAGCGTATCGTCAACGTCATCTTCGACGAAATCGTCGATGCTCTAGCCCGCGGCGACCGCGTCGAACTGCGCGGCTTTGGCGCCTTCACAGTGAAACATCGCGCCGCTCGCCAGGGCCGCAATCCGCGCACGGGCGCTCCGGTGCCGGTCGAAGAAAAGTTCGTGCCCTTCTTCAAGACGGGCAAGGAATTGCGCGATCGCCTCAATGGCGAAGAAGAAGCCGCCAAGAGCTGACGAAAGTCGCGATCTGAGCATCATACTCGTCGTGCGAGGGGCCACGTGCTGAAACGCATCGTCACTATTCTGATCGCGTTTCCCGCTGCCGCCGCGTTGGTCACGCTGGCGATTGCCAATCGGCACGCCGCTACACTGGTGCTCGATCCGTTCAATCCAACGGCGCCGCTCGTGTCGGTCTCATTGCCATTCTACATCTATCTCTTTGCCGCGTTGATCTTAGGCGTCATCCTCGGCGGCCTCGCAACGTGGTTCGGACAGGCGCGCTGGCGCCGCCAGGCCCGCATGCAAACCGCTGAATCGCGGCGATGGCAAACCGAAGCCGACCGCCTCGCCCGCGAACGCGATGCCAGCGTCGCCGATCGCACCCGCGAGTTGCCGGCCCCCGCCGAACGCACCGCAGCCTGATAAGCCCGCATTTCCACTGCACCCTCGGACAACTGTCCGTAGAAGGCCCCACCGGACGGACCCGTCCGACAAAAGCAATGTGATCCATGACCACCGCCGTTAAAATCTGCGGCATCACCGACGCAACGGGCCTCGACGCGGCATTGGCCGGCGGCGCAGATTATGTCGGCCTCGTCTTCTTTCCCAAAAGCCCGCGCAACCTCGCGCACGCCGCCGCCCGCGCGCTCCGCGACCGCGTCCCCCGCACCAGCGCCACGAAGACCGTCGCCCTCGTCGTCGATCCCACCGACACAGACCTCGCCGCCATCATCCGCGATGTCGACCCCGACCTGATCCAACTCCACGGTCATGAGTCGCTGGAGCGCGTCGCCGGCATCCGCGCGCGCTTCAATAAGCCCATTTTGAAAGCCATTCCCGTCGCCAGCGCCGCCGACGTGGAAGCCGGCCTCGCTTACCTTGCGCCGGGCCGCTTGGCCGACATCCTGCTCTTCGACGCCAAGCCCGATCCGGCAGCAGTGCTTCCCGGAGGCAACGGTCTCGCGTTCGACTGGCACATCCTCGACGGCATCAAGGACCGCACGGACTTTGCGCTCGCTGGCGGCCTCACGCCGGACAACGTGGCTGAGGCGATCGCGCGCACGGGCGCGGCCATCGTCGATGTTTCGTCCGGCGTCGAACGTACACCCGGACGCAAAGACCCTGGGCTCATCCGCCGCTTCCTTCAGGCGGCGAAGGGGGCTAAGCAAGGGGCCTGAAATCGCAAAATCCGCATTCAGTCCTGAACGGCGAGAGTTCGATATGGCAACGACCGCAGACGTGAAGCTCAACAGCTACCGCACCGGCCCCGACGACAAGGGTTTCTTCGGCATGTTCGGCGGCCGCTTTGTCGCCGAAACGCTGATGCCGCTGATCCTCGAACTTGAGCGCGCCTACGACGACGCCAAGGCCGATCCCACGTTCCAGGCTGAGATCGATCACCTCAACCTGCACTACGCCGGCCGGCCGAGCCCGCTTTATTTTGCCGAGCGCATGACCAA
This sequence comes from Hyphomicrobium sp., assembly GCA_002928735.1. Classification (GTDB taxonomy): domain Bacteria; phylum Pseudomonadota; class Alphaproteobacteria; order Rhizobiales; family Hyphomicrobiaceae; genus JAGVSR01. The sequence goes on along the minus strand of PERL01000002.1, from coordinate 356,923 downwards.
CGAACTGGGCGGCGCCAAAATCTACTTCAAGCGCGACGAACTCAATCACACCGGCTCGCACAAGATCAACAACTGCCTCGGCCAGATCCTGCTCGCCCGCCGCATGGGCAAGACGCGCATCATCGCCGAGACCGGCGCCGGCCAGCACGGCGTCGCGGTTGCCACCGTCTGCGCCAAGTATGGGCTGCCCTGCGAGATCTACATGGGCGCCTTGGACGTCGAGCGTCAGGCCCCCAACGTCGCGCGGATGAAGCTCTTGAACGCGAAGCTGAACCCGGTCACCGCCGGTGCAGGCACGCTCAAAGACGCCATGAACGAAGCGCTCCGCGATTGGGTCACCAACGTCACCGACACCTACTATCTCATCGGCACCGCCGCCGGCCCGCATCCCTATCCAGCCATGGTCCGCGATTTCCAGTCGATCATCGGCAAGGAAACGCGCGAGCAGATGATCGCCGCCGAAGGCCGCATCCCTGATACGCTCGTCGCCTGCATCGGCGGCGGCTCCAACGCCATCGGCCTCTTCCATCCCTTCCTCGACGACAAGAACACCGCGATCTACGGCGTTGAAGCCGGCGGTCACGGCCTCGACGTCGAAAATGGCCACGCCGCATCCATGAACGGCGGCTCGCCCGGCGTCCTCCACGGCAACCGCACCTATCTCCTGCAAGACAGCGACGGCCAGATCCTCGAAGGCCACTCCATCTCCGCCGGCCTCGATTATCCCGGCGTCGGCCCCGAGCACGCCTGGCTGAAGGACACCGGCCGCGTCACCTACGTTTCGATCACCGACAAGGAAGCCCTCGAAGCGCTCCAGTTCTGCACGCGCATGGAAGGCATCATCCCCGCCCTCGAGCCGAGCCACGCATTGGCCCACGTCATGAAGCTTGCGCCCACGCTGCCGAAAGACAACCTCCTCGTCATGAACCTCTGCGGCCGCGGCGACAAAGACCTCTTCACCGTCGCCAAAGCGCTGGGCATGAAGATCTGATCCGGAGCCACGATGAAGACCGACACACGCATCGACAAGCGGTTCGCCAAGCTCCGCCAGGAAGGCCGCAAGGCCCTGGTCACGTTCGTCACCGCCGGTGACCCGGACTACGATACCTCGCTGAAAATCATCTCCGGCCTTCCCGGCGCCGGCGCCGACGTCATCGAGATCGGCATGCCGTTCTCCGATCCCATGGCCGACGGACCGCCGATCCAGGCTTCCGGCCTGCGCGCGCTGAAGGCTGGCCAGAACATGATCAAGACGCTCCAACTCGTCCGCGATGTCCGCAAGAGCGATGCGGACACCCCCATCGTCCTCATGGGCTACTACAATCCCATCTACGTCTACGGCAACGAACGCTTCCTCGACGACGCCGTCGCAGCCGGTGTCGATGGCCTCATCGTTGTCGACGTTCCCCCCGAAGCCGATGACGAACTCTGCGTCCCCGCCATTGCCCGCGGCCTCAACTTCATCCGCCTCGCGACCCCCACGACCGACGACAAGCGCCTCCCCGCCGTCCTCAAAAACACCTCCGGCTTCGTCTATTACGTCTCGATCACCGGCATCACGGGGGCCGGGTCCGCAAAGGCGACCGACGTCGGCCGCCAGGTCGCGCGCATCAAAAAATCGACCGACCTCCCCGTCGCCATCGGCTTCGGCGTCAAAACTCCCGAACAGGCCAAGGAACTCGCCAGCCACGGCGACGCCGTGGTCGTCGGTTCGGCGCTCGTCACCAAAATCGCGGAAAGCCTGGACAAGGACGGAAAGCCCACGGCCATGACAGCATCTGGGGTGCTACAACTCGTCCAAAGCCTGAGCGGCGCCCTGAAATCTTAAAATTGCGCGGCCGGACCGGGGCCGGGCCCTAACCAACCGCCGAAATCTCCCACAGATTGCGACGCCCCGGCCCTGAAACAACCGCATCCGGCATGCTATGTATTCGCGAGCGATCAACGTCGCCGCACTCCTGAAGGAGCGAGAAGACCGTGAACTGGATCAACAATGTCGTCCGGCCCAAGATCCGCAGCTTCCTGACCACGAAGCGCGAAGTGCCCGACAACCTCTGGGTCAAATGCCCCGAGAGCGGCCAGATGGTCTTTTACAAAGACCTCGAGTCGAACCAGTTCGTCGTCCCCGGCTCCGGCTATCACATGCGCATGGGTGCCCGCGCCCGCCTGACCGCCCTCTTCGACGGCGGCGTGTTCGACAACGTTCCCGTCCCCGCCGTTCCGCAAGACCCGCTCAAATTCCGCGACGGCCGCAAATACACCGACCGCCTTAAGGATGCGAAGGCCAAGACCGGCCAGGAAGACGCCGTCCTCATCGGCGAAGGCAAGCTCGACGGCCAGCCGGTCACCGCCGCGGCGCAGGACTTCGACTTCATGGGCGGATCGCTCGGCATGGCTGCTGGCGAAGCCGTCATCACCGGCCTCACCCGCGCGCTCGAAAAGGGCACGCCCTTCATTCTGTTCGCAGCCTCCGGCGGCGCGCGCATGCAGGAGGGAATCCTTTCGCTCATGCAGATGCCGCGCACCACAATCGCGGTGCAGCGCCTGCGCGAAGCTGGCCTCCCCTATATCGTCGTCCTCACCGATCCCACCACCGGCGGCGTCACCGCGTCTTATGCGATGCTGGGCGACATCCACATCGCCGAACCCGGTGCGCTCATCTGTTTCGCCGGTCCCCGCGTCATCCAGCAAACCATCCGCGAGCAATTGCCGGACGGCTTCCAGCGCTCCGAATACCTGCTCGATCATGGCATGATCGACATGGTCGTCCATCGCCATAAGCTGCGCGAAACGCTCTCCCGCGTCTGCCGCGTGCTGATGAATGGCAACACCAAGCCAAAGCGCTTCATCGGGCGCACGGTTGCCAACGGCCGCCCGTTGGAAAACGCAGCCCGCGAGAGCGCCATTTCAGGTATCGATCCGCAACCGATGGAAACGACGACCACGCCGCCGTCCATCGCGGACACCAAGGCCATCACCGCGCGCGAAACCGGCGCCAGGACAACAAAACCCGCATCCGGCGACACGCCCTCGTCGAGCTGAAAACCACAATCAGCCTGACGATCCGCCGCAGGGATCCCACGGACTGTTGATCCGGCCGGCCGGTCTGCATCCGGTCATAACGGCGTAGACAGGCCAAGTGAGAATGCCCCAATAGAGATCGGGCATCCCCCGTCACGCCGCCGAGCCGATCGAGCAGAAAACCAGCCATGCGAAAGAGCGACAAGCTCCTGGCCGACCTCAAGCTTCTTCACCCGAAGCTTATCGATCTGTCCCTCGGCCGCATTGAGCGGCTACTCGCCAAACTCGGCAATCCGCACGAAAAGCTGCCCCCCGTCGTCCACATTGCCGGCACCAACGGCAAAGGCTCCACCACGGCGTTCCTCAAAGCTATGCTCTCCGCCGCCGGCCTGCGCGTCCACGTCTATACGTCGCCCCATCTCGTTCGCTTCCACGAACGCATCGAACTGGCCGGCCCCGACGGCGTGTCCCAGCCCATCGGCGAAGACCAACTCGTCGACGTTCTGACGCGCACCCAGGCGGTCAACGACGGCGACGACATCACCCAATTCGAGATCACCACGGCAGCCGCTTTCCTTGCCTTCGCCGAAACGCCCGCCGATGTGATCCTCCTCGAAGTCGGCCTCGGCGGCCGCCTCGACGCCACCAATGTCGTTCAGCAGCCCGCGTTGACCATCATCACCCCCGTTTCCATGGACCACGCCGAAAAGCTTGGGCACACCATCGGCCTCATCGCCGCCGAAAAGGCTGGCATCTTGAAGCGCGGCGTCCCCTGCATCGTCGCGCAGCAGGAAGATGAAGCCCTCGCCGTCATCGTCGACACAGCCCACCGTACGGGCGCCAAAGCCATTGTCTGGGGCCAGGACTTCGACGCCTTCGAACAAAACGGCCGCCTCGTCGTACAAACGGACACGCGCGTCCTCGATCTGCCGCTCCCTGCGCTTGTCGGCCGCCATCAGATCGTCAACGCCGGCACCGCTGTCACCGCCGCGCTCCAGATCGAGGCCCTGCGCCAGAACGAGGCCGCCATCGAGCGCGGTCTGCTCTCCGCCAAATGGCCGGCCCGCATGCAGCGCCTGGACAGCGGCCCGCTGCCCGATCTGTTAGGCCGCAACTCCGAACTCTGGCTCGACGGCGGCCACAATCCCTCCGCCGGCGTCGCGCTGGCGCAGACGCTGGCCGACCTCGAAGAGCGCGCCCCCAAGCCCCTCTATCTCATTTGCGGAATGATGGGCCTGAAGGATGCGACGGGTTTTCTATCCCCATTTCGTGGCCTCGTTCGCCACATCGTCACCGTGCCGATTCCCGGCGCGCACGAAGCCCCCTTCACGCCCGAAGCCCTCGCCGAAGTGGCCAATCAATCAGACCTCTCTGCCGACAGCGCCAACGACGTCGAGAGCGCTTTGAAGCGCATCGAACTCCTCGACTCAGCACCCAAGCGCGTCCTCATCTGCGGTTCGCTCTATCTCGCCGGCCACGTCTTGGCCCGGCAGGAAGGCGTCGAAGTCCAAGGCAACTGAACCCGCTCAAACAGAAAACCGCGCGGCTCTCACCGCGCGGTTACCAACTTTCAGCCGTGCAACGCCAGTTAAGCGAGCGCGCTGTTGATGTCGCGCTTAAGCCAGCGCGCTATTGATAAAGTCTTCCAGGCGCTTCTTTTGCACCATGGCGCCGGCCTGCCGCGCCTTCACTTCGCCGCCCTTGAACACCATCAGTGTCGGCATCGCCTGGATGGCATACTTCGTCGTGATGCCCGGGCTCTGGTCAACGTCGACCTTCACGATCTTGACCTTGCCCTTCATGTCGGCGGCCACGGCATCGAGCGTCGGCGCCATGGCTTTGCACGGCCCGCACCACTCCGCATAGAAGTCCACGACGACCGGTTCGGTCGACTTCAACACGATCTCATCGAACGTGCTGTCGGAAACGACGGGTGTATCGCTGCCCATGGGGATCTCTCTGTTGGCGCCGGCGCGCAGGGAAGCCACCGGCCTTGATCGGACGCAAGACTTAAGAACGCCCGCCCGCCGCGTCAAGGCTGGCCGCATCGAGCGACCATAGACCGGCCGCGTATCTATCCAGAATTGCAGGTGGAATTTCCATCATCTGCGGCACTTCGGTCCACAGCAGTGCCGCCCGCACCGGCTTGTCCGGATAGATCTCCGCCAGCGCCAGCCTGTAGGCGGCCAGCTGATATAGGTACACCGGTGCCACGTCCTCGACCGAAGATGGTGCCGCGCGGTTCGTCTTGTAGTCGATGATCAGCACCGCCTCGTCCGTCACCGCCAACCGGTCGATCTGGCCCGTCAATTTCAACGCTGGCCCGCGCCCCGATGGATTGGGGATTTCCGCCACAAGTGGCACCTCGGCCCGGCTCGCGGCTGCGAACAACGCGCCGAAATCCGGATCGGCAAGGATCGCCAGCGCCTCCTTGGCGATGCTCTTCCGCGTCCGCTCGGGCAGATGCCCCGCCCGCGCCTCCAGATACGCCGCCGCTGCTTTCGTCCAAGCCGTCGCAGCGATCCCCGGCAGATGCTCCAAGAGAGCATGCGTCAGCGTTCCGCGCAGGAAGCGGTCGCCCGCCAACCCCGCCCCATCTCCCTTGGCTACAGCCGGCGGCGACGCCGCAGGTTCGGCCAGTGGATCGCGCGCGGGCTCGTCCTTGCTGGGCTCCCCCGCATCGTCTGTCTCGTAAGGCGCCAGCCGCGACGGCGCGAGCGGAATGCTCAGCGCCTTTTCGCGCGGCGCCGCCGTATCAGCCCAAGCAGGCCGTGCCACAGGCGACACATCCTCCGCCGCGTCTTTCGGCTTCGCATCTGGCGCCACGCCGTCCGCCTGCGCCTCGTCCAGTCGCCACAGCACCGGATCATCTCCCGGCGCATCGGGATCGACGCCGAGTCCGGCGCACACCAGATCGAACCAGCAGCCTTTACCCCGCCCGCGTTTGCCCTCGAACCCGGCCACGATCAGTCGGTCGCGCGGCCGCGTCATCGCCACATACAAAAGCCGGTTGCTCTCTTCCACATCGCGCTGCTTCTGCACATCGCGCGCATTCTGCACCGATTGCAGGCTCCTCGATCCGCTCACCGGCCATACGAACGGCGCCGCCGCGTCCGCATTGGATCGCAATTCCTCCAGCGCCACGATCTTCCCACCGCTGTTGGCAGTCCCAGTCGCGCAGGTATCCGGCAAAAACACGATCGGCGCTTCCAAGCCCTTCGCCCCATGCACGGTCATCACACGCACCTCATCGCGCGCATGTTCCGTATCGCGCTTGATCTCGCGATCGTCTTGCGTCAGCGCATGCAGAAATCCCGTCAGCGAAGCAGGCGCGCCGTCGTCATACGTCAGCGCCACATTCAAAAACTCATCCACCGGATCGGCCGCATCGGGTCCCAACCGCGAAATCAGCTTCGCCCGCACGCCGTCGCGATCGAGCAGGCTCGCCCAGAACTCATACGGCGGCGTGAAATCGGCCGCCTTCCGCCACCGCTTCAGCGTTTCGACCGCCACCGCGAACCGCTGATCCCCGGCCGCCTGATCGAGCAGCGCCTTCCACAACGTCCCCTTGCGCCCATGTGCCAGCCGCAACAGATCATCGTCGTCAAAATCGAAGATTGGCGACTTCAACACTTCCGCCAGCGCCAGATCGTCCTCCGGCAGCGTCAAAAACCCGCCGAGTGACATCAGATCCTGCACGGCGATGTGCTGCGTCAGCGCCAGACGGTCCGCACCGGCCACGGGCACGCCCGCCGCCTTCAGCGCCGCCACCATCGGCCCCGCAAACGGCCGCCGCTTGCGCACAAGGATCAGAATGTCGCCCGCGCGAATGGGCCGGCCCGCGCTCGGCAACTCAGCTTTCGCATCGATCCACCCGCGAATGGTCTTCGCAATCCGGTCGGCGAGCCTCAGCGACGGCGCCGTCGTCGACGTCTCGTCCAAGGGCGCCCACACATCGCCGGGATCGCCGTCCTGCCATTTCTCGGGCCGCCAGATCTCCACCGATCCCGCCTGCCCCAAGCGCTTCGCAATATGCCGGATGCCGCCATCGCCCGCCGGAACGCCAGGCGTTTGCGCCGCATCCGCAAACACCGTATCCACCGCCGTCAAAACCGGCGCGGTCGTGCGGAACGACACGTTGAGATCGACGCGATGGAATGGCGCCTGCACGCTCTGCGCCAGCCCCGCGAATTTCCCGCCCATGGCCGCAAACATCTCCGGCGCCGCGCCCTGGAACGAATAGATCGACTGCTTTTCGTCTCCCACCGCGAAAATCGTGCGCGGCGTCTCGTGCGTGCCGCTGCCCGCGAAGAATTCCTCCGCCAGCCGCCCCACCACCTGCCACTGCGCCGGGCTGGTATCCTGGCTCTCGTCGACAAGCAGATGGTCAAGCCCGTTGTCGAGCTTATAGAGCACCCACTCCGCCGACCCATGCGAGGCGAGCAAGTTTTTCGTCCGCTGAATGAGATCGTCGAAATCAAGCGCGGCCCGCCGGTTCTTGGCCTCGCTGTACTTTTGCAGAACCGCATCCGAAAGCCGGTAGAGCGCCATCGTCGCCTCGACGGCCTCGCACCCCACGAACTCCCGCCACAACGGCACGAACGCCCCCTGCGCGCGCGACAGCACCGCCTCCGTCTCGGGATACGCCTGCGCCGTCTTCTTCGTCGCAAATGACCCCCGCGGCTCACCTTTAGAATCAAAGAACAGGTCACACATCAGCGACGCCCGCGACCGCGCTGCCTGAGCCGCCGGGATCTCCCGCAAACACGTCGCCCGCTTCTGATCGTTCGTGGAGCCCCGTCCGAAAAGTTCCGCGAGGTTCATACAATCCGCCGCCGGCAGTAGACCGGCGAGCTGATCGATCAGCGCGCCACTCGACACCGTCTCGCGCACGCCAAGGTGCCGCCGCAGCCGCAGCTCGGCCTCTGCAAATCCGGAGCGCTCGCCCTCAAGCCGCGCCGCATCCTCGATCGCACCGCGATGGTTGAGCGCATCCCCGAGGATCTGATCGAACCGGTCGTCCACCGCATGCGCCACCGCGCAATCGAGTGCCGCCGCCAGCAGCGATTTCGGCGTGCGGCACGCATCCGTCAGCACGGCGTCGATCGCCTGCCGCTTGAGATCGCGCGCTTCGACTTCATCTAGGATCGCAAACCCCGGGGTCACACCCGCCTCCAGCGGAAATCGCTGCAGTAGCCGCTCCGAAAACGCGTGAATGGTTTGCACCTTGAACCCACCCGGCGTCTCGATCGACGCTGTAAAGAGCGTCCGCGCCCGCGCCATCTCGTCCGTCGCTGGCGCACGGCCCAGCAGCTTGGCCAGTTCGTCGGCCAGCGCCTTATCCGCCAACGTCACCCACTTGGCCAAATCCTCAAACACGCGCTTCGACATCTCCGACGCCGCAGCCTTCGTGTACGTCAGACACAGGATCTTTTGCGGCGCCACGCCTTCCAGCAGCAGCCGCAACACGCGCATCTTCAATACGTGCGTCTTGCCCGTGCCTGCGTTCGCGCTTACCCACACCGACGCCGCCGGATCAGACGCCTGCCCCTGCACGCGCGTCGTCCGCTCCAGTTCCCGCGCAATCGCAGCTTGTCTATCGCTCATGCCGCGTCCTCATCGCCCGTTTCGCCCTCGGCCGCCGACCATTCCGCCACCCGCGCCAGATGGGCAAAGTCGTCGAAATCATACGAGAACCCCTGCCGCCGCACCGGCTTGTACGGCGTCGCCGCATCATCGAACCGCGCAATATGCCGCTTCAATCCATCGAGCGTTTCAGCCGCCAGCGCCGCGATATCCGCACACGAAATGTCACTCTCCTCCCCCGGCGGCTGCCCGCCCGACGCCCGGATGTAACGCAGCGCCGCAACATGCCCCTCCGGCACGTGCGCAAACCCCGCCGCAAGCGCAATCGCCGCCTCCAACGGCAACTGCGGCGACCGCCCGCTGTTGACCGCCTTCGAGTTGGGTGGCGTCCCTGTCTTGTAATCAGTGATGACCAGCCCTCGCTCCGTCACGTCGATCCGGTCCGCCCGCGCCGTCAGCGTGAACGCCCCACCCGGCGCGTCGAACACAAGCGCCCCGCTCGTCTCCGACACGACGCGCTCCACACCCCGGCGGCGCTCCGCCTCCGTCTCCGCAAACCACTCCGCAAAGCGGATGAACCGCGGCACCCAGAACGCCGCGATCCGCGGATGCGTCCGGTAGTCGTCGAGAATGCCCTGCGCCATGCCGACCAGCGTCCGCTTCACGTCATTCGGCAACGCCGCCGGATACGCATTCGCAAACTGCGACAGCGCCTCGTGAATAATGCTCCCGCGCAACGCCGCGCCGGGCTCCGTCCCCAACGGATCAAGCGCCTCCAGCCCCAAAATCTCACGCGCGAAAATCGCATACGGATTACCGATGAACGTCTCGATCCGCGACACCGACAATTTCCGCGGCCGCATCTCAACCGGCGGCTTCGGCTGCGGACACGGCACACTCGCCCGCCGCACAATCGCATCCCGCTGCCGCGCCCATCCCAGCCACGGCTGATCGGGCCGCAACTCTGACCGCGCCCCCGCTCCATCCAATAAAGCCTGCAACCGCAACAGCCACCGCGACGGCACCGCCGGCACGCCGTCCACCTTCTGCGCCCGCGTCAGGATCACCTCACGCGCACCCATCAGCGACACGAAATCGTGCGCCGCCTGTCCAATCTTTTCTTCCGGCGACGGCAGCTTCAAGTCGCTCCGCATCGGCCGGTTGAGCCACGGGCCCGGATCGGCCGACTCCGGCCACGTCCCGTCATTGAGGGAGCCGAGGATCACGACATCCGTCTGCTGCAACCGCGCCTCGAACGGACCCCAAATGAACAGCCGCGGATGCACCGGCACGCGCGGCCGCACGTTGATCCCCGAAATCAGGCTGCGATAAAGATCCGGATAATCCGCCGGCGGCACGGCCACCGCTGGTAATCCCTCCGCCAGCACCTCCGCAAAAAATCGCTGCGCCGCATCGCCCGCCTCGCCATGCCACAACGGTGACGACGCGTCATCGCCCTCCGGCAATCGCGCCAGGTTTTCTGCAACCGAAACATGCGCCCGCGCCAGTTCCGCAATAGGCACCGCCGCGCCGGTCGCCGCTATCTCCGTCATCGGCGCGAACGCCGCCTTCAGAGCAGCAACAAGATCGCGCGCCCCATCCCAGTCTTCAGCCCACAGCCGGCGCACCGCGCGATGCCGTCGCTCGCCGCTATCCGTCGCGTGATGCGCCTGCTCCAGCGCCGCCTCGACGCCATCGAGCCCCTGACCGAAGAACGGCGTCCGGAACGCCCCGATCTCCAGCGCCCGCGCCGCCCGCCGGATGGAAAACGGATCGCGCCCCAGCCGCGTCAGCGGATGTTTGAGCAGCGCCATCAGCGTCGCCGGCGCATAGCCCTCCGCATGCGCGGCCACAACGAGTTCGAGAAACGCCCCCGGCACCGTCTTCGCGAACGGCCGCCCAGCTGAATCGTCAACACGAATGCCCCAGCTCTCCAGCCGGATAGCCACCCGCCGCGCCAACAACCGGTCCGGCGACACCAGCGCCGCCGTTCGTCCCGGCGTCTCCGCCGCATGGCGCAGAATGAGAGCAATCGCCTCCGCCTCGTCCTGCGGCATCGGCGCTTCGATCAGGCTCAACCCATGGAGCGCCGCCGCGCGTGTATCCGCATCGCGCAGCTTGGCCACATACGAATGCCACCGCCCCGTGGTCCGCGACGGCCGCAACGCTTCCGAAATCAATTCCTCCCGCGCCCGCTGCCACCCGTCCACTTCCGCGCCGGGCAACACGCGCACATCGGTACGCGCCACGCCCAATTCCGTCAGCAGCTTCGCCAATCCAAACTGCGGATGCTCGGCGTGCGCGTTCAAATCCGCATCGGGAAGGATCGTGTCCCAGCTCTCCTCATCGAGCGTGGTATCAAGCGCCGGCAGCACGATCGCCCCGTTTGGCAAGGCCGCCACCGCGCGCATCAATTCGACCGTCGCCGGCACTGAGCCCGTCACGCCCGCCACGATCACCGGCCCCGCCGGCGGCGATTGCGCCAACCGCTCCGCATCCGCCCGGATCACCGCATTGCGCCGCTCAGCAGGTGAGAGGAAACCATACGCATCGAGATACTGCGGCCAGTGCGCCGTCACGATCTCCAGAAACTGCAGCGTCTTCTGCCAGTGCTCCGAATAAAGCTCCGGCACGATGTCCTTGAGCCCCGCGAGCGACACGCCCTCGGTCTCCACCATATCCATGAGCCGCGCCAGTTCAGACGCCAGCGTCGCCGCCTGCGCCGGTGTCGCCGCACCGGCCGCCACGGTTTCGATGTCGCCATCGTCGCGCCCGCGCATCGCCTCGGACCAGCGCATGACCAATTGCGTCAACGCCAGCCGCCGGTGCATCTCGCTGATCGCCGGCCCAATCGCCGCGCCGCGTTCGCCGCGTGCCGCCTCCATGACGAGCGACAGATCCTCATCACCCTCGGAGATTGGAAGGATTGACGGTAGCAGCATCGCCCGCCCGCCGCCCTCGGCGAGAAACGCCTCTTGCAGCGCCCGCGTCGCGCGCCGGGTCGGCAGGTAGAGCGTGATGCCAGTGAGATCGACGGCGCTCGGTTTCGCCCCACCGGGCGACGGCAAATCGCCGTTGAGCAAAGCCCGCGCCAAGGCCTTCAAAAACGGCTGCCCCGCCGGCACCGTATAAATCCGCGTAGCCTCACCCATGCCGCTAGCGCACCTGTTCCAGCTTCAAGCGCGCTTCGGCTTCCGCCAACGCCTCCGGCGTGCCGACATGCATCCAAATCCCATCAAGCCGCGTGCCATAGAGCCGCTTGTCGGCAATCGCCCGGTCCCAAACCCTGTTCAGCGAAAACGCTCCCTTCGGCGCATCGGCAAACATCCGCGGATGCGCAATGGAAACGCCGGCAAATACGAATGGCGTTTCCCGCCGCTCCGTCCGCCGTGTCAGCACGCCAGCCGAATCCATATTGAAATCGCCATGCCCGTCGTACCCTACGCTTGAAGACGACAGCGCCAGCAGCATCAGGCTGTCCATCCGTTCGCTGTCCCACGCCGCGATCATCCGCGACAGCGATCCGCCAATCCCCTCAATCCACGCCGTGTCCGCGTTGTGAATGATGAAGGGCTTGTCGCCCAAGAGCGGCAGCGCATGTACCACACCGCCACCCGTATCGAGCAATTTCCCGCGCTCGTCCGAAATCAAAATCTCCGGACTCGTCCGCCCCTTCAAATGCGCTTCCAGCTTGTCGGCGAGATAATGCACGTTGACGACGACGCGTGTGATGCCAGCCGCCTCGAGCCGGTCGAGCGCATGATCAATCAGCGCTTTGCCGTTGAGCCGCACCAGCGGCTTCGGCACGAGATCGGTCAATGGCCGCATACGGGTGCCGAGACCGGCGCCGAGGATCATCGCGGTATCGATCACATCCATCTCCGTTCAAACGGTTTGGCGTCTCAGGCCTGCGGCGCCTCGCGTCGCCCTGCTGCCGGAAAGTGGGTGTCATACCACTGCGCCACCGGCTTGAGGTCGGGGTGCGCGAGGCCCCGTTCCAGATAGCTCCATATGCGCGGAATGTGACGCAGATAATGGGGCTTGCCATCCCGTGTCCACAGCCGCGCGAAAATGCCGAGGATCTTGGTGTTGCGCTGCGCGCCGAGCGCCGCATAAGCAAAGCGGAACGCCTCAGCGTCAAAGCCCGGTTCCCGTGCCTCAACGGCCGCCACATAGCGCGCATACAAGCGGTCTTCGATGTCCGCCGGTACGTCGAGCCGCGCATCCTGCAACAGCGAGACGAGATCGAACGCCGGATGCCCGATCAGCGCATCCTGATAATCGATGATCCCCACTTGATTGTGCGCCGCCCCGCCCCGCTCCGGCATATGCAGCAAATTCGGCGAATGATAATCGCGCAGGCAAATGCCCCTGCTCGGATCGGCGCATAGCCGGTCGATCACCGGCGCCCACGCTGCGTCGAACGCCGCCCGTACGTCCCCGGGAATAGGCCCACCCTTCACCAGCGGCCAATACCAATCCGGCACCAGCGTCGTCTCGATCTCATAGGCCCCGCGATCGTAGTCGCCGACCGGCGCCGCGCGCCCGGCGCTTCCGTTCCAAGCCCGCACGCGGCCTTCATCGAGCACGCGCATGGCAACGAGCGTCTCCGTGCCCGCCGCCCACATCGTCTCCTGATCGGTGCCCTTACCGACTTCCACGCCAAAGACGCGATCGCCCAGATCGCCAATCAGCATCAATCCGCGCGCATGATCGGCAGCAAACGTCTCCGGCACGACGAGTCCAGCCGATGCCAGCAATCCGCCGACACTCTCGAACGCGGCCGTTCCCTCCGCCAGATGCGCGATCCGGCTATACGGCAAACCACCTTTGATCGGTGGCCCATCCGGCTGCGGCGGCCAGTCCATCAGAATAACGGGCACGCCGTCGCGCAGCGTCCGCGCATAAGCACGGGCAGATGCATCACCCTGCAGATAGGAAACCGGCGCACCCGCCGCGATCCCGCACCGAGCCAGAAACGTCGCGATCTCCTGCAACCGCTCCAGCCGCGCCACCCATGTTCCATGCGCCGTGATCGTCACATCGCGGTTGTCCGCATCGTTGCTCTCGGCCAGCGCGATATCGAGTCGATCCGGCCCCAACAGCGACGGCGCACGCTCCGGCCATTCGATGATGACCGCGCCGCGCTCGGCTAGGTCCGCGATGCCCAGCTCCAACGCCTCGTTCTCATCCGCCAACCGGTAGAGATCGACGTGCGCCAAGGACAATCGCGGTGCGTCATAGCTTTGCACCAGGGCGAACGTAGGGCTCGGGACCTCGGCCTCGGGGTCTGCCAATACCGCGCGGATCAAAGCCCGCGCCAGCGTCGTCTTCCCCGCGCCGAGATCGCCGGACAGCGCCAGCGTATCGCCAGAACGAATTTTCAGGGCAATCAGGTGGGCAACGCGGAGAACGGCGGGCTCTGCGGCCTTAGGAAGCGTCCAAGTTATTGGCATATGCGGGCGCGCGCTCGTGCTCGTGCTGCTCCAGAAGCTGCGACCCGGCGGGCCGCACGGGCAACCGTACCGTGACGCGCGTTCCAATTCCAGGCTTGCTGTCGAGGTTCACCCGGCCGCGATGCAGCGCCACAAGGCTCTTCACGATGGAAAGTCCGAGCCCCGCGCCCCGGTGCTCGGACCCCTGTGACCGGCTCTCGAACCGCTCGAACACGCGGGCCTGCTGCTCGGGCGGAATGCCGATGCCGTTATCCTCCACGGCAAACACGATATCGCCCTCATCGCGCCAGCACTCGATTTTCACCAAACCGCCCGAACGGGAGAAGCCAATCGCATTTGCAACGAGATTGTAAAGGATCTGCCGCACGCGCGCTTCGTCCGCCTCGAACGGTGCGGCGCCATCCTCCACCGCCACATCGATCGTCAGATCGGCGCTGACGGCCCGCTCCCGGAGCGCCAGGATCGTCGCATCGATCACATCCCGCGGCGACACCATGGATAGCTTCAGCTCCATCGTGCCAGCGTCGATGGTCGCCAAATCCAGAATGCCGTCGATGATCGACAAGAGCGACGTCGACGACTGCGAGATATGGTCGAGATACTCGCGCTGCTTCTGGGAGAGATCGCCCATGTGCGGGCTTGCCAGAAGTTCGCTGAAACCGATGATGTTGGTCAGCGGCGTGCGCAGTTCGTACGAAACGTGACCGATGAAGCGGTTCTTCAGATTGTCTGCGGCGACGAGCGCCTCGTTGCGCTCTCTCAGGGTACGCTCGAACGCCTTGGCATCCGTCACGTCGGCGAATGTTAGCAGCATGCCGCCGTCGGGCAACGGCGTGGCGGCATAATCGATCACGCTGCCGTCGGGCCGCACCATTTGTCCTTCAAGCTGCGAGCGCGCCACCTGGAACGACGTCACCGCCTTGACGATTTTTTGCCATGTGTGTCCATCGTCGAAAAGGACCTTCGCATTCCCGACGAATTCGTCGATGTGCGGCGTGCTGGCCAGCACCCGTTGCGACATGCGCCAGATCTTCGCAAACGCGTTGTTGAACAGCTTCAGGCGGCCATCGGTGCCGAACACCGCCACGCCTTCCTTGAGATTGTTCAGCGTCTCGCCCTGCACGCGTGACAGCGCCACATAGCGCCGCTCTAGCGACAGCGCTTCGGTCTTGTCGTCATAGAAATACGTCACGCCGCCGTCCGGGCGGCGTTCGGCCGCCACGTGCACAACGCGGCCGTCTTTCAGGTGCCAGAGGTCTTCCAGTTCTTTCACGTCGGCGTAGCAGGAGAGCAGCCGCGTCTTCCACTCGCGGTAGTTCGCGACATCGGGAACCCGTCCGTCTTCGCGTAAGCGGTCGAGGATGGACCCATCCTGCGGGCCGGTCTTGAGCCATGCTTCATCGAGTTGCCACAGCGTCCGGTACGCCTCGTTGTGGAACGTCAAGCGCCTGTCGGCCGAGAAGATCGCCACCGCGGTCGTCACGCGGTCGAGTGTGCGGTCGTACGCCGCGATCTGCCGGTCGAGTGCCGTCTGCGCCTGCTCCAGCGCCGCAACGTCGATGGCGACGCCGGCACTCGCATCGGCCAGCGGGATCACCACCACCTTGTGCGCCTTCTGATCCCCGCCCGCGATCAGCCCCAGCCGCTCCTCGTAAACCTGACCGGCCTTGTTCTTGCGCTCGATGACCCGCCGCTGGCGCGATTCCAACAGTTCGATCTGCGCCGCGATCACTTCCGCCTCGCTCGCCGCCTCCACGGCTGTCACGTAGGCCTTGTTCACCCACGTCAGCCGCCCGTTGCCGTCGCGCAGCCACGCCGGGCTTGGCAAGGCGTTCAGCAGCGCCCGGCTGGACCGCACATCGCGCGCAATCTTCTTTTGATGATCGAGAATAAGTCCCAGGTCGCGCTTATAGCCCGCCACATCGCGCAACCGCAGAATGGCCCGGCTACCCGCTGCCCGCCCATCCGCCTCCAGATGCCCGCCCGCCATCGTCCGCAGGATCATGTTGAACGCCCGGCCCTCGGCAAACAGCGCATCGAGCGCCAGTTTCAAATCCGCCGCCGACTTCTGCTCCAGCCACATCCCGAACCGCAGCAACTCCTGATGGCTCGACGGCAACCCCGCGATGCCGCTCAGCGACTGCGCCACGATCTCCAGGCCGCGCCCCTGTTCCCAATGTACGAGGATCTGCGGCTCCGCCCGGATCAGCGCCTCCGACGACGCCAGCCGCCGCCTCAGATCCTGCAACTCATTATTGCGCTGATTGCGCGACCGCCGCGATCCCGCGTAAGCCGAGAGAATGGTGGCCACCGCGGCAAAGATCGCCACCGCCGCCAGCACCATGATGAGCAGGGCATTGAGACCCGCCGTCTCCGCCCCTTGCTGGGTCCGCTCGCTGCTCACGTTTAGCGTCAGCACCAGAACGCACGAAATCGCCGCCACGAGGAGCATGGCAAGCTCCAGGCGCGATCCACCAATTTTGGCGCGGTAGGTGCTACGCATGGGGTTTGGGCATGGGATCTGGGCGGGGCCACGGTCGGAGTCTGAAACGGCTAAGCTGCGCCGGAGTGGCTGCAACTCTTCGAAAAGTCTGGGAAAACGACCTGCAGCCGAATCGGTACGGGGCCCCTGCGAATCGCTTCGCCGATTATGCGGACCCAAGCCCCCCCTGACCAGTGCAGCCGCCCCACACGTAGCCGCTCTCGCAACAAAAAACGGCGCCACCCGCTGGGGCAGCGCCGCTTGAAACGTCTGGCCGCACCCGGATCAATGCCCGGGTGCGCCGTCCGTAAATCCTAGTACCGGTAGTGCTCGGGCTTGAACGGCCCCTGCTCCGGCACGCCGATGTAGTCGGCCTGTTCCTTCGACATCTTGGTCAGCTTCACGCCGAGCTTGGCCAGATGCAGCGCGGCAACCTTCTCGTCCAGCACCTTCGGCAGCGTATAAACCTGCTTCTCGTACTTGCCGTCGTCGCGATGCTGCCAGAGTTCGATCTGCGCCAGCGTCTGGTTGGAGAACGACGACGACATCACGAACGAGGGATGCCCCATCGCGTTGCCGAGGTTCACCAGCCGGCCTTCCGACAGAAGAATGATGCGGTTGCCCTTCGGGAACTCGATCTCGTCCACCTGCGGCTTGACGTTGGTCCACTTGAAGTTCTTCAGGCCCGCGACCTGGATCTCGTTGTCGAAGTGGCCGATGTTGCACACGATGGCGCGATCTTTCATCTGCCGCATGTGCTCGATCGTGATGATGTCGCGGTTGCCCGTCGCCGTCACGAAGATGTCCGCGCGCGGCAGCGCATCCTCGATCGTCGCCACTTCATAGCCTTCCATCGCCGCTTGCAGTGCGCAGATCGGATCGACTTCCGACACGATCACACGCGCGCCGGCCTGGCGCAGCGACGCCGCCGAGCCCTTGCCGACGTCGCCGAAACCGGCAACAAAAGCGACCTTTCCGGCCATCATCACGTCGGTGCCGCGGCGCAGCGCGTCAACGAGCGATTCACGGCAGCCATAAAGATTATCGAACTTCGACTTCGTCACCGAGTCGTTCACGTTGATCGCCGGGAACAAAAGCTTGCCCGCTTCCGCGAGCTTGTAGAGGCGATGCACGCCCGTCGTCGTCTCTTCCGAAACGCCGCGAATGTTCTTGGCCACTTCGGCAAACCAGCCCTTCGGCTTCTCCTTCAGCAAGCGCTTAATGAGCGCAAAGAAGATTTCCTCTTCTTCCGATTCCGGCTTGTCGAGAAATGCCGTGTCGCCGTTCTCGGCGCGCAGGCCGTGATGGACGAGCATCGTCGCATCGCCGCCGTCATCGAGGATCATGTTCGGCGTGCCGCCACCATGCCAATCGAACAGCTTGGCCGTGTAATCCCAGTACTCGACCAGCGTCTCGCCCTTGTAGGCGAACACTGGAATGCCAGCCGCCGCAATCGCCGCCGCCGCGTGATCCTGCGTCGAGAAGATGTTGCACGACACCCAGCGAACGTCGGCGCCAAGCGCCTTCAGCGTCTCGATGAGCACCGCCGTCTGAATGGTCATGTGCAGCGAACCCGCGATCCGCGCGCCCTTCAGCGGCAGCGATGGGCCGTATTCCTCGCGGATGGCCATCAGGCCCGGCATTTCCGTCTCGGCCAGTTCGATTTCCTTGCGGCCAAACGGGGCAAGGCTCATGTCCTTGACGATGTAGTCGGTGGCGGTCATTCCGGGCTCCTGGTCGGGGGATGAATAGACAACTTGCGGATCCGCCAGCCGTCCAGGCCGCCGGTCCCACGTTCCGGCCCCCTATACCCCGCCCCCGGAAAGCAGGCAACAACATATAAACAAGTCTTTATGTCCCAGCCGCCGTTCGCCGGCATGGTCCACCCAGGCAACGCACCCACAGCCGTCATCCTCGGGCTGGCCTGCCCAGGCGCAGGCCGGGGTCCCGAGGACCCATCGGGCCGGCAGAGCGAACGAGGGTGGAAACTTGAACAACGCCGCGATGTCGGATCGGCCTGTGGGCAGACCGAGCTTAACCCTCTTCCGCCAATTCCTCGCCGAACCCCATCTCGACGAGCGCGACCAGCGCTTCGAGCGCTTCCGGTCCCTCGGGCCCCGCGCACCGGATGTGCAGTTGCGACCCCGGTCCCGCCGCCAGCATCATGAGCCCCATGATCGACGATCCCCCGACCGCTTGCCCATCCCGCGTCACGGTCACATCCGCTTTGAACGTCTCGGCCAACTTGACGAATTTCGCCGACGCGCGCGCATGGAGACCCTTACGGTTCACCACCGTCACGATCGCTTCAGGCTGCGGACTGTCTTTGATTTCAGGCATCGGTCGCCGCTCGCACTCAACTCTCGCCGGACAATTCCTGGCTCGCGACCTTTATGTATTTGCGCCCCGCGTCCCGCGCCCGCGCCACGGCTTCCGCCATCGGCAGTTCCCGCCGCAGCGACGCAAGTTTCACGAGAATCGGTAGATTGATCCCGGCAATCACTTCCACCGGCGCTTCATCCATCACCGAAATGGCAAGGTTCGACGGCGTCCCGCCAAACATATCCGTCAGCACGATCACGCCTTCGCCGCTGTCGGCGCGCGTCACGGCATCCAGAATGTCGCCACGGCGCTGGGCCATGTCGTCCTCCGGTCCGATGGCGACCGTCTCCAGTTGGCTCTGCGGGCCGACGATATGTTCCAACGCAGCGCGGAACTCCGTTGCGAGTCCCCCATGCGTGACGATGACAAGTCCGATCATCCGGTCTTCCTTGGCCCACGCGATGGATTAAGCGGGCGCGAACGCCTAGGCTTTGATCGCGGCGGGCAGACTTACAACTGTTCGGTGTCTCGCAAAAGCCCCTTGGCGTTGCGTGGCCTCAGGTGATGTCCTTAATTTGCAACGCCGACCCAGGGCTGCTGCGTCAGAGCAAGCGCAAGCTTCAAGGGCGCCGACGCCTCGAACGGGGCCAAGCGCATCACTGGCACTGGCACCCCTAAGACGTCGGTCACCGGCCACGGGTCCGGCAATCGCTCAACGTCCCCGCCGGCGACCAGATCGGTCACGAGCACAAGCTCGGCCTCGGCCCTGTACGGCACCGGCAAAATACCGAGCCCCCGGACTTCGATGAGCCCCGCCAGCCGTGGATGCGCGTTAACTATGAGCCGCCC
This sequence comes from Hyphomicrobium sp., assembly GCA_002928735.1. Taxonomy (GTDB): domain Bacteria; phylum Pseudomonadota; class Alphaproteobacteria; order Rhizobiales; family Hyphomicrobiaceae; genus JAGVSR01. The sequence goes on along the minus strand of PERL01000002.1, from coordinate 337,207 downwards.
GCCAGCGCGGCGCACGAACACCTGATCGTCGCCGACAAGCTCAAACGCTGCTTCGGAAAAACGGCCCGGCGGAGCCGCCAGCGCCCTGAGCGCCAGATCCGACTTTCCTGCCCCCGGCGGTCCGCGCAGCAGCACCGCGCGATCCCCAAGCGCGATCGCCGTTCCGTGCAAAAGCACGCCCTCAGTAGCGCCGATGGGTGCCACCAGACCCTCCGCGCGCCGTCTGAATGAGACGTGGCAGCCGTACGACGAACCGCGCGCCGACCGGCCGGCTGTCCGGCGCCGATCCCGGCGCCCGCCGGTTCTCGGCCCATACCTCTCCGCCGTGCGCGTGCACGATCTCGCGCGAGATCGAGAGCCCAAGCCCAGAATTCTTGCCGCGCAACGCTTCAGATTGCGGCCGGTCCGTATAGAACCGGTCGAAAATGATCGCCAGACGGTCCTCGGGAATGCCGGGCCCTTCGTCGTCGATGGTGATTTCGACGTGCTGCGCGGTCTGCTTCACCGTCAGCACCACCACACCATCCGATGGCGAAAACGACACCGCGTTGTCGACGAGATTGGTGATCACCTGCCCAAGCCGGCCCTCGTGCCCCGTCACCTTCAGTGTCTGCGAGTCCACGGCCGGATCGACCGCCACCCGCACGCTGCGTCCGTCCTCGCAAAGAATATCGCGGAAGATCTTTGCCACGCTGTCCACGACGTCCGTGATCAACGTCGGCACCATCGCCTGCCGTGCCAGTTCTGCATCCAGCCGCGATGCATTTGAGACGTCGGTAATCAGCCGGTTCAGCCGCTTCAACTCGTTTTGAATCTGGCGCACCAGTTCGTCACGCTGTTCCGGCGTCTTGGCATAGACGAGGCTTTCAGCCGTCGACCGCGCAGCCGTCAGAGGATTCTTCAGTTCGTGCGCCACGTCGGCGGCAAAACTCTCGCTCGACTCGATACGCCGGTAAAGCGCCGCCGTCATCGATGTGAACGCCCGCGACAACTGCCCCACTTCGTCGTTGCGGTCCGCGTAATTCGGCAAATGCGCGCGCGCGTTGATGTTTCGGCTAACCTCGTCGGCCGCGTCCGACAAACGCCGGATCGGCTCGGCCACGGTCCGCGCCAGCAGGAGCGACGATACAAGCGTCGCGATCAGTGCGATCACGGCGAGCAACGCAATGCGCCAGCGCTCTTCGTTGAGGGATTTCTCGATGTCGCCCGGCCGCGTCGACAGAAGCAGAGCACCTAACACCGTGTTCGCCCGCCGGATCGGCACCGCCATCGAGACGATTTGCTCGCCGTCCTTGTCGAGCAGCAGCAATGGCGTGGCAGTCCCTTCGAGCGCGGCACGCACTTCCGGATAGGACGTCCCCTTGGCGTTCCCGATTTCCTTGTAAACCGGCAGATGCTTATCGATCAGTACGGCCGTAAGCCGCGTCCAGAAGTTCTTTGGCTTGGACGTCTGCTCCACGCCCGCGGCCGGCCGCGCCAGTTGTCCCTTGGTCAGCAGGGTCGCTGTATCGACGATCAGCGTCCCGTCGCGACCGTAAATGCGCGCCCGGTTCTTGGTGTGTTGAATGAGGCGCCGAAGAATGGGCGTTGCCCGCTCGGGCCGGATTGAAAGCTGCAACGAAGAAAATCCATCGTCGCGATAGGGCACGCGTGCCTTGTCCGGCCGGTTGGCTTTGTCGAGATTGATCTCGATGTTGCCCTGCTCGATGCGCGCATCGCTGGCGATGGCTGCGGCGATAAGTTCGCCCTGCGTGCGCAGCGACTCCTTTTTCGCCTCCACCAGCCAAGTCTGATAGTGGCTGAGATAGTAGATGCCGCCGATCATCACGAGGAGACCGACGAGATTGGCGATCAAGATGCGCCGTGTCAGGCTTGCCGACGCCGACCGGAACGGACGCACCCGCTGCACGCGCCGCACGAGCCGTAGCCCGCGCCGGGTGAGCGCGCGTAACGAATCCGTCAGCACGTTCGTTGCCGGAACCCCTTGCGTGTCGAGCGCCAAGTCGCCTCTCCGCGTCCGCTAGAGCAAACCCGCCCGTGAAAAACGAACGGGGCCGCCTTAAGATCTCAAGGCAGCCCCGGCGAATTCTAAGTCAACGCGCCAATCAGGCTTCCTTGAATCGGTAGCCGACGCCATAGAGCGTCTCGATCACGTCGAAATCGTCGTCGACCTGCTTGAACTTCTTACGCAGGCGCTTGATGTGGCTGTCGATGGTGCGGTCGTCAACATAAACCTGATCATCGTACGCCGCATCCATCAGCGCATCGCGCGTTTTAACCACGCCAGGCCGGTGGGCAAGCGCCTGCAGGATCAGGAATTCCGTCACCGTCAGTGTCACGGGCTTATTATCCCAGTGGCACGTGTGACGCTCCGGATCGAGCTTCAGCTTGCCCCGCTCGAGAGTGTGCGACACCGTCGGAGTCGGCGCGCTGCCGTCCTTGGGTGCGAAGCGGCGCAGGATCGCCCGCACACGTTCGATGATGAGCCGCTGCGAAAACGGCTTCGTGATGTAATCGTCCGCACCCATCTTGAGGCCGAACAGTTGATCGATCTCCTCGTCTTTCGACGTGAGAAAGATCACCGGCATGTCCGACTGCTGACGCACGCGGCGCAGCAGCTCCATCCCGTCCATCCGCGGCATCTTGATATCGAAGATTCCAAGATCAGCGGGGTCCTCGGTCAGCGCTTCCAGGGCCGCCGCGCCATCATTGTACGTGCGAACCTTATAGCCTTCGGCTTCGAGCGCCATGCCAAGTGAGGTCAAGATGTTGCGCTCGTCATCGACCAACGCGATGGTGGTCTTTTCCTTCATGGTCCCTATATCCTCTCAGGGCACGCCTCATTGTGCTCACGGCGCACTATGGCCCCAACTGGAGTCGAATTGTGGCAAAGCTTCAGAATGGAGCCATGCCCCCACGACCGATTGTGGCCGGTCCGTTGTCGGGCTAAGGGGCTGAACCGTAGCTGAACGGCGGCGCCAGCGCAAAGCGCCCGGTCGCCAAAAGGCGGGTATAAATGGACGATACGCCAGCAAAATCAGTGCTCAAGGCCACTCCGGCAGAGGCCGTGAAAAAGCTTCTGCGCGAGGCCCGAAAAGCCTCTCTGGCGACGCTCGACCGCCAAAACGGTGGTCCCTATGCCTCTCTCGTGACGCTGGCCACCGCCGCCGATGGCGCCCCACTCATGCTCATTTCGCGGCTTGCCATCCACACCCAGAATATCCTGAGCGATGCGCGGTCGGGCCTTCTCATCGACGGCACGAGCCCCGAGGGCGACCCACTCGCCGGTGGCCGAGTGAGCCTTATGGGCCGCGTCGCCATCACCGAAAACGCAAACGAAAAGCGCCGTTTCCTCGCCCGACATCCGGAAGCCGGGATGTATGCTGCCTTCTCCGATTTCGCCTTCTATCGTTTCGATATCGAGCGCGCTCACTACGTCGGCGGCTTCGGCCGCATCGTGGACCTGAAACCCTCCGATATTCTGATTGACGTCAGCCGCGCTGCTGCCCTCCTCGACGCCGAGCCGGATATCGTCGCGCATATGAATGAAGATCACACCGAGGCCCTCGCCCTCTACGCCGCTCGCACAATCGGCGGGCATCAAGATCCCGCTGCCTGGAAAATGACCGGAATTGATCCCGAAGGTCTCGACGTGATCGGCCCGGCGGGCGCGGTCCGTGTCAATTTTGCCGCGCCGATTGCCACACCAGGTGACGCGCGCAAGGCGCTCGCGGCGCTGGCCGCTGAAGCACGCACAGCCATTTCACCGCAGTCGTGAGATTTGCTTTTCCTATCGCCTGATAGCCCTATACTTTCGAATAGGTTGAGTTCAGTCCACGGCAGGCCTAACGAGGCCCGCACGTCGACGAATTGTCCTGTGTCCCACGAGACGCGGCAGCAAAAGAGCGTCCGGCACCAAACGACCGGGCGAAGACTGTACTCAGGGAATGCGTCCGTTCTTGTCGCGGCCCGCGCCCATCCGGACGCGCGGCACTTTTCGAAATGCGAGCCCCGGTTTCCAGATGTCGAACGAAATCTTTCCGCTGAACGCCTGCCGCAAGCTCTCCATCAACAATTCCACGCCCGAACTCGTTGAAACGGCCATCCGCCGCAACGAAGGCCGCCTCGCCGCCTCCGGGTCGTTCGTTGTCGAAACCGGCCAGCACACCGGCCGCTCGGTCAACGACAAGTTCATCGTCCGCGATGCCGACACCGAACCCGCCATCTGGTGGGACAACAACAAATCGATGACGGAAGAGCAGTTCGACCGCCTGCTCCACGATTTCCTCTCCTTCGCAAAATTGAAGGAACTCTACGTCCAGGATCTCTTCGCCGGCGCCGACCCCGTCCATCGCCTGCCCACCCGCGTTTTTTGCGAATACGCCTGGCACGCCCTCTTCATCCGCAACCTTCTCCGCCGCCCCGGCCCCGGCGATCTGGAAAACTTCGAGCCCGGCCTCACGATCGTCGCGCTCCCCTCCTTCCGCGCCGCGCCCGATTACCACGGCACCCGCTCCGAAACCGTCATCGCCGTCAACCTCACCCGCCGCATCGTCCTCATAGGTGGCACCTCGTATGCCGGCGAAATCAAAAAGAGCGTCTTCACCTATCTCAACTACCGCCTGCCGCAGAAAAACGTCATGCCGATGCACTGTTCGGCCAACGTCGGCGCCAACGGCGACAGCGCCATTTTCTTCGGCCTCTCCGGCACCGGCAAAACCACGCTCTCCGCCGACCCCAACCGCACGCTGCTGGGCGACGACGAACACGGCTGGTCCGAAAACGGCATCTTCAACTTTGAAGGCGGCTGCTACGCCAAAACCATCCGCCTCTCGAAAGAAGCCGAGCCCGAGATCTTCGCCGCCTCCAACCGCTTCGGCACCGTTCTCGAAAACGTCGCGCTCGATGCCGCCACCGGCGCCACCGATTTCGACGACGGCCGTCTGACCGAGAACACCCGCTCCGCCTATCCGCTGGATGCGATCTCCAACGCGTCCGCCACAGGCGTCGCCGGCCACCCCAAGAACATCGTCATGCTCACCGCCGATGCCTTCGGCGTCCTCCCCCCCATCGCAAAACTCACGCCTGCCCAGGCCGTCTATCACTTCCTCTCCGGCTACACGGCCAAAGTCGCCGGCACCGAAAAAGGCATGGGCGCCGAACCGCAGGCGACGTTCTCGACCTGCTTCGGCGCACCCTTCATGCCGCGCCACCCCTCGGTTTACGGCACGCTGCTCCGCCGCCTCATCGCCGAGCACGGCGTCGACTGCTGGCTCGTCAACACCGGCTGGACCGGCGGCAAGTACGGCACCGGCTCTCGCATGCCCATCAAGGTCACGCGCGGCCTTCTCGATGCGGCCCTCTCCGGCGCGCTTAAAAACGCGCCCATGCGCACCGACCCGCTGTTCGGATTCCAGGTCCCGCTTTCGCTCGCCGGTGTGGACTCAAAACTTCTAACCCCGCGCGAAACCTGGACCGACCCCAAGGCCTACGACGCCACGGCGGAATCGCTCGTCGCCATGTTTGAGAAAAACTTCGCCAAATACGAAAGCCTCGTCGACGCCGAAGTCCGCAACGCCCGCCCCGGCCTTAAACCCGCCGCCGCCGCGTAAACGCGAAACCACATCCAGATGCACGAACGCCCGGGCTAAACCCCGGGCCCAGAGCCCGCGGCAATTCCGTATCCGTCGCTCGCCTCAAAACATCTTGCCCGGGTTCATCAGGTTGTCCGGATCGAGCGCCGCCTTCACCTGCCGCATCACGGCGAGCGCCGGGCCCGCCTCCGCCGCCAGATACTTCGCCTTGCCCTGCCCGATGCCGTGCTCGCCCGTGCATGTCCCCTCCATCCGGTGCGCCCGCTCAACAAGCCGGTCGAGAAAGCCGTCGACGCGCGCCCGCACGGCGCCATCCGCGCCATCGAACGCCAGCACGGTATGAAAATTCCCATCCCCGACGTGCCCGACAATCGGCCCATCGAGCCGCGACGCCGCCAGATCCGCCACCGTCTCTTCCAAACACTCCGCCAATCGCGACACCGGAACGCACACATCCGTCACCAGAAAATCCCGGCCCGCAAACGCCGCCCGCACGCTCCAGAACGCGTCATGCCGCGCCCGCCACAATGCACGGCGCTCGTCCTCTCCTGCCGCCTGCCCCAGCCACCGCCCATGTTCGCCCTCGGCAATCTCGATGAACTGCGCCAGATGCTCCACCGCCGCCTGCTGCGTCCCCGCAATCTCGACAAACAGAACCGGCCCATCCTCCGGCAGTCCTGCCGCCGACTGTGCATTCACGATTCGCAGCATCGCCGTATCGATGAGTTCGATCCGCTGCAGTGCGAGACCGGATTGCACCGCCGCGATCGTCGCATGTGCCGCCGCTCCGATCGTCGGAAAAGCCGCCACGCCCGCCAGCACCGCCTCCGGCCGCGGTTGCAATCGCAGCGTCAGCTCGACGATCACACCCAGCGTCCCCTCCGCCCCTATGAACAAATGCGTGAGGTCGTATCCCGCCGCCGACTTGCGCGCCCGCGTGCCCGTCGAAATCAACGTGCCGTCCGCCAGCACAACCTTCATCGCCAGGATATTCTCGCGCATGGTCCCATAACGCACCGTCGTCGTCCCCGACGCGCGCGTCGATGCCATCCCGCCGAGCGTTGCCGTCCCCGCCCCAGGATCAACCGGGAAGAATAATCCCGTATCGCGCAGCGCCGCATTCAATTGATCGAGCGTCACACCCGCCTCGACCGTCACATCGAGATCGTCCGCACCAACGCGCAAGATGCGCGTCATGCGCGACAGATCGAGTGACAGCCCGCCGCGCGGTGCATTCACTTGTCCTTCAAGCGATGTTCCAGCCCCGAAGGGAATGATTGGACATCCGTGCGCGCGCGCAAGCTTCACGATGCACTGCACATCCGACTCTGTTTCAGGAAACGCGACCAGATCGGGCGGCTGCGGCGCAAGACCTGTCAGCGTGCCCGCGTGCTGCGCGCAGATCGCCGCCCCGGTCAGGCAGCGCCCCGGCATCGCAGCCGCGACGTCGGAAATCAGCGCCTCGAGCGCGAACGTCTGATGCGCATCATTGCCGGGCGTGGATGTCATGGCTGAGGTCACGTCTCTCTGAACAAGGTAAACAACCCGCACATTTTCGCACAACTTGACACGCATGGAGAGCCGGCAGCGCCAATAGCGTGGGAAACGAGCATCACACCTTCGCGGGATGTCCCGTGAATGCGTCCGGAGGGTTGCCTTCCGTAGGCGTCAGGTTTCAGATAAATCTATCTGCGAAGCCGGGGGCTTCGAAAGAAAAGATAAGGGGAGAGTTTCATGTTGCGAAGGCTATTTATGGCCGGGCTTGCCCTCATGGCAGCCGGTGCGATCAGCGTTGCTCACGCGCAGGATCTCGTCGGTATCGGCACAGAGACCATTGATGTCAGCAAGAACGGCAGCACCACGATCGATGTCAGCAAAGCGCCGGGCGCCTTCCGCGGCATTCGCGTCAAGAATAAGGGCTCGTCCACCATCGATTTGCAGCGCGTGCAAATCATCTACTCCGATGGCTCAGTCCACAATGAAGATCGCCAGATTGACATGAAGAAGGGCGAGCGCAGCCGCGAGATCGCGGCAAGCTCCACCGACAAGTTCATCGACAAGGTGAGCCTCACTTGGAAGGCAACAAGCGGCAAGGGCGCGCTCCAGGTTCTTGGCCTTCAGACGCGCGACGGCCGCCGCATGGAACGGCCCAAAGGCCCCGCCACCGGCGATCTTTCCGAGAAAACAGATGCCGGCGCTCCGGTTGCTGCGGATAAGGGCACCGTCGTTGACGGCAACGACGTCATGTTTGGCTACCAGAATGTCGGCTTCGGCATCGACCGCGACGTGATCAAGGTCGGCGGCGAAATCGGCAAGTTCGATCGTCTCCGCCTGCGCGTCCTGGGCAACGACGTCCACATCAACAACTTGAAGGTCGTCTATATGGACGGCAGCGAGCAGGATCTTGCCGTTGACGCCGATATCCGCGCCAACACGCGCACGTCGTGGCTGGAAGTCCAAGGCAGCAAGTTCATCCGCGAAATCCAGATGAGCTACCGCTCCAAGCCCAACTTCAAGGGCCAGGCCCGCATCGAAGTCACCGGTCAGTACGCCGATGGCTGGCTCGGTCCCAACGGCGAAGGCAAAAAGTTCAACGCCGGCTGGGTTCTGCTGGGCGCTCAGACCGCCGGCTTCACCGGCTTCGACAAGGACACGATCACGGTCGGCAAGAACGAAGGCGGCTTTGTGAAACTCCGTGTTGTCGCCAAGGACCGCGCCATCACGCTGCGTGAAATCCGCGTGGTGTTCTTCACCGGTCCCGATGAAGTCTTCACGATGCGCGAACGCGTCGATCCCGGCAACCCGTATGGTCCACTGGAATTCAAGGCCGGCCGCTCGGCCATCAAGGAAATCCAGGCCAAGTACCGCTCGCGGTTCGACCTCGCCAAGGGCCTGAAAAACCTGTTCGAAGGCACCCCGGCGGTCGTTGAGATATGGGGTCAGCACTAGGCCACTACCGAAAGCAACCTGAGAGAGAGGGGCCGCTCACACGCGGCCCCTTTTTTGTGTTCGGTGCTGCCGCCCCGCACGCGGCATGGCGCCCGATTGGAATTGATCTAAATCACGGGTTCGTCATCATCGCACCGCAGCAATCGCCACCAACCTGCGGCACTCTGCGCACAGGGCTGTCGGAATAGTGCTCAGAAGCTGTGCGACACCACCGACAGCCCTCGCCCGCTGGAAGCGAATATGCTACGCGCCATCCCATCGGCGAACGTTTAACTGCAGACCAACATTCGGATTAGATGCCTCAAGCCCATGCCGTCGCGCAGGCCGCGCCCCGCCAACTCCTCCCAGAAACACCCGCCGTCGATCCCGCCGCCGACAAGCGTGCAGAAGCCGACCGGCGCGCCGCGTTGAAAGTCTCCGCCATGAAACTCGCGCAACACTGCGCGAAATTCCGTGGTGCAGACAACCGCAAGGCGGTCATACAGGTCCTGAATACCGTGGTGCCGTTTCTCGCCATCGTCACGGCGATGTTCATGACGGTCGAGAACCACTACTGGGCGACTCTTCTGCTCGCCATCCCCGGTGGCCTGCTCGTCGTCCGCTTCTTCATCATCCAGCACGACTGCGGCCACGGCTCGTTCTTCTCCACCACCGCCGCTAATACGTGGATGGGCCGCGCCATGAGCCTCATCACCGTCACGCCGTACGGCCTCTGGCGGCGTGAGCATGCCCAGCATCACGCGACGTCCGGCCATCTAGAAAAGCGCGGCGTCGGCGACATCGATACTCTGACAGTGGACGAATGGAATGCGCTGACCCCCATGGGCAAGCTGCGCTACCGGCTCTATCGCAATCCGCTCATTCTGTTCGGCATCGGCGTGCCGTTTTACTTCATGATCATCCAGCGGTTCCCCTGGTTCCATCCCTACCCCGCCAAAGACACCTGGAAGAGTGTGATGGGCCTGAACCTCGGCATGGCCGTGTTTTATGGCATCATCGGCGCCTTCACCGGCTACTCGAACCTGTTCTTCGTCGTCTGGCCCATGGTCCACATCGCGGCAGCCGCCGGCGGCTGGCTGTTCTTCATCCAGCACCAGTTCGAAGAGACTGTGTGGGAATCCTCCGACGACTGGACCTTCCAAGTCGCCGCCCTCTACGGCAGTTCGTACTACGCGCTGCATCCCGTGCTGAATTGGTTCACCGGCTCTATTGGCCTGCACCACATCCATCACCTCAACAGCATGATCCCCAACTACCGCTTGAAGGACTGCATCAACGGCAGTCCCGAACTGCAGACCATGAACCGCATCACGCTGTGGGAAAGCTTCAAGTGCGCCAAGCTGAAGCTATGGGATAACGAGAACCGCCGCCTCGTCACGTTCGCTGAAGTGCGGGCGTAGCGCTGGCGCCAATCCGCGCGGCATAGGTCTCCGGAACGATGAGGGCGAGCTTCGGCTCGCCCCATTTTATTTTGAGCGGCAGCGTTCCGAACGCATCGCCGTCGATCTGAACAGCGGATGGAAAATCCGAGCGGATCTCGATCTCCGTTGCCGGCCAGACTTCCACGCCCGGCATCCTCTCAAGTGCGCCGAGCCCGAGCGCCGTCAAATGCGTCAAGCGGCGGATCAGTCCCCCGCGCGGCAGCAGATAGACGATGAGACCCGGCTGATGCAGCCCCGCGTGGCTGGAGAGCGTGAACGATCCCCCATAGCGCCGTGCGTTCGCGATCAGCACCCACCCCGCGTCGGCCTGCCGCCCGCCATCCACTGATACGCGCAAATTGGGTTCGGGCATTGCGAGGCTCGTCAGCACCGGCCGCGTGTAGGCCGGCTTCCCCCACTTCTGCTTGAAATCTGTATCGAGGCGGCGGACGGCTTCCCCGTCAAAACCGATCCCAGCCATCAGGTAGAATGGCTGTCCGTTCGCGCGCGCCCCGGTCGCGGTCACGGCGGGCCCGTGCATCAGAGCATCGGCAATGCGGGCGGGCGAGCGTGTCAGACCGATTTCCTCCGCCAGAACGTTGCCGGTGCCGCGCGGAATGATCCCGATCGGCAGCACATCCTGCGGCACTCTGGCTGCCACGTGCCGCAGTGTTCCATCGCCGCCGGCCGAGATGATCGCGTCCTGTTCGTTCGCAAGCCGGCCCCAGTCTAGCACCGTCAAATCGGCGCCCGGGCTGAGCCGGGTGACGCTGCACCCCCGCCGCTGCAACACAGACACCACGTCGTCCGTCAGCGTCCGGCGCGCCACACCGGCAATGGGGTTTTCATAGAGGAGAAAGCGCGTGCGGCTCAGTGCTTGAGTGCGGCGCGCGGACAGGTCGGTCATCGAGGTCTCCGCGCCGGTCTGGCGCTGCCCGCACATTCCCGATCCGGCGAGCGATTGCAAGCCGGACGCCCTTTCGGTCAGTAAGCGTCGCTGGTCCCGGACATCTCAGCGTCCCAGACCTTAAACCCGACCGGCCCCTTGGCGCTCATGGCCTCGACGACGGCCATGTTGTCGAACCCGTCCAGCCGCTCCTGCATGGCATGTACGAGGTCGTGCTCGCCGGCGACCCCCATCGGCACCAGAACGGGCCGCCGCCGCTCCCCGCCGGCGATTAGCCAGAACAGGTCAGGCGGGTCCGCGGCTGCGTCGCCTGACACGATGCGGACCGCCGTGATGTCTGTCCACGCGATGGCCACATCTGGGGCTCCGGGCATTTTGACGGTAATCAAGTCTCCGTCATACAGCACATGAAGGCCGCGCGGCTCTGGCGTCGGCGCCGGCCGCTGTGGGTGCTCGGTCGCAAAGATCCGGCGCAGCCAATCGAGCACGTCCCTTATTCCTCGCGTGGCAATCCGTGCCGGACGGCACGCGTCCGGCGCCCCACGTTACGGCGTTTTGCCGGCTAAGGGAAACCACCGAAATTCCGATTGATCAGCAGTCCAATGCTCCGAATACTGCTGAATAAAGGCTTCTCGCCTGTCCCGGCACGGCACGGGCTATTTCGCTATTTGCGAACAAATCGAAGTATTGTCTCCACGCCATTGAAAAGATTCCGCGGCAAAGTTGGTCCACATTGATCTCAAATCGTGTGGGAGCGGTTCGTGGCGGTTATTATAGGTACAGCAGCAAACGACGTTTTGAGCGGCACGGTCGACGCCGATCGCATCGAAGGCGGCGCGGGTAACGATCGCATCAACGCGGGCGCAGGCGACGACGAGATCTTCGGCGGCCAAGGCGCCGACATTCTGACCGGTGACGCCGGCAACGACCGCATCTTTGGCGAAGACGGCAACGACGGCGTTTACGGCGGCGGCGGCAACGACTACGTCGACGGCGGCATCGGCGACGACATCCTCATCGGCGACGGCGGCGACGACACCCTTCTCGGCAACACCGGCAACGACCGCCTCCTCGGCGGCACGGGCAACGACATCCTTATCGGCGGCGCCGGCGCCGACACCATCAACGGCGAAGCCGGCGACGATATCATCATCTGGCGCTCTGGCGACGGCGCCGACACCATCACGGGCGGTTCCGGCACCGACACCCTCCAACTCCAACTCACCACCGCCGACATCACCGCCGAACTGCGCAGCGATCTCGCCGCCTACAAACAGTGGGCCGCAGGTCAATCGCAGGCCGCAGGCTCGGCGGCGGGTCTTGCCGCCCAGACGACCGGCGCAAGCTTCACGTTCGCGTCCCTCGGTCTCACCATCTCCGTGCTCGAAGCGGTCGCCATTTCCGTCGATGGTATGGTCGTCGCGATCGACGACTTCCTCAATGCTGCGCCGGTCGCAGAAGCCGAGGTCTCAGTCACAACCGCAGAAGACGTCGCACTTGAAGGCGTCATTGCAGCAACTGATTCCGATGGCGATACCCTCACCTTCGCCGTCGAAAACGGACCCGCCAACGGCACGCTGACGCTCGACGCAGCCACCGGCGCGTTCAAATACACCCCGGCCGCCAACGCCAGCGGCGCGGACGCCTTCACCGTTCGCATCACCGATGCTAGCGGCGCATCGATCACGCAAACGGTCAACGTCGCAGTGGCCGCTGTCGCCGACACGCCGGTAGTCTCTACGCGCGATGTGGTTGTTGCCCTCGCGCAGCCCGTTAGCGGGACCGATGGTGACGACGTGATCGTAGGCAACGCCGCACCGGAAATGGTCACGTTTGCAGTCGAAATAGACGCCGGCTTGTCCGATGTCGATGGCTCCGAATCGCTCAGCATAACGCTGGCTGGTATTCCCAGCGGGGCAACGCTTTCCGCAGGCGTGCGCCAGGATGATGGCACGTGGCTGCTGTCGGCAACGGACCTTCCAGGTCTCACCGTCACCGCACCAGCGGCCGCCGGCGGCTTTGAAATCAGCGTCAACGTCACTGCGACAGAGGCAACCGGCGAAACCGAAACGAATGCCGCCGCCCTCGCCGTCTCCTTCGATCATACCGGCATCGAGCACAACGTGATCGACGGCGGTCACGGCAATGATGTCATCGATGGCGGCACGGGCAACGATCGCCTCGCCGGCGGCAGCGGCGATGATACGTTCCTCCAGCGCGCGGGCGACGGCACGGACACTGTTTCCGGCGGCGACGGCGTCGACCTCGTCGAACTGATGCTCGCATCCAACGACGTGACCCCTGCATTCCTGAGCGATCTCGCCGCGTTCCAGGACTGGATGTCCTCCGGCGCGGAAGGCTCCTTCGCCTTCCAGTCACTTGGCCTCACCGTCGATAGCATCGAGAAGTTGTCCATCACGGTCGATGGCCGCGCCGTCAGTATCGCACAACTGTTGAATGTCGCGCCGGTGGCAGCCGCAAATGTCGAACTCACGACCAGCGAAGATGTTGTGGTCGAGGGCGTCATCGAGGCGACAGACGCCAACGGCGACGTTCTGACCTATTCGATCGAAGCCGGTCCTGCCTCAGGGTCGGTCCAACTGGATGCGGACACGGGCGCCTTTGCCTACGCCCCCGGTCAAAACAGAAGCGGCGACGATAGCTTCTCTGTGCGCGTGACGGATGCATTCGGCGAAAGCGTCGTACAGACGGTCCACGTCTCGGTGGCCGCAAAGGCCGATGCACCCATACTGTCCGCCAGCGACGCCACTTTTACTCTCGCCCGCGTAAACACGATCACCGGCACGCGCGGCAATGACAACCTCCGTGGCGACCAGCATGCCAGCCAGGCGACCTTCGACCTCACCATCGCGGCAGCCCTGACAGACACAGACGGATCGGAAACCCTGTCGGTCCAAATTGGCGGCGTTCCGTCCGGCGCGACTCTGTCGGCCGGCCAGCGGCAGAGCGATGGCTCGTGGCTGCTGCAGTCCGCCGACCTTCCCGGCCTGCAGATGACCGTTTCTAACGCCAGCCCATTCACCCTGAACGTAACGGCAGTCGCTCAGGACGGCGATAGCTACGCAACGTCGAACGTCGCCGTAGACGTCAGCATGATCGCTGGCGGCAACATGGACGACCGCATCATCGCAACCATAGGCAATGACACCTACGACGGCGGAGCAGGTCGCGACACGGTCGACTATTCCCAGATCACCACTGGCGTGACGGTCAATCTTGCGACAGGCACGGCGTCCGGCGCGGGCAACCAGAGACTGATCTCGATCGAAAATGTGATTGGGACATCGCAGAACGATACAATCACCGGCACGAACGCCAATAGCATCATTGAAGCTGGCGCCGGCAACGACCGCGTCAACGGGGGCGCCGGCGACGATACGTTTATCGATGGCGCCGGCGACGACCGCTACGACGGCGGGACAGGCTACGATGTTCTCGACTACTCCAAGGCGACACGTTCGGTCGTGGTCGACGACGGCAACGTGTCCGGCATGGGCAACGACCGCTACTCGAACGTCGAGAAAATCATCGGCTCGTCGTTCTCCGACAGCTTCTACGGCGGCAAAGCGGTCGAAACGTTCGACGGCGGCGCCGGAAACGACTATTTCCGGGGCTACGAAGGCTCCGACATCTTTACTGGCGGCGCTGGCAACGACACATTCGTCTGGCGCGAAAAAGACGTTGTCTCTGGAAAAAAATCCCAAGGCGTCGACACCATCACAGACTTCGGCGCGGGCGATCGTCTTGACCTCAGCGAAATCACAGATGGTGTCCTTGGGCTGAACTGGCTGTTTGGCGTCGATCCCGCCAGCCAAGTTCAAGTGACTGACACCTCGGCTGGCTCCATGGTCGCCGTCAAGGTGGGCTCTTCATTCTATAACGTCGTCTTGCTGCAGAACGTGCATGGCGTCACCGCCGCCTCGCTTCTGGCAGACGGACAACTGATCGCGTGAGCCGCCCACACGTAGCGCGCGACGCCGCCGCCGGGCTCGGCTGTTCCATTTCGGAACACGCCGGGTCCGGCGTTGGTTATCAAAACGTTTACCCCTGAGGTTTAAGAAGTCTGACTGGGCTCGTCATTCCGTGACGCGCTCCGTCAAGCTTCTGACCCGTAGGGCTTTGTCATGCGTACCTCGAGGCGGATGCTGAAACAGGTTCGCCGCGCGCTGTTCGCCGCGTTCTTGTTCAGCGGCTGCATCAACATCTTGATGCTCGCCACACCTCTCTACATCCTGCAGATTTTCGAAACTGTCGTCCCCCTCGGCAGCCTCGAAACGCTACTGCTTCTGTCGGCGATGGTCGCGGCCGCTCTCCTCACGTCAGCCGCCGTGGAATTCGCACGCGACAACATCCTGCTGCGTTCCGCCTATTGGCTCGACCACGAACTGGGCCACTACATCCTCGAGAATGGCGTCCGCCTCGCCACCCCGGGTTCAGAAATGCGCCAGGATGCCGCCGCGCTTGATCGCTTGCGCGCCTTCATCGCGAGCCCCTCGCTCATTCCGTTTTTTGATGCGCCATGGACACCGGTGTTTCTTCTGGCACTCATGGCGCTCAACCCTACTATCGGACTGATGGCAACGGGCTGCGCTGCCTTGCTCCTGGGTATCTCGCTGCTGCTCGGCGCCGTCACCTCTCGGGCCGAAGCCGAGCGCGCCAAGAGCGCCGAGCGCTCGCAACAGTGGTGGCAGACCGTCACCGGCAACGCACAATATGCAGGCGCCCTCGGGCTCGCGCGCGGCGCTGCAGATGGCTGGGAACTTTCCAACCGCGCCCAAGTCAGCGCCGGCTATTCCATCGGCAAGCGCACGGCTCTGCTCCGCGCTATCTCGCGCTTCGTCCGCATCGCGGCCCAGATCGCGCTCTATGGAGTAGGGGCCTGGCTCGTCATCCGCGGCGAGATCGCGCCCGGTGCCCTCGTTGCCGCCGCGATCCTCTTGGGCCGCGCCTTGGCTCCTCTCGAAGGCCTGGTCGGTTCGATGCGCGCCTTGCAAGGCGCTTACGCCGGCTATCGCCGTCTCGCATCCCTTCCCCCCGATGCCGTCACGCCGCGCTTAGCAGCCTCCAGAGAGCCAATCGTCGGCCGCATGGAAATCCGCGACGTCACCTATTTCCATCCCGGCCGCAAAGCGCCAGCACTTCGCTCCGTCTCCGTGACGGTCGAACCCGGCGACGTCATCGGCATTGTCGGACCGAATGGGTCCGGCAAGTCCACACTCGCAGCCCTTCTAGCCGGTGCCATCATACCCTCACAGGGCGCCGCCGACCTCGACGGCATCCCAATCGCCAAATGGCAGCGCGTCGCGCCTGCCCCGCCGATCGGATACTTGCCCGACGAGCCGCTACTCATTGAAGGCACCGTTCACGAAAACATCGCCCGCTTCTGCGATGCGCCCATGATGGCCATCGCTGACGCCGCCATCCGTGCCGGTGTTCTGGAAACGCTGAAGTCTCTTCCCTTCGGCTTCGATACCCCGGTGGGTCCCCAAGGCCATGCATTGGCCTTGCGCGAACGTCGCGCTGTCGCTTTCGCCCGCGCGGTTTTCGGCCAACCCAGAATTGTGGTGGTCGACGAGCCAGAATTGGGCCTGGACGGCACGGCGTTGCGCCGGCTGGTCGCCACATTGAACGATCTTAAAGCCGCTGGAACGACACTTGTGCTGGCGACCCAGGATCCGCGCCTGCTTGAACTGTGCGATGGCATCGTCGTCATGAACGCCGGCACCATTCAGGCGGCAGGTCCAGCCGCCGAGGTTAGAAGCCGCATACCGCTCGACCGCCGCCCGGCAGCCGAACGCAGCGAACAGCCAGCCGTACACTAACCGGCCGCGCCGCTCCGAACCGTCCGAGGACCCCATGTTGACGTTCACCACTTCGTCCACCGACTTCACCGCCCACGAACGCGCTGTGCCGCGCCTCAACATTCGCCTCCCCCTGCTTCTCGGCTTCGCTGTGATTGTTACATTCGCGGCCGCGGGCTTTGGAACGGCTGCCTTCGCTCCGCTCGACAAAGGCGTCGGAATGCCAGGAACGGTCATTGTCGAAAGCAAGGTCAAACCCGTTCAGCATTCGCGCGGCGGCAGCGTAGCGGAAATTCACGTTATCGAAGGCCAGCAGGTGCGCGCGGGCGACATTCTCGTCACGCTCGA
Organism: Hyphomicrobium sp.; assembly: GCA_002928735.1. Lineage (GTDB taxonomy): Bacteria > Pseudomonadota > Alphaproteobacteria > Rhizobiales > Hyphomicrobiaceae > JAGVSR01. Next base: position 320,166 of record PERL01000002.1, on the reverse strand, counting down.
CACGCGCGCCATCGACGAGCAGGTCGCAGCCTTGAAATCCCAGGCAGCCGCGGCGCGCCGTCAACTTGAACTGGCTCAGATGGAAACTGCAACCATCGCTGATCTTGCCGACCGCAAGCTCGCCTCCAAATCGCGCGTTCTTTCTCTCCAGCGCCAGGTCGCCGAAGTCGAAAAAGAGAGTGCCGGCATTGCGTCCCGCATTGTTTTGGCTGAGCAGGAACTGGAGCGCGCCATTCTGCGCGCGCCCGTCGCCGGCCGGGTACTCGATATGCAGGTGTCGTCACCCGGCGTTGTCATCGGACCCGGTGCGAAGCTGATGGACATCGTCCCTGATGGCGACCGCCTCGTGATCGAAGGCCGCCTGTCGCCGAACCAGATCGAGAACGTTAAGCCCGGCATGCCTGCCAAAGTCTGGCTGACAGCCTCCAGTTGGCGCGAACAGCGCCCGATGGCGGCCCGGCTTGCGTGGGTCTCCGCCGACAGCATGGAGGACAAGCGCACCGGCCAACCCTATTTCAGTGCGCGGGTAGAGCTTCAGGATGGGTCGGCCCAAACGTCGGGCGGCACATCTCCGCTCCAAGCCGGCATGCGGTCGGAAATCTTGCTCGTGACGGGCCAGCGAACGCTGCTCGATCAATTGATTGAACCCGTCTTGCGCAACGTCAATCGCGCATTTCGCGGCTAAGCCGGTCCAAAGGCCAAAGCATGACTCAGAATTTGTCTGTCAAAATGATCGTCAATGGCGTGGGCGCGCTGGCCGCGGTCATTGTCGTATGGTGGGTACTGACATCGACGTTCACGACGGAAGAGGCAGCGATCTGCAAAGGCCGCTATCCTGTCGCGACCCGTCTCTCGCTGGCCTCCGAAACCGGCGAGCCTATTTCGCAAAGCGAGCTCCAAGCGCGCTTCGGATCGAGTGAATGGGGTCTGCTCGACAACGCGAAGGTTCTGCCTCCGGTATCGGGAAGCAATGAGCCAGTCCTGTCTGTAACGATGAGGAAAGGGACCGGGTCCGGCTACCAAGTCGAACAAGAACGCGGCGGCATCGGTTTGATCTGGCGGCCTGTCGACCTGCTCGAAGCAAAGCCTCGCGCCGCCTGCCTCAGCTATCGCCTGTACTTGCCCAAGACCATGAAGTTTTCCAACGGCGGCACACTTCCCGGGCTGTCGATCGGCGCCAGCTTCGACCCGCGCGGCGACGCCGTAGTCGGCGAAGGCGCAGTCGGGCGTCTGGGCTGGAACAGGGACGGTATGATGTTTATCAGTCTGCAATTCGCCACCAATGAAGGCTGGAAGAATCCGCTCGCATTCCCGGCAAAGAAACCTTGGCCGCTTGGACGCTGGGTGGATGTGGAACAAGAGATCATTTTGAACGATGTCGGCAAAAAGAATGGCGTTGTTCGGCTCTGGGTCGATCAAATGTTGATGGGGGAAACGGAACGCGCTGGCTTACGTGGCGATCCGGCGCTCGCCATGTCGGGCATGATCGGCGACGTGAACTTCGGCAATATCACCACCGCGTCGGAGGCTGATAAAAGTACCGAGGTCAAGCTATCGTCCTTTGTCTTGCGATGGCAGTAGTTGGCGCTCCGGCATTGCGGGTTGAGAAACGTTGATGGAATTGACCCGGCACCAGTTCGCTTATCTCGTCAGTACTCTGTATTGCGCGGGCGGCGCCCTGCTGCTGATCGACTGGCTCATTGCGCCATCGGCCCCAGGCGCCCACCTTCCGTTGGCCTGGCACGTGTATCCCGTAGCGTTGGCGGTCGACGTGATCGCCTGGGTCGCGGACGTTTCCGGGCCGCTCGATACGAATTGGCCAGTTTCAATCGCCACGACGGTTGCCGCTTATGTTTTGGCAGTAGTGTTTTGTGCTGCGGCCATGGGCTGGCTAATATCCAGCCGTGGGAAACGTAGAGCTTAAAAACACAGCAGCCACACTCCGCCGCGATGCAATAATTTCTGCAATCGAAAAATATTAAAAGGCGCTAAGCCTGCGCAATACAGAAGAATAAACTCAGTTTACTTATTATTCACGACATTCAAAAAATCCTTCTCCACATCTTGCGAAATGGACGGGATAGGTGTTTTCTAATTAGACGCGTGGCGCCGTCCCCCCCCCATCCCCCCAGGTGCCATGTTGTTAAGCCCGCGGTCTCCCCCCGACCGCGGGCTTTCTATTTCTAGCGGGCAGCAAAGCCAGCCCCTCTTGCGTCCTCTTCCGAACAGAACCACCGCTCGCCGCGGTCTTGGCGTATGGCGGTGCGCGCGTATTCGGCGCTATGGGGCAGCAAATAGGTTTTCTTGCCGCGAAACGTTCGCCCTTTAATTGGACAGCCGCCCGGCGCAACGGCGGCGGCCTGCGAATAAAGCCGCGCGCGCCACGCATCCGGCCGCTCCGCCGTGCCCGCCCATAGTCCGGATTTTTGCGCGCGGGCCGTCTGTTCGTCATCAGAGTAGGCCGCCCACAAAAGACCGTCGGCAAAGCCATGTCCCCCGCGCACGAGTTCGGCGCCAAGGTCCCGTCCGTCGGCCGAGCATCGCCCAACTCGCACACCGTCTGCCGTGCCACTGATCACGCACGACACCGTCTGACGCCGTACCAGTTTCTCGAACGCCTGTTTGGCTGCCGCCCCGCATGGCCACGTCGTCCCGTCGTCCCGCTGACACGTCTGGTCCGGATCAAGCAGCGTTAGGCCATCGAGCCGGACGATGCCGCCGCCTATACGCAGCTCCCCGGGACCGGCAATGCGCGCGCTCCCCGATACCGCATCTTCCACCGGTTTCGCCTCCGGCGTGTCCACGGTCACCGGCGCCGCGCTATCCACCCATCGGCTGAGCACGGGTCCGGCAAACCACACAACCGCAAGGCCTACCGCCGCCATCGCTCCCATCGGCAGCCATGATCCGGCACGATCCACGGCCGCCACCACGCGCTCGGTGCGAACCGCCCAATCGTCCTCAGCCTCTGCCGTATTGGAAAACACCCGCGGCCAGAGCCACAGCAGACCACTCACCATCGCCACACAAAAGAGCAGCACCGCATCGAGATCCCACCCGAACTGCGCCACCCGGATTCCGGCACCCGCACCCGCCAATCCAGCCACCACCCCCAAAGCCAGACTGAGACGCGGCCCCACCAGTCGCGCATTCGCCGGCGCCGAGGCCTCAGCGATCCGCGACCGCGCCGCTGCCGCCCCGCGCACGAAAATCGCCAGCCCCTTTTCCGCCCCGGCTGCCGCGCCCTCCGCCGCCGATTTGGCGATCTTGACCGCCGCCTGTCCGGCGACCTCCGCACCGGCAGCCCCGGCCGCAAGCCCTTTGCGCCCAGCTTCCTTCACCCCCTCAACGGCCGCATCTTTAGCCGCCTCGATTTTGTCGCGCCTCTGCTGCCGCCGGACGAGAACCGTCGTCCGCACGTAATCCTTCCACTCGAAGCCTTCGTTTCGCCGCCACCACCGCAAAGCGCGTTCCTCTGCCTGCCATTTGTACGGCCACTTATGGCGCCACTTCGGGCCGGAACGTGGCGGAGTAACGCGTCACCCAGCTGAAAATGTAACTGTCTACTGATCCCGAGAGCGCCGTTTGCCGTTGAGATGACATTGGACAGGCCTAGACTGGCCCACCCGTGCCTTCGAGGAGACCAAACATGTTCGGACTTCGCGCCCTCGCCACCGCCGTCTGCGCCGCCGTTGTGCTGGCCTTTGCCGCTCCGGCCATCGCCGATTTTGATGCCCCTGTGAAAAAGAAGGTCGATTGCACCAAGCCCGAGAACAAGTCTAAGGCCGCTTGCAAACCCAAGCGCGGGGAAGCCTCCACCGACGAAATCTACAACGCCGGGTATTGGATGGCCCGCCAGGGTCAGTACGCCGAAGCCCTCGCGGTCTTTCGCATGGCGACCGACCAGGACGATCCGCGCATCTTGACCGGCATCGGCTTCTCCACCCGCAAACTCGGCGATGTCGACGCCGCACTTCCCTACTATGCCCGCGCGCTCGCCCGCGAACCCGGCATGGTGCTGACCCGCGCCTACCTAGGCGAGGCCCATATCCAGAAGGGCAACCTCGACGCAGCCATCGCCGAACTCGGCGAAATCGCCCGCCGGTGCGGCACCGCATGCGAGGCCTATGCCCAACTGTCCCAGCATATCGCGACATACAAGGCGACTGCGGCCATCAAGGGTTAAGCCCTGAATTGCGGCATTCGACCCCTTGGCGCGGCCTGCCGCCTGAGGCACAGTCGCCCCCGGATAAGACCCGGGGCCGATGCGCCATCCGGGCCATGGGGAGATGCAAGATGCTTTCGAAGATCTGGGTCCGCGGCCTGACCACCGCCGCGATTGTGCTGTCGCTGGCCGCCGGCGCGGCCGCGGACGATCGCACATTCTCCAAGGATGTTGGACCCGCCAATGCCGGCTGCGATGCGCAAGCGAAGGGTTCCGCCGGTTGGCAGGCCTGCGTCGGCGCCGCTCGCGCGGAGATGTCGGACGACGAACTTTTTTACGCCGGCTATTGGCTCGCCAAGAACGGCCGTTATGGCGAAGCGCTCGCCTATTTGAATCTGTCGCGCAATCGCGACGCCCGCGTTCTGACCTATATCGGCTTCGCGACCCGCAAGCAGGGCGACGTCGACAAGGCGCTTCCGCTCTATGCCGAAGCGCTCGCAATAGATCCCAACTTCGTCGTGGCGCGCGCTTACCTCGGCGAAGCCTATCTAACGAAAAACGAACCCGCCCGCGCCAAGGCCGAACTTGCTGAGATCGCTGCCCGCTGCGGCACCACCTGTTCAGCCTATGTCGATCTCGACCGCCACATCGCCGCCTTCGAGACCGCCAAGGGCTGACGCGTGACGCTCGCACCCACAGCGACCAAAGAGACTGCACTGGGGCCGATGATCACCATCGGCCTTCTCTTTTTTATCTTTGGGTTTGTCACCTGGCTCAATGGACCGCTGATCACCTTCGTCAAGCTCGCCTTCGATTTGGACGACGTGAACGCGTTCCTCGTCCCGATGGCTTTCTACCTGTCGTACTTCTTTCTGGCCCTTCCCGCCTCCGCCGTGCTCCGCACCACCGGCATGAAGCGCGGCATGGCGCTGGGCCTTTTCATTATGGCTCTGGGCGCCGTCCTCTTCGGCCACTTCACCACCGCCCGGACCTACAGCGGCGCGCTGACGGGCCTGTTCGTCATCGGCACCGGTTTGGCCCTCCTGCAAACCGCCGCCAATCCTTATGTCAGCATCGTCGGCCCCATCGAAAGTGCCGCCCGCCGCATCGCATTCATGGGCATCTGCAATAAGTTTGCGGGCCTTCTGGCGCCGCTCGTGTTTGGCGCTCTTGTCTTGCACGGCCTCGACGATTTCGCCGGCCGCGTAAAGGATGCCCCCACACCCGAAGCCCGCGCCGCACTGCTCGACACCTTCGCTGCCCAGGTTTACGCGCCCTACATGCTGATGGCCGCGCTGCTCGCCGCCCTTGCAATTCTCATCCTGCGCTCGTCTCTTCCCGATCTCGAACCCGAAAACGTCAACGCTCATGACGCTCCTGGTGCGGAAAACAAAAGCATTTTCGCCTATCCCCATCTCTGGCTCGGCGTCGTCGGCATCTTCACGTACGTCGGCGTGGAAGTGATGGCCGCCGACGCCATCGGCATCTATGGCGAAGGGTTTGGCCTGCCCCTCGACGCCACGCGCTTGTTTACGTCCTACACGCTGGCCGCGATGCTGATCGGCTACGTGGCCGGCCTCGCGCTCATCCCACGCGTCGTCAGCCAGGAAAGCTACCTCGCGATCTCCGCCGCGCTGGGCATTGCACTTTGCCTGGGGGCCTACACCACCACTGGTGCCGTCTCCGTCGCCTTCATCGCAGCTCTCGGTTTCGCAAACGCCATGATGTGGCCCGCGATCTTCCCGCTCGCCATCCGCGGCCTCGGCCGTCACACTGAAACCGGTTCTGCCCTCCTTATTATGGCCGTCGCTGGTGGCGCCATCATGCCGTGGCTCTTCGCCCTTCTGAAGCAGCACGTCGACTTCCAGCTCGCCTACGCCGCCCTGGCGATCCCCAGTTACGCCTTCCTCCTCTACTTCGGCCTTCGCGGTCACCGCACCGCCTGAACACCGATGCAGCACAACTTTTTCCCCTCCCACTTGCGGGGTGGGGGCAGGGGTGGAGGTATTTTCATGCCCCGCCGATGTGCCAGCGTGCGCGCAGCGCCCAACTCAGCTAAAAGCCCATCGATGACATGGAACGAACCATGAGCTGGGGCAAAGGCGACGACACCGGCGCGCGCCGCACCTACCATCACGGCAACCTTCGGGAAGCCCTGGTGAAGGCCGCGCTCGACCTGATCTCGCAAAAGGGCCCCGCCGGATTCACGTTCGCCGAGGCTGCCCGTGCCGCCGGCGTGTCCGCTGCCGCGCCCTACCGCCACTATCGCGACCGCGATGCTCTGATCGCCGATGTGGGCCGCCAGGGCTTTCAAGCGTTTGCCCGCGCGCTGGAAAGTGCATGGGGCGGCGGCAAACCCAATGCGCGCGCCGCCTTCGACCGCGTCGGCCACGCCTATCTCCACTTCGCCCGCACCGAACCCGCCTACTTCGCCGCCATGTTCGAAAGCGGGCTGTCTGGCGCCGACTATCCCGAAATGGCCGTCGAAGGGGATCGCGCGTTTGCGATCCTGCGTTCAGCTTGCGAAGCACTCGCCGAAACGGTGCCGAAGGAAAGGCGCCCGCCCGCCATGATGATGGCGCTCCACATCTGGTCGCTTTCCCACGGCATTGCATCGCTCTTCGCGCGCGGCGACCGCGCGCGCCGCCCGATCCCCATGACGCCAGAAGATCTGCTTGAAGCCGCCACCCTCATTTATCTCGACGGCCTCGGCGTCCCCGCCAAATAATCCAAGAAAATTCAAAAACTTCGGTGCCTCGCGTCAGGTATTCGGCTGGCCGCGCGCACCTGTCCTAAAGCTTGCGAACGCGCAAATTCGCTGCGGCGCAACGCTGCCGCCTTCGACTACGCCCCGATTGACAGTGTTCTGAAAGCGTGAAAACTACTTGACAGAGCAACATGTCATTTTTGGATGACACGTCTGCGCGCGGTTCGCCCGGACTTTGACCCTCTGCGGACCCATAAAGAATTTCGCATGCGGTTCTCGCAAAGACCGCGCGTCTGCAAACCCACGCCATGTGGGCTCCGGCACGAAATGGGTCGTGGCGGTTACTGAGGAGAAGTCGGCTATGGATAGCTTGGACGATCCAAACAGAGTCTGGCCGACCGGCCTGACCATCAAGGAATCAGAGGCTTTGCATAAGCATCTGATCGACGGGACGCGGGTCTTCGGCGCGATCGCGCTGGTGGCACACTTCCTCGCATATCTCTACACACCGTGGTTTGGCTGAGGGAGACGATCATGAACCAAGGACGTATCTGGTGCGTGGTCCAGCCCACAGTCGGGTTGCCACTTTTTCTTGGCAGCGTTGCGGTCACGTCGCTCATCGTGCATGCGGCGGTGCTGAACAACACCACCTACATGGGCGACTACTGGAGCGGCAAATCCATAACGGCCGCCTCGGTGACACCCGCGAAGGGCACATCGCCCGTGGTGCTGCGGACCGACGACGGCAAAGCCGCCTTCGCGATCAACGTCACACCGGCCGCGGGCGACAGCTCGTCGTTCGTGATCAAGGTGGATCGCCTTCCCGGCGAACTCGCCTTGGCTGACCCAGGGTCAACCGTGAAGTAAACGCACTGCAGCCATGGTGCGGACCTGAGACCCGGGGTGCTCGAAACCCGGGTCTCAGGCGCTCCACCATTATTCGCATGCCGGACCCCGGCAATTCTGGATCGTTTCAGTCGTGAACCGGGTCAGCCAGAAAATCATGACGACATGGGCGCAGCTCGGGCCGCGCTTTTTGCCGTTCGCCGATGTAGCAAGCGACGATCTCCCTTTGTCGCGGCTCCTCCGGCTATCCCTGATCCAAGTCTCCGTCGGCATGTCGTTGGTGCTTCTCGTGGGCACCCTCAACCGCGTGATGATCGTCGAGCTGGGCGTCTCCGCGTCGATCGTTGGCGTGATGATCGCGCTGCCGGTTCTATTCGCGCCATTTCGGGCGCTGATCGGCTACCGCTCCGACACCTACAAGTGCGTGCTGGGCTGGAAGCGCGTGCCCTACATCTATCGCGGCACCATGCTGCAGTTTGGCGGCCTCGCCATCATGCCCTTTGCTCTCCTAGTCCTCGCCGGCAAGGGGCACTCCGCCGATGATCCGGCATGGATCGGGCAAGCCGCCGCAGCACTCGCGTTCCTTCTCGTGGGCGCTGGCGTGCACACAACTCAGACGGTCGGCTTGGCACTCGCGACCGACCTCGCGCGGCCCGAGGACAGGCCCAACGTTGTCGGCCTCATGTATGTGATGTTGCTCGTCGGCTCGGTCGTAAGTTCTCTGATCTACGGCGCATTGCTGGTTGACTTCTCGCCCGGCCGTCTGGTGCAGGTGATCCAGGGATCGGCGGTTGCCACGATCGTTTTGAACGGCATCGCACTCTGGAAGCAGGAAGCGCGGCGGCGCGGCGTCGATCCCGAAACGGAACCCGACGAGCCGGGCTTCGCCGAAGCCTGGGCCAGCTACATTAAAGGCGAACACGCAGTGCGGCTCCTTACGATCGTCGGCCTCGGCACCATGGCGTTCAGCATGCAGGATGTGCTGCTGGAGCCCTATGGCGGCCAGGTGCTCGCCATGACGGTGAGTGAAACGACGCGCCTTTCCGCCGCGCTCGCCGGTGGCGGTTTGATCGGCTTCGCGGTCGCGTCCTACGTGCTGAGCCAGGGCGCCGACCCGTTTCGCATGGCCGGCTACGGCGCATTGTTCGGCGTCGTGGCCTTCGCGTCGGTCATCGCCTCGGCCTTTTTTCATTCAAACGGGTTGTTCGTGCTGGGCGTTCTCATGGTTGGCCTCGGCGCCGGCCTGTTCGGACACGGCACGTTGACCGCGACCATGAATTTTGCGCCCAAAGAGCAGGTTGGACTGTCGCTGGGCACATGGGGCGCGGTCCAGGCCTCCGCTGCCGGCCTTGCGGTGGCGCTGGGCGCCCTGATCCGCGATGTGGGATACCACTGGGCGCCAGACCTCGGCGCGGCGGCGGGTTACCACACCGTTTATGCAATCGAGATTCTGCTACTTCTCATCACCCTCGCAGCGATGTATCCGCTGGTTCGCGGACGCAGCGAAGGCCGAAACCAGACCGCATCTCAAGCATTGTACCGGAGCAGCCCCGGCGGGCCTGCCCTCTAGTGGAATGGACACACCATGCAGACAATCAGCCGACTCTATGCCACCGAAGAGAATGCCCGCAAAGCATGGGATGAATTGAAGCGCAGAGGCTTTGCCGATGTGCACCTCTTCACCCCGCCCCCGCGCGGCGAAGACGGCGCGCCCGCAGGAGCCAGCGCCGAGAGCCTTTTGGACGGCATGACGAAAGCCTATATCGCACGCAGTGATGCAGCGATCTTGGCCCGCCGCGTTGGCGAGGGCGCGAGCCTGGTCACGGTCCATGCGCCGTTCACGGGGGGTCTCAAGGCCACAACGATTGTCGACCGCCACGGCCCCATCGAGTCCGGCATCCCCGAACCCGCGAGTCCTTCGTATGCATGGGATGACGAGCATCCCTTTTCCAGCGCGTTCCGTCTCCCGCTGTTGACAAAGTGCGAGCACCCATTCGAATTCATCTTCGGTCTGCCGTCGCTGATCAAGACCAGCTACGCAACGGGCGGACGGCCACAACCCGATAACCCGGCACCATTCTCCGCCGCCTTGGGTCTCCCGGTGCTCTCAAATGAGCCGGCTCCGCTCTCCTCCTTCTTCAAATTTCCAGTACTCACGAAGAGCGGACCGCTATTTTACCGGTAATGGCGAGAGAGCAACGTGGGCCCGCCATACCCGGCAGCTCGCGCAAGCGCTGCCTGCGCTGCGCAATGTTGCCTGATCGAATCCCCGCGTTCACGCCGACGTGAACCCGTTTCGCCAGCCACCCATGGCAGACTATTGAACGAGTAGCCGAGCGCTCCCGTATTTCCATGACCGTCAACAGGCCCGCCGCCGACGAGGCTCGGGCCAACCAGGAGACGCCCATGAAGTCCCTCGCCCTCGCCACCATTTCCGCAGTCGCCCTTGCGCTCGTAACGCCGGCCACCGCATGCCCGGGTGCCAAGAACATGCAGCAGGACGCTGGCGCGACCCAGAGCGAAAAGCCGGCCGAAGCCGCCGCCGTTCAGACGCCGATGCCCGCAGCCGACGCGACGGCAGAGGCCCAGCCCGCTGAAGTCGCTGCTGCCCCCGCTGGCGACACGGCCACGACGAAGAACTAGTCTGCCGAGCCCCTCCTGCCTCAAGCGCAGGACCGTGGCAGTCGATATGGGCTCCAAGCCGCCGGTGCCGACCTTGGCCTCGTTCCAGGAACGGCCCCGGCGTTTTGCTTTGTTTTGAGCATCCTCGATCGCTCACCCTCGCCGCCGGCAGTGAACGTTTCTGCCTTTGGTACCCAGCTCCGGATTTTCCTTAATCCTCCCCTTGACGAGTTGCCCTCCGCGATCCACATATGTGAATGTAATAAACATTCACATCGGGTCACCGGTCACAAGGAGTGTGGGTGCAATGAACGATATGGTCATGAAACTCGACGAATACGGCCGTCCTGCGTGGATCGGCCTGATGGTCGTCAGTTTCATCCTCTTCTGGCCCGTCGGGCTGGCGGTTTTGGCTTTTCTTCTCTGGAGTGGACGAATGGGCTGCGGATCTCGCATGAACAAGGGCCGCTGGCCCTCGCGCTTTGCCGACAAGATGGAACGCACGGCTTCGGCCTGGAGCAATGATGTCCGCACCGGTTTCGGTGCCGGCTCCAGCGGCAACCGCGCCTTCGATGAATACCGCGAGGCGACCCTGCGCCGCCTCGAGGAAGAGCAGCGCGAATTCCGCGATTTCCTCGACAACCTGCGTCACGCCAAAGACCGCGCCGAGTTCGACCAATTCATGTCGAGCCGTAAGGCCGGCGGCGGCACCAGCGGCACCGGTCCCGAAACGGGCGGCAACCCCCAGGCCGCGTAACCCGGATATTGAATTGGCCAAAGCAGAAGGGCCCGCCGCGCGCGGGCCCTTTTTCTTGTTTTCATGGAGCGCTACGCGCTGTTCCCGCGTCACGAAAAGCGGCTATGGTGCGCCGCAATGACAAACGAAGCTAAAACCACGTCCCACCGCGACAGCCCTGATCTGCGCCATATCCAAGGTCCCTTCGATATTATCGGCGATGTCCACGGCTGCGCCGATGAACTGCAGGCCCTGCTCCACAAACTCGGCTACGAAGCCCGCCTCTACGGCACCGGCGAAGGCCGCCGCGCGCACGTCAAATCACCGCCCGGCCGCCGCGCTGTGTTTGTCGGCGACCTCGTCGACCGCGGCCCCGCGTCGCCCGATGTGCTGCGCCTTGTCCTCGCCCTCGTCGCCGAAGGCCATGCACTGTGCGTCCCCGGGAATCACGACGTGAAATTCGTCCGCTGGCTTGCCGGCCGCCAAGTCAAGCTCACGCACGGACTCGACCGCACCGCCGAGCAGTTCGAGAAGGAAACGCCGGCCTTCCGCACCCACGTAGGCACGTTCATCGAAAAGCTCCCTATCCACCTCTGGCTCGATGGAGGCCGACTCGCCGTCGCGCATGCCGGTTTGAAAGAGGACATGGTGGGCCGCGACACCGACAAAATCCGCTCGTTTTGCCTCTACGGCGAAACCTCCGGCGAGCAGGACGAATTCGGTCTCCCCGTCCGCTACCACTGGGCCGCCGAACATCATAGCTCCACGGCCGTCATCTACGGCCACACGCCCGTCCCCGAGGCCGATTGGGTCAACAACACGCTGTGCGTCGATACGGGCTGCTGTTTCGGCGGCAACTTGACCGCGCTCCGCTGGCCCGAACGTGAAATCGTCTCAGTGCCCGCCCGTGAAGCCTACGCCGAAAAGCGCCGCCCCTTCGGCCACCCGCCCGTGCGCCCGGGCACCACGGCCCCCGATCCGAACTGACTATTTGGCTTCCGGCTCCGCCACGGCGATGCCCAGTTCCTTTTCCAGCCGGTCAACTTCACTTTTCAATTCGGCAACATCCCGGCCCCGCGCCACGATCCCGAACTGAAGCTCCGCGGATTCCTTCTGCATCTCCATCTGTTCGCTTGTATCCGTAACGCTCATCCGCTTGCGCGACAGGTTGTGGATCTTCTGCCAATCGCGCCGCGTCTCATCTTCCATTTGCTTCACGCGCTGCTTGAGCTGCGTCAGCGTGGCTTGCGTCGCCGACCGCGTCCGTGCATCGATCGCACTCTCCAGTTCTTTCACCCGCCCCTGCAAAGCGCCCGTATCGGCCGGCTTTGCATTGGGATCAAAATAGAAATCACCCGTCAGTGACGAATGATCCCACGGCACCTGTTGGCCTTGCGTCGCCGCAATCACATCCTTGCGCACGTCGATCATCACCGACGTGAGATTTTTCCCCGGTTCCGTCATCCGCTGCACCAGCGCCGCCGTGAACGGCGAGTTCTTGCCCGCCCCGTCGAGCGCGACATTACCCGGCTGCGTCGAGTACGAGATGAAGGTGCCCACTCCCGCATCCACTTGCGCAAGTCCCTTGCCGATGCTCGCCGACCGCGTCCCCATCGTCCGCGCTAGGCTGCGCGACAGAGGGTTATCCCGGCACGCATCGAGGAACACCACGTTGGTCTTGTCCTCGCGCCCCAACTCCATCTGCTTCAATACGAAATCGAGCCGCACCGCTTCGAATTCCAGATCGCGCTCTTTCGCCAGCTTCGCATCAATGGGCACGAGATAATTCTGCCCCGCCACTTGCAACCCATGCCCGGCATAAAAGAAAATCGCCACATCCGCCCCTTCGAGCGCATTGGCGAACTCCCGCAGGATCACGTCCGTCTCCGCCTTCGTCGCATCGACTGCGAGCGAAACGACAAAGTCCAGATCCATCAGTTTGGCCGCGATATCATTCGCGTCATTCACCGGATTGGGCAGCGGCGGCGCATGCGCGTAGGCCGAATTTCCCAGCACCAGCGCAACGCGCTTGGCTGCAAAAGCCGGCCCATGCGCAGCCGTCACAAACGCCAACACGCAACCCAGACAGAGCAAGCGCGACATACCAAAATCCCCCAGCGACGATCGTTCATCTACAATGCGCGGGATTGAGACGAAAAGGGGGAAGACGCCGTTTCTAGAGTTCGTAAACGATCGCCCCGCCAGTTAGCCCCGCCCCTGCCGCACAAAAGAGCAGCTTATCTCCACTGCGGAGATTAGCCTCCGCCGCCCTGAGCGAGAGCGTAAACGGGATCGTCGCCGCCGAGCTATTCCCATACTCCGCCACACTGGAGAGCAGCCGCCTATCATCCAGACCCAGCTTCTTCTGCACCGCCCCGATAATCCGCGCGTTCGCTTGATGCGGGATGCAATACCGGATGTCCCCCAACCCGATCCCCGCGCTCGCCAACGCCCGCTCCGACGTTGCGGTCATCATTTCGACGGCCTTCTGAAAAACCGCCCGCCCATCCCGGATCTGCATGAGCGTCTCCGCCGGATCGGCAACCGTGCTGAACGGCCGCCGGCTTCCCCCCATCGGAATCTGAATGAGATCGTAGCTGGCCCCATCGGTCGCCAGATCGATGCCGCGAATGCCAGATGTGGCCCGCTTATCCGGCGCCACGAGCACGGCCCCTGCCGCGTCCGCAAACAAAATGACGCTCGCACGCTCTGATGGGTTTGTGCGCCGTGAGAGAATATTCGCAGCGATCACCAGCACAGGTTTCTGATGCAGCCGCGCGAATCCATCTGCATAGGCGAGCGCGTGTAAAAAACCGCCGCACGCCCCGGCCATATCGATGCCACCGGCCCGGCTCAACCCCAAGCGATGCGCCACCAGCGGCGCACTCGGCGGCAAAAGATGATCCGGTGTCGAGGTCGCGAGCACCAAGAGCCCGATCCGCGCGCGATCAAAGCCGACGCAAGATAGCGCCATCTCCCCAGCTTTCACCGCCATATCCGACAGCGCTTCATCCGCGTCGGCGTACCGCCGTTCGCGAATTCCTGTACGCTTGAAAATCCAGCCGTCGTCCAAGCCGAGACGCGCTTCGATCTCCGCGTTCCCAACGCGGCGAGCGGGCGCGTAGTGGCCGGTGGCAAGGATCGTGGAACCCATGTCGGACTTTCGTTCGTGCGGTCAGGCCACCGCATCCGCCGCATTGCGGATCGCGGCATAGACACGGTCGAGATCGGCAGCAGTCGTGCAGTAGGGCGGCATCAGGTAAACGCTATTGCCGAGCGGCCGCAACAGAACGTTCGCCGCGATGAACCGTTCGTAGAGCTTCGGCCCGGCGCCCGCAAGGTAACCGGCATCACCAACCACCACGTCCATTGCCGCAATCGTTCCCGTTTGCCGCAAATTGGTAAACCGCCTATTTCCGGCGAGCGCCGCCAGCCGCTCGGCCTGCATATCCCCTAATGCCGCGATGCGCTCCAGCACCGGCTCATTGAGCCAGATATCCAGATTGGCTGACGCCGCCGCGCACGCGATGGGGTTCGCCGTGTAGCTCGACGAATGAAAGAACGTTTTCGTGCGGTCGGTCGAATAATGCGCGTCGAAGATCGCCCGTGTTGCCAACGTCGCCGCTAGCGGAATGACGCCGCCCGTCAGCCCTTTCGCCACACACAGAATATCCGGCGTCACGCACGCCTGCTCGCACGCAAACGCCGTCCCCGTCCGCCCGAACCCCGTCATGACCTCATCGGCAATGAAGAGTGCCCCATGCGCCTTTGCAATCTCGTAAAGCTGCCGCAACACGGCCGGCGGGTACATCAACATGCCGCCTGCACCCAGCACCAACGGCTCCACGATCAGCGCCGCCGCCGGTTCTTCGCCAAGCAGCCGCTCTAATTCGGCGAAAGTCGCGTCCTCCCGCCCCGCTTCCGGAAACGGCAACCGCGCCACGTCGAACAGCATCGGCTCATAAGGGGCATTGAAAATGCCCCGCGCCCCCGCCGACATCGTGCCCACCGTATCGCCATGATAGGCGTGCTCGAACGCGATGATGCGCGTGCGCGCCTCTCCACTATGCCGCCAATACCCAAGCGCCATCTTCAGCGCCACTTCCACAGCCGTCGACCCGCTATCCGAATAGAACACATGCGCCAGATCGCTGGTGCCCAGACTGCGCGTCACCAGCTGCAAGAGCTTTGTGGCCGTCTCTTCCGCCGGCGCATGCGTAAACCCGGCGAAAATCACCTGATCCAGCATGTCGGCCTGACGTTTGATGGCTTCGACAATCGGCGGGTGCCGGTGCCCGTGTGTCACCACCCACCACGACGAGATGCCGTCGAATATCCGCCGCCCGTCCTCCGCTAACAGATACGCACCGTCCGCCGACGCAATCTTGATCGGCAGCGGCGCCACCGCATGCTGCGTAAACGGATGCCAGACGGTCGACCGGCTCACGAGAAATCCTCCTCGCGAAAATGCGTCGTGAAGGCATCGCGCAGCGTGTGCGCGTTGAGCTGCGGCAGATGCGGCAGACGGCCCAGTACGCGCACATCGCCCATCTCGCCGATCGTGCGGATGTTGTCGGAATTATCCTCACCGACGAATGCGACGCCGTGCAGCGGGATTTCCTGCATCCGCAGCGCCGCAATCGACAGCAGCGTATGATTGATCGTACCCAGCGTCGTCCGCGCCACCAGGATCACCGGCAGATCCCATTTGCGGTAGAGATCGATCTGCAGGAACTCGCGCGTAATCGGCACCATCAACCCGCCCGCGCCCTCGATCACAAGAGGACCTGCAACCTCAGGCAGCGTGAGCGTTGCGGGTTGAATGACGACTCCATCCATTTCCGCCGACCGGTGAGGCGACAGCGGCGCCGTCAACCGGTAACGCTCCGGCAGGATATGCGACGCCGGCAATCCCGACAGCCGCATCACCGTTTCCTTGTCCCCCTCCGGTGCAAAACCGCTCTGGATCGGCTTCCAGTAATAGCCATTGAGCGCGCCCGCGAGCCCCGCCGAAAACACGGTCTTGCCCACGTTCGTATCCGTTCCACTCACAACAAAGCGCCG
Organism: Hyphomicrobium sp.; assembly: GCA_002928735.1. Taxonomy (GTDB): domain Bacteria; phylum Pseudomonadota; class Alphaproteobacteria; order Rhizobiales; family Hyphomicrobiaceae; genus JAGVSR01. The sequence goes on along the minus strand of PERL01000002.1, from coordinate 304,026 downwards.
TGTCATGCTGGCTGCCTCTTCAATTCCCGAGCAATGGCCTCAACCAGCGACGACGTATCCGCCGCGCTCGCATTCAACGTTAACGACACCCGCAACCGCGCCGTCCCCTCCGGCACCGTTGGCGGCCGCACAGCGCGAACATCAAATCCCCGCTCCTGTAAAGCGCCCGCAATCGCAACCGCCCGCGCATCGCTCTTCACGATCACCGGCTGGATCTGCGTCGCCGTCGGCGCAATGCCGCACCGCTCCTGGAGCGCTTGCCCAAAGAGCGCAATCCGCTCTATCAGCAACGCCCGCCGCTCCGGCGCATCCGCCGCCAGCCGCAGCGCCGCCCGCACGCCCGCCGCCATCAGCGGCGACGGGCCCGTCGCATAGATGAATGGCCGCGCACGGTTGACTAGAAAATCGCGCAGCTTGCGCGGCGCCAGCACCAATGCCCCCATCACGCCGAGCGCCTTCCCGCACGTATGCAGCGACACCACGTGCGGCAGCCCTTCGAGTGCGTGCGCCAGCCCCCGACCATCCGGCCCGAAGATTCCCGTCGCATGGGCCTCGTCGATGATGAGCATCGCGTTCGTCTCGCGCGCCAGCGTATCGAAGTCCGCAATGGGAGCCGTGTCGCCCTCCATCGAATAGAGGCTTTCAATCGCGATCCACACCCGCCCCGTTCCGCCACCCGCGCGCCACGCAACAATGCGGTCCCGGAATGCGCCCACGTCGTTGTGCGCCGCGCCGACCGATTCCGCCTTACTCATGCGCATCCCGTCGTGCGCACTGGCATGGATGAGATCGTCATAGACGATCAAATCGCCCCGCTGCGGCAGTGTCGCAAAGATCGCGGTGTTTGCTGCAAACCCGCCGCCCATATAGAGCGCCGTCTCCGCCCCGAAGAAGCGCGCGGCGTCCTCCTCAAGCGCCTCATGTTCAGGATCGTTCCCACGCAGCAGCCGCGATCCGCCAGCGCCCACAGGCACGCCCCGCGCCAATGCAGCAGCAATAGCCTCCGCCAATTCAGGCGAAGACCCCAGCCCCAAATAGTCATTTGACGAAAAATCGATGCCCCGCCGTGGCGAAAGCGCTCGCAGGCGCCCGCGCGCGGCTAGCGCCTTCAGTGCGCGTGCGTGGTCGTCGTGCATGCCGGCCGCTCAGGGCTCGGAACGGCGCCCGAGGTCTCGCTTGCATCGAGTTCCATTGGCTTCATGCCGAGTTTGGCGAACAGCACCGAGTCCTTATCTTCGCCCGGGTTATCCGCCGTCAGCAGCACGTCGCCACAGAAGATCGAATTTGCACCGGCGAAAAAGCACATCGCCTGCATTTCGTCGCTCATCTCCGTGCGCCCCGCCGACAGCCGCACCATCGACTTCGGCATCATGATGCGCGCGGTCGCGATAACCCGAACGAACGCGATCGGATCGATCTTCTCTTGGCCTTCCAGCGGCGTCCCGGGGATTGCGATCAACATGTTGATCGGCACGCTCTCGGGATGCTCCGACAGGTTCGCCAGCGTGACCAGCATGTCGACGCGGTCCGCCGTCTCTTCACCCATCCCCATGATCCCGCCCGAGCAGACTTTCATGCCCGCCGCCCGCACCCGCTCCAGAGTATCGAGGCGGTCCGCATAGGTGCGCGTCTTGATAATCTCGGGATAGAACCGCTCGGACGTATCGACGTTGTGATTGTAGTAATCGAGCCCCGCATCGCGCAGCTTGACGATCTGGGTGTCCGAGAGCATGCCGAGCGTCATGCATGTTTCCATGCCCATCGCCTTCACGCCCTCGATCATGGCCAGCACGGTATCCATGTCGCGGTCCTTGGGTTCGCGCCACGCAGCCCCCATGCAGTAGCGCGTCGCCCCGGTCTCTTTGGCCTTGCGCGCCTCCGCCAGCACCCGCTCGACTTCCATCAGCTTGGATGCCTTCAGCCCCGACTCATGATGCGCTGACTGGCTGCAATATCCGCAATCCTCTGCACACCCGCCTGTCTTGATCGACAGCAGCCGGCTCATCTGCACCCGGTTGGCATCGAAATACCGGCGGTGCACCGTCTGTGCCCGAAACAGGAGATCCATCAACGGCATGTCGTGAATGGCCAGCGCTTCCGCCCGCGTCCAGTCATGCCGAACCGGCGTCTCGTCGCGCGGAAATCCCGTCTCGGGCTTGGCGTGCACATTCATGAAATCGGATCTCCAAAGTGCGGTCCCGCGCCGGGCGGCCCACCGTGCCCCCCCAACCGTGTCCCCGTTGTACCCGGCTTCGCCCGCCGGGCAAGGCCCTACCCCCTGAAATGGACAACTCGTCCCAATCCGGACGGTCCGCACCGCGCCGTCCGCCTTAAAACAACCTTTTCTGATAGCGCCCTAGACCCCCGGGCTGGTACGTAAGTGGTGTTCTGAAAGTTGGGGAAGCGACGCGATGCATCCGCTGTTCAAGGCCTTCATCGTAGCCGGGTTAGCAGGGGTGTTGCCGGGGCCATCCGCGGCCGACACCCCATCAGGTCTGGCCGACCTTGCCGGCGTTAAAGGCCGCGACGGCGAGAGCGAACTCCTCGCCCGTGGCTACACCTTCCATCACGGCGCCGAAGCCAAGAACGGCAAAATCACCGTCTGGTGGAATGGCGTCACCCAATCCTGCGTTGAAGTGCTGACGCAAGATGGCCGCTACGCCGCCATCACAACCGCGCCGGTCAAGGAGTGCGAGGGCGACCCACGATAGATCCGCTCAATGGTGCGCTTAGTGTGGAGTAATGATGTCTGAGAGTATTGCGTTCGCTCAGCGCCTCAAATTCGGCGTCGCTGGCATTTTCTGGTTTCTCCTGATCCTGTTCGGGTTCTTAGGCTTCATGGTCATCTGGCCCTGGCCGAAATGGATCATCGCCGCCATCCTTGCTGCCGCCCTCCTTATCGCCATTCCGCTCTACTATCTGAACCGCGCCTTCAGCGCCCCCGACAGCCGCGCACCCGCCGCGTGGTCGTTTTCCAAGATCGCAGCCGGCCTGGCGCTGGCGCTCCTCGCCGTCATCGGCTTTCCCATCTACTACGCCGCCTTTCTCGTCGGCGACCGGCCAAACCTGTTGCCGCAAGTCGTCCTGACCAACGGCACCAAATCCGTCGTGTTCCAGGGTATGGTCCACGTCGGATCGGAGCCATTCTATAAGTCCGTCGTCTACGATCTGGAGAAGGCCCTCGCCGACGGCTACACGCTCTATTACGAGGGGGTTCAACCCTCACCCGGCGAAGGCGACAAGTGGTTCAGCGAAACGCTCGCCGGTGGCGGCGACCTCTCCGCGAACTACAAAAAACTCGGCGAGGGCTGCGGGCTCAAATTCCAGCTCGATTACTTCAATCTGCTCACTGCAGATGCAAAGGTGCACCCTGATCGCCACATCACGGCCGACGTCAACACGCTGCAAATGAAGAATGAATTCGATCGCCTGATCGCCGCCGATCCCGCGTTCGCTGCCGCCGTGGCAACCGACAAGGCGTCTACGAAAACCGAAAGCAGCGGTTCGGATCCGTTGACCGCCGGCTTGGCGTATGTCGCCAGTGGCACGGAGGACCAGAAGAAGCTCGGCGCCGTCCTGTGCCGCGGCTTCTTTGCCTGGAGCCTCAAGCTGCAAGGCAACAAGGGCGTCATGGACCCCGTCATTCTCGATTTCCGCAATCGCGAATTGGCTAAACGGATCCAGCAGGATCCACCCACCAAAATCTATCTGACCTACGGCGCCGCCCACCTGCCCGGCCTCCTCAAGGAGCTGCAAGCCCTCGATCCGGCTTGGAAGGTCGTCTCGCACAAGTGGATCCGCGGCATCGCGGCTCCGGAAGAATTCACCGCCACTCTGCCCTTGAACTGAACCAGGACCTCAAAATGCGCCGCGCCCCTCGCCTGCACGACGTTGCTGCAATTGTCCTCATCTCCATGTGGCCGGCAGCCGCGAAAGCCGAAAACTACAAAGACCAACTTTCACTGCAGGGAATCACATTCGACGTCTCCGCCACACAAGATGGCGCCGTCACAAAGCTCACCATCACGCCATCCGGCCTCAAAGCGGTGAACGATCCAGTCACCCACGAGATCGATGGCCGCGTCGTCCGTGCAGAAGTCGCCGACATTGACGCCAACGGCGATCCTGAGATCTACGTCTTCACCACGTCAAAGGGCGACCAGCGCGGCGGCGTCATCGCCTATTCCACGAACAAGAAGAAGAGCATGTCGCAGATCTTCGTGCCGTCGCTTGCCGACGACGCCAAAAACAACGTCGGCTACGTCGGCGGCGATGAAAGCGCCATTGTGGAAAATGCGCTCGTCACGCGCTTCAAGCTCCACACCGGTTTTGGCTCCGAGGCCCGCCCGACAGGTAAATGGCGCCAACTTCAATACAAGCTCCGTCCCGGCGAGGCCGGCTGGAAAATGGTTCTCGATAAGGTTGTGGAGTTCTAGACGATGACAGCATTGGATCGCCGCAGTCTTCTGCTCGCCGCCGCCGGCGCCGGCGCTGCACTCTTGGTTCCGCCGCCGCTGCACGCCGAACCCGTTTACAAGAAAACCACGGAGTTGAAGCCCGGCCAGTTCACCTGGCACCCCGAACGCTCCCCCGATGGCCCCGTCGCCATCATCGTTTCGATCCCCGAACAGCGCGTCTTCGTCTACCGCAACGGCATCCGCATTGGCGTCTCCACCTGCTCGACCGGCGCGCCCGGACACTCCACGCCCACCGGCGTCTTCACTATTCTCGAGAAGGACAAGAACCACCATTCCTCGACCTATAACAATGCGCCGATGCCGAATATGAACCGGCTCACCTGGAGCGGCATCGCACTGCACGCCGGCAACCTGCCGGGATATCCAGCCTCGCATGGCTGCATCCGGCTGCCGGCCAAATTCTCCGAACTTCTCTTCGGTATCACTCACGTCGGCACGCCCGTCATCCTCGCCGGCAGTCACGCCGACCCGAAGGAAATCACACACCCCGGCCTCGTCCTCAGCGACTATGCGGAATCCGAATTCACCTCGGTGCAGTCAAATCTCAAGGGCGAAAAGTTGCCCTGGCAGACTGAGGTCGTCAAAGGCGCGACCTCCACATCCGTTATCGTCAGCCACGGAGACATGACGATCACCGTGCTCGAAAACGGCAAAACAATCGCGTCCGGCCCGGCGACGATCACCGATCCGTCGACCCCACTCGGCCGCCATGTCTTCATGCTCGTTGGCGCCAACGACGGCCGACAAGGCCTCACGTGGCACGCGATCACCCACCATGATCAGACCGGCATCCCGCTCGGCCAGCCCGACGAAGCCGTGCTCCAGCGCATCAAGGCCGACGACGCGGTTCGCAAGGCCATGGCCGACCGCATGCATCCCGGCATGGTGTTGATTACAACCGAATTGCCCTCGCACCCCGATACGCGCACGAGTGAGGATTTCGTGCTTATGGATACGGACCACGCGAGCTGATCGCGGGCACTAGACGCCGATTTTGCCGCCGCCCTTGCGCGTGATGGCGACGATGCTTGGCCGCGGCGGCATCCCATCCTTGAAATCCGGCCACCGCGTGGTCGGGTCTTCCGCCGTCGCGGGCGACTTCTCGTCCTCGCTTTCACCCGGATGCTGCACGGCAACGAACAGCGTCTCCAGATCCGGCGTAAAGCACGGCCCGCACAGTTCCGCTCCCGACGGGCAACGGAAGAACAGGCGCGATGTCCCGCGCAGTGGCCCCTCTGTCTCCATCGCAAAAAGCCCGTCGGTCCGGCCTGTCACAGCCGCGTTGTTGCCATCGGTCGCGACCCACAACCGGCCGTCCGCATCGATGACGCAGTTGTCTGGCATCCCAAACCAACCGTCCTTGGACGTCGCTGCGTTGAACGTCGCGCCAACCTCCGCAACAGCTGGATCGCCGCACTTAACTAGGAAATCCCACGAGAAGCCAGTCGCCGCATGATCGCCTCTATCCGGAGTGATCTCGATGATATGGCCAAACCGATTTTCCGCCCGCGGGTTGGCAGCGTTCACATCCTTCGCCTTGCGCTTGCTGTTGTTGGTCAACATCACATAGACCTTGCCCGACTTCGCGTTGGCCTCGATGTCTTCCGGCCGGTCCATCTTGGTGGCACCGAGCGCATCGGCCGCTAATCGCGCGTGGATCAAGATCGCACCTTGATCGGCAAAGTCGGAAAGTTTCGGGTGCCCCGCGACCAGCGGCAGCCATTCACCCCGTCCATCCGCATCGAACCGCGCCACGTAGAGCGTCCCGCTATCAAGCAGGTCGCTATTGGCCGCCTTGTTCGTGACATCGACCTTGCCCGCGCTGACGAACTTATAAACATAGTCGAACCGCTGATCGTCGCCCTGATAAACGACGAACCGCCCATCCGCGTTGACGATATTCCCCGCCCCCTCGTGTTTGAAGCGGCCGAGTGCTGTCCGCTTCTTCGGCACCGACGTGGGATCGAACGGATCGATTTCGACCACCCATCCAAAGCGGTGGCACTCGTTGGGCTCCCGCGCGATATTGAACCGCGCGTTCAATCGATCCCACGGATAGTAGTCCTCCGGAACGCCATAGCGCGCATAGGCATCCGCCAGCGGCGATGCTTCTTCCGCGACCTCGCCGGCGAAGTAGAAATTGAAGTTTTCCTCGCACGTCAGCCATGTGCCCCATGGCGTCACGCCACCGGCACAGTTGTTGAGCATGCCCAACACCTTTGTCCCAGAAGGATCAGCGCCAGTCTTCATCAAGTCGTGCCCCGCCGCCGGTCCGGTGATCTCCATCGGCGTCGAAGCCGTGATCCGGCGGGCAAATTTCGAGCCCGGCACCGCACGCCATTTTCCATCGGCACGCTCGATTTCGATCACGCTACCGCCGTGCGCCGCCATCGACGCGCGGATCTGCTCGTCCGTTAGCCCGGCCACTTTGCCTTTGCGCGTCCAGCCGACGAGCCCGAAATACATGAGCTCGTCGTTTGTATATTCGTGATTGACGACCAGAAGCCCGCGATCGCTGCGCCCGTCGATCGGAATAAAGCCGATGAAGTCGTTGTTGTACCCAAACTGCTTGTCCTGCGCCGCACCCGAAGGCTTCGCAGGATCAAATGCGGGTGCTTCCGCCAACACCGCATCGCCCCACCGGATCAGAACATCCGCGTCATACCCCTGCGCCACGTGATGCATGGCATCCGAGCCGGCATTCACTTCCGGAAAATCGAAACCGGCCTTGGGGCTTGCGGAAGCGCGAGGTGCCGCGGCAATTGCCAAGGGCCCCACGGTACTCGTGATAACCGACACCGCCAGCGCGCCGCGCATGAGATCGCGCCGCGACAGCCGAGTCGCAATCACATCGCCAAGGGTGGGATTTTCCGACCGGTTGGCCGGCGTGTCTTCGCTCATATCGAAGGGCGCATTCGGCAAGTCAGACGGCGATGTCATGCGTGAACCATGTGTTGCTTGCGGCCAAGCCGCGCCGAAGCCGCCAAGCTAGTGCCTGCCCTTGTCGACTGTATGAAGCCCCCGGTGAGGCGGTCAATTCCGCTCTTCCGGCAGCACCGGCAGCGCGAAGACAGGAATGCCTTCCTCGTCGAGTTCGGCCACCTCGTCCGAGGTAGCTTCACCGTAGATGCCCCGCTCCGGGCTTTCCGCGTAATGGATCCGCCGCGCCTCCTCCGCGAAGTCCGGCCCCACATACTCCGCCTTCTTTTCAATCTCCGCCCGGATCTTGCGCACGATTTCGGCAATCGACGGCGGCACGTAGGCATGCGTGGTCGCGTCCGGACCCGGCGTCGGGCGGTTTTGAACGGGCTCGTTGCGATGGGAGCGTGTGGCCACCGCCGGCGCCATCAGCGCCTTCTGCACCTCGTGTGTCCCGCACGACGGGCACACCACCATATCGTTTGCGCTCTGCACATCGAAGGCGGCGCTATTCTGGAACCAGCCTTCGAATTCGTGACCCACTTTGCAGATCAGGCTGTACTTGATCATGGTCCGCTCCGGCTCTCCACGGTGAAGGGGCGGTCGTGTCCTAGAGATGGTACGCGCGAACGCGCATCCTCGATTGCCTGCAAGTCTATATCGGCGAAGATGACCCCAGGCTGAACGCCGCCTTCCGCCAGAATTTGCCCCCAGGGCGAAATAATGAGGCTATGGCCATAGGTGTCCCGCCCATGTTCGTGCCGCCCGCCCTGAGCGGCAGCAAAAACAAAGCATTGGCTTTCAATCGCCCGGGCCCGGAGCAACGTGTGCCAGTGCGCTTCCCCCGTCACCTTGGTAAAGGCCGCCGGCACCGTCAGAAACTTTGCCCCTGATTTCGCCAGCGCCCGGAACAACTGCGGAAACCGCAGGTCGTAGCAGATCGCCAATCCGAGCCCGCCCCACGGCAGCGCCGCCACAACCGCCTTGTCTCCAGGACGGTAGTTCTTGCTCTCCCGGTAGCTTTCCCCGCCCGGCAGATCGACATCGAACATGTGGATCTTGTCATAGGTCGCCGTCACCGCCCCATCCGGCGAGATCACATAGGCCCGGTTGGCAATCTTGTCGGCAGCGACCTTCACGGGCATCGACCCGATATGCAGCCAGATCGTCAGTTCCGCTGCCAGATCACGAAAGGTCTGCAACGCCCGGTTCCCCTCCTCCGGCTCTACGGCCACAAATAGCTTCGCCGTCTCCAACTCCATCAGCGTTGTCACTTCCGGGGTCTGGACATACTGCGCGCCACCGGCCGCCGCCTCGCGGATCAGCGCCACCGCGTCCGCGACATTGCGATCGACGTTGCGGCCGGAACAAAGTTGCACTAGTGCGGCGCGAAACGTGCGACCGGAAGTGGGATCAGACATGACGACCTTATATTTGTTTTGAGATGCGGCCGAACGCGATAGGCGTCGCGGCGACGGTCAGGCGGCGAGCAAGCCGTCCAGTTTGCCATTCCGCTCGAGTGCATGCAGGTCGTCGCAACCGCCGACATGCGTCTCGCCGATCCAGATCTGCGGCACGGTCGAGCGTCCGGCCTTAGCCGCCATCTCCGACCGGAGCGGTGCATTGCCCGTCACGTCGATTTCCTCGTACGCCGCGCCCTTGGTGCGCAGCAGCTCCTTGGCGAGGTGGCAGTAAGGGCAGTTCGATGCCGTATAGATGACGACCTGTTTCATCCCGAGCGCGGTCCTTCCAGCAGTCGCTTTCACCGGCCATCATAGGTTGCTGCGGGTCAGACTTCCAAGTCCAGGGATGCCGCAGCCACGCAATTTGCCACCGCTTTCGCCCGTCCAACGCCCCTAATCCGCTTGCCCTTCGCCCGTCGCCATGGCGAGCGCCAGCACATCCACCCGCTCCGCGCCCGCCCGGCGCAGCGCCCGGGTGGCCGCCGCCACCGTTGCCCCCGTGGTGATCACATCGTCCACCAGCACGATCCGCCGCCCGTCGATCCGGTCCCGCCGCGCCTCCCGCACCGCAAAAGCCCCGCGCACATTCTGCTCCCGCTCGCTGCGGCTGAGCCCAACCTGAGACGCCGTCGCGCGCACCCGCACCAACGAGAGCGGATCCATGGCGATTCCCGTCCGCGCCGAGATTTCCCCGCCAAGCCGCGCCGCCTGATTGAACCGCCGGTGTAGCAGACGCGACCGGCTGAGCGGCACGGGCACGATCAGATCCGCCTCCGCCAGCAAGTCCTTGCCTGTCTCCGTCAGCCACCCGCCAAGCAGCACCGTCAGGTCGTCCCGGTCATGGAATTTGAGATCGCGAATGAGCCGCCGCATGAGCCCTGAATAGTGGGCCACGGCCCGCGCCCGGTCATAGACCGGAGGAGCCGCCATCGCTGCGGCCGAAAGCGAAACCTCGCCCGTTGCGAACGGCAACGGCAGCCCGAGCCGGTCGCACAGCGGCGGCCGGATGAAATCAACCTGCATCCAGCACCCCGCGCACAACGTGTTGTGCGCCGTCATCGGCTCGCGGCAGCTGAGACAGACCGGCGGCAGAATGAGATCGGATAAACCCGACCACGCGCGCCTCAGCCGGGCCCGGAATCGCGGGCGGCCGGATGCGGCAATGCTGTCGAAGGTTTTGAGGTCCCGGGTCGGCATGCCCTATGGTAGTCCGAACGGCGCGCCGAGGCGAGGGGCGAAGGAACCCGGAGTGGAATGAGCGACCCGCACCATATATTTGATCGCGATGTTTTGCGTCGGCGCCGCCAGCGTGCAGCCCCCCGCATGGCAGGCCACGCATTCCTGCTCGATCGGTTTCGTGATGATGTCGAAGAGCGCCTGACGCTGATCCAACGCACATTCTCCAGCGCGCTCGTCGTCGGCGCCCACGGCGGCTCCATCGGCGCGTTGCTCCGCCGCCGCGGACTTGCCTCCGTGATCGAAATGGAAACGGCGGCAGCCCTTCTCCCGCCAGCCACACCGCAGCCGGTCCTGGGAGATGAAGAGGCACTCCCCTTCGCCGATGAAAGCTTCGATCTCATCATCGCGCCTCTAACCCTCCACTTCGTCAATGACCTCCCGGGCGCTCTACTCCAAATCCGCCGCTGTTTGAAACCGGACGGCCTGTTCATTGGCGGCATGTTCGGCGGCGCGACACTGCAGGAACTCCGGCGCGCCTGGCTGGAGGCCGAATCCGAAATCTCAGGCGGCGCTTCTCCCCGCGTCGCCCCCTTCGCCGACGTCCGCGATCTGGGCGGTCTCCTCCAGCGCGCCGGCTTCGCCCTCCCCGTCGTCGACGCCGACATCATGCGTGTGCGCTACGCGTCTGCGCTCAATCTGATGCACGAACTGCGCGCCATGGGCGCCAGCAACGTTCTTGCCGATCGCCGCCGCGTTCCCGTCAGCCGCGCGCTGCTGATGCGCGTCAGCGAAATCTACGCCGAGCGCTTTGCCGACCCGGACGGCCGCATCCCCGCCACCTTCGAAATGCTCGTGATGACCGGCTGGGCCCCGCACGACAGCCAGCAGAAGCCCCTGCAACCCGGCTCCGCCAAAAACCGCCTCGCCGACGCTCTGGGCACGACCGAACGCAAGCTCCCGCGCACCCCCGGTGATCGCTAAAGCTGACCAGCGCTTCGCAATCGGCTACGTTGATCCCAAACACTGTCCAGCAAAGGCATATACGTGAGCGAGACCCGCGCCCCGCAACGCCCCTTCGACGCGCTCATGCTGAATGCCGGCGACGGCCACTGGCTTTACGTCGAACAGTGCGGCACCAAGGATGGCATCCCGGTTATCTTCCTGCATGGCGGCCCCGGCAGCGGCGCCCAGCACGCCCACCGCGATCTCTTCGACCCCACCCGCTTCCACGCCATACTGTTCGACCAGCGCGGTGCCGGCCGTAGCCATCCCTACTTGAACTGCCACGCCAACACGACTGCGCATCAGATCGCCGACATCGAACGCATCCGCACCTACTTCAATATCGAACGCTGGCTCGTCGTCGGCGGCTCCTGGGGCTCGACGCTCGGCCTCGCCTACGCCGAGGCCCACCCCGAGCGCGTCGCCGGTCTCGTTCTGCGCGCCATCTTTCTCGGCACCGATGAGGAGATCCAATGGGCCTTCATCGATGGCCCGAAACGCTTCCGCCCCGAACTCTACAAGTCCTTTGTCCACGAACTCCCGGTTTCCGAACGGGGCGATCCACTCAGCGCCTACGTCGCCCGCCTGCGCGATCCCGATCCCGCAATCCACGTACCCGCCGCCCAGGTCTGGAACGCCTATGAACGCGCGCTCTCCGAACTCGTCCCCACTTCGCCCGTCCTGCCCGACCGCAGCGCATCCAAAGGCAGCCGCACCCCGCCGACGCCCATTCTTGAAGCGCATTACATCGCCCACAGCTTCTTTCTGCGCCCCGGCCAACTCCTCGACGAAGCCTGGCGTCTGCGCGGCATCCCCGGGGTCCTCGTGCAAGGCCGCTACGATTTGCTCTGTCCGCCAGTAGCCGCCGAAGCTGTCGCCGCCGCCTGGGGTTCCCAATGCAAATTGCGCTTTGTTGAAAAGGCTGGTCACGCCATGACGGAGCCCGGAATCTACGACGCCATGCGCGAAGGGATCGACGCCCTCGCCCGTCAGGCCTTCTCTCGCTGATTTACCGCTTTGCCAGCGGATGATGCTCGAACACGATCTTCTTCAAGCGCTCTTCGAGCACGTGCGTATAGATCTCAGTCGTTGAAATATCCGCGTGCCCCAGCAACTGCTGCACCGTCCTGAGGTCCGCGCCACGATCGAGCAGATGGCTGGCGAACGCATGCCGCAGCACATGCGGCGAGACACGCTCCGCATCGAGTCCCGCCGCCATCGCGCACGCCTTTAATTCCTGCGCAAACGCCTGCCGCGTCACATGCCCCTCCACACCGCGCGAAGGAAAGAGCCATTTGTTCGCGAGCATCGGCGCTAGCTTGTCGCCGGGGTCCGACCCGAGTGTCAGATACCTATCCAGCGCCGTTCGCGCCGGCGTATTGAGCGGCACCAATCGCTCCCGCCCACCCTTGCCCTTGATCGTCAACACGCGCGGATCGCCTGCCAAAACTGCGCGCGGCAGTGACACCAATTCTGAAACCCGCATCCCCGTCGCGTAAAGCACTTCCAGCAGCGCTTGAAAGCGCACAGCGCGTGCCAACTCGCGCCCCGTCTTGCCCGGTATCGCCGCGGCAGCGGCGTCCATCAGCCGGTCCACCTCCGCGACCGACAACGTCTTCGGTAGCGGGCGCCCCATCTTCGGCGCTTTGGCACCCACCGCCGGATTGTCGGCAATCACGCCGTCGGCCTCGAGGAATTTGTAGACCTGCCGCACTGCCGATAGCCGCCGCGCCCGCGACGCCGCCGAAAGCCCCTCGCGCCCCAAATGCTCCAGATACGCCGCCACATCTTCACGCCGGGCTTCCCGCAAACGAACATCGCGGCCGTCGAGAAACAGCACAAAATCCTGCAAATCGCGCCGATAGGCGTCCAGCGTGTTCGCCGACGCCCCCCGCTCCGATGCAAGCATCTCCAGATAATTGCCGATCAGCGTTTGATTGTCCGCAGCCATGGCATCAGCCCGCCGCTCGCGGCCAACCCATGAACAACGCTTCCAGCGCCATCCGGCGCGCATCCTGATCGAGTCCCGCCCGCAACAGCGCCCGAATGCCGTCGCCCAGCGAGATGATGTGCGCGCCTTCCGCTCCACTCGGTCCCAAGGCCTGCATGGTGAGCAACACGGTATGCCCGAATTCTTTCTTTCTCGCCGCCTCCGCCAGCGCGCTCAGCACGCCCGTTTCGGGCAGAAAGCCCGTATTGGGCTGCGGCGTACGGCTGGCCAGTTCCCAAAGCGGGATCGGAACCTGAATCTGCAACGCATCAAGTACGGTCGCCAGCCGGTGCAATTGCTCCGGCGAAAACCGTCCGCGCTGCGCCATCTCTTCCAATGCAGTCAGATGCCGCGATCGGCCTTCGCTCAAGGACGGATCGGCAAGGTCCGCCAGCGCCAACCAATGAACAAACGCCGCCGGCCCGCCGCCCGGTGCATCGAGTGTGCTGCCAAACTCCGCCCACGCCCGCGCGCCAGCAAAATTGCCCGACGCCAGCGCCGCCTCGATCGCCGTCTCGGCAAACCATCCGATTTCCGGCACGCGCTGGATCGCCGCCGCCGCCGGCGCGATGATCTGTAACGCCGGCCAATAGAGCCCCGCACGCCGGGCCTCATCCAGAAATGATCGAATGAGCCGCGCCTTCTTCAACGGCGTCGCCTCGTCTTCCGCCGCCTGAAACAGCGCCGCGTGCCGGACCGCATCCGCCGCTGGCCCCTCCGCTCCCGCCTCGCCACCGCCAAAGTCGCGATAAGCCTTGGCGAGTTCAACCGGTGACAGCGCATTGAATTGCGCTGCCCGTTCCGCTGCTGCCAGCCGTGTTGCCGGATCGGTCGCCGGATCGCGCGAAATGATCGCCAGAACGCCGGGCCCTGCCGTCTCCACCAACGCCCGCGCGTCAACGGGACCGCTAAGCTCCAGAATGCGCCAATCCACCGGGCCGACTTTCTGCCCCTTCGTCAGCTGCGGCTTCGCAGCCGTTGCAAACGCGTCGATGCCGGAGAGCCCCGCGCTCTCTTCCACGCCCTCGTCGCGTGCCAACGCCACCTGCAATTGCGCCGACTCTTTCTGCCCCGCAACCGCGGCGCAGTACGCCCGCACAAGGATCGATTGTCCCTTGAGGCTCTGTGGCAGCGCGCCCTGCGCCGCGTTCATCGCCTTCACATCGCGGCAGCCCTCGTCGCGGCTTCCGCGCGCAATCGCTGTCCGCGCCGAAAGCACCGCCAGCACCGGATCGCTCTGAGCACCCGCATCCTTGGCCAGTACGGCCGCCGCTTCGTCAATCAGGCCGGACCGGTCCAACGCTTCTGCGCGCACGGCCGTGAATCGCGCATCGCTGCCCCCGCCCTGCGGTGGCGGCACGTCCGATGTGATGAGCCGCCGGAACAGTTCATGCAGCGCTGGCGAGCGCGGCGGAATTTCCAGCGTCGCGATCGCTGTCTCGATCGTCTCCAGCGTCATGCCCTGCCACAGTTCGTACGGCAGTCCAGACCCGTCCTGGGCCATCACCGGCGCAAGGTCGTCGCGCATGACGACGCGCGATCCCTCGTCCCCGACGGGCTGGGGCATCGGAGCGGCGCGCGCGGGTTGCTGCGGCTGGGCCGGACGCGGTCCACCGGTCGTCCCCCAACCGGGTGGTAGCGGCGCGGTGGCCGGCGATCCTGCAACGGGTGGTGCCGCAGCGGGGGCTGGCTCCGCCTCGATCGGGGCCAACGCTTCCCGTTCAATCGTACCGGTTGCGCCGCCTGCGGCCGGCGGCAACTCATTGGGTTTAATGATATCATCGCCGGAGGATAACGCGGGGGCCGGCTTCTTCTTAGCAGCCGGCCGCGCCGTCTCCGGCTCTCCAAACGGGCTGGGAATGCCGCCGGCAACAACGGGTGGCGCGGCAACCCATGCCGTCAGACCACATGTCACCAAGAGGCGAAATAAGGAGCGCATGGGCCCGGCCGGCTCACTCTTTGCGGATTTTAACGCCGGGCACGACTTTGACTTCTTCCTGTTGCTGCGGCTCATATTTTGTCGCCAGAACCCACATGCCGGCCGTAAACAACCCAGCCAGCGCACCGACGATGAACAGGAAACGGAAAAGGCTCGGCATTTTTGATAATCCGTTCCTGTAAGGGTCTGTCCGTGTAAGTTGGCACCAATATGTTCGAGGACGCGCCGGACGGTAAACAAATCGAAGCGTGCACCGCAACCCGGTGCCGTACCCGATGTGACATTTGAATTCCCCGCCCTGATGAGCAATACACGGGGGCGGAAGCATTTGCAGGCCAATCGCACGAAATGTTTGCATGATTCGGAGCGCTCTCGCCGCTTGGGACATTGATGGAACCGCAGAAGGACACATCTAGCACCGACGCCGTGCTTGCCCTGTTGGGCGAGCGGTCGATTGTGCTCGTCGGTCTCATGGGCTGTGGAAAGTCCTCCGTCGGCCGCCGGTTGGCCTCGCGCCTGGGGCTGGGCTTCGTTGATGCCGACGAAGAGATCGAGCGCGTGGCGGCGAAGTCCATCGTCGAAATCTTCGCCGACCATGGCGAGGCCTACTTCCGTGATGGCGAACGCCGGGTCATCGCCCGCTTACTGTCGACCGGACCGCAGGTTCTGGCCACCGGCGGCGGCGCGTTTATCAATCCCGACACGCGGGCCAAAATCCGCGAGCGCGGCGTCTCCATCTGGTTGCGCGCCGAGCTACCCGTTCTGATGCGCCGGGTTTCCAAACGCGACACGCGGCCCTTGCTCAAAAGTGGCGATCCCGAAGCCACCATGCGCGACCTCATGGCCAAGCGCTATCCCATCTACGCCGAAGCCGACCTCACGGTCGAAAGCCGCGATGTCCCCCACGACGTCATCGTCAACGAAATCATCGCCGCGCTGAAAGCCAAACTGGCGACCGTGCCGGTCGCTTGAACCAACGAACGGAACCCGCACCCCGATGCCCACGCTCGCCCATTCCATGACTGGCCTCACCCGCGCGGAAAAGACCGTGCCCGTGTCGCTCGGCGATCGCAGCTACAATGTGCTGATCGGCCCCGGCCTGTTGCAGGAAACCGGACGCCTCATCGCCACCCGCATCGGCAAGGGTAAATGCGGAATTGTGACCGATGAGAACGTCGCCCAGTTTCATCTCGCCACCCTCGAAGCGTCCCTCAAGGCCGAGAACCGCCACGCCGGCTCCATCGTGTTGCCCGCCGGTGAGCAGACCAAATGCTTCGCGCAGTTGACGAAGCTCAGCGAAGGTCTTCTCGAAATGGGCCTCGAACGCGGCGACTTCGTCGTCGCATTCGGCGGCGGCGTGATCGGTGATCTTGCGGGCTTCGCCGCCGGCATCCTCCGCCGCGGCATCCGATTTGTGCAGATCCCCACGTCCCTTCTCGCCCAGGTCGATAGCTCCGTCGGCGGCAAAACGGGCATTAATACGCCCCAAGGCAAGAACCTCATCGGCGTCTTCCATCAGCCGAGCCTTGTCATCGCCGACACCGACGTGCTGGCCACCCTGCCCGCACGCGAGATGCGCGCCGGCTACGCCGAGGTCGTCAAATACGGCCTGCTCGGCGACGCCCCATTCTTCGACTGGCTTGAGGGCCAGTGGAAGGGCGTCTTCGGCAACTCCGGACCCGATCTCACCCGCGCCATTGAAACGAGCGTGAAGGCGAAAGCGGCCATCGTTGCCCGCGACGAATTCGAAACCGGCGACCGCGCGCTCCTGAACCTCGGCCACACCTTCGGCCACGCTCTGGAAGCCTGGACCGGCTATTCCAGCCGCCTCCTCCACGGCGAAGGCGTCGCCATCGGCATGGCGCAAGCGTTCCGCTTTTCCGAAAGCGAAGGTCTGTGCCCCGCCGGCACCGCCGCGCGCGTTGAAACGCATCTTGCAGCCGTTGGTCTGCCGACAAGGTTGAGCGACATCCCCGAGGACAAAGCGGATGCCGATACGCTCCTGCGCCTAATGGGCCAGGACAAGAAAGTTCGCGACGGCAAGCTGACGTTCATCCTCGTGCGCGACATTGGTCAAGCTTACGTCGCCCGCGATGTCGACCCAGCCAAGATCCGCGCGTTCCTTGACCGGGAAATTGCCGGCTGACGATAATCTGGCGCACGCAATACCCCGGACCTCGCCAAGCGACCCTCCGCCTGTGTTACGCTTGTGCCGCCTCATGCAGACAGATCTGAACAACACCCGTTGAACGCCCCCGGAGTGATCGAACCCGCTCATGTCCCCAGAAATCGCCATCACCATCGCTGTCGTCATCGTGCTCTTGCTGATGTCGGCACTGTTCTCAGGCTCCGAGACCGCGCTGACCGCCGCCTCCCGTGCCCGCATGCACGCCCTCGAATCCGAAGGCGACGAGAGCGCCAAGCGCGTCAATGTACTCCTGGAACGCCCCGAGCGGCTGATCTCCACAATCCTACTCGGCAACAATCTGGTGAACATCATGGCCTCGGCCCTGGCCACCAGTCTGCTGATCAACCTCTTCGGCGAGGTTGGTGTGTTCTACGCCACCATCCTGATGACGGTCGTCGTCGTGGTTTTCTCCGAAGTTCTACCTAAGACTTACGCCATTGCCTACCCGGACCGCATTGCTCTGCTCGTCGCTCCCACGATGCGCATTTTGATCATTCTCCTCAGGCCGGCCGTCTTTTTGATCGAGACGCTCGTCTCCTTCATTTTGAAAATAACGCCCACCAAAGCCGACGACGCAGCCAACATCCTCGCCGCCCATGACGAAATACGCGGCACCATCGATCTCCAGGCTAAGGAAGGAACCGTCCTCAAGCACGATGCCGATATGCTTGGCGGCATTCTCGACCTGCGCGATCTGCAAGTCGCCGACATCATGATCCATCGCACCAAGATGGAAACGCTGGAGGCCGACAGCGACCCGCAGGACATCATCGACGAAATCTTGAAGTCCCAATACACGCGCATGCCGCTCTGGCGCGACGAACCCGAAAACATCGTCGCCGTCCTCCACACCAAGGATCTTCTTACAGCACTCGGACGCGTCGGCTGGGATGTCGCAAAACTCGATATCACCAGCTTCGCCCAAGAGCCCTGGTTCGTGCCCGACACCACGAGCCTCAAGACCCAGCTTAATCAGTTCCTGAAAAGGAAGGCCCAGATGGCTCTCGTCGTCGATGAATACGGCGAGGTGCAGGGCCTAATCACGCTTGAGGATATCCTTGAGGAAATCGTCGGCCAGATCGCCGATGAACACGATACCCATGAAATGTCGATCCGTCCCCAGGCCGACGGCACCGTCAATGTCGACGGCACGGTCGCCATCCGCGATCTCAATCGCCACGAGGATTGGGACTTGCCCGAAGAAGAAGCCACCACCATCGCCGGCCTCGTCATCCACGAAGCCCAGACGATCCCCGAACCGGGTCAAGTCTTCATCTTCCACGGATACCGCTTCGAAGTGCTGCGCAAAACCCGCAACAAGATCGCCGCCCTGCGCATCAAACGCCTCACGGCGTCCGAAGAAGACGACAGCGGCTGATCAGTGCACGGCCCGTGAGCGCGGCCCTGCGGGGCCTTTTTCCGCCTTTTCCTCGAACAGCTCCACGAGCTTGTCCGTCATCGCGCCTGCAAGTTCGCTCGCATCCGTGATCGTCACCGCGCGGCGGTAATACCGTGTCACGTCGTGCCCGATCCCAATGGCGATCAATTCGACGGGCGACCGCGTCTCGATCTCCTGGATCACCTGCCGCAAATGGTGCTCCAGATAGCTGCCGGTGTTCACCGACAGCGTGGAATCATCCACCGGCGCCCCATCCGAAATCATCATCAGAATGCGCCGCTGCTCGGGCCGCGCCAACAATCGCTGGTGCGCCCACGCCAACGCTTCTCCGTCGATGTTTTCTTTTAGCAATCCTTCGCGCATCATCAACGCCAGCGACCGCTTCGCCCGCCGCCACGGTGAGTCCGCGGTCTTGTAAATGATATGCCGCAGATCGTTGAGCCGTCCCGGATTGCCGGGCTTTCCCGCCGCCAGCCACTTCTCGCGCGCTTCCCCGCCCTTCCAGGCTTTCGTCGTAAAGCCGAGGATCTCAACCTTCACGCCGCAGCGCTCCAGCGTCCGCGCAAGAATGTCTGCACAGCACGCCGCCACCATGATCGGCCGCCCGCGCATCGACCCAGAATTGTCGATCAAAAGCGTCACGATGGTGTCGCGGAAATCCGTATCCCGCTCCCGCATGAACGACAGCGCATGCATAGGATCGATGATGATCCGCGTCAGCCGCGCGCTATCGAGCGTGCCCTCTTCCAGATCGAAATCCCACGCCCGGTTCTGCTTCGCCAAGAGCCGCCGCTGCAACCGGTTGGCGAGCCGCGAAACGGTCGACGCGAGAACCCGCAACTCCTTATCGAGAAACGCCCGCAGCCGGTCCAGTTCCTCCGGTGTCGAGAGCTTCTCGGCATCGACAACCTCGTCATTGGCGTTTGAATAGACCTTGTAACCAAAGTTCTCCGGCGCATCGAGAACCGACAGGTTGGGCCGCCACGGCTCCGCTGTATCGCTCTCCGCCTCGCCTTCAGCGTCGATTTCGATGTCCTGCGTCTCGCCGGCATCAGCCGCTTCCGCGGTATCGCCCTCTTCGCCTTCGCTCTCACGCTCTTCGCCGGAGCTCTCTTGGCCGTCGTTGCTGTCTTCTTCGCCCTCGGCCTCCTGGTCGCCGCCGTCGGGCTGTTGCTCTTGTTCTTCTTCGCTCTCTTCGCTCTCGCCCTCGTTGGGCTGTTCGGCCATCTCGAGCGTGCGCAACAGATCGCGCACGAGCCGCCCGAACGCCTCCTGATCACCCGTCTTCGCCGCCAACTGCTTCAGCGTCTTGCCGCAACGTTTCTCGAGCACCGGCCGCCAAACATCCACCAGCGCCTTTGCTGTCGGCGGCGGCGCCTGCCCGGTCAGCTTCTCGCGCACGATCAGTGCCAACGCCTCGTCCAGCGGCGCATCCTCGCGCCGGGTCACAGTCGCATAACGCCCGTGCGCAAACTGATCCTCGATTTTGGCGGCAAGATTGTTCGCCATGCCGTCCATGCGGTTGGCGCCAATCGCCTCCACACGCGCCCGCTCCACCGCCTCGAACACCGCTCGCGCATCGCCCGAGGGCGGCACAAGCTTCCGGTGCAGCTTCTCGTCATGACAGGCAAGCGTCAGCGCCAGACTATCCGCCCACCCGCGCACCACCGCGATCTCGCGCTTGGAAGGCACCCGCGCCGGCTCCGGCAACTGCACATGGTGACCTTCAAGATGCGGCTTGCCCGGCGAAAAATCGACATTCACCGTTTCATCGCCCGCCACCGCGCGCACCGTCAGCCCGACGACCCGCTTCAGCGGCTCGCTGGGAGACTCTTTGCGTTTGGTTGGTGGTGTGGTCATGGGATGAGCAATCAGCTCAACGCAACATTCGCCGCGCTCTCCGGCAATTCCTCGCCGAACGCGCGCTGATAGAACTCCGCCACTAGCGGCCGCTCCAGTTCATCGCACTTGTTGAGGAACGTCAGGCGGAACGCAAACCCGACATCGCCGAAAATGTCCGCGTTCTCCGCCCACGTGATCACCGTGCGCGGGCTCATCACCGTCGAAAGATCGCCGTTGATGAACGCCGAACGCGTCAGATCCGCGACCCGCACCATCGCGCCAACCTGCTTGCGCTTGGCTTCCGTTTTCGCGAACGACTTCACCTTGGCGAGTATAATCTTCACCTCGTCGTCGTGTGGCAAATAGTTGAGCGTCGTCACGATCGACCAGCGGTCCATCTGACCCTGGTTGATTTGCTGCGTGCCGTGATAGAGCCCCGACGTATCGCCAAGACCAATCGTGTTCGTCGTCGCAAAAAGCCGGAACGCCGGATGCGGCTTGATCACTTTCGACTGGTCGAGCAGCGTCAGCTTGCCTGAAACTTCCAAAACGCGCTGGATCACGAACATCACGTCCGGCCGCCCCGCGTCGTACTCGTCGAAAACCAGCGCCGTGTTCGAGCGCAGGCAATAGGGCAGGATCCCTTCGCGAAATTCCGTCACCTGCTTGCCGTCCTTCAACACGATCGCATCCTTGCCGACGAGATCGATGCGCGAGACATGGCTGTCCAGATTGACGCGAATGCATGGCCAGTTCAGCCGCGCGGCCACTTGCTCGATATGGGTCGACTTACCCGTGCCGTGATAGCCCTGCACCATCACGCGCCGGTTGTGCTTGAACCCCGCCAGGATCGCCAGCGTCACGTCGCGGTTGAAAAGGTAATCCGGATCAAGCTCCGGCACATGCTCGTCGCTCTTCGAATAGGCCGGAACTTCCATATCCGACTCGATGCCGAAGACCTGGCGCACCGACAGCTTCATGTCGGGCAGTCCGGTGGTGTCCTTTGTGGCAGCGGATGAAGTCGGCGCGCGCATGGGAAGTCCTTCGCATGATGGAGAGGGTGCCGCGCGCACGGGACAGCACACGCAACAGTGTTGGAGCTGGGGATAACGCTGCCCGGTCAGGGGAAGTTCAGTGTCAGAAACGCGGTGACCCGAAAGGGTACGTCACCGCCGTCAAACGAGACCAGCCTGCTTCAAATAATTATAGGCTTGGATGATCTCACGCAACTTCTCCTCCGACCGGGTATCGCCACCGTTCGCGTCCGGATGATGAAGTTTAACGAGTTCCTTGAACCGCGCTTTGATCTCGTCCTTGGTCGCACCCTGCTTGAGCCCGAGCGAGGTCAACGCCTTCTTTTCCAGCGGCCGCAACTGCCGCCGGTTCTCGATGGGGGCTGAGCGCGACTGCCGCGCCCGCCAGGCAAAAAAGGCGCTGGGATCGTTGGGCGGCGGATCATCGCCCGCAGCCGCTGGATCGGCCGGTTCCGCCGCTTCCCGCGGGGCGCCCGTCCGCCCGGCGCGCAAGCCGGGAGCCATCGAATTAGCCGCCATCTTCCAGGTCGGCCGGTGTCCAGTCAGCGCATCCTTCTGAAAATCGGCCACTTCCCGGTCCGACATCCCGTCGAAGTAATTGTAGGTGGCGTTGTACTCGCGCACGTGGTCCACGCAGAACGAGAAGTACTCGCCGTCCCGCCCGCGTCCTTTCGGCGCACGATGCGACCCCGGCTGGTCGCACCCCTTCCACTGGCAGCGCGGCCCACCCGTGCGTTTCTCCTCTTCGCGCGCCCGTTTGGTGCCCACGCGGATGGAGTCGAAGTATTTTGAGTTCAGCTTCATGTGTGATGGCATGCTGAGAACGACTGGCCGAAACAAGCCGGGGACATTATCACAAGACCCACGCTCCCGTCGCGGTCCCAGCGGAAAATCAATACGGGAATATTTTTCGCAACACTGCGGTGCAATGCGATCCGATCCAACACGAAGTGGAAACCAAGATGTCGCTTGAGCAACAAATGCGCGAAAAACTCATGGTTGGACTAGAACCAGTGCGTCTCGACATCATCAACGAAAGCGAGAAGCACGCTGGCCATCGATCTTCGCCGGGTACCGGCGAAAGCCATTTCCGGGTCCTGGTGGTCTCGGAAAAATTTTCCGGTGTGTCCCGCGTCGATCGCCACAGGATGGTCAATCAACTCATCGCCGGCGAATTAGCAGGCGGCGTGCACGCCCTCGCCCTCGCAACCTACGCACCTGGCGAAAAATTCTAGAACAATGACGCAAGCACGGTAACGACAAAAGCGAAGGTCCGGCTCCCGGGGGGCAAGAGCCAGACCTCCACTCAGGCAATGATGCAATCAGGTACTACCAGCGCGGACCGCGGCAGACGCGCTCCATGTGGCAGCGCTTTTCGCCCCAACGATTGCGGAAGCACACGCGATCCCAGAAGCAGTGGCGGCGGGCGTGCCGGTGACGCCAGTGGCCCCGGCGATGGCCGACGTCTTCGACGTGGCGAGGTCCACCATCGCGAAAGCCACGATCGCGGTGCCCGCCGTCGCGGAAGCCGCCATCGCGATGAACGCCGTCGCCGCGCCCATAGCCGGGATCAGCGAAAGCAGGTGCGGCACCGCCGGCGAACAAAAGTCCGCTGGCTACGATGGTGGCAGTCAAAAGGCGCTTCATGGGTCTATCTCCTCAGTTGTCTTGTCTGGCCCCGGTTGAAGCTCCGGATGAGCCAGCATGAGGGAGATTTAGCCACGCGGCCGATGAACCGGCTCTGAACGGAGCGTTCAGCCACCGTTGCCCTCATCCTGCCCCGTTGTGTGCTGATAGGTGAGGATTAGCCCTTTCCCATTTGTGTCCGCAGTTGAACCTCAAAGCCGCTCCATATGCCCGACCGCCACCTCTCCAGCGATGATGTTGAAAGCGTGATCGTTCGCGTCCGCGAAGAACTCGCCCGCCGCCGCATCTCCCGTCAGCGCTTGGCCGACGAGGCCCGCATCAGCGTCTCAACACTGGAAAAAGTCCTGTCCGGCCGGCGCACGTTCACGCTCGCCACACTCGTCCGCCTCGAAGAAGCTTTGGGCGTATCCCTGCGCCCCACACGCGCAAATGGGGCCCGCCGCTCCAATGAGCGCCCCGTCATTGCCCCCGATGAATTGGGCAGCTACGCGCGCGCCCAGGTGGCATGGCTGGAAGGCGCATTTCTTACGCTGATCCCCTCATTCGGTGAGCGCTCCGCCATCTCCGCCTTTCGCATCGATATCCGCTGGGACGAGGCGCAAGCCTGCCTCACCTTCCGCGAGAGCGAACGCGTCGACGGCGCCTTCACGCAGCACGGCTTCGTCGCCATGCCCTCGCAGACCGGGCACATCTATCTCGTCACCAATCGCCACGGGCAGCAGCGGCTCGCCATTCTCTCCCGTCCCGCGAGCCAAGGCACCATGCACGGTCTTCTAGCCACCCTCATCTCGGGCCGCGGATCGCAGCTGACCCCCGTCGCCGCCCCGATCGCATTGGTGCCGCTCGACACGGCCTCCAAAACAACCTTCGGACGCATCTCACAGGGGCAGCCCGATTATGCCCGCTATCGCACGCTTCTTCGCCGCACACTGGACGAAAGTTTCGCCGTTCTGATGCCCGTGTAAGTGTGTAAATGTCCCCACGACGTTTGAAGCCGGCGGACGGATGAGCCGGATAGAGGGGACGATCCCGTTGCGATCGGTGCGAACCAACCTTCCCATGAACCAGCGATTGCTGTCTGTATTGAAGCCCGTCCGCGGTGGGTTCCTGGCCGCAACGGTCATCGCCGGCACAGCCATAGTTTCGGGATCCATTGCGTTCGGTGCCAGCTCGAAACCCTCCCTCGGTTTGGCCAAACCACAAACGCTCGCCATCAAAGCTGAACCCCTCGGATCGTTTTCGCGAGCCGGTGGAAGCGACCCGTCGAATGGTCCTCTCGTATGGCGCGGCGGCCTCGCCCTCTCTGCTGAAACAGATAAATTCGGCGGCTTTTCTGGACTTCTTATCTCCGCCGACGGGCGCGATCTCTTGGCGGTCTCCGATGCGGGCGGTTGGTTGAAAGGCCGCATCGATTACAGCGGCGCCCGCCCCGTGGGCCTCTCCGCCGCCTCCATCGGCTCCCTCGTCGCGCGTGACGGCAATCCCCTGCGCCGCAATCGCGAACGCGATGCGGAAGATCTAGCCCTTGTGTCGGGCACGCTCGCCAAGGGCGAAATTCTGGTGGCCTACGAGCAAAACAATCGCATCGTTCGCTACGCGGTGTCGAATGGCGTGCCCGGGCGTCCTTTGCAGGTCATCGCGCCACCCGCCGCTCTGCGCAAATTCTCCCGCAATGGCATCGAGGCGATGACGGTCATGCGCGGTGGTCCGCACAAGGGCCGCATCGTCGCCTTCTCGGAAAACGCAGGCAGCAACGAACGTCATGCCGGTTGGATCTGGATCGGCGCTGATCCGAAACCGTTGAACGTCCTCTCGCGCGGCGGCTTCGCGCTCACCTCGGCGGCCTCTCTACCCGATGGCACGCTGCTCCTCCTGGAACGCCGCTTCACAATATTCGAAGGCGTCCGCATGCGCCTCCGCCGCATTGATGCGACCGCTGTGAAACCCGGCGCGCTTCTCGATGGCGAGGTACTAATCGAGGCCGACATGTCCGGCGAGATCGACAACATGGAAGGCCTAGCTGTTCACACTGCCGAAAATGGCGACACGGTCCTCACGATCATCTCAGACGACAATTTCAATCGCACGCTCCAGCGCACGCTGCTCTTGCAGTTCACGCTACTCCCGCGCGCCAGATCCTGATCACAACACTGCGGCCACGAAAAAAGCGCGGACCGTTCGATCCGCGCTTTCTCAAATCCGTCTGAGCAATGAGCCTTAAGCGGCAGCCGTGGTCTTCGACTTGACCAGATCGCGCTTCAGCTTCTGCAGCCGCGGTGAAAGTTGATCGAGCGACGCCTTCAGCAGATAGGCATCCAGGCCGCCGTTATGTTCGACCGAACGCAGGCCGTGGGCGCTGACGCGAACCTTGACCGACCGGTCGAGCGCTTCGCTCGTCAGCGTCACGTTCACGAGGTTGGGGCGAAACACGCGCTTGGTGCTGTTCTCGGCGTGGCTGCGGAGCTGGCCGCTCATCGGCAGCTTGCCGGTCAATTCGCAACGACGGGTCATGGGTCGTATCTCCTGGGAAGTTCGCGCCCGTCCCTCCTGGAATGTACCAGCTAGGGTTGGTCGCGCGGACCTGCCGTTCGGGCACCGGTCCAAAAAACGAAGGGCCCCGCCGGAGGTCCAGCGGGGCAGTGGCGGTTCTATACTGACACCGGTCCGGACCGTCAAGCGGGCCCAACCAGGAGCGTCCGGCGAATATCGTCCCGATTCCGGCCGCACTTCAGGGAAGTATTTACGAATTTCCGCCACCGTAGCGTCTTCGGAATACCGGGTTCTCCCCGGAGTTGTCGTCGATGTGCGCCATGGGCCTCCCCGGCGCCGTTTGTGAGTGGTGTACCCATGTCGAGTTCCAGCGTCCGCGGCCGCCGCTCTGCCGCCCTAGCTCTAGCGGCCCTGGCCGTATTCGCCCAGTCGGCGGGTCTGAGCCCCGTCCCCCCGGCTATCGCCGGCCCCTCCACCGACGGCTCGCTGGAGATATCTGGAAAATACTCCATTTATTTCAATGGCTTCGACATCGGCACGGTCCGCATTGACCAGCGCACCGCCGGCCGCACCTACTCCGCCAGCTCAGAGGTTCAGATTTCCGCTCTCCTGGGCGCTTTCCGCTGGAAAGGGACCACCCGCTCGGCCGGAACGCTCGCTCTGGGCGCTCTGGAACCCTCCGGCTACGATTTCCAATACGAAGGCAGCTCTAAATCCGGTTCGGTCCGGATGGGCTTCACCAAAGGCACCGTGACCTCGCTGACGGCTATCCCCGAGACCATCGAGCCGGACGATTTCGTGCCCTTGAAAGAGGCGCACGTGAAATCCGTCGTCGACCCCTTGAGCGCCATCGTAGCCGTCAGCCGCCCCGCAGCCGACCCCTGTGGCCGCAAACTCGCGATTTTCGACGGCAAACAGCGCTTTGACCTCTCGTTGATCCCCGCCCGCCGCGAAGCTATCTCCGCCGGCCGCGACGGGGCCGCCGTCGAAGGCCTAGTCTGCCGCATTAAATACACCCCTATTGCAGGCTACCGCGCGAACGCCGATACCCGCGCACTCTCCGAATCCGCGGGCATCGAAGTGACGTTCCGCCCGATACCGGAAGCGGGTCTGTGGGCACCCTATCGCGTCTCCATCCCAACAATGGCCGGAACGGTCACCCTTGAAACGACCCGGTATGACGTCAGCGCCCCCGGCCTCGCCGAGATCGCTTTGGTGGATTAAGGAACGAACCAGCCTTGAAAGCCTCAAAAGGGCGGCCATTCCCGGCCGCCCTTTTGTTTTTTCTATTGTCCGGCCACCCCGCGCCGCCGTTAAGAAAACCTTGATATCCCCTCCCGGCGGTGCAATGCCAGGATCGCCCCGCCTGCCGGGGACGCCACGCCAGAGGGCCGTTTATGGGCATCGACCTCGAATCCCGCATCCGCAACGTCACCGCGGTTCTGGGACCGACGAACACAGGTAAAACTCACCTCGCCATTGATCGCATGTTGGGCCACTCCAGCGGCATGATTGGCCTGCCGCTGCGGCTGCTTGCACGCGAAGTTTATGACAAGATCGTCGCCCGCGTCGGCGTCGACAAAGTCGCCCTCGTCACCGGCGAAGAAAAGATCAAGCCCGAGCGCGCCCGCTACTGGGTCGCCACCGTCGAAGCCATGCCGCGCGACGTCGATGTCGACTTCCTCGCCATCGACGAGATCCAGCTCTGCGCCGATCCTGAGCGCGGCCATGTCTTTACAGACCGCCTCTTGCACGCCCGCGGCCGCTCCGAAACGCTGCTTCTCGGCGCCCAGACGATGAGCGGCGCGATCGGCGATCTTATCCCCGGCGCCAACTTCATTGCCCGCACGCGGTTCTCGCAACTCTCGTATGCAGGCGAAAAGAAAATCACGCGCTTGCCGCAACGCTCCGCCGTCGTCGCCTTCTCGGCTACCGACGTTTACGCCATCGCCGAATTGATCCGCCGCCAGCGCGGCGGCACCGCCGTGGTCATCGGCGCATTGTCGCCCCGCACCCGCAACGCGCAGGTCGCGCTCTATCAATCCGGCGATGTCGATTTCCTCGTCGCTACCGATGCCATCGGCATGGGACTCAATCTCGATGTCGATCACGTCGCTTTCTCCGCGACTCGCAAATTCGACGGACAGAACTTCCGCAATCTCACGCCCTCCGAACTCGCCCAGATCGCCGGACGCGCCGGCCGCCACATGAACGACGGCACCTTCGGCGTCACCGGATCGTGCGACCCCCTCGATCCAGAGGTCGTCGAACGCATCGAGCAGCACACCTTCGATCCCGTGCGTGTCCTCCAGTGGCGCAATCGCGAACTCGACTTCCGCACGCTGGGCCGCCTGCGCGAAAGCCTGCGGACACTCCCCAGTGAGCAGCGCCTCACGCGCGCCCGCATGGCCGACGACGTCATCGCCCTCGAAACCGTTTCCGACGATGACGAGATCGCCCGTCTGGCTACGTCGCCGGCCGCCGTGCAGCGCCTGTGGGAGGTCTGCCAAGTCCCCGACTACCGCAAGATCTCGAGCGCCAATCACGCCGAACTCATCGCCACCCTCTACAAAGACTTGATGGGCCCAGAAGGCCGCATCTCCGAGGACTGGTTCGCCCGCCAGGTAGCCATGGCCGATCGCACCGACGGCGATATCGATACGCTGGCCACCCGTCTCGCCCACATCCGCACCTGGACGTTCGTCTCCAACCGTGCCGACTGGCTGAAAGACCCCGCGCACTGGCAGGGCCGCACCCGCGCCATCGAAGACTCATTATCCGATGCGTTGCATGAATGCTTGACGCAGCGCTTCGTGGATCGCAGAACCAGCGCTCTCATGAAGGGAATGCGGGATAAAGAAGAGTTGAACGCTGAGATCAAAGACGACGGCTCCGTAAATGTGGAGAGCCATTTCGTGGGCCGCCTCCGCGGCTTCCGTTTCACGCCCGATGCCCAGGCGGAAGGCGTGCATGGCAAGGCTGCCCGAAGTGCGGCCGCCCACGTGCTCTCCGGCGAACTCGCCATGCGCACCCGCCGAGTCGCTGCCGCCCAGTCGGACGCCTTCAAAATCGATCGCAAGGGGCAGATCCTCTGGCGCGGCGAAGAGATCGCCAAACTGGTCGCCGGTGAAGACCCTCTCAAGCCTTCGGTCGAATTGCTGGTCGATGAGCACATCTCCGGGCCCGATCGCGAAAAGGTCCAGACCCGTCTCGAGACGTGGCTCTCGGAACACATCGCCGACAAGCTGAAGCCGCTTGTCGAACTCTCCAATGCCGAGGACGTGACCGGCCTTGCGCGCGGCATTGCGTTCCGGATGAAGGAGAACTTCGGCGTACTCAAACGCGAAGTCGTGGCCGACGAACTCAAGAGCCTCGATCAGTCGGCACGTGCGCAACTGCGCAAGTATGGCGTCCGTTTCGGCGCGTTCAACATCCACTTCCCGCAGCTTTTGAAGCCTGGCCCCGCCGAGTTGACACGCGCGCTCTGGTCGCTGAAACACGCCGCTGCTGTCGGCCTCGACCCGGACAACCTGCCCGAGCCGCCGCGCGCCGGATTGACCTCTGCGCCAGCGACCCCCGATCTGCCGGAGGCCTTCTACCGCTCGTGCGGATATCACGTCTGCGGACCGCGCGTGATCCGCTTCGACATGCTGGAACGCTTGGCCGACATGATCCGGCCGCTGCTTGCCTGGCGCGCCAATCGCGATCCCGAAGCAAAGCCACCGAAGGGCTCGACGGGCGACGGCGGCTTTATCGCCACGCCGGAGATGATGTCGATCCTCGGCTGCTCGCCCGATGAACTTGGCAAAGTACTCAAAGCTCTTGGCTTCCGGCTCGATCGCCGCCCGGTGAAAACAGCACCAGCCGCCACAGATGCGCAACCCGCAGCCGCCGGCGACACGGTCAAAGAAACTCCCGAAACGCTGGCAGAAACGCCGTCCGCCGACGCCACCGTCCAAGAGCCCGTCGCCGCCGCACAATCCGCAATGGAAACACCGCCCACCGCCGAACTGGCCGCTGTCTCAGAAACTGTAGCGCCCGCCGAAGCCGCCCCAGAAATCCAATACGAAGATGTCTGGCGTCCGCGCCGTCATCACCGCGAGGCTCACGAACGCGGCGAAGGCCGACCAGAGCACCGCCGCCGCGAGCGTCACCATCGCGGCAATCGCCACAACGGCAACAATCAGCCCGCACCGGCTGTGTCAACCGGCGACGGATCAACGATTGCCGCGGCTCCCGCTACCCCAGCCGAAGGCGCCAAATCGGATCGCCCGAACAGGAACGATCGTGACCGCAATCGCCGTCCCGAAGGCCGCAACGACCGCGATCAAAAGCGCCCCAGTGGCGATCGCCCGCAGCAGGGCCAGCGCAACGAACCGCGCCGCAACGATCAACGCCGCGACGACCCGCGCCGGGACAATCGCGGCGACCGTGGCGATCGCCGCCGGGAGGAGCGCAATCAACCCCGCGCCATCACGGCTGCGCCGCCGCGCGCCAAAGCGGGAGCGGAGGCGGATAGTCCCTTTGCCGCGCTCATGGCCCTGCGATCGCAACTTGAACAGACGCGCCGCGACAAAGGCTGAGCATGGCAGACGATGCGGGCAGCGTTGTTAAGCCGGGCGCCTCCGCCGCCGTCTCGCAGCGTCTCGACAAATGGCTCTGGTGCGCCCGTCTTGCTCGAACGCGCACGCAAGCCGCGGCCCTCGTGTCCGGCGGCAAGATCCGCATCAACCGCATCAAGACCGACAAGCCGGCCCACGCCGTGAAAGTTGGCGACGTCATCACGGCATCGCTGGGGCCCAAGGTCCGCGTGCTCGCAGTGAAGGCCTTGGGAGACCGGCGCGGCTCTGCCGAAATTGCCCGCCTGCTCTTCGACGACCTCACGGCCCCTACCACCCCGCCCGACGGCAAGTCCAAACCGGAACCGGAAATTCCATCGGGCCTGCGCGAAAGCGGTGCCGGCCGGCCCACCAAGCGCGATCGACGTCTGACTGACCGCCTCAAGGGAGACTTCTGATCGCAGCTCATCGTTACGCGCCTTCGCCGGCCTCGCGCCTTTTTTCGCATTGTGCGGCTCAAGCGACGCCGCTATGAGACCTCACCGCCATGAGCAACGCGGGGTCGGAATCGGCAGCCATCCGGTTCGGAACAGGACACGAACGCATGACCTACATCGTCAACGACAAATGCATTAAGTGCAAATACACTGATTGCGTCGAGGTGTGCCCCGTCGATTGCTTCTATGAAGGCGAGAACATGCTCGTCATTCACCCGGACGAGTGCATCGATTGCGGCGTCTGCGAACCGGAATGCCCCGTCGACGCCATCAAGCCCGACACCGAACCCGGCCTTGAGAAGTGGCTTGAACTCAACCGGGAATATGCTGACAAGTGGCCGAACTTGACGGCTAAGCGGTCTGCTCTCCCTGACGCCGATGCTCATAAGGACGAAGCGGGCAAATTTGAGAAGTACTTTTCCGCCAACCCTGGTGAAGGTGATTAAGGCAGACAACTCTCTGATTTTCTAGAGAGATTGCACCCGCCGCACGGGTGGGTCCGGACATTTTTAGCCAATTGAAGTCTGATCCCGACCACGGCTTCCCAACGTCGCGTTTAGCCCTTTTGCAAGCCTGCGCGGTGGTGCCCTTCATTTTCAGTGAAGTTTGTGATATCGTCATTCTCATGTCGTGAATCTGAGGAACTGAGCAGGAACATAAGTGGTCAAAAAGTGTACCGCTTCGCCTGCCAGTCTTTTGACGCGCTTCGAGGTTCGCACTGCAACACTTAAGGCACTGCGGCACCATCGACAACAAGGATGGGGATGACAGCGCGTCCTAGACGCCCAATATGAGGATATTCAACCGGTTAGGGGGGACCTGACCGTAACAACAAGCCTGCGGCCCAATACGGCAGGCGGTGGGTTCCTTCGAGGATCCGCTCAGGCCATCACGATAAAGTTGACCGTTCAAGTAGCCCTTTGAGAGTGAGCGACGCGCAATGACCCAGAAGAAGAAGACTTCGGTGAAAGCTACGGCAGCCAAGGTCGCCGCTCAACCCAAAAAGTCTGGCGCCAGTTCTTCGGCGGCGCGCACTGTGGCATCGAACGCACGCCCTGTTGCTGCAGCGGCACGTAAGCCGGCCTCGCCGGCCAAGGACGTCAAGAAGCCCGTGACGACAAAGCCGACGGTGGCTGCTAAAGCCCCCGCTGCGCCGGCCGCCAAGGCTGCGCCGGTCGCGAAAGCTGCATCCGCCAAGCCCGCCGTCGCCGCCAAGGCTCCGGCCGCCGCGAAATCGCCGGTAAAAACGCCTGTAACGCCGGTCAAGGCTCCCGCCGCAGCCGCAGCTCCCGCGAAGAAAGCGGCGGTGCCCGCTCAGCCGCGTTCGGAAGCCGCCAAAGCCGCGCAAGCGTTCGCCGCCCATCGCGCACAGGCAGCCCAGGCTTCGGCCCCCTCAACCGCACCTGCCCGTGCGGTTCCCGCGTCGGTCTCTAAAACGTCTGCGAACACCAAGATCGCGGCGCCCGCCAAGCCCGCGGCTCCGGCAGTCGCCGCAAAAGCTCCCGTGGCCGCCAAACCGGCCGCCGCCGCACCGGCATCGCCCAAAGCGATCGCCGAGAAGGCTGCCGCAGCACGCGTCGACGCCAACAAGAAGCCCGTCAACTCGCGTCACGGCTTCAAGACCAACGAATTCATTGTCTATCCGGCGCATGGCGTTGGCCGCATCATCGGAATTGAAGAACAGGAAATCGCCGGCATGTCGCTGGAACTGTTCGTCATCAATTTCGAGAAGGAAAAGCTCACCCTGCGCGTGCCCACCGGCAAGCTGCAGAGTGTCGGCATGCGCAAGCTCGCCGATGACGACATCGTCAAGCGCGCGATGGAAATCCTTAAGGGCCGCGCCCGTATCAAGCGCACCATGTGGAGCCGCCGCGCCCAGGAATACGTCGCCAAAATCAACTCCGGCGATCTGATCTCCATCGCCGAAGTCGTCCGCGACCTCTACCGCTCCGAAGCCCAGCCCGAGCAGTCCTACTCCGAGCGTCAGCTCTACGAGGACGCACTCGACCGTATGGCGCGCGAAATCGCCGCCGTCGAAAAGCTGGACGATCGCGGTGCGGTTCAGCGCATCACCGAGGTGCTCTCCAAGAGCGCCAAGGGCCGGCGCATCGCCGAAGACGGCGGCTCCGCCACCGATGGTGACGAAGTCCAAGCCGCCTGAAAGCGAGACAAGTAGACAACCGAAAGCGCCCGGTGATCACGCACCGGGCGCTTTGTTTTTCAAGCTTGGCCGGAACTAAGGTCCACTCGCTAGCCCCTCCGGCACGTCTTCGATCACATCGGACGATGCCAGTACGATAAATGGTCCATTGCGCCGTTCAATAAAGCCGCGCACACGCACAAGGCGGCCCTTCAGACGTTTGAGGCGGGCGGTCGCCGCCTCCCGGTCTGGCGTTCCGCGTAAATCCACCCCCGCCGTGAAATCCCATCGCCAGTTCCGTCCGAAATTCAAAAAAACATCGCGACGGGTTGATCCCACGTCGGTCACCCAACCCTCGACGATCTGAAATGTACCCGTCAGCCGCTCCAGCGTTCGGGTATGCCGCGCCGGCCGGATCGCATAGGCCGGGTTCGCCCACAGCCCGGCGCCTTTGGCGCGCGCGACCGCCTCGCGCGCGAAGAGATCGCGGGCGCAGCCCGTCTCGCCCGGCAGCGGCGCGACACGCGCAAGCCCTTCATCCACCAACGCCGACTGGATCCACCGGCCGTCGCCGGAAACCGCATGCGCCACCGTGCGCCCATATCGGTCGCGAAACGAATGCGCCGCTCCAAGGCGCAGCACTTTGTTTTGCAACAACCGGTCGAGCGCGGCCGTCGCCTCCGACTGAAGCGGCCAATCCTCCGGCGGCGTCGGCAAATCCCGCGCAGTCGGCACAAGAATGCCCGACAAACGCAACTCTGTTCCGTCGTCCAGCATCAACGATTGACCACTTGCAATCGCTGTCAGCGACCGCATTTCCGTCGCGTCGGGTGGGCAGGCATGCACCGGCTGCACGATCCACCCGGCCGCCCCCAGAACGGCGCCCGCTAACACACTGAACCGTCGACCGGTATTCATGATACCTGCGGCCTGCTGAGCCTCACAAAACGCCAAGTCTCACTGTCGCACGGCCAGCACCTGTGAGTCAGTAGGGATCACAAGATGAAGTCGTCGGCCTGCAGCAGAGACTTGGCCACATTGAGTATCGTGATCGAGGAATCGACCTGCGAGAGTTGGATGACGCTGTGCCCGTTCATCTCATACGTGAGGTCAAGCACATCCAGATACGATTCAAAACCGAAGCTCGAAAGATCGATCAGATCACCGTTTACCCGCGGATTAAGCTGCAGCTGGAAATCGGCGATGGTGTCTTGTCCGAAGATGTCAGCGAACACAAACGTGTCCCGCTGTAGACCGCCGACCAGAATTTCATTTCCAGAACTGCCCTTTATCCAGTCCGATCCCGCACCGCCCTCGATTTGCTCCAGTCCATTCACCTCGACACCTGAGAGATCGAGAACATCATTGGCCGTATGCATGCGCAGGATGTCGAACCCATCTCCGAAATCCATGATCTCGATCGATGCGAGTGAAGCCGATCCCCCGCTAATGAACAGAATATCGTTTCCCTGAGACCCTTGGATCGTATCGATCCCGTCGCCGCCATCAAATGTGTCGTTTCCTTCAAGGCCGGTGAAAAGAAAGACATCATCGCCATCTCCGCCAAACATCACGTCGTGATGCCCGCCGCCAACGATGACGTCATTGCCCGAAGACCCGATCACAGTATCGGGACCGCCGCCCGCTTGGATCTGCTCGATGCCGCTCACGTCCACCATCGACAGATCGATAAAGTCGGCTGTGTTCTCAAACCGCAGAACATCAAAGCCATCGCCACCTTCGATCGCTTCGATGCCCGTCAGTACCGTGTGCACCGGTTGGCCGGTTGGACCAGTCGTCAGCGACGCTCTGACGCCAATCACGTCATCGCCAGCGGTTCCGCGAATTTCATCAAACCCCGATCCGCCATCATAAATATCGTTGCCGGTGTTTCCGGTAGCCCAGAACACATCGTCACCACCGCCACCAATTAGCGTGTCGTGCCCTCCCAGTCCGAAAAACTCGTCCGGCCCCTCGCCGCCCACCAGCACATCCGCGATCGATGTCCCAAACAATGCTAGGCCGGGCACTGCGCCTTGCGCCTGGAGCACAAAGGTCGTCTCCGTTTCAGCCAGTCCATCGCTGCCCGTCAACCGGATAACAAGATCTCCCTCGAAATCCTCCGGAACGGTCCCTTCAAACCGCAGCACAAGAGGGTCAAAGGTCAGCCAGTCAGGCAGAGCGCTGCCATCGGCCAGCGCGGCACGTACAAAGACGGCTTCACCTTCCGGATCGTTAAACAGATCGCTTGGAATATCGAAAACCCAATCGAAGCCAGATTCGGCCTCGACTTCTCCGATCGGATCACCGCTGACAACCGGCGCCTCATTGTCGATCATCGTGATGTTGATCCGGCCTGTCGTGATGCCGCCGTTGCCGTCGGACACCGAATAGGTGAGTTCCATGAGGCCCGCTTGTCCGGGCGCCGCCGCAACCTGAACATCGCCGTCCACTGTCAGGCTGGCGTTAAACCCTGCGGTCAGGCTCGCCACCGCCACGATGGTGAGCGTGTCACCGTCCATATCCCGGTCGTTTGCCAACAGCAGCGTCTTGGGAATGACGGCCGACGTCGCGCCCGACACCAGACCCAAATCATCGCCGGTAACCGGTGCGTCATTCAAAAGCGGACCGGCAGCCTGCGCGGCGGCCCCTATTGCTGCCGCATCCCACACGAAGTCATTCTCAAAGCCCACAGCCGCGATCGATCCGCCGGCAAAAAAGTCCTGCAGCACGATGCGTGATCCATCGACCAATCGCAAAATCACATCCGAGCCCGAAACCGATTGAAATGCGCTCACCTGATGGGGCTCGAAGCCAAAAATCCGAAGGGTATCGACACCAGACGTCGCCCCACCCGAAACGATCGTGTCGTTGCCGTCTCCCGCAACGTAAACGTAGAGATCGTTGCCTGCACCGCCGTCGAGAATGTCATCGCCTCGCCCGCCTTGAAGACGGTCCTTGCCGTCAAGACCAATGAGGTGGTTCGAAGCGTCATTGCCGCGAATGAGATTATTGCCAGCATTTCCTTGGCCGGTCACCGCCGCTCCCGTGAGCGTTAGATTCTCGACGTTCTCTGTCAGCGTATAGTCGATCGATGCGATCACCTCATCGAAGCCGGACGTCGCCGCTTCGGTCACGACATCGCCCGCGGAGTCGACGACATAGCGATCATCGCCCCGTCCACCGGCCATGACGTCGGCTCCGGTCCCGCCATCCAGTGTATCGCGGCCAGCTCCTCCAGTCAGTTGGTCGTCGCCGCCCCCTCCGGAGAGATCGGCACCTGTATTGAACTCTCCTGGAATGCGAGCAGAAGCGATGACAATGAGGTCGTTGTCCTGCTCATTGCCGCTGATTTGATCGCGCACCTCAGTTTCGCCGTCGGATGGACGGTCGAAAATCGGCGTTTCCGGTTCCGCATCCAACGCGTCGCGCAGCAGAGAGTTGCCTTGCGCAAACTGCGCCGTATTCCAGAGCTTGCTGGGATTGGGAGGCCCCGAGCCACCCGGAAATGGGAATGGCGTCTCCACACCCAGTTCATAAAAGTTGATGCCGAGCATCCCCTCCGAAAAGTCGACAACGCGGATTACAGCTTCTGAAATCCGGTCCGGGTCGATCTGTTGAAAAACGAAGTCCTGGCCCGAGATCGTCAGGAACGACTCTCCGTAAACCGGTCCCGCGTTCCACACGTGGATGAGAAGATCGTTGCCATCACGATTGAAGGCGATCTGATCTGTGATGGTGATGCGGCCGTCCCAGGATCCCGACCACGTGCCATCGAGCGGCACCTGGCTTGCGAGATAAAAGAACCCCGGATCATCCATGCCGCCGAGTGGTCCAGGTCCAGGGTTTTGCGGCAGATTTGCAAACGTCGCGCCCCCGATGACGGGCGAAATGGCGCCGAGAATGGGAAACAATTCCGATCCGTCGAAAGGGCCGGCATCCGGAACGAGAAAATTGAATGGAACGAGAAGCCGATCGCTATTGTCGGCGCCTTCGATCACAAATTCGGTCACGCCGCCCGGGGCCGACAGCGACGAGAGAATGAACGTATCCGCGCCCTCGCCCCCATTTGCGAGACTGCGGCCCATGCCCGAAATGATCGTATCGTCGCCATCCCCACCGCTGAGTTCGATATCGTAGCCCAGAGGACTGGCGCCCGTCAGAACCGATGCGTTCCGGCCGCTGATGAGATCATGTCCTTCTCCGCCCTCGACCCCCAGCAATGTCGAGCTTGCATAAATGAGATCATCCCCTTTCGAAGCGATTATCCATTCCAGCGAACGGGCCCAGACCCCGCCGTCGGTAAATTCTCCGTCCTGGTTGGCGGCCCCGACCAGAACAATGTCTGGACGGTCGGATGGGGCCAAGAGCAGACCAGAGGACTGATCGGAAAAATCCATAAGATCGCCTTGGGTCTCGGGCGTCTCCCGCTCGAAGTCCAGTTCCAGGCGGACATTTTCGAAATTAACGCCTTCGCCAAAGAGCACCGTATCGCTCTCGTCGTACCAACTCAGCTTGTCGATCGAGAACAGCTTGTCGATGAAGCTGCCGCTATGAAAGGCAAGGAAATCCGGTGACAAATGTGGAACCGGACTATCGCCTGCAGTGATCAAAACCTGGCCGACGCCGGCATAGTTGAGGCGGTCGCTACCATCGAGTGCGTAATCGAGGTCGGGTTGCCCCCCGTGATAGTAGTTGACGCCGCCACTCCAATCGAACACGTCGTCGTCACGGCCGCCATAAAACTTTTCCAGAATAGTGCTGTTGTGCGTCCCCTTCAGGCGATCTTCTCCATCGCCGGAAAGAATTGTATCGAAGCTCAGATTATCTGTGAGTTCAAAGTAGTCTTCTTCAAAATTGCCGAGCAGCGTTCGTGTCCCGGTGGTGAACGAGAACCACTGAGACGGCATGTTCTGCGCGATATCGATCCCGATGTAGTAGAGCAGGCTCGCCACGACCGATGATGAATTAGCCGTTGGCAGTGGGCTGGTAGGGAGGTTCAAGGCGAAGTAGGAATAGTTCTGCTGGTCGATTTGGCGGCCGTTCGAAAGACTGATGGCCCAGTCGCTCGCCGGAGTGAAGCTCGGAAGTACCGTCGACCCACGCCACCAAGGCGTTGCAATTTCGTCCCGCAGGGCGTCTCCGGTGAGACCTCCGTTCGAAGACGACAATGTTCTCGGCTCGTCGGCACCCGCAACACCGAGCAGGGTAGGACCAAAATTTCCGACGTCGCGCGTGCCTTCAACGACCCGCCAGATCTCTTGCGAGCTACCATCGTCGAATTCATCCTGTTGCAAGACGAGCAGAAGGTGATCTGCTCCGATCAGCCAAAGTCCTGCTTCCTTGATGAGTTCACGCTCAATTCGCAACTTGGCCATCGAGTCCTCCGTCGTGGATCAGGGTGAAATCACGTGCGCGGCAAAAGGCGGCCGCCGCGACGCACAAGGGCGTCGCGCGGGGTGGATGGAACTGCGAATGGGATGGGGGGCGCGGTGAGCCGGCGAGGCGGTTACCGGCGGTGGCGAGTGAGCACATACGCACATGAACACCAGGGACGCAGGAGGTGCTCACTGCCGCCCAACACTCCAGCTGGCACCCGGGCGCTCGTCCACCGGAGATTGCAAGA
This sequence comes from Hyphomicrobium sp., assembly GCA_002928735.1. Lineage (GTDB taxonomy): Bacteria > Pseudomonadota > Alphaproteobacteria > Rhizobiales > Hyphomicrobiaceae > JAGVSR01. Next base: position 265,634 of record PERL01000002.1, on the reverse strand, counting down.
GGAAGGGGCCTACGGGCAGCGGACACCCGTTAAGGTTTTATCAATAACTAACATACCGCTCACGGATCGAGTCAACGGGGTCCGATGTAAACATCATTAATCGTTCAAAATCAGAACGTAACGGAAGCCGGATAACGGTGCTACTCCAGCACGTGCATATGCCAGTCGGAAAATCACCAGCATACTGACATAGCAAGCAAAAATTGAAACGAGGTCGAGCTTAAGCGGCGGCCGATGGCGCGCGCGGATAGACAACCGTCGCCTCGCTGTTTGCCCAAAAGAGCGTCAGGAGTTTACCAAGTTTGGCGGATTTCGAGCCCATAGACCTCGCCGCGGGACACGCCCCAACCACCCGCCAAGTGTTCGGCGACGGTCGCGGCCGCACGCTCATCGCGCATGGGCATTGTGATTCAGCGCGTCGTTCGTCCCATGCACCGTGATGATCACCGGTCCGGTCCCGTTTTTACCGGCACGAGCGGTTGGCAAAGCGTCAAGCCGCATTCTCATCCCCCGGAAGTTGCCCGGGGTGATTGGACAAGTCGGGAGATGTGGGTCAACGCCGAACGATCAGTCTGCTGCTTTGACCACAGCAAGAAGGCTCGCCCCTTCAACGATGAGATTCACGCCGACGAGAACGCCGAGCGCCCAGGAGGCCGACAACGGGAAGTTGGTAAAGATCATGGCGGCGACGAGGATTGACAGTACGCCGCTCAACATCAAGAAGCCGCCGCCGCTACGAACCTGCGTCGCCCAATAAATCTTGGCGAGACCAGCCGCTATGAGTGCGATAATTGCAAATAGCGTCAACGTCGTCAGTCCCAGGACCGGATGGGCAAAAATGACGAGGCCGGCGATGATGCTAATGATGGCAAGCAGCATCAATCCAATCGTGCCCCGCCAGCGTTCGGCTTTGAATGCCGCGAAAGCTTCCAATACGCCGCCAATGAAAAAATTCGCGCCAAGCACCAAAGTCACGACAAGCCCGGCCACCATGGGCGAGGCCAGCGCGAGGATACCGAGCGCGATCGCAAGGATCCCGGCGAGTTTCAAGGGCGAGCGGGCATCGTCGGAAATGATAGTTTGATCCGTCATCGTCATGAGAGCACCCTTTGTGTTGGCCCCCAGTAAGAATTGTCCACCCTTGATCATCGTAACACAGATTGCCCCCTGCCATGTGGGCCTCACAACGCAGCCTTAATGCGAGTGCAGGCAATTCCCGGCACGCCGACTTTGTTGCCCGCGTGGGAATATCGGCCGCGCCCGGCCGTTCGATTGAAGAACCCAAAAGGGTCCCGCGTCCAATCGGCCGTTATGTAGAGAGGGAGTTGAACGTCATGGCAAACCCGCAACCCGCGCAAAATGGTGGCATGATGGGAATGGGTCTGCGCGCCACGCCGCCCCCCACCCCCGGTTCGCCGTTTGCGGCGTCCGCCAATCAAACGTCAGGCCTGTCCGTCATCGGCACGGACCTCACCATTCTTGGCCAGAACATCGCGATCATCTCGCAAAATAAGCTACAGATTGATGGCGACGTTCGTGGCGACGTGGTTGGCAAGCAGGTGACGATCAGCTCAGAGGGCTCCGTCATCGGCACAGTCTCGGCCGAAAAAATCGAAGTCCATGGCGGCATCAAAGGCGCTATTCGCGCAGCCGTCGTGGTGGTCCACCCCACCGCCGAAGTTGACGCCGATATTCTGCATCAATCGCTGTCGGTTGCCGAAGGCGCCCTTCTCGAAGGCAGCCTCAAGAAGTCGAAAGACCCCGCTGAACTCGTCCCAAATCTCGATCCGGGTAGCTACGCATCCAAAACGTCCGCACTCGTCTAACGGGGAGGGGCCGTCGGCCGCGCAGCCAACTCAGGCTGCGCGGCTGACCAGGATCTTATCGATCCGCCGCCCGTCGAGATCGACCACTTCGAAGCGCCATGAATTGTGCTCGAAGCTTTCGCCTACGTCGGGCAGCCGGTGCAGCACATCGAGCACGAGGCCGGCCACCGTCTCGTAATCGGCCTCCGGGTCGAGCGGCATCGCGATCCTTTCCGCGAATTCGTCCACCGGCATCCAGCCTGCAACGAGGAACGACCCGTCGTGGCGCACAACGAACGCCGGTTCGTCCTCGCCTTCTTCCTGGAATGCACCCGTAATCGCTTCCAGCACATCGCTCGACGTAATGATGCCCTCGAAGTGGCCATACTCGTCAAACACCAGCGCCATATGCACCGTTGAAGAGCGGATGGCCTTCAACACATCCAGCGCCCGCGTGTTGTCGCTGACCACCGGCGCGACTTGGATATCGGCAACCGCACGAATGTCCTGCAGCTCCCCTGCTGCTTCTTGGGCTGCAAGCCGGTCGTAGAGATCCTTTACGGTCACCACGCCCACGATCTCATCCGCATCCCCATCTTGAACGGGAAGCCGCGACCGCTTCGTCGCGCGCAGCTTGGCGAGGATGTTCAAGGGCTGATCGGCAAGATTCAAAATTTCCACATCACGCCGCGGCGTCATCAATCCTGTCGCAGTGCGATCGGCAAGGCGCATCACGCCCGCGATCATCTCCTTCTCTTCCGCCTCCAGCACGCCAGCGCTTTCCGCCTCGGCAATGATGGTCTTGACCTCTTCTTCAGTGACGCGCTGCTCCGACTCGCCATGCTGTCCAAGCAGGCGCAAGATCAATTTGCCCGACGTATCGAGCACCCAAACCACGGGCGCCGATAACCGCGACAGGATCGCCATCGCCGGCGCAACGCGCGCCGCCACCCGCTCCGGATCGCGCAGCGCGATCTGCTTCGGGACAAGTTCCCCGACGATCAGCGACAGGTACGTAATCGCCACCACGACCAGCATCACCCCGACGGTGTCGGCAGCCGCATCCGAAAGCCCCTGCGTCTCCAGCCAATCCGCTAGCCGCGCGCCGAGCGTGGCGCCCGAGAACGCGCCCGACAGCACGCCGACGAGCGTAATTCCTATCTGCACAGTCGACAGAAAACGGCCCGGATCCTCCGCCAGCCGCATGGCCGTCCCCGCCCCGGACGATCCCTGATCGCGCATCACTTGCAGCCGGGCGGGACGCGACGACACCACGGCCAATTCGGACATGGCGAGCAAGCCGTTCAGAACAATAAGAACGACGACGACGGCAATTTCGGTAAACAACGGGGGCCTAGGGGTTTTGCCCGGCAGCAACGTGATGGCGGCGGGCTTCGGCACACAATATAGAACAATCGGCTAAGCCGATGCCATATGGATGATCGCGCACCCCAACGCCGTCTCAGCAGCGCCTGAATAGACCGGATCGGCTATGCAATTCAAAATTCCTGAGCCGAATGAACCGGTCCACCCCGAATATGCCCGCCTCCTCGATGAGATCGACCGCCTCGCCGAGACCCTCGACCGCCGGTTCCGCATTCCCTTAACGAACGTCCGCTTCGGCTGGGACCCCGTCATCGGCTTCGTCCCCATAGCCGGCGACCTCGTCACCGCCACGCTGGCGATTAAGATTATCCTCGCCGCCCGCCGCCTCGGCGCTGACAAAGCCCTCATACGGCGCATGGCCGTCAATTCTGCCACCGACATCGCCATCGGTCTGGTGCCTATCATCGGGACGCTGTTCGACATCTTCTATCGTTCCAACGTCCGCAACGTCGAAACGCTCAAAGACGAAATCCGCCGCCGCCGCAACCCTGCAGCCTGATCGGCGCTGCTATCCCCAAACGCGTCCACCGCGCGGCGTATCGATCTGATAGTCGCTCGCATGCCGCGTGAAAAACGTCTCACCAAACCGCCGCGCATGCCCGATGGGATCGTTGGGATCGCGCGCCACCTCGCCCCGTGCATTGCCGATCCCGTGCACAACGCCGGCGAATGTCCCGCGCGTGTAGCGCGCATATTCCTGCATTTGCGAGACGATCCCACCGGACACCATCGGAAATGTCTCCTCTGACGCCAGCACCAGTCCAATGCGCTTGCCCATCATCTGCCGGATCACGTCCGCCGACCCCGGATACGACGCCGCGTAGTAGCAAAACGACCGGTCGAAAAACGCCTTCAACTGCGCCGACGCGCCGTACCAGTAGACCGGCGTTGCCGCGATGAACCCGTCCGCCGGCAGAAACCGCTCTAGGAAGACGTCGCGAAAATTGTCCTCGATCGCGCACGACCCATCGGCGCGCCGGCATTGCCGGCAATCGCGCAAGAAACCCGCCAGAACATCGTCCGCATAGACGAAATCCACCGCGTGCCCCGCAGCCATTAGGCCCTCGCGCACCGCCTCCGCCATCAATGCGGAATTCCCGTTTCGCCGCGGACTCGAGGAGAGAATGAAGGCTTTCATGGCTGATGGGGTCCGCTTCTGGTCCGCAAGGGTTAGCGGATCAAATCACGGGCGCGCCCGCCGGGAAAGTCTCACTACTGCAGCGCAAAACTCCTGTGCGAAGGAAACGCTCAGAACTGTGATCAAATCAGTCTAATGTCCCGCCCGCGGCCGCGTTGCGGCCGTCGCGTCGCGGTCGAGCTGCGCGCCAATTTGGGGAAGACCGGGTCAGTCGCTTAAGCGGCGGCCCCAGGGAGACCACACCATGGATTTGACAAGCATTCTCGTTCAAGCCGCAGCCGGCGCCATCGGCGGCAACGCCACGGGTGCCGCCGCCAAGAACATCAGCCTCGGCCCGATCGGCAATACGATCACCGGGGCATTGGGTGGCGGCCTCGCCGGCCCGATCCTCGGCGGCCTCCTCGGTTTGGGCGGCGGTGACATGTCGGCCGGCCTCGACTTCGCGGCCATCGCCCAGGGCTTCGCCACCGGCGGCGTCTCCGGCGCACTGACCGCTGCCGTCCTCGGCTTCATCAAGTCGAAGTTCATGGGCCGCTAACGCCCGGCGGCGGAGCACCCCGTGCTCCGCCGTTGCTATTCAGCCAACCCCAAAAACCGGAACGGCTTTGTTTCTTTGAATTGGCCGTTCGCTACACCCGAATAAATCGTCGTTTGACCCGGCCCGAGATCGAGTTTCATCACTTTGCCCGTCACCGCCGACAGATCGAATTTCGCCAGATCCACCCAGAACACGTTCGGCGTCAGCACGCTCTCGAAGAAATAGAGCCCGCGCTTGTGATCGATCACCGTCCGCCAGCGCGTTGAAGAGATGTTCGGCTGATCCGGTGTCGAAATCCCGAACGGCACCGACGCATTCCGGATCACGCTGAATGCGCTCGCAATCGTCTCCACCGCGTTGTCCGTTTTTGGGATCGCATTGACGTAAAACGACGCCCGCGCAAAGCGGTCCGCCGCCCGGTTCGTGCCCGGCAGCATCACCGTCCCCCCTATCTCTTTCCAATACGCGTTCAGCGCCAACTGCTGATCGAACACCGGAGAATTGGTCATCACCTGATACTGACGGCCGTGGTGGATCACCTGTTTGCCGCCGATGTATTCGATAATCGCGCTGTCGCCGCTCGTGTCGGAGAGCGAGAGATGCACGGTCGCCAGCATGTCCGAGCCTGGCACCTTCGCCGTTACGATCGTGAACGGCTCCGCCCGCAAACCCTCAACGGCCTCCGCGACCGTCGCATAGCTATCGAGCACAAATTGCGCCCAAGCCGAAATGGCGAGCCCCGGCGTCTTGCCGTCGTATTCGGGATACTCCGACTCCACCAGCCACAGCACGTTGGCGACCAGCCCCGCCTCGTTGAGCCCGTCCGTCGTCGCGACGTCATACCCCGACGCGATCACGCTGCCGTACTTTGAGGTCCATTTGATCGAATTCGGCCCCGTCTCCCCGGTCCGCGCCATGCCCTTCGGAAAAACCCACAGATTGGTCCCAATATCCTCTTTCCAATCCATCGATCGTCCGGTGACGACCTGCCCTCCGCCGCCCTGATACACAAATCGCGTACACGCCTCTGCGCTCGGCACGCTCGACGCCACCGCAATGACCCCAGCCCCCAAAATCCCAATGCACCGCTCACGCCACATCACACGCCTCACAATTTGATGATTTGAAGCCTATGCTGCCCCCAACACCCCACCCCGTCCAGAACCCATCATGTCCAGAGCGAAACACAGATGATCGCGGACCGAACTGAAACACTGAAACCCGCCGCGCAACCGGCCCTTCCCCGCATCTCGCACCACTGCTAACCTCACCTCCGCGATCGGGAGGGACCCATGAACCGCGTGAGAGCGAGCCAACTCGAAGCCACCGTCGGCCGCATTTATGAGGCGGCTGTCGATCCACGACTTTGGGGCACAGTCCTCGACGAGATTGCGGATGCGATCGGCGCGGGCAGCGCAGCCCTCTTCGGAAGTACCGTCAAACCAAGCATTGGATTTTTCAACTCCCCTGGTGGCGACGAATTCTTCCACTGGCTAGCCGGCGAAGGCCAATACGTCCACAACCCGCGTCCCGAACGCGCGATGCGATTGTCGCCACCTCGCCGCGCGATCACCGACGGCCATCTGTTCACGGATTGGGAAACCGCACACATTCCTTTCAACGTCGAAATGACACGCCGCGGCTTCCATCGCGAGGCGGGCATCGTTGGATTCGTTGATGGCGCACCACTCATCTTCAGCTGCCAGCGGTCTCTGGGTGAAGAGCGCTTCGGCCCCGCCGAACTCGAGGCCATTGAAGCGATCTTTCCGCACATCGAGCGCGCCGCTCACATCGCCGCCCGCTTTTCCCGCGAACGCACCGACGGCATGCTGGAAACCTTCGAGCGCATGGCGTGCGGCGGCATCCTGCTCGGCGTCGATGGCCGCGTCGTGCGTATGAACGCTCACGCCGAAGCCTTGGTCGGCGTCGGCTTGAACCTCATCGCCGGCCGGCTATCCGCCATCGATAAGATTGCCGACGAGGACCTGCAGCGACTGATCAGGGAGGTCGGGCCCGGCGGCTACAGCTTGAAACGCCATATCGATGCGCCGTTTGCACCGCTGCCGCGCCCCGGCGGTGGGCCTTTAGCGGTCTATGCCATGCCGCTGATCGCAGAGACACCCGACCTGTTTCAGCGCGCCAATGCCATCCTCGTCATCGTCGATCCGGATGCGAACCGGGAAGTCCGCTCTGATTTCCTCGCCCGCGCATATCGCCTGACCCCCGCCGAACTGCGCCTCGCCAACGCATTGGCAAAGGGTAGCGACGTGAAAGAAATTTCTGAATTGTTCAGCATCAGCCTGCACACGGCCCGCACCCAGCTCAAATCGCTGATGGCGAAGACCGGCACGAGCCGGCAGTCAGACCTGATCGCCCTGCTAATCAAGGCATCGTTCGGACCCGTGCAGAGCCGCTGATAAATGCGCGCATACCCCAATTGGGGTATGCGTGGTGCACACCATTGAATTTAGCAATGTCTGTGCGGGATGGTTGGCCTCGACGTTGCGAGCAGGTATTTTAAGCTCCAGCGCTTCCCGGAATGTTCATCGGGCAATCGAACCCCGGCTGTCCCGCACACCCACACTCACCAGACCTTAACGCAGATGCGGTAGCCTTGCTTTCCGGAAAATCCGCGAACACCGCGGCCGACGGAGGAAAGCGTTGTGCTCTCGGGCGGATTGGTACTTCTCAGCGCCTACGTTCTCGTGCCGGTGGCTCTCGCGTGGCTCATCGTGCGTGCGGATTTTCGCACGATCGCCATAGCCTATGGTATCTGGATCGGCTTTCTCGTGATCGCCTTCGGTCTTCTCTCCAGCACATCGTTTACGGAAGGCATCGGCTGGTCGCTCATCATCGCGATGTTCTACACGACGCCCGTCATCCCCGTGCTCTGCCTCATCATAAACATCTGGACCTGGGCCCGCGCCCGCCTCGCAGCGGCCTGATCACACGAACGCACCACCGTGCGCCCACACTCCGGTGTCATCCTCGGGCTTGCCTGCCCCGGCGTAGACCGGGGTCCCGAGGACCCATAGGCCCACAAGGTGGGTGTCGGATGCCCGCGCAATATATCCACGCGCACATCTCCACACGAGATTGCTGAACCTTATATCCTTGGCCAAATGCCGAAGATGACATTGAGTTTGATTGGTCTCTCAACCCTTCCCCGCGAACGCAAGATAATTCACATCCGTATCGTCCGAGAGGGACCACGTATCCTTCAGCGGATCATACGACAGCCCCTTGAACACCGGCGCCGCCAATCCCGCCGCCGTCACGTAACGCGCCAGTTCCTCCGGCGTCACGAAGCGATCCCACTGGTGGGTCCCGCGCGGCAGCCAGCCGAGCACGTATTCCGCCGCCACGATTGCTAGCGCATACGATTTCAAATTGCGGTTGATCGTCGACAGCACGAGCGCTCCGCCCGGCCGCACGAGCGACGCGCACGACGCCACGAACGCGCCGACGTCCGGCACATGTTCGACAACCTCTAGCGAAACGACCGCATCGAATTGCAGGCCCTCCGCCGCCAACTCCTCGACCATCCCCACGCGATAGCTGAGATCGAGCCCGCCCGCCCCCGTCTGCCCCTCGACGTGCGCGCGTGCCGCCTCCACGTTCTCCCGCCCCGGATCGATCCCGACGACGCTCGCCCCCATCCGCGCCAGCGGCTCCGACACGAGCCCGCCCCCGCAGCCGACATCCAAGAGCCGCAGGCCCTTCAACGGTTTCAGCCCAGACCCCTTCAAACCGAAGTGGTCGACCAGCTGGTCGCGCACGAATGTCAGACGCGCCGGCGCCAATTGATGCAACGGCCGGAACTTGCCCTTGCCGTCCCACCATTCCGACGCGATGCGCCGGAAGCGCTCAACCTCCGCCTCGTCGATGTTGGGGGTGCCCGAAAGCGAACCGGAAGGTGCGCCCGGCGATGTCCCAGACGGGCCAGCAGCGGGCGGGTTGGCGGGGCTGTGTGTGGATGCGGTCATGCCCGCCAGTTGGCCTCCCCCGATGGTCGGCTGTCAATGCGGCAGTGCATGGTTGCCCATCCGCGTTGCAGGCTTTATGAGAACCCCCGAACCGGGCATCTGAGATCGGCGGCGCTCCCCTACGAAAACAGGGGCTTGGCCGGTCGCGGCCGGACCGGGGGCATTCTCGCGGTTGTGGACACAATTAACCCCGCGGGCGCAAGGGTCGAGCGCCGGGCTGGAGACGCTATGGCATTGGTTGTGATGAAGTTCGGCGGCACATCGGTCGCCAACGTGGAGCGCATTCGCAACGTGGCCGCCCACGTCAAACGCGAAGTTGACGCCGGCAACAAGGTCGCCGTCGTGGTCTCCGCCATGGCTGGCGCCACCAACCAGCTCGTCGCCTGGGTCAACGAGGCCTCGCCGCTCCACGACAAGCGCGAATACGACGCCGTGGTTGCCTCCGGCGAACAGGTCACCGCCGGCCTCACCGCCATCGTCCTCCAGTCCATGGGCCTGAAGGCCCGCTCTTGGTCGGGCTGGCAGATCCCCATCGAAACCAGCGACGCCCACGGCGCGGCTCGAATCCTCAATGTCCCAGGCGATACGCTGCGCGCCGCCATCGAGGGCGGCGAAGTCGCCGTCATCACCGGCTTCCAGGGCATCGATCCGAAAACCGATCGCGTCTCGACACTGGGCCGTGGTGGTTCTGACACGAGCGCCGTGGCGGTCGCCGTCGCCCTCAACGCCGACGTCTGCGATATCTACACCGATGTGGATGGCGTCTATACAACCGACCCCCGCATCGTCTCCAAGGCCCGCCGCTTGCCCAAGGTCTCCTATGAGGAGATGCTTGAGATGGCGTCGTCGGGCTCCAAGGTTCTGCAGACCCGTTCGGTCGAACTCGCCATGGTTCACGGCATGCGCACGCGCGTGCTGTCGAGCTTCGTGGCGCCTGACCAGATGCAGGCCGTAACCCTTGATAATCTTGATACTATTGGCACCACCGTTTGCAGCGAGGACGAGATCGTGGAACAGCAGGTTGTGAGCGGCATCGCCTACGCCAAGGACGAAGCCAAGGTGACGCTTTTGAAGGTGGACGATAAGCCCGGCATCGCCGCCCGCATCTTCGGCCCCCTCGCCGATGCCTCCATCAACGTCGACATGATCGTCCAGAATGTCGCCGCCGACGGCAATGCAACGGATATGACCTTCACGGTTCAGGCCGCCGAACTGACCCGCGCGCTCGCCGTCATCGAGGCCGCCAAGAAGGACATTGGACACTTTGACGTGAAAGCGTCCGACGGTGTGGCCAAAATCTCTGTCATCGGCGTTGGCATGCGCAGCCACGCCGGCGTGGCGGCGCGCATGTTCCAGGCCCTTGCCGAAAAAGGCATCAACATTCTGGCCATCTCGACGTCGGAAATTAAAATTAGCGTTTTGATCGATGCCGCCTACGCGGAACTTGCGGTCCGGACCTTGCATACCCTTTATGGGTTGGACGCAGACTAAACGAGCACCCGGCGCGGCGGGAAGGTTTCCCCCGCGCGGCCCCTGCGGAGAGTGGGCACGGTCATGGTCACCAAGAGAGGCGAAGAGACCCGTGCGGTCGCCGCGTCCGAGCCGGCGCTGCGCATCATCATGCGCCGTCTTCGTGACATCATGGCCGAACAGGGCGACGGCCAGTCCCGCCTCGACAAGATCGTGCGCCAAATCGCCGGTGTGATGGTCGCCGACGTTTGCTCACTCTACCTAAAGCGCCAGGATGGCACCCTCGAACTCTTCGCCACCGAAGGCCTCCTGCCCACCGCCGTCCATGACACGCGCCTGAAGCGCGGCGAGGGCCTCGTCGGCCGCTGCGCGGAATTAAACATCACGATCAATGAACCCGACGCGCCCAAGCATCCTGCATTCTCCTATCGCCCCGAAACCGGCGAAGAACTCTACCACTCGCTCCTAGCCGTCCCGATCCAACGCTCGGGCCAGACGCTGGGCGTGCTCGTCGTCCAGAACAAAGCGACGAAGGAATACTCGGACGAAGATGTCGAAGTGCTGGAGTCGACAGCCATGGTTGTCGCCGAGCAATTGGTCTCCGGCGCCGTCGCCGGCACCACGGCCGCTCTCGAAATCTCCAGTTCACTCGCAGCGGTGATCAAAGGCCAGTCGATTTCCGACGGTCTCGCTCTTGGCCACGTGGTTCTCCACGAAAGCCGCATCGTCGTCACCAAGCTGATGGCCGACGATCCCGTCCACGAATTGCGCCGCCTTGAAAATGGTCTCACCGATTTGCGCCTCTCACTCGATGAGATGCTGGCCCACGAACATCTCTCTGCTGCCGGCGAGCACCGCGACGTGCTCGACGCCTACCGCATGTTCGCACATGACAAAGGCTGGGAGCGCCGCCTGCGCGAAGCGGTCCAAGGCGGCCTCACCGCCGACGCCTCCGTTGAGCGCGTCTTGAACAACACCCGCGCTCGCTTGATGCATCAGCCCGATCCCTTCTGGCGCGAACGCCAGCGCGATCTAGACGATCTGTCCGACCGGCTGTTGCGCATCCTCGCCGGCCGTCCCGGCGGTCCGATCGAACCGGCCGAGATGCCGCCCGACACCGTGCTCGTCGCCCGCACCATGGGCCCCGCCGAGTTGCTCGATTACGACCGGACCAAGCTGCGCGGCCTCGTGGTCGAAGACGGCTCGCCGCAAAGCCACGTCGCCATCGTCGCCAAAGCGCTGGGCATTGCCGCCGTTGCCCGCGCTACTGGCATCGTAGAGCGCGCAACCGCAGGAGACGCCATCATCGTCGACGGTGTCACTGGACAAGTCCACCTGCGCCCGCAGCCCGAAGTGGTGTCCGCCTATTCCGACAAGGCCCGCTTCCGCGCACGCCGCCAGAAGCAGTACGACGCGCTGCGCGACAAGCCAGCCGTCACGCGAGACGGCGTGCGCATCAACCTGCAAATGAATGCCGGCCTCATCGTCGACATGCCGCATCTGGAAGAATCCGGTGCCGACGGCATCGGCCTCTTCCGCACCGAACTGCAATTCATGCTCTCGCGCACATTCCCCCGCCACGCGCGCCAACTGCAGACCTACAAGACCGTCCTCGACGAGGCCAAAGGCAAGCCCGTCGTCTTCCGCGCCCTCGACATCGGCGGCGACAAGGTGCTCCCCTACCTGCGCCAGCAGAAAGAGGAAAACCCGGCCATCGGTTGGCGCGCCATTCGTATGTCGCTCGATCGTCCGGCCCTTCTACGCACGCAGGTCCGCGCCTTCCTGCACGCAGCCTCGGAGCGCGAACTGCGCCTCATGATCCCGATGGTCTCCGAAGCCGCCGAAATCGATCTCGTGCGCGCTCAGGTGGACAAAGAAATCGGCATCATGCTGCGCAAGGGCATTCCCCCGCCCAAGTCTCTGAAGCTGGGCGCCATGATCGAAGTCCCCAGCCTCTTGTTCGAGTTGGACGGCCTCTTGCCGAAGGTCGACTTTGTTTCCATCGGATCGAACGATCTTCTCCAGTTCCTTTTTGCTGCCGACCGCACCAATGCGCGCGTCGGCAGCCGCTATGACAGCCTCACCGTCGCGCCGATGCGCGCGCTGGCGCAACTCGTCAACGCCTGTGCGCGTCATAAGACGCCGCTCACGGTGTGTGGAGAAATGGCCGGTCGCCCTCTCGAAGCCATGGCGCTCATCGGACTGGGGTTCCGCACACTCTCCATGGCACCAGCGTCCATCGGTCCTGTGAAGGCGACGATCCTCGCGCTGCATGCCGGCGGCGCGCAGCAGATCGTCGAACGCTTCGTGCGCGATGGAAAAGGCTCACTGCGCACAGAATTGATGCGCTTTGCCGAGCAGAACGGCATCGAGATTTGATTTCGTCTGCGGCACGTTCGCAACACGCGGACTTATGCCGATCTTTGACTTTGACTCCGCATCCTTTTTGACGATTCTAGCGCTCGTCAGGACCCGTCGTCCGGACAGCAGCAGTCACGTAGTGAGAGTCGGTTGATGCGTTCAGCGTTTGCACCCACATCGCACTCAAATACTGCGGCCAACACACGTGCCGCACCACGCCACGATCCGGAAATAGCCCGCCTCTTCTCCGAACTGCGGCACTATCTGGGTCTTCCCATTCCGCAAGTGGCCCAGCACATCGCCACCCATCCAGGCATCATCGCAGCGCTTGAGGCGGGGCGAATTGATATGCTCCCACCGTGGAGCGAAACGGCCCGCATCGTCACGGCCTACATCACGTTGGCACATCTCGACCCGCGCCCCGCGCTTGATCGCCTCGCCGCCTTGCAGGGCGTATCCGTTCCGGCCGCGCAATCAGTCCAATTCACCCACCAACCCGCGAGCCGTGCGCACAATCAGGACCCCGCGGCCACGCCCGTCGCCCGCATCTTGGGCCGCCTGTCGGATGCCGCCCATCGCGCCCGCGAACAGGCCGCGACGCCAGGCGTGCTGGCCGAATGGGTGGCCCATCTCAAAGAAACCGCCGAAGGTCTCGCCGCGTCGGTCCGCGCCATGCGAGCGCCCGTGCGCTGGGTTGGCTCGGCAGCCATCGCGCTGATCCTTTTAGGGTCTGCCGCCCCATCGGGCGTGCTCCAGGCCTCCGTCAACGGCATTTCTCAGCCCATTTCTGGCCTCTGGCACAAACTCAGCGGTCAAGGCACAGCCATCCGCGTCATTGTCCGCGATGGATTGAAGTGGATTGAAGCCGACGACCCGCGTGAGCGCCGCTCAGACAAATTGCCCTCGCACCGCTCTTGAGCCTATAAGTCGGCCCGAAGCACAGCGGCCTCTCCGTCGGGGAAGCCGCCATTTGCCGTTGCAGCTGGGCCGCATAAACGCGGACCCGGTAGCGGCCAATCCAGAAAAACAAAATCGCTCCATGTCTGCCCTGCCCGAAGAAAAGCTCGAAAAGCTCCTGGAACGCTGGGAGACGATCCAAGCGGAATTGAACCTTGGCTCCAATCCAGCGGTTTATGCCAAGCTGACCAAGGAATTCGCCGACCTCGACCCGCTTGTGGGTGCGATCCGGCGCCTGCGCGCGAGCCGCGATGAGTTGGCGGGTCTCGAAGCGATGGCCAAGGATCCCGCCGCTGACAAGGAGATGGTGAACCTCGCGCGCGACGAAATTGACGCGCTGCGCCCGCAAATTGAAGAGCAGGAGCAGGCGCTCAGAATTCTTCTGCTGCCCAAGGACGCAGCCGACGAACGCAGTGCCATCGTCGAAGTCCGCGCCGGCACCGGCGGCGATGAAGCAGCCCTGTTCGCGGCCGATCTCTTCGGCATGTATCAGCGCTATGCCGATCTGAATGGTTGGACGTGCGAAATCATTTCGATCTCCGAGAACGACCTCGGCGGCTATCGCGAAATCGTCGCCTCGATCTCCGGCCGCGGCGTGTTCTCCAAGCTGAAATATGAAAGCGGCGTTCACCGCGTCCAGCGCGTGCCGGCCACCGAAAATCAGGGTCGCATTCACACCTCCGCCGCAACCGTCGCCGTGCTCCCCGAAGCCGAAGATGTTGACATCGACATTCGGCCCGAAGATATCCGGATCGACACCATGCGGGCCTCCGGCGCGGGCGGCCAGCACGTCAACAAGACCGATTCCGCCGTCCGGATTACACACATCCCCACTGGCATCATTGTCGTATCAGCCGAGAAATCGCAGCACCAGAACCGCAAGCTCGCCATGCAGGTCCTTCGCTCGCGGCTGTATGAAGTCGAGCGCGAAAAAGTCGACAGCGCCCGCAGTGAGGCGCGCAAATCCCAAGTTGGTTCCGGTGACCGCTCGCAACGCATCCGCACATATAACTACCCCCAAGGCCGCGTCACCGATCACCGCATCAATCTCACCATCCACAACATCGATCGCGTCATGGACGGCACCGGTCTGGCGGAAATCATCGATGCGCTGGTCACGCAACGCCAAGCCGAGTTGCTCTCGGACTTCGAAAACAATGCCTGACGCCGCGCCAGACTTTATCGGCCACCCGCTATCGGCCGTCCGTCGCACGCTCCAAACGCTTCTCAACGCCGCGCGCATCGACGATCCGCCCCGCGAAGCGCGCCTCCTGCTCGAAGTCGCAACCGGTCTGACAGCCGAACTGCTCTTGCGCGACGCTGCCCGTCTCCTAAGGGATGATGAAGCGAAACGCCTAAGCGAAGCTTTGCGCCGCCGCCTCGCGCATGAACCTCTGTCCCGCATCAAAGGCGAACGCGGGTTTTACGGCCGCACCTTTGCCGTCAGCCCCGCCGTCCTCGATCCGCGTCCCGAAACCGAAACGCTCATCGATCTCGTCTTGCAGTGGGTGGATGAAACCGGTGGCCGTCAGCGCCCGCTCTCCATCATCGATGTCGGAACCGGTTCCGGCTGCATCCTCATCACGCTTCTGGCCGAACTCACGCACGCGACCGGCCTTGCCACCGATCTCTCGCCCGATGCAATTGCCATCGCCCGCGCCAATGCCGCGCGCCACGGCGTTGCCGAGCGCATCGCCTTCACTCAAGCCCGTTCACTCGAAGGCGTTGATGGACTCGCCGATATTCTAGTCTCCAATCCGCCCTACATCCCGAGCGCGGACATCGCCGCACTCGACCCCGGCGTCCGCGACTACGATCCGCTTCTGGCGCTCGACGGCGGCCCCGACGGATTGACCGTTTATCGCGATATTGCCGCCCGCGTTGGCGCCGTCGTGCCCTCCGGCCTCATCGCGGTCGAGGTCGGCACCGGACAGGCCGCCGATGTCGCCCAAATCCTCACAAATTCAGTGGAAAACCGGGCCGGGCTGCCCTGGACTCGGAAGGATCTGGGCGGCCATGTCCGGACTGTGGCAATGCTGACACAACGCTAACCCTGCGCGCGAAAACTATTGGAATCGCGGGGCAGCCGGGTTAGTGTCTCTCCAACAGCGACACAAACCCGGCAGACGAACGAGGGCAACTTGCCGTCTGGGGGCCCGGGGTGTCACAAGCCAAGATGGGGCCAAAGGCCGGCAAGGGTCCGGCCGCTCCCGGCGAGCGCTGCTTAGGCAAGCGCTACAGCTATCGAGCCAATTCCGACACGATGAAGTACCAGTCCGGTTGATCTTAGTCGTGCGTTCTCTCGCCGGTTCGCGAATCTCGGCGGGTTGTTAGCCCGTAGGGTGCCAAGAGAGCGAAATGTGTCCGGTTGCAGGGCCGCGTGCGGCCGTGCAGCCAATCAGGCGCCAAGTGCCGCAAGCACTGGATCGAACGTTTTCCGCCTCGGATCCCGCATTGGGGCCCGTCGGCATAGACCAGAAGTTACCCGTTAAACAGTTACATAGGTTGAGATCGGAGCCCATGAGGCAGGGACAGCAGAACCGCAGAGGCCGCGGCCGCAACAATAACAACAATCAGAATAATCAGCAGCGCAAAGGCCAAAATCCGCTGACGCGGAGCTTCGAAAGCAATGGTCCGGATGTGAAGCTGCGCGGCACACCCGCTCACATCGCCGAAAAATATATGTCACTCGCGCGCGATGCACAGTCGTCCGGCGATCCGGTGCTGGCCGAGAATTATCTCCAGCACGCGGAGCATTATAATCGCATCATCATGGCGTACCGCGAACAGCAGGTGAGCCAGGGCGGCGCCGATCCGGGCTACAACGGTAGCTTTAACGGCCAGCATCGAGCCGAAGGCGACATGGATGGCGACGACGGCTTCGACGGCAACACCGATCAGCCCTCCATCGCGAATCGCCCGGCCGATCAGCCGCGCTTCCAGGATAGCGGCGAACGCCGCTTCGAGGATCGCCAGCCCCGCATGCACGGCGAGCAGCGCCATCAGCACCAAGGTCCGCGCGACCGCGACCGTGATCGCCCATACCAGGGTGATCGCGGCGGCTACCGCGATCGCCCAGATCGCCAAGATCGTCACGACCGCCCCGATCGTCAGGAGCGCTTCGAGCGTCCCGACCGTCAAGATCGCGGCGACCGTCCGGAACGGACCGAGCATCGCATGGACCGCGACCGTCCCGAGCGCTTCGAGCGCCCGCCCGTTGCCGCTCCCGAAGTGCGCTCCATCGAACCGCGGCCCGAACGCACCGAGCGGCTCGACCGCCCGGAGCGAGCCGAAAGGCCAGAGCGGCCGGAAGGCAGCCCACTGCCTCGCCGCCGCGAGCGTCCCGCCGGAGATCGTTTACCGGCCGAAGCGCACGAGCAGCCCGAGTTCCTGCGCCGCCCGGTCCGCCGTCCGCGTCGCGACGATCAGGACGACGCCGCAGTAAGCGCGCCCGTGCCAGCGGTCGTGGCCACCGAAGACAGCGACTGATCATAGTCGCACGACCACTGACAAACCGCCGTCCTCTAAGGGCGGCGGTTTTGCTTTGGCCAATGTCCTCCTAAACCAGTGTCATCCCTATTGAGCCAACGCCGTATCGTTCAGCGGCCAGCCGCACTACGATGCGCCGATGGAAACACTCGAACTCTTCCAGCGCCTCGGCGTGGCCCTCGCCATCGGATTTCTGATCGGCCTCGAACGCGGCTGGAAAAGCCGCAACGAACCGGAAGGCAACCGCTCGGCTGGTCTGCGAACACTCACGCTGGGGGGACTACTTGGCGGCATCTGGGGCGCGGTGATCGTTGCACGCGGCAACGAAGGACTTATCGCCCTGGCGCTCGCCTTTGCCGTCTATAGCGGCGCCATCATCCTGTTCCGCTATCGCGAAGCCGTCATCGAAAACACGCTTGGCGCCACAACAGTCGTTGCCGCCATGCTGGCCTTCGCATTGGGTGCCCTCGCTGTGGTCGGAGACATGGCCGTCGCTGGAGCGATGGGTGTCGCCACGGCCGCCCTCCTCGCCTTCAAGGAGGTCTTGCACGGCTGGGTTGGCCGCATCTCCTGGCTCGAACTGCGCTCCGGCCTCCTCCTCGCGGCGATGACCTTTATCATGCTGCCGCTGTTACCCGATCGCACCGTTGATCCATGGGACACCATCAATCCCTTCGAGATGTGGCTGCTGACTGTGATGATCGCTGCCATCTCGTTCGCCGGCTACATTGCCATCAAAGCCGTAGGCGACCACGCCGGGATCATCATGACCGGGGTGGCGGGCGGCCTCGCCTCCTCCACGGCCGTCACCGTCACGCTGGCCGAAATAGCCAAGGAGCATCCCGAAAAAGTCGCACCCCTCACAGCCGGCGCTTTGTTCTCCTCAGCGACGATGGCTGCTCGCGTTCTCGCCGTCGTCGCCGCAGTCGGCACGAGCATCCTGCCAACCATCGCACTACCCATCGGCCTCGGCGGCATCGCCCTGCTCGCCACCGCGTTTTATTTCCTCCGCCAGGACAGCAATGGCGTCGAGAGCGGCCGCCTAAAGCTCACCGATCCCTTCGAACTCACCACCGTTTTGAAGTTCGGTCTGATCCTCACCGCCATCACCGCGGCAACCAAACTACTAACGCGTTTCGGCAGTGGCCAGGGCGTCTATGCCTTGGCCGCCCTCTCAGGCATCGCCGACGTTGACGCCATGACGCTCTCCATGTCACGTCAGGCCACCGACGCAGCGAGCATCACATTGGCTGCCAACGCGATCCTCATCGTTGTTGCGGTCAACACTGTCTCTAAGGCGGCGCTGGGCTGGGCCACCGGCGGTCCCGAATTCGGTAAGCGCATGATGATCGCAGCCGCACTCGCCATCACCGCCGGCGCTACGGCCTTGTTCGTTTTACCACCCCTTACGTGACCTAGATAATGGCCAATCCAACCGCTCCCGAAGCGACCATCGAAGTGCGGATCAATCGGATCGAGCAACTCTTCAATTCCTTCGATCCCTCGCCCTTCGACGACCGCGATCTCGACGACGATGCCGAGGCCCACATTGCCGGCTGGGCCCGCGAACTGCCAAAGGATGCCGCGATACGCATCTTGCTCCACATGCCGTCTGACGAAGCTCGGCGAGCCGTGGATCGTGGGCTGGCTTCGGCATTGACCCACTACTTCGAGGTGCGCGCCGAGTGGATTGACCGCGACCGCCGGGAGTTGTTCCGCCTCGGTTGGCGATATCTCGCCATCGGATTGCTTGTGTTGAGCGCGTGCCTCTTAACCAGCCAAATGCTGCCAGCCGTGGTTGGCTCCGGTCCGGCAACGCGAATTCTTCAAGAAGGGCTGATCATCCTGGGATGGGTGGCCAACTGGAAGCCGATCGAGACATTTCTTTACGATTGGTGGCCGCTGAAGCGCCGCGCCGATCTGTACCGCAGGATCGCGGCTGCCCACATTGACATCGTCTAAACCGAGGAAGTCACGCCGCCGGCGCGATCACCCGCCGGTAGAGATGCCACGTCGTGTGTCCTAGAACCGGCAGCGCGACAAGCAGTCCAAGGAATGCTGTGATCCCCGAAAAGAACATCATCACCGCGATGATCACCGCGAAGAACGCCATCGGCACCGGGTTCATGGCCACCGCCTTGATACTTGTGATCATGGCCGTCACGAAATCCACGTCCCGGTCGAGAACGAGCGGAAACGACACCACCGATATCGAGAACAAAACTGTCGCCAGGAAAGCGCCGACGATGTTGCCCACTGCCAGGAATGTCAGCCCTTCCGTCGTCGTGAACACGACGCGCAAGAACTCCTCCAGCGTCGCCATCATCCCGCTGTAGCCGAGGAAGAGCGCCATCAGAAAGCGCACCTGATACATCCACATGATGAGGATGAACACCGTGGCAAAACCCATCCAGCGAATTTCACTGCGCCCCTTGATGGTCGCCCATACATCGCCTGCGGCGAGCGATTGCCCCGTCTCCAGCCGCCGGCTGACCTCGTACAGTCCAGCCGCGAGAAACGGGCACACGAGCGCAAAGCCTGCACCGAGCGGATATGCGAGATAGGGCAGCCCCAAGACATAAAGGAGCGCCAGGATCGCGATGCCCGTGACGGCCGAAACGGCCCCGAGCACCAGTCCATGCCGGGGCGCGCGCCGGAAGTCGTCGATCCCTTCCGCCAGTGCGGCTTTGACATCTTCGATCGTGATCTTCCGGACCACGGGATCGACTTTGCCGGATAAAGATGCGGCCTTCGTCATGCGGACGTCCCCCTGCGCACATGCCCCCGATCAAATACGGCGCGGCAGAATGACACGCAAGTGCTGAAAGCGGAACGCACGCAGTGCGGGTGCGCCCTAGCGCAGGGGATTGACCAGCGGCGCGCCGAAATCACCCGCTGGCCGGATCAGGCGGGCCTCGCCCGCGCGCACGAGCACCTCGGCCGGCATCGGATGCGACAGGAACCCAACAGGGCTTGCCGACAGCCCATAGGCGCCCGACTGGAGGATCGCGACCACATCGCCGGCCGTCACATCCGGCAACGCCGCCTGCCGGCCCAAGGTGTCGAGTGGCGTGCAGAGTGGCCCCACAACAGTCGCCGGTGCGCACAAACGATCCGAAACCTGCGTCGCCGCCACGATCGGATAATCCCGCTTGATCACCTGACCGAGATTACCCGACGCCGCCAGATGATGGTGCATGCCCCCGTCGCCGATCACGAACCGTTGCCCGCGCGACGTCTTCACCGCCCGCACCTTTGAGAGATAGACGCCCGCCGGCCCGGTCAGATAACGCCCCGGCTCGATCAGGACCTGTGCGCCCGCCAGCCACGGATCGGTCCGCCGCTCTTGGTCGAGCCGCCGCGCGCCCGCCGCCACCGCCGTGAGATCAAGCGTCTTATCGCCGTCGTGATAGGGAATGCCGAGCCCACCGCCGAGATCGATCCGCGCCACGGGACTGCCGGTCCTGCGGCCCACCTCCGCGGCGAGCCCAAGCCCATAATTCCACTGATAGAGCAGCACGTCCGCGTCGAGGATCTGCGTCCCAGCGAACAGATGCACGCCCGACAGATGCAGCGACGGCTTGGCCGCGATTGCCGCCAGCACGTCGTCGATGATCTCTTCGTCGAAACCGAATGCGGCAGGCTTGCCGCCCATGCGCATCGCCCCGCCTTGCGCCGCCGCCGAAGGATTGATGCGGATCGCAACGTTGGCGATCTTGCCCTGCGCAGCCGCGAGCGCCGCGACCATCTCAATCTCTTCGAAGCTCTCCAGATGGATTTCCCCGATGCCATGCGCGATAGCGAGGTCAAGTTCCCGCTCACCCTTGCCTGGACCGGCAAACAGAATCTTGGCCGGCTGAGCGCCCGCCGCCTCGGCCAGAAGCAACTCCGCCCCCGACGCGATCTCCAGCCCCGCCCCCTCGTCGACCAACAGCCGCGCCACGGCCGGATGCGGATTGGCCTTGATCGAGTAATAGACATCCGCAAAGCCGGCGAGTGACTCAGCCAACGCCTGATAGCGCCGCACGATCACATCGCCATCATAGACATACAGCGGCGACCCATATGCCGCCGTCAGGTCTGTCACAGCAATCCCACCGACGGTGAGCACGCCATCCCGCGAGCCGAAATTCTCCACAATCAAGGATTCGGCCAAAGCTGGTGATCCACTGTCGCTTCGGCTGGCAAACGGCACCACGCTCATGTCGCCCTCGCCAATGCGCGCTCGGCAACGAGCGCCTTGTAATCCACCTTGCCGTTAGGCGTTTGCGGCAATGCCTCGACGACGTCGATCCGCGCCGGCACCATGTGCCCCGGGAGCGTCGCCGCTGCCTGCTTCAGCACCGCGCCCGTATCAACCGCACCATTAAGCGCCACGCCGACCGCGCACACCTTCTGACCCACCCACTCGTCGGGGAGACCGATCACGGCGACCTGCCGGAACGCACCCGTGCTCATGAGAACGTCTTCCACTTCCGTCGGGCTGATCCGGTATCCGGCCGACTTGATCATCGCGTCCTGCCGTCCGACGAAATACAAAAAGCCGTCCTCATCTTCCACGACGAGATCGCCCGAGTAGCACACCACATCAGCCCCCTCGTGCGCGGCGCGCAGCGGGTTCGGCTTCAAAACGCGCGCTGTATCCTCCGGCCTCCGCCAGTACCCAAGCGACACCGTCGGTCCGCGATGGACGAGAATGCCGGGTTCGCCCGGCTTCGCGCGCCGTCCATCGGCTGTCACGGGAAACACCTCACTCTCCGGAATGGCCTTGCCGATCGAGGTCGGCCGCCGCACCACCTCATCCGGCGGCAGAAAGGTCGACCGGAACGCTTCCGTGAGCCCATACATGAGAAAGATCTGCGTCGAGGGAAGAATGGCGGCTAACCGCTTCACGGTCGCCTCCGGCACTGCACCGCCCGAGTTGGTGATGTAGCGCAGATGCGGCAACGGCGTTTTCTGCAAGGCCGGAGCAGCCTTCGTCAAAATCGCCCAGATGGTCGGCACACCGGCGAGCCCCGTGATGCGGTGCTTGGCCAGCGCCGATACGATCTGATCACCGAGTTGAAACGATCCCAGCACGATCGTCGCGCCCTGCTCCACCACCGTCAGCAACTGATTGAGTCCGTAATCAAAGCTGAACGGCAGGATCGACAAGATGCGATCCTCCGAGCCGATGCCAAGATAGGTGCGCACGATGCGCGTCCCGGCGAGCAGATTGCGATGCGAGAGCATCACGCCCTTCGGCGTCCCCGTCGAACCTGACGTGTAGAGGATGGCCGCGAGATCCTCGCCAATTCCGGCCGCGGGTGCGGCAGCGGGCATTCCCTCCCCAAGATCGTCGACGGTGATGATCTGCAAACCCGGCAGAGGTCCGGCGCCATCGATCAGTTTGCGCGCCTCCGCCGAACTCGTCACCAGGCACCGCGCCTCGCTATCCTTCAGGATATGCGCGATCTGCTGCGGCTTCAGAACCGGGTTAATCGGAATAAAAACGCCGCCAGCCCGGCTCACCGCGAAGATCGCCGCGCACTCGTGAAATGACTTCGGCAACAGAATACCAATCCGGTCGCCGCGCTGGGCACCGTCATGCGCAATGGCGGCTGCGATCTGCGCGCTCGCGCGATCGAGGTCGCCATAAGTAAAGGACCGTTCGCCGTCCACGATGGCCGTTCTGTCAGCGGCGCGCCCCACCGATTCCGTTAAGAGATCATGCAGCAGAACCGGGGCCATCAGCCACTCCGCGTCAGCTTCGCGGCAACGAGGTCCGCAATCTGGCCGGCCGTCGCGAAGTTCTCCATCGTGAAATCTTCATCCTCGAATTCGATCCCGAAGGTATCCGAGAGATGCGTCGTCAGCTGCAGCATCGACAGGCTGTCGAGCAGCCCGGAGCTGAGCAGCGCCGTCTGCGCGCCAAACGGCTCGGTCAGCGCGCCGGGCGAAGCCTGGGCGAAAAAGGCCTCCATTGAAGCCAAAACCGCGGAGGTTTCAGCAGTGGCGAGGTTGGGCATGGGAAATGAGGTCCATCAGATCGGTTAGAGGTCGAGAAGGGCCAATTCAGACGCCGTGTGGTCGGTCACATTAGGCACCGGTGCAAATCCCGCGCCGGACCGGACAAACTTCAAGCCGCGTGAACGCTTCAATTGCCCCGTCCGCAAGGGAGCCGACGTATCGTCGCTGATCAAAACCCCCACGCCGCTTGTCATCAGCCCCCGCGCAACCGCCGGCAAAGCGGCCTGAAAGCGCGCCAAGTCGGGACAGTAAATCAGCTTGGCGGCGGGAACGCCTTTTAAGGTTCGCTTGCGAAATAGGAGCGGCATGGCCGGTCCATCGCCCTCCAGAACAAAAGCCAGACAGCCCGCCCTTACATGGGCCTCCAGGATAGTTCGTGTCGCATCAGGCAGCGCGGCGTCGCCAGGAAGCATGGAGCGCACACGGGCCCCACCCGCCGGCAAGACCGCGGCCACTGGTAGCAGCGAAACCACGACGCCTGCATTAATCGCCTCGAAGCCGAAAGCGGGCAGCATGGCGCGAACCTCGTCGGTCGGCGTCAGATCGGTAAACATCGCATCGTGCTTTTTCAGAACGGCCTGCAACATCCGGCCCGCCCTCCAGCGCTCCGGCGGCTGCACGTACCAGCTCGATAAATTAATCACCGTCCCCTTCGAACCGTCCGGCCGGTCGCGCAGGGTCGCTGGCGTCATCATCACGCCGGTGGTGATGCCGGCAGTGTCCATTAAGTAACCGAACGGCACGTCCGCCGGGCCATTGGTCCCCAAAATGCGCAGCCGTCTAAAAAACGCGGCCCATATGTCAGCCGGCTTTGCTGGAAACCCTTCGATCAAAAGCGCCGTTGCCAGCGCTTCGTCGTCGTCGGTCATAATCGGCCTGATCAACAAAATAAAAATGCGTCCCGCACGCTTCATTCGGTTTGCTGTCCCCGCGTCTTCGCACAGACGGGGCCAGTTTACCTTTGCAACCCTCCGAAAACGCGCAAACACGTAGTGTTACGTAGTCCGTCAGTGGGCTGATGGCTGTTCAACGGGTCCCGGGAAGCGCCAGGTGGCGGCCGCCGCTGAGCCGACTATGCTCTGACACAGTAGATTCGCGCTGTGCGCGCATAGGGGGAGACACGACATGGGCCGGATCACGCGGGTATTTCTGGCAGGCCTCTTGGCACTTTTGCCACTAATCCTGACAGTCGCCGTCACAGGCTGGGTCG
The DNA here is from genome assembly GCA_002928735.1 of Hyphomicrobium sp. Taxonomy (GTDB): domain Bacteria; phylum Pseudomonadota; class Alphaproteobacteria; order Rhizobiales; family Hyphomicrobiaceae; genus JAGVSR01. The sequence goes on along the minus strand of PERL01000002.1, from coordinate 241,285 downwards.
TCTCAATTTTGAACGATTACGTCGGTCCCACCAGTTCGTTTGGCCGCATCCTTGTCTCTCTCGGGATCGGTGTCGGCGCCCAATCCTTCGCCCCCTACGTCATCGGCCTACTCGCCCTGTTGGTCGCGATTTACGTTTTGGGCCTTCTGTTCGAAAGCCGCATCGGCGACATGGTGTCCGATGTCATGGACCGCGCCGTCACGCGCATCCCCGTCATTGGCAGCGTCTACGATCTATCGAAGCGTTTCACCTCCATCGTCGACACCAAGAATGGCAGTGACCTGAAAAGCATGACGCCCGTCTGGTGCTTCTTTGGCGGCGAACCCGGCGCAGCGGTCCTCGCCCTGTTGCCGTCGCCAAAACCCGTCGCGATTGGCGCCCACGACTACGTCGGCATCCTCATTCCCTCCGCCCCCGTGCCCGTCGGCGGCGCGCTGATCTACGTCCCCCAATCCTGGCTCCGCCCCGCCGAAGGCGGCGTCGACGAACTCATGAGCGTCTACGTCTCCATGGGCGTCACGCCGCCCACGCCCGTCCCCTCGGGCGCACGGCTCACCTGACGTCGTGTGAAAAGCTGATCCGCAAAGTCGCCGTCACCGTTTTGAACGTGTGAGACGTCAATTCGGGCGGAGAGGCATGAACGACATTCCAAGACCTGCGTTCTGGCTGGGTTGGGCGGGCGTCATACCGTTCGCGGCCCTGTCTGTATCGACGCTCACAGGTGGCGACGCGTGGTCCGGCGTTGATCAATCCCGCGTTTTGCAAGCTCTTGTGACGTACGGAATGATCATCCTGAGCTTTATGGGCGGCGTGCAGTGGGGCCTTGAAATGTCCCGGCCCGAAGGAAACAGCGCCGCTGGCTTTGCCGCGAGCGTCGTCCCGGCACTCATCGCCTTCGGCGCCTCGTTCGTCAGCGTGTTCGCGGCGCTCATCATTCTAACGGCCGGCTTTCTGATCCTGCTCACCTACGACCGCGCGCGCATCCACGCCGGCATTGGCCCCATCTGGTACGGCGCGCTGCGGGTCCAGCTGAGCACAGCCGTCATCCTCTGCCTGGGCATCGCGTCCGTGGCGAGCCTGAGTGGCGTGGCCTAAGGGTGATGACGGAGGCTCGTCACCCGCTCAACGTCGTATGGTTCAAGCGCGATCTGCGCATTCAAGATCATGCGCCATTGAGCCAAGCCGCCGGCCTTGGCCGCGTCCTCCCGCTCTACATCGTCGAGCCGGGGCTCTGGCAACAGCCCGATGCCTCACGCCGCCAGTTCGAATTCATGCGCCAGAGCCTGGCCGAACTCGACACCGCGCTCGCCCACCTCGGCCAGCCGCTGATCATCCGCACGGGCAACGCCGTGGAGGTGCTCGAGGACATCCGCCACACACAAGGTATTGCGGCGCTCTGGTCCCACGAAGAAACGGGCAACGGCTGGACCTTCGCGCGCGACAAAGCAGTCGCCGCCTGGGCAAGATCGCACGGCATCCCCTGGCAGGAGCGCCGCCAACACGGCGTCGAACGCCGCATTGCATCCCGCGACGGCTGGGCCGCGCGCTGGGACCGCATGATGGCCGCACCCATCGTCGATCCGCCACGCGCGCTGCCGCCATTCGACTCGATCGTTTCTGAACCGCTCCCGACCGCGGATGAACTTGGCCTCGCGGATGACGGCTGCATCGACCCCCAACCCGGCGGCCGGTCACACGGCCTCGATCTGCTCCATTCCTTCCTCAACGGCCGCGGCCGCACCTATCGCCGTGCCATGTCGACCCCGCTCGAAGGTGCCGGCGCCTGCTCGCGCCTCTCGCCCCACCTCGCCTTTGGCACACTCTCCATGCGCGAGACGACGCAACTCACCTGGGCCCGCATGCGCGAATTGAAAGGCGAGCCCGGCCGCGAAGCCTCCGACATGCGCGCAGCCCTCGTCTCCTTCTCCGGCCGCCTTCACTGGCACTGCCACTTCATCCAGAAGCTGGAAACCGAACCCGCCATCGAAGTCCGCGAATTCCATCCCGCCCTGCGCGGCCTGCGTCCCGGCCCGGCCGATCCCGTCCGCCTCACAGCCTGGGCCAACGGCGCAACCGGCTATCCCTTCCTCGACGCCTGCATGCGCTCGCTCCGCGCCACCGGCTGGCTCAATTTCCGCATGCGCGCGATGGTCATGTCGTTCGCCTCCTACAACCTGTGGCTCCCCTGGCGCGACACCGGCCTCCACCTCGCCCGCATGTTCACCGACTACGAACCCGGCATCCACTGGAGCCAGGTGCAAATGCAGTCCGGCACCACGGGCATCAACACGATCCGCATCTATAACGTCGTCAAGCAGGGCCACGACCAGGACCCTGGCGGCATCTTCGTGCGCCGCTGGGTTCCCGAACTCGCCGCTGTCCCCGATGGCTTCATCCACGAACCCTGGCTCTGGGAAGACGCGCCGCGAATTCTCGGCCGCACCTATCCTGCCCCCATCGTCGATCTCAAAGAGAGCACGCAAGAAGCCAAGACGCGCATCTATGGCGCCCGGCAGGGCCAGCGGTTCCACGCCGCCGCCGATGCCATCCAGGAAAAACATGGCAGCCGCAAAAGCGGTATCCCGATGACCGGGCAAAAAACGCCCGCGCGAAAATCTCCGCGCAAAAAGCAGCCCTCAACGCAGCTCGATCTCAAACTCTAAACGTCGGAGCGAACGCCGTCAGCACGCGGCGCCGGCGTCAATCGCGGCACGAAATAGGGAACGTCCTGCGCATAAGCCTCAAAGCGCGCGCCGTGTATGCGCCGGTACCGCGCTTCCTTCAAAATCGGACCCAGCACGCAATAAGAGGTCAGCGCCACAGCCACCAGCAACTGATCCGGCGTCCACACTGGCACCGTCCACGTCGTCAGCGCAAAGCTCACGTAGATCGGATTGCGCGTGAACCGGAAGAGTCCCGTCGTCGGCATATCCGGATAGCGTACGCGCCGGCCCAAAAACACCGCCGACCAGCCGTTAAACCCGCTCTGCAACTCAAGCCCCGCGTTCAACGTGGACAACCCCAAGAGCCCCCACGTCGAGAGAAACAGCGCCACGAAAACATAAAACAGCGTCCCCTCCGCCTGCCACCACACGATGCCCGACGGCGACCACAACGCAAACAGCGCCCCCACCTGCAGCGCAGCGATGATGACGTACACCGTGGGTGCCATATCAGACGCAATCGCCCGTGGCGCGAACCACGTGAGTATCCGCCGCCCACGATCCGACAAAAGGAACGAATGCCCCAGCGGCAACTGCAACAGCAGCGCCACGTTCGTCACCCAGTTCCACGGCTCCGGCACCCGCCCAAAGCCGAGCGTCATCCCCGACCCCATGACAATGACCATCGTCAACGCCGCCAGCCCGAAGATGGCATGGCAAACGAAGCCATAGGCAATCGCAATAAAACGCCGGCTGAGATCGGTCATCGAACTTCCCTTGGTGCGGCCAGTAATAACACAGCTGTTCACGACGAATTAAACAACGCCGATCGATTGATCTTAGATCTGCGCGAAGGCTGCCGGGCTGGTCATGCCAGGCTCGCAGATCAATATATTTTTGATCTTCTCATGATTGGATGGCCGCATAATCTTGCGCAGTGATTGAGTAGCAACATGCCGCTTTATTTGAGCGAAATGGGCCGAAAAGCCCGAGCCATCCCGCTATCACTGGTTCTCGTCACTCAGGCGTTAATGGCAGCACCAGTTCTGGCCGCCGACGAGAATGCTGACCCCTCTATGCAGCACGTCCTCCCGGAGACAGCTGCCGACGAGGCAGGGCAAGTCGCGTCAACACCCCGCGATAAGACCCCCGCCTCTCCCGAGGCGAAAAAGGACTACGTCCTGGAACAAAGCCCCCTCGAAATGCTGAGCCGCTACGACGGACTGGACAACAGGCAAACGGCCAACCCTCTCAATATACCGCCCGGCGACGAGGTAGCTGAGCGCCGCGTGATCAAAGCAATGGCTAGTCAGGTTGCGATCAGAGGGCCGGAACAGTTAGACCAGCTTGAAGAAACACTTTCCGGCTATCTGAAAACCAACGCACGAACAGCCAGTGGCGTGCTCAAGGCTGGGGTTTTTTTTGAGCAATTCGATGCTGAATTCAATCAGGAATTTGAATATCGCCATCATACTGATTTCGTTCTCGAGGCTTTAGCGGAGTGGGAACAGCGTCATCCTCGCTCCAGCATCGTTCCGGTGATGAGGGCCATGATGTACGCAAACATCGCGAAGACAGGCAGCGTAAACAGCATCCTGTCATCGACGATAACAGACAACGCAGATCACGGTTCCTATCTTGCAAAAGCAAGAGCGGCGCTTGAAGCGGCACCCCACGCGGCAGACACAAATCCCGAGTGGCATGAAGTGATGATGGAAATTCGGGCGATGCAGTCCGCTTCCGTCGATGAAATCATGTCGCTGGTGAAGCAGGCTACAGCGAAGTTCCCGGGCGAAGCATTCGCCGGCGCAACGACACCGGTTTTGATCGCTTCGAAAGATCCCGCGCGCGACGTCGAAGCATTGGCAGTGGCTATATCGGAAAGAGCCCCAGACGGAAGTCGAGACGAGACGTACCTTCGGACATATATGTCCGTTTTGTTGGCCCATGGACTGCCGGCGTTCCAAGTGCTGGCAATCAACCCAGAACGCTTTGCCGCCGGCGCTCGGGAAATGGCAGCAAACTACCCGATTAATTTTGTTCATCAGCGTCTCGCAATGATGTCCTGCATCCTCGCGGACAAAGACACGTCTCGACTGATGTGGAAGGAAATCCGGCAGCGACCAATCACATCCATCTGGCGTCAGCCGGAGTTTTTCGAACTGTGCCGCGCTTGGAATGCCGAGCAAGATGATCGAGCACCCCGCGATGACGAGCCGTTTGAGAAGCGGGAATTGAAACAGCGCGAAATTGAGAACTAAGTTATGAAAACGATCTTCGCCAGGATGGGTCTCGTCACAACCGTAGCCGCCGCAATTGCAGCTGGCGTACTATATTGGCCTCGGGAAATCGGGCATCACGACCAGCTGATGCAACGTCTTGACGCCGACTTGGGGATTCAGAACGAGGATTATGCAACGCTGCGTGCTCGCGGACAGTATGAAGATATGCTGATGGGCAAGATCGAGCAGCACGCGACACAAACGTACAATCAAAGCGAACAGGTTGAACGCATTCTTGGCTTTATGAAGAGCAAGAACGTCGTCTTGCCGGATGGTCAACTGGCATCCGTGGCCTACTACGATGCAATGAAATACTTCTTTCCCGGAGACATGCCGCTCGTCACCGGGCACTATGAAAAATGGCAGCACGCCCACCCACAGTCGCCCGCGCCAATTATCGTGAAGGCTTCCAACACGCTTGCCGTCGAGGCTCAGCTTCTTCGCCCCGCGCTTCAAATGCGGGGTGATTTTATTGAGCGATCGAAAGCCGATCCGGAAAAACTAAAAGCGGTCCAGGAGTATCTGCTCGCCAATAAGAAGATTGGGTCGCTCGATCCCTATTGGTATAATTTGATGGTCGAGGTCTCGATTTTCCTTGGTGCCAGTCAGGATGTGGTCAAGGCGTTGGTCCAAGAGGGACTCGAGAGGCACCCAAAAAACATTCAGCTGCCGGTTCTGGCTTCAAATCGTTTCGCGTCCCAATGGGGCGGAGCCCCCAATGACATCTACCGTTACGCCCAATGGGCTCAGACCTTGCCATCCATGAAAGACAGGCCCGACCTGTATCCGCGCATCTACGCCAACGCGATGCAAACCCAGTACGGCCTCAAACTGTTTCAACTCGTCGATGTCGACTGGGATACGATGCGCGCCGGCATCCGGGCGCTTGCACGCAACTTTTCCGGCGCACGCAATCCCAACATCGGCGCCGCACTTGCGTGCCTTCGCGGCGATCGCAGCATGACGCACGAGATTATGATCCCGGCGAATTTCACGCCGGCGTTTTCAGTCTGGCCCGATCCAGACGCCTTCGGCGTCTGCCAACGATGGGCTTTACAGATCGGTCTCTACGATGTCCAAGCGTCGGCTGAGGCGGACGCGTCTCCGGCTCCGCAGGACGCTGTAAATCCCTGATGCGGCCCCGTTCGTCCGGGTAGCAAAACGCCCCGGGATCTCTCCCGGGGCGTTTCATTTTCAGCGCGGAGCGACCGGCTTACATCATGCCGTCCATGCCGCCCATGCCGCCCATTCCGCCCGGCATGCCGCCGCCCGAGTCCTTCTTCGGACGCTCGGCGATGCCGGCTTCGGTGGTGATGAGCAGGCCCGCGATCGAGGCGGCGTCCTGAAGAGCGGTGCGCACGACCTTCGCCGGGTCGATGATGCCCTTCTCAATCATGTCGCCATACTCGTCGTTCTGCGCGTCGTAGCCGAAGTTGGCGCCCTTGGCCTCGAGCACCTTGCCGACGACGATCGAACCTTCGACGCCCGCGTTCTCCGAGATCTGACGGATCGGAGCCTGCAGGGCGCGGCGGATGATCTGAATACCGGCTTCCTGGTCTTCATTCTCGCCCTTGACGGTGATGGCAGCCGAGGCCTTGAGCAGCATCACGCCGCCGCCCGGAACCACGCCCTCTTCAACGGCAGCGCGCGTTGCGTTGAGCGCGTCGTCGACGCGATCCTTGCGCTCCTTGACTTCCACTTCCGTGGCGCCGCCAACCTTGATGACGGCCACGCCGCCGGCAAGCTTGGCAAGACGCTCCTGGAGCTTCTCGCGGTCGTAGTCCGAGGTCGTTTCCTCGATCTGCGCCTTGATCTGACCGACGCGGGCTTCGATGTCCTTCTTCTTGCCCGAACCGTCGACGATCGTGGTGTCGTCCTTCGTGATCGTCACGCGCTTGGCGCGGCCGAGCATCTGGATGGTGACGTTCTCGAGCTTGATGCCGAGATCTTCCGAAACCGTCTGGCCGCCGGTGAGAACAGCGATGTCCTCCAGCATGGACTTGCGGCGATCGCCGAAGCCCGGAGCCTTGACAGCGGCAACCTTCAGACCGCCACGCAGCTTGTTGACGACGAGCGTGGCCAGAGCCTCGCCTTCGACTTCTTCAGCGATGATGAGCAGCGGACGGCCCGTCTGCACCACGGCTTCCAGAACCGGCAGCAGCTGCTGCAGACCCGAGAGCTTCTTCTCGTGAATGAGGATGTAGGGATCGTCGAGTTCTGCGACCATCTTCTCGGCATTGGTAATGAAGTACGGCGAGAGATAGCCGCGATCGAACTGCATGCCTTCGACGACTTCGAGTTCGCTCTCGAGGCTCTTGGCTTCTTCGACGGTGATGACGCCTTCGTTGCCGACCTTCTGCATCGCCTTGGCGATCATATCGCCGATCGACTTCTCGCCGTTGGCCGAGATGGTGCCGACCTGTGCGATTTCAGCCGAGTCCTTGACCTTCTTGGCCCGCTTGCCGATTTCGGCGATGACCTGAACGACGGCCTTGTCGATGCCGCGCTTCAGATCCATCGGGTTCATGCCGGCAGCAACCGACTTGAGGCCTTCGCGAACGATGGCCTGAGCAAGAACGGTCGCAGTCGTTGTGCCGTCGCCGGCCACGTCGTTGGTCTTGGATGCGACTTCGCGCACCATCTGCGCGCCCATGTTCTCGAACTTGTCTTCCAGTTCGATTTCCTTGGCGACGGTGACGCCGTCCTTGGTTGTGCGCGGTGCGCCAAACGACTTCTCAATGATCACGTTGCGGCCCTTCGGACCCAGCGTCACCTTGACGGCGTTGGCGAGAATGTCGACGCCGCGCAGCATGCGCTCGCGGGCGTCGGCGGCAAATTTCACGTCTTTGGCTGCCATGGGGCAGAACTCCTGTGAATGGGGGGAACGGATGGAGAGGCAGGGAAACGAAACGGACGCGGCGGACTTACTTGTCCAGCACGCCCATGATGTCGCTTTCCTTCATGATCAGGAGGTCCTGACCGTCGATCTTGACTTCAGTGCCCGACCACTTGCCGAACAGCACCTTGTCGCCCTTCTTGACGTCGAGGGGGACGATCTTGCCGGTTTCGTCGCGCGCGCCCGGACCGGCGGCGACGACTTCACCCTGCTGCGGCTTCTCGCCGGCAGTGTCGGGAATGATGATGCCACCGGCCGACTTGGTTTCGGCATCGGCGCGCTTGACGACCACGCGATCGTGGAGAGGACGGAACTTCATGTTCGGGTAGGCTCCGAGTTGGAGAATTTTACGGATACCGGCGGGTCAACCTGCCGGTTGTTAGCAGCCAGCATTGGAGAGTGCTAACGTGCGGGAGATACGGCGCGATCCCCCCTCTTGTCAAGGCTATCCCCAGTCAACATCGGTTATGTCGTTGAAATAAAGGCCAATATCATGACCGACTAAAGGAGGCCCCATATCGCGCAATAGTAGCTTGAGGTTCTACTCAGGGTTGTGATAGCGATAATGCGAACGCGGAGCATGGTACGGGCGCGGGGTGCCGACGATGACCAAGTCAAAGACGATGCAGCAAATTGCCGGGGCGTCCGGACCATCTGGCCGGGCGGCGCCCGAAGCATCGATGGCGGCAACGCGCATGGCCTATATGGCCGACCTGCTATTGGAACTGCAGGGAATGGCGTCCGCTGAGGGGCATGCGACCCTGGCCGGTCTCCTGGCGTTAGCTCACGCCGAAGCCGTCGCCAAAAGCCGCTGAACAAAAGTCACGTCCGGCAGATCAGCACCGGCACGTGCGCATGCGTCACCGTCTTGTTGGCGACACTGCCAAGCATCAATCCCGCGATCCCGTGCCGGCCATGCGAGCCCATCACGATCAAATCGCACCCCTTCGCCTTGGCCGTCTCGACGATCGCCTTATGCGCCTGCGGATCGGTGTTGTGCACCGCTTCGACGGAAATCCCCGCAGCTTTGAAAGCGTCGGAAACTTTGCCGAGCAGTTTCTGCGCCGCAGCGTCCATGGTCTGCTCGTAATCATCCGGCGGATACATCACGACCGCGTCGCCGACCACGAGGCTCGACCACGGCGGCGTCGCGTAGATGACAACCACAGACGATCCAAAAGCCTTCGCCAGCGCAATCGCATGGCTCTGTGCAACCTCCGACAAATCCGAGCCGTCGGTCGCCAGCAAGATCTTTTTGTACATGCGCCAAGTCCTTTGATGGAGGAACGAACAAGCGGGTGATCACCACCCCGCTCAGTCGAGTTCGAGAACCGAAATAACCCGGTAGGTTTTCAAGTCCCCATCTGGCTCCTTAATCGACACATACTCCCCCGGTACGAACCGGTGCGAATTAATCCGGAAGCCGGTCTCGTCTTGGCTTGGATCGCCGTGAATATCGTAATGGAACGCCCAAGCGCCGCCGCCCTTGCGCACGACGTGACCCACATCGTCCGGCTGCCCGTCATGGAAGTGGCGCACCCGGCACCTATCTTTCAGCTCGTGATAGGCGTCGACGAGAATGCGTCCATCGTCACTCACCGGTGCGATGAATTCATATCCGATGTTGTGACTGCCAAGTGGATGTCCGGGCTCGCGCGCAAGTTCCATGCGTACGCGCCGCAGAAGTGTGACAGGGGCGGGGGATTGCACTGTGGTCATGACGCTCCTCGGCGTTGTGTTTCTCTTTTGTTAGATTTCATTATCCCGTCCTGCGCGCGTCAAACCTTGATCTCCGTCAAGGTTTCGCGCAGCAGCTTCGCGTCATGTTGAATGGAAACGATGACAGGAGTTATCCATGACGCGCACGTCCCAGGTTTTGCTGCTGCTCAGCCTCTTGGCACTCGCGCCCTTGCCCGTGTTGTCCGAAGAAAAGCCCGACATTCAGCCACCGGCCGATGCGCGCTGGCGCACGGTTCTGAAGGATCAGGTCAAAGCGGCCAAGAATTGCGATCTGGCCGAGGTACTGACCTACAGCGAACTGAAGATCGGTGAAGAGATCGCCATCTCCGGCAAGATCTCCTGCATCGATGGCCGACAGTACGACTATAGCCGCCCACGGCCGCATCAAAATTTCGAGTTCCGCCTCTGCGAACCCAGCGTCTGCTAATCAGACCGCCGCGTCCGGTTTGAGAGACACGAGACCCTGGCCGTGCCGCTCGATGCGGCCTGCAAGATCGAGTTCCATCAGGATGACCCGCAACTCCCGCGCGCCAAGTTCCGTCGCGCGCGCCAGATCGTCGATCGGGATCGGATTGGGCCCCATCGCAACGACGACGCGATCGCGATCCGATCCGCCGATGAGCGGCGGTGGCCGGATCGGTGCGGGCGGCAGATCCTCGAACGCGGCATGCGGCTCCATCGCCAGCGCCGTCCCCGCGATTACCGGCGCCAGTGTCTCAAGCACATCATCGGGGCACGTCACCAGCGTCGCGCCGTTCTTCAACAGATGGTTCGTCCCCTCCGCGCGCGGATCGAGCGGATGCCCCGGCACGGCAAATACCTCGCGCCCTTGGTCTCCCGCCATCCGCGCCGTCGACAACGTCCCCGACCTCCGCGCCGCCTCGACCACGACGACTCCATGCGCCATCCCCGACACAAGCCTATTGCGCCGGGGAAAATCCTTCGCGCGCGGCTCGAATCCCGGCGGCATCTCGGTTACGAGACACCCTCTCTCCGCAATCGCCGCCTGCAAACGCGCATTCTCCGGCGGATAAATATAGTCGATGCCCCCTGCCACCACGGCAATCGTGCCGGTCGCCAAGCTCGCCTCATGCACCGCCGCATCGATCCCGCGCGCCAGCCCCGACACCGTCACAAGTCCGCGCTTCCCAAGGTCCCCCGCAAACCGCCGCGCCAGCGTGATCCCCGCTGCCGACGCCTGCCGCGATCCCACGATCGCAATCGCCGGCCGGCCGAGCAGCCGCGCGTCGCCTTTCACATAAACCGCCGGCGGTGGCGCCTCCACATGCGCCAGCAGCGCCGGATATCCGGGCTCGATCGTGAATACGATCTCCGCCCCGATCTTCGCCGCCGCCGCAAGCTCGCGCTCCGCCCGATCCGCCGGACAGATGCGCAACGTCCGCCCGCCCCGCCGCGCCAAGTCCGGCAACGCATCGAGCGCCTGCAGCGCGCCGCCATAGTGATTGATCAATTCACGAAAAGTCACCGGCCCGACATTGTCCGACCGTATCAGCCGCAGACACGCCAGCCGCTGCTCCGGCTCCAGCTTCGCAACAGGAAGCGGCGCCGGCGTAAACAGATCGGGATCGTCACGCTTTGGCACCGATGCGCGGCTCCTCGCCCGCGAGCAACCGCTTGATGTTGGCCGAATGCTTCCACAAAAGAATAGGCGTCATCGCCGCGCCGAGCACCGCCTCTGGCACGCGCCCTGTGATGAAGAGATAAACCGGCGCCACCACACTGGCGACCAGCGCCGATAGCGACGAATACCGCGTCACCAAAGCGAGCGCCAACCAGACCCCGCAGAACACCAGCGCCCCCGGCCAAGCCGCACCCAGCAGCACGCCGATGTACGTCGCAACACCCTTCCCGCCCTTGAACCCGAGCCAAACCGGAAAAACGTGCCCGAGAAATGCGCCGAGCCCCGCCAGCAATCCGGCGACGATCGCAATCCCATGCATGCCGCCGAAATAATGCCCTAGCAGCACGGCCACGGTGCCCTTCAGCGCATCGAGCACCAAAGTGGCCGCCGCGAGCTTCTTGTTCCCCGTCCGCAAAACGTTTGTCGCGCCGATGTTGCCCGACCCGATCGCGCGCACATCGCCGAGCCCCGCTGCCTTGGTCAGGATCAGCCCAAAGGGGATCGAACCGAGCAGATACCCAATCGCCAACGCCACCAGAGCCGGAAACGAAAACAGCGGATCCATCGAAAAATCAGGCTCCAGTAAACGTCATGCGCACGGTCTATTGTGGCCGCCATCGCCCCGCCGGGCAAGTCCTCGGCAACCTCAACGGCCCGGCCACCAAAACCCGTCGCCGCTCACCGCCCCGGCGCGTACTCGAAAACCGTCTCGCCATCGACCAGCGTGCGCAGCACGCGCCCCTGCATCTTGGCCTCGTCGAACGGCGAGTTCTTCGACCGCGAGCGCAGCAAGTCCTTGTTCACCACCCACGGCTCATCGAGATCGACGAGTATAAGGTCCGCCGGTGCTCCCTTTTGCAGCCGCCCGCCGGGCAGCCCGAACAACTTCGCCGGATTGACCGTCAACGGCCTGAGCAAAGTCGGCAGCGCCACGTCGCCCGAATGATAAAGCCGCAACGCCGCGGCGAGCAGCGTCTCCAGACCCGCCGCGCCGTCCGCCGCCTCCGCAAACGGCCGCCGCTTCACATCCGCGTCCTGCGGATCGTGGCTCGACACAATCGTGTCGATCTCGCCGTTCGCCACCGCATTCACCATCGCCGCCCGGTCGTCTTCCTTTCTAAGTGGCGGCCGCACCTTCAAGAACGTCCGGTACGATCCAATGTCGTTTTCATTCAGTGTCAGATGATTGATCGAAACCCCGCACGTCACAGCGAGCCCGCGCGCCTTCGCCTGCCGGATGATTGCAAGGCTCTCCGGACACGAAATCGTCGCCGCATGATACCGCCCGCCGGTCATCTCCACGAGCCGCACATCGCGTTCGATCATGATGATCTCGGCGACCTTCGAAATGCCGGGCAACCCGAGCCGCGTGGCCACCTCGCCCGAATTCATCGCACCGCTGCCGGCCAAATACGGGTCTTCCGTGTGGTGGACAATCAGCGCGCCGAAATCGCGCCCATAGAGCAGCGCGTTCTTCATCACCCGCGTGTTGGCGACGCTCGTCTTGCCGTTCGAAAACGCCACCGCCCCGGCCCGCTTGAGAAGACCGATCTCGGTCATCTCCTCGCCCTTGAGCCCCTTCGTCACCGCCGCCATGGTGTGGATGTGTACGATCGCATTGTCGCGCGCACGCCGCTGGATGAAATCGACAAGCGACACTTGATCGATCACCGGATCCGTATCCGGCATCACGATCATCGTCGTCACGCCACCCGCCGCCGCCGAATGGCTCGCCGTTTTCAAAGTCTCGCGATGTTCGTATCCCGGCTCACCCGTGAAAACCTGCGCATCGACCAGCCCGGGACACAGCATGCGCCCTTTGCAATCGACGACGGTCGCACCCTCCGGCGCATTACGCCGCAATGAGGCGCCGAGATCGGCAATCACGCCGTCTTTCACAAAAAGCCCGCCCGGCTCGTCCCGGTTCGTCTCCGGATCGACGAGGCGCGCGTTGATGAAGGCCGTGGGGCCGGACGGTTTGCGCGGTGCGGTGACGGAGGATGGGCTCATGGGGGTCGCGCCGCTCATGATTTGATCGTTTCAGGTTTGGGCAGGTTCATCGCCAGCGCCTCCAGCACCGCCATGCGCACGGCAACCCCCATCTCCACCTGCTCGCGGATCACGCTGCGCGGATCGTCCGCAATCGTCGAGGCAATCTCCACGCCCCGGTTCATCGGTCCCGGATGCATCACGAGCGCATCGGGCTTGGCCCGCGCCAGCTTTTCATGATCGAGCCCGAAGAAGTGGAAGTATTCGCGCACCGACGGCACGTAGGAGCTTTCCATCCGCTCTCGCTGCAGCCGCAGCATCATCACCACGTCCGCGCCCTCGATGCCCTTCCACATATCTGTGAACACTTCGACGCCCAGCCGCTCCGGCTTCGCCGGCAGCAGCGTCGACGGCGCGATGAGCCGCACGCGCGCCCCCATGGTGTTCAATACGTCCACGTTCGACCGCGCCACCCGCGAATGCAGAATGTCGCCGCAGATCGCCACTGTCAGCCCCGAGATCCGCCCCTTCGCGCGCCGGATCGTCAGCGCGTCCAGCAGTGCTTGTGTGGGATGCTGGTGCGCGCCGTCGCCCGCATTGATCACCGAGCAATCGACCTTCTGCGAAAGCAACTCCACCGCGCCGGCCGAATGATGCCGCACGACGATGATATCCGGCCGCATGGCGTTAAGCGTGATCGCCGTATCCACCAGCGTCTCGCCCTTCGACACCGACGAGGTGGCGACATTCATGTTCATCACATCCGCGCCAAGCCGCTTGGCGGCCAGCTCGAACGATGCCTGCGTCCGGGTTGAACTCTCGAAGAACAGATTGATATGCGTTCGCCCGCGCAGAACCTGCCGCTTTTTCTCCGCTTGCGGCGGCGAATCGGCGTTCTTGTCGGCGAGGTCGAGAAGGAAATCGATTTCGGGCACCGTCAGCTTCTCCGTCGAGAGAAGGTGGCGATGCGAGAAGCTCTTGGTTTGCTTCTGTGCAGATATGGCCATTAAAGCGGGTTCTCTACGCGCAAAAAGGCCCCCCCGCAAGCGTCACTCGACAACTCTCCCCAATTGGCGCGACGGGATGGTTGCAATGTGCTTAAAAGTGCCGGTTCGGGAGACAGTTGAAGCATGAGCGACCGCTTCGCGACTGACGCCGTGTCCAATCAGGTGCCACCCCTGACGGATGTGAACCTGTTTGCCGCCGACGTGGCCTTGACCGACGCGGTGACCCGCGAAGGCGCCGCCGCATCCGCCCGGACGCTCAATGCCTTCGGCCTCACGGCCGGGTCCGAGGAAGCCCGCGAACTGGCCACTCTAGCCAACCGCCACACCCCCGAACTCGCCACCCATGACCGCCACGGCCGCCGCCTCGACCTCGTCACCTATCATCCGGCTTATCACGATCTCATGCGCCTCTCCTGCGCCGAAGGCCTTGCCAATGGAACCTGGGCGCACTTAGGCCCCGCCGGCGGCACCCCCGACAAAGCCGCCCACGTCACGCGCGCCGCCAACCTCTATCTCGCCGCCCAGATGGAGCCAGGCCACTGCTGCCCCCTCACCATGACCAACGCCGCCGTCCCGGTCCTTCTCAAAAACGAAAGCCTCGCCCGCGACTGGCTGCCCCTCGTCCTGTCCCGCACGTACGATCCGAGTTTCGAACCCGCCGCCGGCAAAGCCGGCGTCACTCTCGGCATGGGGATGACGGAAAAGCAGGGCGGCACCGACGTTCGCGCCAACACCACCCGCGCCACGCGTAACCCCGACGGCCTCTACACCTTGACCGGGCACAAGTGGTTCCTGTCCGCGCCCATGTCGGATGCTTTTCTTATCCTCGCGCAAACCGATGCCGGCCTCTCGCTCTTCCTCGTCCCCCGCTTCCTGCCCGATGAAAGCGTCAACCCACTCCACTTCCAGCGTCTGAAAAATAAGCTCGGCAACCGCGCCAATGCATCTTCCGAAGTCGAGTTGCACGCCGCTACCGGCTGGCTCATCGGCGAGGAAGGCCGCGGCGTCGCATCGATCGTCGACATGCTCACCTATTGCCGTCTCGACTGCGCGATCTCATCGGCGGGCCTGATGCGATCGAGCCTCGCCCACGCCGTCCATCATGCCGAGCATCGCCACGCCGGCGGCCGCGCCCTTGTCAACGAACCCCTGATGCAGCAGGTCCTCGCCGATCTGACGCTTGATGTCGAAGCCGCCGTCGCGCTCTCCTTCCGCCTCGCCCGCTCCTTCGACCGCGCCCGCGATCCCCGCGCCGCCGCCTGGCGCCGCCTCATGACGCCCGTCACGAAATACTGGGTCACCAAGATCGCGCCCGCCCTCATCGCCGAAGCCATGGAGTGCCTCGGCGGCAACGGCTACGTCGAAGACTGGCCCGTCGCCCTCCTCTATCGCGAAGCCCCCGTCAACGCGATCTGGGAGGGCTCCGGCAACGTCATGGCGCTCGATGTCCTGCGCGTCCTGCAAAAGGAACCCGATGTCGCCGAATTGGTGACGGACGAGCTGCGCGCCGCCTGTGCCGGCGACCCCGCGCTCACCGCCGGATTCGAACGTCTGGAGGCCGTCCTCCACGAACCCCGCCTTCTTGATGGGCGGGCCCGGCAACTCGTCGAATCCCTCGCCAAACTTGCAGCCGGCGCCATCCTCCGCGCCCAAGGCAACGCCGCCATCGCCGACGCCTTCATCGCGACCCGGATCGGCGGATCGGCCCGCTCGACCTACGGCCAAGGCCTCGACAGCTTCGACCTCAAAGCCATCCTCGCCCGCGCCACGCCAAACCGTCAGGCGTGAGGCCATCTGTCCGCATTGGCCCCGTCGCCGGACCAGATTGACGGTTGCGGCCCCCCGCCGCCTGGGCTAAACGGTGCCCGCGAAGTCGGGCCTTCTCGCTTTCCTAACCACCGGACATTATGCTCCGGCGGATTGAGGCGCGAACCGCCTCTCCGAAGGCCCCCGCTCAAATTGAGCGGAACCTTTTCATGGTGTTAGCTGCCGTAGCTCAGTGGTAGAGCACTCCCTTGGTAAGGGAGAGGTCGAGAGTTCAATCCCCTCCGGCAGCACCATTTACTGCATCTCAAAATCGATAATGCCGTGCGAGCCACATTGGCCCTTCCTGTCTCGGCACGCCAAAAAGGGCATGCTAGATCCATGTGGTATGGACCGCGCGCCGGACCGGCGGAGCGCCGATCGCCGGATGCAATCCGGCCTCGCAATGATTACGTATCCTTCGCACAATCCCATCGCGCAACTCCTAGCGCCCCTGATCCCGGACCCATCCCATCCATGTCCAGTAAAACGACCAAGCTCATGACGGCCAAGCCCCCCCTCGTTGCCCGCCCCTCTCGCGCCGAGGCCGAAGCCGCCGTGCGCACGCTCATTTCCTGGGCCGGCGACGACGTCACCCGCGACGGCCTGCACGAAACGCCGTCTCGCGTTGTGCGCGCGTACGAAGAATATTTCCGCGGCTACAACCAGGATCCGGAAGACATTCTCAACAAAACCTTCGAGGAGATCGAAGGCTACGACGAGATGATCGTGCTCCGCTCCATCCGCTTCGAAAGCCATTGCGAGCATCACATGGCCCCGATCATCGGCCGCGCCTGGGTTGGCTATATTCCGCAGGGCCGCGTTGTCGGCATCTCGAAGCTCGCTCGGGTCGTCGAAGCCTACGCCAAGCGACTCCAGATCCAGGAGAAGATGACGGCACAAATCGCCAACGCGATCGACTCTGTATTGAAGCCGCAGGGCGTCGCGGTCGTCATCAAGGCCGAGCATCAGTGCATGACCGCCCGCGGCGTCATGAAGCCCGGCACCGATCTCGTCACCAGCCGCATGCTCGGCATCTTCCGCGACAATGCGATCACGCGTCAGGAATTCTTGTCGATGGTCGACTAATTACGGCGCAATCATCCAGTCGCAAAGGGCGTCGCGCATCTGCGGCGCCCTTTGTCATTTCACCAGCAATTCCGGCCGGTATTCGAAATGCATGGTGTCGTAGTGATACCAGCGCCCACCCCAGATGAACCCGTACTTTTCGAAGATCCGCACGATCTCTTCCGGGATGGTATTCTGCCACGCATAGTGCCCATCCGCGTCCGGCTTCGACCACCGCCAGTAGTGCGCGTGCTTCAACGCCAGATCGATCGCGATGCCATGCCCGTGCGTTGACAGCCGCTCCGTCCCCGCAATCACCCGGCACGCGTATGTGCCCGCCACCGGAATAAGGTAGCGGTCGAATGTGCGAGGTAAAGCCTCCAATTCATCCGAAACCGCCTTCAGCTTCTCCGCCACGCCATTGACCCGCGTCACCTTGAGCGTCGTCCGCCCCCGCGACGGCATCCAAGCGATCTCGACAAGATTGCGCTGAACCTCACCCGCGCGGCAGTTGCCATACATCCGGTCGAAGAACGCCTCGGGCCGCGCCCGCCCCGGATCGGCATCCACTGACGGCGGCCCAAGTGGTCCCGTCGAGTAAGGGATCGCAAAAATATCCTGCAGGTCTGGCGCGCGCACCAAGTCGTCAAACGGCTTCACGCCGCGGCCGTCGTCAATCGGCAGGCGGGTCCCGTCGCGCCACACGATCGCCCCGCCCTCCACCGTTGCAATATGATCCGGATAGGCCGCTTTCAGCCGCCGCCCCGCCTCGTCCGGCGTCATTTCATTGGCCAGCACCGCCCCGCCGCCTAAGCCGGCCCATGCCACAAGCGTGGCCATGCCATTGATAAAATAGCGCAAACGCTTGTTTCCCATCTTGAAAATGAGCGGCCCCCTTTCCCTTTACCCGAAAAGAACACCTGCTACAGTGTGGTCAAGCAGCAGCCAGTCGAAGCCTGATGAGAAGTCCGCGCGCCGGTCCCGGCAGTCCGCGGTCTGGACCAGGTTCTGGGGATCAACACCGTGAGCGGTTACGCCGACGAGCCGGAAAAGGCTGAAAATCCGCCCAAAGCGCCGAGCCCCAGTGCGGGGAGCGAACACGGGGCGTTCGACCGCCCCCCACCCGTCTATGGCGCCCTGGACCTGGGCACCAACAATTGCCGCCTCCTTCTCGCGCGACCCTCCCGCCGCGGTTTTCGCGTCGTCGACGCCTTTTCGCGCATTATCCGCCTTGGCGAGGGCGTCTCCCAATCGGGCCGCCTGTCAGAGGCCGCCATGTCGCGCACCATCGATGCGCTCCGCGTCTGTGCCCAGAAACTCGATCGTGCCGGCACGCACCGCGCCCGTCTCGTCGCCACGGAAGCCTGCCGCTCCGCCGCCAACTCCAACGATTTCCTCTCCCGCGTGAAAAGCGAAGTCGGCCTCGACATCGAAGTCCTAGACCCCGAAGAAGAAGCCATTCTCGCCGTCGCCGGTTGCGCCACCTTGATCGACACCAGCGTCGACTATGCACTCGTCTTTGACATCGGCGGCGGCTCGTCCGAACTCATCTGGATCGACCTGCGCCGCATCTCTGGCTCCGGCCCCCACGCCGCCTCACGCATCATCGACAGCGTCCGCCGCGGCAATGGCCAATCCGTGTGGACCTCGCTCCCCGTCGGCGTCGTCACGCTGGCCGAGCGCTTCGGCGGCTGCGAAGTCACGTCCGACATTTTCGAAGCGATGGTCACCTACGTCTCTGGACTGATCGCGCCCTTTGAACAGCGCCACAATTTCCGCCGCCGCATTGAGGGCAGCGCCGTCCACTTCCTCGGCACCTCCGGCACCGTCACCACCGTCGCCGGCATCCAACTGGGATTGCCGCGCTACGATCGCAGCAAGGTCGACGGCTGCTGGATGCGCGTCGCCGATGTGAACCGCGTCACCTACGATCTCTTGGGCCGCACCTATCAGCAGCGCGTCGCCGAACCCTGCATCGGTCACGACCGCGCCGATCTGGTCCTCGCCGGCTGCGCGATTTTGGAAGCCGTCATCCGCGCCTGGCCCTGCGAACGTTTGCGCGTGGCCGATCGGGGGTTGCGCGAAGGCATCCTGTCCTCGCTCATGATGGAAGATAATACATTTCGCAGCGGCCGCCGCCGCCGCAGAGGCGATTGGACAGATGGCAAATAAAAGCAAAGGTAAATCTCCGCCCAAGGGCCCGGGCGGAGGACAGCGCATGCTGCGTGTGCGCGTGAAAACGGCCGCCAAGCGGACCACCTCGTCGGCGCGCTGGCTCGAGCGGCAGTTGAACGACCCCTATGTCGTCGCAGCCAAACGCGAGGGCTTCCGCTCGCGCGCCGCCTACAAGCTGACCGAACTCGACGACAAATACCGGTTTCTGAAACCCGGCCAGCGCGTCGTCGATCTGGGTGCTGCACCCGGAGGCTGGTCCCAGGTCGCCGCCGATCGTGTAAAATCCCTTGAAGGGCGCGGTCAGGTCATCGCTATCGACTACCTCGGCGTCGAACCCATTCCCGGCGTCGAAATCGTCGAACTCGATTTCACCGACGATACCGCCGAACCGAAATTGAAAGCGCTGCTGCGCGACGGCGGCGCCGATGTGGTGCTCTCCGACATGGCTGCCCCCACCGTCGGCCACACCAAGACCGATCACTTGCGCATCATGGGGCTCGCCGAGTCCGCCGCCTACTTCGCCTGCGACGTGCTCTCGCCCGGCGGCGCATTCGTCTGCAAGGTCTTCCAGGGCGGCACCGAAAAAGAACTTCTCGAACTCTTGAAAAAATCGTTCGGTGTCGTCCGCCATGTCAAACCGCCGGCCAGCCGCAGCGATTCCGCCGAACTATATGTCGTGGCCACCGGCTTTCGCGGCAAACTTAGCGATCAGACAAAATAAAAACGGCGACCGCGGAGGCGATCGCCGTTCGATTGACCACTCGCTGTTTAAGGCGAGCCGATCGCACGTCAAATTTAGATGACGTCGATCTCGGCCGGCAGGTAAGACGTCACTTCGAGGCCGACTTCCTGCTCGCGAACGGCGGGCTTGGTCCAGGTCTTCATGGTGTTTCCTCCAGTTTCATTTTTGCTAAGCACGTGTCTAGCGGGGGTTGGATACCCAAGAACCCACGCCAGGTCCAATCGAATTTTCCTGTCCCGGGGATCAGACCGACTGATATGTAACAGTATTTCGTTACAGTTGGTCCGCGCCGGATCGCACTGCAACACGAGCGCCGGAAGACTTTTTGGGCCGGCGGCTCCCTCTGGCGCAGGCCACGCGCGGTGGGCCGCACTTCCCCTGCCATAGCGCCGGTGATATAGCGCTGCCGACATGATTTGCGGGCCGGTTCTGCGCCCGCTCTGTCACTTATCCGACAAGGAGATAGACATGGCGAAAAGCCCGATCGTCAACGATTTGGCGTTGGCGCTGACGTTTGACGACGTGCTGCTCGTTCCGGCGGCCTCCGAAGTCATGCCGGGACAGGTCAACGTGGCCTCGCGCGTCACCAAGTCGATTAAGGTCAATATCCCCATTATCTCCGCCGCCATGGATACGGTTACCGAGGGCCGCCTCGCCATTGCCATGGCCCAGGAAGGCGGCATCGGTGTGCTGCATCGCAACCTCGAACCGAAGGATCAGGCGACGCATGCAACCCAGGTCAAAAAATATGAAAGCGGCATCGTCCTCAACCCGGTGACCATCACGCCGGATGCCAAACTGGCCGAAGCCCTGAAGCTCATGGCCGACAATTCGATCTCCGGCATCCCCGTGGTCGAGAAGCCGGAAGGCAAAGGCAAGCTCGTCGGAATCCTCACCAACCGCGACGTCCGCTTCGCCACCAACATGGAGACCCCCGTCTCCGAACTGATGACGAAGGACAGGCTCATCACCGTGCCACGTTCGGTCAGTCAAGCCGACGCGCGCCGCCTTCTCCATCAGCACCGCATCGAAAAGCTCGTGGTGGTCGATGATGATTACCAGTGCGTCGGCCTCATCACGGTCAAAGACATCGAGAAAGCCCAGAAGCATCCCAACGCCTGCAAGGATGAAGCCGGCCGCCTCCGCGTCGCCGCCGCCACCACAGTTGGCGACGACGGCTTCGCCCGCGCGGAAGCGCTCATCGCCGCCGGCTGCGATCTCATCGTCGTCGATACCGCGCACGGTCATTCCATCCGCGTTCTTGAGATGGTGACGCGCATCAAGAAGATGTCGAATGCGGTGCAAGTCGCCGCCGGCAACGTCGCGACCGCGGCCGCCACCCGTGCCCTCATCGACGCGGGAGCCGATGCGGTCAAAGTCGGCATCGGCCCGGGCTCCATCTGCACCACGCGCATCGTGGCCGGCGTCGGCGTGCCCCAGCTCACCGCCATCATGAATTGCTCGGCCGAAGCCAAGAAGCACGGCATCCCGATCATCGCCGACGGCGGCATCCGCTTCTCCGGCGACATCGTCAAGGCGCTCGCCGCCGGCGCCGATTGCGTCATGATCGGCTCGTTGCTGGCCGGCACAGACGAAGCCCCCGGCGACACGTATCTCTACCAGGGCCGAACCTATAAGGCCTATCGCGGCATGGGTTCCGTTGGCGCCATGGCGCGCGGCTCGGCCGACCGCTACTTCCAGCAGGAAGTCAAAGACACGCTCAAACTCGTGCCCGAAGGCATCGAAGGCCAAGTCCCCTATAAGGGCCCAGCCGAAGGCGTCCTTCACCAACTCGTCGGCGGCCTGCGTGCCGGCATGGGCTACACAGGATCGGCCACTCTGGAAGACCTGCGCACCAACGCCGAGTTCGTGCGCATCTCGCCAGCGTCGATGCGCGAAAGCCACGCACACGGTGTTGCCATCACCCGCGAAAGCCCGAACTATCCCGGCGGACTGTAAGGAAAGCAGCGATGAACCCCAATCTTTCGATCGTCCAGCCCCTGCTCGTGCAGGCCGGGCTGACATTCATCCTGCTCTTCTGGATGGCCAAGGAACGCGTCGGCGCGATCCGCGGCGGCACTGTCATCCGCAACGAAACCGGTGTGCGTCCGACATGGGTGGGCCGTGCCGGCACAGTCTCGAACGCGTTCCATAATCAGCTCGAAATGCCGATGCTGTTTTTCGTGGTCACGATCCTCGCAATCCTGACTGGCTCGGCCGACTATCTCATGACCGCGCTCGCCTGGGTGTACGTCATCCTGCGCATCGTCCATGCCGCGATCCACACGACCTACAACAAGATCCCGCACCGCTTCGTCGCCTACCTTCTCAGTAACCTCGTGCTGCTCGCCATGTGGGTGAAGCTCGCCATGCACGTATTCACCGCAGGCTAATCTCATGAAACCCGGCGCGCGCATCGCGGCTGCCATCGAAGTCCTCGATACCATCATCACCCGTCACCAGCCCGTTGGCATCGCACTCGCCGACTGGGGCAAGGCGCACCGCTTTGCCGGCTCCGGCGACCGCAACGCCATCGGCGGCCTCGTCTATGACGCCCTGCGCCGCCGCGGCTCGATCGCCTGGGCCATGCAGTCCGATACGCCGCGCGCACTCGCCATCGGCGCCGCGCCCGCCGCCTTCCGCATGGAGCCCGACGCCGTCGCCGCCGTCTGTGACGGTGAGACCCACGCCCCCGCGCCCCTATCTGAAATGGAACGCGCCGGACTGACGCGCGCGCTCGATGAAGCCCCGCCCCACATTCAAGCCGATATCCCGGAATGGCTCTGGCCCAGCTTCACCGCAGCCTTCGGTGACACCGCCATCGAGCAAGGCCGCAAGCTCGCCGAACGCGCCCCCGCCGACTTGCGCGTCAACACGTTGAAAGCCACCCAGGAAAAAGTGCTGAAGGCCCTGGCCGAGTTCGGCGCCGAAGCCTGCGCCCACTCGCCCGTCGGCGTCCGCGTCCCCCCGCCCGTTGGCACCGGCCGTACGCCCAACCTGGAGGCCGAGGCAGCCTTCCAGGCCGGTTGGTGCGAAATCCAAGACGAAGGCTCGCAACTGGCGGCTCTCCTTGCCGGCGCCGGTCCCCGCTTGCAGGTGCTCGATCTGTGCGCAGGTGCGGGTGGCAAAACGCTGGCGATGGCCGCCGGCATGCAGAACACCGGCCAGATCTTCGCCTACGACGACGACCGCAACCGCCTCAAACCCATCTTCGAACGCGTCAAACGCGCCGGCGTCCGCAACGTCCAGATCCTCAAAGGCGGCGATCAGAAAGCTCTCGAAGCGCTGGGCCCCAAGTTCGATCTCGTACTGATTGATGCGCCCTGCACCGGCACCGGCGTCTGGCGCCGCCGCCCGGAAAGCAAGTGGAAGCTCAAACCTCGCAACATCGAAGAACGCCAGTCTGAGCAAGCAGCGATCCTCGCCACCGCCCGCAACCTCACCAAGCCCGGCGGCCGCCTCGTCTACGTCACTTGCTCCCTGCTGCCCGAAGAAAACCGCGGCACCCTGGAAAACTTCCTGGCCTCCGCCCCGGAGTTTTCGGTCGTCCCCTACGGCTCCGTCTGGCAGGAGCGCATCGGCACGGAGCCGCCCGCCTCCGCCGACGGCCGCACCGACACACTTCAACTCACCCCTGCCTCCCACGGCACCGATGGATTTTTCATCGCCATCATGGACCGCGCCAAAGCCTGACGTCTTCTCACCGGATTTTTTCGCGCCCCCATGTTGCAAAGCCCCAATGCTGCGATAGCTAATGCAGCTGAGCCTTGCTGCATGCATGCGCTCCGCCGGTCGGGAGCCCTGTCGAGGGGTGATCGCGGGTGCCGTCACGCTTCGTTACTGTCGCTCCGCACCGCGAAAGCCGTTCGGACGATCCGGGGGAGACGATCGTCGATCATGGCCGCTGTGCCACGGTGTCCTGGCGTTCCCGCAATCGCTGCGCAATCAGCGAACGCTCCGCTTTTTCAAACTCAAATCCGAATTTCTGAACTTTGCGCGCCGCGCGGCGTTGAGCGGGCGCACGCGACATATTCGGCGAGGGCCTGAATGCACGGCAGCCAGAATTCGTTTCTCACCCAGAAATGTGAAGTCCGTGCCGCCGATGACCGGGGCGGATTTACCGTCGTCGCCAAGGAGCCCATCGCCAAAGGTGAACTGATCGTTGTCTGGAGCGGCACTCTGGTCGACGGCGCCGAACTGGCATCTCTCCCCCCGCCCGTGAAGCGCCACTCGCTCCAGGTCGAGGAGGATCATTATCTGGTGTCTCTCACCGACTGTGAACCGCCCGATTACGTCAACCACTCCTGCGCGCCCAACGCCGGCCTCTCCGGCCAGATCGGCCTCGTCGCCATGCGCGACATCCGCTCCGGCGAAGAAGTCACCTACGATTACGCGATGAGCGACGGCTCCGCCTACGACGAATTCGACTGCTGCTGCGGCGCGGCTGAGTGCCGGGGCCGCGTCTCGGGCGACGATTGGAAACGTCCCGAACTCTGGCAGCGCTACCAGGGATACTTTTCGCCCTACCTCCAGCGCCGCATCGCCAAACTCCGCCGCCGCCTGCTGACGCGCCCCGTCACGAGCGTTTTCAGCCGTCTGGGCACCAGCAGCCGCGCTCGTGCCTAAAAACAAATGGGAACTGATGTGTGGCTTGCTCGGTTATCCGGGCATGGCTGCGCGTGTTTGCGTAGCGCCAACATGAGGAACCGTCATGTCACGCCGCTGGATCATCACCGCCGTCATTTTCATGATCGTCAACGCCGTGCTGTTCGGGATCGGCGTAACGGCCGTGCTATCCATACCCTCACTGGCAAATGACGCCTCCACCCTCATCTGGGTCGTCGTCGCCATGAGTTTTCTTCTGGCGCTTCCTATTGCCTACCTATTGGCCCCGCGCCTGCGCGCACGGTATCAGCGCATCGAAGAAGCCCGCCGCCATGCCCGCGAGAAGGATGAGCTGCGCACGTCGCCGCGCACATCAACGATGCCCCACTGATCAAGATCAGATCATTCGCCGATCTTGCGCACATACCCAGCATCGAAGACGCGGTAGTCGCACGTCAGCTCTTCGCCCTCTTCAATATCGCGCGTCGCCACGTCATAGCCCTCGATCGCGCCATCGACATGAACACCGGCAGTATTGGGATTATCCGCGTGGTTCATGAACCGCGCGTTGTCCAGACAGTAGACATATAGTCCACTTGCCTCATGCACATACGTGTAGGTCTCGATCGCCTCCCGTGCCATATCGGGCAACGCCGCGATCTGCTCCGCGCTGAACAACTGATCGAACCCCGGTACAAATCGCCACGTCACCGTCCCCGCCTTGATCGGTTCTGCGGCAAACAAACCCGTGCCCTCGATCAAACTTTGTCCCAGGCGCGTTTTGACCATCAGCATGGGTGTGGCATCTCCGAGGGTGGCGGTGCGGCGTCCGAGCGTGATAGGCCGCAAGCGGAATGAAGTCGAGGCGGTGCCGCCGGGGGAATGATGTTGCGCGATAGTCAGGTTCTGGCGCTGGCCGATGGGGGCACCGCGGGCTTTGCCGAATACGGCGACCCGGTTGGCCGCCCCGTCGTCGCCCTCCACGGCGCACCCGCCTGCCGTCTCATGTTTGCCGCCGCCGACGCAGCCGCCAAGTCGCACGGCCTGCGTATCCTCGCACCCGACCGTCCCGGATACGGCCTCACACCATCCAACGTGGGAGCGTCTCTCGCCGAGCGAACACTCTGGCTCAAAAAAGTCGTCGACGCCCTCGACCTCGAGCGCTTCGCACTGCTCGGCATCTCCGGCGGCAGCCCTTTTGCGGTCGCTCTAGCCGAGAGCCTCAATGATCGCGTCACCGCGCTCGCCCTCGTCTCGCCCATGGGCCCCGTCGCCGACTATGCCGAAAGCGCCGAAGGCAAACTCGAACCGGTCTCGTTTCTGCACGACCGCTTCTTCATGCATATGCCCTACCAGAGCTGGCTCACCCACCCCCTCGGCGATCTGAGCGCGTGGATGTTCCGCCACGGCCCGGAGATGTTCACCAGCCTCCTGCCCCGCATCGCCACCTCCGTCGATTCGCGCATCCTCTCCAAGCCCGAGGTCGCACAAACCATGCGCACGATGACACTCGAGGCTTTCCGCCAAGGCGGATCGGGCGGCACGGCGGATTTAGAAATCTTCGGCCGCCCTTGGGGCGTGAACTTCACCAATGTGACCGCCCCCGCCGTCGTCTGGCAAGGCACCGACGATCATGTCGTCCCGCCCCAAGCCGCCCGCTGGCTCGCCGGCCAACTGCCCAACTGCACGTTGCATAGCCTCGACGGCGCCGGCCATTTCTGGGTCTTCGAGCACGTCGAAGACATCATCCAAACCCTCGAAGCGCTCATGTCGCAGAACGGAAGCCGCACCGCTCACGTTTCTTAATCGCGCCCATTCATCCAATGGCGCGCGGGAATCGTTTACTCATGACGTCAACACAATTTCGGATTGAGGATCGGTCGATGAGCTACTACCTGCCGCTGGGAGCTTTTATCGCCCTCGTGTTCGTCGCCGCCTCGACCGGCGCCCTGTTCCAGCCGGGCGCCTGGTACGCCAGCCTAAACAAGCCCTCATGGACCCCGCCCGACTGGCTCTTCCCCGTCGCCTGGAGCGTCCTCTACCTCATGATCGCGATTGCCGGCTGGAAGGTCTGGCAGGCGGAAGGCATCAAAGCCGCCCTCGTCGTCTGGGGCGTCAGCCTCCTCCTCAACATGGCGTGGTCATGGATCATGTTCGGCCGTCAGGAAATCGGCCTCGCTCTTGTCGATCTCATCTTGCTCTGGATCTCGATCGTCGCGTTCATGGTCCTCGCCTGGCCCGTCAGCCAGACCGCGACCTATCTCTTCATTCCCTATTTCTTCTGGGTCTCATTCGCCGGCGTCCTGAACTTCGCCGTCTGGCGCCTCAACCCTTGAGCACCAGATACTGAAACGCGATCATCGCCGCGAACGAGAGCGTCACGACGAGGCCGACCGTCCCGGACGGCGCGTTCTTATTCCAAGACCCTACACGAGTCCGCCGTCCGGGCGCGATGAACCCCATTCCGGTGCGAAACCCCCTCTTGCGGCGCCGCCCCGCCTTGACGCTGCGGGGCCCGGATGGTCTACCGCCCCTAACGGGCCAGACCCTGGAGGTCCCAGGCCCCCATTTGCTGCCGGAGCCAACCCCGTCCCATGCACCCCGAAAGCGTCCTCATCATCGATTTCGGCAGCCAGGTCACCCAGTTGATCGCGCGCCGCGTGCGCGAATCCGGCGTCTATTGCGAGATCCATCCATTCCAGAGCGCGGACGCCGCATTCCAGCGCCTCGCCCCAAAAGCCGTCATCCTCTCTGGCGGCCCGGCCTCCGTCACCGAAGAAAATAGCCCCCGCGCGCCCCAGGCGATCTTCGATGCCAACATCCCCATCTTCGGCATCTGCTATGGCCAGCAGTCCATGGCCGAGCAATTGGGCGGCAAAGTCGAAAGCGGCCACCACCGCGAATTCGGCCGCGCCATGCTCGAAGTCCGCGAGCCCTCCGCGCTGTTCGACGGCGTCTGGAACACGGGCGAGCGCCATCAGGTCTGGATGAGCCACGGCGACCGCGTCACGCGCCTGCCCGACGGCTTCAAGGTCATTGCCACCAGCGAGAACGCACCCTATGCGGCCGTCGCCGACGAAGCCCGCCGCTTCTACGCCGTGCAGTTCCACCCCGAGGTGGTCCACACCCCCGATGGCGCGAAACTCATCGCCAACTTCGTCCACAAAATCGCCGGCCTCAAGTCCGATTGGACCATGGCCGCCTACCGCCGCGAGATGATCGCCAAGATCAAAGCCCAGGTCGGCGCCGGGCGCGTCATCTGCGGCCTCTCCGGTGGCGTCGACAGCGCGGTGGCCGCCGTCCTCATCCATGAAGCGATCGGCGATCAGCTCACCTGCGTCTTCGTCGATCACGGTCTCATGCGCCAGTCGGAAGCCGAACAGGTCGTCGACCTCTTCCGTGGCCACTACAATATCCCGCTGGTCCACGTCGACGCATCCGAGCTATTTCTTGGCGAACTCAAAGGCATCTCCGACCCCGAGACCAAGCGCAAAACCATTGGCCGCCTTTTCATCGATGTCTTCGAAAAGGAAGCCAAGAAGATCGGCGGCGCCGCCTTCCTCGCCCAAGGCACGCTCTACCCCGACGTCATCGAAAGCGTCTCCTTCACCGGCGGCCCGTCGGTCACGATCAAATCGCACCACAACGTCGGCGGCCTGCCCGAGCGCATGAACATGAAGCTCGTCGAGCCCCTGCGCGAACTCTTCAAAGATGAGGTCCGCGCACTCGGACGGGAATTGGGCCTCCCCGACGCCTTCGTCGGCCGCCATCCCTTCCCCGGCCCCGGCCTCGCCATCCGCATCCCCGGCGAAATTACGCCGGAAAAGCTCGACATCCTGCGCAAAGCCGATGCGATCTATCTCGATGAAATCCGCAACGCTGGCCTCTATGACGCCATTTGGCAGGCCTTCGCCGTGCTCCTCCCCGTCCGCACCGTCGGCGTCATGGGCGATGGCCGCACCTACGACCATGTGCTCGGCCTGCGCGCCGTCACCTCCGTCGACGGTATGACCGCCGACTTCTACCCCTTCGACATGGGCTTCTTAGGTCGAGTGGCAACGCGGATCATCAACGAAGTCCGCGGCATCAACCGCGTCGTCTACGACGTCACCTCAAAACCCCCCGGCACCATCGAGTGGGAGTAAGAACCGTGTGACGGTGACCGGCTACCGAGGAGAAAGAAAATGCTGCTCCGTCCGCCACTGCCACCGTTCAGCGAGGCCGACGCAGTCATCAAGGTCCGCAAAGCCGAGGATGCCTGGAATGGGCGCGACCCGGCTCAAGTCGCACTCGCCTATACGCCCGATAGCCGCTGGCGCAATCGCTCCACTTTCCTGACCGGCCGCGCCGAGATCGAACAGTTCCTCGCCGGCAAATGGCAGCGCGAGTTCGAATATCGGCTCATCAAGGAACTGTGGGCAACCAGCGGCAACCGCATCGCCGTGCGTTTTGTCTATGAATACCACGACGCTGATGGCCAATGGTGGCGCGCGCACGGCAACGAGAATTGGCTTTTCGACGAGGCCGGCTACATGGCCGAGCGGCACGCCAGCATCAATGACGTCGCTATAGCGGAAGCCGCGCGGCTCTTCCGATGGGACCGGTCAGGCGTCCGGCCGCCGGATCATCCCGGGCTGAGTGAGCTTAGACTTTGATTGAGCGATGGGGCGTCGCCCCTTAGCCCTTAAACCGCTTCCATGTCACGGTCACGCGCGTGCCCACGGGAACGCGGGGATAAAGATCCAGCACGTCTTCGTTATACATGCGGATGCAGCCCTTGGAGACGGCCGAACCGATGGTCCATGGCGCGTCGGTGCCGTGAATACGATACATCGATGCGCCCAGATACAGCGCGCGCACGCCGAGCGGGTTCTGCGGATGTCCGCCGGGCACGTAGACCGGCAGCTTCGGGTTTTCGCGCCGCCTCTCGGCCGTCGGCGTCCATCCCGGATTGACCGCCTTGCGCGTCACCGACGTCACGCCCGACCAGCGGCTCTGCTCGCGCGGCACGGCGATCGGATACGACAGCGCGGCACCCCGCTGATAGACCCAGTACAGCTTGCGATCGCCGAACGACACGATGATCTGCCGCGGCGCGACGCTCGCCGGGAAGCTCACATCCTCACGGTACCCGCCGCCCCAGAGGAACGACAGAAAGTCCTGCGCGGCAGCCGGAGCCGGCCGGAAGCTCAACGCGGACAGACCTGCGATCAGGCAGACAAACAGGGTGCGAAACTTCGGGGCATACGGCATGGACGGCGTCCTCGCGACGGTGACGGTTAGTTGGGCTTCACGCAGGCAAGCGCCCATGGACGGCGGGCGCCGGGCGTTAGTCTCAGAATTGCAGCCGAAACTTTGCGGTGAGTTGCCCGCTGCGGCAAGCCGCACTAGCCCCTATGACGGCCACCCCGTGCGCGTTCGGCGTGGAGGTGTGGCCGCGATGCCGCCAGCATCCGGGCTAACCGGGTGCCGGAGAGGTGTCAGGTTTTGGAAGGAAATGGTGCCCAGGGCCGGAATCGAACCAGCGACACTGCGATTTTCAGTCGCATGCTCTACCAACTGAGCTACCTGGGCATTTTCGCCCGGCATGATCGTGTGCCGCTGCGAAGTGGGCGTCTTATAGGTGCCGCATACGCCGCTGTCTAGCGGCCATTGTGAGCCACCCGCCGCGCAAGTCCGGGCCGGCCTCAATCGTCCTCGTCGCCAGCCGTCCGCACCCCGTGCGCACCCGGTTCACCCAGCCGCTCCCCGCTGTCGTCGGCCACGTCCAGTGCCGGACCGGGGATAACAAACGTCCCCCCTAGCCACCGCGCCAGATCGATGTCGGCACACCGCTTGGAACAAAACGGCCGATGCGCCTGGTCGGTCGGCTTCCGGCACGTCGGACACCGTCCTCCTGATGAGTTTGATGCTTTGGCTTCATTCATCGCTTTGGCCCATCTGCCGCATGGCGTGCGCCGCGCTAATCGCGATCCGCTTCCGCCGCCCGGATCCAGTTGAAGTGGATCGGAAACCCTTCCGCCACCAACATTGTCACCACTTCCGTCAGCGGCAATCCCACAACGTTCGTGTACGACCCCTTGATCGTCTGCACGAATGAACCCGCCAACCCCTGGATCGCATACCCGCCCGCCTTGTCGCGCCATTCGCGCGTTGCGATGTAGGCTTCGATTTCACCCTTGGTCAGATATTTAAACCGCACCTTGGTATCGACGATCTTGGTGCGAATTTTATCGTTAGGCGCGATCAAGCACACCGCCGTCAGCACCCGGTGCGAGCGCCCCGACAGCCGGTTCAGAAACTCAACCGCCTCTTCCACCTGCTGCGGCTTGCCGAAGATCTTCATGTTGTTGGAAACGATCGTATCGGCGGCGAGCACATAGGCATCCGCGATATCCCGGTCGTTCGCGATCTGATCCCGCGCTGCCTCCGCTTTGGCCCGCGCCAGCCGCGCAACAAGCGCGCGCGGCATTTCCCCCTTCTTCGGCGTCTCGTCGAGCGAGGCCGGGCGCAGCGCATCCGGTTTGATGCCGGCCTGTTCCAGAAGCATCAGCCGCCGCGGACTGGCGCTCGCCAAAACGAGTTTAGGCCGCGGCACCATCCCGGTTTCCCGTGATGCAGTCTTAGCCAGTTCCGACCGCAACGTTTCGCGGCGCGGATTGTCGGTGCGGGAAAATGCGGAAAGCAGGGCCGATTTGGCAGTCGACATCCGGGGCGGGCTCCGTTGGCCGAAGGGCGGTCTGATCGGGTGGGTGATCTCGGGCGGCTCTATAGCACGCCAAGCCCCCGTCATTCACCATACCGTGTTCCGGCCGATACAACCTTCAGCGGCACGAAGCTTTAAGCGTCGTCCCGCATCGTGGATCGCTAAGTGCGTTGCGCTCAGGCATCAATTTAGGCGATATCAGCCATCGAGCTGCGGTGAGTTCGGAGGAAACATGTCCAAAGACCGCCTGGTCGACCTTCTCGGCGCGACGCCGCTTTTCGGCGCCCTCGACGCCGGCGAGCGTCTGTCGATCGCGCAAGAAATGCGCGAAGCGCAATACGGCCCCGGCCAAATCGTCTTCGGCCGCGGCGATCCCGGCCGCGATATTTTCTTCGTCATCGAAGGCCGCGTCCGCCTTTCCGTCCTCACTCCCGAAGGCCGCGAACTCTCTTTCGCCCACGCCGAAGCCGGTCAGGTCTTCGGCGAAATTGCCGTTCTCGATGGCGGCGTGCGCACAGCCGACGCCACCGCCGTCTCCAAGGTCGTCGCCCAGACTCTCTCCAAATCCGCCCTGATGCGCCTCGTGGAAACGCGAGCGCCTGTCCGCGAGAGCGTCATCCGCTTTCTTTGCAATCGCGTCCGTGAGGCCGACCAGCAGCTCGAAGGCATCGCCCTCTATCCCATCGAAGTCCGCCTCGCCCGCTTCTTTCTCGCTGCCGCGCGCCAGAAAGGCACCCACAAGCCCGGCGCCCGCGTCACGCTCGATCTGCCCATTTCGCAAAGTGAACTTGCGCTTCTAATCGGCGCCAGCCGCCCGAAGGTCAACGCAGCGCTGCAGCTTCTGCAAGATAGCGGCGCCGTCGAAAAGAGCGACAAGGCGATGATCTGCGATATCGACGAGCTGGAGAACATCGCAGGCACCGCGTGAGGATGAACACCATGACCGCGCAAGACCGCCGGCCATGATCAACGCACTAAAGCGCGCGCTGGCCCCCATAGCCGGCGGCATCGCAACCATCGGCGACCTGCCGCAGCTGCGGTCGCTTGGCGGCGTCATCGGCCGCCTCGGCGAGGCCGGCACCGCGGGCTACCCACCAGAGGTCAAGCGCCGGTTGATGATCCTCAACCTGATCTCCTACCTCATTGTCGTCTCGACGCTCGTCTATGCCATCCAGCACACGGTCCTCGATTACGATACCTACCGGCCCATCATCTGGATCAATCTCGGCCTCGTCGTTGCCGCCCTCGCCGTCCCCTTCGCCCATCGCATCAACGATGTGGCCGGCGCGCTCATCATCGTGGCGGCAGAGTGGGCAGCGCTCATCGCCTTCTCCATGTACCTGGGCCATCACTCCGGCGTGCATCTCCAGTATTTCGTAGGCGCCGCCGCGCCCTTCGTCGTCTTCGGCTTGAAGCGTCTTTGGCTCATCGTCCCGGTCATCTTATCAGGCCTCGCGCTCCACCTCGCCTCCTGGTTCTGGTTTCCCGAAAGCGCAGCCCTCATCCCCGCCGACAAGGAAGTCATCGACAGCATCTACGTCCAGGCTGCCATCACCACCGTCGGCCTCATCGCCGCGTCGGTCTTCTACGCCTTCCGCCTCGCCGAACAGGCCAAGACCGAGACCGACAATCTCCTGCGCAATATCCTCCCCGATGCCATTGTCGAACGCCTCAAAGCGAAACCCGACGCCATCATCGCTGACCAATTCACCGACGCATCCGTTTTGTTCGCCGACATCTCCGGCTTCGTCGCACTCGCCCGTTCGCTCGGCTCCGCCAAAACCGTCGCCCTCCTCAATGAGATCGTCACCGAATTCGACGGCCTCGCCAAAGCCCACGGCGTGGAGAAAATCAAAACTATCGGGGACGCCTACATGGTCGCCGCCGGCATCCCCGAACCTTGCGACGATCACCTCCTGCGGCTGGCCCGAATGGGCGTCTCCATGCTCTCAACCGTCGAGCGGATTGCATCCGAGCGCGATCTCCCGCTGTCGATGCGCGTGGGTCTCGCATCGGGCCCCGTCATGGCCGGCGTCATCGGCAAGCAGAAGTTCAGCTATGATGTTTGGGGCGACGCAGTGAACCTTGCAGCCCGCCTGGAAAATCTCTCGCAACCCGGCCGCATTCTCGTCTGCCCGCGCTGCAAGAAGCTGTTGGAAAGCGCCTTCCAATTTGAAAGTCGCGGCGAGGTCGACATCAAAGGCTTAGGCCGCCGCGAAGTCTTCTTCCTCGTCTCGCCCTGAGCAACGTCAGACCGACGGCCCGCCCGCGATCTCAAACCGCCCTTTGATCCGGTCGGCCAGATCGTCCCTGAGCTTGCGATATGCGTTGAGCAGCACGAATCGCCCCGCCGCCGCCGGCAGCATCGAGGGATCGAATGTCGGCCAGTATTCGACCTCCGCCTTCATGATCCGCGTCAGTTCCACCGCATGATGCTGCGCTTCCGGCGAGAGCGTGATGATCGTGGAAAATGTTTGCCGCTCCAGGTCCCCGAACACGCGCGGCTGATGCGCCGTCACGTCGATGCCAATCTCTTCCATCACTGCCATCACGAATGGATCGGCCTGCCCCCGCCGCACGCCCGCCGACGTCACGGTCACGCGCGGCCCGGCCAGCTGCTGCAAAATCGCTGCCGCCATCGGCGAGCGAACGGCGTTGAGCGTACAGGCAAACAGTATTCTAGGGGGAGCGTCGGAGGGTTCGGCCACCTGGCCTAGCCCTTCCAGTGCAGCGCTGAAATCAGTGTAAACAGCCGGCGCGCGGTGTCGAAATCGAGCGAGATTTTGCCGGTGAGCCGCTCCTGCAGCAGCCGGCTGCCTTCGTCGTGCAGCCCCCGCCGTCCCACGTCGATCGCCTCAATGCGCGAGGGCTGCCCTGACCGGATCGCCTGATAGTAGCTATCGAGCACCATGAAGTAGTCTTTGATGAGCCGCTTCAGCGGCGTCATCGTCAACGTATGCACGGCCGCTGCCTGGTCGCCGCCCTCGGGAAAGGCGGACAGAACCAGCCGGTCATCCGCGATCGCAATCTCCAGCCGGTAGGGCCCTTGATCGATCCCTTCCAGCGCGAACGAATTGCCGTCGAGAATGTCGAAGATCGCCACTTCCCGCTCGTGCTCGATGTTGGAATTTCCGCGCGCGATCGAGGCATCATCGATGCGGATCGAGGCAATGCGGTTGCGTGTTTCGAGGCTGCTATCGGGAAGCGTGTCCGTCATGGCGTCAATTCAACCTCTAACCGCGGCCCGATAGCCGGATCTCGACCGAGCGCCGGTGCGCTTCCAGCCCCTCAGAACGCGCCAGCGTCATGGCAGCGCCCGCAACCCGCGCCAAGGATGCCGCATCGAGTTTCAACAGCGATGTCCGCTTCATGAAGTCGAGCACGCCCAGTCCCGACGAGAACCGTGCCGACCGCGCCGTCGGCAGCACGTGGTTCGATCCCGCCACATAGTCGCCGATCACTTCCGGCGTGTAGGCACCGATAAAAATCGCACCCGCGTTGCGGATCTTCTCCGCCAAACCTTCGCTGTCGGCGGTCGCGATTTCCAGATGCTCCGCCGCGATTCGGTCGGCCAACGCCGGCGCTTCGTCGAATGACCGCAAAACGATCGACGCGCCAAAGACGTTCCAGCTTTCACCCGCGATGTTCCCGCGCGGCAACGTCGCCAACTGCCGCCCGACGGCCGCTTCCACCGCCTTCGCAAACCCAGCGTCGTCCGTCATCAAGACCGACTGTGCCGCTTTGTCGTGTTCCGCCTGCGCCAGCAGATCCGCCGCGATCCACTCCGGATCGTTGTCCTTATCCGCGATCACGAGAACTTCCGACGGCCCTGCGATGCTGTCGATGCCCACAGTTCCGAACACCTGCCGCTTCGCCGCCGCCACATAGGCATTGCCGGGCCCGACGATCTTCACGACCGGCTTCACCGTCTCCGTGCCGTATGCGAGCGCGGCAACCGCCTGCGCCCCGCCAATCCGGTAAATCTCGGTCACACCGCACAGCCGTGCCGCCGCCAGAACCAGCGGGTTCAATTCCCCGCGCGGGCACGGCACGACCATCACAATGCGCGGCACGCCGGCCACGATCGCCGGCAGCGCATTCATCAAAACCGATGACGGATAAGACGCCGACCCACCCGGCACATAAAGGCCGGCCGACTCCACCGCCGTCCAACGGTCGCCGAGTTCCACGCCAGTGTCGTCCGTGTAGCGCTCGCTCCTGGGCAACTGCCGCTGATGATGCGCGCGAATGCGGTCTGCGGCGAACGAGAGCGCATCCAGTGTCTCCTTCGAGCACTGCGCCACCGCTGCATCGACTTCGGCTGCCGTCACCGCGATGCCGGTTTTCTTGAGATCGATCCCGTCATACTTCGCCGACAGATCGATCAGCGCCGCGTCGCCGCGCGCGCGCACATCAGCGATAATCTCGCGCACGGCCGTATCCACCTCGTCCGAGACCTCGCGCTTCTCCGAAAGCAGGGCCGTGAAGGCGGCCTCAAAGCCTGGATCGGAAGTCACGAGGGTCTTGGGCATGTGGCGAGTCCGTGATGTCAAAGTCGGGTTATAGGACGATGCAGGCGCGCTAGTTTGATATTACGCGTCCGGCTCGTCGTCGGGATGTTCGGGCTTCGATTTGGTCGCCCATGCCGCACCGAGGTCTTTCAGCTCTGCCTCGAGATACTCTACGTGCAGACGGATGGCAGCCCCACCAGCACACGAGATGGTGACAAAGCCTTCAGGTGCAGTCGACGGCTCGAAGTGGATCGCGAGCACGTTGAGCATCTGCTTCCTGTCAGTAATATCGATGTTGGCCAGCTGCGCGCCGAGCACGCGCTCGAAC
This sequence comes from Hyphomicrobium sp., assembly GCA_002928735.1. Taxonomy (GTDB): domain Bacteria; phylum Pseudomonadota; class Alphaproteobacteria; order Rhizobiales; family Hyphomicrobiaceae; genus JAGVSR01. The sequence continues at coordinate 205,128 of PERL01000002.1, read as the reverse complement.
CGCAAGCCTGATCGCCGCCGCATGAACGGTTTGCGCCGCGAGCGCGTCCCGCCAAGCGCCTCGCTCCAGTCGAAGCGATTGGCAATTGCCGCAAACCGGCGCTCAGTCTTCAGGTAAGCCATCTCGGAAACGTTGATGACGGCATCTTGCAAATGCGCCGACACCACCGCGAGATCCTCGCTATCGAGGGCGATTAGCTTCAGGCCGGAATTGTCTTTGGCGGTCATCGGCGCGGACACATCGGGTTGCGGCGCCGCTATTTGCCGGCCCACCGCGGTGAGATCGTGGCGGAGTGATACTGGCGGCGGGGAAGGAGTGCAACCTCGCCCCCCGCGCGCCTTGTCGCGTTAAACTTGTCGCGTCGATAACGGTGATCGGGAATGCCGATCAGGCGTTGCGCGGTGCCTTGCGGCGGTCGTCGCCCCGGGGCGCTGACGGACGGCCACGCGGACCATCCCCCCGATTGCCACCGCGATTGCCGCCGCGATCACCCCCGCGGTCACCCATGAACTTAACCCCGTCCAAGCCCTTAGCCGGCCCATCGGCGCGGTCGCTGCGCAGAGCGGGACGCCCGTGGGCATGCGGCTTGGCCGGACGGTCTCCAGGGCCACGGTGTTCACCGTCGCGCTTGCCGCCGGCAAAACGCGGACGGCCCTCGGCCCCGTGCGGACGGCGATCGCCATCCCGGGAGGCATGTTCGCCGCGCGGGGCGTGGTCGCGATGTGGACGGTCGCCGCCGCGCGGACCGCGCTTGTCATCGGACCGGTTCGGACCACGGCCGTCACCGCCGCGATGCGGCCGATCGCCAAAAGAGCGTTCACCGAACGAGCGCTCGCCCTGCGGACGCGTCTCCGACGTGCGATCGCCGTAATGCGTCACGGTCCGGCTTTCGCCGCCCCGCTCTGTCCGCTCGCCACGTCCCTGCGGACGCTCGTCGCGGTGCGGACGGTCCCCGTCGCGCCGGAAGTTGGGCCGGTCACTCGAGTTGTCGTCGCGCCGTCCGTCGAAGGACCGCGGACGCTCATGCGCCGGACGCTCGGGTTTGGCTTGCATCGGATCAAACGGACGGCGTTCGCCGCCCCCATTGGTTACCCTGTCGGCCCCACGGTCGGCGGTCTGCTCGCCACGCGGAGCCCCGCGCGAAAATCCGCGTGCACCATCGCGATCACCCCGGCCCTCGGGACGCGGGCCCCGATCGTCGAAACGCGGACGCTGCGGACGTCCACCATTGCCGTCACGGCGGTCGCCGCCACGGTCACGCTGTTCGCCACCCGAGCGGTCCCGGCCCTCGCCACCACGCGAAGCAAAGCTGCGCGGACGGTCGGTGCGCGGGCCACCCCGCTGGCCACGTGCGCCGCCGGGCGACAGATCGGCCCGTTCGGCATCGCGTTCGGCCCGGCTTTCCACCGGCGCCACGAGCGTCGCGTCGTTGCGGCGATCCTTCGACGGGATCGTCAGCCGCGTCAGCCGCTCGATATCGCGCAGATACCCGCGCTCTTCATTATCGACGAGCGAAATCGCCGTGCCTTCCGCGCCAGCACGCGCCGTGCGGCCGATGCGGTGCACGTAGCTTTCCGGTACATTGGGGATTTCGTAGTTGATCACGTGCGAAACGGCATCGACGTCGATACCGCGCGCGGCGATGTCGGTTGCGATCAAGGCGCGGATTTTACCCGCCTTGAAACCGCGCATCGCCTGATCGCGCTGCGCCTGGCTCTTGTTGCCGTGGATGGCCGAAACCGGCACGCCGGCCGTTTCAAGATGCCGGGCCACGCGATCAGCCCCGCGCTTGGTACGCGTGAACACGATGGTGCGCGTGAATTCGGGATCCGCGAACAATTCCACGAGCAGCGCCCGCTTCTTGTTCTGTTCAACGAAAATCACTTCCTGCGCCACGCGGTCGGCCGTCTTGGAAACGGGCGACACCGAAACCTTCACCGGGTCCTTCAGAAGTTCGGCGGCAAGCGCACCGATCTCGTGCGGCATGGTTGCCGAGAAGAACAGGCTCTGGCGGCGATGCGACAGCGTCGCCACGATCTGCCGCAGCGGGCGGATGAAGCCCAGATCCATCATCTGGTCGGCTTCGTCGAGCACGAGAATTTCCGTACCCTCGAGCGTCACGTTGCGCTCGCCCATATGGTCAAGCAGACGGCCCGGTGTAGCGACGAGCACATCGACACCGCGCGCCAGCGCATCACGCTGCGGCTTATGCGCGACGCCGCCGAACACGACGGCGACCGAGAAGCCCATATGCCGGCCATACGTGCGGAAGCTCTCCGCGATCTGCGTGGCGAGTTCGCGCGTCGGCGACAAGATCAGAGCCCGCACGCCCTTGCGCAGCGGCGGCTGCCGGTTGGTGTTGAGACGCTGCAGGATCGGCAAGGCAAACGCGGCCGTCTTGCCGGTGCCGGTCTGCGCGATGCCGAGCAGGTCCTTGCCTTCAAGAATGGTCGGGATCGCCTGCGCCTGGATCGGCGTCGGTGTGGTGTAGCCTTCGGTGTCGAGCGCCTTCAGAAGGAGGGGATCGAGGCCGAGTTCTTGGAATGTGGTCACTGGTATTCTTTCGGTTGTCCCGCGTGCGCAGTGCAGCCACAACCGGTCTATCCGGTGGCGGTCTCAAGCGCTTGATGGTGCGCGGGCTTGATGTCTGACCCGTGCGGCAATGCCGGTTTCGGGTTCCAGATCATCAGGCGCCCTGCGTGCCGGGGCGGCCGATTTTTGGGAGATCAGAGGCGCGGACCGGAGGACGAACGGGCCGCCCGAAAGCGATCCTCGTTGCCAGTGTCCCGTCACGCAGTCGCGCGCCGATGGACCGGATCAGAGCGATCCGGATGCGGGCGTATCCCATGTTGCGCCGCAAAAAGCAAGCGCAAAGCGTTGTGCGGCAAGGGCGGCTTAGCGCAGCGACAGATCCGCCACGCCGACCGCGATGTTGAGGCCGGTCTGACCCTGCACGCTGAGCGGCTGCAGGCTGATGGTGTGTTTCGACCCGCCGACGAGGATTTTCGTCCCCACACCGACCCCAATCGAGGCATCCGCGTTGGCGCCCACGTAATCGCCGACCAGCGCCTTGGGCCCCAGGTCCGTGCTCGAAAACACGGCCCAGACGATCGTGACCTTCGACGTGAAGCCGAGATCGAGCCCGACCTTCGTGACCGAGCCCTCATAGGACTCCGACTGGCCCTTCGCGGACTGAAAAACGCAATCGTAATGCTTCTTCGATCCCAGAATGAGGCCGACGCCCGCGCCGCCCTTGCACGTCAGCGTCCCGGCCTTGGCCTTCGCAGCCATGGCCGAACCGCTGCCGGCTAAAACCATCGCCGAAGCAGCAACCAACGCAGCAACTTTCATCCGCAAATCCCCCGGCAATCGCGCCCATGCGCTCACAACCCTACACGCATTGAACGGCATGATTGGACCCTCTGGCAATCAAATTTCGACGGAAAGTTCGAGCAAGCCGTTACTCCGTGTCCGCCCTTAGCCGGACGACAGCCGCTCGATGTTCGCCCCGCACCGCGACAGCTTCTCTTCAAGACGCTCAAACCCGCGATCGAGATGATAGACGCGCCCCACCGTCGTCTCGCCCTCTGCCATCAGCCCCGCGATCACAAGCGAAACCGAGGCGCGCAGATCAGTCGCCATCACCGGCGCGCCGCGCAGATGCTTGACGCCCTTGATGGTCGCCGTATCGCCGTGCAGCTGAATGTCCGCGCCCAGCCGCGCCAACTCCTGCACGTGCATGAAGCGGTTCTCGAAAATCGTCTCGCGGATCACGCTCGTCCCGTGCGCCCGCGTCATCAGCGCCATCAACTGCGCCTGCAGGTCGGTCGGAAAACCCGGATACGGCTGCGTCTCCACCGTCACCGGCTCGATCTCGCCGCCCTTGCGCGTGATGCGAATACCCGTCGCCGTCGGCGTCACGGTGGTGCCCGTCGCCGCCAGAACATCGAGCGCATTCTGCAGCAAATCGGCGCGCGTATCCTCCAGCACCACATCCCCGCCGGTCGCCGCCACGACCATCGCGAACGTGCCCGTCTCGATGCGATCCGGCAGCACCGTATGGATCGCGCCGTCAAGACGGTCGCGCCCCTGAATGCGCAACGTCGACGTGCCGATCCCCTCGATCAGCACGCCCATTTTGACGAGCAGCGACGCCACATCCCCCACTTCCGGCTCCCGCGCCGCGTTCTCGATCACCGTCTCACCCTTGGCCATCGCCGCCGCCAGCAAAACGTTGTGCGTCGCGCCGACCGACACCTTCGGAAAGATGATGTGCGCGCCATGCAGCCCCTTCGGCGCTTTCGCCAGCACATAGCCGCCGTCGATCTCGATTTCCGCGCCGAGCGCCTTCAGCCCCGTCAAATGCAGATCCACCGGCCGCGTGCCGATCGCGCACCCGCCGGGCAACGACACCTTCGCCTGCCGCATCCGCGCCAGGATCGGCCCCAGCACCCAGAAGCTCGCCCGCATGCGCGACACCATCTCGTACGGTGCCGTCGTATCTACGATATCCCGCGCCGTTAGATGGAACGTCTCGCCCTGCATGTTCGGAGACGACCGCTTCCCGTCCACCGCGAGGTCCGTCCCGTGGTTGCGCAGAATGCGCGCCAAGAGGTTCACGTCGGCGAGGTTCGGCACATTCTTGAGCGTCACCCGGTCCGCCGTCAGCAGGCTCGCGATCATCAGTGGCAGCGCGGCGTTCTTCGCCCCAGAGATCGGAATGGTGCCGTTGAGTTCACCGCCGCCGACGATTTTGATGCGATCCATGGGGAGAGGCCGTCCTGTGTGAGAAATGCGGGCAGCCGCTGTGGGCCGCGGTGACATAACCCGCCGGAGGGCGAGTCGATGAAGATGTGCCGGGATGATTAGTCTTTGTGCCGCCCGTCCAGCAAGAGAAAGGCCAACATGGCGCCTTAAAGTTCGAAAGACCGGGGCATCCGGCGGCTCAGTCGGCGTCGCCGTCTGGCCGGTCCGTCGCGTCCCCTGTCCGCTGCTCATCAGCGGATGAGCGCGCTTTTTCCTTTCTCTTCCGCAGATTAGCGCGCAACTCCTCGGCCAGACGCTGCGCCCTTTTGGCCGCCTCGGTCCGCACGGGAGGGGTCTTCTGCTCGAAATTCGTCATGGCACCACGGCCCGCGCACGGGTCAATTTTCGGCTGTGTGCTATCACAGCTGAACCCGTTCGGGCCAGCCCCAGTCACCCGGCCCCCCCCCGCCGGCCTCAGCTCTCGCCGCCGGCCGATGCCCGCTTCAAGACCAAGGTGATCCCGATCAGCGAGGTGTTGTGGAACTGAATTTCCACGATCTGCCGGTCATCCTTAACGATCACATCCATGTTGGCGTTCAAGTCGTCGCCCTTAACCGTCACCACAAGCCCGCGTTCTGTGACCTTCCCCTGCAGTGCGCCCTTGAGATTGTACATCTCCTCAGACCACTCGCCGGAAAGCGCGCCATCCTTCTCTTCCAACCGGCTCTTCAGCTCGATTTTCCCACTCGGCGAAGCGCAACGGATCGTCTGCTTGAGACCCGGTGCATCCGTCGCTGCAAAATACGTCGCGCGGCAAGTTACCGTTTCGGCCTTCCCGTCCTTGAACCCGAGCCGCCCTTGCCCTGTCCACAAGCCCGGTAGTCCCGCCAGCGACCCGGTGAGCGCGGCCGGTTTGACCTCATCCGCCTGAACCGGCGAACCGCCGGTCGAGAAAGCGAGTGCCATGGCCAGCGCGGCGACGGCGAAAACAGGCGAAGGACCGGCCATGAAATTGCTATCCTCGATCAAATCGTTGTCAGCAAAAGCAATATAGAGATTCGCATGTTCGGACGGCGGTGCAACCGCCGTGCGGCACATTTGCCGCCCACCGTGTTCACCAAAACACGCTAGGGATCAGCCGCCCGCTTTGCCGCCAAATTGGACGTCCTAGGACAATGCGCACAGCCCCAATTTGGTCCGCAATTTGCTAACTTCGACCACAACCGCACGCCAACGTGTGCGGAGTGTCCCGCGTAGGAACATTTGCACCATGTCCGCACCGATCTTTACCAATTGGACGGCCGCGACGACCGCAAGCTGGGCCAAGGCACCGCTGCGTCTCGCCCATCGCCTGTCCGAGCACCCGCTCTATTCGCTCGATGCCCTCGCCGAAGTCATCGAAGGCTATCCCCGTCAGCATTACGCCCTCGTCGAAATGGGACCCCAGGGCTCCAACCGCCGCCTCTGGCGCGAAGGCGACATCGGCCGCCTCTCCGGCCGCGAAGTCATCGAAGCCATCAAGCGTGGCCGCATGTGGCTGAACCTGCGCAACATCTCCGGCGTCGACCGCCGCTATAAAGACGTCCTCGACCAGATCTTCGAAGAAGTGCGCGGCAACGTCCCGGGCTACGACACCTACGATCGAACCTGCGGCATCCTCATCTCATCGCCCAACGCGCAAGTTTATTACCACATGGACTTGCCCGGACAGTCGCTCTGGCAGCTTCACGGCAAGAAGCGCGTGTATCTCTACCCCACCACCGCGCCCTATCTCACCGGCGAACAGCTCGAACGCATCGCGCTCTACGAAGTCGAAGTCGACATCCCCTATGACGTCTCCTACGACAAGGACGCCACGGTCTTCGAAATCGGTCCCGGCGAAATGCTGCACTGGCCGCTGAACGCGCCACATCGCGTCGAAAACCTCGATTGCCTCAACGTCTCGATGACCACCGAGTATTGGACCGAAACGATCCGCCGCTCGCAAATCATCAACATGGCCAACGGCATCCTGCGCGATAAGGTCGGCATCACGCCCAAGAGCCGCAACCTCGCCGGTCCCGGCTTTTATGCCAAGGCCGTCCTGCAAGCCGGCGTCAAACGCTCAGGGCTCTTGAAGAAAGCCCGCAAATCCCGCCGCCCCGTCGAGTTCCAATTGGATCGTGACCACCTCGGCGCGGTCATCGATCTCCCGAAAGCCGCTGAATAATGGTCTCAATGTCGGCACCATCGGGCGCCGATCGGCAGGCCGTGGATCGGACAGGGAGCGGCATGCTCACAGTCTGCCTCCACGAAGGCCGCGACGCCGTGCTCAGCGCCATTAACGGAGCGGGCGCCGATGTGGCGTCAACCGCGTTTCAGCGGTTATCCTGGCTCAAGGCACTCTTTGCCGACTTGCTGCCGGGCGCTGGAGCGCAACCGATTGTCGTCGATGTCCGCAACGCCGACGGCGGCCTCATACTCATGCTCCCGCTCATTGCCACGCACGAACAGGGCCTCAGCGTCTTGCGCGTCCCCTCGTTCGGTGTCTCCGACTATGGCGGCCCCATACTCGGTCCAGCTGCCGGAGTCTCTGGCGACATCTGGAGCGCGATCAAGCGCGCACTCCGACCGCACGATCTGATCGTTCTTGAAAATATGCCGCGCGACATCCAAGGCCGCGCCAACCCGCTCGTCGCAGCGCCGGGCACATTCCCCTCGGAGCACCACCGCAACGCGCTCACGCTGCCCGGTACCGTTGACGAGTTCCTGCGCGCCCTCGGAAAGAAATATCGCAAGGAAGTCGAGCGCTGCGGCCGCCTCCTCGCCGAGCGCGGCGAACCCGCCTTCAGTCGCGCCGCCACGCCGGATGCCATCGCCGCCGCCTACGCGGTGCTCGAACAGCAGCAGGCCGAGCGCCGGCACGAAGCCGGCGGCGACTATCTGCTCGAACGGCCCGCCTACTCCCGCTTCTACAAAACGCTGCTCGCGAACGGCCTCGCCGATGGCAGTGCCCACATCTTCACGCTGTCAGCCGGCGGCGAGATTGGCGCCTGCTTGCTCGGCATCACCAATGGCGGCACCTTCAAGCTCCTGCGCATCTCCACCGCCGGCGGCGACTGGAAGCGCATCTCTCCCGGCCGCCTCGTCGTGGTGGAAGCCATGCGATACTTCGTGCCGCGCGGCATCCGCCGCTTCGACATGGGGATCGGCGACTACCCCTTCAAACAGGGTTTTGGCATCGAACCTGAAGCCCTCGTCACGCTCGAAGCAGCCCTCACTGCCAAGGCCTGGCCGCGCCTCGCCATGAGCCGCACCCGTCGCCGCTTGCGCAATATTGAACCGCTGCGCCGCGCCGTCCGCCGCCTCAAGGGCCACGCGCCCGGTTGACCGGCCAAAGAGCCTCGCTTTGCGCCCCGCACAAGGTCCGCTATAAGGCGCACCAACAGGGCGCGCCCCGCGCCGCTACAACTTTATTGATTCCATGGCCAAATCCGAAAACGAAACGCCCGCGCCCATCCGTCCGGTGCCGAGGCTCCCCAAGGGCTTCCGCGACATCAGCGCAGCCGAGATCCGCGAGCAGCAGGCGATGCTGGGCAAGATCCGCGGCGTCTACGAGCGCTACGGCTTCGAACCGCTCGAAACCCCGGCCATCGAATACACCGACGCGCTGGGCAAATTCCTCCCCGACCAGGACCGCCCCAACGAAGGCGTGTTCTCGTTTCAAGACGAAGACGAGCAGTGGCTCTCGCTGCGCTATGATTTAACCGCGCCGCTCGCCCGCTTCGTCGCCGAGAACTTCGACAAACTGCCCAAGCCCTTCCGCCGCTACGCCACGGGCTCCGTCTTCCGCAACGAGAAGCCCGGCCCCGGCCGCTTCCGCCAGTTCACGCAATTCGACGCGGACACGGTGGGTGCGGAGAGCATCGCCGCCGACGCTGAAATGTGCATGCTCGCCGCCGACACGTTGGAAGCCCTCGGCATCCCCCGCGGCGACTACGTGATCAAAGTCAACAACCGCAAAGTGCTGGATGGGGTGCTCGAACTCGCCGGCATCGATCCCGCGTCCCCGTCCGACGCCGCGCGCCGCCTCACCGTTCTGCGCGCCATGGACAAGTTCGATAAGTTCGGCGTCGGTGGCGTAGCGCTCCTGCTCGGCAAAGGCCGCAAGGACGAAAGCGGCGACTTCACGCCCGGCGCCAATCTCGCCCCGGATGCAATTGCCAAGATCACCGGCTTCCTCTCCGCCTCCGAAGGCGACCGTGAGGGCGCAATTGCCCGCGTCATGCCCACGATTGATGGCAACGAGCGCGCCACCAACGGCATGGATGAACTCCGCCAGATGAGCGACATGGTCCGCGCCTCAGGCTATGGACCGAACCAGATCGCCTTCGATACCTCCGTCGTCCGCGGCCTCGAATACTACACCGGTCCCGTCTTCGAAGCCGAACTCCTGTTCGAAGTGAAAAACGAAGACGGCCAGACCGTCCGCTTCGGCTCCGTCGGTGGCGGCGGCCGTTACGACGATCTCGTCGCCCGCTTCACCGGCCAGAAAGTCCCCGCCACCGGCTTTTCCATCGGCGTCTCGCGCCTCCAGGCGGCCCTCGCATCGTTGGGCAAAAAGTCGAGCGACACGCTCGGCCCCGTCGTCGTCCTCGTCATGGACAAGGGCGAAGTCGCTGCCTACCAGAAAATCACGCAGACGTTGCGCGCTGCCGGCATCCGCGCCGAAATGTACCTCGGCTCCGCCGGCATGAAGGCGCAGATGAAATACGCCGACAAGCGCGGCAGCCCCCTCGTCGTCATCCAAGGCAGCGACGAACGCGCCAAAGGCGAGGTCACGCTGAAGGACCTCATCGAAGGCGCCAAGGCCGCCGCCGCCATCAAAGACAACAAGGAATGGAAGGAAGCGCGCCCCGCGCAACTCGCCGTACCTGAAACCGACCTCGTCGCCAAAGTGCGCGAAATCCTCGCGCGCCACGAGACCTAAAGCGAGTCCCCATGGCCGCCGAAACGGCACGCAAATTCGAGGCGCTCGAAGCCCAGGCCCAGAAGATCATGCAGGTCTTCATCAAGGCCGGGCACGAAGCCGTCTCGCCCGCAATCCTCCAGCCCGCCGGCGTCTTCCTCGACGTCATCGGCGAAAACCTGCGCGCCCGCACCTACGTCTTCACCGACCCCGACGGCGCCGAACTCTGCCTGCGCCCCGACCTCACCGTGCCGACTTGCCGCCTGCACATCGAACGCAATGGCGATCCCGCAACCAAAGGCCGCTACTGCTACAACGGCCCCGCCTTCCGCTTTCAACCCGTCGGCGCCGACAGCGCTCACCCGCGCGAGTTCCGCCAGGCTGGCATTGAAAGCATCAGTGACACCGATCGCGAAAAGGCCGACGCCCAGACCGTCGCCCTCATCCTCAACGCGATGCGCGCAGCTGGCCTCAAAAACCACATGCTCCGCATCGGCGACCTCGGCCTGTTCCGCGCGCTCATCAAAGCGATCGACATGCCCGATCGCTGGCGTCAGTTTCTGACCCATCTCTTCTGGCGCCCCGATGCTTTCCGCGCCGAACTCCACCGCCTCGCGCGCCCTGCCGAAGAAAGCTTGAAAGACATTCCCGCCGAGTTGCGCGCTTCCATCGTGCCGGGCGATGTCGCCCGCTCCGAGCGCGCCGTCGTCGACTACCTCGCGGCAAACAGCATCGAGGCCATGGGCACGCGCACCGTCACGGAAGTCGCGATCAACCTGATGTGGCGCTTAGCCGACGCAAAATCCGATCCGCTGCCCCCCGAAACCGTCACCCTCATCGAGCGCTATCTCGCCATCTCTGGCCCTGCCAAAGCAGCCGGAGCTTGCCTCAAAGATCTGCTGCGCGATCGCGGCGTCACGATGAACCCCGTGATCGACGCCTATCACCGCCGCCTGCAACTCATGACCGACATGGGCGTCGATGTCGTCCACGCCGAGTTCTCCGCCGAATTCGGCCGCCAGCTCGAATATTACACCGGCTTCGTCTTCGAAGTGATCTCGCCCGATCTCGGCCCCGAGAGCCCACTCGCCGGCGGCGGCCGCTACGACGATCTCATGCGCGCGGCCGGTGCCAAGCGCAACGTGCCCGCCGTCGGCGCTGCCATCCACACCGAACGCCTATTAAGCGTCGTCCAGGGAGGCGCGGCATGACCGAAAAACTCCTCCTCGCCGTCCCCTCCAAAGGCCGGCTCATGGAACAGACCATCGAGATCTTTGCCAACGCCGGCCTCACGCTGCGCAAAACCGGCAACGAACGCGGCTATCGCGGCGAGGTCGCGGGCCTCGATACGGTCGAAGTCGCCTTCATCTCCGCCTCCGAAATCGCCTGGTACTTGAAAACCGGCCGCGCCCACATGGGCGTCACCGGTGAAGACCTCATCCGCGAACAAATCTCGGACGCCAGCGATCGCGTCACGTTCCTCAAAGCGCTGGGCTTCGGTCACGCAGATGTCGTCGTCGCCGTTCCAAACTACTGGATCGACGTGCGCAGCATGGCCGATCTTGACGAGATCGCCGCCACCTTCCGCCGCGAACACGGCCGCTGGTTCCGCGTCGCGACGAAGTACATCAACACCACGCGCCGCTTCTTCGCCGAAAAAGGCGTCATCGACTACCGCATCATTGAAAGCCTCGGCGCCACCGAAGGCGCGCCCGCGGCCGGCACCGCCGACCTCATCGTCGACATTACCTCGACGGGCGCCACGCTGGCCGCAAACGGCCTGCGTATTCTCGACGATGGCATCATCTTGAAATCGGAGGCCAACCTCGTGGCTTCCAAGGTCGCCAACTGGTCGCCAGCGGCGCGTCAGGCCGAAAACGAAATCATGCAGGCACTAGGAATCTAAAGCCGGTCCTTCAACCGGTAATAGAGCATCCCAAGCGCCAGCATCTGGTTGCCCGCCCAGCGGCCGACCGGCAGCTGCCAGTGCCGGATGCTGTCGAACAAATCGAACCGCTCCGTCGTCCCGCAAATCGCATCCGCCACGATCTCGCCTGCGATATGCGTGGCGTTCACACCGTGCCCACAATAGCCCTGCATGTAATAGAGATTCGGCTCCAGCCGCCCGATCGCCGGCACGCGGTTGAGCACAATCCCAATCCGCCCCGCCCAGGTGAAATCGACTTTCTTGTCCGACAGCTGCGGGAAAATCTCATCCAGCCGCGTCTTCATCGTCGCGGTGATGTCGCCCGGATCGCGGTTGGAATAATTGCACCGCCCGCCAAACAGCATCCGCCGGTCGCCCGACATGCGGAAATAGTCGAGCACCAGATTGCTGTCGCAGATGGCGAGATCCCGCGGATTGATCGACCGCGCGAGATTATCGCTGAGCGGTTCCGTCGCGATGATGTAGCTGCCCGTCGGAAACTGAAGACCCCACAACCGCCCGCGCTCGAATTGATGCGACGTATCTCCGCCGAGCACGATCGCATCCGCTTCCACGCGGCCTTTCGCGGTGCGCGCAAACGGCTTCGCCCCGCCCTTCATTTCCACAACCCGCGTATCTTCGAAAATCTGCACGCCTAGCGACGCCGCCGCCCGCGCTTCGCCCAGGCACAGATTGAGCGGATGCAAGTGCCCACTCTTTCGATCAATGATCCCGCCGTAATAGAGGCCCGTGTCGAGCACCCCGCGCAGATCCTGTGCCTCGATCAACTCGTGATGGTCGCCCTCGCCATCCTTCACCCGCGCATCGTAATAATCGCGGATAGCCTTCATGTGCTTCGGCCGGGCGGCCACCTCCATCCACCCGTCCTTCCAATCGCAGTCGATCGCATACTTGGCGATCCGCTCCTTGATGATCTCATGCCCCCGGTAGCGGATATCGCGCACGAGCTTCGCACCCGCCGCGCCGAGTTGCCGCTCGATCTCCGCCTCGCCCGAAATCCCCGCGATGCACTGCCCGCCGTTCCGCCCCGACGCGCCCCACCCCACACGGTTCGCTTCGAGCACGACGACCTTGCGCCCCTTCTCCGCCAGCGAAAGCGCCGTCGCGATCCCCGAAAACCCGCCGCCCACCACGCACACGTCGGCTTTTATCGTCCCCTCGAGCGCGGGATAGCGCGTCGTATCGTTGACGGTCGCGGCGTAATACGAAGTCGTGTGCGGCTCGGCCATGGCGAGAGGTCCAAAGAGGGGTTGCCACTTTGTGATCACAAAATGCACCCCTGTCAACGCAGCCATTTCTGCGGTTTACAGCCAAACTTGACGAACGCGTCCCCGAGTGCTCTCATGTGTGATCACAAATTGGCAGGACAGCCCGGCGCCAAGGAAGGTCGCGCTGAGAGGCCCGTCACCGATTGAAAACCGGAGACGACCATGTCCGACCATCGATCCATCCAAAGCCTATCGCTTATTTCCAATCCGGCCAGCCCCGCTTCCGGCGATCAGGCGTTCCGCAGCCGCGATCCGCGCGCCCGCTGGCCCGAAATGACCTACGGCGGCGCGCTGAGCTTCCTCCGTCGTCCCTACACCCGCGATCTAACCCAGGCCAAAGCCGCCGTCTGCGGTGTGCCTTACGACGGCGCCACCAGCAACCGCCCCGGCGCGCGCCTCGGCCCCCGCGCCATCCGCGCCGCGTCCGCCGAGCTCGGCTCCGGCGATAGCTTTCCCTACGGCGGCAATCCGTTCGAGGTGCTCCCCACCATCGATTGGGGCGACCTCCACATCGAACCCCACCTCCCCCATCGCGTCGCGCACGACATTGAGTCTGGTGCCCGCGAAATCCTTTCCGGCGGCGTCAAACTCCTCGCCCTGGGCGGCGATCACTTCGTCAGCCTGCCGTTGCTCACAGCCCATGCCAAACAGCATGGCCCCTTGGCCCTTATCCAGTTCGACGCCCATTCCGACACCTGGCCCGACGATGGCGCCCGCCATGATCACGGCACGATGTTTCTCCGCGCGGCTAAAGCCGGCATCATCGATCCAGCCCGCTCGATCCACGTCGGCATCCGCTCGCACAATTCCGATGCCCACGGCATCGAGGTTTTGACCGCCCCCGCCGTGCATCGGATGGGCATCGACGCCACCATCGCCGCCATCCGCGCCCGCGTAGGCGGCTCAAAAGCCTACCTAACCTTCGACATCGATGTACTCGATCCCGCCTTTGCGCCCGGTACCGGCACCCCCGTCGCCGGCGGGCTGGCCTCCTGGCAGGCGCTGGAAATCCTGCGCGGCCTCTCGGGGCTCGACATCATCGGCGCCGACGTCGTGGAAGTCTCCCCACCCTACGATCATGCCGAGATCACAGCGCTCGCCGCCGCCACGGTCGCCCACGATATTCTCTGCCTATGGGCCGAAAAGGAACGCGCCGCCCTATAGGGGCGGCGCGCTGCCTTCAGTGAAGCCATTGCTAGTTCGCCGCCGCATCCGCCGCGCGCCGGTCGCGTTCCATGCGCGCCGACTGCATCTTCGTCATGTACGAGGCGATCAACACGCCCACCGTCACGACCGCGATCATGATGGTCGAGATCGCGTTGATTTCCGGCGTCACGCCAAGCCGCACCTGCGAGTAGATCTTCATTGGCAGCGTCGTCGCCGATGGACCCGTCGTGAAGCTCGCGATCACGAGGTCGTCCAGCGAAAGCGTGAACGCCAGCAGCCATGCCGAGATGACCGACGGCGCAATGATCGGCAGGGTCACCTGGAAGAATGTCCCCACCGGAGATGCCCCCAAATCCATGGCCGCTTCTTCCACCCGGCTATCGAAATCCGTCAACCGCGCCTGCACCACAACCGCCGCGAAGCACATGGTGAAGGTCGCGTGCGCCAGAACGATGGTCCAGAAGCCGCGGTCGAAGTTGATCGCAACGAACAGGAGGAGAAGCGACAGGCCGGTGATGACTTCTGGCATGACGAGAGGCGCAAAGATCATGCCCGAAAAGAGCGTTCGTCCCGGGAAGCGCCCCATCCGCACCAGCACCAAGGCGGCCATGGTGCCCAGCACCGTAGCGATGGTCGCCGAGATGAACGCCACCTGCAGCGTAATCCACGCCGCATCCATGAGTTGCTCGTTCTCAAGCAAGCCCGCGTACCACTTGGTCGAGAATCCGCCCCACACCGTCACGAGTTTCGACTCGTTGAAGGAGTAGATGACCAGGATCAGGATCGGGATGTAGAGAAACGCGAACCCGAGAACGATCGCCGTCACGTTGAACCAGGTAAAGCGGCTATTCATCGTCCGGCCTCCCTTGCACGCTGCTGAGCCCACTGGAAGGCGACGATCGGCACGATCAGCACCAGCAACAGAAGCACGGCCACCGCCGAGGCCACCGGCCAATCACGGTTGTTGAAGAATTCGCTCCACAGCGTCTTGCCGATCATGAGCGTTTCCGAGCCGCCGAGCAGATCGGGAATGACGAACTCGCCCGTCGCCGGAATAAAGACGAGGAAGCACCCCGCCACGATGCCCGGAATCGAGAGCGGGAACGTTACCTGCCAGAAGGCCTTCCACGGCGGCGATCCCAGATCCTCCGCCGCTTCCAAAAGCCGCCCGTCGATCTTCTCAAGGCTGGCGTACAGCGGCAAAACCATGAACGGCAGATACGAATAGACGATGCCGATATAGACCGCCGTCGTGGTGTTCATGATTTGCAACGGTTCGCTGATCGCCCCGATGTGCAGGAGAAAAGCGTTGAGCAATCCTTCGTTCTTGAGAATGCCGATCCACGCATAGACGCGGATCAGAAACGAGGTCCAGAACGGTAGGATAACGAACATCATCAACGTCGGCTGCCATTCCTTCGGCGCCCGGGCCATGCCGTAGGCCAGCGGATAGGCAATCAGCAACGTAAGGAAAGTTGCCACCGCCGCAATCTTCAAGCTCGACCAGTAGGAGGACGTGTAGAGCTCATCGGAGAAGATAAAAGCGTACTTCTCGAAATCCAACTCGCCCAGTTTCGTTCTGATCGACTCCCAGCCCTCGCTCAAGCTGAACACGGGCGTGTAGGGCGGGATCGAGATCTCCGACTCCGAGAGCGAGATCTTGAATACGATAAAAAACGGGATCAGGAAGAACAGCAGCAGCCAGACATACGGCGCCGCGATAACCATCCACTTGCGCATGCGCTACACCGTCTTTTGCTGAATAAGGGTTGATCGGCCCATCCAGATGGGGGCTATGCAAAACATGGCGCGCCTCACGCTTTGAGGACGACGGCGGATTCGGCCGGCCATTCCAGCCACACCGTATCGTCCCACGAGATCGTCCGTTCGACGTTGTGCGAAGAGTTTGCCCGAAGCGCCGTCACGCGGTTCCCCGCTTCCGTATGCACATGATAGTGCGAGATGGAGCCGAGATAGCCCACGTCGTCGACGCGGCCCTTGACGACATTGACGTTGCTCTGCGGCGGATCGAGACTGATGCGGAATTTCTCCGGCCGGACCGACAGCCAGACCTGTTGCCCCACCGACAAACCCTCGCACGCCCCCGCCTTGAAGATGCGGCCGTCACCCGACGCCGGCGTAATCTCGACCGTGCCGTCGCCCGGCAGCGAGACCACTTTGCCTTCCATAATGTTCACGTCGCCGATGAACTGCGCCACGTAGCGCGACTGCGGCGACTCGTAGATCTCGCCGGGCGTGGACACCTGTTCCAGCCGGCCCTGGTTCATCACCGCGATGCGCGATGCGACCGTCATCGCCTCTTCCTGATCGTGCGTCACGATCACGAACGTGGTGCCGGTCTGCTCCTGAATGCGCATGAGTTCAAACTGCGCCTGATTGCGCAGCTTCTTGTCGAGCGCGCCCAGCGGTTCGTCGAGCAGCATCAATTTCGGCTTCTTCGCAATGGCGCGCGCCAGAGCAACGCGCTGCTGCTGCCCGCCTGACAACTGATGCGGTTTGCGGTGCGCGAACTTGCCCAACTCCACCAGCGACATGGCTTCGTTAACGCGCGCCTTGATCTGGTCTTCGGGCATGCCTTCTTGGCGCAAGCCGAAGCCGACGTTCCTTTCCACCGTCATGTGCGGGAACAGCGCGTACGATTGAAACATCATGTTGATGTTGGATCGCTCGTAGGGCGCCAAATCGGTGATGTCTTTACCCTCGACGATCACACGCCCCTCGGTCGGCTTTTCGAAGCCGGCCAGCATGCGCAGCAGGGTGGTCTTTCCGCAACCGGACGGCCCGAGCAGCGCGAAGAACTCGCGCTCGTAGATATCGAGCGTGATGTTGTCGACTGCAACGAAATCGCCAAAGCGCTTCGTGACATTCTCAAACCGGATGATCGGCTGTTTCGACGGATCCTTCCACGGCGCAAACCCCGATTGCGGTGCTGCGGTTCGCAACAAGCGCCGCTCTGCAGGCGAAGAGCCGGCTGCAATGCCGTTGATCGTCGGAGATGCGGTCATGGAAAACCTCTGGAGTGTTGAGCGCGGCGGCGGCCCGCGCCGTCAGGGGTGCAAATGAAAACCGCGCCGGAGCAGGGCTCCAGCGCGGTGACTTTTCTTGGTTACTTGCCGGTCACGACACCGGTCCACAGTCGCGTGACGGATCGTTGTGTCTTGGCGTCATAGGCGAGCTTGACGAAGAGGTTGTTCATCGTCGCGTCGTCCGGATAAATCGCCGGATCGCCCTTCACCTCGTCGGAGACGAATTCTTTCGAGGCCAAGTTACCGTTCGCATAATTGATGTAGTTCGAGGCCTTTGCGATCACTTCCGGCCGCAGGAGATAGTTTAGGAATTCGTGGGCTTCCGCCACGTTTTCCGCATCCTTCGGAATAGCCATCATGTCGAACCACATCATCGCCCCTTCCTTCGGGATCGAATACTTGATGACATGGCCATTCTTGGCTTCCACTGCACGGTCGCGCGCCTGCAGGATGTCGCCCGACCAGCCGATCGCGATGCAAATGTCGCCATCCGCCAGCGCATTGATGTATTCGGACGAGTGGAACTTTTTCACGTTGCCGCGGATCGACTTCAGCAGTTCCGCGCCCTTCTTCAGTTCGGCTTCGTCCGTCGTGTTGGGATCGATGCCGAGATACCGCAGCGCCGACGAGAGAATATCGTCCGGGCTATCGAGCATGAAGATGCCGCAGTCCTTGAACTTCGCCGCCAGTTCCGGCTTGAACACGAGATCCCAGGAATTCACCGGCGCATCGGCCATGCGCTCCTTGATCTTGCCTTCGTTGTAGCCGATGCCCGTCGTGCCCCACATGTATGTGAGCGCATGCTCGCCATTGGGATCGTACACGTCCGTACGCTTGGCAACTTCAGGCCAAACGTTGCCGATGTTCGTCAGCTTCGACTTGTCGAGCTTTTGGAACACGCCGGCCTTGATCTGGCGCGAAAGGAAAGCTCCCGTCGGCACGACGATGTCATAACCCGTCTTGCCAGCCAGCAGCTTGGTTTCGAGAACCTCGTTGCTGTCGAACACGTCGTAGGTAACCTTGATGCCGGTTTCCTTGGTGAAATCCGCAAGGATCGACTCGTCGATGTAGTCGGACCAGTTAAAGACTTTCACTTCGCGGTCTTTGGCGAACGAGGCGGAAGCCACGGCCAAGACACCGGCAGCGACGCCCGCGACCAACGCAAAGCGCTTCATTCCGGGTTTCAACATGTACGAACTCCTCCTTGGAGAGCTTTGAGTGACGTCACGATGCTGGCCCCGCGCTCACACCCGCGCCCATCCGCAACGTCCCCCCATTGTGATCACAAAATTCCGGCGCTACAAGAGTATCGTTTAGTCAAACTGCCAAACAGGCGGGCGCAGCCCGGCCTCGGGCAGGTGAGGAGTGGTCGGTCGGATGAAGCGTCTGGCGGGCGTATCGGCGAGTGCAAAGACCTCGCAAGCGAGTGAAGAGCCTAGAGATTCCGAGCGAATTGTCGGATTGACGACCCATGAAGAAGTCTATCGGCGATTGCGGCAGCAAATCTTGTACGGCGGCATCAAGCCGGGGTCGGCCGTAACTTTACGTGGTTTGGCCGACGAACTCGGCGTCAGCTCCATGCCCGTCCGCGAAGCTGTCCGCCGCTTGATTGCCGAACGCGCGCTGCTCCTTCAGGACAATCGCCGGGTCATGGTCCCGCCGATGACGCGCGACACGTTCGAGCAGATTTTGTTTGCCCGCCGCGCGCTGGAGCCTGAATTAGCCGCCCGCGCGCTGCCCAAACTGACGAAGAAGGATATCGCCGCCATCGAAGCCACCGACATGGCGATCGACCGGGCCATGCGCGCCGGCGACACCGAAGGCTACATGCGCGCCAACCACCAGTTTCATTTTTCCATCTATCGCAAATCTGAAGCCTGGACCTTGGTCGCCCTCGTCGAAAGCATTTGGCTCCAGTTCGGCCCCTTCATGCGCACGGCCTACGGCCGCATCGGCACCTCCACCATCGAGGATCATCACGAGTTCGCACTCGCAGCAATGAATAAGGGCGACGTGCAAGGCCTGAGATCCGCCATCGATGCCGACATTGGCCAGGGGATGGGCTTCATCGGCGAAGCGATTTTAACCCGCGCCGGCTGAGGACTTAGCTGGACTGATCTTCTCCAGGCGCCATCCCCACCTTGAGTTGGACCCAAAATTGTGATCACATTTGCCGCCGCAGCGGCTGCCGATCCGGGCCTAACCAAAGCCCTATTCAGTGAATGATTTTATCAGCAACACAAATTCTGCATCAGGTGCAATCATGAGTGCCGAGGAGCGATCCGGGTCGAGCGAGAGCGAGATCTTGAGCGTCGGAGCGACGCCCGAAAGCGTCCGAGCCTGGGTCCGGGCGCACCGGATTGAAGAGGTCGACTGTGCCGTCCCCGATATCGCGGGCGTTGCGCGCGGTAAGACCATGCCGGTCGAGAAATTCGTCAAGCTCGAGCCGGTGCATCTGCCGATCTCAATCTTCCATCAAACAATCACGGGCGATTACGTCGGCTTCGAAGAGGATGGCCAGGCGCTCTACGCCGAAAGCGATCTGATGATGGTCCCCGATCTGACCACCATCCGCCCGGCCCCCTGGGCATCGAGCCCCACCGCGCAGGTCATCCACGACGCCACCTGGCAGAACGGCGATCCCGTCGAGATCGCCCCGCGCGCCGTGCTGCGCCGCGTTGTCGAGCTCTATCGCAACGAAGGCTGGCAGCCGGTCGTCGCCCCCGAACTCGAATTCTATCTCACCAAAACCAACCCCGATCCCGATTACCCCCTCGAACCGCCGACTGGCCGTTCGGGGCGCAAAGGCTCCGGCCGTCAGGCCTACAGCCTCGGCGCCGTCGACGAATACGACAAGATCGTCGACGACATCTATGAGTTCGCCGAACTGCAATATCTCCAGATCGATACGATCATTCAGGAAGGCGGCGCCGCCCAGCTCGAGATCAATCTCGTCCACGGCGATCCCGTTCACCTCGCCGATCAGGTCTTCCTCTTCAAGCGCACCATCCGCGAAGCCGCCTTCAAGCACGGCTGCTACGCGACCTTCATGGCCAAGCCCTTGGAAAACGAACCCGGCAGCGCCATGCACATCCACCAGAGCGTGGTCGACGCCAAAACCGGCAAGAACATCTTCACCGACGACAAGGGCAATCCGAGCAAGCTGTTCCACCACTTCCTCGCCGGCCAGCAGTCTTATCTGCCGTCCGCCATGTGCCTTTTCGCGCCCTATGTGAATTCCTATCGCCGTCTCGTCCCCGGCGGTGCAGCCCCCATCAACGTCGAATGGGGCCTCGACAATCGCTCAGCCGGATTGCGCATTCCCGTCTCGGGCCCCGCCGCCCGCCGCGTCGAAAACCGCCTTCCCGGTTCCGACAGCAATCCATATCTCGCGATCGCCGCCAGCTTGGCTTGCGGTTACCTCGGCATGAAAAACAAACTCGAACCCCGCCCCGCCGTCGTCGGCAATGCCTATCGCAACAATCACCAATTGCCGCGCGGCCTGCTCGAAGCCCTCCTCGAGTTCGAGGATAGCAAGGAGCTGCACAAAATCCTCGATGACCGCTTCAGCCACGTTTATATGCAGATGAAGCGGTCAGAGTTCGAGGAATTCATGCGGGTGATCAGCCCGTGGGAGCGGGAGCACCTTCTGCTCAGCGTGTAGACTTACGCCGCTGACGAAAGCTCCTGCGCCATCGCGCGCCGCAGCAGGGATTTGAAAGTCTCCTGCTCGGTGGACGAGAACTGCGCCAGCAGTTCGCGCTCGACTTCGATTGCGATGGGCGCCGCGCGCATCATCAATGCGCGGCCCTCGTCCGTCACGCTGACGGCATACATCCGCGCGTCGGACTTTGTGCGTTCGCGATGGATCAGCCCGCGCATTTCCAGCCGCCGCACGATGTCGGCAAGCGTTGAACGGTCGATGCCCGATGTCTCGCACAACGCCGTCTGGCTCGGCTTTTCCAGACCATCAATGGCCGCCAACACAACAAACTGGCGTGCGGTGATCCCAAGTTGACCGGTAGCCCGGGCAAACATTTCCTCGGCATGCTGTCCGGCCCGATGCAGCAAATGCGTCGCGCTGTGCGCTGCAAAATTCAAGACCGTATCCTGCCCCGTGCTAGCATCCTGCGGCTCGAGAACAGATCCGGACGTCGTCGTGCTCATGGTCATGATGGCTATCCACTGTTTGAAGGCGCATGTCCGCCGCGGCTGCGCTGCGCCATTGGTTTCTGTTAACGTGTGAAATCAGGGATCACTCGCACGTTGCCGCGATGTGTCGTTCCCTGATGGAGATATGGGGCTTCCGGAGCGGCCCCACATTGGCATTTCGCGACAAAGTGATAATCTTTCGCCGAAACGACAAAGGGGCGGAAATCATGCCTGAATTCGCCGCAGATCAGCTCGGTGTTCAAAGATGTGGCATATTCAGCGAATTGCCTGAATTCCTGAGGTCTTTCGGAGTCGATCCAAAACCGCTGCTGGAAAAACATGGATTTGCTTGCGGCGATCTCGACGATCGCGACCGCGCGCTTCCCTTCGCAAATGTCGTGCGATTGCTCGACGACTGCGCCCGTGTCACGGAGAACAGCGCATTCGGTTTCTTACTCGGCTTGCGCGCCCGCATCGAACATTTGGGGCTCATCGGCGAAATGGTGCGCGCCGCACCGACTCTCGGCCGGGCCATTCGCGCCCACATCGAAAATCACCACCGTGTTGTGCGCGGCGGCGCGCCTTATGTCGTTGAGCAAGACCCCTATATCGTTCGCCAGAAAGACCAGACGCTGATTGGCTATCGCTGTTTGATCAGCGGATTGCCCTCTCTGCAATTTCTATTGGCATCCGTCGGCGCGGGCGTGGCGATCGTCCATGAGTTGAGTGGTCAGTTGCCCAAGGAAGTCCTTTTCGCTTGTAGTGAAACAGCCGTTCCGGCGGCCGATGAGATCCGCGCCGCCGCCAAGCCGGCGAGAGTGGTTTTTGAATCGCATCATTTCGGCTTTACGTATCCCGAGCACGTCGTTGATCTGCCGCTACCGAGTGCGGACCCAGTCAAATTTGAGCGGACCATGAAACAGGTCCAGGGCTATTGGAACGATCTCGAGCCCGACTTCGCCGATCAGATAAGGCGCCTACTTCTCCCCGCACTTCATGCGGAACGTGCGCATATGCGCATGGTGTGCGAGGCCACCGGATTGACACCGCGCACCGTCAATCGGCGGCTCGCCGAGCAGGGCACGACGCTGCGCACACTCGTTAACGAGACGCGCTATAGCATCGCCCGGCAGCTGCTACGTCACACGCACTTGCCGGTCGCGGCCGTCGCCCAGGTCATGGGATATTCGGAACCGGGTGTGTTCGTGCGCGCGTTCCGGCAATGGTCCGGATCGACCCCAGACTCATGGCGCAAGTCGTTGCCGCGCATGCCCGCGGGGCCGGCGCAGAGTGCAACCGTTGTGTAGGCTCCAACGGAGCTTAGTGCATGTAGGAGGTGTTGCCGCCGATGGGCGAGGTGGGCTGCTCCCAGAAGAAGTCGCCCTGCAGCGGTGCACCCGACGTGCGGGCGTTCATCGACGGATCTTGGCGGCGCGTGTCGCCGATGACATCCGACTTGCGCACCGTGTAACCGCCACGGCGGCCGTAGTAGGATTTGCCCGAGAGCGGTTTCGCCTTCTTGGCGCCGGAGTTCTGCGCCTCGGCCGTCTGCGGCACGGCAACTGCGGCAGCGCCCGACAGAAGCAGGGCAACCATCATCGATTTGAGCAGGGGTCGGGCCACGGGGCGCCTCCAGAAAGCATTGATGACACAAGCGTAAACCGCTCGCGCCGGTTGGTCTAGCACATAGGAGTTAATTCTTCTTAGGGAAGAGGCCCAACGGCCACATGTTGAAGTTGGCAAAGCTAATCACGTGATCATGACTTCTGATCGTCGCCCCACCCCGCCCCACCACGTCTTGACAGCGCGCCGCGTGCGTCGTCCCTTTCTGCCTATTGTGCCAAAGCCAATATGCGGATGACAGCGATGGTCACCATCAGCGAGCGCCAGCCAATATCGACCCCCATGACGTGGGAGATAACGCGCACCCGTCGGATCGTCTTGGGGGGCGCTATTGTGATCACCTTGGCTACCGGCGCCGCTATCGGCTCCACCTACGCCCCGGCCGCCGCGACCGACCCGGATTTGCTTGTTCTGGTGCGCTTCATGGCCTTCGTGAAGACGGTCATCGCGCTCTCCGCGGCTGCCATCGTCGCCTGGCGTTTCGGATCCGCAATCGCGCGCCCACTTGCCGCCACGTACATCGCATCCGTCTCGTTGATGGCCTTGGCGCCGGGTCTCATTTGGTACGAAGCGCTCTTGCCGCTCGCCAGTGGGCTCTTCCATTCCGGCCTTTTGCTCGGATTGGCCCTAGCGGCCGGCGACGGCCTGTTGAAGCGCCGTGCCTCAGACCCGGCGGACTAGGCCAGTTCCGCCAGCACGCATTTCAAAAGGCCGTAATCGAACCGGCCATCGAGCGCGCCGTGTACCGGTCCGAGTTTGCCGCTTTCCAGCGTACCAAAGCGTTCGAACGCGGCATGGATCTCGTCGAGATCGCTGTCGTCGAGATCTTTCAGAACGTCGCGCGCTTCCACCAGCCCGGCCTCGATCGCATCGGCGAAATGCCCGTGGATGGTGCCGACATTCAATCCGCGCCGCGCCGCGATCGCCTCAGCGTCGAGCCCCTGCAGATGCAAGGCCAGCGTCTCGTTCACGGTCGCAGCCAGCCGGTTGTTGAGCATGGGATGGCCCGCGAACGCAGCCAGCGTATCCAGCATCGCCTGCCCGTAGCGCTTGATTTTGCTCGCGCCGAGCCCCGTAATGTCGCCGAGCGCGTCCAGCGTCTGCGGGCGGATCGAAGCCAATTCCGCTAACGTCTTGTCGTGACAGATGACATACGGCGGCAGCTTCGCTTCCGCAGCCAGCCGCGCGCGCAACGCCTTGAGAGCGGCAAAAGCGCCTTGGTGCTGCGCTGGCACACCGGCCGCCGCCGGGCTCTTCTTTTCGCGCTTCGATTTTCCACCGCGCTCGCCCACCGGCGCCACGCGCATCAAAAATTTCTCATCCCCTCGCAAGAGAGGCCGCGCCCGGTCCGTCAGCTGCAGCGTGCCGAAGCCCTCGTCGTCCCCCGTCAGATAGCCCTGCGCCACCAACTGCCGGTAAAGCCCGCGCCACGCCGCGGCGTCCGTATCCTTGCCGATCCCGAACACGGTCAGTTTGTCATGCGAGGCGCGAATGCAGCGCTCATCGGCCTTGCCGTGGAGGATATCGACCAGATAGCCGACGCCGTAGCGCTGCCCCGTGCGATAGGCGGTCGACAGCGCCTTTTGCGCTAAAACGGTCCCATCCATCGTCGCCGGCGGCGTCAGGCAGTTGTCGCAGTTCCCGCACGGCTCGCTGTTCCGCTCGCCGAAGTAGGCGAGCAGTGCCTGCCGCCGGCACGTCACCATCTCGCCGAGCCCGATCAGCGCGTCGAGCTTCTGCCGCATCGTCTGTTTGAACGTCTCCGACCCATCCGACTGCGCGATCCACTGCCGCTGCTGAATGACATCCTGCAGCGAATAGGCGAGCCACGCATTTGCCGGCTCCCCGTCGCGCCCCGCCCGTCCGGTTTCCTGATAATAGGCTTCAATCGATTTCGGCAGGCTCAAGTGCGCCACAAACCGCACGTCCGGCTTGTCGATCCCCATCCCGAACGCGATCGTCGCGACGATGATCAGCCCATCTTCATTGAGGAACCGCTCCTGCGCCTTGCGCCGCACCTGCGCGTCAAGCCCCGCATGATAGGCGAGCGCCCGCCGCCCCTTGCCCGAAAGCCATGCCGCCGTCTCTTCCACCTGCTTGCGCGACAGGCAGTAAACGATCCCGGCATCTTCCGGGTGTTCGCTTTCGATGAACTGCCACAGCCGCTCCCGCGCGCTGACCGATCCCATCTCCGCAATCGTGTAGCGAATGTTCGGTCGGTCGAAGCTGGCGACGAACCGCTCCGCTCCCTCCAAGCTGAGCTCCGCAACGATCTCTTCGCGCGTCCGCTCATCCGCCGTCGCAGTCAATGCCAGCCGCGGCACGCCCGGAAACCGCTCCGCCAGCATCCGCAATTGCCGGTACTCCGGCCGGAAATCATGCCCCCACTGCGACACGCAATGCGCTTCGTCGATGGCGAACACCGACACAGTCGTCTGCCCGAGCAGATTGATCATCCGCTCCTGCAAGAGCCGCTCCGGCGCCACATACAACACATCGAGCGCGCCGGCCACGAGCTGCCGCTCCACCGCCTGCTGCTCGGGAAAAGAAAGACTGGAATTCAAGAACGCCGCCGACACGCCCGCTTCCTTCAGCGCGTCCACCTGA
Organism: Hyphomicrobium sp.; assembly: GCA_002928735.1. Lineage (GTDB taxonomy): Bacteria > Pseudomonadota > Alphaproteobacteria > Rhizobiales > Hyphomicrobiaceae > JAGVSR01. The sequence continues at coordinate 179,622 of PERL01000002.1, read as the reverse complement.
TCCTGCATCAGCGCGATCAGCGGCGACACCACGATGCCGGTCCCGTTCCGTACGATGGCCGGGATCTGGTAGCACAGCGACTTGCCGCCGCCCGTTGGCATCAGCACGAGCGCATCCCGCCCCGCAAGCACCGCCTCAATGATCGCGGACTGATGCAGCCGGAAGCTGTGATAGCCGAACACGCGCTCAAGCACGCCAAGCGCGTCCTGAAGCGTCGGACTATCCGAGGTGATTTTCCGCTGAGCGGCGGGGGGCATGGGTTCTAATCGATCAAACAGCACTGCGATGCCCCCTCTCTAAACGATTCCCTCGTCCCCGCGCCGCGCCCGAAACCCCACTCCCATGATTTCCGCGGCACCGTGCTGCCCTCAGGTCATCGCCCAACGAAAAGAAGTGGCCGCCTCCGTCGCATGAAGTGACGCTGCCAGAATTGTTCTGTAGAACGACGATTGCCGCCCGCGCCAAACCGCCAAAGCCGCCCGCCCAAGACGCCAGACAAGGCCAAGGAAACCGCCATCATGCGCCTGATCTCAGCACTCCTCATTGTTCTGGCTGGCTTATTCTACGTCGCCTGGCCGGCGTGGTCGGCCTATCAGCTCAAATTGGCCCTGGAGAGCGGCGACGTCGCCGGCGTCGAGCGCGGCATTGATTTCCCAAGTGTCCGCCAGTCCTTGCGCCCGGCTGCAACCGCCGCCATCGAGCAGAATCTCAAGGAAGCGACCAAGGGCACTCCCGGCAGCGATCTCTTGATCGAAAAGATGAGCAAGGACACGCTCCCCAAACTCGTCGAAACCTCGCTCGACACAATATTGACCCCGCAGGCGATCATTCGGATGCACGCCGAAGGCAAGAGCCTGCGAGATCTGATCAAGTCGGTCAAAGCGGGCGGCCCCGATCTCATGGGGCAAGTCGGCGGACTCGTTCGCGATCTCTTCGGCAAAAAGCCCGCCGCCGATCCGCCCCCCGCCAGCCCGCCGGCCGATGCCGCCGCCGCCCCCATCGTCCCCGAAAGCCGCCGTTTGGGGTTGGGCAACATTAAATCCGCCGGCTTCGACGGCCCCACCTCCATCTACCTAGGGTTGGCCCGCGACGCCGCCGCCACCGGCCCCGATCTCACCGCCACCATGTCCTTCACCGGCACCGGCTGGCGCGTCACCGGCCTCGTGCCCAGAATTTGAACGTGCGGACGGAACTTTAGGTGGTCCGCCTGTCTTTAATGCGTTTTGGAATATCAGTATGTTACACAACGCGGCTGCAACGATTTGTGTGCCTCGTTTATCATGTTTCAAGGAATGCCGGTCAGGACTGGTTTTCTAATTGATCGGGGATTGGCGCTTGGCCGCTGCTGCAGCAATAGTGCGCCCGCGGAGCATAAGTGTAGGGGAGTTCGTTTCGATGCGTTGGGTTGGGTGTGCCGTGGCCGCCATGGCGGTTTCAATGGGATGGGGCATTCCGGTTTCGGCTGCGCCGGCGACGGCAACGATCGGATTGGTCGCCGCCGAAGAGATGAGCGCCGAACAACGAACGGCTCTGGTCGCTGTCGTCGCCGAGGTCGACCGTCGCATGGAAGCCGAGCGCGACCCTATTGAAAGAGCCTTCCTGTCGCAAATCGCCGGCCATTACCGCGAATTCGATGCTGCCCCGCTCTGGACCAACTCAGGAGGCCTGACCACAGCTGGCCAAAACCTGTTCGACGAACTGGCCAAAGCCGATCAGTACGGTCTCGATCCCGCTCAATTCCAGTTGCCGGCTTTGCCCATCGCGGCAGCCTCGCTCGCTGCCCGCGCCACAGCCGAAGTCGATCTCTCCGTTTCAGCTGTACGCTATGCTTGGCACGCCCGCGGCGGTCGCGTCGACGCCACGCAACTGTCGCGCTGGCTCGATGCCTCGCCCAAGACGCTTTATGCCGGCGACGTCTTCCGCGCCATCGCCGCCAACGGGGGCGATCCGGTCGCCGGTTTGCGAAGCTTCCATCCCAAGCATCCTCAGTTCGAGCGCCTGCGTCAGGCCTATCTCGAAGCCCGCGGTGACGTTGCACCCAAGCCGCTCCCGCTGCTCTCGCCCGGCACGCGTATTGACCCCGGTCAGCGCCATCCCGATGTGCCGCTCATCCGCCAGCGCCTCGGCCTCGAAGTCTCCGAAGACGCCGATCTGCTCGACCGCACGCTGATGCGCAAAATCCGCGCGGCTGTCGATAATGCCGGCTATGAATCCAAGCGCTACGTCGATGACGGCATCCGCGAAATCCTGAACCGTGCCACACCGCCCTCGCGCGTCGCAAACCGTGCCGAGCTCGACAAATTCCTTGTCAATCTCGAGCGCTGGCGCACGATGCCCGACGACATGGGCAAAATGTACGTCTGGAACAATCTGCCCGAATTCCAGACCCGCGTGATCAAGGCCGGCGAGGTCATCCACCAGGAACGCATCATCATCGGCAAGCCCAACACGCAAACGCCGGTGTTCTCCGACGAAATGAACCACGTCATCTTCCAGCCGGAATGGGGCGTGCCGGAATCGATCAAGCTGCGCCAGATCCTGCCGCACATGCGCGGTGGCGACTATGGCGTACTCGCCCGCCGCGGCATGCAGATTCGCGACGGCAAGCGCGTCATCAATCCCGCCCGCATCAAGTGGTCGAAGGTGGATATCCGCAATGTCCCGATCATCCAGGGTGCCGGCCCCGGCAACCCGCTCGGACGTCTGAAGTTCATGTTCCCGAACCATCACGACGTTTACATGCACGATACAAACGACAAGCACCTCTTCAACAGCACCGAGCGCACGTTCTCTCACGGCTGCATCCGCGTCCGTAATCCCGACCGCTTCGCCGAAGTCATCTTAGGCGAGTTGGAAGGCTGGACCACTGATGACGTTGCTCGCCAGCTCAAGGTCAAAACCTCCACGCGTATCGATCTCAAAACGCACCTGCCCGTTCACAACACGTATCTGACCACGTGGGTGAACCCGGATGGCGCCGTGGTCCAATTCAAGGACATCTATGGTCACGACAAGCGCTACAGCGAAGCGCTCGCCGGCAAGTCGATCAAGCTGATCGCCTCGCGTGATCCCGCACTCGTCCTGAAGCGCCAGAATGAAGAGCTCCGCAAAGGCGTAGCCGCCATCTACAAGGCGAAGCCCAAGCCCAAGCCGAAGCCGGCTCCCGCCTTCGCGGCCTTTGGTGGCCCCCCGCCAAAGCCGTGGCTCAAGTCGAGCCTCGGCAAGCCGTACAAGTCCTCCGTACCGCCGCCGCGCCTGCTCTGGTTTCAACAATACTGATTTCAATAATACCGAGGCCCCGACCTAACCCTGCCTCGCAAGAACGCCCGCTGGTCCGTCCGGCGGGCGTTTCTCTTTCAGGGCTGTCCAACCGGCTTGACACAATCTAGGATCGGCAAAACCGCAGGGACGACGAGGGGCAGCCGACCGGATGGACCAGCACGAAACCGCTAGCAGCGCGGATGCCGTCGTCTGGGCTCCACCACTTGGGCCCCCCGCCCCCCGCGATCTGTGCACCGACTGCGGCCTGTCCCGCACCGCCGACGCCAAGCGCTGCGGCAGGGCCTGCCAGTTCATCCAACCCGACTATCCCGCAATGGAAACCAAGGTCCACGGCCGCCCGCGCGATGCCGCCCGTCCCGACGAAACCTTCTTCGGCCCTGTCCGCCGCATGGTCCGCGCCGAACTCAGCCCACCCCGTCCCGGCGCGCAATGGACCGGCATCACCACGCGCATCGCCGAACGCCTGCTCGAAACCGGCGCCGTCGAAGCCGTCCTCACCATGGCCCCCGACCCGGACGACAGCTGGAAGCCCATGCCGGTGATCATCACCGCTGCCGAGGGCATGGCGCGCGCCCGCGGCATGCGCATGGGCTACGCGCCGCTCCTGGCCCTCCTCGAACCCGTTCGCGACCGCGGCTACAAGCGCATCGCCGTTATCGGCATCCCCTGTCAGGTCTTCGCGCTCCGCTCCATCGAAGAAACATTGGGCCTCGATCGCCTCTACGTCATCGGCACACCCTGCTCCGACAACACCACGACCGAGAACTTCCATAAGTTTCTCGACCTCCTCGCGGACGATCCAAAAACCATCACCTACCTAGAATTTCGCGCCGACTATTACGTCGAGCTGCGGTTCACCGACGGCTCAAAGAAAGAAATCCCCTTCCTCAAGCTGCCGATCTCTAAACTCCCCTCTGACTTTTTTCCCCTCACCTGCCGCACATGCGTCGACTACACCAACGTGCTGGCCGACATCACGGTCGGATACATGGGCGGCGAAGGCCAGCAATGGCTGCTTGTGCGCAACGAACGCGGCGAAGAACTCTTGAATCTTTTGGGCGATGAAGTCCGCCTCTCCGAACCCGGCAGCGCCGGCAAAAGAAAAAGCGCGGTCGCTGGCTTCCTCGCCAACACCGAGCGCGCCGCAGGCGGTCTCCCGCTCCGATCCATGCCCGATTGGCTGCGCCCCATCGTCGGCTGGCTGATGCCAAAAATCGGCCCGCGCGGTCTTGAATTCGCCCGCTCGCGTCTGGAAATGAAAGCCTGCGAAACAGTGGTCCACCTGCGCCGCGCCATGCCACGCCGCGTCCGCCATATGGTCCCTGCCCATGTCTGGGCCCTCGTCGAACCCTATGGCCTCAAGCCCACCGCCGACGAACTGCCCCGCCCCCCTCGCGAGAGCTGAGCCCAGCATGCCGGTTAGAATGTCGACTCTCGCCTTCGCACTGCTTGCAGCGCTGGCCGTCGCTTTGTCTGTCTGGAAATTGTCCGCCGCCCGCGCCAACGTCGTCACCGAAGCCGTCACGATCGGCCACATCCCGGCGACCGTCTATCGCAACCCCGGCGTCGAAAAGGCGCCCGTCGTCGTCATCGCCCACGGCTTCGCCGGGTCCGAACCATTGATGTATTCCTTCGCCTACACGCTCGCGCGCAATGGCCTCATCGCCATCACCTTCGATTTCGCCGGCCATGGCCGCAACCCCGAGCCCCTCACCGGCAACATCACCCGCGAAGATGGCGCCACCAAAACCCTCGTTGCCGAAACCGAAAAAGTTCTCACCTACGCCCGCACCGTCGGCGATGGCCGTGTCGCTCTCCTTGGTCACTCGATGGCGTCCGACATCATCGTGCGCGCCGCTGGACAAAATCCCAACGTCGCCGCCACCGTTGCTGTTTCTATGTTCTCCCCTGCCGTCACGCGCGAGGTACCCAAAAACCTCCTCATCATCGTCGGTGATTGGGAAGGCATGCTGAAAACAGAAGCTCTCCGCGCCACCGGCCTCGTCTCCACTCCCAAAGAAGCCCAACCCGGCGTCACCTACGGCGACTTTGCGACAGGCACCGCGCGCCGCGCGTATTTCAGCTCCTACTCCGAACACGTGGGAGTGCTTTATCGCCCTGAATCTCTCGCTGAAGCCCAATCCTGGCTCGACCAGACCTTCGGCATCAAACGGCCCGGCGGCATCGAGATCGCCGAACGCGGCCGCTGGATCGCGCTGCTGTTCATCGGCCTTGCGCTGCTCGTAAAGCCGCTCACATCGCTCCTACCCGTTGTGTCGCCTGCGCACACGGGCGCTGGCTTGCCTTGGCGCGACCTATGGCTGCCGCTCCTGCTTCCTGCAATCGCAACCCCGCTAATCTTGCGCCCGCTTCCGACCGAATTTTTGCCCGTGTTGGTGGGCGACTACCTCGCTTGCCACTTCGCGCTCTACGGCCTTCTCACCGCCGCCTGTCTCTGGTGGACGGGCAAAGGTCTGCCCACCCGCGCCGATCTTCAAAACGCCGGCGGCAAACTCACTCTCGCCACGCTCATCCTGCTGGCCCTCTATGGCCTGATCGTCGTCTGGCCGATCCACGCCGAGTTCACGAACTTCGTGCCCACCGCTGCCCGCATGCCGCTCATCCTCGCCATGGCCGCCGGCACGCTGCTCTACTTCCTCGCCGACGAATGGCTGACCCGCGGCGACGGTAGCGGGCGCGGCGCCTACATTGCCTCCAAGGCGGCGTTCATCGTCTCCCTCGCCATCGCCGTGGCGCTCGACTTCGAACGGCTCTTCTTCCTCATCATCATCGTGCCGCTGATTGTGCTGTTCTTTGTCTTCTTCGGCCTCATCAGTCGCTGGGTCTATGCGCGCACGAACAATCCACTCGTTGCCGGCCTTGCCAACGCCATCGCCATCGCGTGGGCTATCGGCGTTGTCTTCCCCCTCGTTGCCGCGTGAAATCAGGTCGCCACCCGCATCCGGTCCAGCGCGTTCTGCAAAATGATCGTGGCGGCAAGCTTGTCGATCACCTCCGCCCGGCGCTTGCGCGTCTGATCGGCGGCAATCAACATGCGTTCGGCCTCTGCCGTCGTCAGCCGCTCGTCCCACAGCAGGATCGGCAACAGCGAGAGCTTATTGAGATTGCGCGCGAGCGCCCGGGTCGATTGCGCCCGCGGTCCTTCCGTCCCATCCAGATTGATCGGCAAGCCCAGCACGAGGCCCGCGATTTTGTGCTCAGAGCAGATCTCCAGAAGCCGCGCCGCATCCGCCGTGAACTTTGTCTTCTTGATCGTCTCCAGCGGCGAAGCGATCCCCCGGTTCACATCCGATAGGGCGAGCCCAAGCGTCTTCGTCCCCGCATCGATCCCGATCAGCCGCTGCCCCGGCGGCAGCACGGCAAAAAACGCCACGATGTCCTGGAACGTCGTTCCCGTCGCCGGCTTGTCTTGGTCGTCTGCGCTCACGATTGTCCCGGAGTTGAAAGCTGCGATCCGGTGTTTATAGAAAACCGTTCAGCAAGTCGCACGCTTTAACCAGTCGAGGACGGCACACATGAAACTTACCTGGCTCGGCCATTCCGCCTTCCGCATCGAAACGGGCGCCAGCGTTATCCTCATCGATCCCTTCTTGAAGGGCAACCCCACCTTCGAATCCTCCGGCCTCGACTGGGATACCGTCACGGCGGGCGTCACCCACGTCGCCCTCACCCACGGCCACGACGACCACATCGGCGACACCGCCGACATCTGCAAGAAAACCGGTGCAACTCTTTTTGCCGTCTGGGAGTTGGCCACGTACCTCGCCGGCCAGGGCGTCGAAAAATACGAACCTATGAACACCGGCGGGACCGTCTGCGCCCAAGATTTCGGTCTCACCTTCGTCGATGCAAAACACTCCTCGTCCTCCGGCGGCGTGTATCTCGGCAACCCCTGCGGCATCATCCTCGATACGCGCGAGGGCAAAAAGGTCCTGCACATGGGCGATACTGATATCTTCCCCGGCATGGCGCTCATCAACGAGATCCAGCAGCCCGACATCGGCATCGTCCCCATCGGCGACCGCTTCACCATGGGCGCCCGCACCGCCGCGCTCGCCTGCAAAAAATTCTTCAACTTCAAAACCGTCATCCCCTGCCATTACGGCACGTTCGGCCTCATCGCCCCCAACGCCGATCGGTTCATCGAAGAAATGAAACCCAATCCCGTCACGGTCCCCAAGGTCGGCGAGGTCCTGACCTTCTAAACCGGGGACGCGCCGCTGGATTATGTGCAACCCGAACCCGCGCCGAGCGCCGCATGGTGTTGCGCCCGCGCGGTAAAGGGCGTTAAGACAACCCCGGCTAGGCCTCGCCGTTTTGCGGCGCCTTAGACCGGTTCCAGGGGACATCCATGCAGGTCGATGAAGCGACGGTCCAGCGCATTGCCCGTCTTGCGCGCATAACGGTCACACCCGACGAGGCCAAGGCGCTCGAGAAGGAGCTCTCCGGCATCCTGAACTGGGTCGAGCAACTGAGTGAGGTCGACACCTCCAATGTGGAACCCATGACGCGCGTCGTCCCCATCGCGCTCCCCAAGCGCCGCGACGAGATCACCGACGGCGAGATACCTGATCAGGTGACGAAAAACGCCCCCCAGACCGAAGATCATTTCTTCGTCGTTCCCAAGGTCGTTGAATAAGCGCTCACCACTCGAGGTCCACCATGACCAAAATTTTCGCCCTGCTTGCACTGCTCTTGATTGCCTCCGGCGTCATCGTGCTCGCCGTGCCCAAACCTGCCCAACCCGTCGTTACCGAGCGCTCGCTCGGCCCGCTCGGCACCGGCGCGCAATCGATCGCCGATCAGGCCAGAGACATCGCCGAAAAGGTCAATGCACCGCTCTCGATTCTGTTCGGTTTCGTGAGCCTCTACTATTCGCGCCGGAATTATATTCAGAACCGCGATGCACTAGCCCGGCGTCAGGCCGGCTGAAGCAACGATGCACGGCGGCGATAAACGCGGCAGCTGAGAAGGAAACCTACACTTTGACGGATTTGACCAAGCTGACGCTGACTGAAGCCCGCGACGGGCTGAAGAAAAAGACGTTCACCGCCACCGAACTGACCGACGCCTTCATCGCCGCGATCGAGGCCGGCAACGGCGCGCTCAATGCCTACGTGCTCACCACGCCCGATCATGCCCGCGCACAAGCAAAAGCCGCCGATGCCCGTCTCGCCAAAGGCGAGGCCCGCGCGCTCGAAGGCATCCCGCTCGGCCACAAGGACCTGTTCTGCACCAACGGCGTGCGCACGACCGCGTGCTCCAAAATCCTCGGTAACTTCATCCCAACCTATGAATCGACCGTCGGCGCCAATCTCTGGAACGCTGGCGCCGTCATGCTCGGCAAGTTGAACAACGACGAATTCGCCATGGGCTCGTCCAATGAGACCAGCGCCTTCGGTCCCGTCGTCTCGCCCTGGCGCCGCAATGGCAGCGACGCCAAACTCGTCCCTGGCGGCTCCTCGGGTGGATCGTCATCGGCGGTCGCGGCCGACCTCTGCCTCGGCGCCACGGCCACAGATACGGGCGGCTCCATCCGCCAGCCCGCCGCCCTCACCGGCACCGTCGGCATCAAACCCACCTACGGCCGCTGCTCGCGCTGGGGCATTGTGGCCTTCGCCTCCTCGCTCGATCAAGCCGGCCCCATCGCCAAGACGGTCGAAGACACAGCCGTCATGCTTGGCGCCATGGCCGGCTACGATCCTAAAGATTCCACCTGCGTCGACGCCCCCGTTCCTGACTACGCCGCGCAAATGCGCCAGGGCGTGAAGGGCCTGCGCGTCGGCGTGCCCAAGGAATACCGCGTCGAGGGCATGTCGAAGGAGATCGAAGCCCTCTGGCAGCAGGGCATCGAATGGCTGAAGGCTGCCGGCGCGACGATTCACGAAATTTCGCTTCCGCACACCAAGTATGCGCTCCCCGCCTACTACATTGTCGCCCCCGCCGAAGCCTCCTCCAACCTCGCCCGCTACGATGGCGTCCGCTATGGCCTGCGCGTCCCTGGCAAAGACATCACCGATATGTATTCGCAGACCCGCGCCGCCGGATTCGGCAAGGAAGTGCGCCGCCGCGTCTTGATCGGAACCTACGTCCTCTCCGCCGGCTACTACGATGCCTATTACCTGAAGGCCCAGAAAGTCCGCACGCTCATTAAGCGCGACTTCGACGAAGCCTGGAACAAAGTCGATGTGGTCCTCACGCCCACGACGCCCTCGCCCGCCTTCGCCTTCGGGGAAAAAACCGGCGACCCGCTCGCCATGTACCTGGAAGATATCTTCACCGTCACCGTGAACATGGCCGGCCTCCCCGGCATGTCGGTGCCGGCCGGCCTCTCGTCTGAAGGCACGCCGCTCGGCCTGCAGTTCATCGGCAAGCCCTTCGACGAAGGCACGCTATTCCGCGCCGGTAAAGTGATCGAAGACGCCGCTGGCCGCATCACGCCGCCGCAAAAGTGGTGGCTCTCAACGTCAAAGGGGCGCTGAAAATGGATCCGAAACGTCCCTGGGAATGCGCCGACATGAGCCAGGTCCGCGATGAGATTGACCGGATCGACCGTGAACTTGTCGACCTCATCGCCGAACGGTTCGGCTATGTCGACCGCGCCTGGCAATTGAAGCTGAAATCCGCCGAAGGCGCCGTCGTCCCCTGGCGCATTCAGCAAGTCATCGACAAGGTCCGCGTGCAGGCAACGGAAAAGGGCGTCTCGCCCGATCTGTGCGAAGCGCTTTGGCGGCAGATGATCGGCTGGTTCATCCAGTACGAGGAAGAAAACCTGCGCAAGCAGTCGGAAGGCAATGGGGGCAAAGGCGCGTGATCGACATCAACCCGTTCGATCCGCAAACCGTGGTTCTCCTCGGCGTGCTGAACCCTGCCACCATCCTGGTCGCGTTTCTGCTCGGCCGCACTGCCGACCAGTGGCAGAAGATCCCCGTCGCCGCATTCGCCGGTGCGTTCGCAGGGTTCCTGCTCTACTGGCTCGCAGCCACCCTCGGACTGTTCAGTATCCATGCGTTGGGCGGTGAAGCCGGCATGCTACTCGTCGGCTTTGCTTCCGGCCTCGTATGGGCCGTTCTCGGCTACAAACTCTTCCCAGCCGCACGCGGCAGCTAACGCCTATTGCGTGACGGAGCGGTCCGCTGACTTGGCGAGTTCTTGCTCAACCGCCGCCACAACCTCTTTTGAGTCCGGCGCCGCGCCCGAATAGAACGACGATACGATCCGCCCATCGCGCCCCACCAGATACTTGTGAAAGTTCCAGCCCGGCGCGGACTTGGGCCCGAGCGTTGCCACTGCCCACTGATAGAACGGATGCGCCGCAGCGCCCGTCACCGGCACCTTTTCCGTCAGCGGAAAGGTGATCCCGAATGCACCTTCACAGAACTCCTTGATCTGCGTTGCCGAGCCCGGCTCCTGCGCGCCAAAATCGTTCGACGGGACGCCCACCACAACGAAACCTTTCGCTTCATATTTTTCGTAGAGCGCCTGCAGACCCTTATATTGCTGCGTGAAGCCGCAGAACGACGCGGTGTTCACAACCAGCACGGCTTTGCCTTTGAAATCCGATAGTGGCATCGGCTTCCCGTCGATCGACGTGAAAGAGAAGTCATAGGCGCTTCCGCTCTGCGGCGTATCGGCGGCGGAAACGGCAGCAGCCGTTGAAGCAAGCAGGGTCATGGAAAAGGCCTTCAATGCGAGCGCGCGCAACATGGGGAGCAACCTCTCTGGTCGGTTCCCTTCCAGTACGCCAAAGGCGCCGCGAAGGATCAAGGCCAACGATGCCTACTGACGCTGGTCAGCGCGCCGAGGCCTCTTGCGCGGGCCCGGTCTCCACAGCATCCGGCGGACAAAGCTCCCGCGCCTTGGCCAGCGCCGCCGTCTGATCATGGAACGACCCGATGGGCTGAGCCCCAGGCGCACGCGCCTGAATGTATTGATCCGTCATGCTGCTCTCGAACCCGTCGAGAACAGTCAAAGCGGTATACTCCGTGCGCTGGGTGGTCTCATGCCGGATCAAAACGGTCGCCCGCCCGCCATAGGAGGCCGTCTGGATGAGACAAGCGCCCGGCCCCCGCACAGCTGGAGCCCTGGCAAACGGCTCCGGCCGCCGACTGGCGACCGCCTCAACGGGCTTGATCTTGAGCGACAGCGGCTTTTTGGCCGGCCTCTCAGCAACCTCTTCCGGCGGCCCTACATCCGGGTTCGGACACTGTTGCTGCCGGAACTGCTCCGCCACCCAGGCAATCGATGATCCGTACTTGGGATCCACCGCCCACCGCCGCGACAAGTCCGAGAACCGCACCGTCCGGTTGAGCCGCAGCGAGGCTTCGATGATGTCGTCCTGCTTCAATTGCGTGCGCGGTGCCACCGGATTGGCGAGCCGCTCGCCCGAGTACGCGACAAGGTGCTGGATCTGGGCCAGCACGCCCGTCTTCACATCCGGAAAACGGTCGCCGGGAACCCCACCCCCTGTCGTGCCGATACCGGCAAAATTGTACTGCAGCGGATCGACGTCGCCCATCTTGCCATTCGGCTGACGGTACGTGAGAAAATTGGTTTCAATTGCCATCTGAAAGAAGGCGTAATCCCATCGCACGCGCCACGCCTCGCCCCACTGCTTGTAGTAGCGGGCAATGTCGCGGTAGCGCGGATCGGGGCGCGGATTGCGCGTTTTCAAAAACGCCATCAGCCGGTCCGGCGTCACGCACCGTGGAACACGGTTTTGTTCGGACGTTCTGATCTCCGGCAACGCCGGTTTGGCAGCCTCGACGGCCGGCGCCAAGATGGCTCCAGCCGCAACCAGAGCGAGCAACGCTAAAGGAAAAGAGAGAGGACGGCGCGTCACTTCGGGCAATCCTCTCTCGCAGTTTTGTCTAGGGGTGGCACACACCGAAACCGGCGTCTCAGCCTTCCGGGCAAAGTTCGAAGGCCTTGTCGAGCGCCTGTGTCGGCGAACCAAATTCGCCCACCATCTCGCCGCCCTTGGCGTAAGCGCTGATGTAGGCTTCGGCTTCCTTTTTCTCCGCGCCCTCGTTCACGTCGAGCACCGTGTAATTCGTGGCACCCGAAGCCGATGCCTTGATGATAATGGCCTTGGCACCGCCGTAACTCGCAGTCCAAACCCGGCACGATGCTGACTTAGCTTCCGGCGCCTTGGCTTTACCGGCAGTCGCGGCTGCGGCCTGTCCGGTGAACGACGCAGTCGCCACCTTCGCGGTGTCGCTTTCGGGCGGCAAACCGTTGCTCGGCGTCTCAGCCGGCGTTGCATTGAGGATCTTTACGCTCGGAGATGGACCCGTGGGCTGCTTCGGCGCCGTCACAGCGACGGCCTTGGCCAATTCGCCGGCGCCGAGGCCCGTGCGTGTGGGAATGTCAGACGAAGCCCGCGCCTCCGCGATGGCCTTCTTAGCAAGCTCTGCACCCTTGCCAGCCGGAGCCGCATCAGCTTTCGAAATGGCCGGTTCGGTAGCAACCTTGGCAACAGCGGCGTCGGCAGTCGCGGTCCGCCCCTGGCGGGCTTCAGCGACGAGTTCGGGCTGCGCATCGCTATCCTTGCAAACGCTCTCATAAAACGCATCCGCGATGCCGGCGATATCACGCGTGTAGGCCTTGCTGGTCGGCGCCCACTTCTTGGCGAGATGCGTGTAGGTGATCGGCGTCTTGATCGTCTTCTGCCAGTCGGTCAGCACGCCCCATTCTTGGATGTTGCGCGTGCGCTCTGCGACTGGGTTCTCGATTTTTTCACCGCCGTACATCAGCACATGCTGCAAATGAGCCCGCACACCCTTCGAAACGTCGTCGAAGGATTCTCCGCGCGCTCCGCGTCCTGTAGCGCCCAGTCCGGCGAAGTTGTTCTGCTCGGCCTTCACGTCGCCTTTGTAGGTGAGGTTGCCGGTTTCCAGCATCATCTGGAAGAATGCGTAATCCCAGCGTACCCCGAGGTCTTCGCCGTGGCGCATGTATTCGGTGGCGATGCCGTCATAGCGGTCTGCGAGCTTCGAATTGCGCGATTTGAGAAACGCCATCAGCCGCCCAGGCGTGGCGCATTCGGGAACGGCGTTGGATGAGGACGCTTTGATGCCGGGCAATTCGGCCGCGGCGGCAGGGGAGGAGAGGGCAGGGGACAGCAGGCACGCAACTGCAGCGAAAGTCGCTCCGGCGAAGGCTCTCATGGCTTTTTCCGTTCTTTACGCGGCGCCCGGACAAGGGCACCCAACACAACTAACCGTTCCTAAAGGTTTAACCTTAAAGAGCGGTAAACGAGGGGGGCCCGCACGGCAGTCCCTCTTCGTCGCTGACATTTGCGGCGTCAGTTGGGGCAGGGAACGGAGGAAATGTGGCGAAGTCGGTTTGCGCTACGAATTGCCATCTGCCAACGCGTTGATCGCAGTAGGATTATGCTCACCCTCGCTCCATGTCAGATGCTGCCCGCCGTCGAGCGCGATCATCTGTCCGGTCATCGCCGGTGCATCGAGAATGAAGCGCACGGCGGCCGCGATTTCCGCCGTCGAGGGCCCGCGGTGCAAAAGCGTCGAGGCAACCTCGGCGGCGAAATCCTCTTCCGTTTGGTGGATGCTCTTCAACACCGGACCCGGTCCGATCGCATTCACCCGCACCCGCGGCGCCAGCGCCTGGGCGAGCGTCCGCGTCGCCGTCCAAAGCCCCGCTTTCGAGAGCGTGTACGAGAAGAACTCCGGCGTCAGCTTCCACACGCGCTGATCGATGATGTTGATGATATTTCCGTCGGTTCCAGCCGGGAGATGCCGCACCAAATCTTGCGCCAGAAACACCGGTGCGCGCAGGTTGATGTCGAGGTGGGCCGTCCAACTCTCGAGCGTCGTCGAGACGACCGAGTCCGGCTGAAACTCGCTCGCATTGTTGACCAGGACCGAGGGCGGACCGAGTGCAGCGCAACATTCAGGAACCAGCCGCGCGACATCTTCCGGCTTGGCAAGGTCGCCCGCCAGCGCCACAGCCCGCGCTCCCAGACCCCGCATCTCGACCACCGCAGCTTCAGCCGCATCCCGCGATTGACGGAAATGGATCGCAACATCGTAGCCCCGCCCCGCCATATCGAGAGCGATCGCCCGTCCTATCCGGCGCGCGGCACCGGTGATGAGAACGACAGGGCGGGCGGGGGCCGTGGACATGCGGGAAGCCTATCGAGTGAGTGGGTGAATCGGTGGAGCAGCTGTGGAAATGGCAGCCTGAAGTGCGTCAGCACCCCTTATACGCCAAAAGAGGCCCCTCAAGATGACCTGGCAGTTTGCACTGCAGCGTGCCTTGATGCCGGAAAACCGATCAGGTGCGACCGGACGGACCAGGAGCCCTGATCAAAAAAGATGCGTTTCCTGGCATCCATTTGACCAATAACCGTAGGCAGTTGCTGATCAGTGACACCGTGACTCGAACCCAATGCCAAACGGCTGACTCTGCTTGTGATGTAGGTCGTTTTCCTGTTTTTCTGATCTCCAGCAGGCGCCGATTCAGTTGCGACCACTTGGTTGCGGGTGGGACACGCGGGGCCGGTGCAGAGACAATGGACGGGGGTTTTAAGCATGACCATCAAGAAAACACTTCTCGGAGCCGCGAGCGTAGCCACCCTCGCCTTCGCCGCGTCGGCCGCTCCGGCCGCTGCTGAAGATCGCGAATTCAGCTGGTCGGTGACGCTCGGCGCGACCTCGGATTACATTTTCCGCGGTCTGTCTTTGTCGAACGAAGATCCGGCCGCTCAGGGCTCGATCGATATGAGCTACGGCATCTTCTACGCCGGTGCATGGGCATCGAACATTGACAACGGCGCCTATGAACCTTGGGAACTCGACCTCTACGCAGGCGTGAAGCCGGTTCTTGGGCCGGTCACCTTCGATTTCGGCGCTGTTTATTATCTTTATCCCGCTGACGAAGCCGATCTCGATTACATCGAGTTGAAAGCTGGCGCGTCTATGGAGATCGTCAAGAACCTGTCCGGCGGCGTGACCTTCTGGTACCAGCCTGATCAGTCGAACGCACCTGAGGTCTACTCGATCGAAGGTACACTTGCTTATACGCTGCCTCAGGTCGGCATCTTCAGCCCGACGCTCAGCGGTCTCATCGGTTACACCGAGGATACGGACAGCCAGGGTTGGTTTGCCGTCGCACCTGGTGCCAATGACGCTTACATGTACTGGAACGTCGGTTTGTCCGTCGGTGTTGAAAAGTTTACGATGGACTTCCGCTACTGGGACACCGACTACGATCAAATCCCTGGCGACTTCTATACGGGCCTTTCCGACGAGCGCTTCGTGTTCTCGGCCAAGGTTACGCTGCCCTAATCCGGCGCACATGCCTCAAACGGAAAAGGGACCCTCGCGGGTCCCGTTTTTGTTTTTGGGGTTGGGGTGACTTTTCGGGGTCAGACCCCTTCTCAGGGGTCTGACCCCATTGTCTGAGACCCCAGTGTTTCAAGAACTATTATCCCCATCGAAAAAATGCCGCCGAGCCCACCCAGCACCGATCCCTCGCCATGCCCGCCCGCCACCGGGCTCGAATTGGCCAAAATGCGCCCAGCCAACCGCGAGAATGGAAGGCTCTGCAGCCACACCTTCCCCGGGCCTTTGATCTCGGCAAAGAACACACCCTCGCCACCGAAGATCATCGACTTCACCGATCCCGCCCGCACGATGTCGAAGTCCACGTCGGGCGTCATAGCCGCCACGCAACCCGTGTCCACGTGCAGCACTTCGCCTGGCGCCAGCGTCCGCTCCACGATCGCGCCGCCAAAGTGCACGAACGCCCAGCCGTCGCCTTCGAGCTTCTGCATGATGAAGCCTTCACCGCCGAACAGCCCGGTCATGATCCGCTTCTGAAAGTGGATGCCGACCGTCACGCCCTTGGCCGCCGCCAGAAAGCTGTCCTTCTGCGCCACCAGCGCGCCGCCCATCTCGCCCAGATGAAACGCCTGGATGCTGCCGGGATACGGCGCCGCGAACGCAACGCGCGCCTTACCCTGCCCCTGATGCGTAAACGCGGTCATGAACAGGCTTTCGCCCGTCAATAATCGCTTCCCGGCGCTCCAAAGCTTGGAGCCGAAACCTTTACTGGCCTGCGAGCCATCGCCGAAGATGGTGTCCATGTGGACGCTCGCGTCCTTGAACATCATCGATCCGGCTTCCGCGACCGCGCTTTCACCGGGGTCCAACTCGACCTCGACGAATTGCATCTCGTGCCCCTTGATTTCAAAATCGACCTCGTCCGCACCGCCGCGGCTCGCGGTGGAGCGGCGGCCAATTCCGGGGACGGAAGAAGAAGGTGCCATAGGGTTCTCTGTCCATTGTTGAGAAGGCGTGATTGATCGCGCCAGAGATAGGGATCTTTGCGGTGAAATCGAGTGCCCTAAGGAACGCGCCAGCCCTTTCTCCGCGTCATGCATCCGTCATCTGCCCGTCAATCAGGCGTTGCACAGGTTTTCTACATAAACAGGGCCGGTCCTTGGCCGGACGATCCCACGCTGCACGCCCTCTCGCGGATGGGATCGGGAGCATTTAGAGGCCAGCCGCCATCGTTCCGGACATGCCCCCGCAGCCCGGACCGGTCGGCAGCTGGTCTCGTTTGCCCTTCCAAAAATTACCCACCCGTCTTGATCCGGCCCACGGCCCTCCGTTAACTCGCTCCAAGCGGGGGCACAGGTGATTCTCACAATCCTCATCATGGTGATCGCGACCGTTGCCGTGGCGGCCTTAAAACTGGCCCCACGCATCGGCCACGGCCGCGTCGTCTATCCGGCAACCCCCGACAAGCCCTTAGCCTTTGGCTACCAGATGGCGTGGCTCGCCATCCGCACCCGCGATACGGCCGCCGTCGTCGAAGCGCTTGGGCTCGATACCCCCCAACCCTGCAATTGGAATTCCGGTCTCGGCACCGTCTATGACGCCCGCCTCGGCCAGAACCACGTGTTCGTCTCTCCTCCCGTCAACGGCTGGACCTTCGTCGTCGGCCTACCGCTCCCCCAGCCGATGGGCCGCTCCTTTGCCGACAAGGCCACACCTCTGCTCGTCGACCTCGGCGGCCGTTTCGTCGAGGTGCAATTCTTCATCGCCTTCCCGCCGGTGGATCTCTTCGCCTGGGCGCGCCTCATCGATGGCCGCCTCGTCCGCGCTTTCGCGATTGGCGACGAAGGCATCATTTGGAGCAAAGGAAAAACCACCAAAGAAGAGCGCGCCCTTGGCCTCAAGCTCTTCGAATTGCGCGGTGTACGCGATCGCCGCGGCGATGCTGGCGGCCCATTGATCCTGCATCCGACGGAAGATCACGTCATGCAGGTGGCGCGCAAGTGGAGCCTGGACCCCACCAAACTCGGCCCGAAGTCCAGCCCCGAAGGCATGGGGGTGATTGCCCGCGCACCTCTCAGGTGGCGCGTCGAACGACTCAAAAAGTCAGCTTGAACTCAAAGTCTGAAAGCGAATGCGGCGATACCGCCGGGACCGAAGTCAGCCCCCAACAACTCAATTGAACAGCGCCACGATCTCTTGATCGACGCTTTCGACCAGCTTGGCCCGCCGCACATCGGCCCGGACCTCGGCCAGATCGACGATCGATGCGCTCGTCCGTTTTTGGGCCGGTGAAAGCCGCCCGATGACCACGCCGGGTCGCACGGCCGGCGTCCGCTTCAACGCCGCCGGAGCCAGCATCGGTTTGGGCTTATGGACCCGTGCAACAGCAGAACCATTGCGCGCCCGGCTCGAAGGCCCATTGAGCCTCGAAACGCTATGCAGCTGCGCTGAAAGATGCCGCGAAGAAGCCCCCGCGAGGTGTCCCCCCGTTGAGGCAACAACCTCACCCGCACGGCGGATAAAGACAACCGGTGCCGCGACCGGCACCGCTGCATCTTGCGTCGCGATAGCCGCGGCCGCCTGGAAATCGAGGATCACAGCAGTCCCGCTAGTGCCCTCGGAGTCCTGCCGCCACAACACGCGAAAAAGGCGCGCCAACAACTCAAACATGATGTCATTCCCCAATTGCAGCGTCCCACCGCTGCTCATGAGGCATCATTGAACACTTATAACTAACACGAGGTTAAGCCCTGATTTCTATTGGGATTTGGACTTATGCGGACGGCTTTTTGGCTCAACGCATTTGCGTCGTCCAGTCCGAAACCACCAGCGCCCGGTCGTCCTTTGTGCCCAAGCCGCCGTTCATATGATGGAAGGTGGCCGCCGGGCACACTGCAGAACGTGTTTCGCCGGTCCGCCGGTTGAGAGCAAGCGCGGTGCAGGGCGCGACGCGTGACGGCAGCGATCCGGTCTCGACGGGTGGCGGATGCGTCCGGCCTGACACCACGGCAGCAGGCACCGGCGCTTGCGGACCGGTCCCAAGCACAGCAACGCTGACAATCGACCAGAAACCGATCACATGCCAAAAGACAACGCCTGCAACGAACCCTGCGCCCGCCCAGAGCAACTGGTGCAGCGCGCTGGATCTCGCGCCCCCATCCAGGCGATCAGCGTCTTGGTGAGTCCGAATCATGCCGCAAGTGTGCGGGCCGAGGCCCTAGCGGTGCAAGCGGCCCCCGCCGGAGAAGGGCGATCCCACCGCCTCACTCCACAAGTCTGCCCGACAGCCACCATGTGCGCGCCGCCGCCGCTCAGCGCGGACCCGGCAAGGGCGACGACCGCACGCTCCCGACCCCGGTATCGTCGGTCTTCATCGACCGCACCGGCGGCACCGCCATCTCCGGCGCCGCACACAGTTTGCGTTCGTCCTCGTTTGGGCCGCATGCGATCGGCTTGGCGTCCTTGGAGAAGCAGATCCGAATTTCCCTGAGCCGCCCCCGGTTGCCGCGCGCGCAGGAGACCGCGATGGCCGCCTCCGGCAGTCCGGGATTGGCCTTGGCGAAAGCCCGCCTAAGCTCGCGTGGCGAAACGTACTGTGTCTCGAATGGGTTCGTAAAATCTTCCGGAATGCGGATGGCCTTAAAGAGCCGGCGCGACAAGGTGAAGTAGCCCTGCACGTCGAGCCCCGAGCATGTGCCGTGCTTACGGTACTCGTGAATAACGAGCCCACGGCTCGGCATGATGTCGAGCATGGAATTGATCACGGTGTCGGGCACGAACGGACGCCGCTGCAGCCGGCAGTCCTGCGGCCATCCGCGCTTATACTGCGGCCAAAGCCCGTGCAGCACGAAGGCATACTTCTTGCCGTCGCGCCGGTTGCACTGCATGTCGTCGTCTTCGCCCTGCGGCGTCGAGCAGTGCGTCGGGCTCCACGACAGAACGAGCGCGTAATAGTCGAATTTCCCGGCCACATGCTCCTGCCGGTTCTCGCGGCCGCTGTCGTCCCAACGCAACTGCGCCTGAGCCGCCGGTGCGATCGCGCAAGCGACCAACATTGCAATCGTCAAACGAGTGAGAAACGGCATCATACGCAAGGGGATCATAGCTCCAAGGACGGCCGGGCACCTTAGCGGGGCTCGCGCGCCGCGCAATCCCCTGGAGTCCAGAAAGGCTTTCATCGGCCACCCTCGGCAAAGGCGGCGAGAATGCGCGCCCAGCTGCGTGCGCCCTTGGTGAAACTCGTCAAATTGTATTTCTCGTTGGGGCTGTGAATGCGATCGTCGTCGAGACCGTAGCCGACCAGCAGGCTATCCATGCCGAGCGCATCCTTGAACGACCCCACGATGGGGATCGATCCGCCGCACCCCATCAGGACAGCCGGCTTGCCCCACTCGGCTTCGAGCGCATTGGCCGCCGCCTGAACCGCCGGCGATGATGTATCGAAGCCCACCGCAGCGCTGCCCCGCGTGCCGATGAACTCGACCGTGCAATCGGGCGGAAGATGCGCGCGGATATGATCTTGCAACAAAGCCAAGCACCGGTCGGGATCCTGCCCCGGCACCAACCGGCACGTGATCTTCACCGAAGCCTTCGACGGGATCACCGTCTTCGACCCGACACCTTGATACCCGCCCGTGATGCCGTTGAACTCCACCGTCGGCCGCGCCCACAGCTGCTCGATCACCGAACAGCCCTTTTCCCCCGCCGGCGTCTTCAACCCCACCGAGGCCATGAACGGCCCCTCCGCCGTTGCCGAAAGACCGTTCCATTGCGCCCGCTGCGCCTCCGGCAGCGGCACGATCCCATCCAGAAACCCTCGGATGGCAATTCGGCCGGCATCGTCGTGGATCGAAGCAATCGCCTTCGCCAGTGCCCGGATCGGATTGATCGCCGGCCCACCGTACATTCCTGAATGCAGATCGCGCGACGGACCGGTCACGATCGCTTCCGTCCCGGCCAGACCGCGCAGCATTGTGGTTATGGCCGGCGTGTCCTTGTCCCACTGCCCCGTGTCGCATACGAGCACGAGATCGGCCTTCAATTCCTCGCCCGAACTCGCCAAGAACCCCGGCAGCGACGGCGACCCGCACTCCTCCTCGCCCTCGAGCATTACCGACACCGCGACCGGCAGTTCGCCCGCGACCTCTTTCCAAGCCCGCGCCGCTTCGAAAAAGGTCATCAGCTGACCTTTGTTGTCCTGCGCGCCCCGCGCGACGATAACCCGGCCGTTGCCCGGCTCCTCGACGATACGCGGTTCGAAAGGCCCACTCGTCCACAACTCCAGAGGATCGGCCGGCTGCACGTCGTAGTGTCCATAGAACAGGAGGTGCGGCTGTCCCGCCGCCCGCGTCTTGCGGTCGTGCCCGACAACCATTGGATGCCCCGTGGTATCCCGCACCGATGCGTCGAACCCGATCTCCCGCAGCGTCGCCGCACACCACTCCGCCGCCCGCCGGCACGACGGCGCAAACGCTGGATCGGTCGAAACGCTGTCAATCCGCAACAGGTCGAACAATCGGGCGAGCCCCGCCTCCCGGTTCTGGTCCAGCTTCTCAAGAACAGCGGGCAAATGCGGATTCATGGGCCTCTCGCGGTTGGGCAAAGTCGGGGATGGCGTAACCAATTCGGGACGCACCTACAAGGCGGCTGAACGCTGCTTTTGCACCCCGTCTTGACCTGCTATGCCAGCTTCATGAGGCGATGTCGCGACGCCCTGGGGTCGCGACGAATGCCCGGCGCCCAAGTGACGGGGTGCTGAGAGCGCGACCGGAAGCAGCACGCCATGCCAGCTTGGGTTTATCGGTTCGGCCCCGATCGTACGGATGGCCACGCAGGTCTCACCGAGGAACTCGGCGGCAAGGGGGCCAATTTGGCCGAGATGTCCCGCCTCGGCCTACCAGTGCCGCCCGGCTTCACGATCTCCACCCGTGTCTGCCGTCATTTCTTCGCCAACGGCGAAGCCCTGCCCGATGGCCTCGAAAGCGACGTTCGAGATGCCGTCGCAGCCATGGGTCAAGCCACCGGCGCCGCGTTCGGTGATCCGAAAAATCCACTTCTCTTGGCGGTCCGCTCGGGCGCGGCGATCTCCATGCCTGGAATGATGGATACGATCCTCAATCTCGGCCTCAACGATGAAACAGTCGCCGGCCTCGCCCGCGCTTCAGGCGACGAGCGCTTCGCCTACGACAGCTACCGCCGCTTTATCGAGATGTACGGCGATGTCGTCCTCGGCGTCGATCACGGCCTGTTCGCCGACCTTCTGGATAACTTCAAAAACTTGAACGCGCTCGCCTCCGACACCGAACTCACCGCCGCCCAGTGGCGCGATGTCATCGCCCGCTACCAGGACGCCATCCGCTCCGAAATCGGCCGCGACTTCCCGCAGGATACGAACGAGCAACTCTGGGGCGCGATCAATGCGGTCCTGCGCTCTTGGCGCAACGAGCGCGCCGACAGTTACCGCCGCCTCCATGCCATCTCCGAAGATATGGGCACCGCCGTCACGGTCCAGGCGATGGTGTTCGGCAACCGCGGCGAGACATCGGCAACTGGCGTCGCCTTCACGCGCAATCCCGCGACCGGCGCCAACGAAATCTACGGCGAATATCTCCCCAACGCCCAAGGCGAAGACATTGTCGCCGGCACGCGCACGCCGCTGCGGCTCACTGAAAAAGCGCGCGCCGAGATGAAGGCGAAAGAAGCCTCTCTCGAAACCGTCATGCCCGGCGCCTTCGCCGAGTTGAAGGACATCTTCGCCCGCCTCGAAGCCCACTACCGCGATATGCAGGATGTGGAATTCACGATCCAGGAAGGTAAAGTCTGGATGCTCCAGACCCGCTCCGGCAAGCGCTCCGCCGAAGCCGCCCTCAAGATCGCCGTCGACCTCGTCGAAGAAGAAATCATTTCGCGCGACGAAGCAGTCATGATGGTGGAGCCGCAGGCGCTCTCTCATCTCCTCCATCCGCGCATCGAGCCGGGCGCCGCCAAGGATCTCATCGCTCGCGGTCTTCCCGCTTCCCCCGGTGCGGCCACCGGCGAAATCGTCCTCACGTCCGAAGAGGCCGAGGTGATGCGAGCGCAGGGCCGCCACGTCATCCTCGTGCGCGTCGAGACAAGCGCCGAAGACATCAACGGCATGAGCGCCGCCGTCGGCGTGTTGACACAACGCGGCGGCCTGACCAGTCACGCAGCCGTCGTCGCCCGCAGCATGGGGCTGCCCTGCATTTCCGGCGCCGGCGGCATCCGCATCGACCTTGCCCAAGGCACCGTCCGCACCGCCAGCCGAACCCTCAAGCGTGGCGACACTATCACCATCGACGGCACCACCGGCGAAGTCCTCGCCGGCGCGGTCCCGATGAAACAGCCCGAACTCTCCGCTGATTTCGCAACGCTCATCGCCTGGGCCGATACCTTCCGCGGACTTAAAGTCCGTGCCAACGCCGATACGCCGCGCGATGCGGTGCAGGCCAAAAAACTCGGGGCCGAAGGTATCGGTCTCTGTCGCACCGAACACATGTTCTTCGATGCCTCCCGCATCCTCGCCATGCGCGAAATGATCTGCGCCAGCGACGAAAAAGGCCGCCGCGCGGCGCTGGCAAAAATCCTGCCCATGCAGCGCTCCGACTTTGCCGAACTCTTTCGCATCATGGATGGAGCACCCGTCACCATCCGCTTGCTCGATCCGCCTCTGCATGAATTTCTACCCCGGCATGAAGCCGAACTCGCGCCCATCGCCGAGGCGCTTGGCATCACGCTTGAGCGCCTCAAGACCCGTGTCTCTGAACTTTCCGAATTTAACCCGATGCTGGGCTTCAGGGGCTGCCGTCTTGCAATCCGCTATCCCGAAATCACCGAGATGCAGGCCCGCGCCATCTTCGAAGCTGCCATCGAAGCCGGTAAGGCGATGGGGCACGCGGTCAAACCCGAGATCATGATCCCCCTTGTCGCCTATCGCCGCGAGTTCGACATCTTGGCCGACGTGATACGTGCAACTGCCGCCAAGATCGAAGCGGAAACGGGACAGCGTTTGACATACCAGATCGGCACCATGATCGAATTGCCGCGCGCCGCGTTGCGCGGACGGGAATTGAGCGAAGGACCGGGCGGCGCGGAGTTCTTCTCATTCGGCACGAATGATCTCACCCAAACCACGCTCGGACTTTCGCGCGACGATGCCGCTCCGATCCTCGCCAATTATGCGGGCAAAGGCATCTTCGAACGCGACCCCTTCGTCTCGATTGATGAAGGCGGCGTCGGTGAATTGATCCGCATCGGCATCGCAGGCGGACGCGCCGGTCGCGCCGGCCTTAAAATCGGCATATGCGGCGAACATGGCGGCGACGCAACATCCGTCGCCTTCTTCCACGAACTCGGCCTCGACTATGTGTCCTGTTCGCCGTTCCGCGTGCCAATTGCAAGGCTAGCGGCAGCCCGGGCCGCCATCACCGCGCGCCGCAAGGGAGCAAGCTGAAACGCACGGCTCACAGCATGCTGCGGTCGGGATCGCCGTCATCGCCCAGGCGGCGGCGGGCCGGTAGCGGACCGGTATTCTTTGGCGTCAGGAGAATGGCAATCACAAATGGCGGGAAAACAAAGCACCACGCCGCCCATGAGGAGTAGTCGCGGTTCTTCATCGCCGCGAGTACGCCGCCAACGATCGCCGACGTGATCGCAACCAAGCCCCAAATGACGATATAGGTCATGATCTCCTCGTTCGCCCGTACGGCGCGGGTCCTTGCCGGCCGCGCTGGCTGCCATGCACTTGGGTGATGATTGCGGCAAAAGCAAGCAGCCATAGCCACCTCTGTTAATGGGGCGGCTGCTTATCCTTTAAAATCAAGGCCGAGATCGAGAACCGGAGCCGAATGCGTCAGCGCGCCGACGGAAATCAGGTCGACGCCCGTCTCCGCAATCGCGCGCACAGTCGTCAGGTTCACCCCGCCCGACGCCTCCGTCAGAGCCCGTCCGCCCACCTGCCGAACCGCCGCCCGCAATGTTTCAGGCGCCATGTTATCGAGCAGAACCGCATCCACCTTGTGGTTCAAGACCAGCGCCAGTTGTTCCAGCGTGTCGACTTCCACTTCAATCTTGACCATGTGCCCCGCGTACGCCCGCGCCCGCGCGATCGCCGCCTCCACACCGCCCGCCGCGACGATGTGATTGTCCTTGATCAGGATTGCATCGAAGAGTCCCGTGCGATGGTTCTGTCCGCCACCGCAGCGCACCGCATATTTTTCGAACGCACGCAGTCCCGGCGTCGTCTTCCGCGTATCGGCAATGGCGGCCTTCGTCCCTTCGATCGCATCGACATACCGCCGTGTCAGAGACGCAATGCCCGAAAGCCGCCCCAGATAGTTGAGCGCCACCCGCTCCCCGGTCAGGATCGCGCGCGCATTCCCAGTAATCCGCGCGACCACGTCGCCAGGGCCCACGCGCGCGCCATCCGCGCAGATCCGCTCAAACCGTACGCCCGCATCCATGGCCGCGAACGCCGCCTCCGCCAGATCAAGTCCGGCAATCACACCGACCTGACGCGACGCGATCACCGCATCCGCCTCGGCATCCGCCGCCACTGTCGCATCCGTCGTCAGATCGCCGGCAAGCCCGAGATCCTCGGCAAGCGCATCCGTCACGGCCCGCTGCACGAGCGCCTTCGGCAATCGCGGAAGGCTCACAGCGTCAACTCCAGCGCGACGCGCTTGGTCCGCGGCTTCAGCGACGCTTCGATCAGCTTCAAGTCTTCGAGCGTCACGAACGTCCGCTTCTGCAGCCGTGCTTCCGCATTCGGAAAGTCGCTGCGGAAATGACCGCCCCGGCTCTCCTTGCGTGCCAACGCGGCCGCCGCGATCAAACGAGCCGTCAAAGCCATGTTGGCAACTACGGCATCGCCCGCAGCCTCAGCCGCAATCTCGCGCAATTCCACCAAAGCATGACGCAGGCCCTTCGCCTCACGCACCACGCCGACATCCTCGCTCATGATCCGCCGGATCCGCCGCATGGCCTCGGCCCGAAGCCGCATGTCGACGACCTTGCCGCCCTTCACCAGACGCAACTCGGCCACCGGCAAAGCGCTCGTCGCGGTCACCAGCGATCCGATATCTTCCGCCACGCGCCCGCCGAGCACGATCGCCTCCAACAGCGAGTTGGATGCCAATCGGTTCGCGCCGTGCAGCCCCGTCGAGGCAACCTCGCCCGCCGCCCACAAACCTTCCACACTCGAACGCCCACGCATGTCGGTTGCAATGCCGCCCATGTGATAATGGGCCGCCGGCGCCACCGGAATGAGGTCGGTGACGGGATCGATCCCCGCCGCCCTACAGTGCGCATAGACCGTCGGATACGCCGCCTCGAACCGCGCGCCAACCGCCGCGCGGCAGTCGAGAAACGCGCCGCGCCCGGCCACGATCTCTTCAAACACGCCGCGTGCCACGATATCGCGCGGCGCCAGCTCAGCATCGGGGTGATGCCGCAGCATAAACCGCTCGCCCGCCTTGTTGACGAGCAACGCGCCCTCGCCACGCAGGGCCTCGGTAGCAAGAGGCGCCGGATCGGCGCCAATGTCGATGGCGGTGGGGTGGAACTGCACGAATTCCGGATCGGCGATCACTGCGCCTGCCCGCGCCGCAAAAGCGATCGCTTCCCCGCGCGCATACGCAGGGTTCGTCGTCACTGCATAAAGCCCACCGACGCCGCCGGTTGCCAACACCACGGCACTCGCCGGGATCAATTCATACGTCCCCTGTCCGCGCGTATCGCCCCGCGCCAATCGCACGCCGACCACGCGGCCGTTCTCGATGACAAGATCTTCCGCTTCATGCCCCGTGATCACGCGGATAGACGGCGTCGCCCTCGCGGCGGCAATGAGCGCCTGCATGATGGCCGCGCCGGCCCGGTCGCCCGAGACACGCACAATGCGCTTGGCCGAATGCGCAGCCTCACGCGAGAGGACGAAATGCCCTTCCAGATCACGGTCGAACGGTACGCCGTAGCGCAGCAAATCGCGCACGCGGTCGCCCGCCTCTTCCGCCACCGTCTGGGCAACATCCTCATCGACGATGCCGGCACCCGCCACTTTCGTGTCGTGCGCATGCGCTTCAGCCGTGTCGCCCTCACCCACCGCCGCGGCGATTCCGCCCTGCGCCCACATGCTCGATGCGCCCTCGCCCAGCGGCGCGGCGGCAACGATCGTCACCGGCAGCGGCGCCAGCTTGAGCGCGGTGTACAGTCCTGCGAGCCCTGCACCCACGATGACAATGTCACCGGGGCCGAGCGGCGTCTTCGGCTTTGCGAAACCTTTGAACTTTCCGTTCCGGACGGTCTTGGCCATGAAATGCCACCTCGCTCGCAAGCCTCCACCCCGGAGGCTCAGGACTTCAGGATCGGATCAGTGATTGAGATTGACCATCCGCTCGACGGCCCGGCGCGCGCGCTCGGCCACCTCCGGATCGACGGTCACTTCATGCTTTAGGTCCCGCAGGCTCTCGTAGATCGCCTCCAGGCTGATGCGCTTCATGTGCGGGCAGAGATTGCACGGCCGCACGAATTCCACCCCCGGCACGTCGTCGGCAACGTTGGACGCCATCGAGCATTCCGTCACCAGAAGCGCCTTGCGCGGCTTGTTCGTCTTCACCCAGTTGATCATACCCGACGTCGAGCCCGTGAAATCGGCAACGCCGATCACGTCCGGCGGGCATTCCGGATGCGCAATGATCTTCACGCCCGGGTTCGCATCCCGGTACGCTTCCAGTTCTTCAGCCGTAAAGCGCTCGTGCACCTCGCAGTGGCCGCGCCACGCGATGATCTCCACGTCCGTCTGCGTCTGTACATATTTCGACAAATACTCGTCCGGAATCAGCAGCACGCGCGGCGCGCCGAGGCTCTCGACGACCTTCACCGCGTTCGACGATGTGCAGGTGATGTCGCACTCCGCCTTCACCGCCGCCGACGTGTTCACATACGTCACGATCGGCACGCCGGGATACGCTTCGCGCAACAGCCGCACGTCCGCCGCCGTGATCGACGCCGCCAGCGAGCAGCCCGCCCGCAGATCCGGGATCAAGACAGTCTTGTTCGGCGACAGCAACTTCGACGTCTCAGCCATGAAGTGCACGCCCGCCTGAACGATGATGTCGCCCTTGGCCTTCGCCGCCTCCCGCGCCAGTTGCAAGCTGTCGCCCCGGAAATCCGAGACCCCGTGGAAAATTTCCGGCGTCATGTAGTTGTGCGCCAGGATCACTGCCCCACGCTCCGCCTTGAGGTCGTTGATCGCCTTCACGTAGGGCGCGTACTGCGCCCACTCCATCGGCGTCACGACCCGCTTCATGCGGTCGTAGATCGGCGCCAGTTCGCGCTCGAGCGCGGGCGTGAACACGATGCCGTGGTCTGGCCCCGTCTTCGCGGCGGGACGCACGGCCGCCGCGGCGGCTGAACGGCTCAGCGGAAGGGTCACCTGCACCATGAACCTGAACCTCCAAATCGGAGTCCCATTTAATGCTCAATGCGAGCATATGTAGGGCCTGAGAATATCCGGCACTTGCCGGCGGCATCGACTTATGCTCTATTCGAGCACTCTACTGCCTAATTTAAGGGATCGCGGCCTGCTTTTCCAGAGGAATGGCGCGCCGTGACATAAATTATTCGCAGAGCGCCAAACAGGCCTGCGAACTCTATAGCTCCGCTTACGCGCCAGCCCGTCAACCAGATGTGAAAGCAGGCAGCTCCGGCAGCAGCGCCGCCGGAGCCAATTCTCAAACCTCAAACGCGGCCGGGCTTCACGCGCACACCAGGCGCTGGCCGCTCGAGCAGCACTTCTTTGCGGAACCGGTAGAGCTTCGCCGGCCGCCCACCCGTGCGCGTCTTCATTTCGCCCGTCGGCTCTACGAGGCCTGCCCCTTCCACCAGCCGGCGGAAGTTCTGCTTGTGCAGATGCGGCCCGAGAATGGCTTCCACCGTCCGCTGCAATTCAAACAGCGTGAATTCCGGCGGCATCAATTCGAAGATGACCGGGCGATACTTGATCTTCGCCCGTGTCCGCCCGATGGCCGTCGCCAGGATGCGCCGGTGATCGAACCGCATCATCGCGCCAAGCCGCGGTGTCGGAGCCCACGCGAGCGCCGCCTCGCGGCCATCGCGGCGCGCCTCTTCGACAAGCCCGGCTTCATAAAGAAGCTCATACCGGTCGAGAACTTTTTCCTCGTCCCATGCAGCTCCATCGATGGCAAAGCACATGCGCACCCGGTCTTGACGGGCAATGGGCCGCGCCGGTTCAGCGGTCTGCTGCGGACGCTCCGCCCATTCGCGTAGCCGCGGAATGATCTCGGCTTCGAGGATGGCCGGCCGGCCTTTCCGCCAGTCTTCCCAAGGAAAATAATGATACCAGCTGCGCCACGACCCGCGCTGCGAGTCCTCGATCTGCCCGGCGTCCGTTAGCGCGAGATAGCCGACCGATACCACATGCGGCATCTCATCGTCGGGCTGCGCGTGCCGCCCGCGATCGCCGAACGAATAGAGCTGTTCGACATAGCCCAGTTCGATGCCGGTCTGGTCCGACACCCACGTCCTGAGGCCACCCTCGAACGTGCGGTGCTTCAGCGGAGAAAATGGCCCTGATGGCAGGCTATCCTGCGCTCCATTGCCGTCTTCACGCACCACAAGCACCACCGGCTCGTTGTCGAGCACGGCGACGATTGCAGCATTCAGGCCGATTTCAACGGCCGGTGCTTCCTGGCGCATCGCTGTCCCTTTCGGGTGATGTCGCTCGAGGCTCTCGCGCGGGATACGCCGCACATTTGCGTCCGATACCATGGGCCCAGTCTCCCGTCTCTATAAGCGTTGGACGATCGTGGCGGCGGTCCAAACGAACGTACAGTATGCGTGTCAACCGCTGCCTCTAGGTTGGCTAACGGGACTGATCAGCGAATATTCCAAGGCCGCGCACAAGCTTGGCTACACTTTGATCCGATCGAGCCGCCCTAGGCCCGGTAAAGAGCCTCAAACCGCCCCAAAAACAGCCGTTCCACCTCTTCGGTCGGCGATGCACTTAAGCGTTCAAGTTTCTGGGTCAGCGCCGCGCCCAACCCGTCCGGTTGGCCGAAGTAAAGCCGCGCCTCCGCTTCCGAAAAGCCAGCCAGCCGCGTCGCCTCATAGTAGGCGGCAATCGTATCTGCGGCTTTGATGGCATCGGTCAGATGCGGCGGCAATGTGGCGGGCAGACAAAACCGCTCGTGAATGGCCCCCAGAATGCGCAACTCGAACGCCTTGTAATCAAGTCCAATGGCCGTCTTGAACGGGCTGATCAGATCGCCGATGACATATTCCGGCGCATCATGCAGCAGCGCCGCCAGGGCCTCGGCATTGCTGCACCCCGGCGCGCGATCGGAAAAAATCGCCTCAACCGTCAGTGTATGTTCGGCAACGGAAAAGGCATGCTCGCCCACCGTCTGTCCATTCCACCGCGCCACACGCGCCAACCCATGCGCGATATCGGCAATCTCGATGTCGTCCGGCGATGGATCGAGCAGATCGAGCCTGCGTCCCGACAGCATGCGCTGCCACGCGCGCGGACGCTGCGGTTTGCGCCCCTCGCTCATGTCGGCCGCCGGAATTTATCGTGCAGCCGCACGCACGCCGCATGCCGCGCACAGGTCACGAGATGGTCGTTCACCAGCCCCACCGACTGCATGTAGGCATAAATCGTCGTCGGCCCCACGAACCGGAAACCTTGTTTCTTGAGCGCCTTGGAAATCCGCGTCGACTCCGCCGTCACAGCCGGAACCTCCTTCATCGAGCGGAAGGAATTAAGCACGGGCCCATCGTCCATCTGCGACCACAAAAACGCCGCCAGCGTCGTCTTTTCCCGAAGCGCAAGATACGCCCGCGCATTGTCGATCGTCGCCTCGATCTTCAATCTGTTGCGCACGATGCCCGCATCCGCCATCAATCGCGCGATGTCCTTGTCGCCATAACGCGCGATCCGTTCCGCATCGAAGCCGTGGAATGCCGCCCGGAAAGCCTCGCGCTTGCGCAAGATCGTGATCCACGACAGCCCCGCCTGAAAACCCTCCAGAATGAGCTTTTCAAACAGCCGTCGGTCGTCGGCATGCGGCACGCCCCACTCGCGATCGTGATAATCAATGTAGAGCGGGTCCACCCCGGACCACGGACAGCGTTCCATCGCCGGTGCAGCTTTCGCCATCGATCGCATCCTTGCAACGCTGCGCCGTCTGTTAAGCCTGCGACGCCATCGGTTTAAAGTGTGCCCACGGCGGTAGGATAACGGTCACGGTTGCCTCCCCTGCGGTCAACGCCACGCCTTTGGCCGCAAACTCGTCCACACGGTCGAGCCGCAGTGCCGCCAGCCCCCGCGATCCCGCAACGGAACCCACCCGGCCGATCTCCGCATCCCCGGCCATGATCGCAGCCCCAGGAATCAGCGCACCGCCGGTTGCAATCACGGGCACAATCCGCCGCCGTGCCGTGCCCCGGTGCTCCATCCGAGAGACAATTTCCTGACCGACGTAGCAACCCTTCGAAAATGAAACCCCGTGCAATTGATCGAAAAGGGCCTCGTGCGCAAACGTATCGCCGAACGCGTAGTCCTTGCCACCTTCCGGAATCCCAAGCGCAATCCGGTGCGCGTGATACGCCGCCTCATCGGCCGGCATCCCGTTGGTCGCTGACGCCACGTCGTCCGCGAAATTCGCATCGGCAAGGATTCGCAACCCCAGATCGCGATGCCGTGGGTCGGCATATGAGACCGTCCGCGCCGTCTCGCCTGAAGAGCACGCGTCCGCGCCCCACAAAGCCAGCACGGCATAGTTGTCCGACACGTCTGTGATGGTCACCGCCGCGCGCAGCTTGTAAAGCGTCAGCCGCTTCACGAGCTCGGCCGCTTTTTCACGGGCCACGTCGAGCAGAAGGGCGCCCGCGCTGCGCACAACGAAAAAGTCAAAAAGGATCTTCCCCTGCGGTGACAAGAGCCCCGCATGGATCGCCGATTGTGCCTCCAGTAACGCCAGATCGTTCGTCAGTAGACCTTGCAGCAGCTTGCCGGCATCCGGCCCTTCTACGGCCACGACGCCTCGGTCAGGGAGTTTCGCGATCTTGATCTCAGGCGTCATCGGGGCCATGCATTGCTAAGCGTCGCCCCGTACCTAAGGCGGGGCCGCCTACCGTTGCAAGCCCGAACCGGCCTTCGCTCACTCAACCAACTGGACGAACCATGACCGCCCCCCTCGATCTCGTCATCTCCGGCGCCACCGTCGTCAATCACGACGGCGAAGGCGCCCGCGACATTGGCATCCGCGATGGCCGGATCGTCGCCTTGGGCCAACTGGGCTCCGCCAAGACGTTGGACACCCTCGACGCCCGTGGACTGCATATCCTTCCCGGCGTCATCGATACCCAGGTCCACTTCCGCGAACCCGGCCTCACCCACAAGGAAGATCTCGAAACAGGCAGCCGCGCCGCAGTCGCCGGCGGCGTCACCGCCGTCTTCGAGATGCCCAACACAGCCCCGCTCACCACCTGCGCGTCGACGCTCGCCGCGAAGGTCGGCGCCGCCCGCCACCGCATGCTGTGCGACTTCGCCTTTTTCGTCGGCGGCACGCGCGAGAACATTGAACACATTCCCGATCTGGAGCGCATGGAAGGCTCCGCCGGCATCAAGGTCTTCATGGGCTCCTCGACCGGCAATCTTCTCGTCGATGACGCCACATCACTGGACAAAATTATCGCCAAGCTGTCCCGCCGCGCCTCGTTTCACGCGGAGGATGAAGACCGCCTCAAGGCGCGCATGAACCTGCGCATCCCCGGCGATCCTTCATCCCATCCTGTCTGGCGCGACGAGGAAGCGGCCCTTATGGCCACAAAACGCCTCGTCGGTCTGGCCGAGAAATATCGCCGCCGCGTCCATGTCTTGCACATCTCCACCGGCGAAGAGATGGACTTCCTGCAAGACCACAAGGAGTGGGCCAGCGTCGAGGTCACGCCCCACCACCTCACACTCGCCGCCCCTGAATGCTACGAGCAACTTGGCACCTATGTGCAGATGAACCCGCCCGTCCGCGACGCCCGCCACCGCGACCGCATCTGGAAGGCCTTGGCCGACGGCGTCGTCGACGTTCTGGGCTCCGACCACGCCCCCCATACCCGCGAAGAAAAAGACCACGCCTATCCCGCATCGCACTCGGGCATGACCGGCGTCCAAACCCTCGTCCCCATCATGCTCGACCATGTGAACGCCGGCCGGCTGTCGCTGCAACGCTTGGTCGATCTGACAAGCCACGGCCCGCAGCGCCTTTTCGGCATTCGCGGCAAGGGACGCATCGCTGTCGGCTGGGACGCTGATCTCACCATTGTTGATTTGAAACGCCGGGAAACCATCCGGGACAATTGGATCGAAAGTCGCGTCGGCTGGACGCCCTACAACGGCAAGGACGTCATAGGCTGGCCGGTCGGCACGTTCGTCCGGGGCCGCCGCGTGATGTGGCAAGGCGAACTGGTCAAATCGGGATTCGGTGAACCGGTCCGATTTTACGATGTGTGACGGCTTGGAGGGTTAACGCCGTCTCCGCCGGGCGGTATGAAGTTGGCACCGGCTTTGCAGACAAGCTCTGTAACTCCCTTGAACACGCAGTTTCCCAAACTGGTTGCAATGATGATCTCCACGGCCACTCCCACCACCACGTTCGCTAGCCTGCACGATGCGAGCGCCCAGACCGGTTCGGCGGTCTTGGCGCAAGCGCGTGCGCTGGTGTCGGCGCTTCTGACAGTGACATCACTGTTGGCCGCTGCCGCCGGCGTCTATCTCGTGAAGTCGGCACTGGGCATCAACCTTCTGCCCTGGCACTCGCCGCTGCACGATCTTCTCTACCACTTCGTTCGTTGAACGCGTTTCGCAAGACGGCACAAAAAAGGCCGCCCACCGGGCGGCCTTTTTCATTTCGAACAGCGAAAGCCCCGGCTCAATGCACCACGTGCACCGGCGTACCCTGCTTCACGAGTTTGGCCAGATGCACCACGTGACCGTTGTGCATGCGGATGCAGCCCGACGATGCTTCCGTGCCGATCGAACTGGAATCGTTCGTTCCATGGATCCGGTACAGTGAGCTTCCCAAATAGATGGCCTTAGCGCCAAGCGGATTGTTAATACCGCCCGTCATTTTCACCGGCAGATGCGGCTTGCGCTGGCGCATTTCTTCCGGCGGTACCCAATCCGGCCAGGCCTTCACACCCGAGACCTTCTGCGTGCCCGTCCACTTGAAGCCCTTCTTGCCGACCGCGACCGGATAGGCATACGCTTTGCCGTCACCCAGCACGTAATAGAGCTTCTTCTGCGATTGATCGACGATGACCGAACCCTTCTTGTGCCCCTTGCCGTACGACACAACCTGCGGCGCCTGAGCGGCGATCGCCGGCTTGCCGCCACCCTGCATCAGCGCCTTCGGCTTGCCCGAAAACTGCGGCGGCTTCTGCGGCTTCATCGTGCCGGGTCCGAATGCAGCCATCGACGGCTGCGCCTTCTGCTTATTGGGCTTGAACATCCCAAACCCGCCACTTGTTGCGGGCTTCGAGCGGGGCATGTCGCCCCACATGCCATAGGCGCCGGGAATCTCGGCCAATGCGGGCGAAGCCATCGCGAACAGCAAGCCGGCGACGGCGGCGAGATGACGAACTCTCATAACAAAACCCTTCAACTTGAAAGCCAAGCAACGAGCGGAACGAAGTGTCGGAAACTGCAGCGCACCTTCACGACTTCGAAACTCACTTTTTGCTCCCTAACAGAGTAAAGCGGATGATGGAACCCTCAGATGACAAGGTATTTTTGACGATTTGCCGCAAGATGAAAACAGCACTGGGCAAGCGCCTCTCTTTTTGGCTGTGAGTTGAGGCAGTTGCCTATCTAGTCCTCCGCACACCCGCGACCTCTGGCCTCCCTGCGGCGGGAATGCGCCAGCTGCCCCGTGACCATGGACAAGGAGTGATCGCCTCACTACCTATGGTGATCTTCACGTTGCCCGCGTCCGGGGCGTTGTTGCAGCGACGCCGTCAGGGCGGACGAAAGAAGCGCCGGGTGCGCACGGGCCAAACACGCATGGATTTCATCCCAAATCCCCTCATCATCCCGATTGGTTTGATTATCGGTGTTCTTGTCGCAGCGCCTGTAGGGCCGGTGAACGTCCTGTGCATTCAGCGCGCGATCGAACGGGGATTTTTCGGTGGTCTGGCCGCTGGCATCGGCGCGGTTCTGGGCGATGGAACCATCGCACTCTTTGCCGCGCTGGGCGTCGGCGCGATTTCTGGCGCCATTGAGTATCACCGCACCGCCATCCAAATCGTCGGCGGCTTGGCGCTAGCCGCCTTCGGCATCAAGCTCTACCTCACCGTACCGCCGATAGAAGCCGAAGCGCACTTCGATCCAGAGAAGACATCGTTGCGCGACTTTGTCTGGGACATTCCGCAAACCTTTTTCCTCACCATCACCAATCCCGGTGCGGTGCTTGGCCTGTTTGCGATCTTCGGCGGCGTTTCGACATTCGTGGAAGTCCACACAACGATCGACGCCCTATTGATGGTGGCCGCCATCATGGCTGGAAGTCTCGCGTGGTGGATTTTCCTATCGAACCTGATCAGCCGCTTTCGGCACCTTGTCGATGCCAATCGTCTGCAGACGATCAACCGCTACGCCGGCATCGCGCTGATTTTATTCGGGGCCGTGCTCATAGGAGAAATGGCGATCAAGGGCGGATTGGGCTGGGGTCACTAAAACCGCCGCACCCTTCGCTTTACGCTACTGAACCACCCGGCCGAGCGTGAACTCACCCTGCATCAAGCGCCGTTCCAGTCCGCGCGCCAATTCGACGACGGCATCTTCGCCGTAAAGCGACACTAGATCGGTCAGAGCCGCGAACAGCGCCGCATAAGCCATTTGCTCCGACGTCACGCCGCTCTCGGTTCCCTCATCCCAAGCAGCCAGGATCAGTCCAAGCGCCTTGAAGCTGTGGTCGTCGCTCTCAGCCAGTTCGCGTGCTTCCGGGTTCATGCGTCCTCTCCCACCCTTAGACATCGGACACTGCCCCCAGTGCCAATAACTTCACTCATGTCTGCGCTTAACACGGACGCGATCCCCCCGGGGCTGTAGCAGCAATTCAGGGTAAATCGCTAAGGTGAGCGAACCCTTACGGCGCCTTTTCGACGAGCGCGTCCGTCAACTCGACAGCTTCGATCATGAACCGTTCAATAGCTGTCTGCGCCGAAGGCGTGCAGGTCGTGTAGGTGCGGCTATAACTGCGATAACCTTGATTAAAGCTGCGCGTGATGCGCGCCTTCCGCTGCGCGCTCGCTGTCTCGGCGTCGATCAGTGTGCGCATGTGATCGCGCCACCGTTGACCGTCATTGGCCAAGCACAATTCGCGCAAGTAGTGCACAGCGCCCAGAATTTCCGACAAGCGCATAAGCTGCTCGTCATAGGGTTTAGCATCCTGCGCATGGGCCGCAGGCGCCGCCATTAAAAGACACCCGACCGCCATAGCAGCAGTATGCACGCGCATCGCTCGTCTCAAGTGTGCCGGGGTTGCAGACATTGCCGGTTCCGTTGGCGGCCGCTATCTTCAGGCCATCGCCATGATGTCGGGCCCGGTTATGGCGCCGTCGTGGCACTGGCGGTTGTAGCATCGATTCTCTGCCGCCACACGCGGCTCTCGCCAGCCTTTGCACTCGGCCGCTGCTGAAGATGGCCCGCTGCTTAAGACGAAATGTGAGGCCACATGTGCTCGAGATATAGCCTGACCGCGCCTCCTGAAGCAGTTCGCGCCTATTTTGCTACCGGCAACGGCCTTGAGTTTCCCGCCCGCTACAACATCGCCCCCACCCAGCCCGTCCTCATCGTCCGGCGCACGCTATCGGGCGAACGCGAACAATATCTGGTGCGCTGGGGGCTCATCCCGTCATGGGTGAAGGATCCCCGCGACTTCACCACGCTCATCAATGCCCGCTCCGAAACCGCCGCCGAAAAACCCTCTTTTCGCGGCGCCATGCGCCATCGCCGCTGCCTGGTCCCCGCGACCGGCTTTTATGAATGGACCGGCAAACCCGGCGCAAAACAGCCCCACCTGTTCCGCCCCCGCGACGGCGGCCTGATGGCGTTGGCTGGCCTAGCTGAACATTGGGTCGGTGCCGACGGAAGCGAACTAGAAACCATGGCCATCCTGACGACGTCGGCCAACGCCACCATGGAGCCGTACCACGACCGTATGCCCGTGATCATCGCCCCGGACCATTTCGACGCCTGGCTGGACTGCACCTCCGGAACCTCCAAGTTCGCCGAAAGCCTTCTGGCTCCGGCCCCTCGTGACCTTTTAGAGGTGGTCGACGTCAGCCGGAGCCTCAACAACCCGCGCAACGAGGGCCCCGCCCTCCACAGCGCCCCTGACGCATGAGCCGCCGCACCATCACCCCTGTTGAAACGTGTAAACACCTTTCTCCAAGCCATTGAAGTCCAAGACAGCCGGGTCATTCACCAAACATCAGACGAACGCGCGTCGCCCCCTCGCGATTGCCGCGGGAACCGACTATTCTCAAACTTGGTCGAAGGATGCCGGACCTCGGGGGCGGCCTGGCCAGGGCGAGGCCCGCGCAGCGGCACGCCCTCGACAAAATCATATCGCAGCATCCCGGGTCTGAATTCTAGAAAGCGGCGGGCAATACCAGTCCCGGCCAGGAGTGACGAGTATGGCGTATCGTGGCGGAGACTTGGACCTGCGCACCCCGCGCACCTGGAGCGCATCGGTTCCCGAACCGGCACCCGTCCCGACCTATGAAACGCGATCACGCGGAGCCTACACGCCCGGCCCCATCTGGGTCGACGAAGTCGTCCTCGCCTGTGTGAACCACGCCTTTGATGTCGCCCTCGCCCATCGCGCCGCCGAAGTCCGGCTCGAGCATCTGCTGCATGCCCTGACACGCATCGACACCGCCGCCGAGGTTCTTGAAATCCGCGGTATTCGCGTGTCCGCCCTGCGCCGTGAAAGTGCAACGGCAATCGCCAGTGAACTTCCCGTCGGGCTCCCGGCAGGCGAAGCCGGTCCCCGCCACTCCGAGGAATTGGAGCATGTCCTCCGCGCCGCCAGCCTCATCGCCTCGCGCCGTAATGCACCCGCAAGCGTCGACGATCTCCTGCATTTGATGCTCGATGTCGAACCCGACCTTCCCGGTCTCGGTCTGCTCGCACGCATCGACCAACGCTTCGCCGCGTCCACGAACGGCGGGTCCTACTCGCGTACGCAGCGTTCTGGCTACAACGCGCGATACGTCACGTCGCAACCCGAGCCGCAGCCGGCACCCACACCGCCACAACCGCAATATACCTCCGCGACTTACGCGCCGCGTGAGGCTCCACGCCCGCCCCGCGGCGACTTTGGCAATGGCGGCGTCGATACCGTGCAGAACTCCCGCCTCGATGCACTTGAGCAGATGATGCGCGCGCTTAGCGCCGATCTGGGCAGCGAGCGCAAGACGTTCACCGGCCTCATCGGAGATCTTCAGCGCGAAGTCACTGGCCTGCGCGCCTCGCCCGTGGACATCAGCCCCATCGCCGACCGGGTCGCCACGATTGAGCGCTCCGTCACCGCCGGCTTTGAACAATTCTCCCTCGCATTGGCGTCGATTGAAAACGATATCCGCGCCCGCGCCCCGCAGCAATTCGACCTCACGCCGCTGAACAACCGCCTCGAGATCATCGAGGAAGCCGTCCTGTCGCGTGACGGCGATAAAATCATCGGCAATTTTTTGGAACGTATCGACCGGCTTGAAACGACGCTGGCCGGCGAGCGCACGCGCGCTGCCGAGACCGGTGCAGCGCTACGTGGCGAAGTCGGGCAGTTGGCGCAAATGGTCGGTGCGCACCGCGCCGAGATCTTGAAATCTATTTTCCCCTTCAACGACCGCTTCTCCGAAGTTCGATCCTCCGTTGACGCGCGCCACGCCGAAACCGGTGAAACCTTGCGCGCCCTGGCCGACCGCATCGCCGCCGTCGAGCGCCTCGTCGCGGACACGCTGCAAAAAGTCATCGAAGGCCAAACCGCCGCCCGCGAAGATCTGGCCGAAGTCTCCGACGCCATCGTCAAGCTCAACGCCAACCAGCACACGCTTGCCGGCAACATCGAGCAGACGCGCAACGACACCCGCGAAGCGCTGACTGCGTTGCGCGACGATGTCGGCGCCTTCCGGGAAAACTTCGCCGTCACCGCCGCCAGCCTCACGAGCGGCGTTGACTCATTGGGTCCGCGCTTCTCCATTATCGAGGGCGAGACGCAGCGCATCGGTGGCGCAGTCGAAGGGCTGCATGGCACGGTCGAAAACATGCACCGTGTCACCATCGAGCGGTATTACCGGCGCAACCGCTTCTGGTATTGGCTCTTCGGCACCGACGATTGGGTGGCCGCCAGCTGGCCGTCCCAGTCGCACCGCATCGCCGAGGAATTGAAGTCGGTCAAAACCAGCCGCCGTTAACTTAATTCGCTAACGCTGGCACGCCGCTTGCTGCCGAGACGCCAAACCAGTCGTCAAACCATCCGGGCCGCCGCCCGGGCGTTCCGTTCTGACGCGCGAGGCGTTTCATGTCTGCACCAAATGATCCCCGTCCCATCGTCCTGCTGACTGCCGGTGGCACGCTCGCCAACATCGTTGCCAACGGCCTTGCGGCCCGCCTCGGCCCCATCACGATTATTGAAGAGAGCCCGGAAACCAAAGGCCAGGTCATTCGCCGCCGGGCCCGCCTCCAGGGCTGGGGCACGGCTCTGGGCCAAGTCGGCTTCGGCCTCGCCCAACGCGTACTCTGGCCCAACGCCGCCCGCCTCGCCGCCATCTGGCAGCAGCACGGCCTCGATCCCACGCCACCGTCCGCGCTCACCCTCCACCGCGTGCAGTCGGTGAATTCCCCCGAATGCCGCGCGCTCCTTGCGCGATTGAACCCCGCCGTCGTTGGCGTCTATGGCACGCGCATTTTGCAGCCCGCCACCCTCGCATCCGTCGCCGCTTCCTTCATCAACTACCACGCCGGCATCAACCCGAAGTATCGCGGCCAGCATCCGGGCTATTGGGCACTTGCCGAAGGCGACGCCGAAAATGCCGGCGTCACGATTCATCTCGTCGACGAAGGCGTCGATACCGGTTCGGTGCTCTACCAAACGCGAGTCACGTTCGCGCCCGAAGACACGATCGCCAGCTATCAGCACCTGCAGGCGGCCCACGCGATCCCGCTCTTCGCACGCGCAATCGAAGACGCCAAAGCGGGCCGCCTCGTGCCGCGCGCCGTCGATCTTCCCTCGCGCCAGTATTTCCCGCCGACACTGTGGGGCTATCTCGCCACCGGCCTCTCGCGCGGCGTCTGGTAGCGCTTCACAGCACCTTGCCCGGGTTGAGAATTCCGTAGGGATCAAGCGCGCTCTTGATCGCGCACATCATGTCGAGCGCCACCGGATCCTTGAAGCGCCGCAACGCCTCCCGCTTCATCCGCCCGATGCCATGCTCCGCCGAAATCGATCCATCCATGGCAGCGACCAGCTCGTGAATGGCCTCCGACATCGGCTCCCACACCGCCAGAAACGCCGCCTTGTCCGCGCCCACCGGCTGCGAGACGTTGTAGTGCACGTTGCCATCGCCCAGATGCCCGAACGGCACCGCCCGCGCGCCCGGACACACCCGCTCCACGATCGCCGCCGCCCGCTCCAGGAACTCCGGCACCCGCGCCACCGGCAGCGACACATCGTGCTTGATTGACCCGCCCTCGTGCTTCTGCACGTCCGACATCTGTTCCCTGAGCCGCCACATCGCCGCCTGCTGTGCGGCTGACGCGGCAATCCGCGCATCTGTCATCAACCCGCGATCGAGTGCCTCCGCCAGCATCGCCTCGATCAACGGTTGCGCCCGGTCCGCCTCGGCCGTCGAAATCTCCAGCAGCACCGAACACGGCCCATATGCGTCGCCGAGCGGCACCGACACCTGTCCATGCTTGGCAACGAACTCCATCGCCCGCGCCG
This sequence comes from Hyphomicrobium sp., assembly GCA_002928735.1. Classification (GTDB taxonomy): domain Bacteria; phylum Pseudomonadota; class Alphaproteobacteria; order Rhizobiales; family Hyphomicrobiaceae; genus JAGVSR01. The sequence continues at coordinate 138,974 of PERL01000002.1, read as the reverse complement.
ACATGAACTCGAACGCCGTCAACCCCGGTCCCGCTTGCTCCTGCGCCAAACGAAACAGCGGCACGAGCGCATCCATCGACGGCAGAGCGGCGAAAGCCGTCGCCACATCCTTAGGTGCCGCCACCAGCCGCACGGTCGCTGCAGTGATAATGCCGAGGGTGCCCTCCGACCCGATCAGAAGATCGCGCAGATCATAACCCGTGTTGTCTTTCTTCAGGCTCGACAAGCTACCGAATACGCGCCCATCCGCCAGAACGGCCTCGATGCCGAGCACCTGTGCCCGCGCGGTCCCATGCGCCAGCACAGAAAGCCCGCCCGCGTTCGTCGCCAGCGCCCCGCCCAGACACGCGCTCCCCTCCGACGCCATCGACAAAGCAAACATGAGCCCCGCCGCCCGTGCCGCCTCCTGCACCGCGGCCAGCGTCACGCCCGCCTCTGCTGTCAGCGTGTACCCATCCGCATCCACAGCGCGGATCGCCGTCATTCGGTCGAGCGACAGCACGATCTCTGTCCCGCTTTCAAACGGGATTTGCCCGCCAACGAGCCCGGTGTTCCCCGATTGCGGCACCACACCCGTCCGCGCGGCATGGCACAGCCGCAAAATCTCCATGACCTCCGCTGTCGACCCCGGCCGCACGACGAGCGGCGACGCGCCCACATACCGGTCCCGCCACTCGCGCAAGTATTTTCCCTGCGCCGGATCGCCCGCGCGCACCGCATGCGCCGTCCCCACGACGCGCGTGAGCGCATCGAGCAGTGCGGGTGTCGGAGCATTGAGGGCAGGCTGAAGCATAAGGAGCTTTCTATCACGGTCGCGGGGCCGCCGCGCGGCACAACCGGTCGTTAATGGCAACGCCGAGTCCCGCCTCCGGAATAGGCATGACGGCGACCTCCCGCGACCCCGCCGCATCGAACGCCCGCAGCGCCGAAAACAGGTGCGCCGCCGCCTCGGCGAGATCACCCGATGGACTGAGATTGATCACAAACCCCGTCGACGGCGCCGCGCGCCCGAACGCCAGTAACGCCTCGCCATCGCGCGCCGCAGCCGCTTCAAGCCGCAAGCGCGCTTTCGGCGCGTAGTGGCTCGCCAATTGACCGGGCGAGACCGGCGCATCCGCCACTGCCGCGCCACGCGCGATCGGATGCCCCAACACCCGCGCGATATCGTCCGCCGTCACCGATCCGGGCCGCAACAGCGCCAGACCATCACCCGACGCATCGACCACGGTCGATTCGACGCCGTGCACCGTCGCACCACCATCGAGGATCATCGCAACCCGATCCCCTAGATCCTCATCCACATGCCGCGCCAGCGTGGGACTTACATGGCCCGACCAGTTCGCCGAGGGCGCCGCAAGCGGGCGCCCCGCCGCGCGCAACACCTGCTGCGCCACCGAATGATCCGGCACCCGCAAGGCCACCGTGTCGAGCCCCGCCGTTGCCAGGTCCGCCACCGGGCACCCTGCTCTCCGTTTGACCACAAGCGTCAACGGTCCCGGCCAAAATTGCACGGCCAACGCGCGCGCCTCGTCCGAAAACACGCCAAGCGCCACCGCAGCCGCCAAATCCGGTACATGTACGATCAGCGGATTGAAACTCGGCCGCCCCTTCGCAGCAAATATCGCGGCCACCGCTTCGCCGTTGGTCGCGTCCGCGCCCAGCCCATAGACCGTCTCCGTCGGAAACGCGACGAGACCGCCCTCGCGGATCACCCGCCCGGCATCGGCGATGCTTGTGTCTGAAGCTGCAACCAGAGGCATGGACAATCCCGTAGGGACGCTTTTACTTCGCGGCGTCCGCGCCTAATCTTGCCGCCTTCCGCTGATTTGAAAGACGGTTATGACCTATCAGGCTCCCGTAGACGACATCCTCGCAGCACTCAAGGCCGCAGGCGCCTTCGATCCCGGCATGATGAACGCCGACCTTGATGAGGCAACCGTCGGCGCCATTCTGGAGGAAGCCGGCAAGTTCGGCGCTGATGTTCTGGACCCCTTGAACCGCGTCGGTGACAAAACGGGCTCCCAATTAAAGGATGACCGCGTCGTCACGCCCCCGGGCTGGGCCGAAGCCTATACCCAGTTCGCAGAAGCGGGCTGGCCGGCGCTGCCGTGTCCCGCGGAATTTGGCGGTCAGGGACTTCCAGCCGCTGTCGCAATGGGCGTGTGCGAAATCTGGAACGCCGCCAACATGGCCTTCGGCATGTGCCCGTTGCTCACCAATGGCGCCATCGACGCCCTCCACATCGGCGGCTCGGACGATCTCAAAGCCCGCTACCTGCCGCACATGATTTCCGGCCGCTGGACCGGAACGATGAACCTAACCGAACCCCAAGCCGGCTCCGACCTCAATGCCGTCGCCACCCGCGCCGTCCCGGCCGGCGATGGCACTTACCGTCTTTTCGGCACCAAAATCTACATCAGCTACGGCGACCACGACCTCACCGAGAACATCATCCATCTCGTCCTCGCCCGCCTGCCCGATGCGCCCCCCGGCACGCGCGGCATCTCGCTCTTCCTCGTCCCGAAGTTTCTCCTCAATGACGACGGCACGCCGGGCGCCCGCAACGATGTCGTCTGCGCCGGCCTCGAGCATAAGCTTGGCATCGTCGCGAGCCCCACCTGCGTCATGAAATTCGGCGAAGGCGATGGCGCCGTCGGCTATCTCGTCGGTGAAGAAAACCGCGGCCTCAATATCATGTTCGTGATGATGAACGCCGCACGCCTCGCCGTCGGCGTGCAGGGCGTCGCCATCGCCGAACGCGCAACACAGCGCGCCATGCACTACGCCCGCGAACGCCGCCAGGGCCGCGCCGCTGGCTCTAAGGAAATGGCTCCCATCATCGTCCATCCCGATATCCGCCGCATGCTCCTCACCATGCGCGCCTTGACGCAAGCCGCCCGCGGCATCTGCATGGCCACCGCCGTTGCCACCGATCTCTCCCACACCGCCGCTGACGCGGAAACCCGCGCCCGCGCCGCCGACCGTGTCGCGCTTTTGACACCCATCGCCAAAGCCTTCTCGACCGACGTCGCCGTCGAGGTCGCATCCCTCGGCATTCAGATCCACGGCGGCATGGGTTTCGTCGAAGAAACCGGCGCCGCGCAATATCTTCGCGATGCCCGCATCCTGCCGATTTACGAAGGCACCAACGGCATCCAGGCCATCGACCTCGTCACCCGCAAACTCCCGCTTGCGGGCGGCAACGCGGTCACCTCCTATTTCGCCGATGTCATCACCACGCTCAAATCCCTGCGCGAAGCAGAGTTGACGGGCTTCGATTTCGCCATCGAACAAATGGGCCGCGCCCTGGAAGCGCTCGCCACCGCCACCGACTGGATTGGCCGCCAACTGCAATCGAAACCCGACATCGCGCTCGCTGGCGCGACGCCCTATCTGCACTTGTTTTCCCTCGTCGCAGCAAGCGATGCCCTCGCGCGCGCCGCGCTCCAGGCCGGCAATGCCGCCGAACCCGTCGCGCTCCTGCGTTTCTTCGCCGAAAACCGCTCGGTCACCGCCTGGGGCCTCGCCGCCTCCATCATGGCAGGCCACACGTCTGTCCTCGGCGCCGATTTGGGAGCTATCCGATGAGTGTCGAGATCTCGGTCACCGATGGCGTGCAGATCCTGAGCCTCGCCCGCCCCGAAAAGCGCAACGCACTCACACAAGAGATGTACCGCGCTTTGTCCGACGCATTGGAAGAAGGTGAAGCCGATGACGCCATCCGCGTTCGCGTCATCCTCGGCAGCGGCGGCCACTTCACCGGCGGCAACGATATCGGCGACTTCCTCTCCACCGCCAAAGGCGATCAAGGCACCCCGCGCGAGGTCCTGCGCTTCATCGAAGTCTTGCCGCTTCTGAAAAAGCCCCTCATTGCCGGCGTCGATGGCCAGGCTATCGGCATCGGCACCACACTGCTCCTCCATTGCGATCTCGTCTACGCCACCCCGCGCGCCACCTTCGCCACGCCTTTCCTCGATCTGGGCCTCGTCCCCGAAGCCGCCTCGAGCCTTCTGATGCCGCGCCTCATGGGCTATCCGCGCGCCTTCGAAATGCTCGTCCTTGGCGAAACCTTCTCCGCCGGCCGCGCCTGCGAAGCCGGTCTCGTCAACACGCTCGTCGATCCCGAAGCACTCGACATTCACGTCCTCTCGGTCGCCGCCCGTCTCGCCAAAAAGCCGCCCCAAGCCCTCCTCACCGCCAAGCGCCTCCTGCGTTCGGATAGCTCAGCCGTCCTCGAGCGCACGCGCGAGGAAGCCGCCGAATTCGCCCGCTGCCTCACATCCCCCGAAGCGCGTGCCGCATTTGAAGCCTTCTTCGCCCGCGCGCGGCCCGGCAAGAGCGGGTCATGATGCGCCGCCGCGTCCTCATTTTTCTAGTGGCGCTCGCTCTGTCGATGCCGGCGCCCGCCTCGGCTAACTGGCTCACCAAAGCCCTCGATCACGCGGGCGATGCCGGCAAAGGCGCCACACGCGGACTGCACGGCCTCGATCCCGATCTCGGCCACGCCCTATCCCAAATCAAGGCGCTTCCCGACCGCCCCGGCATCCATGCGCTGGCCGCCGAAGCTGGCCATGAAGGCCACTGGCGATTTGTCAACGCAAAGGGAGAAAGTTTCACCGCCGCGACGCCCGATGAATTCGCCCGCATGCGCGACAGCCTGCTTCCGGGCACATCTGGCAAACTGGCCCTCTACCTCACGCCGGATAGCATCTTCAAAGGCAGCAGCACGCTCAAAGACCTCCCCCTAGATGCCGGCCTTTTCCTCGCCATACGCCGCGGCGCCTATCGCCTGACGCGCGAACCCGGATCCGGCATCGACACGTATTTTGCCGAAATCAAAACCAACCTGCGCGCCCGCCTCGACAGCGAAGACCTCCTCGACGAGACGCTCTTTCAACTGGCCCAACCCTTAAAGCCCGCCAGCCTGCGCATTCTCGCGCTCGAAACCGGCAGCGCCGATGCACTCGCCGCCATCCCCCGTTTCGACCCGCAAACCCGCATGGCCCTCGTCGACAAGATCGACCCGGCCCGCCTCGCCACATCCTTCGCGCGCGTGCGCGGTCAAACCGTCATCCTCACCGGCCGCATCGAAGACGGCGCACTCAAATTTATCGACGCCGGTCGCGGCAGCGGCACGCTTCCCCTCGATCAGGTCCGCTCAGCCGCGCGTACCGCCGACGTCAACCTCGTCATCGTGAAGGCCGATACGCCCCGCCAGCCCGGCGGCAAGAATTGGCTTTGGCAGACCTCAACCATCCCCGGCCTCGACACGGCTGTAAAACAGCAGACCGTCGGCGATTTTCTCTCCAGCATCGCGCCACAATCGGGCTCGCTCACTGTCATCACCCGCCGTGACGGCTATGGCCGCGCGATCCTCGACGCGACGCCACCCGATGGCGCCGCTGCTCCCATATCCGACACCGTCACCGGCTGGCTCGACAGTCTCGCCGGCGAAGCACTCGGCCGCATCGCCATCGCCGGCATTGAAGCCGACATGCGCGATGAAAGCCGCCAGCGCGAACTCGACGCCCGCCTCATCCCGGGCATCCCAGCCGCCCTTCAATGGAGTTATTTGATCGCTCTCGGTCTTAGTCTCTTCGGCCTTGGCACCGCCAATGCGTGGTGGAACCGCATCTGGCCGCCCGAAGACCGCGCCGAATATGGCTCCTTCGCCGGCTACGCTCTCGCCCGCGCCGTCCGCATGATTCTCTTTGTGCTCATCTTCCTGCCCGTTGCCGGCCTGCCGCTTTTCATACGCTATCTCGCCCTGCAAGCTTGGGCCATCCTCACCGCACCCCTTCGCGCGCTTCGCTGGCTCCGCAACCGCCTTGTGCCGCGCACCACTTGAGCCTTAGATCAACACTGGCTGCGATTTCCAAGAAAGACCCAAAAATGGCATCGCTCAAAGGCAAGACGCTCTTCATCACCGGCGGCAGCCGCGGCATCGGCCTCGCTATCGCACTGCGCGCCGCGCGCGACGGCGCCAACATTGCCATCGCCGCCAAAACCAGCGACCCCAATCCCAAGCTTCCCGGCACCGTTCACACATCCGCGGCCGAGATCGAAAAAGCCGGCGGCCGCGCGCTCCCCATCGTCTGCGACATCCGCTTCGAAGATCAGGTCATTGCCGCCGTCGCCAAGACCGTCGAAACCTTCGGCGGCATCGACATCTGCATCAACAACGCCTCCGCGCTCTCGCCCACCGGCACCGAAGCCACCGATATGAAGCGCTTCGACCTCATGCACGCGATCAACACGCGCGGCACCTTCCTCACCACCAAAACCTGCATTCCCCATCTGCGCAAAGCGCAAAACCCGCACGTCCTCGTCCTGTCACCCCCGCTCGACATGCAGCCGAAATGGTTCAAGAACCACGTCGCCTATTCGATCGCCAAATACGGCATGAGCCTGTGTGTGCTGGGCATGGCCGAGGAATTCCGCCAGGACGGCATCGCAGTCAACGCACTATGGCCCCGCACCGCCATCGCGACCGCCGCGGTCGAAAATGTGCTTGGCAAAAAGCTGATCGCCATGAGCCGCACCCCCGACATCATGGCCGACGCCGCCCACCTGATCCTCACCCAGCCGTCCCGCGATCTGACCGGACAATTCCTGATCGACGACAGCGTCCTTTATGACAAGGGCGGCATCACCGATTTTACCTCCTACCGCGTCGACCCCTCTAAGCCCTTGGTGCAAGACTTCTTTGTACCCGACGACCGCCCACCCCCGCCTGGCGTTACCGTTATCCCGTTAAGCCTGCCCGGATCGTGATCCGCCCCCCGCCTTCCGTACCCCTGGCGCCAAGGCATCGCCCTTGGCTAGGATTGCGCCCAATGCTGCAAAGGCAAATGCCCCAACGAAAGGACCGGTCCGGGTCATGACAACGCTGCTAGTCACGCACCCGATTTTCACTGATCACGACACGGGCTTCGGTCACCCCGAGCGTCCTGATCGTATGCGCGCCATCGACAAAGTTCTGGGACATGAAAGTTATGCCAGCCTGAAGCGCATGGACGCGCCGCTGCGCGACGACGTCGAAACCCAAATTCTCCTCGCCCACCCTAAGCACCATCTCGAGCGCATGCGTCGCGTCGGCGAACAGGCCATGGGCGAGAACCGCCTCGTGCGCATCGACGGCGACACCGTCATGTCGCCGGCGTCCTGGGAAGCAGCCCTGCGCGGCGTCGGCGCCGGACTTCAGGCCGTTGACGAAGTCATGTCCGGCCGCGCCACCAATGCTTTTGCCCAAGTCCGCCCACCCGGTCATCACGCCGAAAACGACCGCGCCATGGGCTTCTGCTTCTTCTCCAACGCCGCCATCGCCGCGCTGTACGCCCGCGCCAAACATGGCGCCGAGCGCGTCGCCGTCGTCGACTTCGACGTCCACCATGGCAACGGCACCCAAGACATTTTCTGGTCCGACAAGGACTGCTTTTACGGCTCAACCCACCAGATGCCGCTCTTCCCCGGTTCCGGCGAATTGAGCGAAACCGGCGTCGGCAACATCTTCAACGCTCCCCTCCGTGATGGCGACGGCGCCGATCAGTTCCGCGAGGCATTCTCCGATCGCATCCTGAAACCCCTGCACAATTTCGGCCCCGACCTGATCGTCATCTCCGCCGGCTTCGATGCCCATAAGCGCGACCCCTTGGGCGGCCTCCAACTCGTCGAGGCCGATTTCATGTGGGCCACGGAAAAGCTCGCCGGCATCGCCGAAGCGCACGCCAATCGCCGCGTCGTCTCGATGCTGGAAGGCGGCTATGACCTAGACGGACTGGCAAAATCAGTCGGCGTCCACGTGCGCACGCTCATGGATGTTGGAACCTGACCCACGCTCTGGCCATTCTCTCGACCGGTTGCAAGCACGTCTCAGGCCTTGTGCCGGCTCTCTGGGACAGCTAATCCCCCAATGCGCCAGCGCGGCCGATTCCGGCCGGGCCCCTGTCCCGGCGAACCGGGAGCACCGCCAATGCGGGGTAGATCGGATGAACAAGCCTTTGAATAAACACTCAGATATCAAGGAGATGACCTTCGAGCGCGCGCTCAAGGAGCTCGAGGGTATCGTCTCGCGTCTGGAGCGTGGCGATGTTGAACTGGAAGAGAGCATCGCCATCTACGAGCGCGGCGAAGTCCTGCGCGATCACTGCGACCGACTTTTGCGTCAGGCCGAAGCCAAAGTCGAAAAGATCACACTAGGCGCCGATAACGCGCCCAAGGGGACCACCCCCTTCGACGCCGAATAGAAACTTCCTTGCTCCAATGGAAAACCGACTTTAGGCTCTGAACGCTGATAATCAGAGTTTGGAGTTTCGCAGTGGCGCGTCTGATCCCATTGACCGCCCTGGCGGTTGTTCTTGCTTTCACCGTACAAGTACCGAAAGTTCCCACCGCCTTCGCCGGAAGCGAGACAAACACCGCCCCCGCCGCAAACCCAGATGCCGTGAAGTCAGCCTACGAGAGCGCCAAAGAGCTCGGTACGGCCGACGCATGGAATGCCTTCCTCGGCAGCTACCCCACCGGGTTCTATGCTGACATGGCCCGCGCCTACCTGAAGAAAGTCGGCGAGCCCGCCGCCGTGACCACCGCCCCGCCCGTCGCCGCGCCGACACCTTCGAACCCTGAACCGCCGGCCGTTGTGACGGCCCCAACGCCATCATCTGCCCGCGCCGGTGAACGCTCCTGCTCCGAGCGCAATGCGCTCCGGTCCGAGCATTCGCGCGAGCCGACCAAGATCACGTTCGTCAATCAATCCGGCATGTACCGCGCCATCATGTGGATCGATTTCGACGGCACGCTGAAGGATTACGGCGGCCTGAATTCCGGCGAACAACTATCCCTCGACACCTTCCGCACCCATCCCTGGATGATTGCCACCGGCCCCGGCGATTGCCTCCAGATATTCCTGCCCGCCGCTGAGCCGGCGATTGTCCGCCTCGAACGGCTGGCCGCTGATGATGGCCCGGTGCGGGCCGCCCCCGTCGCCCAAACGAAAAAAGCCGAGAAAAAGAAGGCCCCGCCGCCTCAAAAGCTGAAATGCGCTCAAAACTACAAGCTCAAGAACGGCGAATGCGTCCTCATACAGAATTGCGGGAAAAACGCCTACCGCACCGCCGAGGGCGATTGTTTCTGCAAAAAGGGCTACGTGATGCGCAAAGGAAAATGCCAGTGGCCGCAAGATAAGAATGGCTTTGAAGTCGCACCCTGGAAAAAGGGTGGCTGCTCGTCGCTGCAGGCCCAGTGCAATCAGGGCAATGGCGGAGCCTGCATGAAATACGAAGAGAATTGTCAGGTGAACTGACACGCCAGACAGCCTATGCAAGTCTGTGCAGACTGATCCCGCCGACACCCTTCAAACGGTGCCGGTAAAGGGTTATGTGTCTTCCAACCGATCATCCGCCGCGCATCGAGCCGATAAAGGCCGGCGCCGAATGGGAATTGATAGCCTCGCCGTGAGCAAGACGCCCCTCCTCGACACCGTCAAAACGCCGGACGATCTCCGCCGTCTCCCCGAAAGCGATCTGCGTCAACTCACCGACGAGTTGCGCGCGGAGATGATTGACGCCGTCTCGGTTACCGGCGGACACCTCGGCGCCGGCCTCGGCGTGGTCGAACTCACCGTCGCGCTTCATTGGGTGTTCGATACCCCCCGCGACCGCATCGTTTGGGATGTCGGCCACCAGACCTATCCGCACAAGATTCTCACCGGCCGCCGCGACCGCATCCGAACGCTCCGCATGGGCGGCGGCCTCGCCGGCTTCACACGCCGCGCGGAAAGCGAATACGACCCATTCGGCGCCGGTCATTCCTCGACCTCGATATCTGCCGCGCTCGGCATGGCCTGCGCCCGCGACCTCGAAGGCAAGACGAACAACGTGGTTGCCGTCATCGGTGACGGCGCCATGAGCGCCGGTATGGCCTACGAGGCGATCAATAACGCCGGTGCCCGCGATGAACGCCTCATCGTCATCCTCAACGACAACGATATGTCGATTGCGCCCCCCGTTGGCGCGCTCTCGCACTATCTCGCCCGCACCACATCGAGCGGCACCTATCTCTATTGGCGCGATGTCGCCAAGCAGCTCGCCAAGCGCCTGCCCAAGAGCTGGGAACGCCGCGCCGCGCGGATGGAAGAATACACGCGCCACCTCTGGCAGGGCGGCATGTGGTTCGAGGAGTTGGGCTTCTATTACGTCGGTCCCATCGACGGCCATGACCTCAACGCGCTGTTGCCTGTTCTCAAAAACGTGCGCGACGCTAAGCAGGGCCCGATCCTCGTCCATGTCGTGACGCGCAAGGGCAAGGGCTACGCGCCCGCCGAAGCCTCCGACGACAAGTATCACGGCGTCGCTAAGTTCAATGTCGTCACCGGCGCTCAGGTCAAGCCCAAGCCCAACGCGCCGACCTACACCCGCGTCTTCGCCGACAGCCTCGTCGCCGAAGGCCGCAGGGATAAGCGCATTGTCGCCGTCACAGCAGCCATGCCCGACGGCACCGGCCTCGACATCTTCGGCAAGGAATTCCCCGACCGCATGTTCGATGTCGGCATCGCCGAACAGCACGCCGTCACGTTTGCCGCAGGCCTCGCCACCGAAGGCTACCGCCCCTTCGCCGCGATCTATTCGACGTTCCTCCAGCGCGGCTACGATCAGGTCGTCCATGACGTGGCGGTGCAAAACCTCCCCGTCCGCCTCGCCATCGACCGCGCCGGCCTCGTCGGCGCCGACGGCCCCACTCACGCCGGCTCGTTCGATCTCGCCTACCTTGGCTGTCTGCCGAACTTCATCATCATGGCCGCCGCCGACGAAGCCGAACTCGTCCACATGGTCGCGACCACCGCCGCCATCGACGATGCCCCGTCCGCCGTCCGCTATCCCCGCGGCGAAGGCACCGGCTGCGAGATGCCATCTGAAGGCATCCCGCTCGCAATTGGCAAAGGCCGCATCGTGCGCGAAGGCACGACCATCGCGCTGCTTTCGTTGGGTACCCGCCTCGCCGAAACCCTTAAGGCTGCCGACCAACTCGCCGCCATGGGCCTCTCCACCACCGTCGCCGACGCCCGCTTCATGAAGCCGCTCGACACGGATCTGATCGCGCGGCTTGCCCGCGAACACGAAGTCCTCATCACCATCGAAGAGGGCTCCATCGGCGGCTTCGGCAGCCACGTCCTGCAGTACCTCGCGCTCAACGGCCTCCTCGACCGCGGGCTCAAGGTGCGCCCCATGGTGCTCCCCGACCGCTTCATCGAGCAGGACAACCCCAACAAGATGTATGCCGACGCCGGCCTCGACGCGGCCGGCATCGTTACCAACGTTCTGGCCGCACTCGGCCGCTCCGATGAAGCGGGTGGCATTCACCGCGCCTAACTCCGATCTTGCACAGAGGGCCACCCCATGACCGCCGCAACGAGCCTACTCGGCCGCACGCTGCTCGCACTGGTCTTCATCCTCGCAGGCGTTAATAAGCTTCAAGGCTACGAGGCCACAGCCAACTTGATGCAGCAGTTCGGTGTGCCGGCAATTCTCCTGCCCGGCACAATTGGGCTGGAAATCCTGGGAGGCTTGGCCGTGCTGGCGGGGTTCTATGCACGTTCTGTCGCCATCCCAATGGCCTTGTTCACACTCGCGACCGCCTTCATCTTCCACGGGAACTTCTCTGACGACGTTCAACTCGCCATGTTCCTGAAGAATCTCGCCATCAGCGGCGGCTTCCTCCTGCTCTTCGCCCACGGCCCTGGCGCCTGGGCTGTCAACGACAGGTAACCGCGAAACCGCCCCTACACTTGTGCCGCGGCCTGGATCGCGTACACCTGCGCTCGTGAAAAAGCGCCTGGATGAACTCCTCGTCGAACACGGTCACGTCGCAACGCGGTCCCGCGCGCGCGACGCGATCCTGCGCGGCCTCGTCCGCGTCAATGCGGCGATCGTTTCCAAGCCCGGCGCATCGATACCGGTCACCGCCAAACTCGAAGTCGCCCCCGAAGCTGGAACGGCCTACGTCTCTCGCGGAGCATTGAAACTCATCGCAGCCCTCGATCACTTCGGCTTCGATCCAACTAGTCGCACCGCTCTCGATGCCGGCGCCTCCACCGGCGGGTTCACGCAAGTCCTGCTCGAACGCGGCGCCGCCCGCGTCGCAGCCGTCGACGTCGGCCACAGCCAACTCCATCCAAAGATCGCCGCTGACCCCCGCGTCGTCTCGCTCGAAGGCCGGGACATCCGCACCCTCGACTCCGCAATCATCGGCGACGCACCCAACGCTATCGTCGCGGACGTCAGCTTCATCTCTCTGAGCAAAGTCCTGCCGCATCTGATGCACCTCGCCGCGCCCCGCTGCTGGCTCGTAGCCCTCATCAAGCCTCAATTCGAGGTTGGCCGCGACGCCGTCGGCAAGGGCGGCATCGTCCGCGACGAGGCGGCCCGTGCCCAAGCCATCGAAACTCTGTCAAACCTCGTCACCGCAACGCCGGGCTGGACGCTGGCAGGCGTCATCCCCTCGCCCATCGAAGGCGGCTCCGGCAACACCGAATATCTCATGGGACTAACCCGCGATGGCTGACGCCACCGAAGTCACGATCGAAAAACTGGGCGGAAAAGGCGACGGCATCGCCCGCACGCCCGCGGGCGACCGCTTCATCGCCGGCGCGTTGCCCGGCGAACGCTGGCAACTGAACCCCGATGGCCCGCCGCAGCGTCTCAGCGACAGTCCCGGCCGCGCCATCCCGCCCTGCCCCCACTACGGCGTTTGCGGCGGCTGCATGTCGCAACACATGAGCCAGCCGCTTTACCTCGACTGGAAACACCAGATCGTGCGCGATGCCTTCCACCATCGCGGCATCACCGCTGAGATCGCGCCAGTTCTTCCAATGCCGCTGCGCTCCCGCCGCCGCGCCTTCCTCGGCATCGAACGCTCCGGCGGCGACGTCTGGATCGGCTTTCGCGAAGAAGGCCAGCACACCCTCGTCGACATCACCGACTGCCTGCTGCTCGATCCCGCCATCATGGCCGCCTTCCCGCATCTGAAGGCCATGGCCAAGATCGCGATGCCCGGCAATTCCAGCGGCCGCCTCATCGTGACGAAACTCGACACCGGCCTCGACGTCTCCTTCGACAACGGCCACAAACTGCTCCAACCCGACGAACGCGCGCGTCTTGCACAATTGGCCGAAACGGCGCGCATCGCGCGCCTCGTCGTCGCCGGTGATGCGATTGTTGTGCGCTCCGAACCGCGCCTCACGCTCGGCACCGCCGAAGTGGATGTCCCCCCCTCGCTCTTCCTGCAAGCCATCCCCGAAGCCGAACGCCGCATGATCGATCTCGTCGTCGCGGCCCTGCCCAAGAAGGCCAAGCGCGTCGCCGATCTCTTCTCCGGCCTCGGCACGTTCACGTTTCCTCTCGCAGCGAAAGTGCAGGTCACAGCCTTCGACAGCGACCGTCGCGCGATATCTGTTCTCGAAGCCGCCGCCCGCCGCGCCACCGGCCTCAAACCCATCGAGGCCCGCGTCCGCGACCTCTTTCGCGAACCGCTCTCGCCCAAGGAACTGGAAACCTACGACGCTGTCGTCCTCGATCCCCCGCGCGCCGGCGCTGCCGAACAAGCCGAACGCCTCGCCCGCTCCAAAGTCCCGGTGGTGATTGCCGTATCCTGCGCCCCGGCCACACTCGCCCGCGATGCGCGCACGCTGATCGATGCCGGCTTCAAGATGGGACCCGTCACGCCCATCGACCAGTTCATCTTTTCGCCCCACATCGAGGCGGTCACGGTCTTCAAACGTTAGGTGAGAGCTGCATCGAGCAACCGCCGCACGTACGCCGGCACCACTTCCGTCGCCGGCCCATGGATCGCCTCAGCGAAATGCGTGCGCCCTTCTGAGGGCTCCAGATTGAGCTCCACCGTGTGCGCGCCATACTCTGCCGCGACCTGCACGAATCCCGCCGCCGGATACACATTCCCACTTGTGCCAATCGAAATGAAAAGGTCCGCCTGCTCCAGCTCCTTGATGATCCGCTCCATGTGATACGGCTCCTCGCCGAACCAAACGACATCCGGCCTCAGCGTCCCCACATCGGCGCAGATGGGGCACGCCGTCTCCAGAAACATATCCCCCGTCCACGGCATCCGCGTCCCGCATCCCAGGCACCAGCCCTTCAGCGCTTCGCCGTGCATGTGAATGAGGTTCTTCGATCCCGCCTGCTCATGCAGCTGATCGACATTCTGCGTCACGAGCGTCACCGTGCCGGGATGCGTCTCTTCCAGCAAAGCCAGCGCAAAGTGCGCCGCATTCGGCGCCACCGACTGATGCGCACGCCGCCGCATGTTGTAGAATTCGTGCACGAGCTGCGGGTTCTTCTCGAAGCCCTCCGGCGTCGCCACGTCGCGGTAATCGTACTTCGCCCAGATCCCGCCCTTATCGCGGAACGTCGGCACGCCTGACTCGGCGCTGATCCCCGCCCCGGTCAGGATGACAATGCGATCAAATTCCGGCATGCCCTGGCCCTGAAGTGTTTTGCGTTTCTGTGCCGCCAAGTTACGACATTCTAAAGCCCCCTGGCGAGGGGGCAGACACCTCCTATAAACGGGCATCCATCCGTGAAAACAATCCTGAGTTGGTCGAGCGGGAAAGACAGTGCCTGGTCCCTCCAAGCCCTTCGCGGCGATCCCTCCATCGAGGTCGCAGGTCTCCTGACGACAATCAACGAAGCCTTCGACCGTGTCGCCATGCACGGTGTCCGCCGCCAAATATTGGAAGCCCAAGCCGAAGCCGCGGGAATCCCCCTCCACGTTGTCCCGCTCCCCTGGCCCTGCTCCAACGACGACTACGAACGCCTGATGGGCGACTACGTCCGCACACAAGTCTCAGCCGGCATCGAAGCGATGGCATTTGGCGATTTGTTCCTGGAAGACATCCGCAGCTACCGCGAACAAAAACTGCACGGCACCGGCCTCAAACCCATCTTTCCCCTCTGGGGCAAGCCGACCCGCGCGCTCGCCGAAGAGATGATCGACGGCGGCCTCGTCACCTACATCGCCACCATCGATCCCAAAAAGCTCGACGCCAACTTCGCCGGCCGCGTCTTCGATCGCGCTTTCCTCGATGATCTGCCCGCTGGCATCGACCCCTGCGGCGAGAATGGCGAATTCCACACCTGCGTGGCAGCCGGCCCCATGTTCAGCCACCCACTGTCCATCCGCCCCGGCAAAATCGTCACCCGCGACGGTTTCGTCTTCGCCGATCTCATCCTCAGCGATTAGTCCGGCAACGCAAAAACCACGACCGCGCCGCCCTGCCGGAAACCCCATATCTGGCTCCCGCCCGCCGCAACGGCGATGTATTGCTTGCCCGCAATCTCATACGAAATCGGCGGCGCATTCACGCCCGCTCCGCAATGAAACGTCCACAACCGCGCACCCGTCTTGGCATCGAACGCAGAAAAATCCCCGTTCCCTTCGCCGTTGAACACGAGCCCGCCCGCCGTCGCCAGCGTACCACCAATCAGCGGCTCATCGGTCTTCTGCTGCCAGCGAAGAGCGCCCGTCTTCAGATCGATCGCGCTCAGCGTGCCCCACGTCGGCACATCCTTCGCCGGCTCGAAAGTATAATACGTCACCGCCGGCTTGCCATCGACCGCCGGCAATTCCGCACTGTGATACCGCGTCGGCATGTGCATGGCGGCGACGAATGCCAAACCGTTCAGCTGATCGACCGCCGCCGGCGACCAGTTCGATCCTCCCGCCACACCCGGCCAGATCACGACGCCGTCGCGCGTCGGCGCTTTAAACATGTTCTCCTGCGGCACAAACGCTTCGGACTTCAACAGCAGCGTTCCATCGCGCCGGTCATGCACGAAATACCAGCCGAGCTTCGACGCCTGCCCGATCGCCGGAATGGTCTTCCCGTCTTTCTCAAAATCGAACAGCACCGGCGGGCTCGCCACGTCGTAGCCCCACATGTCGTGCGGCACCTGCTGATAATGCCAGCGATACGCCCCGGTCTTCAAATCGATCGCGACCAGCGCGCTGGTATAGAGATTGTCACCGGGTCGGCTCTCGCCCGCCGCCTGTGGGGAGGGATTGCCGACCCCGAAATACAAAAGCCCCAGATCGAGATCGACACTCGGCGAATGCCAGATCGACCCGCCGCCGAATTTCCACGCATCCGCATAGGTCGCCATCGCCGCCTTTTCCGCCGCGATATCGCGTGGAAGCGTCACGCCATAGGCTGTCTTCTGCGAAAACGCGCCCTCCCAACCCTTCTGCGTCGTATCGAACTGCCAGACGCGCTCGCCTGTCTCCGCATCGAACGCCGCAATAAACCCCGGCCGCCCATATCGCCCTGCCACGCCGACAACTGTTCCGAGCGGCGCGCCCGGCCTGTCGCTATCGAGATGCAGCCCGTAGCCGACACCCGTGATCCCCGCGATCACCTTTCCGTCGATAACGAGCGGCGCGGATGCCGCCCCGACGCCCGTCGAGCCCGAGACCTTGCCCTTCAGCGCCGGATCGGTGGCATCAAGTGCTGCCTTGTCCTCCGTCGCATCGGCATTCGTGTCGGCCATCTGGATGTCCCAGACGACTTTGCCATTGGCCTGATCGAGCGCCACCAATCGCGCATCGACGGTGGCGACATAAACTTTGCCGTACCCGAGCGCGACCCCGCGGTTCGCGGGACCACAGCACAGCTTCTTTGCTTTGCTCTTGTGCTCGTAGCGCCAGATCTCCCGGCCCGTCGCCGCATTCACCGCCATCACATGCGAGAACGGCGCTGAGACATACATGATCCCGTCAGCTACCAACGGCGTCGTTTGAAACGTCGCCGCCGTCCCGGTCTGATAAATGAAGGCCGGCCGCAGCGACTTTACATTTTCCGTCGAGATCTGCTTCGATGGCGAAAACCGCGTCGCGGCGAGATCCCGCCCATGCGTAATCCAGTTGGCCGGATCGCTTCCCGCCGCCTTCAATCGCGCATCGTCGATTCCAGCAGCCGCTGCACCACATGCGAAGACGCCAAGGAGCACTCCCGACAGCACCAAGCTGCGCATCATTCGCCGTCCTAACCTTTGTTGTTTCGAAAACAACTAAGCGCCGCCGCACTGTCCGCGATGGCGCAGCATATGATCGGCCAGAACGCAGGCCAGCATCGCCTCGCCCACCGGCACCGCGCGAATCCCGACGCAGGGATCGTGGCGGCCCTTGGTCATGATCTCAGTCGCCTCGCCCGACACCGTCACCGTCCGCCGCGGCGTCAGGATCGACGACGTGGGCTTCACCGCAAACCGCGCAACGATTGCCTGCCCCGTCGAAATGCCGCCAAGAATGCCGCCTGCGTTATTCGACATGAACCCCGGCCCGTGGTGCCGCCCGTGCGGAATGGAATTAGGCCGCATCTCGTCGGCGTTCTCTTCGCCCGTCAATTCCGCCGACGCCATGCCCGCGCCGATCTCGACGCCCTTCACGGCATTGATCGACATCAGCGCCGACGCAATATCCTGATCGAGCTTCCCGTAAAGCGGCGCGCCCCATCCGGCCGGCACACCCTCTGCCACCACTTCCACGATGGCGCCAATCGACGATCCCGCTTTGCGAATACCGTCCAAATAGCTCTCCCACTCTTTCGCCACGACCGGGTCGGGGCAGAAGAACGGGTTGTTATCAACTTCGTCCCAATCCCAGCGGCTACGATCGATCTTGATCTTGCCCATCTGCACAAGCGCGCCGCGAACGATCACGCCCGATCCCAGCACCTGCCGCGCAATGCCGCCGGCCGCAACGCGCGTCGCCGTCTCCCGCGCCGAGGATCGCCCGCCGCCGCGATAATCGCGAATGCCGTACTTGGCCTGATACGTGTAGTCCGCGTGTCCCGGCCGGAATTTCTGGGCGATGTCGCCATAGTCTTTCGAGCGCTGATCGACATTGCGGATCAGCAGCGAAATCGGCGCGCCCGTCGCAACCTGCCGCCCGTCCGCGTCGGTGAACACACCCGATAGGATCTCCACCGCGTCCGGCTCCTGCCGCTGCGTCACGAACCGCGACTGCCCCGGCCGCCGCTTGTCCAGAAACACTTGGATCGCCTCCGCCGTGATCGGCAAGCCCGGCGGGCAGCCGTCCACGACGCAGCCGATGGCGGGCCCGTGGCTTTCGCCCCAGGTGGTAACGCGGAAAAGATGACCGAAGGTATTGTGTGACATGAAAGCCGCTGAACCGGGTCTGAGGGCCAAGGCGCTAGCGGATTCAAGGATGTAGCAAATGCAACCCTTGGGGGCCGTTCGCGTCGCTGGCAGTGTCTTACGGGCACCGCGCCCTGCCCGCAAGACGGAGACCCCTGCCTGACGCGTGACAGGATTCCGCGACGCAGATAGACCGGATCGAGTGCCGCGTGTCTTGCACCTTCCGATGAAAGGAGGCGACATGAGGTGCGAGAAGGATGGCGCGCGTCTGCGCGGCCATTCGTGTTTGTGGCGTTTTCCTTTGCGTTTCAGCGGGTTCCAGGCGGTCTGAGCAACTGCCGCGAACCGGCCAATACTAAAAAATGGAAAGAGCCGGAGCGGCCGCTTGCCCCGGCTCTTTTTTATTTTCGACCGCTTCTGCGCGTCGCTAGCCCATCGTCAGAATGATTTTTCCGATGTGCGTCCCCTCCTCAATCCGCCGGTGGGCGTCGGCGGCCTTCGCCAGCGGGAACGTGCTGTCAATCGGTACCTTCACCTCGCCTGAGGCGAGCAGGGGCAAAATCTCCGCCTCCACCTTGCGCGCAATGTGCGCCTTCACGTCCGCCGGCCGGATGCGCAGCGTTGAGCCAGTGATCGTCAACCGCTTCAGCATCACCCGCATGAAGTCGATCTCCGCCTTCGATCCGGACTGGAAGCCGATATAGACAAGCCGCCCATCGTCCGCGAGCGCGCGGATGTTCTTCTCGATATACGGCCCCCCGACCATATCGAGGATCACATCGACGCCGCGTCCGCCCGTGGCGTCCTTCACCGCATCGAGAAAATCCTGCGTCCGGTAGTTCACGGTGCGATCTGCGCCGAGACTGCGCGCCGCCTCGCACTTTTCACCCGATCCCGTCGTTGTAATCACCTTCGCCCCGAATGCCTTCGCCAACTGGATCGCCGTCACGCCAATTCCCGACGTTCCACCATGGATGAGAATCCACTCGCCGGCCTTTAACGCTCCGCGCTCAAACACGTTGTGCCAAACCGTGAAGAACGTCTCCGGCAGCCCCGCCGCTTCGTTGATCGAAAGTCCTTCCGGCACATGCAGCGTCGTGCCCTCATCCGCGAGGCAATATTCCGCATATCCGCCGCCATTGACGAGCGCCATCACCCGCTGACCAATTTCGAACCGCGTCACCCCGGTGCCCGTCGCTGCCACCTCGCCCG
Organism: Hyphomicrobium sp.; assembly: GCA_002928735.1. Classification (GTDB taxonomy): domain Bacteria; phylum Pseudomonadota; class Alphaproteobacteria; order Rhizobiales; family Hyphomicrobiaceae; genus JAGVSR01. Next base: position 119,598 of record PERL01000002.1, on the reverse strand, counting down.
CGATTTCCAAACCCGGCAACTCATTGTGCCCCTTCGGCGCCGGATAAAGCCCCATGCGCTGCAACACGTCTGGCCGGTTGACGCCCGCCGCCTGCACCTTGACGAGCACTTGGCCAGCACCCGGTTTCGGCACGGGCTGTGTTTGCGCTACCAGAACTTCGGGCCCACCTTTTCCGGAAATCGCGATCACGGTCATGGTTTCAGGCAGGGCGGACATGGCGGGCTCCGTTTCGTGTGGGCGGTGCTAATGATTGTAGAGTTGAGTATGGCGTGTCATCCTTGCCCGCAAGGGGAGAGCGACACCTGCGTCCAAAGTGGAGGCGACCATGGATTGGGACGAACCCAAGGCAAAATCAGCAAGCGGCCATACCGTCGGCGAACCGCTCGACAAACTGTCCAAAGAGGAACTGGAAGGCCGCCTGAAATCTTTGGAGGGCGAGATTGCCCGCCTGAAGGCCGAACTCGAGCAGAAAAAGAAGCACGAGGCCGCAGCCGCCGAACTCTTTACCGGAAAAAGCTGAGACGATTGAGCCGTTCGCCCTGCCGCGCCACGTCAATGCGCGACAGTTGAAAACCCTTTATTTACCATCCCGAACTATGGTCAGCGACATCCAGATTTCTGGACCCGAGTGGGTCTCCCACTCTGTGACGCCTCCCTGTTTGACTTAGAGCCGCCCACAAGGCGGCTCATTTTTTGCGTGATCCACAGCTATCAACAGCAAGCGCTGGAGATTGTCCCGTTCTGCCGCGTTTGGATGTGAGTTGTTAACTCTGGCCATGTAGCTTGGCCCGGTGTTATGGTGTCGAGAGAGTAAGCGTCTGTGTCAAAGCGTTCCATGAAAGACAAAACCAGTTTCGAGTTCCGTGACGTCAACGCCGAGGGCGTGACAGTCTCATTCGGCGAGCGCTTCCAGGCCTCCGCCCAATTCGACCGCGTCTTCAAGGAGGGCATGGCCCTCGTCGAGCGCACGGCCGGCTACCTTGATGGCGAAGGCCGCAAGGCCTCCAAGGCGCTCACCGGTCAGGCCACCGTCCTTTACACCACCGAGAGCATGCGCCTCACCACGCGCCTCCTCGACTTGGCCTCATGGCTTCTCATCCGCCGCGCACTCAAAGATGGTGAGATCTCCGAAGCCGAAGCCCAGAAAAAGCGCGCCCGAGTTAAGCTGCAGAGCTTGGGCCGCCCGTCGCACATTCGCGGCTTCACCGATCTGCCCGAAGGTCTGCAAAAGCTGATCGAAGAGAGTTTTGCGCTTCACGACCGCATCGTGCAGCTTGATATGTCCATGGTCGCACCAAGCGAAGACATTCCAGCGCTGCCAGCGTCCAATCCCGTTGGCGCGCAGATTTCGCGCCTCCAGCAGGCCTTCGCCAAGGCCAATTGAGGAAGCCTATTTGCCCTCCCGCAACGAAAAAGGCCCGGGGCGCGATCCCCGGGCCTTTTTCATGTCTTAACCCGCTATGAGCAGCGGTCTTAGAGAAAGCCTTCGAACTTCTTCTTGAAGCGCGACACGCGGCCGGCGCGGTCCATGATCTTCGTATCGCCGCCGGTCCAGGCCGGATGCGTCGACGGATCGATGTCGAGGTGGAGTTCGTCACCTTCCTTGCCGTAGGTCGAATAGGTGATGAATTCCGTACCATCAGTCATCTTTACTTTGATCTGATGGTAGTCAGGATGCAGGCCGGGTTCTTTTTTCATCGTGAGGCGCTCTGTCAAAAAACGGCCGCGACGGGAACGGGGGTAACCCCGCAGCCTCCACCAGCCTTGAATTCGGGAAGGCGCTTCTATAGTCGAGTTGACCGGCATGCACAAGCCGACGGCGCGGCGGAAAGATCAAGCGTGGACCAGTGTATCTGAGGGTAAACGTTCCTGCTACGTTCTGACGCGACCAGGGAACGGCCACGAATTGAGCCGGAAACCTTTATATGACAGACCAGACCTCGCGAAGAACGGGGCAGAGACTTGGAAACGAGAGCGTCTAGGGGATCAATGGCACCGTCCGGCACGTCCAACGATAATTCGCCCAACGTCGTGAGCCTCGCTCCGCCCGCATCCACCGGCACTCCCTCGGCTGATGCGTCGAGCGAGGGAACAGGTGGCGGTCGGCTGCGCTCGCTTCAGCCATTGATCTCGCTGAAGCCCTATTTGCTGAAGCACAAGGGCATGCTGGTGGCGGGCTTCATCGCGCTGGTGCTGTCCGCTGTCACGATGTTGTCCGTTCCGCTCGCGATCCGCCGCATGATCGACAACGGCTTCTCCGTCGATAACGCAGCCTTCATCGACCAGTACTTCGCGATGATGATGCTCATCGGCGCCATCTTGGCCGCCTCCATCGCGGCCCGCTTCTATTGCGTCAACTGGATCGGCGAACGCGTCGTTGCCGACCTTCGCCGCGATGTCTTCGCCCACCTCGCCCGCCTCGGACCCGCGTTCTTCGAGAAAACGCACTCCGGCGAAGTCATGAGCCGCCTCACCGCCGATACCACGCAGATCAAGGCCGTCGCCGGCCATACGATCTCGCAGGCGCTTCGCAATCTCATCATGCTGTTCGGCGCCTTCGTGATGATGTTCATCACGAGCCCCCATCTATCCGGCCTGACACTGATCGCGATCCCGGTGATCGTTCTTCCCTTGATGGCCTACGGCCGTTCGGTGAAGAACCTCTCGCGCAAGGCACAGGACACGCTCGCCGAAGCCTCCGCCTATGCCGCCGAGAATCTCTCCGCCGTGCGCACCATGCAATCCTTTGCGCACGAACAAGTCGTGTCGGATCGGTTCCAAGACGCCGTGCAACGGTCCTTCGACGCAGCACGCGATCGCATGCAGGCCCGCGCCGGTCTCACCGCGCTCACTGTTTTCCTCACCGTCGCCAGCATCGTCGCCGTTCTCTGGTACGGCGCTTCCGCCGTCATTTCCGGCACTATGAGCGGTGGCGAACTGGGCCAGTTCATCATCTATGCCCTCTTCGTAGCGGGTGCTATTGGCGAACTGGCCGAAGTCTGGGGCGAGATCAGTCAAGCCTCCGGCGCGGCTGAACGGCTGACGGAACTCCTCGCCGTCGTCCCCGAAATCCGGTCGCCGGAAAATCCGGTGCCGCTGCCCGTCCCCGCCAAGGGCGGCATCGAATTCGACAATGTCACGTTTGCTTATGCATCGCGGCCCGGCACCTCCGCGCTCGGCAATTTCTCATTGAAGGTGAAGCCCGGCGAAACGGTCGCTCTCGTCGGCCCATCCGGCGCGGGCAAGACGACCATCTTCAATTTGCTGCTGCGCTTCTACGATCCCACGAGCGGCCACGTGCGTGTCGATGGTGTGGATGTCGCTCAGGCCGATCTCGATGAACTGCGCCACCGCATCTCGCTCGTGCCCCAAGAAGTGGCCATCTTCGCCGATACGGTTCTGGAAAACATCCGCTACGGCAGCCCCGAAACGAGCGAAGAAGCCGTTCGTCAGGCCGCCATCGCCGCCCAGGCCGATACCTTCATTCGCGCCCTGCCTGACGGTTACAACACTCGCCTCGGCGAACGCGGCGTCTCCCTCTCCGGCGGCCAGCGCCAGCGCCTGGCAATCGCCCGCGCTATCCTGAAGAACGCGCCCATCCTGCTGCTCGACGAAGCCACCAGCGCACTCGATGCGGAAAACGAACGCGCCGTCCAGCAAGCCCTCGAAGTGGTCATGCGCGACCGCACCACGCTCGTCATTGCGCATCGTCTTGCCACCGTGCAGAAGGCCGACCGTATTCTGGTGATGGAAGAAGGCCGCGTCGTCGAAAGCGGCACGCACGCCGAACTCGTCACCAAGGGCGGTCTCTACGGCCGCCTCGCCGCGCTCCAGTTCGGTAAGGAAGCTGCTGAGTAGCTGCTGAGTTCTTATCGGTTCGTCAGCTTCAGTTCGATGCGCCGGTTCTTTTGCAGCGAGGCGTCATCCGTCCCGCTCTCGATCGGCTGATATTCGCCATAGCCCGCCGCCACCAACCGCTCCGCTGGCACGCCGCGCGCGATCATGTGCTTCACCACTGATGAAGCGCGCGCTGTGGACAGCTCCCAGTTCGATGGAAACTGCGCGCTGGCAATCGGCCTGATGTCCGTATGCCCGTCGATCTGCACCACCCAATCGACTTCCTTGGGGATCTGACGGCCCAGATCGGCAATCGCCGTCGCAATAGGATCGAGTGCAGCCAGCCCCTCCGGCGTCAACGCAGCCGCCCCCGATGCGAACAAAACTTCGCTCTCGAACACGAACCGGTCGCCGACGACGCGGATATCCTTCCGGTCCTTCAAGAGATCGTTGAGCCGTCCGAAAAAGTCCGAACGGTAGCGCTGCAATTCCTGCACCTGCCGCGCCAGCGCCGCGTTGAGCCGTTGCCCCAGATCCTTGATCGTCTTGTCGCTGACCTCGCCCTTCTTCTCTGACGCATCGAGCGCTTCGTTGAGCGCCGCGATCTGCCGCCGCAATTGCGCCAGCTGCTGATTGAGAAGATCGACTTTGGCCAACGCCTCCTGCGAAACCGCCTTCTGCTGATCTAGTTCGCTCGTCAGCGTTCCGATCTGACCCACCGCCGACTTGGCACTCTCATCGCCGAGCGCCGCCACGCCCGAGAGCTTCTCATTCTCGGATTTCAGCGTCGCCAGCATGGCCTGCAGTTCGGCCATCTCGTCCTGCGCCTCTTTCGATTTGCCTTTTTCCAGAGACAACAGGCTCGTCAATTCCGAGATCTGCCGGTTCAGCCGTTGCAGCACCGTATCCTTGCCCGCTGCCTCCTGTGTCGCGAAGTACTGCGATAGCATGAATATCGACATCAGGAATGTGACGACGAGCAGGAGCGTCGAGAGAACGTCGACGTATCCCGGCCAGAATTCGCCGTACTCCATGCTGCGGCGCCGGCCGCGGCCCATGGCCATCTCAGGTCGTCCTGCGCTGGAAATTGTCTGCGAGCGCCTTCAACGCCCCCGCCAGTTCCGCCTGATGCGAGGCCTGCTCATCCACCCACTCGCGCACGACCTTCTGCTCGCTGCGCATCAGCGTGACCAACTGATTGACCCCGCGGGCCAGATCCTTCACCGCCTCGTCCGGCCCCGGTCCGCTATCGGCCACGCCGCTTTGTGGCGACGAAGGAACATTGAGAGCGCTGAGCTTATCCGAGAGGTCGGCGACAGCCCGCTGCATTTCATAGACGGCCGTGGTGAGCTGACGGCTCGCCAGATCGGTCGCCGATGCGGACCCAGGCGTGAGTTCCGTGATGCCTGACAACCATTCTTCCAGTTCGTTATAAAAGCGGTTGTGCGCGTGGTTGGCCTGCAATTCCAAAAAGCCCAGCACCAGCGATCCGGCGAGTCCCAGCAGCGATGACGAAAATGCCGTACCCATTCCCTTCAGCGGCGCGGCCAGCCCCGTTTTCAATTCATCGAACGCCGCCACGCCTTCGCCCTTGGTGTCGAGCGACGCAATCGTCGCGCCGACAGACGACATGGTCTCCAGCAATCCCCAGAACGTCCCCAACAGTCCGAGGAACACGAGCAGCCCAACGAGATACTTTCCCGTGTCGCGCGCTTCATCCAGTCGCGACCCGATCGAGTCCATGATCGATCGCATCGACACGGTGGCCAGCGAGAAGGTTCCCGTCCGGTCGCGCAGCATGTTGGCCATCGGCGCCAGCAACACAGGCTGCGTATCGGTTGTCAGTCCCGGGTCGGAGATACGGAACGCGTTGACCCACTTGATTTCGCGATAGAGCCGGATGACCTGCCGGAAGGCATAAATAATGCCCAGAAAGAGCACCCCGACGATCAGCCCGTTAAGCCCTGGGTTGGTCATGAAGGCGGTTTCAAGCTGCTGATGCAGGATCGCCGCCAAGAACCCCACGAGCGTGAGGAAGATCATCATGCGCAAGAGAAACACGCCCGGTGGCGTTAACTTCCGCGTCATGGCAGCGCCGCCCTCGGCACCCCGTTTTCTCAAGATCATTCCGACAGCCTCCGGCGGGCGCGTTGCGCGGCGCCCAATCTCGCATCCTGACAGTATCCGATGGCTATGACACCGCAAACCGGCAACATCATGCCATGGTGTGCCGAAATGGTTTTTCTCGATTCCGGCTTTACGGTTGTGAGTTTAGCTGATGAACGGGCCGGGGGCGCTACTTCAAGAGCCGCGTGATTTCTGCCCTGAGCCCCGCCGCGAGGTCTGGCCGCTCCAGTCCATAGGCAATATTGGCGGCCAGAAACCCAATCTTTGATCCGCAATCGTAAATGGTGCCATCAAATTGCACGGCATGGAACGGCTGCCCCAGGTCGCTCATCAAACGGATCATGCTGTCGGTGAGCTGGATTTCACCTCCCGCCCCTTTCTCCTGCTTGGCCAGTAGTTCGAAGATCTCCGGCTGCAGAATGTAGCGCCCGGTGATGTGCAGGTTCGAGGGCGCCGTACCCTGTGGCGGCTTCTCCACCATCTGGGTGATGCGTGCCACCTTGGCTTTCGCATCCGTCACGCCGACGATGCCATACTGGTGCGTCTGATCATCAGGCACTGGCGCCACCGCGATCAAGTTGCCGCCCGACGCGCCATAGGCCTCGATCATATCTTTCAGGCACGGCGTCGCGCCATGATGCAGCATATCTGGCAAGAGCAGGGCGAACGGCTCATCGCCGATGATATCGCGCGCGCACCACACCGCGTGCCCAAGGCCCAGCGGCGCCTGCTGCCGCGTGAAACTCGCCTGACCCGCCACCGGCAGGTCGGCCATCAACGCATCCAGCTCTTTCGTCTTCTTCCGGTCGGCGAGTGTGCGCTCCAATTCGTACTGGATATCGAAGTGATCCTCGATCACCGCCTTGTTGCGTCCCGTCACGAACACGAAATGCTCGATGCCGGCCGCGCGCGCTTCATCCACCACGTGCTGGATGACCGGCCGGTCCACCACCGTGAGCATCTCCTTCGGCACCGCTTTGGTCGCGGGCAGGAAGCGGGTGCCGAGACCGGCAACGGGGAACACGGCCTTGCGGATACGCGCGGGCTTGGAAGACATGCTGAGAGGCTCCGGAGAATGGGAAGGCCAGGGTCGCGGGACCGTGGCGGGAGTGTTCCAGTCCGGACTGCGAATCCGGGCACGGAACTTGTATGGTGGACGACGCGAATTAGGAACGGATTGTGGCGTGTCGAGGTCAGGGTTTCGCAATTCTCGTAGATTACACGGGTTACTGAAACTCTTCGAACCCATAGACCGGTCAACATAAGCGTCAGGGAGGCGCGTTAACGCTATGGCAGTCCTCGTCACAGGTGGAGCGGGATTTATCGGCAGCCACATGGTTCTGGCCCTTTTGGATGCGGGCGAGCGCGTCGTAGTCCTCGACAATCTGTCCACCGGCTTCCGCTGGGCCATCCCCCCCGCCGCCACCCTCGTCGTAGGCGATGTGGGTGACCAGGACCTCGTCCGCACCGTCATCCGTAAATACGGGGTCAAGGCCATCGTCCACTTCGCCGGCTCCATCGTTGTCCCAGAATCGGTCGCCGACCCGCTCGGCTACTACAATAACAACACAGTCAAATCCCGCGCCCTGATGGAAGCCGCCGTCGCCACCGGCATCCGGCACTTCATTTTCTCCTCCACCGCCGCCGTTTACGGCAACCCACTCGAGAACCCGGTCAGCGAAACTGCCACGCCGGCTCCAATGTCGCCCTACGGCTGGTCGAAGCTCATGACGGAAGTCATGCTCGCCGACGCCGCCCGCGCCCACGATTTCCGCTACGTCGCGCTCCGCTACTTCAACGTCGCCGGCGCCGACCCGAAAGGCCGCTCCGGCCAGTCGACGCCGCGCGCCACGCATCTGATAAAGGTCGCCTGCGAAACGGCCCTCGGCCAGCGCACGCACATGGACGTCTTCGGCACTGACTATCCGACCGACGACGGCACCTGCGTGCGCGACTACATCCATGTCTCCGATTTGATCCGCGCCCATGTCGCAGCCCTCGATTATCTCCGCACCGGCGGCAAGTCGGATGTCTTCAACTGCGGCTACTCGAAAGGCTTCTCGGTTCTGGAAGTCATCGATGCGGTCAAGCGCGTCTCCGGCGTCAACTTCGACGTGCGCCTGTCTCCGCGCCGTGCAGGCGATCCCGCCGCCATCGTCGCTGGCTCGCAAAAGATCCGCGATGCGCTGGGCTGGCAGCCGCGCAACGACGACCTAGACGAAATCGTCGGCCACGCGCTGGCCTGGGAAGATCAATTGGCGCGTTTCAAGATTGCGTCCTGACCCGCGCACATCCATCGCCCGTTGCCATTCGCTGCCCAAACGTTCACAACCGGCGCCGCGCCATTCTGCGGCGCCGGAACCATTTTCACACGATGAGCTATGATCCCGACGCCCGCCGCGACACGCCGCTGGCCCGCAAACTCAAAGAACGCATTCGCCGCGAGGGACCGCTCTCCGTCGCCGAGTACATGGACGCCTGTCTGCACGACCCCGAGCATGGCTACTACGTCAAGCAGCCCGCCATCGGCCGCGGCGGCGACTTCATCACCGCGCCCGAAATCAGCCAGATCTTCGGTGAATTGATCGGCCTCTGGTCCGCTGTCGTCTGGCAGCAGATGGGATCGCCCGCCCGCGTCAACCTCGTCGAATTGGGCCCCGGCCGCGGCACCCTCATGCGCGATGCGCTCCGCGCGGCCGCGAAACTCCAGCCTTTTCTCAACGCCATCAATGTCGACCTCATCGAATGCAACGAAACCCTGATCGACAGTCAGCGCGCAACGCTTAGCGGGTGCGACCGGCCGGTCGCGTGGCACGCATCTCTCGCAACCACTTCGGACACACCAACAATCGTCATCGCGAACGAATTCCTCGACACCGTCCCGGCCAGCCAGATGATCGGCGGCATCCCACGCCACGTGTCTATCGACGCAAGTGACCGCCTCGTATTCACACCCGCAGAGGGAACGATCCACGAGCATCAGGATCACACCGCGCTCATCGCCGGTCTCGCGCATAGATCGACCAACGCCCCCCTAGCCGCAATGTTCTTCGACTACGGTCATCTCGCAACCGCTCCCGGTGAAACGTTGCAAGCTCTGCGCGCGCACCAATTTGAACACCCGTTGACCTCTCCGGGCACAGCCGACCTCACCGTGCACATAGACTTCGAAGCGTTCGCCACCGCAGCACAGAACCACGCCCTCGCCGTCGACGGCCCGATCACTCAAGGCGAATTTCTCGGCCGCCTCGGCATCGTCGAACGTGCCTCGCGCCTCATGAGCGCCAACCCCGCCAAAGCCGGCGAGATCGAACTCGCTGTCTCCCGCCTTATCGCTCCCCAAGGCATGGGGTCGCGCTTCAAAGCCATCGGTCTGCGTTCGCCCAATCTCCCCATCCTCCCCGGCTTCGAGTAACGTCGGCCCCCCATGTTCAAACCAATGCTCAATTCCATGCTCAATCCCATTCTCGCTCCCGCGCTCGACCTCCCCGGCATCCGTCACGGCTTCTTCACCCGCGACGGCGGCGTCTCCGAAGGGCTCTATGCCGGCCTTAACTGCGGCCTCGGCTCCAGCGACGATCCCGCCCGCGTCCTCGAAAACCGCGCTCGCGTCGCCCGCCATCTCGGTGGCACCCGCCCCGAAGTTCTCACCGTCTATCAAGTCCACTCTGGTACTGCGGTGCGCGCCGATGGCCCGATCGCGCGGGATGCGCTCCCCAAGGCCGACGCGGTTGTCACCAAGGTCCACGGCCTCGTCATCGGCATCCTCACCGCCGATTGCACCCCCGTCCTCTTCGCTGACCCCGAAGCCAAAGTCGTCGGTGCGGCCCACGCCGGCTGGCGCGGCGCCGTCGCCGGCATCGTCGAGGCCACTGTCGGTGAAATGGAAATGGCCGGCGCCCGCCGCGACCGCATCCGCGCCGCCATCGGCCCCACTATCAGCCAGGCCGCCTACGAAGTCGGCCCCGAGTTCGAAGCCGAGGTGCTAGGTCTCGACCCCGCCAACCGGGATTTTTTCACAACTCCGGCGCCCGGGGAAAAAACCCGGTTCGATCTTCCTGGCTTCGTCGCCCGCCGCCTCGCGGCCCTGGGCCTTGCCGCCGTGGACCGCGTATCGCACTGCACCTATGCCGACGAATCGAAATTCTTCTCATTTCGCCGCACAACGCACCGCTCCGAGCCCGATTACGGGCGCCAAATCTCCGCCATCGTTGTGACCTAACTGCACAATCCACAATTTAGGCACCGCTTGGGGCCCCGGCATTAGGGACATTCCCAGGTTTGGGTCCGGATGCGCTTGTGGCGGGCCGCCGGGCTGGGTTAGGCAAAGGAAATGTGGGTACCGGTTGCTTAGAGGGAGACAAGGCCGCAAAGTTAGTACGTCGGCCGCCGGAAATCAGCGGGTCAAACAAAGGGGGCGTCGAAGTGGCGACCATTGATCGTGCTGCGGCGAGGGGCGTTCGGATGCCGGTCGCACGGGCAGCGATACTATTGATTTCAGCGGTCGGCCTCGCGGGTTGCGAGACCGGGTCCAATCTATTCGCAGGTGGCGGAGGGGATGCGACTGCTCCGCTCGCAGCGGCCACGCCGCCTCCTGTCACGCAACGCGCTAAGCTCGCCGTGGCGCCGATTGTCGGCCCGCCGGACGCAACCTCGCGCGCGCTGCAGACGCAAGTCGCCTCGGCACTCGAGCGTCAGCGCGTCACGGTCGCGAAGCAGCCCACTGATCCTTCCGAATACACGCTGCGTGGCTACGTCGTGGCCGCGAAGGAAAAGGCCTCGACCAAGATCTCCTACATCTGGGACATCACCGACCCGACCGGAAAACGCGTCAACCGCATCACCGGCGAAGAAGTCGCCGCCGGTGCCGGCGCCGATACGTGGTCCACGGTGTCCCCGGCGATCATCGATCAGATCGCCAACAAGACCGCCACTCAGGTCGCCGGATGGCTGCCGTCTCAGGGCCCGGCCGGCGCGCCGGCACCAGCCGCAGCCCCGCTCCCCGCTGCCACCGTTCCGGTCGCCGCCGCGCCAGCGCCCCAGGCCATCCCCGTCGCCGCGACGGCAGCGGTTCCAGCCGCAGCGCCCGCAACAGCCACCGGCAGCATCGGCCGCGGCGCTGTCCTCACCGCCGTTCCCAATGTCACCGGAGCCCCCGGCGACGGGAGCATTGCCTTAACGGGCGCCATTCAGCGCGAACTGGTCCGCAACGGCATCCCGCTGACATCCACCGCCGGACCCAACTACCGCGTCGAAGGTAAGGTGTCGGTTGGCACGATCCGCGAAGGAAAACAGCCGATCACGATCGATTGGCACGTGAAGGATCCCAGCGGCAAACAGCTGGGCACCGTCTCGCAGAAGAACGAAGTGCCGCAGGGCTCTCTTGACGGGGCCTGGGGCAAGACGGCCGATGCCGCCGCCGCGGCTGCCGCCCAGGGCATTATCAAGCTGCTGCCCAAGACCAACTGATCGGTCGGCCAGCCGGGCCCCTCAACCCGGCTGGCCATTCACCGGTCCACCGTTATCCATCAGAGTGTTGCCCGTTGCGGTTTACACGCCTCCGGCCCCTTGCTAGAGAGCGCGTCATCACACGTTTGTCACAGACCAGCCGAGCAAGAGGCGCGTCATGCCGTTCGATGCCCGAGACGACAAGGACCGGGGCCATCCGCGCCTGAAGCTCGTTTCCGGCAATTCGAACCGCCCGCTGGCCGAAGCCATCTCCTCCTACGTTAAGGCGCCGCTGACCAAAGGTCAGGTGAAGCGCTTTGCCGACATGGAGATCTTCGTCGAGATCCAGGAAAACGTTCGCGGTCAGGACGCTTTCATCATCCAGTCGACGTCGTTCCCCGCCAACGACAACCTGATGGAACTCCTGATCCTCATCGACGCACTGAAGCGCTCATCTGCTCTGCGCATCACAGCCGTGGTCCCTTACTACGGCTACGCCCGCCAGGATCGCAAACCCGGCCCCCGCACCCCGATCTCCGCCAAGCTTGTCGCCAACTTGATCGAACGCGCCGGTGCCGACCGCGTTCTCACGCTTGATCTGCACGCCGGCCAGATCCAGGGCTTCTTCGACATCCCGACCGACAACCTTTTCGCCGCCCCCATTTTCGCCCGCGACATCCAGGATTCGAATGAAGCCAAGGATGTGGTCGTCGTCTCGCCCGACGTCGGCGGCGTCGTCCGCGCCCGTGCGCTTGCCAAGCGCATCGACGCGCCCATTGCGATTTGCGACAAGCGCCGCGAACGGGCCGGCGAAAGTGAAGTCATGAACGTCATCGGCGATGTCGAAGGCAAGCGCTGCGTGCTGATCGACGACATCGTCGACAGCGGCGGCACGCTCTGTAACGCCGCTGAGGCCCTTCTCAAATACGGCGCTACCGAGGTCTCTGCCTACATCACCCATGGCGTTCTTTCCGGTGGCGCCGTCAGCCGCATTCAAAACTCCAAACTGAAGTCGCTCGTCATCACCGACAGCATCCTGCCCACCGAGGCTGTCAAGGCCGCCAAGAACATCCGCGTGCTTTCCATCGCTCCGTTGATCGGCGAAGCGATCCTCCGCACCAGCCGCGCCGAGAGCGTTTCCAGCCTGTTCTATTAGGCGCCAGACTCCGCCGGCCGCGCGAAAAACAAGCAACACCACTGCCAGTGATGCACGGTTACGCATCAAAACGGTGCACGTGCCGCGCCCGAGGATAATTTCGGCGCTCCCGTTGCGCGCAAGACCAGTCTGAGACTTGCTTTTATTGTCGTGCGGTGGATTTCATCGCAGACTGAAATCCGCGCCCCTGGCGGCCGGAACGGCGACGGACATCCCGGATCGAACTGGAAGACGCGCATGGTCACGGACAAGGATATTGTCGGCTACACCATCGGTTATGATCAGGAAGAGGTGCACTTTCCGATCTACGCCATGACTGCGCTCGCGGTGGCCTTTTTTGTGGCCGCGATCTTCAAAGGCATCCCGATCCTCGCCGTTGTCGGTCTGCTCCCGGCAGCCGTCGCCTACTACAACCTACCACTCTTGGAGAGCGGCCGGCCGCGCATCGGTTCGGGCCAATATGGACTATTCATCGAAGGCCTGGGCCTGATCTCCTGGCGAGCGGTCGAGAGCATCGAAACCCTCGAAATGGTGGAGCGCACCGGCAGTTCCCTCGAACTGATTATCGGACTGAAGAAGCCGATCCCTGAAGCCCTGCTCGCCGACTGGCGCTCCCGGCCGTTTTTGCGGCGGCCCATGCGGCTACCCTGGCGGCTCGCCTCCAAAACCGAAATCCGCATCCCCCTCGACGTTCTCGACAGGCCCTCTGCCGAAATCAAAGAAACCTTCGTGCGCATGTGGCGTTTCAATCGCGGCACGTAGGCACAAAAGTTCGCTGCCGCGCGCAAGATTTGAACTTCACCCTGCCGTAATTAGCGACCTAAAGATCGCATCCGAGCACGCTGCTCTATTGAGGCCTATCCATGCTGCGCGATCGTTCTTCTGTTGCCCTGTCCCTCCTGGCGGCCATTGCCGCCTGGTCGCCATCGGCTGCCATCGCGGGTGACACGTCCGCGGCAGCCATCGAACTGGCTCAAGAGGCGCCACCACCGGGCGACAAAAAGTGGATGCGCCGGAATGTGTCTCCTCAAAACCCGCCCGCAGCCAACCCGCCCGCCGAGCAAGAGCCGCCGCCGGCCAAAACAAAACAGGCGCCCCCGCCGCCGCCCGCTGCCACCGAGCAGCGCGTCGAACCCAAGAAGGAGCGCCTTCAACGCCAGCAGGAGCGCGTGCGCGAACAGCCTGATCGCAGTCAGAAACTGCGCGAACGCATGCAGCAGATCCAGCAAAAGCAGCAGGAACAGCAGCAGCGCAGCCTTCAGCAGCAGCAGGAGAGAAGCCAGAAGCTCGAGCAGCGCCGCCAGCAAATCCAAGAGCGCCTCCAGCAGAAGCAAGAGGCCGACCGCCTTCGTAAGGAGCGCCAGCTTCAAGAACGTGCGCGTCAAAAACAGCCGCAGACCGTTCCGCAACCGGATCTTCAAGTGAAAGAGCGCAACACCGCGCCGGGCGTTGCGCATGACGGTGATCGCCGCCGTCCTGATCGCCGCGAGAACTCGACTGTCGCCAATCCGCCGCCATCCCGCGACACGCAGCCAGCCGTTCTGCCCCCGCCCACTCGCGAGGTGGATCGCGCCAGCCCGCGTGACGACAACCGCCGCCGCATCGACCGCCGCGACGGCGCGCCCACAGGCGTACCGCCGCCCTCGACGTATCCTGCTGGAGGCGGTCAACCCGCCATCAAAGCCCCGCCTGTCCGCGAGGAAGCCCGCCGTGCCGTCGGCCGCGAGTCTGTTCGCGAGAGCTACCGCCGTGCGCCCGGCCAGCAGCGCTCCTTCGACGACCTGAAGCGTAACCGCCGCGAACGCACGATTTCGCAGGGCAACCTGCGCGTTATTGAAGAGCCGGATCGCCGCGTCATCGTCAAACAGAACAACCGCACCTTCATCCGCCATGACGAATCGGAACGCTTCCGCCGCATCGCACCCGACGCGCGCACGATCAAACGCGCCGACGGCACATCCACCACGTTCATGACGCGCTCGGGCGGCGTGCGCATTTACGACGTCACCGACCGCAACGGCCGCCTTTTGCACCGCTATCGCCGCTATCCCAATGGCCGCGAAGTCATCCTCATCGACAACCGCCGCCACTACAGCCGTGACAAGTCCCGCACCCGCGATGTTTTGATTGGCGCCGGCATAGGTCTCTTCATCGGCAGCGCCATCGCGCTCGCCGCCCCCGAGATACGCATTCCGCGCGACGAATATATCGTCGACTACGGCCGCGCCTCCGATGATGATCTCTACGAAGCCCTCACCGCCCCGCCCATCGAGCGCCTCGACCGAGGCTACTCGCTGGACGAAATCCGCTACTCGGCCCCTCTGCGTGACCGCATGCGCCGCATCGACCTCGATACCGTCACCTTCGATTTTGGCTCCTGGGAAGTTGGCCCCGACCAGGGCCGCGCGCTGGACCGTCTCGCCGATGGCATAAACCGCGTTCTGCAAAAGAACCCCGACGAAATCTTCATGATCGAAGGCCACACCGACGCCGTCGGATCGGAGGACGACAATCTTACCCTGTCCGACCGGCGGGCCCAGTCGGTGGCCGAGATTCTCACCACCGAATACGGGGTCGCACCCGAAAATCTCGTCACTCAGGGCTACGGCGAAGAGCAGCTCAAAATCCCCACTGACGGCCCAGAGCGCCTTAACCGCCGCATCACCGTCCGCCGCATCGGCCCGCTCCTCTCTGGTCAGTTCGAAGAGGAGCGCTACAGCGGCGCCTCGCCTGTCGATGATCGCGCCGATGACCGCGCCCGGGGATACGAAGACCTCGACGACGGCCCCCCGGACGATGGCCTACCCGCCGTCGTCCCCCCCGATGACGGCCGCACCTACGACTACGATAACGACCGCTATCGCTAGAATCGGACCCTCTCCCCCATCCGGGGAGAGGGGTGACTCACCGCGTCATCCGCTCCCCCTGCCCACACCGCCGGGAACGTGCTAGGTCGCGGATCCATGCCCGCCGCACCCACAAAACCCGCGCCCGCCCCGCCCGCCATCGATCTCATCGAGACGAGCGGCTTCCCCGACTATGCGCTGCTCGACAGCGGCGGGGGGAGAAAGCTCGAACGCTTCGGCGGGATCCTCGTCGACCGCCCCGAGCCGCAGGCGCTTTGGATGCCCCGGCTTGCCAAAGCCGACTGGATGAAGGCTCACGCCGTGTTCTCGGCTTCCGGCGAAGACGACGAGAAGGGCCGCTGGCGCGTCGATAAACCCGTCCCCGATGCATGGCCCGTGCGCCTCGCGCTTGCCTCACCAAGCGCGCCTTCCGGCCGGCTCCCCGCAGGGGAGTCGGAAGGCGCAAACAAAAGCCAGTCGGAAGGCGCAATCAAAATGCTCTGTAAGTTACAGGGCCTGTGGCACCTCGGCCTCTTCCCCGAACAGGTCCCGCACTGGCAGTGGATGCTCGACCGCATCGCCACTGTCAAAGATGGCCCGCCCCGCGTGCTCAATCTCTTTGGCTACACGGGTGCCGCCTCGCTGCTGGCCGCCGCCGCCGGCGCTGACGTCACGCACCTCGATGCGTCGAAGAAGGCCGTCGCCTGGGGCCGCGAAAACCAATCCGCCTCCAAACTCGATGCCGCCAAAATCCGCTGGATCGTCGACGACGCCACCAAGTTCGTCGCCCGCGAGGTCCGCCGCGGCAAAACCTATCACGTCATTCTCGTCGACCCGCCGAAGTTCGGCCGCGGCCCCGAAGGCGAAGTCTGGGACCTCTTCACAAACCTACCCAACTTCCTCACCGATTGCGTCAAGCTCCTCGATCCTAAGCAATCATCCATGATCCTCACCGTTTATGCGATCCGCGCCTCCGCGCTGGCCTTCGATCAACTCATGCGCGAGACGCTCCGCGACAAGCCCGGCGACTTCCACACCGGCGAACTGGCCATCCGCGCATCGGGCGGCAACGCCGTGCCCACGTCCCTCTTCACGCGCTGGGTGTCCACACCATGACGCGCGACATAAAACCCATCACCAGCCTGACGAACGACCGCGTCAAGGCGATCCGCGCCCTCGACATGCGCAAGGAACGCAAGGAAACCGGCCTCTTTCTCGCCGAAGGCGCGTCCATCATCTTGACCGCGCGCGCTGCTGGCTTTCGCCCACAAACGCTCGTCTTTCGCGCCGGCGCCCTCGAAACCGACACGCAGCGCCGTCTCGTCCAGTCGGCCCTCGACGACGGCGCTGAAGTCTTGGAAGTCTCCGCCGCCGTGCTCGAAAAGCTCGCCGCCAAGGACAACCCGCAAACCATGCTCGCGGTCTTCCGTCAGCGCTTTGCATCCCTGCCCGAACCAAAAACCCTCACCCTCAAATCCCTTTGGCTCGTGCTGGAAGACATCCGCGACCCCGGCAACCTCGGCACCATCATCCGCACCGCCGACGCGGTCGGTGCCGCCGGCATCATCCTCGCCGGCCAATGCACCGACCCCTATTCACGCGAAGCCGTCCGCGCCACTATGGGTTCGATTTTCAACGTGCCGCTCGTCGCCGTCGAAAGAAATACGTTCCTCGAATGGGCGCCCAGCTGGCCCGGCGACCGTGTCGCCACCACGCTTGCCGCGCGCGAAGATTTCCGCGACGCGAAATTGAAATCGCCGGTCCTGCTTATGATGGGCTCCGAAGGCCCCGGACTCTCCAGCGCGCTGTCCAACATCGCAACGCGTCAGGTGAAAATCCCAATGCGTGCCACCCTCGACAGCCTCAACCTTGCGGTGGCCACCGCCATCCTGCTCTACCAACTCCGCGGCCCGGACTTGAAACTGTAGCGGCGCCGCGACCAACGAGGACGTCATGGCAAACCGCACGCTGAGGACCGCCGTCACGGCCGGCCTCGCCTATGTCGCCATAGCCTTTGCCGCCGGCTTTGCGCTAGGCGTGCTGCGCGTCACGCTCATCGCCCCGCGCCTCGGCGAAACCGCCGCCGTTCTGCTGGAACTCCCCATCATGCTCGCACTATCTTGGCTCGCCTGCCGCTGGCTCATCGCGCGCTGGCACGTCCCCGCCACCTTTGTTGCGCGCGCCACCATGGGCGGCCTCGCGCTCGCCCTCCTGCTCACCGCCGAAGCGGTGCTCGGAACGCTGGGCCTCGGCCGCACGCTCGCCGGCCACCTTGCCAGCTACCAGAACCTCCCCGAACGCTTAGGTCTCGCCGCCCAAATCTGTTTCGGTCTGATCCCTCTGGTCCAACTGAGATCGGAAAACTAAAAGCACAACCACGCGCCGAGGCAGCTCTTCGGCGTACCGCCTGTGCAGGCCATCTGCGAGGAACGGCACGTCGTCGACGCCCCTTCATCCGTGCAGGTCGTCTTCACAGGTCCCTGCCCGATGAGGCCTTTCGATGCGATGGTATTTTTGAGCGCGTTGGTCGAGAACAGCACGGCGGTATCGTGGGTCAGCATTTGACCGACGGCAGCGATCCTCTTGCAATCGCCGGCCTGAGCCGCTGCCGACAGCGCGCCCATCAAAACCGCCGCAGCCAAACCGAGTGTCACCGAGCGCATGGGTCCCTCCAAAGTGATCAATCCCCACGCCGACGCTAATGGACAGCCCGCCCGCCGACAACAAAATCGGCCCCTTGAACACCGGTATTCCCCCTATCACCCCCCAACCGTGCCCCATCCGCCACGACGATCTGAGCACAACGCCAGGCGCGCGCGGACGCCCGCCAGTGCTGGGCACCGAACATCCCCTCTCCCCGTAGGCGCGCACCCGCCACCCCACAGCTGTCATCCTCGGGCTTGCCTGCCCCGGCGCAGGCCGGGGGCCGAGGTAAACGCGAACGTGGACCGGCAACGCCCTTTTGTCAGTCAAATCCGAACCCAAAGCGCCAGAACAAATTGCGTGTCGATTTCTATGGATTGACCAATATCAATAGCTACCTTCTTTATCCATGCTTCGTTCCACTGCGCTAATTCATATATGAGAGGTTTTGTCATGACCACTCGACGGGAGTTTCTCGGAGCATTGCCCGCGGCTGGTGCGGCGTTCGCCGTGGGCGGAACATTTCTGGGGGAAATTTCGTCGGCGCAGTCCGAGACAGCGAAGCCGCTCGCGGGGCATTTTCACCCGAAAGGCAAGGCGCCATCGAAGTTTACACTCGATCTACTGAAGCAATCAAAGGCCGAGCTGCCGTTCGACGACGTCCGCGACTTGGAGGAGCAGAAGAAGGGGTTCATCGCCCCCATGAAGGATCTGAAAATCCAAGCCGACGCCGGGCATGCGGCCTGGGATATGAAAAGATTTCAATTTCTGGACGAGAAAGACGAATTTGACAGCATACACCCCTCTTTATTGAGGCAGTCGAAATTAAATAACAATTACGGCCTCTACGAAGTCATTCCCGGCATTTATCAAGTGCGGGGTTTGGACCTGTCCGACATCACGTTTATTCGCGGCAAGACAGGCTGGATCGTCTTCGATCCACTTGTTTCCGCCGAGCCCGTGCAGGCAGCTTGGAAGCTATTCCAAGAGCACGTCGGGGAAGGATTGCCAGTTTCCGCCGTTATATACTCCCATACGCATGGCGATCATTGGGGCGGCGTGCGCGGATTGATCGACGAAGCCGACGTGCGGTCAGGCAAAATCCCAGTTATCGCGCCTGCGGACTTCATGCAGTTTACGATTTCCGAAAACGTCTATGCCGGCAACGCCATGAACCGGCGGCTCTTTTATCAGTACGGCTTGCTGCTTCCCGCCAGCCCGCATGGCTATGTCGGTCAAGGCCTTGGCCAAGCTGTGTCAGCAGGAGCCACAGGCCTAATTGCACCCACACGCTTTGTCACCGACGCAATCGAGGAGTTCGAGGTCGATGGCGTTCGAATGATCTTTCAGAACACGCCCAACACTGAAGCCCCACGAGAAATGAATACCTACATCCCAGAGATGAAGGCGCTTTGGATGGCGGAGAACGTCATCGCCTCACTGCACAATATCTACACCTTGCGCGGTGCGCCGGTTCGCGATCCGTTGAACTGGTCGAAATACATCGCGGAGGCGCTCTACCGCTTCGGGCTAGAAGCCGAAGTGATGTTTGCCTCGCATCACTGGCCTCGGTGGGGTAACGCCCGCATCCAGGAGGTTCTGCGTCAACAGCGAGACCTCTATGCCAATATGAACAACCAAGTTCTCCACTACGCCAATCAAGGCGTCACCATCAATCAGATTCACAACGTCTATCAGGTGCCGGCTGGTCTGCAGAAGGCATGGCATTGCCGCGGCTACCACGGATCGCCCCAACACAATGCACGCGGCGTGATTCAACGATACTTGGGATTCTGGGACTGCAATCCCGCGACGCTCATTCCTCTCTCCCCAGCGGACTCGGCGCCGCTGTATGTCGAGATGATGGGTGGAGCCGAAAAGATCTTGGCCCGGGGCCGAGAGTTGCACGACGAGGGGGCTTATCTCTTAGCCACCGAGATCTTGGACAAACTCGTTCAAGCGCAGCCCGATAATTCCGCAGCCAAGGACCTCCTGGCAGATGTATTTGAACAGCTAGGCTACCAGCAAGAAAACCCAGGTCTTCGGAATTCCTTCCTTGCCGCGGCTTACGAACTTCGCACCGGAATTCCGCAAGGAGAGACGGCTTCTTCCAGTTCCCCCGACATTATCCGAGCCATGTCGACCGACCTTTTTCTGAACTTTCTTGCCATCCGCATGGATAGCCGCAAGGCGGAGGGACTGAAGTTCACAATCAATCTCATAACCCCGGACAATGGTGAGAAGTTCGTCATCGAGATGGACAATGCAACGCTGACAAACATCGCCGGCTTCCAGGCTGACAATGCAGATCTCACGCTCACGATAAACCGCTCCGACCTTGAACAGACCATGATGGGTGCGAAGACGCTAGAAGCGCAAATTGCCGATGGCGCGGCAAAAGTAGAGGGAGAAATTGGAGTTCTAAAGCAACTTGCGGCGACCATGATCGACTTCGATCCGCGCTTTGAGATCATGCCAGGTACGAAAGGGAAAACGACGGCAGTGGCACATGCGGACGCCTACGAAGCTCAGGCAGGTAAGGTGATTGCAGAGTAGCTGCGTTTATTTGAGCCGCCGAAGCCACTATCGCCTCACCGTCCCCAACCCCAACCTAACCCCGCTATCCGCAATCGCCTCCTCCAACACGCCCCCAATCCTCCCGCACCACGCGCTGACCCCTTCCGCACTCGCCACCAAATCATTCCGCACTTCGATCAGCACATGCGCCAACCCGCGCGAGGTGCCGTGCCGGTGCATGCAGTCGTTCTCTAAGTGGCCATGATAGGGCTCGTTGTCGCCGACGATGAGATCGGGCTCGGCGCTGAGCCCGTCCAAAAATAAGCGCGCGAGACGCGCGTCGCGATCCCACAAAATGCCCGCGTGCCAGGGTCGGGGCTCGCCGCGCCAGATCGGCGTGAAGGTGTGAATGGAAATCAGCGCCGGTGCCGTGCCTAAGGCGAGCGCCGCGTCAATCGCCTGCTCGATGGCGCGATGATAGGGATCATGAAAACGCGCGATGCGCTCCGCGATCTCCGCTTCCGTCACGTTACGGTTGCCGGGGATCACCGTACCGTCCGACAGCCGCATCACGAGAGTGGGATCGTCCGTCCCCCGGTTGGGATCGATCAGCAGCCGCGAAAAGCACGACAGAATGGCCGGCGCATTGAACCGCGCGGCCAGCGCCTCGGTGAGCGGGGCGGCCCCCGGGTCCCAAGCAATGTGCCGCTCGAATTCGGATGCCGGCAGCCCGAGCGTCCCGAACTCCGCCGGCAGCGCGTTGGAAGCATGGTCGCACAGGAACAGAAACGGCGACAGGCCGAGCCGGTCCGCGCCGATAATCCTAAGCGGTTCAAAGTGTTCGTGCTGCACGCTGGCAGGCCCTCCGCAGACGCCAAGTCCTTAACACGCTCCTCCCACCCAATCCCATCAAATTGAGCGACGGTTGGCCGCTTGACGCCAGGATAGGCATCCCCCAAACACGACCAAAGTCGAACACCCCTCCAACGAACGGAACCCGTCATGGCCTCGAGCGACCCGGCTGAGCAGCGTCGATTGCTTCGCGCAATGTATGACAAGGCCGTCTCGCTCGCCCACCCGGACGTGTGCGTCCCCCCGTTCCTGCCCGAGGTGCCGCAAGGGGGGCGCATCATCATCGTCGGCGCGGGCAAAGCCGCCGCCGCCATGGCGCGCGCCACCGAGAAATATTACGCTGCCAAAGGCCAGGGCGACAAACTGCTGGGCTTCGTTACCACGCGCCACGGCTACGGTCTCCCCTCCGACATCATCCCGATCATGGAAGCGGGCCACCCGGTCCCCGACGCAAACTCCGTGTCATCGGCGAAATTCGCCGTCCAACTCGCCAAGTCCGGCGGACCCAATGATCTGGTGCTCTGCCTCTTGTCGGGCGGCGCCTCCGCACTCTGGTCCGCCCCCGTCGAAGGCGTATCGTTCGAAGCCAAGCGCGCACTGACGAAGCAGCTGCTAAAATCGGGCGCGCGCATTTCCGAAATGAATACGGTGCGCAAACATCTCTCGCGCATCAAAGGAGGGCGCTTGGCGGCGGCCTCGTATCCAGCCCGCCTCATCACGCTCGCCATCTCCGACGTGCCGGGCGATGATCCCGACGCGATTGGCTCCGGCCCCACCGTGCCCGATGGCACGACGCTGGCTGAAGCCCGCGACGTGATTGCCCGCTACAAGATCGATGCCGCCCCCGAAATCGTGCGCGCGCTCGCCGATCCCGCCAATGAAACGCTCAAACCCGGCGATCCCAAACTGGCCAACGCCACCTATCACCTGGTCGCCGCCCCCAAGGCCTCGCTGCACGGCGCCGCCGAGATCGCCCGCGCGGCGGGCTACAAAATCGAAATGCTGGGCGACAGCCTCGAAGGCGAAGCGCGCGAGGTCGGCCGTCAGCACGCCGCACTGGCGTTGGCCGCCAAGGCGCGCGGCGAACGCGTGGCCTTCATTTCCGGTGGCGAATTCACCGTGACGGTGACCGGCAACGGCGCCGGCGGTCCCAACCAGGAGTACATGATGGGGGTGGCCCTCGGCCTGGATGGCGCGGCAGGCATTTCGGCGCTCGCCGGCGACACGGACGGCATCGACGGTGGTGGCGGCAACCCGGACGACCCCGCCGGCGCGATGGCCGATCCGGGGACGCTAGCGCGGGCAAAAGCCAAAAACCTCGATCCAGCCGCAATGCTCGCCAATAACGATTCCACCGCCTTCTTCCGCGCCATCGGCGACCTTTTGGAGTGCGGACCGACCCAGACGAACGTCAACGATTTCCGCGTTCTCCTAGTCGATCCGTAGCCGGCCGAGGCAGCGAGGGGCGCGACCCTTGCTTCCCTGTTGGTTTGACCTTGCGCGTGCTAGGCAATCCAGCCGGTCAGTTGTTCGAGAGAGCCCCAGATCGCAATGCTGATCGCAATGCAGAATTTTCGCCGCGTTCTTTTCACGACCCTGGGATGGGCCGCCATCGGTCTGATGTTTTCCAGCCCGGCGGCCGCCGATTTGAAACTCTGCAATTCGACGGCCAGCCGCGTCGGCGTCGCGATCGGCTACCAGGACAAGGAAGGCTGGGCCACCGAAGGCTGGTGGAACATCGCCTCCCAGACCTGCGAAACGCTGTTGAAGGGTCCGGTCCCGAGCCGGTTCATCTACGTCCACGCGGTGGATTACGACCGCGGCGGCGAATGGGCCGGTAAGAATGACATGTGCACGGGCGAGAAATCGTTCACGATCCGGGGGGTTCAGGATTGCCCCTCGCGCGGCTACAAGAGCACGGGTTTTTTCGAAGTCGACACGGGCGACGCCAAGGAGTGGACGATCCGCCTGACCGACCCCGAGCCCGCCAAGAAATAACGGGGCCGCGTCCGCGGTCACGATCATCGAAGAAGAAGAGACCATGAGACGCAATCGCCGCGTGAAGATCGTTGCCACCCTGGGCCCGGCCTCGTCCTCGCCTGAAATGGTGGAAAAACTCGTCCACGCCGGCGTCGACGTGTTTCGCGTCAACATGAGCCACACCTCCCACGAGGTGGCCAAAACCTACGTCGAGACGATCCGCGCGGTGGCCGAAAAGTGCCGCCATGCCGTCGGCGTGCTGTGCGATCTTCAGGGCCCGAAATTCCGCCTCGGCGAGTTCAACGGCGGCCGCGTGTTCGTCAACGACGGCGCCGAATTCATCTTCGATCAGGACAAGGCGCCCGGCGGCGCGGATCGCGTGTTCCTGCCCCATCCGCAGATCTTCGAAGCCGTCGCTCCCGGCCACATCCTGCTGCTCGACGACGGCAAGATCCGCATGCGCGTGAAGGGCGTCGCCAAAGGCCGCATCGCCGCCGAAGTGATCACCGGCGGCGCGCTCGCCTCGCGCAAGGGCATCAGCCTGCCCGACACGCTGCTCCCCGTCAGCGCGCTCACCGAAAAAGACCACGCCGACCTCGATTGCTCGCTCGCCATCGGCGCCGACTGGATCGCGCTGTCGTTCGTGCAGCGCCATGAAGACGTGCTCGAAGCCAAGCGCATTATCGGCGACCGCGCCGCCATCATCGTCAAAATCGAAAAGCCCTCCGCCATCGACGACCTCGACGCTATCATCGCCGCCGGCGACGGCTTCATGGTCGCCCGCGGCGATCTCGGCGTCGAAATGCCCGTCGAACGCGTGCCGGGCCTGCAAAAGCAGATCACGCGCAAAGCCCGCGAAGCCGGCAAGCCGGTCGTGGTCGCGACCCAAATGCTGGAGAGCATGATCTCCTCGCCGATGCCAACGCGCGCCGAAGTCTCCGACGTCGCCGCCGCTGTATTCGATGGCGCCGATGCCGTCATGCTGTCCGCCGAATCCGCCGTTGGCCAATATCCGATCGAAGCCATCCAAATGATGGACCGCGTCGCCTACGAGGTCGAAAGCGATCCCAGCTACGACGCCTTCGTCCACGCCACCGAATTCTCCAAGCGCCCCACCGGCGCCGACGCCATTGCAGCGGCCGCATACGCCATCGCGAGCACGGTGAAAGTTGCTGCCATCCTCTGCTATACGGCCACCGGTTCCACCGCCCTGCGCGTCGCCCGCGAACGGCCCGGCCTACCCGTCATCGGCCTGACGCCGATCGAGAGCACTGCCCGCCGCCTCTCCCTCGTCTGGGGTGTGCAGACCGTGCTCACCGCCGACCCGGAAGATCTGGCCCACATGGTCCGCAAGGCCTCGCAGATCGCGTTTGAGGAAGGCTTCGTCAAAGCCGGCGAAGGTCTCGTCATCACCGCCGGCGTGCCGCTGGGCTCACCGGGCGCCACCAACATGATCCGCTTGGCCTTCATCGACGAGCATGGCCTTCCAGACGGCCACACGCCCGACGAGTTCCCCACAGGCGGCAAGCGCCGCACGCCGGCGGTCACCAAGATCCCGACTTAAATCCCGCGGCCGTCGACGGCTTCTTCTAGCTGCTTCAGGGTTTCCTGCGCGCCGGGCGAGAACGGGTGCGCTTTCACGAGCGTGCGCACGACATCGAGCGCCGCCTTGTCCTGACCCATCGTGCGCAACACCTGCACGAGACCTTCCAGCGCGCGGAAGTTATTGGGATCGAGCGCCAGCACGCGGCGCAAATCGCCAAGCGCGCGGCCATAGTCGAGCTTCACAACGTAAAGATAAGCGCGCCGGTTGAACCCCTCGCTCCAGTCCGGATACAGCTCCGTCACCGTGTCGAGAAACTGCAGCGACAGATCGAAATTCTTCTCGTTCGCGGCCACGAGCGCCCGATTGAGCAACAACATGGCCGTGGGGCTCGCCGTCTGCGACCACACCACTTCGATCTCTTGAACGATGCGCTGAGACGCTGTGGCATCGGGCGCGGCAGCAAGCTGCCCGTAGAGCCGCGTCAGAGCTTCGGCCCGTGTCTCGGGCTTGGGCGCCTCACGCCCACGCGGCTTCGCGCCGGGCGGCGGCGGTGTCGCGACTGAAGGCGGCGCGTCATTGGGAGAGGGAGCCCGCTGCGCGACGACGGCGGCGGGAGTGGCGAAGAGTGCGGCTGAGGCCGCGAGCCAAAGTGCGGAGCGGTGTTGTCTCATGCGCTGACACTACCGCGGCCCCGCCCGCCGCGAAAGCCGCCTCCAACGAGCAACGGCCCCCGGAACGAAAGTCCCGGAGGCCGTGCCAACGAAATCGTCAAACGGAGGCTTAGCCCTGGCGGGCCTTGAAGCGGCGCTGCGTCTTGTTGATGACGTACACGCGGCCCTTACGGCGCACGATGCGGTTGTCGCGGTGGCGCGCACGCAGGGACTTCAGAGAATTACGGACTTTCATGGCGGTTCACTCGATTGGACGGCCCAATGAAACGTGCGGGATGCCAAACCGGAAAGCCGGTCTGGATCGCCCAAGTCATCGAGCGCGGGAAAAGCTGGCCGGAACCTAGTCGCGGGCGCGTGGCCTGTCAACAAACAGCCGTTAATTCCCCCGCCGAATTCGCCAGACGACCGCCGGAGGGATGCGCAACTTGTTCGGATTGCTAAGGAATGGTGGGCGCTAGAGGGATCGAACCTCTGACCCCTTCCATGTCAAGGAAGTGCTCTACCGCTGAGCTAAGCGCCCTGAAAACCGCGCTGGGTCGAACGCGGAGGCCCCGTATATCGGCAATGTCCGGTGGTGGCAAGCGGGCATGAACAGGCGTACCCGGTGCCGTTCTGCCGCGGCAAAAGAGGCCTACTCTTCGAGCAGACGCTCCACTTCCCGCACCAGATCCTTGAGATGGAACGGCTTGGACAAGACACGCGCGTCCTTCGGTCCCTGGTTCTCGCTGTTGAGAACCACGGCGGCAAAGCCCGTGATGAACATGATCTTGAGGTCGGGATCGATCTCGCTGGCCCGCCGGGCGAGTTCAATGCCGTCCATCCGCGGCATGACGATGTCGGTCAAAAGCAACGTGAACGGTTCCCGCTCCAGCTGCTCTAACGCCTCGACACCATTGGCGAAACCAATGACGTCGTAGCCGGCGCGGACCAGCGCCCGCTCCAGAAAGGCCCGCATGCTGTCGTCATCCTCTGCCAGGAGAATGCGATGTACGGGCAAACGTGAAGGACTAATGGTCATGAGACGCTTTGCTACCGGCAAGAACTGACCGCGCAATCTAGCGCGGCGGATCGGTGATACCAGCCGAATCTGACTCCACTTTGGTAAATCTAGAATGAAGGTGTAGGAGTGCCTCACAGAATACACCTGCCACGGCATCGTTATGGGCGCGTCCAGTGCTGCTCGCGGCGCAATCGCAATGGACATCCACGGCTGCTGTTGGCAGAGTGCCATGACCACTTGGTGCATCGCGAAATCCAGCGTAAAGATCGCGGCCCAGTCCCATCAGCCAGGCATCTTTTCGATCGCGCCTTTGGCCGGACCCATGGGTGCCTAATTGATTAGCCGAGCGAAGGAAGACGACGTCAATGGCTTCCGCCGAGGAGCACGCAATCCGGGACGAGCTGACGCCGCCATTTGAAGTGCGCGAACCGCTCTCATCGCTGACGCCCTTCGTCTTCTGCTCACCGCACTCAGGCCGCATTTACCCACGTCATTTTTTAGCAAGCTCCCGTCTCGACGCCACCGCCCTGCGCCGGTCCGAGGACTGCTACGTCGATGAATTGTTCATTCGTGGCGCCTCTCGTGGCGCGACCTTGCTCTCGGCCCGCTTCCCCCGCGCCTATATAGATGCCAATCGCGAGCCGTATGAACTGGACCCTGAGCTATTTTCCGAACCGCTCCCCGATTGGGCCAACGCCCGTTCCGTGCGTGTCGCCGGTGGCCTCGGCACCATCGCCCGCATCGTCGCGGATGGCGAAGAGATCTATCAGGAACCTTTGGCGCTGCAGGATGCACTCACGCGCATCGAACTGCTTTACAAGCCGTTTCACGCCGCCTTGCGCAGCCTCATCGAACGGGCGCAGCGTAACTTCGGCTACGCCATTCTGATCGATTGCCACTCGATGCCGTCGGCACATATGGCCCATGCCAGCATCCAGCGTCCCGATTTCGTTATTGGCGACCGCTTCGGCACATCGTGCGATCTGCGGCTCACGAAATTCATCCGCTCCGTGCTGACGGATCTGGGCTACGAAGCCCAGCTCAACCGCCCCTACGCGGGCGGCTACATCACCGAGCACTATGGCCGTCCGCTCCGAAACGTCCACGCCATCCAGCTTGAGATCAATCGCGGTCTCTACATGAATGAAAAGACGCTGGAGAAGACCCCGCGCTTCATCGCGCTGGAACGGGATCTGTTGCTGTTCGCCAAACAGCTGTTCGCCGAAGTGCCGGCCCTGCTCGAACGCCGAAGCGCCGCTGAGTAGCGGGTAAGCAGCCCCGCAACCGGACGGCACAAAAAAAATGGGCCATCCGGGAAGGATGGCCCAAGTCTAGGGAGGAAACGCCCGAGAGGGCTGCAAGAGGACGAGCAAGCTCGCCGTTGCATGAGAGGAAACTAATGGTGCGCTGCAAAATTCGCAACTGCGAAAAACGCAGATCTGCCCATCGTTTGCCGGTTAACGAGCTAACGGTCATTGATAATATTGATGAAACTTATGGATTTCGATCGTTGCTCGCGCCCAGATACACGCCCAATCCGTGTTGCAGCGCGATAGGCGGACGCAATTAACCCTCATGAAATGGCGCTGCCTCCAACGCGGAGCGTCATTTGTTGAGAGACGCGGGGCGGCCCGTTTCATAAAAAGAGGCCGTTCGTTGTAACGAACGGCCCAAGTCTAGGGAGGAAACGCCCAGAATGGGCAGCAGTGGATCGAAGCGTGTATCGACCCGCCGCATCAATAACGATGCCTGTGTTCGCATCGACCATCAACATGACGGACAACAGGTCGATGACATTCCCGGTGCACGCTGCAGTTGAACCACAGTCACCAAAAAACCTTTGGGAGATAGGGGCTTGTGCGGCCGTTAGGGTTGTTCAAGGCGTCGTTTAAAAGCAACAACAGTCGAAAAATCAGCTGAGGGCCCCTGCGTGCCGAAGTCTCCGAACCCCGCCGATCCGGCCCTTATCGCCTGTGCCCACGCACTCGCCGACCGCGCAGCGGCTGTCACCATGCCTCACTTTCGCGTCCCCCTCGCCGTCGACAATAAGGATGGCAACGGCGGCTTTGA
This sequence comes from Hyphomicrobium sp., assembly GCA_002928735.1. GTDB lineage: Bacteria > Pseudomonadota > Alphaproteobacteria > Rhizobiales > Hyphomicrobiaceae > JAGVSR01. Next base: position 90,904 of record PERL01000002.1, on the reverse strand, counting down.
TCCCGTCACGGCCGCCGATCGCGCTGCCGAACAAGCCATCGCAGCCCACCTCGCCAGCGAATGGCCCGAGCACGGCCTGGAAGGCGAGGAATTCGGAATTACGCAGCCCGGCGCCCGCCATCGGTGGGTTGTCGACCCGATCGACGGCACCCGCGCGTTCATCACCGGTTCGCCCATGTGGGGCACGCTCATCGGCCTGCTCGATGGACCAACGCCCATTGCCGGACTGATGGACCAGCCGTTCACTGGCGAACGCTTCTGGTCCGACGGTGCGGCAAGCTTTGCCAGCCGCAACGGCGGTCCCGCGGTCGCCATGCAAACACGCTCATGTGCCGGCCTCGACACAGCCGTGCTCATGACAACCGATCCTTTGCTTTTTCCCGCCGGCAGTGAACGCCAGGCCTTCGAAAACCTGCGCGCCAAAGTCCAGCTCACCCGCTACGGCGGCGACTGCTACGCCTACGCGCTCCTCGCCTCCGGTTTTGTCGATATCATCGTTGAAAGCGGCCTCAAGCCCTACGATATCGTGGCCTTAATCCCGATCGTCGAGGCCGCCGGCGGCAAGGTCACCGAATGGAACGGCGGCACAGCTGCACGCGGCGGCCGCATCGTCGCCACCGGCGATCCCCGCCTCCATGATGAAATCCTCGCCGTGTTGAACGCCACGGTGTGACGCATCACGCCGCGCGCTGTTCAACGCCCATGTAGGCATCGAACGCGGCCCAGAAACGCATTCGCAAGGGATCGTTCTCCTGCAGGATTTCGTGCTGCGATCCCGGCAGACGCACGAGCCCGCCGACCTTCAATTGCACGGCAAAATCCTCCGCCGCCCGGCTATCGACGATTTTGTCGGCACCCGCCGCGAACACGAGCATCGGCACCTGAACGCGCTTGGGACAATCCGGCTCCTGCAATTCTGCCATCGCCCGCAACGCGGCGCGCACCCAGCCAACCGTCGGCGACCCAATCGCCAACTCCGGCGCCACTTCCAAAACACCCGTCATCCGCTGCCAACGTTCCCGATCGGACGTCAGCTGATTGTCTTCAAACCGCAGCTGATCGGGCATGGTTTCGTGCCCGCCGGGGATGAAAGATCGAGAAAAGCCGAGCGCCGCAAGCTCGGCATAGGCGCGAACAAGCGCGGCCGGATATGTCATCTTTTCCGCCGAAAATGCGATCATCGGAGCGGTCACCACGATGCGGTCAAACCATGAGCCCGGCCGGATCGCGTTGCGCATCAGGATCGCCCCGCCCATGGAATGCCCGAGCCCCGTGTACGGCGGCGGACAATCTGGCAGCACGATCTCTTTCATGAAAAGCCGCAGATCAGAATCATAGTCGGAAAAGTCGCCGACATGCCCCTTGCGCGGATGATCCAGAAGCCGGTCCGATCCCCCCTGCCCGCGCCAATCCATCACCGCCACCGCAAACCCGCGCCGGCGCAGCTCCGCCACCACCTCGAAATATTTTTCGATGAATTCGCCTCGCCCCGGCGCGATGACCACCGTTCCTCGCCGCGGCCCACGGGTCGCCGGCCAGCGCGCATAGCGCAGCCGCACACCGTCAGCTGTTTCCAACTGACCCGGTATCGCCCCCGTCGGCACAGGATTGCGCGCGATCGAATGAAGCTGCATGGCCCCGCATCGTCTCCACGTTTGCGCACATGAGTGCGCCGGCAAATCAACCGTCCACCGAGTCTAGCATGAGCATCCCGCGCTCTAGAATGCCCAAACCTCGTTTCGCCCCGCCCTCTTGAACGGCCGCCACCGCATCCTAAATCAAAATCGTCCGGCCAATTGGCGGACACCTTGAATACCGGCTCGGCCCATCCTGGGCGCGCCGTTTCCACATGTCGCTTCTCATGGAGGATATGTCATGCGACACGTCGATTTCTCCCCCCTTTATCGTTCGACCATCGGCTTCGATCGCCTCGCACAGCTGCTCGACAGCGTCGGCGGCATCGATACGGAAGCCACCTATCCCCCCTACAACATCGAACGCCTCGGCGAAAATCGCTACCGGATCAGCATGGCGCTGGCCGGCTTCGTCGAAGATGAGCTGAAGATCGAGGTCAAGGAACAGACCCTAACCGTCAAGGGCGAGAAGAAGCCCGACGCGGCCGACCGTCACTTCCTGCATCGCGGCATCGCGGCCCGTTCCTTCGAGCGTCGCTTCCAGCTCGCCGACCACGTCGAAGTCAGCGGCGCGGCCCTGAAGGACGGCCTGCTCGATATCGACCTCGTTCGCAACGTCCCCGAGCGCCTGAAGCCGCGCAGCATCCCGATCGGGACCGGCACCCACGTGGCCGGCCAGATTGAGGGCTCCGTCGCGTCAACCTGAAGCCGGTTGCTCGGGCCGTCGTGCCAATTGCAGCAAGGGCGCCGTACCCCTCCGGGTGCGGCGCCTTTTTTCGTGCCAGGCCCACGCACCATTCCGGCTTGTGCCGGTTTAGAAAAGATGCAAAATGCCGGTTGCGAAAGGTCAGCATTCCTGTCCTTTATCTGACGGCGACCACCGGGCTGCCCTCGGCACGGATGCCGTCCTTTCGCGTATGATGAAGCGGTGAGGTTCGGGCCCTGCGCCAAGTCGCTGCGCTTGAGGACCCATGGGCCAAGGGGTGACGGTAAGGTGCTGCAACGTGCGGGCCGTTCAGATGACTGCGCCAGAGAAGCAAAGGCTTCGCCGGCACGCGTTGCGCCAATCTCTTCAACCGGCGCTGACCTGCGCTGCGGTGAGGGGCGTAGACGAAAACGGACGGCCGCTCGAACGCTGAGCAAGCGCGGCGCGCGCAAGCTCTAACGCGCCGGGCTCTAAAGAACGATCGCCCACCGCGCGTTGACCCTCCACCGACCCGAAGCCACGACGATGAATTCTAAGGATCGAAGAATGACGAAGCCCCAGATTACCCTCAACGGTGCTGCCCCGAACGGTTCGGCCACGAATGCGTTGGGCACCGAGGTCTGGGAGCGCCCGGAACGCCAGGGCCTGTTCGATCCCGCCATGGAACGCGATGCCTGCGGTGTTGGCTTCATCGCCGACATGAAGGGCCGCAAGTCGCACAAGATTGTCGAAGACGCGCTCCAGATTCTGGAAAACCTTGAGCATCGCGGCGCGGTCGGTGCCGACCCGCTCTCCGGCGACGGCGCCGGCATCCTGATCCAGATCCCCGATGCCTTCCTGCGCGAGGAAACCGCCAAGCTCGGCATCACGCTGCCCGAACCCGGCCGCTACGCCGTCGGCCACGTCTTCATGCCCTCCGACGAGCGCCTGCGCGCACACTGCGAGCGCGTTTGGGACCGCTGCCTCAAGGAAGAAGGCCTCGAACTCTTGGGTTGGCGCTCCGTGCCCGTCGACAACTCTTGCCTCTCCGACATGGTCCGCTCCACCGAACCCGTGCATCGTCAGGTGTTCGTCAAGCGTCCGCTCGGCCTGCGCGATCAGGACGACTTCGAGCGCAAGCTGTTCCTTGCCCGCAAGGTCGTCTCCAACTCGATTGTCAACGCCTACAAGGGCCGCGACATCGGCCACTACACCGTCTCCTTGTCGAGCCGCACGCTCGTCTACAAGGGCATGTTCCTCTCGTTCCAGGTGAAGGCCTACTACAAGGACCTCTCCGATCCGCGCTGCGTCTCGGCCCTTGCCCTTGTCCACCAGCGCTTCTCGACCAACACCTTCCCCTCGTGGAAGCTCGCGCACCCCTATCGCATGGTGGCGCATAACGGCGAGATCAACACGCTGCGCGGCAACGTCAACTGGATGGCCGCCCGTCAGGCTTCCGTCTCCTCGCCGCTCTTCGGCGACGATATATCCAAGCTCTGGCCGATCTCGTATGAAGGCCAATCCGACACCGCCTGCTTCGATAACGCGCTCGAGTTCCTCTACCTCGGCGGCTACAAGCTCGCGCATGCCGCGATGATGCTGATCCCCGAGGCTTGGGCCGGCAATCCGCAGATGGATTCCAAGCGCCGCGGCTTCTATGAATATCACGCTTGCCTCATGGAGCCGTGGGACGGCCCCGCCGCCATGGCCTTCACCGACGGCCGCCAGATCGGCGCCACGCTCGACCGCAACGGTCTGCGCCCTGCGCGCTACCTCGTCACCAAGGACGACGTTGTCATTATGTCCTCGGAGTCGGGCGTCCTTCCCGTGCCTGAAAGCGACATCGTCAAGAAGTGGCGCCTCCAGCCGGGCAAGATGCTGCTCATCGATCTCGAAAAGGGCCGCATCGTCGCTGACGAAGAACTCAAAGCCGAGATCGCACAGAAGTACCCGTATGAAACCTGGGTCAAGCGCACCCAGATCATGGTCTCCGATTTGCCGCTGCCGCCCAAGAAGCCGGCCAAAAAGACCAACGTCGGTCTGCTCGATCTCCAGCAGGCCTTTGGCTACACCGAAGAAAGCTTGAAGTTCCTCATGACGCCGATGGGCGCCAAGGGCGAGGAAGCCATTGGCTCCATGGGTAACGACACGCCGATCTCGGCGCTCTCGTCCAAGGCCAAGCTGCTGCACACCTATTTCAAGCAGAACTTCGCCCAGGTGACGAACCCGCCGATCGATTCGATCCGCGAAGAACTCGTCATGAGCCTCGTGTCGTTCATCGGCCCGCGCCCCAACATTCTCGACCTCGAAGGCACCTCCAAGGTGAAGCGCCTCGAAGTCACGCAGCCGATCCTCACGAACGAAGATCTGGAGCGCATCCGCGCCATCGGCGAGGTCAAGGACAACCACTTCAAGGCCATCACGCTCGACATCACCTATCCCGTCGAAAAGGGCGTCAACGGCATGGGCCCCGCGCTCGACGTCGTGTGCGCCGAAGCCGAAGAGGCCGTCCGCTCCAAGGACTACAACATCATCATTCTGTCCGACCGCGCGCTGGGCCCCGATCGCGTTGCGATCCCGTCTCTGCTCGCCACATCGGCCGTCCACCACCACTTGATCAAGCAGGGCCTGCGCACGTCTGTCGGCCTCGTCGTCGAAACCGGCGAAGCCCACGAAATCCACCAGTTCTGCACGCTGGCGGGCTACGGCGCCGAAGCCATCAACCCCTATCTCGCCTTCGAAACGCTGGAGCAGATGCTGCCCGAATTGGGCGAAGGCCTCACCGCCGAAGACGTGAAGAAAAAGTACATCAAGGCCGTGGGCAAGGCGCTGCTCAAGGTCATGGCCAAGATGGGCATCTCCACCTACCAGTCCTATTGCGGCGCGCAGATCTTCGACGCCGTGGGCCTACGCCAGAATTTTGTTGACCGCTATTTCACTGGCACGCGCACGCAGGTCGAAGGCATCGGCCTGCGCGAAGTCGCCCGCGAAACGGTCGACCGTCACAGCCTCGCCTTCGGTGATATCCCGATCCTCGAAAACGCCCTCGAAGTCGGCGGCGACTACGCCTACCGCATTCGCGGTGAAGCCCACGTCTGGCGCCCGTCAACTGTTGCCGACCTCCAGCATGCTGTCCGCGGCACCGCCGTCGAAGACGCCACCGCTGGCCGCGTGCCGCAGAAGTATCGCGACTTCGCCAAAGCCATCAACGACCAGTCCGAGCAGCTCTATACCCTGCGCGGTATGTTCCGTATTCGCTCGGCCGAAGAAATGGGCCGCAAGCCCGTGCCGATCGAGGAAGTCGAACCCGCCAAGGATATCGTCAAGCGCTTCGCCACGGGCGCGATGAGCTTCGGCTCGATCAGCCGCGAAGCCCACACCACGCTTGCCATCGCCATGAACCGCATCGGTGCCAAGTCGAATACCGGCGAGGGCGGCGAGGAAGCCGACCGCTTCGTGCCGTTGCCCAACGGCGACAGCATGCGGTCGGCCATCAAGCAGATCGCGTCCGGCCGCTTCGGCGTCACCACCGAGTATCTCGTCAACTCGGACATGATGCAGATTAAAATGGCCCAGGGCGCCAAGCCCGGCGAAGGCGGCCAGCTGCCCGGCCACAAGGTCGATGCCAACATCGCCAAGGTGCGCCACTCGACGCCGGGGGTCGGCCTCATCTCGCCGCCGCCGCACCACGACATCTATTCGATCGAAGACCTTGCCCAGCTGATCTTCGATCTGAAGAACGTCAACCCCACGGGCGACGTCTCGGTCAAGCTCGTCTCCGAAGTCGGCGTCGGCACCGTTGCCGCCGGTGTCGCCAAGGCGCGCGCTGATCACGTGACGATCTCCGGCTACGAAGGCGGCACGGGCGCATCCCCGCTCACCTCCATCAAGCACGCCGGCTCGCCCTGGGAGATCGGCCTCGCCGAAACCCAGCAGACCCTCGTCATCAACCGCTTGCGGTCACGCATCGCCGTCCAGGTTGACGGCGGCTTGCGCACCGGTCGCGACGTGATCGTCGGCGCGCTCTTGGGGGCCGATGAATTCGGCTTCGCCACCGCGCCCTTGATCGCCGCCGGCTGCATCATGATGCGCAAGTGCCACCTGAACACCTGCCCCGTCGGCGTCGCTACGCAAGACCCCGTGCTCCGCGCCCGCTTCACCGGCAAGCCCGAACACGTCATCAACTACTTCTTCTTCGTCGCCGAGGAAGTCCGCGAGATGATGGCCGCCCTCGGCTTCCGCACGTTCAGCGAAATGGTGGGCCAGACCGAGATCCTCGACAAGGATCGCGCCATCGAACACTGGAAGGCGCGCGGCCTCGACTTCACGCACTTGTTCTTCAAGCCCGACGTTCCCGCCAGCGTGAAGGTCTATCACTGCGAGCGCCAGAACCACGGATTGGAAAAGGTGCTCGACAACAAGTTGATCGCGCTCGCCAAGCCCGCGCTCGAATCCAAGAAGCCCGTTAAGGAAGAAGTCGCCATCAAGAACGTCGACCGCTCCGCCGGTGCGATGCTCTCAGGCGAAATCGCCAAGCGGTTCGGCCACACCGGTCTCCCCGAGGACACCATCTGGCTCACCCTCAAAGGCACTGCCGGCCAGGCTTTCGGCGCCTGGGGCACGCGCGGCCTCACGCTTGATCTCGTCGGCGAAGGCAATGACTACGTCGGCAAGGGACTGTCCGGCGGCAAAATTATTGTCCGCCCCGCACCTGAGAGCGGCATCGTGCCCGAAGAGAGCATGATCGTCGGTAACACGGTGCTCTACGGTGCCATCGAAGGCGAATGCTACTTCCGCGGCATCGCGGGCGAACGCTTCGCCGTCCGCAACTCCGGCGCCTCCGCCGTTGTCGAAGGCACCGGCGACCACGGCTGCGAATACATGACCGGCGGCTGCGTCCTCGTCATCGGACCTACCGGCCGCAACTTCGCAGCCGGCATGTCGGGCGGCGTCGCCTACGTGCTCGACGAAGACGGCACATTTGAAAGCCGCTTAAACAAGGAAATGGTGGAACTGGAACAGTTCACTGCCGATCCGGGTTCGCTCGAAGCCCTCTCCAAGCAGGGCGGCGAAGTCGCCGTCGCGCTGAAGACCGTGATGGGCGACATGCGCACGCAGGACGCGGAGCGCATCCATGCCCTCCTCGTTCGCCACGCGCATTACACCAACTCCAAGAAAGCCAAGGCCATCCTCGCCAACTTTGCAGGCCACCTGCCGAAGTTCCGCAAGGTCATGCCGGTCGAATATCGCCGTGCGCTAACCGAACTCGCCAAAGCCTCCGAAGTCGGTGGCGACACCACCCGGCCGCAAGCCTAACGTACACACCGAACCTGAAACATCCGTCCGCACGACGCAAAGAGAGACGAAAAGACGATGGGTAAGCCGACAGGGTTTCTGGAATTCGAACGCGCCGACCGCAAATATGAGCCGGTCGAGAACCGCGTGAAGCACTGGCACGAATTCGTCGTGCCGCTGGCCGATGGCGAGCTTAAAACGCAGGCCTCGCGCTGCATGGATTGCGGGATCCCGTTCTGTCACAACGGCTGCCCCGTCAACAACCAGATCCCCGACTGGAACGATCTCGTCTACCGCGGGAACTGGAAGCAGGCGGCTCTCAACCTGCACTCGACGAACAACTTCCCCGAAGTCACCGGCCGTATCTGCCCCGCGCCGTGCGAAGCCGCCTGCACGCTCAACATCGACGACGCCCCGGTCACCATCAAGTCGATCGAAGGCGCCATCGCCGACCGCGCCTGGAAGGAAGGCTGGGTTGTCCCCGAGCCGCCCGAGAAGAAGACCGGCAAGAAGGTTGCGATCATCGGCTCCGGCCCCGCGGGTCTAGCCGCCGCCCAGCAGCTCGCCCGCGTCGGCCACGACGTGCATGTGTACGAGAAGAACGACCGCCCCGGCGGCCTGCTCGTCTACGGCATCCCCGACTTCAAGATGGAAAAGGACATCATCGGCCGCCGCGTGAAGCAGATGGAAGCCGAAGGCGTCACCTTCCATTGCAACGTGCAGGTCGGCAAGGACATCACCGCGCACGATCTTGAAAAGAAGTACGACGCCGTCCTCCTCGCCATGGGCTCCGAGCACCCCTTCGACTTCTTCGCCAAGTCCTCGGGCCGATCGCTCGACGGCATCCACTACGCCATGGATTTCCTGCCCCAGCAGAACCGCCGCGTGGCCGGCGAAAACCAGCGCCCCGGCACGCGCGAACTCTCCGCACGCGACAAGCACGTCATCGTCATCGGCGGCGGCGACACCGGCTCCGACTGCATCGGCACGTCCTTCCGCCAAGGCGCCAAGAGCGTCACGCAGCTCGAAATTATGCCGCGCCCGCCAGAGAAGGAAAACAAGGCGCTCTCCTGGCCGCACTGGCCTATGAAGCTGCGCATCTCTACCTCGCAGGCCGAAGGCGCCAAGACCGAATTCTCGATCTCGACCACTGGCTTCGAAGGCGAGAACGGGGTCGTCCGTAAACTCCACTACACGCGCGTCGACGACAAGATGCAGCCCGTACCCGGCAGTGAAGGCACGCTCGACGCCGACCTCGTGCTCCTCGCCATGGGCTTCTCCGGCCCCATCGAAAACGATGTCGTGAAGGAATTGGGCCTAAGTGTTGTTCCGCGCGGCCGCTTCAAGGGCCTCGACGCGGATGAGAAGAGCTACAAGCTGCCTGGCGACAACAAGCTCTATGCCGCCGGCGACGTCCGCCGTGGCCAGTCGCTCGTCGTCTGGGCCATCCGCGAAGGCCGCCAAGCCGCCCACGCTATCGACAAGGCCCTGATGGGCGCAACAACCTTGCCGCGCTGATCTCGCGCAATTTTAGTCAACTTTAGCCTCTGTTCACCGGCCCGCCTCAAGCGGGCCGGTTACTTTTTGCCACATGTCAATCCTTGTCCCCGCCGCGAAGGAGCCTAATATCCCTCCCGTGACACCCGTCACCCGTGAGCCGCAACAAAAGGCATCGCACATGAACACCCCGCTCGAAATCACCTTCAAAGGCCTCGACAGAAGCGAAGCGATCGAAACAAAAATCCAAGAAAAGACGGCCAAGCTCGAGAAGGTGTTCGACCGGATGACGCACTGCCGCGTGGTGGTGGCAGCTCCCAATAAGCATCACCACAAGGGCAAGTCGTACGAGATCAAAATCGACATCGGCATCCCGGATCACGCGCCGCTGATCCTCTCGCATGAGAGCGCCGTTGGCGACGCGCAGGAAGATCTCCAGATCGCGCTGCGCGATGCATTCGACGCCGCCAAGCGCCGCCTCGACGACATCGCCGAGCGCATCAAGGGCAGCGCCAAAGCCGAGCGTGGCCGCCGCCGTCCCGCGCCCGCCATCCGCGACGAAGACTAAATAGAATTAGGGACGCCGTTTCTTCGCCGGCGGAGGCTCTTCCGCCGGCGGGGGTTCTGCACTCCCCGTCTCTAACGGATCGAATGCCGGCTTGATCGTGATCGGCTCCGGCTCCGGTCGCGGCCATACGAAATCATCTGCACGGCCCGGACGCGGCGCCAGCCGCTCGCCTTTGACGAGCACGCGATAATAAGCTGATTGCGTCGGCGACAACCGCCCGCTCCGTCCGGCCCCACCCGCCGCCGATGACGACGGCGGCGTGAACGTGCTCATCACATTGATGCCTGACGCGATGCGATCGACGAGCACATCGCCCAATTGCGAGGCGCGATCCGGGCTCTCCTTGCGCGTCACCAACGCGACCACCGACGCCGGGATCGCCGGCCGCACGATATCGAGCGTGACCACATCCTCCCGCCCCGTCGGCGTCACCGTCTTCAAACTGATGCGTCCGTTGTCCGCTGCCTGATCCCCCTCCGACGGCGCGGCAGCCTTCACCGCCGCCGAGCCCGCCGCAGCGACCGCCGCAGCCGTACCCGGCTCGCCTTCGCCGCCCTCTTTCACAACAGCCTTGCCGGGATTGATCTTCGCTTGCTCGTCTTCCCCACCGAGCAACGGCACGCTCCGCGCCGCCTGCGCCTGCTTCAGATCGCGCCGCAAATCACGTTCGACGAAATGCGCCAGCTTCCGGTTGCCGGCCATCGTGAAGTAAACGCCGTCGCCGTCGCGCAGCTTCACGATCTTGCCCGTCAGATCCGGACCCCAGCCGCTATAGCCGCCGTTCTCATCCAGAAACCCGGCATAAGCATCAATGAACTTCATGCCGTTGACATAGGCCCGCTCGCGCAGCACGTCGTTCATCATCTGCACGTCGTCGTTCGCATCGAACTTGCGCACGTTCGGCAGCCCGACGAGATAAACCGCGATGTTGAGCCGCTTCATCATCTTCATCAGACGGTCGGCGCGCTGCGAATACTCCTGCCGCCATTCTGGCGAGCCGACGGCAAAGCGCTTGCCTGCCGCCGTGCGCAGCGACACGCGATCCCACGCGCCCAACATCAGCGCCGCCACCGCCGGCGGATCGCGCTTCAAATCCTCTTCCAGCGCCACGACCTTCTCGTCGTGATCCGGCCGCATCAGCCCGTTGAGCATGATCGGCTTCGGCCGCACCTGCACCCGCGCGTCCGTGGCAAACGTTTCCGCTAGGCCGTACCACAGCCCTTCCGCCATATCGTCTCCGATGACAGCCACGGAATAGACGTCGCCCTTTGGAAACGGCGCCAGGAAGCTCGCCGACGCATCCTCCTGCGCCACAGCCGGCCGCACAGCCATCACAACAGACAGCGCGAGGCTCAAAATAGCAGCGATCATCAGGTGGCGAAGCATGGTGCGCGCATTCTCAGCCGTTCGCGTCATGCTGACAAGCCTCACCGCGCCGCCGCCGTGCTGCGGATATGGGACAACACCGCATCCGACGGCCAGCAATCGACCTTCAAGCCGTTTGCGCGCTGGTACAAGCCAATGTTCTTACGCGTATTCGACCCCACCTTGCCGTCGACCTTGTCCACCTCGTACCCGGACTTCGCCAGCCGCGTCTGAATTTCCTCGATCACCTTCGTCTTCTGCGCCCCCGTGCCGCCGAACGCGTGCACGAAATCCCCCTTGCCGGCGATCCGGTCGGCCAGATGCCCGACGAACACGGCATAAAGATCCGACATGTTATAGCGCCGGATGACCTTGAAGTTCTCAAACACCAGGAACGACGGCCCATAGGCCCCCGCCGGGCTCATGAGGTAGGCCTCCACACCCTGATACTTGTCCGCCCACGGCTGCCCGTCCGCGCGCGTGTATCCCATTTTCTGCCACTCCGAGATCGGCCGCGCCTGCGTCGGCCCCTCGAACCCGCAATCCGACGACGCCGGAATGATCACCTCATAGCCCCACGTCTGCCCGCGCACCCAGCCCTTGCCGGCCAGCTGCGCCGCGCCCGACGCCAGCGCGTCCCCGACATTGCGGAAGATGTCCTTCTTCCCGTCCCCGTCGAGATCGCGCGCGTGCGTGAAATATTCCGACGGCATGAACTGCGTCAGCCCCACCGCACCCGCCCACGACGCCCGCATATCCGCCCGCGCCACGCCCGACTGCAGCATCTTCAAGGCCTCGATGAGCTCATTACGAAAGAGCTCCTTGCGCCGCCCCGTCCACGCCAGCGTTGCCAGCACCTCGATCGCGTCATGTGGCAGCTTGTGATTGCCGAACGCCGTCTCGCGCCCCCAGATGGCAAGGATCGAATACCGGTCCACCCCGATATCGCGCTCGATCTTCTCCAGGTCCGCTTTGTGCTTTTGCGCCAGCTGCCGCCCCGTCGCCGCCAGCCGCTCTAGATACGCGGTGTCGAGATATTCCTTCGGCGCGCGCGTGAACTCCGCCTGGCCTTTGGCGCCATCCGACGGCTTCCCCGGCAGATCGAGATCGGGAATTTTCAGGTTCGGTTGCAACCCCGCGAACGCCCGGTCAAACGTCGCCCGGGACACGCCCGCCGCCTGCGCCTCGGGCCAGAGCCCGGCGATAAACGCGCTGAACGCCGGCCGCTCGTCCGCCGCCGCCGCGCCGATAAGCATCAGCAACCCGAACACAGCCCCAAAAATCGGTCTCAACACAGCTCTCACCGGCCCACTCATCTCCGCGACTTCAACCCACCATGCCCGGATTCGCGGCCCTTTTACGGCCCCGGCGGCGTTGAGCGGTTCCCACTAACCCCTCTCCCCATTGCCCTTGCAGTCGGGAGATCCCACACCGGCCTGCCGAGTGTTAGTCACCAAATGCTGTCGGAAGGCGCAATTATAAAAAGTGGCACAAAAACCTCTGGACGAAAAATGCCTTGCCTTGAACCACCCACCCCCGGCCGCTAGCCTCTCCCCATGACGCGCGTGCGTATCCGCGCCCCACCTGTTCCCAGTGACATTCGAAAGATGAGGTAGGCGATGACCACGCTGCAAGCCGCCGCGCAAAATCAGCTGCGCCAGTTCGTCGAGCAGATCGAACGGCTCGAAGAAGAAAAGAAGGCGCTCGCCGCCGACATCCGCGACAAGTACCTGGAAGCCAAAGGCGTCGGCTTCGACGTCAAAGCGCTCCGCAAAATCGTGAGCATGCGCAAAAAGAGCCAGCAAGAGCGCGAAGAAGAAGACGGCATCCTCGAAGTCTACCTCCACGCCCTCGGCATGCTCCCTGAAACCTCACCCACAGGTGCCGTGCGCATGGAAGCTGCGGAGTAGGGTGAGCGGCGAAGGCCGGACGATCAGAAGCGCTCTCCGCAAGGAGAGCGCTTTTTTATTTGAGGGACGGCCCTCTTTGGACCGGACACCTTTCCTATCAGGTGTCTGCTAGGGCCCAAGGGACAGCTGAATCTTGGTCGACGTAGCCTCGGTCACTCAACGACCGGGTTCTTCCCGGGAACTTGAATCTTCTCGAAGTGAGCGAGGCCGACCTCTCCATCGAGCGAGACGTTGATGTCATGAATATAAAAGCAGCTTTCATCGCACTCGCGGGCACCCATGACCGGCGACGGAGCCGAGACGATTTGGAGCGGTCCCACACGACCAATCCAGTCAATATGCCGATGCCCGTGCATGACCAAGAGCCTTACAGCCACCGGGTTCAATTGTCGTACGACCCAGCTGCCGTTGATCAGCGCTGTACCGATGCGCTCCGATAGACTGGCGACGGGCATCGGATACTCGATCAGATGATGGTGAAGACCAACGATCCAGCCGGCGGTCGGATATTGGTCCATGATCGAGCGCAATGCATTCATATCCTCGGTCGGCAACATTCCTAAGGCATTTGTGAATGAGAAATTCGATTCCGCGTTGGAGTTGAGAAGGAAGACGCCAAGTCCATAGTCGTGGGCCGGCGGCAAAACCTGCGGAAAGCAGTTCGCCCAGAGTTGTGCCAGTTCGTTCGATCGCATGAAACGCTTTTGATCCGCAAAACTGCGGATCAGATCGGCAAAGGGCGCGACCCGTTCTGCAAGCGTCTCCTCCAGACGTTGAGTGGCCCGGTCGAAGACCCGAACACGATCGCCCTGCACAGCCGCCATAGCGGACAGTGTTCGCAACTGACGAAGCTGTTTTGTTGGGCTCGCTGGCAATTCAAGCCGTGCAGGATTGGAGCGATCGACGACGTTGAGATCATGATTGCCTGGCAAAATTAGCGTACGAGCCCTCAATTCGGAGTGGCGAGTGAGCATGCTGAAAAATTCGATCCACTCGGATGAGCGGCCCGCATCCGTCATGTCGCCGGTGATCAATACAAGATCCAAAGGGCGGCGGGCATGTTCCTTGCTGAGCAGATCGAACAAACGGTAGGCGCGATCATTACCTCTTGGCCCGGCCCGGCCACTCTCAATTCGGAACCCGAAGGGCTCGCCCACGATGTGAAGGTCCGACAGGTGCGCTATGCGCGAAGGAGTGCCACCGCCAGATACGCTTTTGTTTGCACTGAGTGCGAGAGGTTGAGGCATGGTCGCGTCTGCGATCGCCCACAGCAGGGACGCGCATGCAAGATAGCCACCCCCAATTGCGGTTGCGTTGGCGATGGCCGGCAGTGCCAGCCGCAAAGGATTTGCCAAGTCGGCAAAGGTCCCGTGCCACTGCGTATGGGGCCAAGCCAGCGCGAAAAGGCTCAAGCCCAGTGCACTCGACAGAAGGCCTGCCGCAAGCGCGGTTGCGGAACGACGCTTCGCACGGTCTTTAATGTCCGAATTCGGCGCCAGCCGCTTCTCGGCAAGTTGGCTCAAACCTTCCCGAAAAAGGCCATACACAGGCTGCACGGCGATCGCCTGCAGTGCCCAAAAATTGTTTTCAACGAGCCTCATGAGAGGTCGGAGGCCGTAGAGACCGACAAGTGCCAGTAAGCCGAGCAAAAGGATCGAACCCAAACCTGACAGGGTGGCGACCTTGTCGGTGACCCTGGATAGCCAAGCGGTCAGGATGAGCGGACCGGCGCCGAGGAGAAGACCGGGCAATCCGATCAACAGCATCCAAGCCAGCAGAAATTTGGCGATACTGATTTCTGCGAGAATGCTGCCTGCGATAGCCGAGAGCTTGCGCTGCTTCGTGCTCGACGCATCGTCTTCGACATCCCCGGCCCGAGGGTCAATCAATGCAACTTCGAAAATGTCCTGCGGATCGGAATCATTCACCAACTATGCAGCGATACATCGCCCCTCCGGTTCCGTCCGTTTCAACCATTGGCCAGCACAAATGGATAGACTATCGCGGCTCCCTATTCGCATACCAGTATGCACCCAGAACCAGGAATGCACCGATGACGGCTGCCACGATATCGCGAAGCGAAACTGAGACGCGATCCAAATTGGGTAAAACTCCCACGAGGCGAAACAGAAAGCCGCCGATCAGGGCTCCGGAAAGCCCGAGCCCCAGATTTCGCCAGAGCCCCAACCCCTCCTTTTTCCACGTGATAAGCCGCCCGACGAGGCTACCAGAGAGGATGCCAATGACGATCCAAACAACAACCTGATCGATTGATGGCATGGCATTGATCCTTCAAGCCAACACTATCGGCAACATGTCCATTATAATCCCGCGCCCCTTTCCGACAA
This sequence comes from Hyphomicrobium sp., assembly GCA_002928735.1. GTDB lineage: Bacteria > Pseudomonadota > Alphaproteobacteria > Rhizobiales > Hyphomicrobiaceae > JAGVSR01. Next base: position 75,602 of record PERL01000002.1, on the reverse strand, counting down.
AAAAACTACTTTCAAACATGGATAAGGCCGAGCGCAATGTTGCAATTCGTCAAAGGCTGAACGGCACGGCGGATGAGGCGCAGCCGCAATCTGCCAATATCGACACCCAATCCTCACGCCGCCCCAACCACACTACGCCCCATCCCCACCCTCTTCCTCAACACCACCCACCATAGCGCCGCGGCCACCACCGCATTGACCACAATGCCGATCATAATGAGCGGACCAAAATCCGCGCCATAAAGTCCGCCGAGAAATTGCACCATGTCCCAAAGAGCGTGGAAGACGATCACGGGGATGAGACTGTTGACGCGCAGCGCGTAGCAGGCCATCGCCAGCCCAAAAACAAAGGTCAGCCCCAACTGCTGCACCATCCCGTCCAGCGGCACGCCCGCCAGCACATTCACGGAATGCAGAAGCGAAAACAGCACCGACGAAATCACAATCGCCTTGCCCGTGCTGACCTCATTCAGGGCGCCCCGCAACGCGACGCCGCGAAACATCAATTCCTCTGAAAACCCAACAAGGATCGTCGTCACGACGATCAGCAGCGCCAGATTGGAGAATTCAACCGTGCCGGTCCGGAAGAGCGCGACGAACAGCGCCGCCATGAGCACGAAGTTCGGGATGAGCCACACCATCCCGCTCCAGTCGATCGGGCGGAAACCGCAATCCCAATGCTTGAAGAGCCGCCGCGCGACGAGGATGGCGTACAAGCACAAGATCACCTCGAAGAAGACGAGGACGTTGACCATCGCCGGATCACCGTACGTGATCCCGAACACATGCCCCGTCGTGAACATGCCGGCCGCCATGATGGCGATATAGCCAACCGCCGCCAAAACGGCGGCCCTCAGCGTGCTGCGCCCCTCGGTCATGCATCCCCCCAATCAAGCGCGATCCAGCGCCGTCTCAGGGTCGATCTTACATCCCGCGGTGGCTGCTCCCATCCCCCAAAAAACAAACGCCCCGGTCGTTCGGCGTTCGACCGGGGCGCTGTACGGGTGCGACGGCCGAAGCCCCCGCCACCGATCTGAATTTTCTACTCCTGTCGCTTCCGGCCGACTCCCCGCGGGTGAGTCGGAAGCGACAATCAAAGCTCCCGTTGCTTCCGGCCGGCGCGCCACCGGCGTGTCGGAAGCGACAATCAAGAGCGACAATCACAAGAAAGAGAATAGACGGGAGCCTCAATCAGAACTAATCGTTATTTATTGGCTCCGACATAAGAGAACCTGATCCTTGTCCGTCACGTTCAAGCAGTTGCGCTACTTCGATGCGCTGTCCCGCGAGCTGCACTTTGGTCGCGCTGCGGAAGCGTGCGCCGTCACGCAGCCCGCACTCTCCATGCAGATCAACGAACTGGAACAGACCCTTGGCCTCACCCTTGTGGAGCGCACGCGCAACGGCGTCCGTCTGACGCCCAAGGGTGAGGAAATCGCCACCCGGGTCGGCCGCATCCTCGGCGATGTCCGCGAGCTGGTTTCCTTCGCCCACCATTCAAATCGCGTGCTGACCGGCTCGTTGCGCTTTGGCATCATCCCGTCCATCGCGCCCTACCTGCTGCCGCCACTGTTGCCGCTGCTGCGCGACACCTATCCCGATCTCGAATTGCATGTCCGCGAAACGCAAACGTCCCACCTCGTCGAGGAACTGCTCGAAGGCAAACTCGACGTGCTGCTCCTCGCGCTGCCGATCAAGCACGCCGACATCGAGGAGCATAAGCTCTTCGACGATCCCTTCCTTCTCGCGCTGCCCAAGCAGCGCAAGCAGTCCGGCCGCCTGCGCGCAACGAAGGACATGATCGAAGGCGAGAAGCTCCTGCTGCTCGAAGAAGGCCACTGCCTGCGTGATCAGGCGCTCACCTATTGCAGCTTGAAGCAGGTCGATGCGGTCAACACGTTCGGCGCATCCAGCCTCGGCACCATCGTCGAAATGGTCTCCGCCGGCTTCGGTATCACGCTGCTGCCCGAGTTGAGCCTGGCCACCGAAGAACGCGGCCGCGACCTCACCGTCATCCGCTTTGCCGATCCCGAACCCACGCGCACCGTCGGCCTATGCTGGCGCAACACCTCGCCGCGCAAGGATGATTTCCGCGAATTGGGCCGCCTCGCCGTCGAAGCCTGGCAGAAGGGCCCGCTCGCCAAGGCGCGCGCGCTCCACGATGGCAACAAGAAAGCCGGTCACGATCTCAGCGCGGAGACGTCTTGACCTTGCGCTCGGCCAGAGCCTGCTGCGCCGGTGCGGAGGTCTGGGCATACGCCTCTTCGATCGCTGACAGATCGACCGCCTGCCCGCGGAATTCCTTCGCGAACAACAGCTGCGCCATCTGCTCGCCGGGCCGCAGCTTCATCGGCAGAATGCGCCCCTCGTCGTCGATCATGTCGAACGTGCGCGCCACGTTCGGGTGCACCATGCGGGCGAGCGCCGGATCGTCCGCCGAGGCCGTCTCCGTCAGGAATGGCAGGATCGGGAACGGCGCATAGGCCAGCTCCTCCGGATGATCGTCGTCGAAAGCCGGCGCGGCGGCAAACGACGTCGGCTGCGCGCTGAGGCCCGCGTCCTCTTCCAGTGCCGCGACCACGGGCGCGGGAATGCGCGCGGCCAACTCACCCGAAGCCGGAAGCGGCGGCGGTGCGGCAGGCGCCAGGGCCGGCGGGACAACGGCCTTCTGCGCAGCCCCCGGATCGAGCGCTGCGAGTTTGACCAGATCGTTGAGCTTCGCCCGCTCCTGCGCCGTCGGCCCCGGCGTGAAGATGGAAGACCGCTCCACAAGTTGTGGCGCGCGCACCAGTTTAGGCGCGGGCTCGCGCACGGGTTCTGGCCGTGGCGCCGGACGCGGCAACGGCGGCGGCGTCAGAGCCGCAACCACAGTCGACGGCTGCGGCTTCTTCTCGGGCCGCACGGCCGGCTTCGGCATTGGCGGTATCGGCAACGCCTCTTGGCCCGCCGCCGCGACGAGCACGCCCTTGCGCGGGTTGGAGCGGATATCGAAGAACTGCGCCACCTGCTGCGCCAGCTGCGGCTGCCGCCGCCGCGCGACTGCTGCGTCGCCCGGTTCTAACGACCGGCCCTCTGCCGAGAGATGTTTCGAGGATCCCTTTGGAAACAGCATCGCCAATTCGTCGTGCGTCATGCGCGGCCACGAGCGCACGCGCGCGGTGTCCACATGCACGAACGGCAGCGCCGATGTGGGATAGTAGCCCACCCCGCCGCGCTCGCGGATCATCGCCGAATAGCGCAGCCGCCGGATCGGCACGTCGGGAAAATGAATGTCGATCGCCTTGCCGGTGATGTGCTGGCTCTGGCTCGCCTGCCCGCCACGCGTCTTGCGCAGCATCTCGTTCGTGCCGCGCGAGCGATAGCCCGAGATGATGTGGACGGGCTGTTGCGAGCCCAGTTCGTTGTGCATTTCCCAGACGATGTCGATCGTCTTGGGGTCCATTTCGGTGGCGTCGTTTCTGCGCCAGTCGCGCAGGAACCAGTTGAGCTTTTTCAGCGCCTCGGGAACGTACCGCCCATCCTTCTTGTACAGGATGGAAATCGTCTCCTTGGTGTGGATGTGATACATCCAGATCGTGCGCGTCTCGCCCGAGGCATTGACCGTCGCACCCGTCATCGCCCCCACGGCGAGGATCACCGCAAGTCCGAAAACGGTTCGCAAACTGGCCGGCTGCACGCCCAACCGCTTCAAGCCCCCGATGTCCCCAACCGTCAAACAACGGTTCCGATGGATCGATATTCATGGCAGCGGGCGAACGCCCGCGCCGAAGCGACAGTCTTTGCGGAAGGGTTAACGAGGAACCCTTAAGGCTTGGTAACTTTTGAATGCGGGCATTCCTGGGCATGCCCGGGGCCAAAGGGGGGCACGGGCCATTCTCCCGGTTTTATGCGGGCCGCTTTAGGGCGTTCGGCTTATGCCGTAAGCGGCTCAATCAACGCCGCTTTTTCGGTGCAGACGGGGACAGCTTCTTCGCTGTTTTCATGGCCCGCTTCGACCCACGCTTGGCCGCTTTCGGCTTCGCCTTTGTCGCAACAGTAGTTTTCGCCTCAACCGGCCAGTTATCCCTGATCCACCGCGCCAGCCCCTCCTCGTCGATTTCGCCGGAGGCAAGCCCTTGGATCATCACGACGGCTTCCGAGTTGGGCGCCTCGAAATCGATCCCGTTCAGGCCGAGAAAGGTAATGAGCGACAGCAGAGCCGCGCGCTTGTTTCCATCAACGAAGGGATGGTTGCGCGCCACGCCAAAGGCATAGGCAGCCGCGAGCACAGCAAGGTCCTCTTCGCCGAAAGACCACTTGTTGCGGGGCCGCGCGAGCGCAGATTCCAACATGCCAGGATCGCGCAGTCCCGCCGGACCGCCAAACTCTCTCAGTTGCTCGCCGTGGATGGCCACGACAAGGTCAACACTCAACCAGATCGGCTCCGTCATTTGGCGAGTTCTTTGAGGGCCGAGCGATACTTCTTCATCGCCTTGCGCGCGATCTCCAACCCACGCTCGAAATCATCTTCCGGCAGGCTCAGCTTCAACCCATCCGGCTCCTGGGACACGATCACCTCGTCGCCCTGTTCCAGCCCAAGCCGCTGCAGGAGTTCCTTCGGCAGGATCAATCCGGTGGAATTGCCGATTTTTTTGATCTTGAGCCGCATGACGGGCTATCCTTTGCTTGCATTATACAAGCTGTATAACACAACTCCGACCCCGTTGTACACCATGTCTAACAGACCGCCGCCCCAATCTCAGGCGGAACCGGCTACCATCCGCCCATGCGCTCACCTTCGCACTCTGACGGTCAGATAATGCTCTTCTCGTAAAGATCCGTACGCCGGTCGCGGAAAAAGCCCCAGTCGGCGCGGTAGCTCGCAATGAGGTCGAGGTCGAAGGTGTGAACGAGTACGCCCTCGTCGGCCGCCCCGAAGCTCTCGACCAGTTCACCCCGATGATCCGCGATGAACGAGTGGCCATAAAACTTCTGCTGCACGCCCTCGTTGTCTTCCAGCCCGATGCGGTTCGCCGCAACAATCGGAATAGCGTTCGAAACGGCGTGCCCCTGCATCGCGCGCTGCCACTGCAAATGCGTGTCGAGCGCATCGTCGTAAGGCTCCGAACCAATAGCCGTCGGATAGAATAGGATTTCCGCACCCATCAGCGCCATGGCCCGTGCGGTCTCCGGATACCACTGATCCCAGCAGATGCCGACGCCGATAGTTCCGGCCTTCGTCTTCCAAACCTTGAAGCCCGTGTCGCCCGGCCGGAAGTAATACTTCTCCATGTAGCCCGGGCCGTCGGGGATATGGCTCTTGCGATAGACACCAAGCGCCGTCCCGTCCGCATCCACCATCACCATGCTGTTGTAGTACCGCGGCCCATCCTTCTCGAAAATCGAGACCGGGATGACGACGCCCAATTCGCGCGCGAGCGTCTGCATCGCGCGCACGCACGGATGCTCCAGCGCCGGGTAAGCCGTCTCGAACCACTTCGGATCCTGCTTCGTGCAGAAATAGATGCCCTGGAACAGTTCCGACGGCAGGATCACCTGCGCGCCTTTGCGCGCGGCCTCGCGAATAAACGCCTCCGTCCGCCGGATGTTGTCCGCAATGTCATGCCCGTAGTGCGTCTGGATACCCGCAACCGTGATCGAGCGAGGCTTTGCCATGGGGCGCGTTCCTTAGAGAGGCTGCTGCTGCGTGATGCAATGAAACGATCCGCCGCCCGCCAAGCCGCAGCCGAGCAGACCCATCGACGGCACGCCGACGACCGCGCGGCCTGGAAACACCGCGCGCAGCGCATCAAGCGCGGCCGCTTCGCTCGCCGTTCCATACACCGGAACCACGACAACGCCGTTGGCGATGATGAAGTTCATGTGCGAGGCCGGCGACACCTCGCCAAGCGCATTGCGATAGAGCCCGACGCCAGGAATGCGCACGACTTTGAGCGTGCGCCCCTGCGCATCCGTCGCCGCAGCAAGCGTCGCCGCAATCGCATCCAGCGTTTCCGCATTGGGATCGTCCGGCCCGCTCGCCGCCTGGCACACGACGGTACCGGGAGAAACAAACCGCGCGATGTTGTCGATGTGCCCGTCCGTGTGATCGTTCTTCAATCCCTCGTCGATCCAAACGATGGCCTTGGCATTGAACGCCTCTCGCAGTGCGGTCTCCGCCTGCTCTTTCGTCCACCCGTTGCGGTTGGGATTGAGCAGCGTCTGCCGTGTGGTGAGGATGGTCCCTTCGCCATCCTGATCCACGGCCCCGCCTTCGAGCACGAAATCGAACCGATGAACCTTGGCCCGCGCCAGCCGCGCCACGTCGTCCCCGACGGTCACGTCGTCGGGCAGTTCATACTTCCCGCCCCAGCTGTTGGTCTTGAAGCGCAGGGCCAGCAATTGCTTGCCAGCATGCGCGAAGATGGGCCCCGTATCGCGCAGCCAGATATCCCCGTAACGCGCCGGAATGATCTCGGCAAAGCTGCCCACGGCTGCCGTTGCGCTGGCCTCCGCCTCGCTACCGTTCACGAGCAGGCGCACGCGGTTGCCATGCTCTGCCAGCGCGCGGACGAGACCAGTGATGTCCCGCCGCGGCGCCTCCAAGTCCCCGTTCCACTCGTCCGGATCGGCCGGCCACGCCGTCCAAATCGCCTCCTGCGGCGCCCACTCTGCGGGAACGGTGATGGCAGCTTCAGCAGAGGGAGAGTTCGACATGGGACAACGGCTTCCAGGCGCAAATCAAACGGCGTGTGCCGGGGTGTGAGACCCGCGCGCCGTGAAGTCAAGAAACGCCAAACGGCACGGCGGCGGGATGACCCAACCATCAACCGGATCCGCCTTCTCAAATATCCCTCCTTAAACAGGATATTTTCCCGTATACGCATAACTACGTAAGTACATGATATATTTCAGGAAATAGTCCCGTAACTACCCAGCAACATGAGCAACCAAATGTGCCCAGATTGATGAATTTGGGAACTTCTCTCAATTGCCGCCTCCGAATTCGCAACGTAGGCCAAGACATGAATGTGTGAAGGCACGGATCGTTAAAAACCAGCGTGACGGGGGAAATGAGAACATGAAGAAGATGCTCGGTGCCGTGATTGTCGGAGGCCTCAGCGTGGCCGGGACGACTCAGGGCTTTGCTCAAGAGGCGGCACCGCCTTCGGCCGACACGCTGCCCGACGTTGAAGTTCAGCAGCAGCCGCCACCAGCCGCCGCGCCTACGCCTCCGCCTAAGCCCGCCGCTGCCGCTCCAAAGCCCAAGCCCCAGCAGCAAGCCGCCCCCGCACCGCAGCCCGCTGCCGTGCCCGCCCCCCAGCCGCCAGTTGAAGATTTCGCCGACGCGCCGCCTCCGGGCCCGCAGCGCGACGAAGCCGATGGCCGGGTGACATCAGCTGCACGTCCGGCAACCTCGCCGGTCGATCCCAAGAGCATTGTTCCGAAGAATCTCGAAGGGTATGCTGGCGCTGCAACGCGCATCGATGCGGCGAAGATTGAAGAGGAGCGTCCGCTCACGACGCATGAAGCCCTTCGCAATGTGCCCGGCGTCGTGACGGTAACCGACGACGGCCTTGGCCGCCACGGCGGCATCGGCATCCGCGGCTCGAACTTCCGCCGCTCGCGCAAGGTCCTCATCATGGAGGATGGTGCGTCAATCAACTTCTCCAGCTACCTTGACCCGTCCTCGCACTACATGCCGCCGCTGGATCGCGTCGAGAATATCGAGGTGATCCGCGGCACCGTTGTCTCGCACGGCCCGCTCAATAATCACGGCATCATCAACTTCCAAAACTTGTCGCCATTCGGCGCGCCAGAGACTGTCATCAAGGGGGCACTGAGCTTCACCGACGATGTTGACAAAGGCGTTGGCAACTATCGCCACGTTCACACGCGCCAGCACCATGACAACGTCGGTGCGGTTGTCTCGTATTCAGGCGCAGAAGCGCCCGGCGCTTGGGAAATTGAGCGCCTGCGGTACAACGACTTCTACGGCGCGTTGGGCTGGAAGGGCGTCGATCAGGATCTGACAGTCTCGGCATCCTACAATCGCCAGCGCGATGACTATGACGAAGACAACTTCGTCGGCACCATCGGCGACTTCATCGCCAACGGCCACAACAAGCCGTCAGCTCTGTTCGACGATGGCGGGTTCGACGGCTTCTCATTCAACAACTATGCCGCCGAACACTTCAACATGCAGATCGCGCATAACTACTACATCGACGACAACACAACGCTGTCGACGCGCATCTACGGCCACAACCACGACCGCCGCCGCTTCTCCAGCCGCGACGATGGTCCGCTGGCTCCGGGTGGCCATATGCGCGGCCGTGAGCGTGACTATGAAATGATTGGCGCGGACAGCCGCATCGAATTTGCCAATGCCCGGATCGCCGGCATCACGCAGGACATCCAGGCGGGCATCCGGTACGAGCATCACAAGTTGACGAACTGCACCAGCTTCGGGCAATTTGGGCAGGCGCTTGACGGATCGACCAGTGGCAACTGCTTAGCCAGTACGGCCAACGGCGATCCCGACGACGGCGAGATCACTGAATATCGCGCAAACTCGTTTGCCGCCTTCATCCAGTCCGCGATGCACATCACGCGCGATTTCACGCTGACGCCCGGTGTTCGCTTCGAGCACTATGACGTGGAAGCGCGGGACATTTTCTTCGGTAATGGCGACCCGCTAGCCTCCGCTTCTTCCGACCACACGCACGTTCTGCCAGGCATCGCGTTCGCCTGGGAAGCGTTGAACCGCACCACCATTTACGGCGGCTACCACCGTGGTTTTGCCCCGCACATTGTGCGCGACGTTCCGCTTGACCAGTTCCCCCTCGAAGAAGAAGTCGGCGACAACTTCCAGATCGGTGTCCGCACGACGGCATTCCGAGGCTTCACATTCGACGCCGCTTACTTCCACAGCTTCATCGACGGCTATCAAAACAAAGAGTCCTTCTCAAACGATGCGGGTGACGGTCTGTACGGCACATTCGACGAAGTCGAGATCAACGGCATCGAATTGGCGGCTCGCCTGGAAAGCCGTCCATTCACCGGTGGTGACTGGAACCTCTTCGGCGAAGCGGCCTACACCTACACGGACGGCAAGATCAAACGTGGCCGGGATGCGATCTTCGAAGATTTGCCTGATGTTGACGTCTCCGGGAACCGCTTGCCCTTCGCCATTGAGCACTTCGCAAATCTGACTCTGGGCTTGGCCTATAAGAAAACTTGGGATGCGAGTGTCACGGCGACCTATCGCGGCGACTTCTTCACGAACTCGCAGAACAGCGTGCCGTTCACTTGCATCGATGGCGGTGGTGCGGTTGACGTGGGTTGCGGAGGCGGAGACGCAGACGAATTGGTCGGCGGCAAAGTTGACGACGTCTGGCTTTTGTCGGCTCGCGGCAATTACAACTTCTCTGATCAGCTCTCACTTTTCGTCGCCGGCACAAATCTGACGGATGAGTTCTACGTTTCAGAACTTTCCGACGGTGCCAAGCCAGGCCTCGGCCGCACAATCTTCGGCGGCTTCACCCTGAAGTTCGATTGAGAACTAATCCGCGGGGGCGCTGGCTGATCCGGCCTCCCGCTCACTGGCATCACCTCAGACCTCCCGTCCGTGCAACCAGAACGGCGCCTTCTTCGGAAAGCGCCGTTTTTCGCGTTGGATGCCCCGCGATCAGGGCCGCCTGACGAATCGACCCAAATTCCGGATGGCCGAAGCAGTGACATTGATGCTGAAACTTCCCGACGGGCCGGGAAAAATTCCTACGTAGTTGTCCGAAAATTCCGGAATCGGGAGCTTTTCCTAATGCATCTCAGCAACATGGGAAAACATTCGTACCAAACCACCGTAGGTAAACCCACTGACTTATTGCCGAATATTCCCAACGCAGCTACCGACGATTTGGACAATTGTTGGGCATTTTTGGGAATCAAAAACTTCCAAAAAGAACGAGAGATGAAAAAATGAGGAAGCTGCTGGGGGCCGCACTCGTAACCGGCATGGCCGTGACGGGTTCAATCACAGTTTCGGCGCAGGACGCACCGCCCGCTGCGGAAACGACGGCACCTCCGGCGGCTGAAACCACCCCGGCACCGCCCGCCCAGACACCGCCCGCCGCCAGCGGCGAATCCGTCCCCGAAGTGGAAGTCATCCAGGAGCAGACGCAACCCAAGCCGAAGCCCAAGCCGGCGGCTGCTAAACCGAAGCCCAAGCCGAAGCCCCAGCAACAGGCCGCCCCCGCGCCGCAGCCGGAACCTGATCCCGTGCCGCCGCCGGTCGCCGAAGCGCCCCCGCCGGCCGACCCCACGACCACTCTTCCGAATTCGCCGTACGGCTCGCCCGCCGCAACGGGCGCCGCCTCGCGCGCCGCGCAGTCGGCCACGACCCCGTCAAACCCGACGCAGCTTGTCCCAACCAATCTTGAAGGTTTCGCCGGCGCCGCGACCAACGTCACGCCCGACGCCTTGGAAGCCAAGCAGCCGCGCAACGTCAACGAAGCACTGACCGGCATACCCGGCGTCACGGTCATCAACGACGATGCTAACGCCCATCATGGCGGCGTCTCGGTGCGCGGCTCGCCCGCCCGCCGCTCGCGCAAAGTCCTCGTGATGGAAGACGGCCACGCGAACAACCTCGCGCTCTGGCTTGATCCGTCCGTCCACTACTGGGGTCCCGTCGACCGCTTCGAAAGCATCGAAGTGTTGCGCGGTACCGTCATCACGCATGGCCCGAACAACAACTTTGGCGTCGTCAACGCCCGCAACCTCTCGCCCTTCGGACCCGCCGAAACGGTCATCAGCTCGGCGATTGGTTTTACCAAGACGGATCGCGGATCCTACAACGACGAAATCGAGGTCGATTGCGCAGGCCCAGGCCCGACGGATGATTGCGAGGCTGAAGAGGACGGGGATACGACATCCGGCAAAAGTTCCACCGATCTCTCGTATCGCTGGCATGTCCACACGCGACAGAACTCTGACAACGTCGGCATCGTCGCCTCGTACACCGGTGCAAACGTGCAGGGCGCTTGGGATACAGAACAACTGCGCTTTCATGACTTCTACGGCGCCATCGGCTGGAAGGGTTCCAGCTCCGACCTCGTCGTCTCGTCATCCTATGCACGCCAGAAGGACAACTACGACGAACAGAACTTCCTTGGCGAAGCCGAACTTCCCACAGGTGACGAAACAGAAGCGGAAGAGATTGCAGAACAGGTGGCCGGGTTTGCCGAAAGCCAGTTCGAGCAGTTGAAGCATTGCAAGACCTGCTACGCGCCCGCATCCAAGCTCAACACTTACAACGGCGAAATCTGGCGCGGCCAGATCGTCCACAATGCCTACATCGACGACGATACGACCATCACATCGCGCGTCTACGCGCAGTACCACCGCCGCGACCGCTATCAGTTGAACACATTCGAATCCAATCCGAATGGAACGCCCGGTGGCGATGAGGCGGTCTTTGATCCGCTTGATCTGTCCCCCGACGGTGAAAGCACACTTATCTTCGGCGAAGACTCCATGTTTGGGCGCCTACGTACATTCCGTCACATCGGCGCTGAAATTCGTGGCGAATGGGCCAACCAGAGTTTCTTGGGCTTCAATCAGACCATCCAGGCAGGCGTTCGCTACGAATATCAAGATATGACCAATCGCAATTTCATCGGCCGCGACAATGAAATTCTCAAGGATGGCGACGAGGAAGGCACGACGATCTTCGATCGTGAGTTAGATGCCAATGCGGTTTCTGCATTCCTTCAAACGAATGTCAGTGTGGCGCAGGATTTCAACGTTGTGCCTGGCATCCGCTTCGAGTGGTATCAAGCAGGCCGCATTAATCGCGTTGTCGCTCGAGAGGAAAGCGAAGCCGGAGGGGCTGACGATTGCAGTGCCCTCGCAAGCAACCCGGCGGAGTGTCTATCGGTTGACGGCATTGTTCTCAATCCCGACCCGGCCAAAGATAAGTACTCGAACTTCCATGCGCTCCCGGGCGTCGCCTTCGCCTATACCGGTCTCAAGAACACAACCGTTTTCGGCGGCTATCATCGCGGCATGTCAACCTCGGTTCTTCGCAATGAAGACTTCCCCGTTGACGATGAAATCGGCAACAATTTCAACCTCGGCCTGCGTACGTCCGCTTTCAAGGGCTTGGAACTCGAAGCTGTCGGCTTCTACCAGCTGCTTAGCGACTACCAGTTCGGCGCCTCGTTCTCCGACACGTCGGACCGGTCCTTCGGTCGCGCCGACGAAGTCGAAATCAGCGGCGTGGAACTCTTCGGCCGCCTCAACTCGCAACCCTTCACGGGCGGCTCGATGAACTTCTACGGTGAGGCGAATTACCTTTATACGAGAGGTGAATTCAAAGATTTTACATCTCCGGATGGAGACGTGTTCGACGGCAATCGCATCCCCGAAGTTCCGCTGCATGTCGCGGCTTTCACCCTCGGCGTCGAGCAGAAGGCTGGCTGGCGCTGGGATGCGAGTGTGACCGCCACCTATCGCGGCGCCTTCTTCACCGACGAAGGCAATACGCCGTTCGGTTTTGGTGGCGAAGTCGAGTGCGAAGCAGGCGAATGCGAAATCGAAGAAGCCGGTGAAGACGGCGAAGTCCCCTCCGTCTGGCTGCTCTCGGCCCGCGCCAACCTCGACATCGGCAACACGGGCGCCAGCGTCTTCATCTCGGGCGACAACCTGACGAACGAGTTCTACATCTCGGACCGCGAAGACGGCATGAAGCCCGGCCTCGGCCGCACTATCTGGACCGGTTTCAAGTACAAGTTCTGATCTTGAGGACCGCGCGTCTGCTGACACCAAAAAGGGCGCCTCTCGCGAGGCGCCCTTTTTCGTTCCAACGGGGTCAGGCACCGGGCCCATGTATCGCAATTCTGGATCGACGGCGGGGCCCGGTTTCTGACCCCGTCTTCCCTAAAACCCGCCGCCCAGCACCGAATTGATCAGGCCAGCCACACTGTCGTCGCTCTTCGCCTTCGGCGCCTTGCGCTGTGCGATCCGAGGCGGGGTCTTTTCATCCACCGGTTCCAGGTGATCGGGTCCCACCTTGATTTTGTTCCACTGCCCCTTGAGCGCGAGTGCAAACCGGTTCTCGTGCCCATAGATGTCGCCGAACGTCTCGATCTTGCCGCCCTCAAGCACCCGCGCGGTGAAATAAACGATGTGCACGGGGATCTTCTTGTCCAGCGGCACGAGATTATGGTCCGGCCCGGTCTTGACGAGGTCGTCGATCTTCGCCCGGTCCCAGCCCTTGTCGGCCGCGAGGATCACCTCTGCCATTTTGAGAGGATTACGAATGCGCATGCAGCCATGGCTGTTCGCCCGCCGCGTCCACGCAAACATGTGCTTATCCGGCGTGTCGTGCATGAAGACGTAGTGCTTATTCGGGAACGAGAACTTTACAATGCCGAGCTGGTTGATCTTCCCCGGCGGCTGCCAGATCACGTAATCGTCCATCGGCGTCTTCGACCAGTCGATCTTGCGCCAATCGACCAATTCGTCCGTGCTCTCGCGCCGCATCTCAAGCCCGTGCTGACGCATCATTCCGCCGCCCGACAAAAGACTCGGCCAGATCTCGCGCACCTTGATCGAATCCGGCACCCGCCAGCGCGACTTGAAAGTGACGAGTTCCATGCTGTCAGAAAAGATCGGCGTCTGTTTGTTGATGAGTCCCACCGTCACCCGCTCGTGGAACACCTCATCGCCCGCCTTAAAGATGCGGATCTCATACTCCGGCACGTTGAGCATCACGTGCATGTCGCCGAGATCCGCCGGGATATAGCGCCACATCTGCATGTTGGCGGCAAGCTGATCGGTGTTGCCTTTGATCGGCTGGTTGAGCTTCGACCGCGTCTCCGCCGTCAGCACGCCGTCAGCCGTGATCCCCTTCAGCGTCTGAAACCCGCGCACCGCGTCCGCCAACCGCTCGTCAAACACCTCCGGCGACGCACCCTCTGCCACCGTCACACCGAGCCGTTTGCGCAGCACACCGATATCCGCATGCGAGTCGCCGGGCTTCAACTCCGCTCCCGCCGGCATCTTCACGCCCTTAGCGGTCTTCGCGCGCAGCGTCTCTAGCCACGCCTGCCGCAGCAAATTGAACTGCGGATGTTTGGGGTGAAGATCAGCCAGCACCGGCGCCGGATCGTCGGCAGCAGCCAACGCAGACAGCAACGCGCCGCGATCCATCCACTGCGGCCGCCGGTCGAAATAGGACGACAGCTGCTCCGCAGGCTTGGCGATCTTTCCGCCCCGCGCATGCCGCGCATAGGCCATCACCGCCAGCGACAGCCCGCTTTCCGCTTCCGCCAGCGCTTCCGGCGTCGGTGCGCCTTTAATGTCCGCCACCTTAAAGTCCGCCGGATCGAGACCCCAGTCCCCGGCCCGCTGCAATTCCGCCAGCGCGAGACGCGCCTTCGCGGTGAAACCTTCACCCGTCACCCACAGCGGCGCATCGCCCCGCGCCTGATAAAATGTCGACAGCGCCGTGCGATCCAGTTCCTCCGGTGTCGGCTTCGGCGGGGCAACGGCGGCCGCGCCATCAACCGGCAGTGCGTCCGCTGGCAACAGATGCGCCGCAGCCGCCACAGGCTCGATCAGCCGCCGCGCCGCAGCTCCGATTTCCGCATCCTTGCCGCCGAGGCTGCCCGTCTCGATGGCAGCCGCCACGGGCGCCGGGTCAGCCGCGAATACCGCCGGACACGCCGCGCACAACGCGATCACGCTCAACGTCGCAAAGCGAAGGCGGCCCATGACTATTTCTCCCGCAGATCCGGTTCTGGAACGCGACGGCACCAAAGCTTATTCCGCGCGCGATTGATGCGTGCACACGCACATGTGCCGACCCGAACTGGGATTAGCCGATTCGGGGCCAGTCTCGCGGCTCGGGCAAACCCCTATCCCCATGCAAGGAGCGCAAAAAAAGAGGGTCCGGTGTGAAGCCACCGAACCCTCTTCCGATCTGCAGGGCGTTTTTAAGGGGCTGGGCCCGAAGGCCTAGTTGACGCGTTGCTCCAGACCGTATTCCTGCATTTTGCGATAGAGCGTCGAGCGCCCGATGTTGAGCCGCTTGGCCACTTCCGTCATGTGGCCGCGATAGCGCCCAAGTGCCAGTCGAATCATGTCGGCTTCGATGGCTTCCAGCGGGCGGATGTCGCCCGAGGCGTCGACCGCCGGAATACCGAGCGAGCTGGCACCCACGTCCCCGCGCACTTCGACCGTGTGCGGGATGCGGTCTTCAGCGCCCAGCAATGCCGGACCCGAATAGATCGGCTTGCGGAAGGGTTCCGCCGGCGCATCTGGAATTTCGGCCTTGAAGCCTTCAACGTGTGCCGCGATCTGCGGAAACTCATTCACCGTCAATTCCGAACGATCCGAAAGCACGACAGCGCGGAACACGGCGTTCTCAAGCTGGCGAACATTGCCCGGCCACGTATAGGCTTTGATGAGGGCCAGCGCATCGGGAGCCAGTCCCGAAACCCGCTTGCCTTCTTCCGCTGCAAACCGCGCCACGAAATGCTGGGCCAGTTCTGGAACGTCGTCCGCGCGTTCGCGCAGCGGCGGCACCCAGATCGGGAACACGTTGAGGCGGTAGTAGAGATCCTCGCGGAACTTGCCGTCCTTGACGAGCTGGATCATGTCGCGGTTTGTCGCCGAGATCAGGCGGAAGTTCACCTTCACCGGTTTCTTCGAACCGACTGGATCGATCTCGCCTTCCTGCAGCGCGCGCAATAGCTTGACCTGCGCTTCAAGTGGCAGTTCGCCGACTTCGTCGAGGAACAGTGTGCCGCCATCGGCTTCCTGGAACTTGCCCGTGCGCTTTTCAGATGCGCCCGTGAACGAACCCTTTTCGTGCCCGAACAGGATGCTTTCGACGAGATTTTCCGGGATCGCACCGCAGTTGACGGTGACGAACGGCCGGCCGGCCCGCTCGCTCTCGCCCTGAATGGCGCGCGCGATCAGTTCCTTGCCGACGCCCGACTCGCCTTCGATGAGAACCGGGATGTTCGACGAGGCGGCCCGCTTGCCCAGCGAGATGACCCGCTGCATGGCCTCGCCGCGAATAATGAGATCGTTGAAGGTGAGCGTGCCATCAGCCTTCTTCTTGATGCGGCTGATTTCGCCCGACAGCGCTTGGATTTTAAGCGCCGTCTTGATCGACACTTCGAGACGCTCGGGCGAGGCCGGCTTGATCACGAAATCGGCGGCGCCTGCGCGCATGGCGCTGATGGCGGCATCGATCGAACCGTTGGCCGTCTGCACGATGATCGGCGGAATGCCGGGCTTCTGCGAGAGCCGCTCCAGAACCGCCATGCCGTCGACGCCGGGCATGACGAGGTCGAGCAGGACGAGCGAAATCGAACCCTGGTCCGGACCTTCGAGGATCTGGATGGCCTGTTCGCCGGAATTGGTGGTTTTGGTTTCAAAGCCCTGCCGCTTGATCATCTCTTCCAAGATGCGGCGCTGGGCAGGATCGTCATCGACGATAAGAACACGCTTGGCCATGGGGCACTCGTACACAACACAACTGAACTGATGCCCGTGGCTCTCTTGAGAGCCGTCCCAGACGGGGACGAAAAACCACCGGCAACTCGACGCTACGTAGGGGAGACTGCCCGACAACGGTAAACAGAGGGTTTCGGAGAACGCACGGTTGTAGCTTTTTTGATCAAAGTTGCCGGAAAGCCGGTTTTGCGGGCTCTAAAAGCGTTAATCGCCCCCGCATCCGCCGCCGTCTCCGTCTCCGCTGCCGCCGTCCCCATCACCCAGCCCATCCGTCGTCCCATCAAACGAGGTCGATGAGAAATCGCCGCCGCATTGAGTGGAAAACTCGATACCCACAGTCGTAGAGACAGTCCGAACGCCGCCGCAGTCGGGCACGTAGCGATAGCCGCCCGGAATACTAAGCTCGCCATCGAGCGCAAAGAGCAGTGGCAACGTGGCCGGCGCCTTGGGATCGATGTTCTCTTCCTTGCACGCCTGCCACCACACCCGCCGCAGACCCTCGTTTGACGTCTTCTGCGAGGGCGTCAGCACAGCCGCCGGCGTGTGATGCAGAAAGCGCCCGAAGGCATTCTGGCAAAACGCGTCGTACGCCTTCGTATAAAGAATGAATTCGTGCCACAGGTCGTCCACCGCTTGCGACGGCATGGCGACCGGCCGGTAACCGCCGCGATGATAGGCGCGGAAGAACTGCTTCAGCCCAAGCCCGATGCGCTGGATCTGATCTGGTGTGAGGTTCGAATGGTGCCGCTGCAGTTTTGCGATGAGACCGGGCGGCCATGCATAGTCGTCAATGAACCGGAGCCGGCGGCGAGTGGTGAAAATCCGAAGCGCCAGGACGGCGAAGAAAAAGGAGAAAACGACGGTGAAAAAATAAGAAGCGGAAAAGGCAATCAGTCCTCATAGATCTGTTTCAACTGACCGCATTGTCTCGCGTTCCGGGGCAGTTCTCAAGGTCCCGGCGCCTTCCCAGGGCATCATTTTGCCGGATGTGGTTGAAGGTTTGCGAAGATTGTCCCGTGAAACCAAAGTCTTTGTTTCACGACCCCATACCAATCTGTCACAACGCCTTGCTCCCGCCGCCCGGCGCGCTTAATTCATGCCCAACGAGCTCACAGCCCGGCCACCCAACGCAGAGGACTTCATGACGACTGTCACTTCGGCCTCCACCGCGCCCGACCTTGGCCCCATGCCCGTCTGGGACCTATCCGACCTCTACACCGCGCCGAACGCTCCCGAAGTCGCCCGCGACCTCGCCCGCGCCGAACGCGAAGCAAACGCTCTCAAAGAGCAGTGCCAGGGCAAGTTGGCCGAGATCGCCAAGGATGGCGACAAGCTGGGTGCCGTCATCAAGGCCTACGAAGATCTCTCCGACCTCATGGGCAAGCTCGCCTCCTACGCGGGCCTCTACTACTATGCCAACCAGGCCGACCCCGAGCGCGCCAAGTTCTACGGCGACACCAACGAAGCCCTCACCCGCATCGGCACCGACCTCATCTTCTTCGAACTGGAATTGAACCAGATCGACGAGAGCATTCTAGCCGCCGCCGTCAAAGCACCCAAGCTGAGCAAGTACGCGCCTTGGCTCGAAGACCTGCGCCGCGAAAAGCCCTACCAGCTTGAGGAACGCCTCGAACGCCTCTTCACCGAAAAGGGCCAGACGTCGCGCGGCGCCTTCTCGCGCCTCTTCAACGAGACGATGACGACGCTGCGCTTCCCCGTCGCCGGCGAGCCCGAACCGCTCACCCTTGAGCCGACGCTCAACCTGCTCTCCAGCCCTGACGGTTCGCGCCGCAAAGCCGGCGCCGACGCGCTCGCCAAAGTCTTCGGCGAAAATGTGCGTCTCTTCACGCTCATCACGAATACGCTCGCCAAGGACAAGGAAATCTCCGACCGCTGGCGCGGCTTCAAGGATGTCGCCGATAGCCGCCACTTGGCCAACCGCGTTGAAGCCCCCGTCGTCGATGCCCTCGTCGCCTCCGTCCGCGCCGCCTATCCGCGCCTCTCGCATCGCTACTACGCGATGAAGGCCCGCTGGCTCGGCATGGACAAGCTCAACCACTGGGACCGCAACGCGCCGCTGCCCGATAAGCCCGAACGCGTCTTCACCTGGAAGGAAGCCGAGCAAACCGTGCTGTCGGCTTACGGCCAGTTCGCGCCCGAAATGGCCGCCACCGCCAAGCAGTTCTTTGACAAGGGCTGGATCGACGCGCCCGTCCGCGAAGGCAAGGCGCAGGGCGCATTCTCCGCGTCCACCGTGCCGAGCGTCCATCCCTATGTGTTGATGAACTACCAGGGCAAGCCGCGCGATGTCATGACGCTCGCCCATGAGTTGGGCCACGGCGTCCACCAGATGCTCGCCCGCGAACAGGGCGCGCTCTTGGCCCCCACGCCGTTGACCCTCGCCGAAACCGCGTCCGTCTTCGGTGAAATGCTGACCTTCCGCGCGCTCCTCGCCGACACCAAGGACGCCCGCGAAAAGAAAGCCATGATAGCCGGCAAAGTCGAGGACATGCTGAACACGGTCGTCCGCCAGATCGCGTTCTATTCCTTCGAGCGCAAGGTGCATGAAGCCCGCCGCAAGGGCGAACTCACCTCAGACCAACTCAATCAGTTCTGGCTCGAAGTGCAAAAAGAGAGCCTCGGGCCGGCGATCGACTTCAAGCCCGGCTACGAAGTGTTCTGGACCTACATCCCCCACTTCATCAATTCGCCGTTCTACGTCTACGCATATGCCTACGGCGACTGCCTCGTGAATTCGCTCTACGGCCTCTACCAGGAAGCCCACCCCGGCTTCGTGCAGAAGTACTTCGATCTGTTGAAAGCCGGCGGCTCCAAGCATCACTCGGAACTGCTCGCCCCCTTCGGCCTCGACGCCCGCGATCCCGAATTCTGGAACAAGGGCCTCCGCGTCATCGAACGCATGATCGACGAACTCGAAGCCATGGAAAAAGCGGCCTAGCTTAGTCCCCTCTCCCCGTCCTTACGGGGAGAGGGTGAGGCCTGCCCCGGCGAAGGCCGGAGGTGAGGGGCAGCTACTGCTCTGGGGGTACACGCCCAAGCGTTGCGAATGACCTCAAGCGGACGTGCGGCCGGCCAAAAAGATCAGGTCCAAACAGCCATAGAAAGATAGAAGACAACTGACAAAGATGCTCAGGTTGCGCGTATCAGGAATGCAACCATCACCCAGAACAAGGCGCCAAATATAGCACTTAGCATGCGAACGCCGATTTTGACTTGCCCGAGTTCAAGGAACTGGTGGATGTGAAAGCCCTTCTTTAGGCTTGTCACGGTGGCGGAAACGATCTGAAGCAGCGCTATCAACACAACAAAGGCAGCTAAAGTTGTGGCGTTTTGCGTGGACGGGTCTCCGTGGTTGGCCAACAAATTACCGATCAAATAGGCGAGATATCCACAAGCAGCAGTGCCGCCAACCTGACGCAGAAAGTACCTCTCAAAATTACTTAAGAAGGACTCATCTGGATAGAATTTTCCAATAGTAACCCAAAGAGCGCGGACGAATTCGTAGAGTAATACTCCATAGATTACCGGCAAGGCGAAGTGTGCTCCCGATCCATGGAGTGCAGATTGCCCTGCAAAAATGCTGCACACAATCGCTATCAAAAAGCCTGTGATGAGTTCAAATACAACGTAACCGCGCCTAGCCCAACCAAAGCGCTTAACATCGACAATTCCGTCGCCCACAAGCTTGAGCGTCATAAGCGAGAATGCGTGTTTCCATGCTGGATCGAGATGGAAAATCAGGCCTAACTCCTGCAACGCTTGAAGAAGACGCTCGACAGGATAGACGAGGAACGACTCAAGCCACTCAAAGGCATTGATCAAAAGCCAGTAGAGGTCAGGCGGCGCGATGCGAAAGCCTACAAAGACCTTCCAGGCAAGAAAGAATCCAATGACGAAGAAGATGAAAAGTGCTGACAGGATGTGCTTTGGCATATGTAAGATCGCATGATTGATACACTCTAGGATGAACAACAATTGAGGCATCTATAGGTGCACGTCTCATGGTACGTCCAGTACCAGCCGTCCACCCGCAAACGATGTCCTTTCCTGCCCCATCGCGTCCGTCTGGCCCCTCTCCTTCGCACGCGGGGAGATGGGGCCCTCAATACCTCAACCGGCCCTCGTACTTCACCGCCCAGGCTTCACCCTTGCCTTTGGCGTCCGACTTCTCGCCCGTGGGCTCGATGATCTCGCCGAGAACTACCGGCGCTTCGCCGGCCTCCGTCAGCGCGGCAATGACCTCGCCCGTGCGCGCCTTGTCCGCGATCACCACCATCCCGATGCCGCAGTTGAACGTGCGCAGCATCTCCGCATCGTCGAGACGCCCCGCCGCAGCCAACCAACCGAACACCGGCGGCACCGTAATCGCGGATAGATCAACCGCCGCTGCCACCGTATCCGGCAACACGCGCGGCAGGTTCTCCGACAAGCCGCCACCCGTGATATGCGACAGCCCCTTCACCGCGCCATCCGATGCGCCGCCCGTGGCTTCGATCGCCGCCAACACGCTCTTTACGTAGATCCGCGTCGGCGTCAGCAACGCTTCGCCAAACGTCGTACCTGGCGCCCACGGCGCCGCGTCGCCCCACGCAATTTTTTCGCTCTCCGCCAACCGCCGCACGAGGCTGTACCCGTTCGAATGCACACCCGCCGACGGCAACCCGATCAGCACGTCACCCACGGCAATATCCGCGCGCGGCAGGATCTCGCCCCGCTCCACCGCGCCCACCGCAAAACCCGCCAGATCGTAATCGCCCTTGCGATACATGCCGGGCATCTCGGCGGTCTCGCCGCCGATCAGCGCGCAGCCCGCGAGCTTGCAGCCCTCTGCGATCCCCGCAACAACGTCCTTCGCGACCGCGACCTCAAGGTGCCCCGTCGCGTAATAGTCGAGAAAGAAGAGCGGCTCCGCGCCCTGCACGACGAGATCGTTGACGCACATGGCGACGAGATCGATGCCGATGGTCTTATGCCGCCCGCTGTCGATGGCGATCTTGAGCTTCGTCCCCACCCCGTCGTTGGCCGCCACCAGGATCGGATCGCGAAACCCCGCCGCCTTTAGATCGAACAGCCCGCCGAAGCCGCCCAGGTCCGCATCCGCCCCCGGCCGCCGCGTCGCCTTCACCAGGGGCTTGATCGCGTGGACGAGCGCATTGCCCGCATCGATATCGACACCTGAATCACGGTAAGTGATGGACCCGGATGTCTCGTCTTTTGTGGTAGCCATGCAACCCCGGCAGTTTCCAGCGGTCCCGTCCCGATTGGGATATGGTCATCCATCGCGCCGGGGCAGTGTTACGCCGAACCCTGAGGGGCCGCGACCCGATTTTCGCCCGAATGCTCGCGAGAACATGCCGGGCTCTACCAGCTTGGACGCACGGGAGCAATGTCTGGCCGTCCAAGACCGGCTGTACAGCGCTGCAACGTCTTCAAAGACAAGGTTTTTCGGAATGCATGCGACGATGATGACGGCCCTTCTCGCCGTCCTGACGATTGTCGCCGCCCTCGGCGCCGCAGGCCCGGTTTCGGCCAAACCGGCCGCCGACCGCACTTACACGATCGCCAACTATCCCGTCGAAGCCCGCGCCGCCAATGCGGTCGCCGCCAAGGAGACAGCGATCGCCGATGGCCAGAAAGCGGCCTTTCGCTCGCTCTTGAAGCGCATCGTGCCGGTCACCTCCTATCGCGACATCGAACGTCTCGCGGCAACCGATCCGGCAACCCTCATCGACGGTGTCGCCGTCCGCTCTGAGCGCAATTCCGCCACCGAGTACATCGCCAACCTCGACATCTCCTTCCAGGCCGCCGAAGTGCGCGACCTGCTCACGCGCCAGGGCATCCCATTCGTCGACACCCAGGCCCCCGCTACCATCATTGTGCCCCTGACGCGCGACGCGAAATCCGCTGCTGGTCCCGCCGGTGAATTCCGCGCCGCCAGC
The DNA here is from genome assembly GCA_002928735.1 of Hyphomicrobium sp. Taxonomy (GTDB): domain Bacteria; phylum Pseudomonadota; class Alphaproteobacteria; order Rhizobiales; family Hyphomicrobiaceae; genus JAGVSR01. The sequence continues at coordinate 53,130 of PERL01000002.1, read as the reverse complement.
GGCGCCTGGGGCACGATCTGGCCGACGCTCGACCTCGCCAACTCGGTTTCCCCCCTGAAAGCCGAAGTCCTCAAACCCGAACTCGGCCCCGACACACTCCGCGGCCTCTACGACGAAGCAACGCGCAACGCCTCCGTCATGACGCTCGCCGCCGCTTACGGCACCGATCAGGTCGTCGTCGCCATCGCTGAAGTCGATACCGAAGGCCGCAAGGTCAATGTGCTCCTCGCCGGCCAGGACGCCGCCGGGCCCTTCGCCCTCAAACGCGCCTACCGCCTCAACGACGGCGATCTCGCCTACACGCTCGAACTCGCAGCTGTCGTGTCCCAAGGTGTCCTCGAAGGCCGCTGGAAAGCGGTCAACAGCGGTGGTGCCGTTGCCGCCGCGCCATACGCTGCCGATCCGGGCGGATACGCCGCAACGAGCCCCGCCGGCGATGAAGTGGCCTTCGATGCCCAGTTCACCGGGCAGAACGAGTGGAACGCCATGCGCCGCGTTCTGCTGGAAGCGCCCGGCATCGATGATATCCGCATTGGAACGGTGTCCGCCGGCAATGCCTCCGTCAGCGTCAAATACCCCGGCGGCGGCCCCGCCCTCGCCCAAGTGCTTGCCGGCTACGGGATTTCACTCACCGATACCGGAGGGCTTTGGGTCATGCGCCAAGGCCGCTGACCGTCGCCCTCGACAATCGCCCGCCGTGGTAAGCCTTTTTCTTGGCCGAGGCTTGCCCGATCCGGCCAAGCATGGCAGCTGTGACCCTGATCGTCGGCCCTGAGCCGGCCCTGCGGCCCCGCGATGGCGGTCAAGCCGGTGCCTTATCCCGAAAAGCCATAAAAAGACCTGACCGTGAGTCTGCCCAACATCATCACCACTGGCCGCGTCATCCTCGTCCCGGTCATTTTCTGGCTTCTCGTCACGGGGCAGTCGCAACTGGCGTTCTTCGCCTTCGTGGTCGCCGGCCTGTCCGACGCCGTCGACGGTTACCTCGCCACGCGTTTCGACTGGAAGACGGAATTGGGCTCCTACCTCGACCCCATCGCCGATAAGCTGCTCTTCGTCTCCATGTTCATCGCCTTCGGTGTATCCGGCGCGTTGCCTTTGTGGCTCGTCATCGCCGTGGTTTCGCGCGATATCCTCATCGTCGCCGGCGTCGTGCTCGCCTGGCTGATGGACCGTCCGTTCCAGATGAAGCCGCTGGGCGTCAGCAAGGCCCATACCGCAGCCCTCGTGGTGCTCGTCGCCGTCGTCCTGGCCGATCAGGCGTTTACGCTCGGTCTCGACACCTTGAAGATCCTATTGATCGGCCTCACTGGCGCGTTGACGTTCGCGTCGCTGGCGGCCTATCTCGACCTGTGGCTGCGGCATATGTCGGCAGCCGATGCGCCCGGCTCCAGCCCCTGACATCCCACAGGGCCCAATGCCGGAGAACGCTGGAACCTTGGCCATGACCGTGCCGGAGCCAAAAGCCGTCCCCGAGCAGCTCGTTTTCGATCTGCCGCACCGGCCTGCGCTCGCGCTGGAGGATTTCCTTGTCGGCAACAGCAACGCCGCCGCCGTCGCCCTCGTCGATGGCTGGCCCAACTGGACCGCCCGCGCAGCGATTGTCGTCGGTCCGGCCGGATCGGGCAAAAGTCATCTCACCAATGTCTGGCGCTTGAAGTCGGAAGCCGCCAGCATCCCGGCCTCGCAGCTTGGCGAAGAGGCGCTCGGCGAATTCGAACGCACCGGCGCGCTGGCCATCGAAGATATCGACCGCGGCATTGCCAACGAGCGCATCTTTTTCCACCTGTTGAACCTGACCAAGGAAAAGGGCCACGCGCTGTTAGCCACCTCGCGGACTGCGCCAGGCGATCTTAATGTCGCACTGCCCGACCTGCGCTCCCGCCTCCGCGCCCTGCCGATGGTGCGCATCGAGCCACCGGACGACGAAATCCTGAAAGCCGTGCTGGTCAAACTCTTCACCGACCGCCAATTGACGCCGGAACCCCACGTCATCACCCACCTTGCCCTGCACATGGAGCGCTCGTTCGAAGCCGCGATCAATGTCGTCGAAGCCTGCGACCAACTGGCCCTCGCGCGCCAGCGCCGCGTCACCCGCGCCATCGCCGCTGAAGCATTGGAACGTATGCGGTCTCAAAGCCCCGCCGTTGGCAAGGATTGAGTGTCATGTAATCGTCGTCTCCCACGGGCCAAAGTCGACGCCGCCAAATCACTGACCAAATCAACGTCCAGATCGAGAGAAGGTAATCGCGCATGTCGGCTGTCAAAGGCAAATCGAAGAGCGCATCCACGGCCGAAAGCGCCGTCGCGCCGCCCGCACCGCCATCGGGTCCGGACCGCTTCTATAACCGCGAGCTGTCCTGGCTGCAGTTCAACCGGCGTGTCTTGGAAGAAGCCAAGAACAAGAACCATCCAGTTCTGGAGCGCCTGCGCTTTCTCTCCATCTCGGCCTCGAACCTCGATGAATTCTACATGGTCCGCGCCGCCGGCATTTACGGCCAGATCGCAGCCGGCGTGTCGACGACCACACAGGACGGCCTCACCCCCTCCGAGCAGCTGGCCGCCATCAATACCTTCGCCGCCAAGCTGGTCGCTGACAAGCAGTCCATTTGGTTGTCGATCCGCACCGATCTGGATGCCGCTGGGATCAAGCTTGTCGAGCCCGAAGACTTGACCGCGCGCGAAGTTGTCTGGCTGGAAAACTTGTTTCTCACGCACATCTTCCCGATCTTGACGCCCATCGCCGTCGATCCCGCCCACCCCTTCCCGTTCATCCTCAACAAGGGGCTCACCATCGCGGTGCAACTGCAGCGTCCCTCCGATGGCAAGGTCATGAGCGGCCTCATTCCCATCCCCGGCCAGCTCGAGCGCTTCATCCGCATGCGCGCGGATAACCAGTCCGACAAGCAAATCCGCTTCATCCAGATGGAGCAGTTGATCGGCATGTTCCTCGAAAAACTCTTCATGGGTTTCGAGGTCAAAGCCAAAGGCGCCTTCCGCCTGCTCCGCGACAGCGACATCGAACTCCAGGAAGAAGCCGAAGACTTGGTGCGCTCATACGAAACGCTCCTGAAGCGCCGCCGCCGCGGCATGGTCATACGGCTCGAACTGGAAAGCCGCATGCCTGAGCAACTCCGCCGCCTCGTGGCGGAAGAGTTGGAAGTGGGTGAGGAAGCCATTTTCGTGAAAGACGGCGTGCTCGGCATCTCCGATACCAGCCAGCTCATCGTCTCCGACCGCCCCGACCTGCTCTTCAAGCCGTTCAATATCCGCTTTCCCGAGCGCATCCGCGAATTCAACGGCGATTGTTTCGCCGCCATCACTAAGAAAGATCTCGTCGTCCACCACCCCTACGAAAGCTTCGACGTTGTCGTCCAGTTTCTGCGCCAGGCTGTGAACGACCCCAACGTCATGGCCATCAAATGGACGCTCTACCGCACCTCGCGTGATAGCCCGATCGTCCAGGCCCTGAAGGAAGCTGTCGAAGCCGGCAAGTCAGTCACAGCCGTCGTCGAACTGAAAGCCCGATTCGATGAGGCCGCCAACATCCGCTGGGCGCGCGATTTGGAAAATGCCGGGGTCCATGTCGTCTATGGCTTCATCGAATTGAAGACCCACGCCAAGCTTGGCGTCGTCGTGCGCCGTGAGGGGGCTGATCTCACCACGTACTGCCACATCGGCACCGGCAACTATCATCCGCAGACGGCCCGTATTTATACCGACCTCTCCGTCTTCACCCGCGATCCAACAGTCGCTCGTGACGTCACGCGCATTCTGAACTTCGTCACCGGATACGGCAGCCCCGGCGAACTCGAAGTCATGTCTGCGAGTCCCAACGGCATCCGGCAAAAAATCCTGGCCCATATCCGCGAGGAGATCGACCACGCCAAGTCCGGTCGCGATGGCTCCATCTGGATGAAAATGAATTCCCTCGTCGATCCGCAAATCATCGACGCGCTCTACGAGGCGAGCAACGCCGGTGTATCGATCGACATCGTCTGCCGCGGTGTGTGTTGCCTCAGACCGGGAATCAGAGGTCTATCCGACAACATTCGCGTGAAGAGCATCATTGGCCGCTTCCTCGAACATGCCCGCATCTATTGCTTCGGGCGCGGGGAGCCGTTGCCATCGCCCAAGGCGGCGGTCTACATCTCCTCCGCCGACATGATGCCGCGTAATCTCGACCGCCGCGTCGAAGCCATGCTGCCGATTCTCAACCCGACTGTGCATGAACAGGTCCTCAATCAGATCATGGTCGCGAACTTGATGGACAATCAGCAGAGCTGGCGCATTCTGGCCGACGGGTCGTCTGAGCGAATCCTTCCCGGCCCAAAGGAGGTGTCGTTCAATGCGCACAAATACTTCATGACCAATCCCAGCCTCTCCGGCCGGGGGCAGGCCTTGAAAACGAGTTCGCCGCCGAAATTCCGCGTCAGAGGTGCGGATTGAGCCAGGGATCCGACGTGACCAGCCTGATGCAGATGTTGGGGGGAACCCGCCGGCCACGCGAACTCGAGCCGATCGGGGTCATCGACATCGGCTCCAACTCCGTGCGCCTCGTCGTTTATGAGGGGGCGGTACGCTCGCCCACGCCGCTCTTCAATGAGAAGGTGCTGTGTGGTCTTGGCCGCACGGTTGCAACCACCGGCCGTCTCGGCGCCGAACCGGTCGAACGGACGATCCAAGCCCTGACGCGGTTCAAGGCCGTCGCCCGCGTCTTGAAAGTCAAAACGCTGAAGGCCTTCGCCACCGCCGCCGTGCGCGATGCCGCCGACGGACCCGACTTTATCGCGCGCGCCGAAAAGGCCTGCGGCGTCAAGATCGAGATCCTCTCCGGAAAGCGCGAGGCCGAACTGGCCGCCGAAGGCATCCGCATGGGCTTCCAGGACCCGGACGGTTTTGCCGGCGATCTGGGCGGCGGCAGCCTCGAACTCATCGACATCGGCGGCAAAGCGCTCAACGAAGCCGTGACGCTGCCGCTCGGCGGCTTGCGCCTCATCGATCAGACCGGCGGTAAGATCGACGACGCCGTTAAACTCGCCGACGCGCAACTGGAAAAGATCAATTGGCTCGTCAAAGGCAAAGGCCGGCCGTTCTACGCCGTCGGCGGCACGTGGCGCGCACTCGCCAAGCTTCATATGGAGCAGACCCACTATCCCCTGCGCATCATGCAGGGCTATACGGTCGCCACCCGCGATGCGATCGAGTTCTGTGAACTAGTCCGCCGCACCAAGAAAATCGCCTCTCTGCCCGGGATCGAGGAAGTCGCCCGTGCCCGCCGCGAAGCGCTTCCCTACGGCGCGCTTGTGCTCGAGCGTCTCCTGCGCCAACTCCAGCCGTCCTGCGTGATCTTCTCTGTCCATGGCGTCCGCGAAGGTCTTCTGTTCAGCCTTTTGCCGCAACACGAACGCAACAAGGATCCGCTATTGAGCTTCTGCGAGGAGTTCGCCCGCCAGCGCTCTCGCTCGCTCGCCCACGCACTCGAATTGTGCGATTGGACCGACCAGCTGTTCGACAAGAACGGCATCGACGAAACGCCCGAAGAGCGGCGTTTGCGCCACGCAGCTTGCCTCGTCTCCGACATCGGCTGGCGCGTTCACCCCGACTATCGCGGCGAGCAAAGCCTCAACAAGATCGCTCACGCCGGCATGAGCGGCGTCGATCATCCGGGCCGTATCTTTCTCGGCCTCACCGTCTATTTTCGTCACGCCGGCGCGCAGGGCACCGGCACCGACGGTCTGCCCGAACAGCTCCTCGCCCGCATCGACCGCCGCATGCTGAAACGCGCCCGCATCGTTGGCGGCGCACTGCGCGCAGCCCACATGATCTCCATCGGAATGCCCGGCGTCATCGATGAAACCCGCCTCACCTATCGCGGTGATAAGCTGATCCTGACGCTGCCTAAGCAGCACGCCGATCTCGATGGCGAACGACTCCGCCGCCGTTTCGAAAGCCTCGCCGCCGTTCTGGGCCGCGTCGGCGAAATCCGCGTCGCGAACTGAGGGGAGGGGAGAGTGGCCGACGATCCCTACACCGTCCTCGGCGTCGCGCGCACGGCCACCGACGACGAAATCCGCCGCCGCTATCGCGCGCTCGTCAAGGAACTCCACCCCGACGTCAATCCGGCCAAGTCCGCCGAAGAGCGCTTCAAGAAAGTCACCGTCGCCTTCGACATCGTTGGCGATCCGGTCAAACGCAAAGCCTTCGATCGAGGTGAAATCGACGCCGCCGGTGACCCCCGCCGGTCAGCCGGCCCCCGTCCCGGTGCAGGCCCCGGAGGCGGTTTTGGAGGCGCCCGCTGGAATGCCGGCCCAGGCGGATTCGATAGCGATGACCCCTTCGGCGACATCTTTGCAGGCTTCCGGGGAGCCGGCGCGCAAGCCCGCGCCCGCCGCGGACAGGATGCCCGCTACACCATTGAACTCGATTTCACCGAAGCCGCCCTCGGCGCCGTCAAACGCGTCACCATGCCGGGCGGCGATACGCTCGATCTCAATGTTCCCTCGGGCGTTGTCGAAGGCCAGATGCTGCGCCTCAAGGGCAAGGGCCAGCCAGGGTTTAACGGCGGCCCCGCCGGCGACGCCCTCGTCGAAGTCCGCATCCGCCCGCATGCCACCTTCAAGCGCACAGGCGACGATGTCGCGCTCGATGTGCCGCTAACCCTCGACGAAGCCGTGCTCGGATCGAAAATCGAAATCCCGACGCTCACCGGCCGCGTGCACCTGACCATTCCGCCCGGCACCAGTTCCGGCAAGGTCTTCCGCCTGAAGGGCAAGGGCATCGTTAACGCCACCGCCGGTCTAACCGGCGATCAGCTGGTCACCGTCCGCATCGTCCTGCCCGAAACAATCGACGGCGAATTGTCGGAGTTTCTGCGCGGCTGGCGCGAACGCCACAGCTATGACGCAGGCCGCAAATAGCGCTTAAGCCCCGCCATTGCCCGGCAGCACCTTCACTTCGCCCCCCGCCAGCGTCAGCGCCAGTTCCCCGCGCTTCAACCGCACGGCATCCTCGCCAAACAACTGCCGCCGCCAGCCCTTGAGCGCCAGCACGTCGGGCTCGTCCTCGGCCGCGATCCGTTCCAGTTCTTCCGCATCCGCAATGAGCCGCGGAGCCACGCCATGCTTGGCCGCCGCCGCCTTGAGCAGCACTTTGAGCAACTCGATCGTCGCCCCAGCCTCCGCTGATACCTGCCGCGAGTGGTTCATCTGCGGCAGCGATTTAGGATCGCGCTCCAGCCCAGCCTTCACCGCGTCCATGATTTCGCGCGCCCGCTGCGAACGCGAGAACCCGTCGCTGAGTGTCCGCAGACCGCCCAGCTGTTCCGCCGTCGTCGGCATCTGGTTGGCGATATCGTACAGCGCTTCATCGCGCAGAACGCGGCTGCGCGGCACGTTCTGCGCCTGCGCCATTCGCTCGCGCCACGCCGCAAGCTCGATCAACACACCGAACGACTTGCGGTTCTTGGTCCGCATCTTCAGCCGCTTCCAGGCGTCTTCCGGCCGTGTTTCATACGTTTCGGGATGTGTGAGGCCCGCCATCTCCTCACTGAGCCACGACGTCCGCCCCGTCGTCTCCAGCTTCGACCGCAAATGCCGGTAAACGTCGCGCAGATGCGTCACGTCGCCGAGCGCATAAACGAGCTGCTTGTCCGTCAGCGGCCGCCGGCTCCAATCCGTGAACCGCGACGACTTATCGATGTCGTGCCCGGTAATGTCTTTGACGAGGTTGACGTAGCTGACGCTGTCACCATACCCGCACACGGATGCCGCCACCTGCGTATCGAAAATCGGCGCCGGAATGAGCCCACCTTCCGAATACATGATCTCGATGTCCTGCCGCGCGGCATGGAACACCTTGGTCACGCGCGTATTCGCCATCAGTTCATAGAACGGCTTCAGGTCGATCCCCGCCGCCAGCGGATCGACGACCGCTTCGACAGTATCGGACGCGATCTGGACGAGACAAAGCTCGGGCCAGAATGTTTGCTCGCGCATGAACTCCGTATCGACCGTGACAAACTCGGCCGAGACGAGACGTTGACAGACCTGGGCGAGATCGGATGTGGACGTAATAAGATGCATCGCCGGCCTGTATACAACAGATCGCCGCGAGGGGAAGCCTCGCCGAGTGCGGCGTGCCGCCGGTCAGAGACGCAGCGCCGCCCTGTTCGGTCGACCCCGGCCGGGTCCGTTTAATTGAGGGTGTCGTCCACGATGCCGTGGGCGGCCTTCAGCATCGTCATTTCCTTGACTATGCTGTCCACGACGCGGGCCAAATCGCCGATCCGGTGGGCGCCGGGGTTGGCCAACACGGTCCTCAGACTGTGCGCCAGGGGGTGCTCGGTATCGGGATTAGCGGGATCGCTCTCGCCCGGTGATCCAGCGTCCGATGAACTGGACTGGCGCGTCAAAAGCGATTCCAGAGCGACAATATCGACAGCTTCGATCTTCATAAAAAGGGCCTCACACAACATCACGGATGCAAACGCCGCAGGCCACGGCCGGCGGGTTGCTTAACGCAAAATAACCGTTTTGTGCTTAACGATTGGTTACCACTTGAAGTGTGCGCCCGATTCGCCGGCACGCGGGGTCCGCCAAGCAGGCTCTCGCTGTCAGCCCCCGGCCCGCCCCCAAGTCTTGACATTCACCATACCCCGTGCGCTTCTCCGGCCCGATTTTCCCCCCACCGTCACAAGGGATTTTGGGCCATGACCGCGGCCAGCCTGCACCGTTACCGCTCCACCACCTGCGGCGGCCTGCGCAACTCGGATATCGGCAGCGTCGCCCGCCTCTCCGGCTGGGTCCACCGCGTCCGCGACCATGGCGGCGTGCTCTTCATCGACCTGCGCGATCACCATGGTCTGACCCAGGTCGTCGCCGATCCCGACAGCCCGGCTTTCAAGACCGCCGAAAAACTGCGCTCCGAATGGGTCGTGCGCATCGACGGCAAGGTCCGCCAGCGCCCCGATGGCACTGACAACGCAGACCTCGCAACAGGCGCCATCGAAGTCTACGCCACCGAGATCGAAATCCTCTCAGAAGCCAAGGAACTGCCCGTTCCCGTCTTCGGCGAACCCGATTATCCGGAAGATCTGCGTCTCCAGTACCGCTTCCTCGATCTGCGCCGCGAGACGCTGCACGCCATCATCATGAAGCGCCTGGAGATTACTAAATCCATGCGCCGCCACATGCACGACGCCGGCTTCAACGAATTCCCGACCCCGATCCTGACCGCCTCCTCCCCCGAAGGCGCGCGCGACTTCCTCGTCCCCTCGCGCATCCATCCCGGCAAGTTCTATGCGCTCCCGCAGGCCCCGCAGCAGTATAAGCAGCTGCTGATGGTCTCCGGTTTCGACCGTTACTTCCAGATCGCGCCCTGCTTCCGCGACGAAGACCCGCGCGCCGACCGCCTGCCCGGCGAATTCTACCAGCTCGATCTTGAGATGAGCTTCGTCGAGCAGGAAGATATCTTCCAGACCATGGAGCCGATCCTCACGCGCATCTTCGAGGAATTCGCCGACGGCAAGCCGGTGACGAACAACTGGCCGCGCATCCCATACGACGAGGCGATTGCCAAGTACGGCTCCGACAAGCCTGACCTGCGCAACCCCATCGAAATGCAGGACGTGACCGAACACTTCCGCGGCTCGGGCTTCAAAGTCTTTGCCGGCATGATCGAGAAGGACCCCAAGGTCCGCGTCTGGGCCATACCCGCGCCGACCGGCGGCAGCCGTGCTTTCTGCGACCGCATGAACTCCTGGGCCCAAGGCGAAGGCCAGCCCGGCCTCGGCTACATCTTCTGGCGTGAAGAAGAAGGGGCCGCAGGTGCCGGCCCCGTCGCCAAGAACATTGGCGCCGAACGCGCCGCCGCCATCCAAACCCAGCTCGGCCTGAAGACCGGCGACGCCGTCTTCTTCACCGCCGGCAACCCCGCGAACTTCTACAAATTCGCAGGCGCCGCCCGCGACCGCGTCGGCCAGGAACTCAAACTCGTCGACGAAAATCGCTTTTCACTCGCCTGGATCGTCGACTTCCCGTTCTACGAATGGAACGAGGAAGACAAGAAGATCGACTTCTCGCACAACCCCTTCTCGATGCCCAAGGGTGGCCACGCAGCCCTTGAAGCCGCCGAGAAGCAAGGCCGCGACGCGCTCCTTGCACTCAAAGCCAACCAGTACGACATCGTCTGCAACGGCTACGAAATCGCGTCGGGCTCCGTGCGTAACCACCTGCCCGAAACAATGGTCAAAGCCTTCGAAATCACCGGCCTGTCGCGCGCCGACGTGGAAGCCCGCTTCGGCGGCCTCTATCGCGCGTTCCAGTACGGTGCGCCGCCGCATGGTGGCATGGCCGCCGGCATCGAACGCGTCGTCATGCTGCTCACCGGCTGCAAGACCGTGCGCGAAGTGGCCCTCTTCCCCATGAACCAGCAAGCCGCTGACCTGCTGATGAACGCACCCTCTGAAGCCTCGCCCAAGCAGCTGCGCGAACTCTCGATACGAGTCGTCCAAGACGCCAAGAAATAAGCCGCGACGCGACCCGGAGCCGTCATGTCGATCCTCGACAAACTCCCGTGGACTGTCGTGGTGATCCTTTGTCTAACACTGGGGCTAGCGCCGTTCACGCCGGAGCCCCACATCGTCGAAAAGCTGCGCATACTGGCCGCGGGAACGCTCCATCGCCCGATCGACATTGTCGACCTGCTGTTCCACGGCACGCCATGGATTGTTCTTGCGCTGAAAGGCATCCGCGCCATTCCGCGCTGATCCTGCACTCGATACGAAAACAAAAAACGCCCGCCAGTTTAAAACTGGCGGGCGCAATCGTCTGCACTGTTGGCGGACTTAGTTCGTGACGGCCTGCGCCGGCTTCGGCGGCAGCTTCACAGCCACCATACCGATCTTGCCGTCCTTCGATGCCGTGCCGGTCCAGTTGCCGTTCTCGCCGCGCGTCAGATCGGAAATCTGCGTGTAGCCGCGTCCGATGAGAATCTTACGGGCGGCATCCGCGCTGGCGGCATAGTTCAAGCCAGCCGTGAACTGCGCCGGATCGGCTTCAGCCGAAGTTGCCGGTGCGTCGCCAGCCAAAGCGGCCATCGTAAAGCCCGAGCAAAGGGCGGCAGTCAGTGCAATCTTGCGGATCATGAACGTCTCCTCGTGGGTTGTTTCCTAGAGTGCGGACGGTTGGCGTCCGCAGCGGCGGAGCAGCGGTGCGCCCCAGGCCATAACCAACAGTTAGGAACGATCGCGCCGCACCGCCACTCACGTTGCCGTTGGCTGAAACCCTCAGCGCGTGAGCCCGCGTGAGGTCATGTGGGTACCCGTAAAAACATGACAGATTGGAAAGGTCAAAAGCCCGTAAACAGGCCATTTTCGCTGATTCAAGCGAAGTCCGCGTCCTCACGCATCTTTGAGTGATCCACCGGCATGGTGGACATGCGGCCGCTCACGATCGAGTGATGCGATCAATTCAGACGGAAGTTGATTCCAAAGCGGAACGTATCGCCAGCATTCTCGAACTGCGACCCCGTCGTCGAATTCCCACCCATCCCATTGACAACGGTTTCGTCGCCGAGATCGAAGTGCAAATATTCGCCGCGGAAAGAAAACAACCCAAGTCCGATCTCAAACCCGCCACCGCCGGTCCATCCGACCTGCGTGACGGTTTTCCGGGCCGTGTCATAGCCCTGCACGCCGACTCCGTACTCCACATCCGCCACCGCAACGCCGCCCGTCACAAAAACGAGAATGTTGCCGAAGGCGATACCTGCCGTGGCTCGCGTCGTCCCGAACCACCGCATCGTCTGTTCAACGGTCGTCGTGTAGACGAATTCGCTGTTGCCGCCCGTGAAGTTTTCGCTGTCCGTGCCGGTCATGCGCGTCACGTCGATGTCCAGCCCCACGACCAGGATGCCGAACTGGATCCGGCCACCGGCCTGCACACCCCCGCCCGCATTGACGCCTGAAAAGTCCAGGCTGCCTTCCAGAAGGTCACCCGGGGTGAAGAGCGAACTGCCGCAACCAAATCCGGACGTGCTGAAGTCGTCGCAATAGGCGTCACTCTCGCTGCTCGTGCGCGTGCCGCCGCCATGCACACCGATGTAAATGCCGGTCCACGAGACGGGCAGCGTCGGCGGGCCGCCGGGCGGCGACGAAGGCGGCGTGTCGTCACCCGGATCGTAACTCGACGGCGGCGTGTAGGATCCTGGACCAGACGGCCCAGCCGGGTACGAAGGAGCCGACGGCGGCACATAATCCGCGCGCTGCTGTCTCGGCGTCTGCGGCTGATCGCAAGTATTGGCTTCGATGTTGGCGGCCGTGTTGTAAACCACCGGATCGATCGTCGGCGGGTTCGCGACAAACGGAAACGCGATCGCAAAGCTGATTTGCTGATCTGAGCGCTCGCTCCACCCGAGTGGATTGGACACGCCGTCCTGCGGCGAGACGCGGATGACGTTGCACACGTTCTGCAGTGTCCGGCACGTCGAACGGTCGCTGCCGTCGCCACGGCAAACCTCGATCGAGCCCTGCTGCAGCAACAGATATTCCACGCCCGCATCGTCGATGAAAACGTCGAACACCGTCCCGCGCACCGAGATCGCCGCGTTGGGCGTGCGGATCTTGTAGTCCTTCTTCGCCGCATTTCCGGTCACGAACCGGAACGCGCCCTTCACCAGCGAGACCGCGATGTCACCGTCGGACTTCGCCGGGTCATAGACGAACTTGTCGAGCCGCAGGCGCGCACCCGGGCCGAGCGCCAATTTCGTATTGTCGTCGAGTTTCAATTCGCCCAGCGAGTCGGCCTTCACTTCAACCGTCTCGTTCTGGTTGACACCGTCGCCCGTCAGCAGCGCGCGCGCATCCGCCGTCACGTCCTTCACGATACGCACCGCGGTCCCAATCCGCGGCTCGGCCATCGCCGCCGTCTGCACGGTAACGAGGCCCGAAAGCGCCGCTAACAAAGCCCAGGCGAATCTGCGCGACAGCATGAACTACCCTTTGTTCAAACGAGAACGGCGAAACCGAAAATTAAAACCCTACCCCTGGGGGCTAGTCTTTGATTCGGCACCTGTGCAACTCAAAGCGCGATTGAGGTGCGACTTGTGCGGACGGCGTGGCCTCAAAGCCCCTGTTTTGGCGGTCCAGCGACTGTGTTTGACGGATCGGGCGGCGCGCCATAAACCGGCAGCGTCCGGTTCGCGTGCGCACCTCCCAACAGCGCCGTTCAAAAGGCCAGCGATGCGGCTCTCCGACCTCTCAGCCCTAATCACCGTGCCGCCGGATGCCGCAGCCCTCGCGGTGACCGGCGTGACCGCCGATAGCCGCACCGTCACTCCAGGTGACCTCTTCATCGCCATCCCCGGCACCAAGGCCGACGGCGGCCGCTACATCGCCGACGCCGCAGCCCGTGGTGCCGTCGCCGCCATCGCAGCCGTCGGCGCAGCCGTGCCCCTGGGCCTCACGATCCCCGTCCTGCGCACGCCCGACCCGCGCGTCGCATTGGCCAGTATCGCCGCCCGCATCTACGCCGGCCAGCCCGCAACCGTCGTCGCCGTCACGGGCACCAGCGGCAAAACCTCTGTCGCCGAATTCACCCGCCAGATCTTCGCCGCCTGCGGACGCGAGGCCGCGTCTCTCGGCACCATCGGCGTCGTCTCGCCCAAAACCACTATCTATGGCTCGCTGACGACGCCCGACCCCGTGTCCCTGCACAAGACGCTAGCCAGCCTCGCGCGCGAAGGCGTAACGCACCTCGCCATGGAAGCCTCGTCCCACGGCCTCGACCAGCACCGGCTCGATGGCGTAACCATCGCCGCCGCCGCGTTCACCAACCTCGGCCGCGATCACATGGACTATCATCCCACCGTCGAAGATTACTTCGCCGCCAAGATGCGCCTGTTCGAAAACCTCCTGCCGCCGGACCGCCCCGCGATCATCAACCGCGACGGAGCTTATGCAGCCGAAGCCGAAGCCGTTGCCCGCCGCTCGGGCCGCCCCGTTCTCACCGTCGGCCGCAGCGGCGAGACCATCAAACTAGATAAGGCAGAGGCAACCGGCTTCGCCCAACGACTGACCTTGACAGCCGGAGGGCACACAACAATCGTCGATCTCCCACTCGTCGGCGCCTATCAGGTCGAAAACGCGCTCGTCGCCAGCGCGCTGGCCATCGCAACGGGAGAAGACCCCGCCCCCGTCCTTGCCGCGCTCGCCACGCTCAAAGGCGTCAAAGGCCGCCTCGAAATCATTGGCGAACGCAACGGCGGCCTCGGCGTCGTCGACTACGCCCACAAGCCCGAAGCGCTCGCCGCAGCCCTCGACGCCTGCCGCCCCTTCGCCACGGGCCGCCTCATCTGCGTCTTCGGCTGCGGCGGCGACCGCGACCGCGGCAAACGCCCGATCATGGGCCGCATCGCCGCTGAAAAATCCGACGTGGTCATCGTCACCGACGACAATCCACGCACCGAGACCGCCTCAGCCATTCGCGTTGAGGTTCTCGCCGGCGCGGCAGGAGCCACCGAAATCGGCGACCGCGCCGAAGCCATCCGCTCAGCCGTCGCCATGATGGGCCCGGGTGACGTCGTGCTCGTCGCCGGCAAAGGCCACGAAACCGGCCAGATCGTGGGGGAAACGGTGCTTCCGTTCTCCGATCACGACGTCCTGGCGGAGGCACTGGGAGCCCTATGACGACCCATCCCCTCTGGTCTTTCGAAAGCCTCGTTGCAGCCGCAGGTGCCACCGCGTCCGGGTCGCCCGCTGGCCCCATGACCGGCTTCTCCATCGACACCCGCACCATCGAGCCCGGCGACGTTTTCATCGCCTTGAAGGATCAGCGCGACGGCCACGATTTCGTCTCCGCCGCCTTTGCCAAAGGCGCCGCCGCCGCCATCGTCTCGGACACCTACGCCGCCAAGCCCGGCGATGGCGCCCTGATCCGCACCGCTGACACTCTTCTCGCTCTCGAATCCATCGGCCGCGCCGCCCGCGCGCGCTTGGCAACTGACGCCCGCGTCATCGCCGTCACCGGCAGCGTCGGCAAAACAACGACCAAGGAAATGTTGCGCCTCGCGTTCCAGGCGCTGGGGCCGACACATGCCTCGGAAAAATCCTACAACAACCATTGGGGCGTTCCGCTCACCCTCGCCCGCATGCCCGCCACGACGCGCTACGCAATCTTCGAAATCGGCATGAACCACGCCGGCGAAATCACACCGCTGACGGGTATGGTCCGCCCGCACGTGGCGCTTATCACCACCGTCGAAAACGCCCACATCGAAAACTTCGCCAACGAGGAAGGCATCGCCGACGCGAAAGCCGAGATCTTCACAGGTCTTGAACCGAGCGGCACCGCGCTCATCAATCTCGATAACCGCCATGCCGCCCGCCTCATTGCTTCGGCGCGCACCCGCCATGTCCACATCACCGGCATCACGAAGGATCAGCAGCCCGCCGATGCCATCGCAAAATTCGCCGTCGATGATGTGGTTGCACTCGCCGCCTGCCAGATGACCGCAACAGCAAGCCAGGGCGAGGTCATCCGCGCCGGCCACCGCGGCACGCTGCCCTTCTCCATCGGCACCGTCGGCCTGCACATGGTCATGAACGCGCTGTTCGTCACCGCCGCGCTTGATGCAACCGGCGCCGCCACGCCCGCCGGTCTGGCAGCTCTCGCCGCCTTCTCTCCGCCACCCGGACGCGGTTCGCGCACGCGGCTGTTGCTCAACGGCGGCGGCGAAATCCTCCTCATCGACGAAAGCTACAACGCCAACCCGGCGTCCATGCGCGCTGCCCTTTCGGTCCTGCCGTCTCTGCCGCGCACGGCCTATCCGCGCCGCATCGCCGTCCTCGGCGACATGCTGGAGCTGGGCCCCGAGTCTCCTGCCCTCCATGCAGGGCTCCAAGACGCGATAGATGCCACCGGCGTCGACCTGCTCTTCGCCGCCGGTCCGAACATGCAGCATCTCTACGAACAGGTTCCGGCCGCCCGCCGCGGCGCCTGGGCCGCGTCCTCGGCGGATTTAGAACCGCACCTTCTCGCCATGCTTCAGCCCGGAGACGTTGTCATGGTCAAAGGCTCGAACGGCTCAAAGATGGGGCGTCTGGTCGCTGCTATCGAGGCAAAGTGGGTTCGCACCACCCCGGCAGAGACAGGTCCGGCGGAGTAGGCTAAAGAAATCCCGGCGCAGCCGCTGGCCGCGCCGCGGGGAGGGGGAGACGACACGCATGCTCTATGAGCTGGGCCAGTTCGGCGACCAGATCGGTCTGCTCAACGTATTTCGCTATATCACCTTCCGCACCGGCGGCGCGATCTTCACAGCGCTCCTGTTCGTACTGCTCTTCGGTCCCGCGATCATCGATTTGTTGCGGCTTAAGCAGGGCAAAGGTCAGCCGATCCGAGAAGACGGCCCCATAACGCATCTCGCCAAACGCGGCACGCCGACCATGGGCGGTTTGATGATCCTGGCCAGCGTGACGTTCTCCACGCTCATGTGGTCCGACTGGTCCAACATGTACATGTGGATCGTCCTCGGCGTGACGCTCTCATACGGCGCCATCGGCTTCTACGACGACTACCTGAAGGTGACCAAGCAGCACGCCAGCGGTTTTGGCGGCAAGGCCCGCCTCGGGCTCGAACTGCTCGTCGCCGCCTTCGCCGCCTGGGCGATCATGTCGCTCTCAGCACCTGCCCTCGCCGGCCAGCTCGCCGTGCCCTTTTTCAAGGACACGCTGATCTATCTGGGCCCGCTCTTTATCCTTGCGGGCATGCTCGTCATTGCTGGCGCCGGCAATGCGGTCAACCTGACGGACGGCCTCGACGGCCTCGCCATCGTGCCCGTCATGATCGCCGCCACTACGTTCGGATTGATCGCCTACCTGATCGGCTCGGAGAAATTCGCAACCCACCTCCAGATCCACTACGTCGCCGGCACCGCCGAACTCGCCGTCATCTGCGGCGCCCTCATCGGCGCGGGGCTCGGCTTCCTCTGGTTCAACGCCCCGCCCGCCATGATCTTCATGGGCGATACGGGCTCGCTGGCGCTCGGCGGCGCGCTGGGTGCCATCGCGGTGGCAACCAAGCACGAGATTGTGCTCGCCATCGTCGGCGGGCTCTTCGTTCTCGAAACGCTCTCGGTCGTCATCCAGGTCGCGTCCTTCAAGCTAACCGGCAAGCGCGTCTTCCGCATGGCCCCCCTGCACCACCACTTCGAGCAGAAGGGCTGGCAGGAAAGCACCGTCGTCGTGCGCTTTTGGATCATTTCCGTCATTCTGGCACTCGTCGGCCTCGCCACCTTGAAGCTGCGGTAGCGTTCGATGATCCCGATCACCAATTTCTCCGGCCTTGACGTGGCGGTGTTCGGTCTGGGTGCATCGGGCAATGCCACAGCCCTCGCCCTGATGGCAGGCGGCGCCCGCGTCTCGGCCTGGGACGATAGCGAAGCGGGACGCACAGGCGCGCAAGACGCCGGTATCCCCCTCGTCGATCTCTTCCGCGAAGACTGGGCCAGATTCGCCGTCCTCATCCTCGCGCCCGGCGTGCCCCTCACACATCCCGAACCGCACTGGACCGTCCAGAAAGCAGAAGCCGCCGGAGTCGACGTCATCGGCGACATCGAACTCTTCTGCCGCGAACGCGCCAACGTTTGCCCCGATGCGCCCTTCATCGCCATCACCGGCACCAACGGCAAATCGACGACGACCGCGCTCATCGCCCACATCTTGCGCGAAGCCGGCCGCGACGTGCAGTTGGGCGGCAACATCGGCCGCGCGGTCCTCACCCTCGACCCGTTCACGCCCGAGCGCGTCTATGTCGTCGAATGCTCCTCGTTCCAGATCGATCTCGCGCCGACCATCAACCCGAGCGTCGGCGTGCTGTTGAACGTCACCCCCGACCACCTCGACCGCCACGGCACGATTGAGAATTACGCCCGCGTGAAAGAGCGCCTGATCGCCGGCGCGGACCAAGCCGTGGTCGTCATCGATGACGATTGGACCCGCGTCATTGCGGAACGCCATGCGTCCGAGGATAAGACTATTCTGACTGCCTCAGCGCTAGGCCCGGCCGACATCACGTTCTCCGGCACTGAGGTCGCATTCCGCGGCAAGACGGTCGCCGACCTAAGCGGCGTCCCCTCGCTGCGCGGCCGCCACAACGGCGAGAACGCCTGCGCCGCCTACGGCGCGCTCCGCCTCGCGGGCCTCACCGACAACGAAATCATTCCGCATATGCTGACCTATCCCGGCCTCGCCCACCGCATGGAACAGATCGGCCGCCTCGCCAACACGCTCTTCATCAACGACAGCAAAGCCACCAACGCCGAAAGCACCGAAAAGGCGCTCGCCACCTGGCCGCGCGGCATTCACATCATCCTCGGTGGCAAAGCAAAAGACGGCGGCATCGATATTCTGCGCCCCTACTTTCCGCGCATCGCCAAGGCCTATCTGATCGGTGCGGCGACCGAAATGTTTGCCGCCACCCTCGGGTCCGGCGTCCCGCATGAATCATGCGGAACCATGGATGTGGCCGTCGCGAAGGCCACAGAAGACGCACTCGCGTCCGGCGCAGCCGAAAGCGTCGTCCTGCTCTCGCCTGCCTGCGCGTCCTACGACCAGTACAAGAACTTCGAGGAGCGGGGCGACCATTTCCGCCGGCTCGTAGCCGCGGAAATCGCGAACCGAACGCCGGCATGAGCTTCTCTCGCGAAGACCGCAGCCGCTTAGCCGGATGGTGGTTCACGGTCGATCATGTGCTGCTGATCGCAATTCTCGTCCTCGTCGGCGCCGGTCTCGTTTTCTCGCTCGCCGCCAGTCCCTCTGTCGCCCTCAAAAAGGGCTTGCCCGCCTACTACTTCGTCGAGCGCCACGTCATCTTCTCTGCGCTGGGCGCGCTCCTTCTCGTCACGCTCTCATTCCTGACGACGCGCGAAACACGCCGCGTAGCACTCGGGCTGTTGGTCGTCGCCCTCGCCGGGTTGGTTGCCGTCTATTTCACCGGCAAAGAAATCAACGGCGCCCGCCGCTGGCTCTCACTTGCCGGGCACTCTCTCCAACCATCCGAATTCCTTAAACCGGCTTTCGTCGTCATCTCAGCCTGGCTGCTCGCAGAAGCCCGTAAACGTCCCGACATGCCTGGCCTCTGGCTGGCCATCCTGCTCTATGCGGTGGTCGCCTTGTTCCTGGTGCTGCAACCCGATGTCGGCCAGACGCTCCTCTTGAGCATCGTCTGGGGGGCGCTGTTCTTCGTCTCCGGTCAGCCGCTCATTTATGCCGCCGCGATCCTCCTGCTCGGACTCGCCGCCATCGGTGGCGCGTACGTGACCTTCCCCCACGTCGAAGCGCGTGTAGACCGCTTTCTCGATCCCGCCCCCGGCGACAACAGTCAGGTCGATCGCGCGCTGCAATCGTTCACGCAAGGCGGCTTCTTCGGTCGCGGCCCCGGCGAAGGCACCATTAAGACATCGCTCCCCGACGCCCACACCGACTTCATCTTCGCCGTCATCGCCGAAGAGTATGGCGCCATCGCCTGCCTAGCGATCGTTCTGCTGTTCGGCTTTATCGTGCTACGCGCCCTCTACCGCGCCGGCCAGGAACCCGATCCCGCCGTCAAACTCGGTATCATTGGTTTAGCGCTGGTCTTCGGCCTGCAGGCCCTGTTCAACATGGGCGTCAACGTCGGCCTGCTACCTGCCAAGGGCATCACGCTGCCCTTCCTGTCCGCCGGTGGCTCCTCGACGCTGGCCATCTCCACTACGCTCGGCATGCTGTTGGCTTTGACGCGTCGCCGCGCCGCTTGATCGCGCCCCCAAACCGGACCAGAAACGGCCGTGTTTGGCTGCGATGAGCGGCAAAGATGGGGGACCCCACGACGCCATGGACCGTAACCGCACCATTCTGCTCGCCGCCGGAGGCACTGGCGGCCACCTGTTTCCAGCCTTCGCGCTTGCCGAAGAACTGGGCCGCCGCGGCTACACCGTCGACCTCGTGACCGACATGCGCGGCGACCGCTACGGCACCGGCTTCCCCGCGCGCGCCGTCCATCAGGTCCCCTCCGCAACGCTGGCCTCCAAATCCCCCGCGGCAATAGCCAAAACCGGCTTCACCCTCGCGCGCGGCCTCCTCGCTGCCCGTAAGCTGATGAAAAAGATCAGCCCCGCGGTCGTCGTCGGTTTCGGCGGCTATCCCACGTTCCCGCCGCTCCTGGCCGCCCGCCAGTCGGGTATCCCAACCATGCTGCACGAGCAGAACGCCGTGCTCGGCCGCGCCAACAAGATGCTGGCAGCCCGTGTCGACGCCATTGCCACGTCCTTCGAGCACACCAAGTTTCTCGACGGCCCGCTCGCGGCAAAAGCTCGTTTCACCGGCAACCCGGTCCGCGGCATCGTTATCGAAGCGGCGACGTCGCCTTATCCCGCCCTTGAGCCCAACGGCCCCTTCCACCTGCTCGTTTTCGGCGGTAGCCAGGGCGCCCGTTACTTTTCCGACGCGGTCCCACCCGCCCTCGCGCTCCTCCCTGCAGGCCTCAAATCCCGGATAAACGTTGTTCAGCAAGCCCGCGAGGAAGACGTTGCCCGGGTCAAGGCCGCCTACGCGGACGCCGGCATCGCCACCGAAATCGCGCCCTTTTTCAAAGACCTGCCGGCCCGAATGGCCGCAAGTCACCTTGTGATCGGCCGCGCCGGGGCCTCATCCGTCGCCGAGTTAACCGTCATCGGACGGCCATCCATCCTGGTGCCCTTGCCGCATTCCCTCGACAACGATCAGCTGCAAAATGCCACCCAGCTTGCCGAATCGGGCGGTGCTTGGTGTATCGAACAAAAGACACTGAGCCCGGAAAGATTGTCGGGGGAGATCGCGCGGCTCATGGAGGGTGGCGCCGCGCTTCGCGAAGCAGCACAGTGTGCCAGGAAGCAAGGCCGGCCGGACGCCGTTGTACGGCTCGCGTCACTGGTAGAAGAGCTTGCGGGGTCTGCCACGGCCACAGCGTCGAAGCGCCTAGGCTGAATTCAATCGCCGGGCCGGGCTCCTTGAAGCGCTGGGTTCCTTGAAACGAATGACGGGACGTTAGACACCACGATGCAAATACCCCGCGAAGCAGGCACCTTTCACATCATCGGCATCGGCGGCATCGGCATGAGTGCCATCGCCGAGATCCTGCTTGCCAAGGGCTTCGCCGTCCAGGGCAGCGATCAGAAGGAAAGCGCCAACGTCCGCCGCCTGCGCGCCAAGGGCGTGCGCGTCTTCATCGGCCACGACGCCATCAACCTCATCGGCGCCAAAAACGTCATCATCTCCACCGCCGTCAAACCCGGCAACCCGGAACTCGAGGCCGCCCGCCAGAAGGGCCTCACCATCATCCGCCGCGCCGAAGCGTTGGCCGAGCTGATGCGCCTTTATTCAACCATCTCCGTCACCGGCACCCACGGGAAAACAACGACCACCTCGCTCGTCTCTACCATCTTCGAAAAAGCCGGCACCGATCCCACCGTCATCACCGGCGGTATCATCAACGCCTGGGGCTCAAACGCCCGCCTCGGCAAAGGCCGCTGGATGATCGTTGAAGCCGACGAAAGCGACGGCACCTTCGTGCGCCTCCCCACCGAAATCGGCATCGTCACCAACATCGACCCCGAGCACCTCGACTACTTCAAGTCCGTCGAGAACATGCACGCCGAATACGCCGCCTTCTATCGCAACATTCCCTTCTACGGCCTCGCCGTCACCTGCATCGATCATCCCGTCGTCCGCCAGATGATCGAGCGTCTCGACATGCGCCGCGACGGCCGCCGCCTCCTCACCTACGGCGTCTCCGAAGGCGCCGACTTGCGTCTGATTTCGTCGCACCAGAACGGCTTCACGACCATTTTCGATGCCGAATTGTCCGCCCGCGTTAAAGGTGGCGCGCGCAAAATCTCCGGTTGGCAGGTGCCCGTTCCCGGCCACCACAACGCACTGAATGCGCTCGCGGCGATTGCCGTCGCTGCCGAAGCCGGCATCGCCGACGATGTGATCCGTGCAGGCCTCGCCGAGTTCTCCGGCGTCAAGCGCCGCTTCCAGCCCACCGGCCAGTGGAACGGCATCCAGATCTACGACGATTACGGCCATCACCCCATTGAGATCGCAGCCGTCCTCCAGGCCGCCCGCGCCGGAACCAAGGGCCGCGTCATCGCCGTCTGCGAACCGCATCGTTTCACGCGCGTGCGCGATCTCTTCGGCGAGTTCTGCAATTGCTTCCGCGATGCCGACAGCGTCATCGTCGCCCCGCTCTATTCCGCCGGCGAAGCGCCCATCGAGGGCATTGACCAGCATACGCTGGCCGAAGGTATCCGCGCCACCGGCCACCGCGCCGTTACCTCCGTCGATCACCCCGCCGACATCGTGCCCCTGCTGCGCCGCTACGGCCGCCCCGGCGACATGGTAGTTTGCCTCGGCGCCGGCACGTCGACCGAGTGGGCCGCGTCGCTGCCGCAATGGCTCTCCGCCCAGGCCGCCGAATAAGCGGACTTCTCAAGGCCGAAACCCGATGAGCTTTCCCGACATCACCGGCGACCTGAAGGCCCGCATGCCGGACCTGCGCGGCCGCCTCACCGCCAATGCGCCGCTCTCCGAAATCACGTGGTTTCGCGTCGGCGGCCCCGCGCAGGTTCTATTCGCCCCCGCCGACGAAGCCGATCTGGCCTACTTCCTGAAAAACATCGGTCCCGATATCCCCGTCTTCGTCGTCGGGCTGGGATCGAACCTACTCGTCCGTGACGGCGGCGTCCCCGGCGTCGTCATCCGCCTCGGCCGCGGCTTCAACGAAATCACCACCGAAGGGACGCGCCTCACCGCCGGCACCGCCGTGCCCGACGTCAAAGTCGCCCGCGCCGCCGCCGAAGCCGGCATCGCCGGTCTCTCGTTCTATCGCGGCATTCCGGGGTCCATCGGCGGCGCGCTGCGCATGAATGCCGGCGCGCACGGCACCGAAACCAAGGACGTGTTCATCGAAGCCCGCGCCGTCGACCGCCAGGGCAACATCCACGTGCTGTCGCTCGCCGACATGAAATTCACCTACCGCCATTGCGGCATTCCATCGGACTGGATCTTCACCCAAGCGACCTATGAAGGAAAACCCGGCGACCCTGACGAAATCCAAAAAGAGATGGATGAGGTCGCCGACTATCGCGAGAAGAACCAGCCCGTGCGCGAACGCACCGGCGGCTCCACCTTCAAAAACCCGCCCGGCAACAGCGCCTGGAAACTCGTCGACGCCGCCGGCTGCCGCGGCTTCCGCGTCGGCGGCGCCAAAGTTTCTGAGATGCACTGCAACTTCCTCATCAACGACAACAAGGCGTCGGGCGAGGATGTCGAAACGCTGGGCGAAACCGTCCGCGCGCGCGTCAAGGCCGCCTCCGGCGTCACGCTCGAATGGGAAATCATCCGCCTCGGCGAACCCAAGGACGGCCGCCCCACCGGCGAAGGTCTCGCCCTGCAAGAGAACGCATCATGACACTCGGCACCGCGCCCGCCCGCACGCACGGCCACGTCGCCGTCCTCATGGGCGGCTGGTCCGCCGAACGTCCCGTCAGTCTGAGGTCAGGCGCCGCCGTCGCCGATGCGCTGGAAGGCGAGGGCTATCGCGTCACCCGCGTTGATGTCGATCGCAACATCTCCGCCACACTCTCAGCCCTCAAACCCGACCTTGCCTTCAACGCGCTCCACGGCCGCTTCGGCGAAGACGGCTGCATCCAGGGCATCCTCGAATGCCTGGAAATCCCCTACACGCACTCCGGCGTGCTGGCCTCCGCGCTCGCCATGCACAAGGAGCGCGCCAAGGCCGTCATGAAGCCCGCCGGCGTCCCCGTCGCCGAAGCTCGCATCCTCACCCGCACTGAGGCCGCAACGGCCCACGCCCTGCCGCCGCCCTATGTCGTCAAACCCGTCGACGAAGGCTCCAGCGTCGGCGTGCTCATCATCCGCCCCGGCAACAACGAATGGTCCAACGCTATCCTGTCCGGCGGCGCGCCCGATGACATCGTGATGGTCGAGCGCTACGTCGCCGGCCGCGAACTCACCTGCGCCGTCATCGGGGGCTTCGTCACCGACGTCATCGAGATCAAACCGAAAGACGGCCTCGTCTTCTACGATTTCGAAGCCAAATACGCCCCCGGCGGCTCTATCCACGAGCTTCCGGCCAAAGTTTTACCGGATGTTTACCAGTTGGTCCGGAAATACACGGGACTGGCGCATCAGGCGCTCGGGTGCCGGGGCGTCTCGCGCGCCGACTTCCGTTACGACGATACGCCGGGTGGTTCGGGCGAGCTCATTTGCCTCGAAGTCAACACCCAGCCGGGCATGACGGGCACATCGCTGGTTCCAGAATTGGCGCAGCACGCCGGCTGGAGCTTCGGCGAACTCGTCAGATGGATCACCGAGGACGCGAGTTGCCAGAGGTAGGCTCAGAACTGAACGAACACTGGCAGGCGCCCCCCGCGCCGCGCCCACACCCAACGACGCCTCCCCAACGCTTCGACTTCGGCCACGCCTACGATCCAGGCCGCATCCACCCTGCCGCAAAATCCGCCCCACGTGCCAAGCGCCGTGTCCCCGGCCGCACGCTCGCGGGCCTCGCCTTCGTCGCGCTCTCTGCCG
This sequence comes from Hyphomicrobium sp., assembly GCA_002928735.1. Lineage (GTDB taxonomy): Bacteria > Pseudomonadota > Alphaproteobacteria > Rhizobiales > Hyphomicrobiaceae > JAGVSR01. Next base: position 28,505 of record PERL01000002.1, on the reverse strand, counting down.
CCGCGGCCTATGCCGCCCAACGCACCGGCGCGCTCGATCGCGATCGCCTCGCAACCACGCTCGGCTTCGGCATCGAACAGGTCTCGCTCACCGGCCACCGCTTCACGTCCGACGCCGATCTCTTCGATGCCCTCGATCTCAAATCCGCCCGCTCGCTCGCAAGCTTCGAGCCGGACGCCATTCGCCGGCGTTTCGAGCGCCTGCCATGGGTGCAATCGGTCGAGATTTCGCGCGTCTGGCCGGGCCAACTCGCCATCCGCGTCACCGAGCGCAAACCGTTTGCCGTCTGGGAACAGGGCGACAGCGCCGAACTGGTGGACGCAACCGGCCGCCAGCTCGGCCCCGTCAAGCGCGATGCCGTTCTCGATCTGCCACGCGTTGCGGGCGAAGGCGCTAACGTGGCCGCCGCGGCCCTGATGACCACACTCGACCGCCACCCCGCAATCAAATCCCGCCTCGTCCGCGCCGAGCGCCTGTCCGCCCGCCGCTGGACGCTGGAACTGACCGGCGGCGGCCGTATCCATTTGCCGTCTGACGGCGAAACCTCCGCGCTTGCCCGCCTCGCTGCCGAACCGCAGATCGCGGACCTCGTCGCCAAGCCGGGGCAAATCATCGATCTGCGCTCTCCGTCCAAGATCGCCATCCGCGCTGCGTCCGCAGCACCCGCCGGGGGAGGCTGATCGCACCATGAGCGCCGCCACCCTCCGACCCGCCCGCTCCGGCCGTTTCGCCGCCGTCCTCGACGCCGGCACCTTTAAAACCGTCTGTCTCATCGCCGCGCTGGATCAGGAAGGCCGCGCCGCCCGCATCGTTGGCGTCGGTATCGCCCCCTCACATGGCATCGTTGCTGGCAGCGTCCGCGACCTCGCCGCCGCCGAAGCCGCCATCCGGACCGCCATCGCGCAAGCCGAAAACATGTCCGGCGTCCGTCTTGAAGGGATCGACTTGCTGCTCAACGGCGGCAACCCGGCCTCGCGCACCTTCGCCGCAGCCGCTCCGATAAGCGATGGCGTCGTTACCCGCCAAGCCATCGACCGCGTCGCCGCCGCCGGACGTGCCCACGCCACCGCCTATGGCCGCCAGCTTCTACAACTTGAAACCTTGGGATATCGCCTCGATGGCGGCCCGATAGTCCCCGATGCACTGGGCCTGCCCGCCAGCCGGTTGGCCGCCCACGTCCATGCCATCACCGCCGATGCCCCGGCCGTCGCCAACCTCACCCGTACGGTTGAACGCTGTTATTTGAGGCCCCGCCGCCTGATCCCGGGTCCCATTGCCAGCGCGCTTGCCGTCACCAGTGAAGACGAGCGCCGCCACGGCGTCATAACGGTCGACATTGGTGCCGGCGTGACCGGCATATCGGTCTTCCGCAACGCCAGCCCCGTCTTCATGTCCACCGTCCCCATGGGCGGCGGAGATGTCACGCTCGATGTTGTGCATTCGTTGCTGACGCCACTTGAAGAAGCCGAGCGAATCAAAACGCTTTATGGCACAGTCCTCAATGCGCAGTCGGATCAGCACGATGTCTTCACCTACGCTCAATCGGGCGGCGGCGAGGGTCTCGAGCAGAGATCGACCAAGGCTGATCTGGCCCGGATCATCCAATCGCGCATGGCCCACCTGCTCCACCTCGTTCGCGACCATCTCGCGGGCGCCGGGCTTCTCGAAGGCAATGCCGCGCGGATCGTCCTCTGCGGCGGCGGCAGCGAGATTCCAGGTCTGCAATCCTTAGCAGAAGGCGTGTTCCGGCGGCCCGTTCGCGAGGGAAGGCCCGAGCCCGTGTCGGGCTTGCCGCCTCTCTATGCATCGGCGGCGTTCGCCGGTGTCGTTGGTGTGTTGCGTGCCGTCGCAGACAGCGCGGCTGTCGATCTACCCGATGCCCACGGTGCCAGCGCACCCAAGGGCTACATCGGCCGGGTCGGGCAGTGGCTGCGGGACGGGTTCTAGGGAAGGTAATGCGTGTGGACCGGGCCGGGGAAGAGATCCGGCGCCCGCACGTTCCTTCTGTAAGACCGAGGGCCAAATGAACGCAAAACTGCCGCCGAACATTCCGGACCTGAAGCCCCGCATCACCGTCATCGGTGTCGGCGGAGCAGGCTGCAACGCGGTCAACAACATGATCGACGCCTCCCTCGACGGCGTCGACTTCGTGGTGGCCAACACGGATGCGCAGTCGCTCGTCGCCTCCAACGCCCCCCATAAAATTCAGCTCGGCGCCCGTCTCACAGAAGGCCTCGGCGCAGGCTCGCGTCCCGACATCGGCGAAGCCGCCGCCATCGAAACGCTGGAAGAAATCCGCGATCTCGTGCGCGGGTCGCACATGGTCTTCGTGGCAGCAGGCATGGGCGGTGGCACGGGGACCGGTGCCGCGGCCGTGATTGCCCGCGCCGCCAAGGAACAAAACATCCTCACCGTCGCCGTCGTCACGAAACCCTTCCAGTTCGAAGGCGCGCGCCGCATGCGCATCGCCGAAGCTGGCATCGCCGAACTGAAAAAGCACGTCGACACGCTGATCGTTATTCCCAATCAGAACCTGTTCCGCATCGCCAGTGAACGCACCACCTTCGCCGAAGCCTTCGTCCTCGCCGACCAGGTGCTCTATTCGGGCGTCGCTTGCATCGTCGATCTCATCGTCAAGGAAGGCCTGATCAATCTGGACTTCGCCGACGTCCGCACCGTCATGAGCGGCATGGGCAGCGCCATGATGGGCACGGGCGAAGCATCCGGCGAGGGCCGCGCCGTGCGCGCCGCCGAAGAAGCCATTACCAATCCGCTCCTCGACGATGTCACGCTCGCCGGCGCTAAGGGCCTGCTGCTGTCCATCACCGGCGGCACCGATCTGACGCTCTACGAAGTCGACGAGGCCGCAACCCGCGTGCGCCAGGAAGTCGACCCCGAGGCCAATATCATCGTCGGCGCCACCTACGATCCGACGCTGGGCGATCGCGTCCGCGTCTCCATCGTCGCCTCCGGCATGGACCGGTCGTCGGCCGCGGCCCAACCGCCTTCGCGATCTGGTCACCTGTCGGCGCCGCCTGCCGCCCCCGTCGTTCCCGGCGAACCCGCCGCTCAAGAGCGTCTTGCGGACGCCTTGAAGTCCCCGGCCTTCGAGGAATTGACCCGCGCATCGGCCCCGCCGCCGGTCCAAGCTCCGGCCGCGACGGCGCACCATCCCGCGCCGCCCGCCGCTCCGGCCTACCCGCCGTCTGCCCCGTCGAGCTGGCACTCCGGCGAAGACGTCGAAATTACCGAATTGGCTCCCGGCGCCCTGTCTTCCGGTGCCCAATCTTCCGGTGCAATGTCTCCCGGCGGTGCGCCAGACACCTACGCGCCACCGGCCATCGATTATGGGCCGGCATCCGCGCCCGTTCAGCCCGCCATGGCCCCGTATGCACCCGCGCCGCCCGCTCAGGTGCGCCGTCCGCCGCGCCGGATGCCCGAACTTGAAGAATTCCCCGTCGTCGGCCAGCGCGACTACCAGGCCAAGACGCAGCGCAACGGGGCCGCGCCGCACGTTTATGCCGAACCAACAGTCCGCGCGCCCGAACCCAAAAAGCGCGGCTTCTTCGAGCGCCTCACGGGTCGCGCCAAGCGCGAAGGTGATTCGCACGCAAGCAGCCGCGATCGTGAAGGTTTTGATCCAGCGCACCGGTCCGAAAGTGATCGCTCCTACACCGTAGGAGGTGAAGCGGACCCGCGTCGCAGCGGTTGGCTTGAGTCCGAACCGCAGCGTCAAGAAAAGCCCGAATTACCGGTGTTTTTCAGCAAATCGCGCCGCTGATCGAGCGCGCGCAAGGCCCACGCTATAGGGCTTCTAAGCTAAGTATTTCCAATTGGTAACAGAACGTAAGAAAGCGTGATTTGTGACACCCATAGGTGACAGTTATCGTCTCTTTGGATGTGATCTTGATTTGCCCCGCCTCAGGGGTCTCGACAAGCGCCACACGAGAAGCGCAGCCGGGACAGGGAGTAGGCGAGACGAGGATGGATCTGGGGGGGCAGACATCGGCTTCGGCCGGTTGGCTGCCTGGGATATGCGAGGGACGGCGCAGGATGTCGAATCGATTTATCGGCGCGCGACAAACCACGATTGCCCGCGAGATCGAACTCAAGGGAACCGGTGTTCACAGTGGGGCACCCGTATCTGTCACACTTCACCCAGCGGACGTTGATACCGGCCTCTTGTTCGTGGCCACCAAACGGGGCCGCATCGTAGCCGAGATCCCGGCCCACGTTTCCAACGTCAAAAACCTGACCCTCTGCACCGTCATCGGTGATGAAGCAGGCGTCACGGTCTCCACAGTCGAACATCTTCTCGCCGCGCTCCGCGGTCTCTCGGTCGACAACTGCATCGTTGAGATCGACAGCAAGGAAGTCCCCATCATGGATGGCAGCTCGCTGCCATTCGTTGAAGCCATCGACGAAGCCGGCCTGCGGGAACTCAATGCACCGCGCCGCTTTATCAAGGTCCTGAAGCCGATCCGCGTTGAAGAGGGCGGCTGCTGGGGTGAAATCGCCCCCCACTCAGGCTTCCACCTCGACGTTGAAATTGACTTCGACACCCCGCTCATCGGCCGCCAGCGCCTCGCCTTTGAAATGAGCCCGGGCATCTTCCGCAACGAGCTCGCCCGCGCCCGCACCTTCGGCTTCATGTCCGACGTCGAGCGCCTCTGGAAGGCCGGTCTCGCACTCGGCGCCAACCTCACCAACACGGTTGCCCTCGGCGAAGACCGCATCATGAACCGCGAGGGTCTGCGCGACCCGCTCGAGTTCGTCCGTCACAAGATGCTGGACGCCGTCGGCGACCTCAGCCTCTCCGGCCTCCCGCTCCTGGGAGCCTATCGCTCCGTCCGCGGCGGCCACCGCCTCAACTCGCTGGTCCTCAAGGCTCTTCTCGAAGACAAGTCGGCTTGGACCATCGTTCAGGCTCCGCGCGTCCGCGAACTCACCCCGCGCATGTTCGACACGCCCCAGGCCATCGCCGTCGGCGAGTAACCATTCGTCCAAAACATGACAAATTCCAGGGGCTTGCGGCGACTGCTCGCAGGCCCCTAAACTTGTCCTGGCCCCACAAGAAACATAATCAAAAGCCATCTTATTACGTGGGTTTGAAGTCTTCAGCGGTTCTGCCCCGCAGACTCGCGTGCTACCAGACTCGTATGCTATCTGGATCGGCATAGGCCACACCCAAGCGAATGAGAGCACGGAACCAAGAATGCGAAACGGCACACCGTCCCGCTTGCTCACTGGATTGCTGATGGCCTGCGCCTCGGCTGTGCTTGCCGGCTGCGCGTCGTCGATTGATAGCACCGCCGCCATCAATTCCGATCCGCCCGACAAAATGTACGGCCAGGCCGATGCCATGATGACGGCCGGCAAGTTCGAAGCCGCCGCAGCCAAGTTCGAGGAATTGGATCGCTCGCACCCCTATTCGCCCGAAGCGCGCCGCGCCATGGTGCTCGCCGCCTACGCTTACTACAAGGCCGGCAAGTTCCCCGAGGCCATCGCCTCGGCCGAGCGCTACACGGTCATGCATCCCGGCACCAAGGATGCGCCCTTCGCCCATCACATCATCGGCTCGGCCTACTTCGACGACATGAAGGGCGCCAACCGCGACCAGGGCGCCACGCGCAAAGCGCTCGATCAGTTCAAGATCATCAAAACGCGCTACCCGGATAGCACCTACGCCGAACAGGCCGACAACCGCATCCGCATCTGCGAAGACACGCTGGCTGCCCAGGAAATGGAAGTCGGCCGCTACTACCTGAAGCGCAAGAACTACGTCGGCGCCATCAACCGCTTCAAAACCGTGGTCTCCGACTACCAGACCACCAACCACGTCGAAGAAGCGCTCGCCCGCCTCACCGAGTCCTACATGGCGCTCGGCGTGAAGGAAGAAGCCCAGACAGCCGCCGCCGTGCTGGGCTACAACTTTCCGCAGTCGAAGTGGTACAAGGACAGCTACGCGCTGCTGCAGTCCGATGGCCTCGCACCCCGCGAAGATTCCGGCTCCTGGATCTCCAAAGCCTGGAAAGCCCTGCCCGTGGTCGGCAACTCCGGCTGACATGGTGCGCGATGCTGACGCCGCGCGGTTGACCCGCGTGAAGGCCCTTTCAACATGACGGCCAAGACAGCCAAACCCAAATCCGCCGCCGACCTGACGCGGGAAGACGCGGCAGCCGAACTCGAGCGTCTGGCGGCAGCCATCGCGCATCACGACCGCCTTTACTACCAATCCGATGCGCCCGAGATCACCGACGCGGAATACGACGACCTGCGCCGCCGCAATGAGGCCATCGAAGCCCGCTTCCCGGACCTGATCCGCGACGACAGCCCCTCGAAACGCGTCGGCGCGGCAGCCGTCGACGGCTTCGGCAAGGTCCGCCACCGCGTGCCCATGCTCTCGCTCGGTAACGCCTTTGCCGACGACGACGTCATCGACTTCGCCGCCCGCGTGCATCGTTTCCTGGGCCTCGACGAAAGCGATCGCGTCGCCTTCACCGCTGAACCAAAAATCGACGGCCTCTCGATTTCTATTCGCTATGAAAAGGGCCAACTCGTCGAAGCTGCCACGCGCGGCGATGGCGCGGAAGGCGAACGCGTCACCGACAACGTCCGCACCATTAAGGAAATCCCGCACAAGCTGGCAGGCAAAGACGTGCCTGCCGTCGCCGAAATCCGTGGCGAAATCTATATGAGCCATGCAGACTTCAAGGCTCTGAACGATGCGCAAGCAGCCCACGGAGGCAAGATCTTCGCCAACCCACGCAACGCCGCCGCCGGTTCGCTCCGCCAGCTTGATTCAACAATCACCGCTGCGCGACCATTACGCTTCTTCGCGTATGCCTGGGGCGAGATGTCGGAATTGGCAGCCGACACGCAGCACGGCATGATCGCCGCCATGCACCGCTGGGGCCTGCCCGTCAATCCGCTGACGCGGCCCTGCACCACCACCGCCGATCTTCTCGCCTTCTATCGCGAAATCGGCGAGAAACGCGCCACGCTCGGCTACGACATCGACGGCGTCGTCTACAAAGTGGATCGCCTCGATCTGCGCGAGCGCCTAGGCTTCGTCTCCCGCTCGCCGCGCTGGGCCATTGCCCACAAATTTCCAGCCGAACAGGCAACCACCATCCTGCGCGCCATCGAAATCCAGGTCGGCCGCACGGGGTCACTCACCCCTGTTGCAAAACTTGAACCCGTGACTGTCGGCGGCGTCGTGGTCTCCAACGCCACACTCCACAACGAAGACGAAATCGCCCGCAAGGACATCCGCATCGGCGACACCGTCATCGTCCAGCGCGCCGGCGACGTCATCCCGCAAGTCGTCTCCGTCGTCCTCGACAAACGCCCCGCCGGAGCCGAACCCTTCCACATGCCACACACCTGCCCCGTCTGCGGCAGCCACGCCGTGCGCGATGCGGACGAAGCGGACGGCGAGCGCGGCGTCGTGCGCCGCTGCACCGGCGGCCTCATCTGCCCCGCGCAAGCAAAAGAGCGCTTGAAACACTTCGTCTCCCGCCTCGCATTCGACATCGAAGGACTCGGCGAAGAAAAAATCGAATTTTTCTTCGACGAAGGCTTACTCCGCACCCCCGCTGACATCTTCACGCTCCAGGCCCGCGACGCGCAAAGCAACGCGCCGCTGAAATCCCGCAAAGGCTTCGGCGCCAAGTCCGTCGACAAGCTGTTTGCTGCCATCGACGCCCGCCGCACCATTGGCCTGGAACGTTTTCTCTACGCCCTCGGCATGCGCTACATCGGCGAACAAACCGCCAAGGACCTCGCCAAAGCCTACGGATCGCTGCCCGAATTCCGCAAAGCCGTCGATGCGGCCGTCACAGGCGGCAAGGACAGCGAAGCCTACGCCGATATCGACAACATCGAAGGCATCGGCGAAACCGTCGTCGATGCGCTGATCGACTTCTTCTCCGAACCCCACAACGTCGAAGCCGTCGACGCACTCCTCGCGCAAATCGAGGTCCAGCCCTACGAGCGCATCGCGGCCGTCTCATCCCCCGTCACCGGCAAAACGGTCGTCTTCACCGGCTCGCTCGAACGCCTATCGCGCAATGAAGCAAAAGCCCAAGCCGAACGCCTCGGTGCCAAGGTCGCGGGGTCCGTCTCCAAAAAAACCGATTACGTTGTCGCGGGGGCCGACGCCGGTTCAAAGCTCACAAAAGCGCAGGAATTGGGCGTCACCGTCCTGACCGAAGACGAGTGGATCGCCCTCGTCAGCGGTTGATCACGTTTCACACCGGTTGAGTCGCGGCAGTGAGCCACTTCAGATTATCGGGTTCGCCGTCAAGCTCCGCCCCGATCACCTCGCGCACCCGCGCATGATAGGCGTTGAGCCAGTCTCGCTCCTCTTTGGTGAGCAACTCTCTTGCCACCAGCCGCCGGTCAATCGGCACCAGCGTCAGCGTCTCAAACCCCATCATCGGCCGCTCCCCGCCTTCCGGCGTCTCGGCCTCCGTGACGAGCACAAGGTTTTCAATCCGGATGCCATAGGCACCGGTCTTATAGTACCCAGGCTCGTTCGAGCAGATCATGCCGGGCTCAAGCGGCACCATGCCCGCGCGCGAGATCGATTGAGGCCCCTCGTGAACCGACAGATAGCTGCCGACGCCATGCCCCGTGCCGTGATCGTAGTCGAGCCCGTGCTGCCACAACGCGCGCCGCGCAAACGGATCGAGATCGATGCCGCGCGTACCCTTCGGAAACCGCGCCGTCGCAATCGCAATATGCCCCTTGAGCACGAGCGTCGCCCGCTCCTTCATTTCCGGCGAGGGCGTCCCGATCGCGATTGTGCGCGTGATGTCGGTCGTCCCATCATCATATTGCGCGCCTGAATCGAGCAGAAACAACTCGCCCTTGCCAATGAGCCGGTTCGTCGCCTCCGAGACGCGGTAATGCACGATCGCGCCATGCGGCCCCGACCCGGAAATCGTATCGAATGAAATTTCGCGCAAGTGCTTCGTCGCCGCCCGCATCTCTTCCAGCTTGCGCACCGCCGTGATCTCATCGAGCTTGCCGCCCGACGCCGCAGTCTCGAGCCACGCCAGATAGCGAACCAGCGCCGCCCCGTCGCGCACATGCGCCTTGCGCGCACCCGCAATCTCCGCCGCGTTCTTGATCGCCTTCAGCCCGATGCACGGATCGGAACCGGCAGACACCACTTTTGGCCCGAGCCCGCGTGCCAGTGCATAGGCCGCCGTCTCCGGGTCGAGCCGCACCGGCTTGCCCGCCGCCTTTAATTGCGCGATCCGCGCGCTAAGCTCGCCCGGCTTCAAAACGTCCGCCACGCTCTCCAAGTCGCGCCGCACGTCTTTCGACAGCTTCGCCCCGTCGATGAAGAGTTCGGGCTTCCCGCTCGCCGGCACGATCGCAAACGCCAGCACCACGGGATTGTGCGCAATGTCTGATCCGCGCATGTTGAACAGCCAGCACAGGCTATCTGGCAGCGTCAGCACCGCATGGCTTTGCCCGTCCGATTGCAGCCGCTTCTGCACATCGGCGATCTTTTTCTCTGCCGCCCGCCCCGCCTTTTTTAACGGATGTAGAACAACCGGGTTCTGCGGCGCCGCCGGCCGCTCTTTGCCCCATGCCCGGTCGACGAGATTGCGCACCGGCTTCAGCTTGAGACCCTTCGCAGCAATCTGCGCCTCCAGCCGCCGGATCTCGCCCGCCGTGTGCAGCCACGGATCGAAACCCACCACTGCACCCTGACTGAGATGCCCCGTCAGCCACTCAGCGAGCTTGGACCGCGCGATCCCCGGAAACTCGAACAGCCGAGCATCGCACTCCTGCGCCGCCTGGATCGTGTAGCGACCATCGACGAACAGCGCCGCTTGCTTCATGGCAACCGCCGCCATCCCCGCACTTCCCGAAAACCCGGTCAGCCAGCGCAGCCGCTCCGCCGACGGCGGCACGTACTCGCCCTGGTGCTCGTCCGCGCGCGGTACGAGAAAAGCGTCGATCTTCTGAGTAGCCATCAAGTCGCGCAGCCGGGCGACGCGCGGCGCGGCAACGGAGGGATCGGCGGAAGCAGTGAAGGTCTGGAACATGGCGGTCTGTTTAAGCCCGCGCGGCCCGCCGCGCAACAAACGGCCGCTACCGCTTTGTGAACGACAATGTCGACCAGCCCGTCACCCGGTCATGCCGGTCGAGCGCGAACCCTTGCGCGACGAAGGCCGCAATCACCGCCGGTGCTTGCGGGATGAGAATACCCGACAGCACCAGCTTACCCCCCGGCACGACGGCCCGGCGGATATCCCGCGCCAGCCGGATCAAGGGATCGGCCAGGATGTTGGCCACAACGAAATCGAATTTCGCCGTCCGCCTGAGCCGCGGATGGTCGAGACCTGTCGCAACATAGGTGGCGATCCGCCCCGGCGCCGTGTTCGCCGCCATATTGGCCCGCGCCACATCGACCGACGTCGGGTCCATATCCGTCGCAATCACAATCGCCTTGGGCAAAACCCGCGCCGCCCCAATCGCAAGCACGCCCGACCCGCATCCCAGATCCAGAACGCGCCAGAAAGCCCGCCGGCGCGTCAGCCGGTCGATGGCCGTTAGACAACCGTAAGTCGTTGCATGATGGGCCGTCCCAAAGGCCTCCCCCGCATCGATCAGGATCGCATTTGGCCCCTGCGCCACGCGCCCCAGATCATGCGACCCGTGCACCGTGAACCGGCCCGCAATCACCGGCGGCAGGGCCGCCTGCGAAATAGCCACCCAGTTGAGCGGCGGCACGTCTTCGGCGTGGATTTCCGGCACATCGAGACCTGTGACTTCCGCGAGCATCGCGCGCAGCGTGGTAGGCTCCGGCAAGTCGGTGAAATAAGCTTCGATCCGCCAGCCTTCATCGGGTGCTTCGAAAAGCGTCAGGGCATCCGGCGGCGGCTCGACGAAATCCTGCAGCGCAGCAGCGAGCATCCGCGCGATATCCCGGTCGGCGGTGAGCAGCGTGAGTTTACGGGCGGTCATGCAACACAGGGTGAGGGTTAGCATCGCCGGCCCGGTGCGGGCCAGCGAAAGGAAACGTGCCCGTGGCCTAGCCCAGTTTCACAGGTGAGGGAAGTCCTCGGCGTCCACTTCCAGCCCTTCCTGCTTAATGCCGTCCGGCAGGTCGTCGAGGAAGCGATCCCATTTTGCATCCAAATGCTGCGCCGCCACGGCAGGCGGCATCGTATGCAGGGTCCCGTCAGCGTCCTCGCGCACGATGCCATCCGCGATCAAACGCTCCAGCGCATCCGGCAAATCGAAGTCAACCTTGATATCGAATGCGCCGCGCAAATAGCTCTCGATGGCCGCGTCGATGAGGCCGAGGTCTTTCCGATTGCAGGTTTCTTTCGCAAGCACGCTATAGAGCAAGATCTCTTCTTTCACATCCTCTTCGGCGGCCCGCTCAGACAGCTTGATCATCACCCCGCGATTATCCGCCATGGCATGGAAATAAAGATTCTGCGCCATCACAACCATGTAGCGCTGCTTCTGGTTCATGAAATTCATGCCCTGGCGGAAGGCGATCCCGCCGAGCCCCGCCACCGCTCCGGCCAATGCCACGGGATTGGCGACCGTCAAACCGCCGGCGGCAAGCTTGCCCGCGGTCCCAACGAGCCCCATCCCCATCGCGCCGCCGCCAGTCACACCGAGTTTGACCTTGTCCCAAAGCCGGAAGCGCACGCGCGTGTTGGGAAACACCATCTCCAGGTCGTTGCTCGGAATGTTTTTGAACAGTTTGATGTAGATGTTGCCTTCCTTCACCTCCGCCGGAAGGCTGCCCCGCATCCGCGTGACGATTTTCGCCGCTTCCTTTTCGGAAACCCTCTTCTCCGCCATCACCTCGCGCACGCGCACATCGAACGGCTTGAGTTTGAACAGGAGACAGAGCCGCCGGTAGATCGGGACATCGAATTCTTCCTTGCGCATGAATTTGCGATAATTCGTTCGCGTGTCCCGCTTCTTCGAGGCCCCCCGATAAAACAAAAGGCATTCCTCGAACACGCCGAGGTCGACATGCAGATCGAGGCCATAGTGACTGTCCTTGGTCAAAATCACTTCGACCGACTTCGGGTCGATGGGCACATAATTCGCCCGCTCCAAGATCCGCTTCACGTCCGCAACGGTTCGTTTCTGCAGTCGCAGCTTTTCAGCCGCCGTGTACTCACGCGTGATGAGCAGATCGCTGTCGGGATCGAACGGCTCATAGGAGCGCAGAAGCGTCATCAGGCGCCGGTTGTGCTGCTGCCGCCGCCAGAAATCGAGGTAACGAAAAAACCGCCGCGCCTCGCCATGATCGCCGTTCGGCCAAGCGTCGGGCACCGTCAGCCGGTCCACCAGCGCCAGCGTTGTCACGGGAATAAAGCGTTCGAGGGGGAGCAGGGCCTCGGTCGCGCCCGCAGTGGCAGCGTGTGCCCCATTCAGCTTCGAACCGGACGTCGGTACGGCGTGCACCTCACCCGTTGTTCCCGCCGTCGAAACCATGGTCGCGTTCCTTCCAATTCGCCGCGATCTGGGCCGCGCGCCCCCGCCCTATCCGGCGGCGGCCGCATTCTGGCGGCAGGGATACTCCTTGTCGAGACGATCCATCCGCTAGTAGGCTCTACTGGGCACAGACGTATCAATCCTCAAGGTGGCGCTGCCGTGACGCCAAGAAAAAATACCCAGTTAGCGCCACTTATAGAAACACAAGTGAGCATAACGAAAGTCAGCTCTTTGCCTTAGTGGTGCCGTTGTCGCCCGCAAAACAAAATACTAGAGTATAGTCAGTATTCGGGAGGGCTGGGTTTGAACCTGCGGGGCATATGTCTTCTGGCCATGACTTGGGCGGGTCTCTTACCCACGCCGGCTGGAAGCATGGACGCCTCGTCGCCCAGCGTCGGCCCTGCGCGCCTGGCCATGAATTACAGCTGCACCCTGGTCAATGGCCAGGTTGTCGTCCAGCCCGCTGCGGAAACGGCCTACGACATTACGGGACCGCGAGAGCAGCGGCTATTTACAACCTGCGATCCACCTTTTTCCAATAACTGCCGGTCCCTCACCGTTCACAAATTCAACATGGCGTGCGGCATTGATCACGTGCCGTGGCATCGTGTGGTCGCAGCCATCGGTCAAACTGCAGCCGGCGAAGCATCGATTTCGAATGACCATCTGGTGCTCGCCCGTGACGCGGATCGCGGGGCCGGTCACGCTCCCAGCTGTAAAGATCGCAAAGGCGGTGCGGCCGGATCTGGGGAGTGCCTCCCCTGGCGGGTCCGCAAACCAACGGAGCGCCTCGTACTGCCGCAAGGCTTCGCGCCACTTGGAGAAGCTGGCGCGAGGGTCTTGGACGGGCAGGGCCTGGCAACGACCTATGCCGCAGCCGGCGCGGTCCAGCCCCTCGCCCAACTGCCTGGCAGCGGTCCCTACCGGATGACACATGACCGGACCGGCGAGGACGCTTTCGATATTGTCCAATCCGCCGGCGCGAGCGCGCAGACGGTCTCTCAGGAAAGTGATAGCAGCGAGGGCTGGACGACATCCCTCTCCTTCAACACGGTCGAAGACAAGACGCCGGAATTGATCGTCGCGACATCGTCTGTCTCCGGCCAGGCCGTAGCAGACGCGTCTGCGCCAGACCTCTCCGCCGGTGGTCTGCCCTTGGTCGCCGTCCTCGGCACTCTCATCGCACTCGTGGCGGGATTCTTTGTATACCGTACACCGCAATTGCACTTTGCCGCCGCCGACGTCTCCGATGCGGCAGCGTCCGCCCGCCGGGGGGCCCGCAAGGCGCAGGATCAAGCAGCCGACCTGATCGAGTCATTGCGCGCCCGCCTCGCCGACACAAGCCGTGGCGTCTCGGCCACCAGCGACCAGCCCGGCGATCCGGCACTGGCCAGCGCGCTCCTGCAATTGCGCGCTATGTTCGCCCGCACCGAAGCTGCTGTCTCGACTCTCTCCAGTGCAACGGTCGTGCGCGAAGTGATGCAAACCGAGTTGGCGGCCATTCGCCAGCGCATGGAAGACGCCGAAAGCGCCGCGCGGCGCGGATCGACCCCCGTCATGAAATTGGCGGCCCAATTCCGGCAGATTGCCTGCGATATCGACCGCGTACAGTCGATCACCGAGAGTGCCGCGAGCAGCACAAGCCGCCCGGCCTGATCCGCATCGGTCAACACCCCGATCACAACAAAAGGCCCGGCGCGCATGGGGTGCGAGCCGGGCCTTGAACATATCAAAGTCTAGGATCGTGATCGGCGCCGCTCAGGAATAGGTGACAGGCCCGGTCTGCGCGGGAGCGGCTCCGTTGAAATGTTCGCCATATGCGGCAGCGGCCGGAGCAGCAGCCGGCTTGGCGATCGAGACCACAGCAGCAGGCTCGGTCTGCGGTGCAATTTCATTCGGGTCACGAACCCGCCGCGACCGGCCGTCGAAGCTGGCACCCTGCTCAATCGACAGATACTCCGCGGAAATATCGCCCTCCACCTCGGCCGTCGCATGCAGCACGACCTTGTTGGACAAGATCGCCCCATTCACCCGGCCGTGCACATCCACGGCTTCCGCGGTGATCGATCCCGTGACAATGGCGTCCCGCCCCACGTCGAGCTGCCGCGAGTGCACGTCGCCTTGAATGTTTCCATTGAGCCGTAGCGTGCCTTTGCAGCGAATGGTGATCGATTGCCCTTCAATGCTGAGATCGCTGCCGATCAGCGACTCCTCGAACTGCCCCGAGTTATGTCCAGGCCCTGTGCCATAACCACCGCTCATCTGTGCGGCCATATTCTGTTGGGCCAGATGCTGAGCAACGGGCTTTTGCCCGGCCGGCACCACGGTGGCCTTCGCCGGCGGCGCTGCCGGCTCGGTCTTGCGGTGAAACACCATGTAACGCTCCCACTGTCGAATTCGCAAACCTGCCCCGAACAAGTGGGAATGCAGCCGCCGCATGGTCGAATTATGTCGCGCGCACTTCGTTTAATTCTGCTCGAAACGAAGAAAACCGCCGCTTAAATGATGATGGCGTTCTGTCCGATAAGATCGTCGAGATCGATCTGGTGGACGCCGCTCAGAAGCGCGACATCGAAGAACTGCCCATTGGCATCGACGTCAACCGACACGACCGTGCCCGCGTCGACCTCCGTGATCCGCATCAGATCGGCGAGCTGTGCCGGTGGGGCACCGTTGAACAACCCGGAGAAGTCGAGCCGGTCGCCGATGCCGAAATCGGCGATGGTATCGAACCCAGCCGCGGCCCCGTTTGCATCAACAATATCGGCACGCATCCACGCGAACGTGTCGTTCCCCGTCGACACCGTCGCCCCCAATTGGCCGCCGAAAAGAAGATCGTTGCCGGCCCCGCCCCGGATGATGTCGTGGCCGCCATCGCCGTAGATGCGGTCGTCGCCGGCCCCGCCGGAGAGCCGATCCTGTCCGCCGCCTCCAAACAAGCCGTCGGTTCCATCCCCGCCATCCATGATGTCATCGCCGGCCCCGCCATTCAGCGTATCGCCGCCAAGCCCGCCGTTGAGAATGTCGTGTCCTTCGTTGCCGAAGAGGAAATCGTCGCCTCCATCGCCATTGAGCGTATCGTTGCCGGCCCCGCCGCTCACCGTATCCGTACCATCTCCACCGGAGATAACGTTCGCACCATTATTCCCCGTCATAAAATTATTCGTCTGGTCACCGGATAAATCAGCCGCTCCGTCACCGATGAGGGTAATGCGCTCGACTCCGGCAATCGGGCCCAATGAAATAGTCGAATACACGTGATCGAAGCCCTGACCATCATATTCGATGACGCGATCACCCGCATCGTCGACATAATAGATGTCATCGCCAAGACCACCCTCCATCCAATCGGCACCCGCGCCGCCACTGAGGATGTTGTTCCCGCTATTCCCCCAAATCATATTGTTGAGGTCGTTGCCCGTCCCGTTGATCGCCTCTGTGCCCATCAACGTGAGTCGCTCGACGTGTGCGCTCAAAACAAAACTCACACTCGCACTGACGGCATCGACGCCGCCATCTGCGGTTTCAATCAAAACATCTCCGGCATCGTCGACGATGTACGTATCGTCGCCCGCACCGCCGATGAGGGTGTCGGCCCCGCCGCGGCCGTCGAGAATGTTGTTCCGGATATTTCCGGTGATCGTGTTGGCGAGATCGTTACCCGTTCCGTTGCTGGAGCGTGTCCCGGTCAAGGTCAGGTTTTCCACATGATCGCCAAGGATGAAACTGATGCCGGACTCGACGCGATCAATGCCATCACCGCCGTTCTCAATCACGACATCGCCTGTATTGTCGACGACGTAAACATCGTCGCCTGCGCCGCCCATCATCGTGTCGGCCCCGCCCTTGCCATCGAGCTTGTTACTGCCAGAGTTGCCCGTCAGGACGTTTGCTGCACCGTTCCCTGTCGCGTTGATATTCGAAACGCCGTCGAGCGTCAGATTTTCGACATGCGTGCCAAGAGTGAAGCTGACGCGCGAAAACACCGCATCAATGCCCCCACCTGCGCTTTCGCTGATGCGGTCACCGGCGTCATCGATGATGTAAATGTCGTTGCCCGCACCTCCGTACAGAGTGTCGGCTTCCGAACCACCGTCCAGTGTATCGTTACCGTCTGCACCGTAAATCGTGTCGCGGCCCGCGCCTCCTGCGAGCACGTTGTCGCCAGAATTTCCCGTGATGCGATTGGCGAGCGCATTTCCTGTTCCATTGACGGACAGAGCGCCTGAAAATGTCAGGTATTCGATATTGTCTCCGAGTAAGTAACTGCCGCTCGTGATGACGGTGTCGGTTCCCTCCCCGGCAGCTTCGATGACAGAGTCAAAAGCATCGACATAATATGTGTCGTTGCCTTTACCGCCGATGAGCGTATCCGCGCCTTCTCGCCCGTCGAGGGTATTGCTGGAGGAATTACCGCGAATGACGTTGTCTGCAGCATTTCCGGTGGCAAATGCAGCGCTGCCCGTGAGGGTCAGATTCTCAAAATGGTCCGCCAGCACAAAGCTGATCGACGACACAACCGTGTCCGTCCCTCCGCCCGCCGCTTCAACCAGAACGTCACCGGCATTGTCGACGACATATGTGTCATCGCCCAGACCGCCCGTCAGATTGTCCGCGCCGCCCTTCCCGTCGAGCACGTTGTTGGCGGCATTTCCAGTGATCGTATTGGAGAGGGTGTTGCCCGTTCCGTTGATGGCGGACGAACCCATCAGCGTCAAACGCTCTACGTTGCTGCCCAGTGTGAGGCTCACCGATGACAGAACATGATCGTTGCCCTGCCCGGAAAGTTCCGTGATCCGGTCACCGGTGGAATCGACGACGTAGACGTCATCGCCCGCTCCACCCGACATGCTGTCATTGCCGCTCCCGCCGTCGAGCGTATCGTTGCCGTCCCCGCCCGAGAGCGTGTCGGCCTCCCCCCCGCCTGACAGAACATTGTCCGCCGCATTCCCAACGAGGACATTGCGAAGTGAATTGCCCGTGGCGGAGACCGCCGTTCCCGTCAGGGTCAAGTTTTCGACGTTAGCCCCTAAGGTGTAATCGATCGACGAGATGACCTTGTCGGTCCCCTCGTTGAAATTCTCGACCACCACATCGCCGGTATTGTCGACCACATAAGTGTCGTTGCCCCGCCCGCCGGCCATCCAATCCGCACCCCCGCGCCCATCGAGGATGTTCGATCCGGTGTTGCCCGTCAGCGCGTTGCCAAGATCATTACCGGTTCCGTTGACGGAGCTCGATCCGGTCAGCACCAGATTTTCAACATTGGCCATGAGCGTGTAGGTCACCGAAGAGCGGACGGTATCGGTCCCCTCATTCGCCGCCTCCACCACTATGTCCCCAGCGTTGTCGACGACATACGTATCGTCGCCCCCACCGCCAACCAGGGTGTCGGTCCCCGTGCCGCCGTTCAAAATATCGCGGTCGCTCCCGCCGAACAGGGTGTCATTCCCACCCGAGCCATTGAGCGTATCGGCTCCCCCGTTTCCGGTGATCACCTCGTTTGCGGAGGTGCCGTTGAGCGTCTGGCTGGCTGAGGTCCCGAAAATTGCAAGCAGACCGCTAAGGTCGAACGCCATGGGTACACCCGGTTGAAATCCGTTAAGATTAACAAGGTATGACTCCGCAACCCTTTAAGAATGCTTACTGAATTCAACTGCAAACAGTTAACGGCCGTCCCAAATTAAGACATAAGGCACCGCTCCGGCCGCGCCAGCCGTGATCGCTAGCCCAAATCGCCAGCCGAATTCAGATGCTTGCTCAGAGTGGCCTCACAAAGCTGTCCACGACGCGCTTGCGGCCCGCAGTCTTGAATTCGATGGTCAGCTTGTTGCCATCCACCTCGGCCACCCGGCCCTCGCCAAACTTGCTGTGAAACACCCGGTCGCCAACCTTGTAGCCGGCCCCTTCCGCCGTCGAGGACGCCACCAGTTGCCCCTCAATGGTAAGCGGCGTCCGCGCAACCGGCGATGGCGACCGCGTCTCGGAGTGCGCAGCCTGTGCCCGCTGCCATCCGGGCGTCGAATAAGACGAGCGGAACTGCGGCTGCGCATCGTCGAACCGTGAGCGGCCATAGGGGTTGCCGTAGAGGCTTCCCGGATTGGCATACGCCCCGCCGAATGGGCTTTTAGCCTCGCGCACATCCACATGTGCTTCGGGCAACTCGTCGACAAACCGCGACGGCATCGCCGATTGAAACAGGCCGCGCAGACGCCGGTTTTGCGCAAACGAAATGTGCGCGTGCTTGCGGGCCCGCGTAATCCCGACGTAAGCGAGCCGCCGCTCTTCTTCGAGCCCCGCCGCGCCCTGCTCGTCGAGCGCGCGCTGATGCGGGAAAAGCCCTTCCTCCCATCCGGTGAGAAAGACGGTGTCGAACTCCAGCCCCTTGGCCGCGTGCAGCGTCATCAGCGAAATGCGATCGCCGTCGTTGCTCTTGTCCGCATCCATGACCAGCGACACATGTTCCAGAAATCCCGACAGCGACTCGAAGTCGTGCATGAAGCGCACAAGTTCCTTCAAGTTTTCCAGCCGGCTCTGCGCCTGCGGGCTCTTATCGGCCTGCCACATCGCCGTGTAGCCGCTCTCATCCAGAATGAGTTCGGCCAGTTCCGTATGCCGGATGCCATCGATCTGCCCGCGCCAGCGCTCAAACGAGCGCACGAGATCGGTCAGCGCTTTGCGCGCCTTGCCCGGCAGTTCCTCCGTCGCGATGATCTCGCGCGCCGCGTCAAACATCGAAACGCCAGTCGCCCGCGCCAGTTCATGCACGCGCTTGACCGACGTATCGCCCAACCCGCGTTTGGGCACATTCACGATCCGCTCGAACTTCAAGTCGTTCGAGGGGTTCGCGGTGACCTCCAGATACGCGATCGCATCCTTGATTTCCTGCCGCTCATAAAAGCGCGGGCCGCCGATCACGCGATACGGCAATCCAACCGTGATGAAACGGTCTTCCATCGCGCGCATCTGCGCCGACGCGCGAACCAGAATGGCAATCTGATTGAGAGCATGACCTTCCTTGCGCAACCGCTCGATCTCGTCGGTAACCGAGCGCGCTTCTTCTTCGTCGTCCCAGACGCTGGCGACGCTGACGCGCTCTCCCGCCGCGTCGTCGGTAAAGAGCGTCTTGCCGAGCCGGCCCTTGTTCTGCGCGATCAGCCCTGCGGCCGCACCCAGGATGTGGCCCGTCGAGCGGTAATTGCGCTCAAGACGGATCACGATGGCGCCGGGGAAATCCTTGTCAAAGCGCAGGATGTTGTCGACTTCCGCGCCGCGCCATCCGTAAATCGATTGGTCGTCGTCGCCGACACAACAGACGTTCGGACACCCTTGCGCCAGCATCCGCAGCCACAAGTACTGCGCGACGTTGGTGTCCTGATACTCGTCGACGAGAATGTAGCGGAACCGCTTGTGATAATCGGCGAGCACATCCGGATGCTCCCGGAACAGCCGCAGGTTTTCCAACAACAGATCGCCGAAGTCGCACGCGTTGAGATCTTTCAGCCGCTGCTGGTAGGCTGCATACAACTTGGCGCCCTTGCCGGCCGCAAAAGCAAAGCCCTCGCCCTGCGGAACTTTGTCCGGCGTCAGCCCCCGGTTTTTCCAGCTGTCGATCAAATTGGCGAGTTGCCGTGCCGGCCAGCGATCCTTGTCCAGCCCTTCCGCCTCGATGACTTGCTTCATCAGCCGCAGCTGATCATCCGTGTCGAGAATCGTGAACTGCGACTTGAGCCCCACGAGTTCAGCATGCCGCCGCAAAATCTTGACGCCGATCGAGTGGAACGTGCCGAGCCACGGCATCCCCTCAACCGTGCCGCCGACGAGATGCCCGATCCGCTCCTTCATTTCCCGCGCGGCCTTGTTGGTGAAGGTCACCGCGAGGATCTGCGAGGGGAACGCGCGCCGGGTCGCGAGAATGTGCGATATGCGCGTCGTGAGCACGCGCGTCTTGCCGGTTCCAGCCCCGGCGAGCACCAAAACCGGCCCGTCCAGCGCTTCCACCGCCGCGCGCTGCTCTGGATTGAGTTTATCCAGATACGGCACGTCGGCCCCCGGGCGTGCCGCGCTGGCGTTCTGCAGCGCGCGCGCGGAAATAGACGGACGCTTAGCGTCCGGCGCATCGGGGAGGTCGAACGGCGGATCATCTCCGATGTCCGCGCCGGGATCGGCATCTGGGCCGCGGCGCGGCTGCGTTGAGTTCGTCATGGGGTCCGGTATAGCACGCACGGCGTGGCCGGAATGGGCCCGCGGCGTTCTCCACATCTGCTTGCGGCCGCCGGCATTGCCCGCAGACCTCGAACGCCATGGATATGGGGGCTCACGCGCTCTATTTCGAGGGATAGACAGGGCTTTTCGGTTCAGACGGGAGGGTGTTTCGGCTATGGTCCATCCTCGGCACGAAAGGTCTGCGTCCGCCTCAGTTCCGGCACCGTCCCATTGCCACAATCCGGCCGGACAGGCGGGACGCTGCCCGTTGGTTTGATTCGGGCGCCAGCGTGATCCGAAGCGCGGCCGAAAAGCTGGGTCTTGAGTATGGGTCGAGACAATTTTGGTGAGATAAGTCCGGACGTATGAACAACCTGCTGGTGTACTTCGGAGGCCTGCTCATCGTCGTGTTCGCGGCGCTCTTTGCCGTGCCGCTCGCGATCGACTGGAACAGCTACCGGGGCGTCTTCGAGGAGGAAGCGTCGCGCATGCTCGGCCGCGAAGTGCGCGTCCAGGGCAACGTGGCCGTGCGCCTGCTGCCCTCGCCCTACGTGCACGCTGAAAAGCTGCGCATCGGCGGTGCTGTCGGTGAAGAGACCGGCCGCCCCCTGTTCCGCGCCGATGGTTTCACAATGTGGCTCTCGGTGCCGCCCCTTCTAAAGGGGATCGTGGAGGCCCAAACGGTCGAGATCGTGAAGCCCGTGCTCGAACTGGCCATCGGCAAAGATGGCCGCACAACGCTCTCTTCGCTTCAACTCACCCCGGGGCGCTTTTCTCTCGTTCCCCAAGACGTCAGCTTTCGCTCGGTCAATATCATCGACGGCAGTCTCGGGCTGACGGGGCCGAACGGCATCGAACTGGCGCGCTTGGAAGCCTTGAACGGCGAGCTATCCGCCGACGCGATCGATGGACCTTTCCGCTATCGCGGCACAGCCTCTTGGCAGGGCGAGCCGCGCGAGATCCGGGTGACCACAGCAGCCCAAGACCCCAGCGGCGACCTCCGCTTCAAGGCGGTCGTCACGGTTCCAGCCAACGCCAACAGCTACACGTTCGACGGCACCGCCCGCAACTTGAGCGACGCCGCCTCGATCGACGGCAATTTGGTCGCCCGCATTTCGACCGCAGGATTTGTTGTGGCCGGCTCCGGCACCGCCACACCACAACCGTCCGCCACCGGGCAAAAACCAGCAGTCGGCGGTGTGTTCGACGTCACCGCCAAGGTCGCCTCCGAACCCGGCCGTATTCGCCTCGATGATATTGCCATCGCCTTGGAGCAGGGCGGATTGCCCCAGCTCATCTCCGGCCGCTCTGCGATTGGTTGGCAGGATCAAGTGACGCTCGACTTGGACCTCACCTCCAAATGGCTTGATCTCGACCAATTGAGTTCAGGCGCTGCCGCCGCCCCTGGCGCCATCCCACTCGAATTGGCCCGCACCCTCTTCGACCGCCTCGTCGACGAATTGCCCTCGACGGCCGAAACCGCAATTTCGATCGCCGTCGATCAGGTTGGCCTCGGCAAGCAGTCCGTAAGTGGTTTGAAACTCAAGGCGTCCCGCAAAGGCGGACCGCTCGAACTCAAGGACGTGCGCGCGGGTCTCCCCGGCGGAACGTTTCTGGCCCTTGACGGCACTGTCGATGGCGCGGCGGGCGCCCGCTCCTTTGCCGGCACCATGGAATTGTCTGGCCAAAGTCTAACGCGCTTTACCACGTGGGGCTTTGGCGACAATCCCTTCAGTCGCCAGCGCAGCGACGGCCCCTTTGCTTTGTCCGGCAATGTCCGTCTCGACGACAGCGCTATCGAACTCACCAGTGCTGCCGCCGAAGTCTCGGGCACCCCGGTCATCGGAGAAATTAAACTCGGTCTTGCCGGATCACGCCGCCTCGCCGTCGCCCTCGAAGGCGAAAAGATCAATCTCGATGACCTCTGGCCCGGCAATCCTGGCCTGAAAGGTTTGCGCGGATTGCTCACTGGCGCCTCTGTACCAGCCGGGGCGGCTCAGCCGGGCACCGTTGGCGAGAGCGCTGGCGGCGATCACTTCCCCTCCGATGTCGCCTTCGACATCCGCGCCGGAAAATTGATCGACGGCGAGCGCACCCTGCAAAACGTCCACCTCGATGTCGCCCTGCAAAAAGGTGCACTGACGGTGCCTAAACTCAAGTTCGAGGCGACAGGCGGTCTCGCGGTCGATCTCGAAGGATCCGCCGCCGACGTGCCAAACAAAACCCGTGGCCGGTTGCGCGGCGTGATCGAAGCACCATCCGCCGAGGCGGTCACAGCTCTCGCCGATCTTCTCGATCTGCCCACAGACGTGCACGATAAAGTCGTGCGCTGGTCCACTCTGTCGCCCTGGCGCATTGCCACCACGATCTCGTTCGGCGAACGCTTGAGCGAAGCCGTTGATATCACCGTCGATGGAACATTGCGCGGCGGCCGCGTCGTCGCCGAAGCCCGCCTGGACGCTGCTCGCGGCGCTTGGCGCACCGCACCGGCCGACATCACCGCACAGATCGACACCCCGGACGTTTATGGATTCCTCGATCAACTGTCCGGCACCAAGCGCAAGGTCGGCGATGCGCGCGCCGGCAAGGTCTTCGTCAAGGCAGCCGGCAAAGCGGCCGATGGTCTGGTCGCAGTCGCCGAGTTGAGCGCCGAAACGGTTGAATTGGAATTTAATGGCCGCATTTCCGTGCCCGAAACCGGCGAGCCGGCAGCCAAGGGCGACATTCGCGTAGCCGCCGACGATCTCGGCCGCATCATGACGCTGGCCGGATTGTCGCTCGGCGCCGGCGCTGGCGCCGTCCCTGTCACCGGCACGATTGCTGCGGCCCACGATGGCACAAAGCTGATCCTGGCAAGCCCAAGCTTGAAGATCGCCGAAGCGGCCGTCTCCGGCGTCGTGACATACACCGCCGGGCGCGACGCCACGCCGGCCCGGGTCGACGCCGAGGTCTCCGCCGACAAGGCCTCCCTGCCCGGACTGTTGAGCGCACTGTCCTCAGCCCCGCTGTTGCAAGCGGCAACGCCGGTTGAATTGCCCACCGCCACACCCCGCCGCCGCCGCGCCGAACAGGAGGCGCTCGCTGCCCTCCCGCCCCCGGCCCGCATCTGGCCGGACCAGACGTTCGACTTCAGTCCGCTCGACAATCTCACCGGCTCGATCAAGGCCGGCATTCGCTCTTTGAGCCTCGAGCCAGGCCTCGCCATGAAAGATGCCCGCTTTACGGTCGGCCTGTCGCCCGGCAAACTTGACGTTCAGCGCTTGGAAGGCGCGATGCTGGGCGGCAAGTCCGTGTCCGCGTTCGCCATCGAGAAGCAACCCGCCGGCGCCGCCATTACCGGCAAACTCGGAATCTCCATTTCGAGCAAGGGCAGTTCCGAAAGCGATGGCGACGACGCCATCGAAGGCGATGTCGCAGCCCTTGATGTCGAATTCAGCGGCCGCGGGTTGTCGCCTTCTACCATGATCACGGCAATGACCGGAAAAGGCGCACTCAGCCTCGGCGATGTAACCCTATCCGGCGTGGCCCCCCGCGCCGTCACCGAGATTGCCGATCAAGCCCTCCAGTCAAAGACCATTCTGACAGGAGAGCCGCTGCAAGCTGCAGTACGCACAGCGCTGAAGGCCACCCAGCTCAAACTCGGGAAAGTGAAAATCCCCGTCACCGTCGCCGACGGCTCTCTGAAGCTCGATCGCGTCCAGGTGGAAACCGCCGAAGGCCGCGCCACGTTCGATACCCTCCTCGACCTTCAAACCCTCGCACTCGACAGCACGTGGAAAATCGAAGCCAAGGGCCTCAATCGTGCCCAACCGACAGTGGCCGCCGCCGCCACCGCGGGCGAGCCATCGGCCGTGCCCGCACCCGTCCCGGCAACGCGCTCGCTGCTGCCGCCTGTGTCCGTGATCTACGCCGGCCGCCTTGCAGACATCGACACCTTGGCGCCCACCATCGAAACGTCGGCCTTGGAGCGCGAACTGACGGTCCGCCGCATGGAGCGCGACGTCGACGAACTGGAGCGCTTGCGCAAGCTGGACGAAGACCGCGCAGAAAGGGAACGAGCGCGGCAAAAGGCGATCGAGGCCGAACGGCAGCGGCAGCTGGAACAAAGTCAGACGCCGCCCGCTGCCACGCCAGCTGAGCCTGTGCCCGTCCCCGTCGATGGGTCGGCCACCATCGATCCCGAAGCCGCCGCAGCCGCCGCGGCAGAAGCGGAAGCAGCTGTAGAGGCCACCACGCCCGCGCCCCGGCCCCGCGTTCAAGCTCAACCGCAACCAAAGAAAAAGCTGCCATTACCCAGCTGGCAGCCATTCCAGATGCCGTATCAGTAAGGCAGCGTCAGTCCCGATTGCCGCCGTTGTAATCTTCCAACGCGCGGCGCCGCCGGAAGTAATCGAGGATCCACATTCGCACCGCGCCGGAAAGGCCCGAGTCGCCGCGCGCCTCGTCGATCTCGGCCACGATCGCAGCTGGCGTTTTGCCTTCCTTTTCGGCCGCGTCCTTCAACGCATCCCAGAATGGCTGTTCGAGCGAAATCGACGTTTGGTGTCCACGCAGCGAAAACGAGCGTTTAACCGGCCGGCTCACGACACGCTGCCGGGATCGAGGTCGTCCTCAGTCTCCCCGCTGCGCTTATAACCCGGCTCAGCGTCATCGATCCGCGCCCCGTCAAGAGCGGCCCCGTCGCGCGCGCGCAACGCTTCATCCTGCTCCCGCTCGGCCTTGGTGCGTCCGTGCCGGATGCGGTTCTCCTCCGCCCGGCGCTCCTTCTCCGCGCGCTCCTTGGCCTTGCGCACCTTATTCAGATTGATGATCTCGGCAGTCATAAGCGTCCTCAGATGCCGGTGAACAGGAGGTCGAGTGCGGCGATAATTGCATCCCGCGAGCCGCTCAGGTTCGTGACGTGTTGCCTCAGCTGTTTACGTCCGATCCCAGCTAACTCGCTTGTCGACAACACCAGTGGTGTCTCACCTACATGCATACGGGGAAACAGCCGCGACGGTTCGGGCAGCCGATCCGGCAGCACCAGCGGCGCGACGACAACAGTGGTCTTGGTCATCGTCAGGTCAGATTGCAGAACAATCACGAATGGAGCGAAGTCCCTGGATGCCTCACTAGGTTTTGCAAAGACATCGAACTGCCGCATGTCACCAGGTCCGCAGACCATCGGACCACAGTCCATCGCCCTCAATATGCTTGTCATAGGCGTCGAGGGCTGGCGCATTCCGCCGCCGCCACTCCGCGCCCCGGTCCGCCGCCGTCAACCGCGTGAGCGCCTCTTCTGACGTGGCCGACAAATTGACGCCGCGCGCTGCCGCTTCCGCCGCCAACTCCGCGTCGATCTCGACTTCCAAAAGCGTCTTACCGGACTTGCCCTCGGCCATCGCGCGCCATCCTCACGTTGCTCGCCAAGTGTAAGAGCAATCGCGCCGGCCCGTCAAACGTGACCCCGCCCTCAGACAGGGTCCGGCCCGATCATCTTCTCCGGCCGCACGATGGCGTCGAAATCATCCGCCGGGATGCCGTCTTTGATCGCTTCCTCGCGCAGCGTCGACCCGTTCTTGTGCGCGGTCTTGGCGATCTTCGCCGCCCGGTCGTAGCCGTACTTCTCCTTCAGCGGCGTCACGAGCATCAGCGAATTGGCAAGCCCTTTGGCGATGTTGTCGAGCCGCGGCTCGATCCCCACCACGCAGTTATCGGTGAACGACACCGCCGCATCCGCCAGCAGCCGCGTCGATTGAAGGAAATTGTACGCCATCATCGGGTTGAACACGTTGAGCTCGAAATGCCCCTGGCTCCCCGCAAATCCGATAGCCGCGTTGTTGCCGTGAATGTGCGCGGCCACCTGGGTCAGCGCTTCGCACTGCGTCGGGTTGACCTTGCCCGGCATGATCGACGATCCCGGCTCATTCTCCGGCAGCGCCAGTTCGCCGAGCCCCGACCGCGGTCCCGAACCCAGGAAGCGGATATCGTTGGCGATCTTGAAGCAGCTCATTGCCACCGTCGTGATCGCGCCGTGCGTCATCACCATCGCATCGTGCGCCGCCAGCGCCTCGAACTTGTTCGGCGCCGACGTAAACGGCAACCCGGTTAGCTTCGCGATCTCCGCCGCAACGCGGTCGGCGAACCCCGCCGGCGAGGCAAGCCCCGTGCCCACTGCCGTGCCGCCCTGCGCCAACTCCATCAGCGCCGGCAGTGTCAATCGGATGCGCGCGATCCCGTTCTCGATCTGCTTGGCGTAGCCGGAAAACTCCTGCCCCAGCGTCACCGGCGTCGCATCCTGCGTATGCGTCCGCCCAATTTTGATGATGTCCGCCCAAGCCTTCGCCTTGGCATCGAGCGCTTTGTGCAAATGCTCCAGCGCCGGGATTAGCCGGTTGGCCACCTCTTCCGCGCACGCAATGTGCATCGCCGTCGGAAAGGTATCGTTCGAAGACTGGCTCATATTCACGTGGTCGTTCGGATGCACCGGCTTCTTCGAGCCAACCGTTCCGCCCAGCATCTCAATGGCGCGGTTCGAGATCACCTCGTTCGCATTCATGTTCGACTGCGTGCCCGACCCCGTCTGCCAAACGACGAGCGGGAAATGATCATCAAGCGTGCCGTCGATCACTTCCTGCGAGGCTCTGACGATCGTCTCGCCGAGTTTGCGATCGAGCTTGCCGAGCGCCATGTTGGTGATGGCCGCTGCCTGTTTCACGATGCCGAGCGCGCGAATGATGGGCTTGGGCTGCTTTTCCCAGCCGATCTTGAAGTTCCCCAGCGATCGCTCGGCCTGCGCTCCCCAATAGCGGTCGTCAGCCACCTCGATGGGGCCAAAGGTATCGGTCTCCGTGCGGGTGGATTTCGTGTTCATCGCTGCAGCGCCTGTCGTCGTTGGAACCGGGGCGAGCCGTGCGCTCCCCCTATGCTCCGTGCCGATAGCACGCCGACGGCCCTGTGGTCACCGGACGAAGAGTCCCGTGCTGGCCGCCCTACTTCTTGCGAAACTGATCCAGGCTCAGAATTTGCGCGCCACTGGCTGCATCCGGCTTGGCATCATCATCAGCTGCGGCCGCAACTGGGGCTTCGGCATTGGAGGCTGTTGCCGGCTTGGCGGCCTTCGGAGAGGCGGCGGCTGCTGGAACGCGGGGCACTTCCGAAATATGTTCAGCTGCAGCGTTTCCGGCCGTCTCGCGTTCACCCTTGGGCTTGCGTGGTGCGCGCGGCTTCTTCGCAGCCGACCGGCCGCTCGCGGGCGCCGCCGCATCATCGTCCAATGCGTTCGACGCAGCCGTGTGCGAACGCCCGGAGAGATCGGCCTCCTCGAACTGCAAACCGTAGCGCACGGACGGGTCGAAAAACACCTTCAGCGCCGCGAACGGCACCACTAGGCGCTCCGGAATACCGTCGAACGTCAGCTTCACTTCGAAGCGTTCCTCCGACACGATGAGATCCCAGAACCGGTGCTGGAGCACGATCGTCATTTCGTTCGGATACTTTTCCTTCAGCCGCTTCGACAGGCTGACACCGGGAATGTTCGTATCGAACGAGATGTAGAAATGGTGATCGCCGGGCAGCCCCGACTTCGCCGTTCGGGTCAAAACGGCGCGCACAACGCCCCGCATGGCGTCGCTTTGCAGCACGTCGTAGTCGATGGAGGAGGAGCCGGTCGTCATGCTGCCGTCGTTTCGTCCCCGTTGGGCCTGCCGGTCAGCGCGAATAACCGCAACGCGCGCTCTGGCCGGCGGCCAGATGAAGTGGAGGGCTTCTGTTGCCCGGTGCCCTCCGGACCGCGCCTTACCCGGCTAGGGGCAAGGACTTCAAGTGGTAGG
>PERL01000001.1 GCA_002928735.1 Hyphomicrobium sp. | reverse complement strand
ATTTATTCCAACCGTTTCAAGCCCTTGAGCGTAGTTTGGCGTAGTATTGGAAAGGAACGAAAAGGGTCCAAAGCTCCGCTCTTAATCAGCGGGTCGACGTTTCGAGCCTATGATCACCCAACAAATCGTTCCGTAATAAAAAATTTAGGGCAGGAAAATCCCTGTCCTTTCCTGATTGCGCATCAACCTCTGGCATGATCTGGCTACTCGACTCAAGATGATCTCGGTTCCAGATTTGGGAGATGAGCGATGGCCTTTCCGCGCCATGTCCATAGTGGTCTCGGATTAGGGGGGCAGGCTCGACATGTCTGCTTTTTAAAGCGAAGCAGTCCGTTGCAGTTGCGGAAACGACTTATCAGCTGGTCCTCGGTGCGAAGACGGGGCACGCAACAGCCACAAATTGCTTTTTGTAGCGGATGACGTCCGAGCCTGAAAAAAGATCATTTGGATCGTGTCTTTAGTTGTCGCCGGAGAAACGGCCTGACATTCGGCGAGGCTTGGTTGCACTCGATCGATTCTTCAGCATTCGATCTTGATCCTTGAGTGATGGGGGGGATCATTCCTTTATTGGACCGATCGGTGCAGGTCTTCCGGGCAAGCCAACGCTTGGCGCGACACATGCGGAATTGGATGTGGCCGGATAATGCCCAATACTGTCGTATGTGGTGAGTGATTCGGGCACGTGGCTGAAGGCTGGGCCGTTGCCACGCCGTCTCCTTGCCGATTCCGGTTTTTACTGTCGTGGAGCATGATATGCGCGCGCGGTTTCTCCTCGCCCTGTTGACGAGTACCAGTGCGGCGTCGACTTCAGCACATGCCTCGACGGACGAACCTTATGCGCATATTGCCAGCGTCGGCTTGATCACACTGGCCGGCCCGACCGGCCTGTTTCAGAACCCGACGTCGGGCATCCTGCCGAAGAATGCCTTCTCGATGGAAAGCTGCATGGCGTTCCGCGAAAATCGCGGTGACCACTTTCAATGGAACGGCGTGCTGGCGACGTACGGCGTGACGGACTGGCTGGAGATTTCCGGGTTTGGCCTCTTTATTCACGGGGTCGACGAAACTGTGAACGGCGACAGCTCGTTCGAGGTCGGGTCGTTCAATGCGCGGGCGCGCGTGATGCGCGAGAGCGAGGTGTTGCCGGAGGTCTCGGTCGGAGGGATCGCCGGTTTCGGTGACGAGGAGCGGGCCGCGCACAGTGTGTTCCTATCGGCGTCGAAAGGGTTTGCGCTCGGCGGCGGCGAGGTTATGCGCGGGCTGCGCGTGCATGGCGGGCTTCGCCAGACATGGGCGGAGCGCGATGTGGATGTGACGACCGGGTTCGCGGGCCTGGAGATCGAGGTCATTCGGTCCATCTTCCTCATCGGTGAAGTCAATACGCGCGACAAGGACGTGGAGCAGACGCCGTGGTCGGCGGGGCTGCAATACAAGTCTAAGTCCTTCGGATTGAGCGCGTCGGTGCTGCAAGCGCCGAACGATTCCGAGGAGACCTACTATGTCGGAATCGGCGTCAGCTACTGAGCGGATGGGTTGAGCACGAGATTTGCGCTGCGGGCCAGATCGCGCTCGGCGCCGATGTCCCGCAGCGTCTGGCGGGCGCTGTGAAGGGTCGATGCCGCTTCGCTGTGGCGGCCCGCGCGACCGAGGGCCTGAGCGAGATAGAGCTTTGTGCGGGCTTCCTCCTGTACGCGCCGCAAGGCGGCGTATTGCGCCACGGCCTGATCGAGCGATTGGCGTGCTGTCTCGATTTCGCCGAGGGCCAAAGCGACGCGTCCCATTCCGCGCTGGGCGCCAGCGATGGCGAGTGGCTGGGCAGACAGAGTTGAACAGGTCAGCACGCTCTCGAAGGTCGCACGCGCGCCGGAGAGAAGGCCGGCTTCGATTTGGGCCTCACCTTTGATCACCGTTGCCACGCCAAGGAGCGCTTGGTTGCCGGACGTGCGTAGGTGGCCGAGTGCTTCATCGGCGCAGGTGATGGCATGGGTGGGGTTGCCGCGTTCGTTGGCAAGGATCGCGAGATTCATAAGCGCGATGGCGCACCCCGCGGTGTGGCCAATGGTCTTGAAGGTTGTTAGGGCTTGGCCGTAGTGGTGGCTCGCGGTGCCGTCATCGCCTCGGCTCATGGCCAAATTGGCGAGGTTGTTGTGCGCGCCGGCAATGGATTCGGTTTTGCCGGTCTGGGTCCAAACATCGAGGGCGCGGCGAAAGCTGGTCTCGGCTTCGGCATAGCGGCCGGCGTCGCGTGCAGCGTTTCCCATGTAGTTGGCGGCGGCGGCTTCTTCCGAGAGGCTGCCGCAGTGCCGGGCGGCATTGTAGGCTTCGCTGTAGAGGCGGGAGGCGTCGTCGAATTGGCCGTTAGCGTGTGCGATACGGCCTTCCAGAATGTCAACGCGAATGCGGTCGGCATCGGAGGCATCCGGAATGCGGCGGACCTCGCGGATGAGGTTGGCGGCGTCGTGATTGTGGCCGCGCAGAAAGGTGACTTCGGCGCGGTCGAGGGCGATGTCGCGCCGGACGCGAGTCCACTTGGGATCCGCGGAAGTGACATCCACTGTGGTCGCGGCTTGCGTCAGAATGCGGGCTGAGAGGGCGAGGTCGCCCGACAGCGTTATGGCGGCGGCTTGCAAGCGCATGGCTTCCGCCATCTGAACGGGCGTGTCCGACAAGGCCAGCAAGCGCGCGGCATGCGACTGGGCGGACGGGTAGTTTCCGACGCGCAGGCAGACCCGGGCCGCGCTCCCGTGGGCGCCTCTCTCGATCTCGCGGGCTCTCGCGGGATCGGCGTGCGACGCGCTCTCTTCGAGCGCCTTCAGGGCGCGGGCGTAGCGCATCAGCGCACCACTGTTGGCGAAAATCTCCGCAGCCTGGTCGCCGGCGCAGACATTATGATCCGCCGCTTCAAGCCATTGTTCGGCGCATTCGTAATGGTGGGCCAGCGTCTCGGGAGGTGCTGGACGACCGCTGCCGGATTCGTCGCACAAGGCTGCTGCAACGGAGCGGTGCAGGTGGCGGCGGTCGCGCTGGAGCAGTTGTTCGTAGCAGGCGTTGTGCATCAGGACTTGGGTGAACAGGTACTGTTCGGCATCGTCCTTGGTGGCCGTGATGAGCTGACGGTCTGACAGAGTGGTGATAACGGTGTCGAGATCGATGCGCTCGCCACCAGTGAGCGCCCAAGCGCGGGTGGAAACGCTGAGTGAGAATTCCGGGCCTTGAACCGAACAGATGGCCAGAAAGCGGCGCGTGAATGGGTCGAGGCGGTCGAGACGTGAGACCATGACGCTGAGGAGCGAGCCAGGGACAATGGTGTGATTGGCGGTGCCCGGAGGTGAGGGCGCATCCCTCAGGTCTTCGCTGATGGCACGGACGAGTTCGCAGATGAACAGGGGCACGCCGCCGCCGCGTGTGACAATGTCGCTTTGTGTTTGCTCGGAGATGCTGGCGGAGCCGGTCAGGGCCTGGACGAGCGCGTGTGCGGCCATGTTGTCGAGAGCGCCCAGATCGATCTGATCGGTGGCCGTGCGCGCGGGTATTGCGTCGCCACGGACGGTGGTGATCACAGCCGGGAGGGGCTGACCGGCGGACTCGTAGGCGCGCTTGAGTACATCGCGCGTGTCGTCGTCGGCTTGATCGAATGAATCGAGAAACAGAATATAGTTTTGCTCGTGTGCGGCGAGCGCTGCAAGGATGTGACCAACGCCGCTCTCAATGGTGAGGCGAAATGTGAGTGTGTCGGTGTCGGCGACGGCTTTGTCGTGATTGTCGGGGGCGGCCACGTACCAGATGGCGTCGAGTGTGCGGTCCCGGGGGCCTGTGAGCGGCCTCATGACCTCGAAGAAGCCATCACGGTTGATGGCCTGTTGAGGCTCGCCCGAAAGGTCCCGCCAAATGGTTTGGAGCAGCCGGCGCAGCAATGTGAAGGGGCGCCGCGCGGTCGCGGTGCTTGAGGGGGCAAAGATTGGGCGGACCGGTGCGAAGTTGGCGAGCGCCTCATTGGCAAGGCGCGTTTTGCCGAGGCCAAGGGGTCCGCGAATTTCGATCCAGCGCCGGGTGGCAGACCGGTCGCCGAGCAGACGGGTGAGTGCTTCCAACTCCTTGTGACGTCCGACGAAAGGCTCACCGTCCTGGCCGTGCCGGATGAGCGACGGGCTCCTTTCGTGCAGCAGTTCGTAGGCTTCAACGGCGCGTGCTTTGCCCTTGAGCGTGAGACTGCGAGGTGGACCGAACGCAAAGCGCATGTCGACCCGCCGTTTGAAATCGGCGGAGGTGAGAATGGTGCCGGGTTCGGCTGCGGATTCGAGCCGGGATGCGAGATTGACCGCATCGCCCAACACAGAATAATCGCGCCGGGCTGATGCGCCCATCGCGCCGGCGAAGACGGTTCCGCAATTCAGGCCGATGCGCGCGGCGATGCCGTCGCGCGACTCGCCGGGGCTCGACGAGAACGTGCGCATGAATGCTTGCATGGCAAGTGCGGCCTCGGCGGCGCGCAGGGGATCATCGTCATGGGCAATGGGGGCGCCGAAGAGTGCCATGATACTGTCGCCGATATACTTGTCGATGTGGCCGCCGTGAGCGGTGACGATGCCGCCGAGGCCTTCGAAGCAAGCATCCATCAGGTCGCGAACCTGTTCGGGAGACAGGTGTTCGGACAGCGCAGTAAAGCCGCTCAGGTCGGCAAAGAGAATGGTGACGTCGCGCAGGTCGCCGGCTTCAGAGCGGGTCGATTGGACGTCTTTCGTTGTAAGGCTGGTGCCGCAATACCCACAAAAGCTAAACGCTTCGGGCATTTCCGCAAAGCAATGTGTGCAGGTAACTTTCGACATGGGCGGTATGCTGCGACCTGAATGTCTGACGGCTCTAAGACCGCATCATCATCTCATGGCAGACAGCTTTGACAATGGCTGTGTGTCCGTATCGGCCCCTTTGAGGCGGGAATTTACTGGGCATGATGGGGGGCTCCCTATGGCCAACGCAGAAGGGATACCTGGGTGGTTCTCGCTGGGATAGCGTAAGCCGCGCGGCTGGACGAACACATCCATGTCGGTCAGTCCGAGGGCGGAGGCGAGTTGCGCCGTGATTGCAGCCGTATCGAGGCTGTTCTGACAGGTATAGATGTCGAGCGTAATGAACCGGCGGGCCGGGAAGGTATGCAGGCTGAAATGGCTTTCTGCGATCATCACGAAGCCGGATATCCCGCCAGGGTCTTTGCGGTTCTTCGGCCCAACCTCGACGACGACGACCTCGGAAATCCGGTGCATACCCATATGGTCGGGAAGGTCCCGCAGCAGGGCTTCGAGGAGACATGGATCGGCCAGCCGCACAGGATCGGCATCGTAACCGTCAATCATCAGGTGCACGCCGAATTGCTCGATTGCAGTGGTATTGTCAGCCATGTCGGGTCATCCTCGCTGGTGTGAGATAGTCTGCTGGATGGGGCGCAGCCGGTCGTAGAAGCAGTGAAAAGCATAGGCATAGATCGTGTAGACAACGGACAACCCAATATCGGCGACAAGCGCCTCCACAAAACCGAGGTCGCCGAGAAGCATGAGAATTGGCACCGTCACGACCGCTGCCGTAACCTCATGTGACACCGCGTGCAGAACCCGATCGGAATGCGGGCGGTCGCTCGCGACACGCCGCATCATGCGCCACTCGACAAGATCAAAGAGCGTATTGTGGATGGGCGACCAGATCATCATGGCAACCGAGACGGCTGCGAGAACAAGTGCCGATTCGCCGGCTTCAATTCCGAATGCTAGCGCATAGAGCGGCGTGGCGACTGCCAATCCCCCGGCTTCGTAAGCCAGGGTCTGAATCACCCGCTCGCGTGCGGTCCGCAGGGTCATTGGGTACGCTCCATTGAACAGAAGCCCGGAGGAATGTCCAAGGAGGTACTACTGAGGCGAGTGCGACCGCTGTTTCGCGCGGAACAGGGATCGCGGCGTGATTGCGATCGTGCGGTCCTTGGCTCGGATTGCCAGCTGGGACAGGATGACGGCCACACTTGGGCAGTCGACGAATTGCACGCTTCGCAGCATTTCTCATGGAGGCCGGTGTTGAATTTGATGCGCGGGGAGCACCGGTAGTGTGATGAACCACCGTTGGCCGATACCGCTCTGGCCCGTCGCGTTTGCAGCTCGACGGGCGGTTTCGGACCATTGCGGTAATCGCCAGTGGTGTGCCTCCTAAGCTTGCCACGTTGCTCGCCAAGAGCGCGTCCGCCGAATGGGTATCAGCGGCCTCGCTCGTTTGAGCGATGCTCCTCATGTCTGGATCATTAGCTCCAAGGGCGCCTTGCTGCCGGCTTGGGGGAGAGCGGCTGCAGTCGTTGGTGATGCGGACTTACGTAGTGGTGAGGACATTTGGCGCGGACAGAGTTCAAGTATTTCAGCTGCTTAGACGCCGATGATGTCGCCGGTGTGTTGCTTTCGAATTGCGCCTTCCGTCTGCAATGAAGGAGTGAGCAGACGTGCCGACACATGACCTAATTGTCGAAACTGACCCTGAGCAGACCTGGGAAGGTGAGCGGTAGATGTCTGGTGGGCGATAATTCTTAGACTAGACAGGCTCGACAGAATTCCCGTGTCTACGTCGGCAATCCCAGCAGCCCGGTACGATAGGGCTCTTATCCGGAGAATACCCTCACTGCGCTACTCGCGATTGCAAAACGGCATCGTCAGCTGTTGCCGCGTAATTCACGAGAGGCTTGCGGAGTCCGGCGAACAGCAAAGTCCGGCGAACGGATTGACGTGCACCGGCAAAATAGACCTGGGTGCCGCTGTGATTGAGTTTGTGGACGAACGCTTCGAGGGCCTTGGCGGCGGTCGTATCCACCAGAGGCACATCTGTAAAGTCGAGTACGAACACCTTCGGGTGAGTTCCAATCCGATCCAGAACAGCGCTGACGGCTGCCGTCGCGCCGAAGAAGAACGCGCCACTGATGCGGTAGACCATCGCGCCGCCGTCGAAGGCCTGCGGCTTATAGGCCGTGCGGGTAACACCGGTCGTGTCTGCTTCATCGCCAGCGATCATTGAACCACCTCCTTCGATCTCGACCGCCTCGGCCATGCGGTGAAGGAAGAGGAATGCGCCCAAGGTGACGCCGACGCCGATAGCGACAGTCAAATCCTCAAAGATCGTGAGCAGAAACGTTGCCATAAGGACAGTAGCATCGCCCCATGACGTGCGAAGCAGACTCGCGAACTCTTCCTTTTCGGCCATGTTCCAGGCCACGACCGCCAGCACGCCGCCGAGGCTGGCCAGCGGGATGTAAGCGGCAAGCGGTGCGGCGACCAGCATGAACAGCAGGATGTAGACCGCATGTAAGATGCCTGCAACGGGGGTACGCGCCCCGGCACGGACATTGGTCGCAGTGCGGGCGATGGTTCCCGTGGCACACATGCCGCCGAACATAACGGATGTGATGTTGGCAGCGCCTTGCGCAACAAGCTCGCAGTTGGAACGATGCTTGCGGCCGGACATGCCGTCAGCGACCACCGCCGAAAGAAGGCTTTCAATCGATCCAAGCAAAGCGATAGCGATGGCGTCCGGTAGCACAGCGCGCATCATGGCCAACTCGAAACTCGGCAAGGATGGCAGCGGCAAGGTGCGTGGAACTTCGCCGAACTTGGAGCCAATGGTCGCCACGTCGAGGTGAAAGACCGCGGCGAGCCCGGCAGTCACGCCCACCGCAATGAGCATACCGGGCCATCTTGGCCGCAAACGGCGAAGACCGACAATTGTGGCGATGGCGAACAGCGAGAGCGCTACGGTCGAGGGCTTAAGAGTACCGAGGCCTGTCCAGATAGCGTCGAGCTTGGGCAGAAGCGCCGCCGGTTCGTGCGCGATGTCGAGGCCCAGAAGTTCCTTCAACTGGCTCGCGAAAATGATCACCGCGATGCCTGCCGTGAAGCCCACCGTGACGGGAAAGGGAATGTACTTGATGTAAGTCCCGAGCCGCAGAAACCCGGCCGCAACCATCATGACGCCGGCCATGAGCGTCGCCAGAACCAATCCGTCGTAGCCGTGTCGTTCGACGATAGTGGCGATCAGAACGATGAACGCGCCTGCGGGACCGCCGATCTGAAAGCGGCTGCCGCCTAGCGCAGAGATGAGAAATCCGCCGACGATTGCGGTGAACAGGCCCTTGTCTGGCGACAAGCCCGAACCTATGGCAATTGCCATGGACAGCGGCAACGCCACAATCGCCACCGTCAGTCCTGCGAGGGCATCCGCACGGAAGTCGGCAGCCGAATAGCCTTCGCGCAGGAGCATCACAAGCTTTGGGGTGAATAGTTCCGCGAAAGAGGGTTCGGGCCGTCGCCTAGTGTTGATCGCTGCCACATCCATAGCTCCGTCTCCTTGTTACGGGAGCGGCGGGATCGTCAGTATCGGTTGGCGGTCGCCGTCGCAGTGTTGGTTTTTACTCAAGGCGCGCGAGCGCGCCCTTCTTGGTCTTGGGCGTGCGCGGATGCTTGGTGGCTTTCACTTTTGCTCCAACTTTAAAGCGCACTCCCCGTCCAGACCCGACGCTCGGCGAGTTCTCCGCAATCAGCTCGACCCCTGAGAGTTCAAAAGCTGCGATCACTTTCACCAACGTGTCGACTGTTCCTCGCACGTTGCCTTCGCTTGCCTCCATGCGCTGGATGGTTGGCAGCGATACACCGGCGAGATCCGCCAGCGCCTGCTGGTCAATTCCAAGCAGGGCTCGCGCCGCGCGCATCTGTGCCGCTATAATCATCATTGCTCACCGATGAAATTCAAAAGTCAATATATTGAACGCGTATACTAATGTCCAGAACATCAAGTATGCTGTCTTTTCGCTCAGATGAGACGTAGAAATTTGGGAGATGCGGGTTTGAGGGTGCCCCGCCCTAACGGTAACGATAGGATGTCCTCAGCGACGCGATTGGATTTCGATGTTTTGGAGTAGGAGCGGGCATCGCCATTGGGGTGCCACACGACTGGTTCTGGCCCCCAGCCGACTCCTGCTCAGCGCGCGTCGACGTCGGTAGTCGAGTGGAAAGCGGTCATGAGAGGACATCATGCACGCTGTTGAGAAGAAACCGGACCTGCTGAGAGCGGCTGGCAAAGCGCGCTTTTGACCCAAATGTATGGACCGGCTGCGGTCCGCAAGAGAGATTTAGCCGTGGAGAACGGAAGTCGCTAATATGTATCCGGCCTGTTTGATCGGCTCGCGGGCCGTGGCCATGATGGGAATACGCACGCGCCAGTGGTCTCATTAGCGGAAAGGCTGCAAGTAGCCATAAGGGTCATCAGACGTTGCGGGCGTTTCTTGATCCGTTCCATGCAGTCATCTCAGTCGCGAACTTCTGCTACCGGCTAGATTGCATCTGCCGTGCGTATTTGTGTGCCGAACGTCCCACCATTGCGCAGGATGCTCCAGGCAATGCGAGCAAGCTTGTTGGCGAGAGCTGTTGCGAGCTTGTTTTTGTGCATGCGCGTTGATGCATGCTCCAACCATCGGCCGAAGGCGAACTTCAGCCAGTTCTTCGGCCGCATCAGAATGATGTGCGCAGCCTGAACGAAGAGTGTTCGCAAATAGCGATTGCCCTGCTTAGAAATGCGCCCGAGGATCGGTTTGCCTCCAGTACTGTACTGGCGCGGCACCAAACCGGGCCACGCCCCAAAATCGCGACCCCGGTCAAAGGCCTCGCCTGTGCCGATTGCGGCAACCGTAGCCGTCGAAATCAACGGGCCTATGCCTGGCACGCTCATCAAACGCTCACAATTCGTCTCAACCTCGCTGATCTTCTCAATCTCAAGCGTGAGGCTCTCAATCCGCTTATCAAGCGAAACCCAATCCTCATAAAGCCCATCGATGATGCTCGTCATTCGGGGAGAAATCTCACTCTCGCGGTTCTTCAAAATAGCGAACAGCGAGTTCCGCAAGGCACGGGCGCCTGTGCGAACTGCAATGCCTTGCTCGATGAGGAAGGCCCGGATCTGATTGATTGTTGCCGTTCGGCGCGACACCAAGCGCGAACGAACCCGATGGAGCGCCTGCAAATCCAGTTGCTCTTGGCTCTTCTCAGCAACCGTCTTAAAGTTCGGTCGCATCGCAGTCTCGGCTATTCCTTCGGCATCGTTATAGTCATTCTTCTGACCCTTCACGAAGGGCTTCGTGTACTTGGCAGGGATGATGCGGGGCTCGAACCCAAGCTGCCGTAACGTGCAGCTCACGAAGTGTGCGCTGAGGCAAGCTTCCAACCCTACGACGCAACGAGGCAGCGCCTCGAAGGTCTCCACAAGGGCTGAGCGCTTGATCTTGCGCCGTAACGCAATCTTAGCGGCGCGATCAAACCCGACAATGTGGAAGACATCCTTGCCGATATCCACGCCAATGGCAGTCAATGCTGCGGAAGCTGATTGGGATGTGCGAGGCATGAGTGCTGCTCTTTTGGTTCGCAGGTGAGGCTTCCAGCCTAACCTGCAGCTTAAGGGGAGCAGCCGGTCCATCCCATTAGCAGAAGTGAGTGCCCCGATTTGACGCGCCATTGTTAAATCATTCCACCCTGGTCATTGGGATAAACAACACCACATAAAACAAACGTTTTCGTGTTGTCCGGAGAGAGAGCGTTGAAAACACTGCGGGAATACCTTCGCGGATTGACCTCAGATCATCTTTTTCTGCGTATTTGCATGTTATTGTGGGGTGTACCACTTGCCAGCTTCTCAGCCGTTATGGGTTGGTCGGTCGCCCAGGAGACGTCAGGCTCGCCGGACGTTTTTTTGGTAGCCATACTGCTCCTACTTGCAGTAATCGGTTTAATGGGCACAGCGCTCACAATGGCTGCGATTTTTGGGTCAGACTCGCGCGTCGAAAAAACTGGCGAACTAATAAATGCCAGTGATGAGGGTTCGACTATTCTTCTCGCAATTGTCGTAATAGTGGCTGTGCCTCTGGCCATTCTCGTACGTTCGGTTAAGCGGGACTGATCAAGAACTCTGGTCCGGTCACAAGCCTCGGCCCGCTCGATTTGGGAACGACCGCAATTGGCCCTGAGCCGACTCCTGCTCAACGCGCCTCGACGTCGGCAGCCGAGTGAGAAGCGGCCATGAGAGGACATAATGCACGCCGTTGAGGGGAAACCGGACCTGCTGAGAGCGGCTGGCGAAGCTCACTTTTGACCCCAACCGGACGTAACAGTTTGCCGAGCCAGTGTGTTATTCGATCGGCATCGGCATGTTTTGGCACTGTCGCTGAAACTGCACGCCTACGACACACGTAAGCTCAGAGCCAATCGGTTAGTAGACTGCAGGGAGTAAGTTTTAATGTTACGCCTTCTCGCGCTGACAGTTTGTGGTGGCTTTCTGTTCGGCATGTCGCTCACAGCCAATGCAGCAGAAAAAATCGTTATAACTGGATCAAGCACCGTAGCGCCGCTCGTCGCTGAAATTGGCAAGCGGTTCGAGGAACAGAACCCGGATGTTCGCATCGACGTACAGACCGGGGGATCTTCGCGTGGCATCAACGACGCCCGATCGGGGCTTGCTAACATAGGCATGGCATCGCGGAGCCTGAAAGACGAGGAAAAGGATCTCAAAGGCACCGCGATTGCCCGTGACGGAATTGGGATCATATTGAACGCCGCGAACATGGTGCGTTCGCTCACCGATCAGCAGATCGTCGACATTTTCCTAGGCAAGATCACAGACTGGAGCGCCGTCGGCGGAAAAGCAGGACCCATCACCGTGGTCAACAAGGCAGACGGACGCTCGACCCTGGAGTTATTCCTCAATCATTTCAAATTGAAGGCCAGCGACATCAAGGCCCAGGTGATCATCGGTGACAATCAGCAGGGCATCAAGACTGTTGCAGGCAACCCGAACGCCATCGGTTATGTATCGGTGGGAACCGCCGAATTCGAGGCCGGGCAAGGCACTTCGGTCAAGCTCTTGAGCATGAACGGTATACCGGCAACCGTTGAAAATATTCAGAACGGAAGCTTTCCATTGGCACGCCCGCTCACACTAGTTACGAAAGACGAGCCATCAGGCGTGGTCAGAGCCTTCATCGACTTTGCACAATCGGCAGCGGTTCATGATCTTGTAAAGGAGCAGTTTTTTGTCCCCGTGCTCCCGTGACGCCAGGCTGTTTTGGATTCTGTCTGCATCCGCGTTGATCGCATCTGGGCTCCTTCTTCTGATTCTGGTCTTTCTCGCCAAAGAATCCTGGCCTGTCATCCAGAATGCTGGGCTCTCGAAGTTCATGCGCAGTGATGGGTGGTATCCGACCGAAGGTGCCTACGGACTGTTGCCAATGCTGGCCGCATCGATGGCGATGTCGGCACTCGCGATCATCATTGCAGCGCCGCTCGGTGTGGCGTCGGCCTTATTCTGCCGTTTCTATGCGCCGCCATTGATATCCCGCATGTATCGCTGGGCGATCATACTTCTTGCCGGAATTCCATCGGTTGTGCTGGGCTTGTGGGGGTTGACCGTCATTGTCCCGCTCATCCTTGCGGTGTCGCCGCCCGGAACGAGCCTCCTAGCTGGCAGCATCATTCTAGCATTGATGATACTGCCGACTGTGGCATTGACCACCGAGGCTGCGCTGGCTGCCGTACCGATGACATACTGGCAGGGTGCGGCAGCGCTTGGACTCTCGAAGGAGGCCACCATCTTGCGGGTTGCGCTTCCGGCAACTGCGGCAAGCATTTATGCGGGCATCCTTCTAGCAGTCGCCCGCGCACTCGGTGAAACGATGGCAGTTCTAATGGTGAGCGGGAATGTGGTCCAACTCCCAAGTTCGTTATTTGATCCGGTCCGAACCTTGACGGCCAACATCGCGCTCGAAATGGCCTATGCGACGGGAGACCACCGCGCATCATTGTTTGTATCTGGTCTTGTGTTGACGGCGTTGGTTCTTGCCTTGGCTGCAGGCGCGCGGCGGAGCGGGGGACAGATTGTCCATGCGTGAGAGCCGTGCCTTCGATTTGAGCAGCCCGCGTGCGGCATGGCGCGACCTCTCTCTTCAAGCCGCAGCATGGTTTGCAGCCGCAATAGTCGCTGGAATGTTTCTTTGGCTTCTCTTCGATCTGCTTTGGCATGGAGCCGCACGGGTCGATTGGACGTTCCTCACAACAACTCCGAAGAGTTCTGGAAGATCAG
The DNA here is from genome assembly GCA_002928735.1 of Hyphomicrobium sp. Taxonomy (GTDB): domain Bacteria; phylum Pseudomonadota; class Alphaproteobacteria; order Rhizobiales; family Hyphomicrobiaceae; genus JAGVSR01. Next base: position 395,939 of record PERL01000001.1, on the reverse strand, counting down.
GCGGCATCGCTCCCATTCTGGCATCCACTCTGCTGATCTTGTTTGTTGCGATAGCGGTAGCGGCACCGCTTGGCCTTGCGACGGCGGTGCTGCTCTCGGAGTACACGAGGCGCGAAGGCCGGCTAGGACAAATGATCGGACTGAGCCTTGATGTGTTAGCGGGCGTTCCGTCAATCGTCGTCGGATTGTTTGGGAATGCGTTCTTTTGCGTATGGCTGGGATTGGGCTTCTCGATTTTGGCAGGCGGCCTCACCCTCGCGTGTATGATCCTTCCCATCCTCATCAGGACGACGGAATCTGGCCTGAGGCAGGTCCCCGACGAGTGGCGGTTGAGTGCTGAGGCACTCGGCATGTCGCGGGCGACCATCCTGATTCACGTTCTCATACCCGTTGCCGCTCCCGCTCTCATTGCCGGCTTAATGCTTGGTATAGGGCGCGCGATGGCCGAAACGGCGGCTCTAGTTTTTACCAGCGGGTATGTCGACAGGATGCCAGCGTCATTTCTTGACTCGGGCCGGGCAATATCGGTGCACATCTATGATTTGACCATGAATGTCGCCGGAGGTGACAAGAACGCTTACGCTTCAGCTCTCGTCCTTATCGCACTTCTGATTATCATCAATGGTATCGCAGTCGCCTTGGCAGACCGGGCATTGACGCGAAGGGTATCGGCAGCATGACAAAGTCTACTGGCAGCGAGCCTGGCCAAAACAAACCCGCGCCTGCCACGCCGTTTACTGTAAGTCCGATTGTGGCGGGTCCCACCTGCTGCGTGCCTGAGTGCCAAATTCGAATCGAAGACCTCGCCGTGTCCTATAAGGGCGTGCCAGCGTTCAAAGATGTGACGCTCGACATCTATCGCGGATGTATCACCGCTTTCATTGGCCCGTCGGGATGCGGAAAGACAAGTCTCTTATCGAGCATCAACAGACTGACCGATATGATTGCAGGCTGCAGTGTCGAGGGCCTGATTTCGATCGACGGGCAGAACGTGCGTGATCCAACCTTGGATGTGCGTGCCCTGCGGAGGCGTGTGGGTATGATCTTTCAGAAGCCCAATCCGTTCCCGCTTTCGATACGGCGCAACCTTGAGATGCCCTTGCGCGAGCACGGCCTCACGAACCGCGCTGAACTGGACTCCCGGATTGAGAAGGCGCTCAAGGATGTTGGCCTTTGGCCGGAGATCCATGGCAGGCTCGACGCGCCCGCGTTGGCCCTTTCCGGCGGACAGCAGCAGCGCCTTTGCATCGCTCGGGCACTCGTGCTGGAACCCGCAGTCTTGCTGATGGACGAGCCATGCAGTGCGCTCGATCCGTTGTCATCGGGTGTTGTTGAAGACCTGATTGAGAGCCTACGCGGCCGCTACACTGTTGTGATTGTGACCCACAATCTCGCCCAAGCGCGGCGCATCGCAAACTATGCGGCCTTCTTCTGGGTTAAGGAGCGTGCTGGCACATTGATCGAATTCGACTTCTGCCGCCAGCTCTTCGAAGCCCCCAAGCACGAACTTACTGCCGCGTATGTGAATGGTCAGCGGGGCTGACGACGTCGGCTTCTGGCCCTCAGCTGACTCACGGTCTCCGCAGGTTGATGTCGGCAGCCGGATGAGAAGCAGTCATGAAGGGGGCGACATGCTCGCTGCTGAGGGAAAAGCAGACTTGTTGAGAGCTGTTACGAAGCTCGCTATTGACCCTAAGCCGACATGTTGCGAATTTGGCCCCTAGTCCCTGCTGACCCGATGGCGCCATCGCCCAAGTTGACAACCTGATATCGATCAACGGCGCAAAGTCGCTATCGTCTATCCTAAGAAGATCCAACTCTCCAAAGACCGTGGTCGCTGTGAAAAAATAGCTTTGGCGTTCTCTGCACTGGTCCAAATCGGCCTTCCGGAAAGAGTCCGTGCCGGCCGGAATGAAGGGGGCGTCCTTCCCTTTTTCTCGGCGCCGATCGGTCCGCGCAGTCCGCGCGCCACTTGGCTGCCCCGTTGGCAAGCAACAGTGATGCTACCTGAGAACTGCCCCACGTGAGCAGTTGCCAGGCCCCTCATGTATTACCTGGAAATTAAGACCCTACTCAAAACTTAAAACACTTTGTCGCTACGTCAGAGATGTTCTTTCAATAGAGTTCTGCTCCACTTGTCGTGTCTTCATACAGGAAGGCTTGCACCGGAGGTACTATGAGTGGGATCAACAGGCGCAAGGCCGTTCGAAAGCTCCAGAACTATCCTGCCAGGCTCTATTGCGCACTAATTGGCGATCCTGTTGAGTGTGTTCTAAAAGATATATCAGCCTCCGGGGCCCGCATCCGATTACCAGAGGATCTGCCCTACTTCGCGATCCAATGGCCAAGGCACATGACCCTGCAAATCATGATCGACCGAGTAGAGGTTGATTGCATTCTTGTCCGCCGTCAAAGATCCGAGATGGCCTTCCAATTTTTATCGTGCTTCCGGTCAATCAGATGAAGTGACCGAAAACATGCGCCGCTTCAGGATCGCGGCCGTGTCCGCCGCTCGAATACTTTCTCAGTGAGCGCTCGGACTTCATCTAGCGAGCTTGCTCGGTGCTTCGGTTCGGCCGATCCAGCAAAATAAAACTCGAAAATTCCGCCCGTGGTCTTCCAAAGGCCTCGGACGTGAACGCCACGACGGATGATCACCGTCGTTGCATCCTCCAATGTAATATTCAGCCCGCGCTCCCCTAATATCGGACACTGCTGCAAAGCGTTCAGGAGCGGATTCATAATTCGCCACGCGCGGATTGGTGTTACAGGATTGATCACTCCTCTAAACAATAAAAGAGCCTCTCGCATTCGTCTATCAAGTGCTGAAATCTGCGGTACGAAACCATTCAAGTTCAGCGCAGCATTGACAACAAGTTTCGCGATTGTTTTCTTCTAATAGTCATATTTGAATTAACTACACTTCAACACGCGGATTTTGACGCTTTGCAACGATATTTCACGGCATCCGCCCCGCGCCTAGTTCTGACGCTTTTGGCCCATAGCGCCAAAGTTGACATGTCTGCTTTCGAAGGTGAAGCGGTCCGTTGCAGCTGAGGAAGCGGCTGATCCTCGGTGCGTAGACAGGGCATGCAACAGCCACAAATTTCTCTTCGCAGCGAAGAACGTGCTGCGTCTGGGAATGTCCTCAATTGCAAGAATTTAGTACGGGCAGGATATAGCGAGGTTCCGGTTCATCCCATTAGCGGACATGCGCTGACCCGTTTGGAAGGATGCTCACCGCGCGACGATTCATGTCTGCTACCGGAGCCATTGCGTAGGTCCTCGCTTTGGGCAACTACGAAGAGAAAAGCTAACCCCTGCGGATGGTCGTAACCTTGCCGAACATGTAGACAATCAACTTCTTGACTCCTCTACAGCACGCGCCGCCATGGCCAGTTGCGGTAAGCGCTCGTTAAGAGCTCTTCGAGCGCCATCGACATATAGCCATGGTTGGTAGTGGTTGCCATCGGACGAATGCACATATTCGATCCCGCCAACATCAGCGCCGGTAGCCGCATCGCATAGCAGCTAAGCACTTGCACCATCGCGTCTCATCTTAAGTCGGTTCCGCATGGACGTTCATCACTTCCGATGCGTGTCGGATCCCGGTCAAACCGATACGGATGTACAATTGCTGACCTCAATTCATACGAGCGGCAAAGGAAGGCGCTCCAGGGTCAATCGCAGCTATTGGAGAAACGCCTCGCTACAGCGGCCAACTTCAGAACGTGCTTCACCGACCGCCACACCGACCGCGTCGCGGTTCTCGCGCGACCAGGAGCACCTCGCCCACTTCTACAAGCACCTCATGTTCAACGGGGTGCAGCTCTTCACGCTGAGCGAAGGCTGGATAAGCGAGCTTCACATTGGCTTCGGAGGCACAATGGGCGCTCTCTACGTCCGTCAGCTCTCAGAGAAAACCCATCGTGGACTGCGCGGCCGGGTAGAGGCAGGCAAATCTGGGGGAGGGATCACCTACGGCTACGATATGGTTCGTACCCCGAAGCCTGATGGCACCTTCGACGCTGGAGAGCGTCAGATCAACGAGTCGGAAGCTCAGATCGTTCGCAGAATCTTCGAAGCTTACGCTGGCGGCATGCCGCCGAGGAAGATCGTGTTCATGTTGAACCAAGAGGGAATTCCTGGACCTCGCGGTAAGGGCTGGGGGGCTTGAACTATTCATGGCAACACGGCGCGTGGTGTCGGCATTTTGAACAACCCGGTCTATGTCGGCCGGCTCGTTTGGAACAAACTCAAGTACGTCAAGGATCCGACCACCGGTAAGAGAAGGTCGCGCAACAACGATAAAGCAGATGTCGTCGAAAAGGATGTTCCCCATCTACGGATCATTTCGGATGAACTCTGGCAGCGCGTGAAGGCGCGACAGAAGGCGGTATCATTCACCGTTACGGGCGCTGCAAAGGAACCGTGGGATCGCCGCCGTCCTCGCTACCTACTGTCCGGCCTCACCAAGTGCGGATGTTGTGGTGGGGGATATGTCTTGATCAGCAAGATGCACCTCGGGTGCGCCACGGCTCGAAACAAAGGCCTCTGTTCGAACAGGCTCGCAATTTCAAGGCTGAGCCTGGAAGAGCTCGTTCTTTCTGGGCTGAAGCATCGCTTGATGGCGCCGGACCTTTTCAAGGAGTTCTGCGAAGCTTTTTTTGCCGAGGTCAACAAGGCCCGGATGGACGCGGGTGCCCAGCGGGCATCGATCGAGGCAGAGTTGACCAAGGTTCGCCGGAGGTTGCGCCAGATTGTCGATGCGATCGGGGATGGGTTCTTGGTCCGGTCAATGAAAGACGAGCTGTTGGCTCTCGAAGCTCGCGAGGACATCCTCCTCAGCCAGATGGAGGTCGCGCCGCAGCCAAAGGTCCTGCTGAACCCCAAGATGGCGGACGTCTACCGGTCGAAGGTGGCAGATCTGCATGCGGCACTGGATGACCCCAACTCCGGACCGCAGGCAGCCGAAGCCATACGGGCTTTGATAGAGAAAATCGTTGTGGTTCCCGTGGATGGGAAGATGACGGTCGATCTTTATGGGGAGATCGGCAGCATCCTGCGACTGGCGGCCGGTTCAAAAAACCAAGATGCTCTGGCAACCATGGCTGAGCAATTAGTGGTGGTTGCGGGGGCAGGATTTGAACCTACGACCTTCAGGTTATGAGCCTGTTCTCTACATTTCTTAACCCATTGCGTCTATTGGTAGGCGGTAACAAAAGTTTCGTGTGATCTCAGGCAATTAGTTTTTCCGCGGTTAATGAATAGTCCGCCAGAGATCAGCGAAGTTCCGCTCAATCCCCGCCGTTTTGGTACCCCACTGGTACCCCGGCGAACCTGGGGTACCAGAATGGCGCTCAAGAAACTCAACGCCCGTTTCGTCGAGACCGTCGCCTTCAAAGCGGCGGAAGGTTCGACACGCAACGAATGGCGCGACGCCGACGTGCGCGGCCTAGAACTTCGCGTGTCCAAGAGCGGATTGAAGACGTGGGCTTTCCGCTATCGGCGGGTGAGCGACGGGACAAAGCGCACGATCACGCTCGGCAACTGCCCCGATCACAGCCTAGACGACGCGCGTGTCTGGGCGCTGGGCGTCCGTGCCGCGGTGGCCAAGGGCGCCGATCCCGCCAGTGAGAAGACGGCAGCCAAGAAAGCCCGCCGCGCCGCCGAAACCTTTTCCGAAGTCGCTGACGAATGGCTTGAACGCCACGGACCGACGAAGAGCCCGCGCGCACTCGCCGACGACGTATCCATGTTGAACCGCCATATACGGCCTGAGATTGGCGACATGAAAGCGTGCGACGTGACCAAGCGTGACGTCATCGCTCTGTTGGATGCGGTGGCGACCAAGCCGGACGCGCGCGGGAAGGGTGTCGGCGAAGTCCGCCGCATGACGCACCGGCCGAACCGCGTGTTCGAAGTCGTGCGCGCCATCTTTCGTTGGGCGGTGTCGCGCGACCTCTTGAAGTACGACCCGACCGTTGGCGTCTCGCCGCCGATCAAACGTGAGAAAGCGCGCGAACGCCAGCTTACGGTTGAAGAGATCAGGACGCTTTGGCGTGCGCTCGACGGTGCGCCAGTTGAGCCCAATCGCGAACGGAAGGCCGACGGCTCTTTCGGCGCCAAGGGGGCGACGTCGGGCATACCCATGACGAAGGCGGTCGCACTGGCGCTGCAAATCTCATTGGCCACGGGGCAACGGATCGGCGAAGTCACCGGCATCAACCGCGCCGAATTGGATTTGAACGACACGGCGCCCGTCTGGACGATCCCTGGTGAGCGATCAAAGAACCGGGAACCGCATCGCGTTCCGCTCAGTCCGTTAGCAGTGGCGTTGATTGCCGACGCGCGGAAGCTGGCGGGTGAAGATTGCGAATGGCTGTTCCCGTGCGCCGCTGGCAAGTTCCGCGTGGCGGCAAGCGGCCCAATGGATGCTCACGCGCCGACGAAGGCACTTGAGCGCGCGCGCGATAAGCTGGCGGTGGATCACTTCCGCGTTCACGACCTACGGCGTACTGCGGCAACCCAAATGGGCGAAATCGGTGTGAACCCGTTCGCCATTTCCCTTGTCTTGAACCACGTGAGCGTTCGGCGCGGCACGGTGACGGGCAAGGTCTATAACCATTACAGCTACGACCGAGAGAAGCGCGACGCGCTCACGGCTTGGGGCGCACACCTTGAACGGATCGTGTCGGGTGCCGAAGCGCACAACGTCATTCGATTGATGTCTATCGACTCTAGCGTAAGCGGCGCCTAAAAATCGTCATGGATTCTCGTCTAACCGAGCAGTTGCACTTTTCAAAGATTTATAGATGTGGTCTGCCCATAGTTGAGCGAAAAGTATAACGAACGTGATGACGATTAAGTTCCAACCTGCGAGAATCCAGAATACGCGGCGGTCGTTGGTGTTCAGCTCGGAGACTGAGACGGCAGTTAGGATTGGTCCCGGTAACGGATTGAAGTTTGAAAACAAGGTTTGATAGGGCACGTTAGCCAAGGCTTTTGATGATAGCCATCCATCACTAACGCGTTCGTGGTATTTTTTGTGATCAGCCAGTCGGTTGCAAGCACCAGAATCTTTGATAAGGCCAGCCATAGACGAAGATGGCAAGGGTATGCCTAGGTTGAGGTCCTGAGTATCGACGCTTTGGCCACTGCAAATTTTACTCAGCGCCTCTAATCTTTTTGTAGAAGTCTTCACAGCGGCTTCGTCTACTCGAGTTACCAGTTTGTCTATCGGACGCAACAAGGTCTCGTTGCCTAGTACCCACTGATCAAACAGATCGTAGCGTTCATGTTCATTAAATAGCAAGTGTCGCGCTGCGTATTGCGGCCCAATCAGTACGAAACACAGAAGTGCAAATCCAGCCGGAATAACGATCCAGGCTGTGTTCCAGCCACGTCTTTCAAGCGTTGCTGCGATTGTCTTTTCAACCAGCAAGGCGGCTACGAACAGCCCAACTATGACGACGAACAGTGGGATCAATGTGCGTAAGGCCGCTAACCATTCCATGGGGTTCTCGTGAGGCTGCGCCGGTATCTGTTCGGCAGTGATGTGTGATAGCCGACCGTCCCATCTTACAGGACGCCGCCAACAGTGCGACAACAGTATGGTGGGGCTAAAAGAATTTCTCCACTTTATTAGCGTCGTGAGAGTGTCAATGCCTGACGTCAAAGTTTTGAGACGTTCAATGCTTAGTGCGTTGACGTCCACAATTCTTTTCACAACACGAATTTCGTAAGCCGCCGCGAACGAACCGGCGACGCCAACACGAATTTCGTGTTGAGGCGGCGTTGATCGTGCGATTTTCGAGAGAAAGCAGCACGATCTTCGCATCATTTCTGGTGCTATCTTGCGTCCTTAACTTGTTGTCTTTGCTTGTTATATTGGCTTTTCATTTACTTTGAATCGGCTACCGTGAGCCCATCGAATTCTTGAGAGGGAGGCTCAAATGGCCAACAGTATTTCTAACCGCACGTTCCCTATCGCTGTCCGCGTTCCGTTCGTGCGCTTCTGCCAGTCGATCCGCGCGAACGTCACGATCCTCACGACCGAAGACGGCGCCGCGTTCCGCGTGTCGTGCGCATCGAATGACTATCCTTTCATCGTCGACGCGGCCGACGCGATCGAAGCGTCTCAGGCGGCGGAAGCGGGTTGGCTTGCCGAGTATCTGGCCAATCCCCGCATGAAGCCTTGTGCCGTCGGCACGTTTTCGGAACCGCTTTCGCGTCGGCTTGATGAGGTTGCCCGCGATCACTGGCACAACAGTGGCCGCGCCGAGCGCGTGCGCGAAGAGTGGGAAGCCGTGACCCGCGAAGTGAAGCGGACGCGAACGGCAAAAGGTCGGCGGTCGTTTGCGATCAAGAACGGCCGCCACGATTCGCAGTCAGTCGCCGTAGCCGCCTGAGGGGGCAGCCATGATCCGCGTCTATCCAAACGCGCCCGACGCATACAAGCCGCTCATCGAACTTATCGGCGACTACTTATTGAAGGCTTCGGAAGTTGCTGAGCATCTTCGATATTCGGAACAGCACCTTGCGAACATGCGTCGCGCGGGGAACAAAACGTTCATGCCTTGGATCGCGTTGCCGGGCGGTGCGATCCGCTACCGAATGGCGGACGTGGTTGCCGCACAGATCGGCGGTACGACCGGTCCGTTGACGCTGGACCGCGTGAACCTAGCGATCGCCACGTGCCGCGACGTCACACCGGAAGTAAAACTTTTGATGCAAGAGCATTTGCGAAAAGCCTTTGTGCCGACAGGCACCGATTAACGTGCTTTGGTCTTACTTTTGGTCGGCTGGTACTTTGATGGCACGAAACGCCAGCAAAGGCCGCCGACCATGACACTCGAAATTATTGCCACGATCAACAGTGACGGCGCCCGCCGCGGTGCGGCCGAACTTAATCGCGCACTCGACGGATCGCGCGGCCACGTCGAGCGGTTCGACCGATCGCTATTCAACGCCAACCGCGCGCTTGTCGCTTTCGGCGGGGTCATGGCCGCGAAAGCACTTCTAGACGTTGGAAAGGCCGCTATCAGCGCCGCCGACGACTTCACGCGCTTGGAAGCCCGGCTCAATGCGATTGGAACGGGCGGCTCTTCGGCTCAAGAGATCATGGCGGCCATTGGTAACGCGGCTGACCGTGCGCGGGTGCCGGTCAACGATCTGACCGACGTCTACGCCCGTAATGCCGCGGCGCTTGAGCGCCTCGGATACAACCAAACCGAAGCCGTGCGGATCGCCGAGACGCTTTCCAAGCTTGGCACGCTTTCGGGCGGGTCGGCGCAATCTGTGACGGCGGCGCTTTTCCAGCTTTCGCAGGCCTTCAACAGTGGGACGTTGCGCGGTGAGGAATTCAATTCGATTGCCGAACAGACGCCGGAGGTCTTGCGGGCGCTCGCCGATTCAACCGGGCAACCGATCGGCGAACTTCGCAAGCTGGCGTCGGAAGGCCGGATCACGGCTCAGACGGTCGCAGACGCCATGCTCTACGTCTCGCAATCGACCGACGAACGCTTCGGCAGGATGGGCACGACCGTAGATCAATCGCTCACGTTGCTTTCGAACAGCTTCGCCGAGAATTGGGGACGTATTTCGAAGGAAATGGGCGTCACGGAATCGTGGTCCGATCTCGTCAAGGAACTTACGAAGACGATCGAAGGCCCGGTCGGGTCCGGCATCCTGTCAGCTTTCGCGTTCGGCCTTTCTGGTATCGCCGACGCCGCACGCGCTGGTCATACCGCCTTTCGCGACCTTATCGACGTCATGCGCGAAGCCGGGGCTACGTCGGCCGAAAGCCTTCGTGTCGCGCTGGGCTACGGCCCGTCGGAAGGCAACGGAATCGCGGACCTTGCGGGCTCGGCGTCGGGCTTGCTCAAGAGTGGCGCACGGATCGGCGGCGGCGGCGTTCTGACAGGATCGCAGAACGGCCAGGGCTTGCGCCGCCCGACATTCGGGCCTGCTACGGGCGACGACAGCGAAGCAAAGCGGATCGCCCGCATTATCGAGCGCACGCGCGAACTGTCCGCGGTCGAAGACCTTCGCAACGCTGTGACGACGGCACGGCTCAACGGCGAATTCGAAGTTGCGCGCCAGCTTGAGAAGCAAATGGAGCTTGAACAACGCATCACTCCCGAAATGGAAAAGCACGCGCCGTTGGTTGCGGCCGAACTTCGCCAGCGGATCGAGAATGGCTTCGAACTTGAACGCCAGTACGAAGAGCATCGGCGGTTGATCGATCTCAACCGGCAATTCGCCGACGATCTGGCGTCGACCCTCACGAACGGGTTCTTCAACGCTGCCAAGGCGGGTGAGAGTTTCAAAGATACGTTGCGCGGTGTAGCCGCCGACCTTGTGGAAGTGATCGCCAAGGCGACGCTTCTTGGCCCGCTGCAAAATAGCCTTTCGAATTCGTTTGCGGGCTCGTTTGGTTCAACCGACTTTGGCGGCTTCGCGTCGTCGCTTTCATCCGGGTTTATGTTCGCGAAGGGTGGCGTTCTATCGAGCCCGGCACAGTTCACGTCGGGCGGCATGAAAGGGATTGCCGGTGAAGCGGGGCCGGAAGCTATCTTGCCATTGAAGCGCGGCGCTGATGGATCGCTAGGTGTCGTCGCGGGCGGTTCTGGTGGTGGTGGCGCTAACGTTACAAACGTCACCATTCACGTTGACGGCGACGCAACCGATGCGACGATTGCGAAAATGGAGCGGGTCGCGTCGCAGGTGTTCGCGGCACGTGAGCCGGGCGTGGTTCGTGCCAGCGTGTCGGCGGTGCGTCGCGAGAACATTCGCGACCGAAACTACATGAGGCGATAGCGTCGAGCGTCGCGAATCACCTACCGTCGAGCGTGCATTTTCAATCGGCGGGCTATTTATGGATTTAGAACACGCGATTGCAGACGTTAGGCGGCGCGTCCAAGCACAAAACCGAACGCCACTGCCTTTGCCGCCGAAGAATCCTTCGCGCCGCTGGCGCAAATGGCCCTTTGTCGTGCTGGCCATCTTCGCCTTCGGCGCGTTGAACGAACCCGAAAAGCCCGCCAGCGATGCCAAAGTGTACGGTTGGCAAAGCGAAGCGCCGCCCGGCCGGATCGTCACGACGCCGGGGCCGTCGTATCGCGATCTTGAGGTCGCCGACTTCAAGTGGTCGCTTCAAGGTTTCGGCAACATCATGATGCTCGACAGTGTGACTGTGAAGAATAAGTCGGCCGTCGCATGGAAAGACGTTGCGATCGCGTGCGAGCTATACGGCAAAAGCGGGACGAAGATCGGAAGTACGTTCCGCGTGGTCTATGACGTTGTGCCCGCGTCGGGCCGAAAGAAGTTTCGCGAACTGAATATGGGCTTCGTCAACGGTCAGACCGCAAAGGCCGGTTGCGAGATTGTTACAGCCGCGCGGGCCGGGTGACAGCACCACCGCGAATCGCTGTAGCATTTGGCTAGAGGGAGAAAGGCAACTCAAGATTTGAGGTACTAAATGTACGCGAATTGGCAGACGTTTTTTCTCGGCGACCAACCGCCTGCGCAGCAAGGCATTTACGTAATCGAGCTTCCCCATTTTATCGATCACGTCGGGCAGACAGACGACTTCGCTCGGCGTCGGCTGGAGCATTTGAGAGATCGGCCTTATCTGCAAGGCCAGTTGTACACCGGGTATCTGCACGTTCTGCCGGTGTGGTCGGCGCTTCAACTGGACGGGATAGAGGCTTACCTCGGCAAAACTTTAGGGATGCCGGGGTTGGATCGCTTCCCGCGCGCCTTTCCGGTCGGTTGTCCGTTGCCACCGTTCAGATATAGCAACCTTCGAATTGCGGCTGCACTCCAGGCTGCTAATCACCCCATCCCGCGGAACGCACTTGAGCGCTATGCCAGTGCGCCACCTCGGAACGGTTTGCTCGACTACGTTGAGGCGGCCCTCGCCGTGAGCAAGTGAATCTTAGCCGGTCGCCAGCTTCACAGTCGTACCCGTCCGGCTAGTCGCGACTTCCAGTGCGCCGGACTTTGCCAGATCGCTTAAGACTTCATTCGCACGCGACTTCGATATGCCGAGCGTCCGCGCGATCTCGCGTTGGCCGCCTTCGACGATGCCGCCGCGGGCTTTCACTAGATCAATAACATTCGCCGCCGCGTCTCGGCGTCCGCGTGATGTTCGGCGCGGGGTTTTCGGACGCGAAACCGCAACCGGCACCGGCTCAGAAGCGGCGGGCGGCGGTTCGCTTGCCGGGGTGTCATCGACCGGCCCTTCGCCGTTGGCTTTCGGCGCTGGGGGCGGGGTCGGATCGCCGAGCGCACGCACGACAACAAGAGCGAGCGCCGATCCGAGTTCTAGAAACAACACGGGAATGAGCGCCAGCCAAGGCGCGATCGTGTCCGGCTCGACGTCGTGTCCGGTCGCACGTGCATATGAGGCAAGAGCGGACGCCAACGGGTCGGCGTCGGCGATCGGGGCGGGGCCGTCCGTCGGTTGGGCGGTCGTGTCCGCGATGACGGCTTCCAATTCCGTCCGGCGCTTGGCGCGTGCTGCCTCGGATTCAAGGTCGGCGATCTGGCCACAAGCCCGACGGGCCGCGGACGTCGACGGCCGTTCGCAATCCCGTCCGGCCGGTGAGGCTTTCAGGCGGGCAATGAGCGGCGAGACGACTTCGGCCGGACGCGCGGGCGCCAAAGCGGACAGTTCGGCCTCGGCGCGTGTCCGGCGATCACGGGATACCTTGGCGGTGTCCGCCGCGGCTTGTCTGGTCGCGGCCAGATCGCCACGGCTACCGGCCGCAAGGCTCAGTTCGGCGGCAAGGCTGTAGACGATGCACACCGCCGCCAGCGCCGTGCACGAAAGGCCACGCATCCATTCTCGCGACCTGAAACTATCGAACGTGCCTTGGACGGCGAGTGGTTTGAGAAGTTCACCGCCGAGCGCCGCGGCTGCGAATACAACCCCAAGCGCGACGTGAACATGAGCGCCGACGGTGTAGCCGAAGTAGGCGCCAAGCGCGGCGCTGGCGGCAATAAGCAAAAATGCGCCTGCTACCCCTATGCGACGGGGTGCAAGACCGTTAGTAACGGGTGACATGGTTCGACGTCTCCAACGCAGACTGTTGAGCCTAGAGCCCCGGGCGCGTTGCAACCGCGTTCCGGGGTTCGCTTTTTCACAATAGCCGAAAATCGAATTTCGACCGCGCTCACTGTATCGGCGTGAAACTAAATACATGCCTAATCGGCGTCTCATTTTCGTGAAATTCGACTTAATCGGGCCGACTTTTGCCGCGGCCACATAGAAGGCCGTACAGCGCGGCCGCGCGGTGGGGCGCCTACGGTAGCGGCCCGTCTCAGATCGCCCGCCAGCGGGCAAGGGGCAAAAGTCTAGAGGCTATCGGCGGTGCGGGGTGCCGGTCGGCGCGGTTTCGATCGCTCGGCGAGGCTTCGTCGCCAGCGGGGGACGACTAACGAAAAACATTCGTCGCGGTGGGGTGCGACAGAATTTGAATTGATGGGACCGGACAAAATTTAGTCTGACGAAAAAAGTAAGTCGACGCCGCCAGGGGGTGCCGACAAATTTTAAATTGAAATTCCGAAAGTCGTAATTCGCCCCACGGGACAGGCAGGCGGCGCGCTCAAAAGGCGCCGCCACTGGCCCTACGTAGTAGGGAAGAACCGCCGGAACCGCCGGAACCCAATGAAATCGGGCCTCCGGCGGTTGTTCTGAGAACCGCCGCTAAAATGAACCGCCGGAAGTGGTCTAACATGCTGATTTCATTGGTCTCCGGTGGTCTCATCGTCAACCGCCGCGGAACCGCCGGAACCGCCGGGATCGGGAACCGCCGGAAAACCGCCGGAGGGCACCTTGAACGGCACATACACCGGCCGCAGTTCGCCTTTTGAATCCGGTTGATCTTCGATCGTGATGGAAAAATTTATATGCCCGGCGAGTGCCGTCTCGAATTCCTCGACGGTGAAATCAGCTTCGCCGCGATAATTTTTAACAAGCCACTTGGGGGCGTAGCGTTCGACGCCGTTCGGGTCCTTCGACGCATTCTTCCGGGGCGAAAGCCGAACGCTAGTCGCGAAGGCTTTGGCCATTAGCTGCCCGGTAGCATCGAAACACTCTTTCGCGCGGGCGTCGGCCGTTTCTGTTACGGGCTCGATGATGCATGAAGACGCTAAGTCGCCGTCGGGGTCTGTGCCGAGCGGAATTTGCTTTAAGCGGTACTTCAGTATCGTCTTTTCTTCCCCGTCCTTTACTTTTTCCGCGAAAAGCGTTCGAACGTCCGAAGGGTCGGCGTTATTGGCCGCCGGTTTCTTGTTGTCTTCGACCACATTCGATTTGCGAGCATGAATTACAAAGTCGACTGAAGCTTTGATCGCCGTCGAGCCGCGTATGTCGCCTAGCTTATTCGTGTGGTGCGCTATGGCCACGGCCGCCCCGGTCGCCCTTTGGATTTCGCCAACGTAACGAGTGAGAAAATTCATTACGTCTTCGACCTTGTTCTCATCGTCGCCAGCCATGACCCGGGACAGCGTATCAATGATTATGAGGCTCTGTTGCGCGCCACTGGCGCCCATAAGTTCCGAGTGGGCGGCAAGTACGTGGTCTATCGACTTCTTGGTTTCGTCCGGCGACTTCGCCGACAAGAACACTGGCACCGTTATTCGTGCAAAGAACTTTCCCGGGTTCCCGATGTTGTCCCGGGCTGTTGCAACGCGCTTGCGAAAGCCGGGTGCGCCTTCAAGGCATATATAGAGAACCGCGGATTGCTTCACGCGAAGTCCCGCCCACGTGCGGCCCAGTGCAACGTGAAAGCCGATATCGACAAGAGCGAAGCTCTTACCGGCGGTTGATTCCCCGTACATGATGCCGACGTCGCCCGGGGCGATAAGACCCTTCACGATTGATTGCGCTTGAGCCTTAAGGATTGCGTCTACTGAAATCTCGTCAGGGTATTCTATTAGACTTCGCGCCGGGACCGGCGCCGAGTCGGGTGGCTGTTCGATCTCACCGAACGTAGCCGCGGCGGCTTGGAAACTATCGCGGCCGATTGCGTCTTGCAGATTTCTCGTGGCGCTTCCTGCAACGCGGTCTAGGTCGTCGTCAGTCAGTGACGGGCGGCACTTCTTCTCAGACCACGTCTCCAAAAGTTCGCGGCACGACTCGGGACTGGCGCCGAGATTTAGGAAGCGGCAAGCCATCTTGTAGGCGGCGTCGTCGCGACCGCCTTCGAAAACATCCGGCGAGTTTTCCAGCCACATCCGGCAACGGGCGAGGTCTTCCGGCCGATCGGTTTCGCAAACGACCTTAGCGGCGTCTTCGGACTTAACCGGCGCGGGTGCTAGGCAGTCGAGTAGCCATTCGGGCGCGGGGGCGATCCGCCCTTCACGCTCGAAAGCGTAAGGTTTGCCGTCGTAAATGTTGCCAGGGGCAACCACTTGGCCGCCCACACCGCGAATATCTAGACCTTCCCCGAAACGGGTTTGAAGGCCCTTGTTCGCGTTCGAAACGGTACGGCCGGGCGGTGTAGCGAAATAGTAGTGCCATCCACCTGAAGGCGTGCGCACGGTTCGCGTGGCAGGGAGAGGGCCGTGCACGGCAATCATCCGCGCCAAGGATTCAGCCCCGGGCTGGCCATTCTTCACGTCGACGTCGAGAACAAAAAATCCATCGCCGGTAACGATGCCGACGCCGTGCTGGTCGCCGTAATCCCAAATTTCCAAAACGTCGAGTGCGTCGAAAGGGGCTTTTTGCCAGTCGCGCAAGAAGGGCTTTTTGGTGCCGGGGAGTAGGGGGGTGACTTTGAAGCCACCTTTGAGCCCCGCTTCATCGCCTGATCTCGCGGTCTTGAGTGCCAGCGATTTCATCACCACGCCCCCAAGTAGCCGCCGCGGTCGCTTTGAGCATCGAAGGCCGCTTCGTAGAGGTCGTAGAGGGTATCATCGGACGCGCGGTTGATTGCGTCGGTCTTTGCGACTGGCCAGTGGAAGCAGACCGCTACCGCGTCTCTAGGGTCCCAACTTTTGCAGCGGGCCATGTAGACAGCGCGGAAGCCTTTAGGCGCTGGCGCCAGCTTTGCCCGGCGCAGATCGCCTCCACATGGTGTGATGATACGAAACTCGCGGCCTTTGTTTTCGCGAAAGAACGATGTGTCGTCGAGACGGTCGTAGGTCCCGCGAAATAGGGGATCGTCGTCTCTTAACGGGGGCGGTCGACGTTCTAAGGGCCCGTCTACGTTGAGCGGGGAAGGGGGGAGATTTTCAAGCATCGGCTTACTCGCTCTGTTGAGCGAACAAAGGTACCGAACGCGCACGCCACAATTCCGCGGTGTTGCTCCGCGGCTTGAAGAGTTTTATTAGTGGGTTTGCGACAGACTTTCATTCGCACTGGTACATAAATTACTGAGCCGCCAAGCACTGGACATGCTTGGCGGCTCGTTTGTTTTTCAGGCTGCGATTCGCGCGGGTGCGCGTCCGGCTAGCCACTTCTGAATATCCGACGTGCGCCAAGCCGACTTTTTCGGTCCCAGCTTCACGGGCGGCGGAAAGCGATTTGCCCTAATGTCCGCGTAGATTTTGGATTTCGACAGGCTCGTCATGTGGAGAACGACTGGCAGCGGCAACAGGCGATCTGTGCCGGTCGGCATCATCGCTTCGTTGGCCATCGCGATCGCTACGGGTGAGTAGTGTTCACGCTTGAGCATGGGTTGGAGCCTCTTGGTTGAAGGGTGAATTGAGGATCGGGGCTGTTGAGGATTTTCGCAAACGCACAGTCTTTTCCGGCGCAATCCAGTGCAGAATAGTGCCTGCAGGATTTCATTCCGCGACTTCAGGCTTACAAAAGCACCGTGGCTGATTTCATTGGATTTTTTGCGCTCAATTCCTGCGCGATCGCAACAGATAGCGGCGGAATCCAAGGGGCGACCGCCAAATATAGTAGGTAGGTGCGTCGAAACGGGCCGCCGCATCGTGCCGGGCAAAGTGTACGGGCTAAGTCGCTTTGCTTTTCTTTGCGTTGTTGATCTGGCAACGTTTAATAATATTACTTTCCATAATTGTTGTTATGCGAATAGTTGATTGCCGGGAATGGCAATTAGGCTTCAACTGATACAGCATTACCCTTAGGCGCCCCGTCGCCGTCGTGTAGAGGCCATGTCGGAGTGTCCGTGCAGTCTGACAAGGCCAGCGAGGGAAAGCGCAAAAGGTAAGTCGCGCAGGAAGTTGTTTAATCGGAAGCGACCACAGATGCGCACTCTTTTGCCTTGCCGTCGTCGTTCAAGCGACGGTGTTGTGTACGTACTCCGACCTCATAGCCGAGCAAGTAGCTCCGCGTGATCTGCGCCACGAGCAAGGCGACGTTGTCCGCTTCTTTTTCGGTCTTTCCTTGCTCTGAAAGCGCGTAGCGCACTGAGTTGGGCAGATTGCGTCCAACCTTCGCTGATGCAGATTCCTTTCCGCACTCTTGCAGCTTGAGCGACAGCCACAGGTCTTTGGAATGTTCCGAGAGGTATTTCGCACCGATGTCGGTGCCGAGCGCATACAGTGCATCTTGTGCGCGAGTCGCAGTCGGTAACGGCGCAAGCGCCATGGCAACAATGAGCACTGGCCAACGTTTCATCCTGCGCGTCCTTTCACCTTGCGATACAGCTTCGCTGCCCCGTTGATGTGGATGGCTCGTCTTTCTTCACGTGCTGGCAGACCAATCCCTGCGATTCCAGCTACCCCGGCTGAGCGCACGGCCCGTGAAGCGGCGATTATCACCAATTTGTTCCCAGTGGTTCAAGTCACTTCGGCCCCAAGTCCTTTGCGGCTTCCAAAACCTTCAACATGCAAGCACTGAGCTTTGTGCTTTGATCGAGACTGAGGGGTTTGACGGACATGACCACGTCCATGCCGCCTATTTTTCGGTTGAAGCCGAACGCAACGGTTTCGCCGCCTTTAGCATATTCCTCGAAAGTGCTCATCGCCGTCTCGAATCCCGACGCACCGCAGAAACCTGTAGGCTTCTCGCATTCGTAGCGGTTCTCTACCTGCAATAGTCTGTCATTGATCCGAGCGAAGCCGTGCTCGACTTTGAACGGCGCAAGCTGACTCGGTTGCGTAACATCTATGTCGGCGGCCAGCACTTTGGTAGCGAGGGCAATACCCAACTTGGGGGCAAGCATCCAAGCTAACGTCCCGGTGAGGCCGACCGGAGCGCCGCTCTTATATATGTGGTCTTGTGAAATGGACGTGTACTCGACGGCACAGCCTTTGATCGCGCCTCCTGCGGTGATCTCCGTTACTGTGACGTCACCCATGATTTCCTGAGCGTCTGCCGAGCCACCGCTGAGCACGATCGCGATTAAGAAGTTGGCAACTAGTATTATCACCATCATGTAGAATGCCCTCAGAACCTAGACAGCGGTTACGGCGCCGCCGTGCCAACATATTTGGAGGCCGCGATCTAGCAAAGCGGCTTCGCGTCCGGCACGCCGTTGCCGCGGCTTCCGCGGTTCAGGTAGGAACCGGTCAAAAGGAATCGCGGCTCAAGCTGTCATGCGGCTCTGGCCAGCAATGCGCCTTCCGATCCCCGCACGCCGTACACTTCAGCCGACGCGCAATTAGTAGAAGCGGGGTAGTTGAGCGCACCCGGTTGGCGTCGCACCATTCAAGCGCCGGGGCCATGAGCGTGTGACCGCACGAATCGCAACGAAGCCATAGGCGGCTACCAAGCTCATGCACCGACCGCGGCGTCACCTGCCGCCAAGCATCGTCTTTCGGGATGGTGTGCCAGTTCATTGCAAAGGTCCGTCTGACTGCCGCTAGTCTTCGACTACCAGAAGGGCTGAGTAGGGAATAGGTCTCCTCACCAACTGAAGTGAATGCCCTGATAGGGCTCGATCAGCTTCTTGATCTCTACCGTCTGTTCGGCAGTGAGTTTGTCGACAGTGACGTGACATTCCCATGCCGTTGCTTCTCTCAGACAGAAACGCACATCCCCGATTGCTCGAGCCCCGTCGATAGAATGCTTTACAGCAAAGAGAAAGCTCAAGATTGCTATCAGGACCAAAAACACGTCGAACCCCGACAACTTTGCCCCCGGTTTCGTGAAGCGTTCACTTTCCGCGCGCAAAGACCTTACGCTCATCAAAAACAGAAAGCTCCACACCGCAGCGAAACCGAAGGCTATCGCTATCGTCGAGAAGATCACGCGCGGAAATGGCATCGCCCAAAGCGTGGTGCACGCGGCTGCACCGGCTATCGAGATTGCTCCCATACCAGCTACTACGCTGCGAAATGCGCCTTCAAAGTATTCGTAAGGCGCAGCTTGTGCGGAAGGGGAGGTCCGAGTCGGTTTTTGCTTCATGCGACCGCCATCGCACAAACGCTGGCGCCAATAGGGGCCGGGTCGCTCAATCCACAGAAACACTTGATAGGGGCAGCGGGGTGAGACTTGCGCCTCTTTCAGTGTTCGCTTGGTACCCCACTGGTACCCCAGAAGCGAAAATTGGTTGCGGGGGCTCGAAACCAGCTTCTCCTATTGTTCAATGCTATCGGCCTAAAACCCCGGCCGGGAAGTGTTGGCAGGCCAGCGCAGCGATCAACTGCGCAGTCAGCTGCCGATAGCGCTGTGTAGCATGGGGACCCATGCAACTGGGCGATCTGTCGGGGAGGTAGATTTGATACAAGACGTCGGGCATGTCTGGGCCAAATACGACGTTTCGTATCATTGGTCAGAAGGCAGTGGCGACCGCCTGCTGTCTTATCGCGACAAAAACCGCCGTATCGCGACAAAAAAGTGTCGCGATAATCTTCTTCGCGACAGAATTCAGGAGCCGTCATTCATTACGTCAAGGGAACAGGCCCGGCATCAAGCGTGGCGCGAGCTTGGCTGGAAACGCAAGCTGCCAGTCATCGCGGGGGCCGGCCGAGAAGATGACACCTTCAGCGCTTAGGGCTGTAGTTACGTTCCGCGCTGATCTCTCTGATTGCCCAATGACACTAGCGACCTCACTGCGGGGCAAACTTCCCTTGAACAGGATCGCGTCGAGCACGCGCGGAGCATTCGCAGGCAATCGGCCATAGCCAATCTCTTCGGCAGCCCAGCGGCTGATGCGCTCCTGCAAGGCTTTGGGCTGCATCAGTCCTTCCATGAACTTCACCTGATCCAGGCATACTGTCAGGAAGAACTCAGCGAACGAGGCCAGTGCCGCCTCGCCCAGGTGGCCTCGGCCATCAAGATCGTTCCGGCGTTTAAGGTCGCATTCGGCGAGGTGCCGCCTATAGTCATCTACATTTCGCGCTAAGCCGCGCGAAATTGACCAAAGCCCTCCTGTTTCGAGCGAGGATCTCAGGACGGCGTAGGACATGAGGCGCGTCACTCGCCCGTTCCCATCCGCGAAGGGGTGAATCCACAGTAGACGATGATGCATTGGTCCCGCTGCCAGTACCCGATCAAATTTTCCGAGGCTATCGTAGACGCCCTCGAAACGAGCCAAGAAGCGAAGGATAGCGCCTGGGCTGACGGCGATGTGCAGGCCGACCTTGGTATCGTTACGGCGTAGCTCGCCGGGCATGACACGGACGCGCTTACCTGTTTTAGGATCTTCGACCCACTGTAGATCGTCAGGCAGTAGGGCCGTGAACTTGCGATGAAGCTCAAGAATGCCTTCTGTCTTGAGTTCGCGGCCATCCAGGTTGCCCTCGTCGATCCAGCGCTGCACGGCTATGTGTGCTTTCGCTTCCAACTGAAGATCACGCTTCTTGGGGTCTGCGCTCAGATCGTTGTGGATTGCCTTTTCTATATCAACCGGGTGGGTGTTATGGCCTTCGATCAGATTGCTGTAGTAGCAATTCATTGAGCGTACGAGATCGGCCAGCGGCACGATAAGACCCGATGGCATGCTCGCCCGAAATGCTGCCGAGGCCTTGCTGAGTTCGAATGCTAGTTCGGTGACCTTTGTTCGCCCAGGAGAGCCTTCGGAGACCACCATTGGCTCCATAAGGGCAATGCTCTCCCCGTCGTCACGCAACGATGCTGCCGCTTTCTTTGCCGGCTTTTTTGCCGCTATTTTTGCCGGTTTCTTTGTCATGCCTATACTCCTAATAAACAAAGCATAACATAGCGTTATTGCCTATGGTAGCCCTTACAACAGGCAAGTTTTGCCGCCATTTCTGCCGCTATTTTTGCCGGTAAACCTGCCACGTTCAGTCCATCAGACAAGCTGCCACAACCTGCATCCGGTTTCGGCTGTTTCCCACATCGTTGCCTGCGCTGGCCGCCGCAAATCGCGCGATCCGATGGTGAGAGGAGAAACTCGCCATTCGATAGCCCTCTCGCGGCAGCCCACCCAGAGGCGGTCTCTATATTATGCCGATCCTGGCGTCGTGGCGCAGAGGCTTCAAGGCCTTTGGCCTCGGCTAACGGCTTCGCCGGCCGCCGCGCCTTGTGGGGCGCGGTTCCGCCCCCGCTCATTCCCCGCCGCCCTTCGTCACGGCATCGAGACCGCCAATTCCGGTGGGCTCGAAGCCAACGAAAGGGCCAGAGCCATGACGAACGCTTCCTCAAATTCAAAGCCGCGCCGCGATTTGCATGCCGAAATCACGCAGCGCCTCATCACCGCCATTGAAAGCCATCCCGGCGATCCTCAGATGCCCTGGCGCAGATCAGGCCGTCCGCTCTGGATGCCGGAGAATGCGCTCACCAAGAACGCCTATAACGGCATCAATGTCCTAAACCTCTGGGTCTCCGCCGAACTGCGCGGCTTCTCCTCGCCGATCTTCGCCACGTACAAGCAGTGGCATGAACTGGGCGCTCAGGTTCGCAAAGGCGCGAAGTCTGAACTGGTCGTCTTCTACAAGGAATTCGAGATCGAGACGGAGGACGACTCCGACAACGGCAAGCGCCGCGTTGCTCGTGCCTCCCACGTCTTCAACGCCGATGATGTCGAAGGCTACGACATTCCGGGCCGCCCGGAGCCGCTTGGGCCCATCGCCCGTATCGAAGCTGCTGACCGTTTCATGGCGCATACCGGCATTCCGGTCATCCACGGCGGCGAGCGCGCTTTCTACCGCCCGGCGACGGATACCATCACGATGCCCGATGAAGGCCTGTTCACCGGCACGGACACCATGACCCGCGATGAGGCCTATTACGCCGTGCTGCTGCACGAGGCCACGCACGCGACCGGCCACACGTCTCGCTGTGACCGGGATTTCACCGCGCGCTTCAAAAAAGACGCCTATGCCGCTGAAGAGCTAGTTGCCGAAATCGGCTCAGCCTTCCTGTGCGCCGAACTTGGCATCACGCAGGACATCCGTGCCGATCACGCGCAGTACATCGCCAACTGGCTTCAGCTCCTCAAGGATGATCCCAAGGCGATCTTCACCGCAGCTGCCAAGGCGTCTGAGGCTGTCGCCTGGCTCAAGAAGCAGCAGCCCTCATAGGGCTCTGCAGTCAGAATTAGAGCACAGCGGCAGAGTGCTTTCATGTGCTTAACCCGTGGGGAAATGAATCAACGTCTTTTTCCCGAACCAGGCGTTGGTACCAAAATCTCCCGACATCTCATACCGCTCAAGCCGGACATTTCGTTGGAAGCCTGAATGGCTTCCTCCCTGCTTTTCACCAGTTCACGCTCAACCCTCAGCCCATCCCTGCGAGCGCTTCTCTTGCTATTCTTCTTGATGCGTCGATTATCGTCTGCGAGTTTTTTCTCAATTTCTTTTTCGCTCAACCTACTCGCATGTGTCTGTCTAAGCTTCTGCAACTCATAGGCTTGCTTCGCAAGTTCTGCCCTATGCAAATCACAAGGCTCGTGCAAAAGTCGCTTCAGAATTGCGTCTTGATTTTTCTTGAGTTGGATCGAATCCAGATCATCTTGCTCCATCTGAAGCGCACTCCTTCGCGCATATATTCTTACATTATTGCAGTAAATATGAATTCAAGTGCAATATGTTTATATCTTAGATCTATTCTGAAATTTTGAGCCTTCGCGATGTCTTGAAAACTTCCGCCCAAGGCAAACTTAGTATTGTGTCATCATCTCCATCATGATGTCCAAAAAGCGTCCACAACAGAATTCCGCCAAACCCCGCGTCCTGCTCTCGGTGCCCCTCACGCCGGAGCAGAAGACGGAGCTTGTTAGGAGGGCTGGCATAAAGCCCCTTAGCAGCTACGCACGCGAGCTGCTCTTTGTAGCCAACGACAACCCCCAGCCGCGACGCAGCCGCAAGCAAAAGGACAAATATCAATTCGCGGCGACCGTCATCGCACAGCTTGGCAAGAGCGATTTTGCCAGGAGTCTTCGAGAGATCGCGCGCGGCGCGCGGCTCGGCATTATCGTTATCACCCCTGAAACGGATGCAGCGCTGCGTGAGGCGGCAGCTCACGTGAGCGCTGCCGCGCAGGCGGCTCAGCGTGTTCTAGGCGTGAAGCCTCGGTGAGCTACCATGATCCTCAAAGCCTCTCAGCGAGCCGGTGGAAAACAACTCGCCCGTCACCTTCTCAAGACCGATGAGAATGAACATGTCGAAGTTCACGACATCCGGGGCTTTGTCTCGGATGATCTGGTCGGAGCCTTTCAGGAGGCTTTTGCCATCAGCAAGGCCACCAAGTGCAAGCAGTTCCTGTTTTCTGTTTCTCTCAATCCGCCCCCGCAGGAAAGGGTCGAGATCAGCACCTTTGAAGATGCGATTCAAAGGATCGAAGAGAAGAACGGCCTGACGGGCCAGCCGCGTGCCATTGTCTTCCATGAAAAGGAAGGCCGAAGACATGCCCATGCTGTCTGGAGCCGGATTGACGCCGATACGCTGACGGCCAAGAACCTGCCGTTCTTCAAAAACAAGCTCCGCGACCTCTCCCGCGAGCTTTACCTTGAAAACGGCTGGAAGATGCCGCGCGGACTCATGAACAGCCGCGAGGCGGACCCACGCAACTTCACCCTCAAGGAGTGGCAGCAATCCAAGCGCACGGGCCGTGATCCGCGTGACCTCAAGGATTTGTTGCAGGAGTGCTGGGCCATCTCGGATTCTGCGGCGGCCTTTGCCCAGGCTCTAAAGGCCCGTGGGATCACGCTAGCTCGTGGGGATCGGCGCGGGCATGTTGCGCTCACCCATGACGGCGAAGTGCTCTCCGTTTCTCGATACACCGGCAAAAAGACGAAGGAGATTGAGGCCAGGCTCGGCAAGCCGGAGACCTATCCGAGCATAGCCGATGCGCGCACGCAGTTGGCCAAGGATCTGTCTCAAGCATATCAGCGCCAACGCAAAGAGGCCGATGCCCTCAAGCGGCATCAACTGGCCCCCTTGGAGCAGAAGCGCCTTGAAATGGCAACGGCTCACCGACTCGAACGCGCGCGTCTGGACACGCGCCAAAGGGACCGATGGACCCTAGAGTCGAAAGAGCGCGCGGCTCGCATTCCAGGCGGCATGCGCGGACTATGGAGCCGTCTCAGCGGCCAGCAGGCTCAGATTCAAAAGCAGAACGAGCGAGAGGCTTATGAGGCCCTCCAGCGCGACCGCGCGCAGCGGCAGGCAATCATAGACGCCCAGATTGCTGAGCGGCAGAGGCTCCAGGCGCAAATTAAAGCTGTCCGCGACCGCCATGCGGCACTGCTGCGCGAATTGCGCGCTGACCAGAAGCAGGTCCAGCGAACGCTGGAATCGCCGTCAGTGAAGAGGGAGTTCGAGGCGAAGGCCAATCCGCGGGCTGATGTCAGGCCATCGACACAGCAGCTTCTTGATCGACTCCGCGAAGGCAATGGCTCCGAGCCGTCGCCGCCTCGCGATCGCGGCAAGGATCGCGACCGCGAGCGGTAGTGAGGGAGTAGATCTAAGTGCCGACTGCGCCAAGGGCTACTCCTCTAAACGTCTCCCCCTCTTTCGGAAGTTGAACCGCTTTGGCGAGTTCACGGAAGCGATCTCCAAACTGACAGTTCTCGATGGGGTCCAGTTGATTTTTCTCGCACCATTTCCGGTACGCCAAAAACAGTTCCCAGAGTGAAGCTTCTCCGTCCTGTGCAGGCCGCAGCACTGCAAGCACAAAATCCTCAATGTCACCGATGGGGCGTCGCTCTGCGGACCGGATAGTGTCTGCATCTGATTTTGCGCTGGGCCCCTTTTGGGGGCCAGCGGCCAGATAAAGGCCCAGCGATGATCCCAGCTCGACCACGAGCGCCACAGCGACGATAAGGACCAGCCGCAGACGCCCCTCCGGGAGGCCGAACAAGTTTGAAAGAACCATCACCTGCGCATCCCGCGCCTGACCGGCTCCCTGTGTCTTCAAACTCGCCAGCTCAGCCTGCAATGCCGAAATGCTGACTTCCAACCGCACAGCCTCCTCGGCCGCCGCTTGTTCAGCCCGCAAGCGAAAATACGAGTCGCAAAAGGCGCGGCTCGGTGCCTCGGTGGCCTCTGTGCAGTCCTTGCTCCGGCTCCAAAGCCGGTTTTGCTGCGCTGCGCGCAATTCCTCGGCGAGCACGGTGGCCGGACGACGCGTCGGCAGAGCGGCCAGTGCAGCAATCTTCCGCTGATACTCCTGATCTGCATGCGCGAAAGATTCATCCATAGCCGAACGATTCTGCACCACCGCATCACGATTGCTGGACGCAAAGCCGATGGCACTCAGCAGGGAGAATCCTGCGAACAGGATGAATACCGCCGTGCCGGACAAGAACGCAACATAGCGCTGCTCCCGCCAGGCCCAAGCGATGAAAAACGGGAAAAGGCATTTAAGGAGATCAGCAGCCGCAGACGCTGCGCCTAGCATTTGTCCTTCGATCTCGGTCTTGCCCAGCGAGGCCAGAAACGCAAAGTTCATGGCGGCCGATACCGCCGCCATGACGACGGCCGCTGCAATGCCGAGGATGGAGAGAAAGGTCTTCATGCTGCGCCTGCCCAGATTGGTCTGATGTCCCAATAGGAGCACGAAGCCGAAAACGATCTGGGGGGGTTAGCTGTGACTTCGGTGCATACGCTCGTATGCATCCAAAGCTGCGGACAGAAGCCGGGCTTGACTGACGCCATCACGCTCCGCGAGCGCCCTCAGGCGCTCGGCATCGTGTTCCAGGATGGACAGGTTCTTCTGCACCCGCTTGCCAGTTGGTGGCTCGGACGACGGGGCCGTCATGGGCTTTTCATCGCGCAGCTGATCGAGCTGAAGATGCTGTCTGATCTGATCAAGCCTTCGGAACGTGGTCATGGCAGAGCCTGTGGCTTTCTGAAGGGGAGAACCGGGGCGCTCTCACCGTCCCCGGTCGAAGTCTTGTTTGGCCCGGCCCCGCACAAGGGCGCGGGCGTGGCCTTTCTCGAAGTTCTCGCGCGCGATTTTGAGGCGCTCATCGAGATGCCGGATGCGGCGTTCACCGGCTTGATCAATCTGCCGCCGTACTTCTGTGGCTTCCCACCCGTTTGGGGTGAGATGCAGCTCGGCCCGAGGCTTGGGCCGAGCTGCGATCCGTTGTTCAAGCTCCGCTTTGGTCACTAAACCGCTGGCAGAGAGCCCGAACTCCTTTGCTTTGCTCACCGTTCATAGCGCGGACCGTCATCGCGTGAGCGCCGGTCGTCCCTGTTAGAGCTTCTCTTGTCATCGCGTGCGCTCTCGCGCCGCTCGCCCTCACGGTCGCCCTGGGCGTTCTCCTTGGCTTCCTGCAGGCGGTCCTGCACCGAGCGGACAGTGACGCGTCCGTCGATCGGCAGGGTGTCGAACTGTATGTTGAGACCCTGGCCGTCCTTATGCTGCCAGGCCGCCCCGATGCGGTTGAAGTAGGCCTTGTGGTCCTCGCCTTCGCGCACATGGTACGCGATGTGAGAGGGGCCCTTGTTTTGGTTCTTGTTGTCGTTGCTCATGCTGATCTCCTTTGTTGTCAGGTTGGCTTGTACCCCTCCACATATGCCCAAGTGCCGCTCTGAAATTGGGGGAAAGACTCAAACTTCTTCGGCACCGGTTCGCGGATCACGCGGGCCCACTTCGTGCGCCAGCCACTTGCGATAGGAACTTGGTCGTAGGGCGGATGATAGGGGTTGGGCAGATACAGCCCCGCCATCTCGGGCCGCATGAAATACGGATACTTATGTGCGTACAGCGCCGGCAGGTTCTTTCCCGCAATGAAGATGATCTGCCGATCCTCTGGCATCGAGAGAATCTCGTCCTCTGTCATGAGCTTGCGAGCCTGCTTCGTGCGCAGCTTCTCCGTCTTGGCATAGTGCGCAGCATCAAAGATCGCAGCGAACGGGTCTTCGCCCATCATGAAGCGCTGCATCGCTTGCACCTTCTGGCGGCGGGCCGCTTCTTGCAGGCGGGTGTCATCATATTCCAGCGTCTCGCTGCCCAGCATGTTCGAGATGGCTTGTGCGGTCTGATAATCCCGCACGCCAAAGAACTGGCGCATCTGCGCTGAACCCATAAAGCCTGACAGCCCAGCGGGACCGAAGTTGCGCGAAATCTGCCCGGCATCCTGGAAGATCGCCCAAGAACGGATGCCAGCCCCGCGTCCATAGGTGAAGGATTGCAGGAGGGCATCAAAACTGCCGAGCTGCCCGGCTTCATCCACCAGCATGAGAACGCGCGCGGCCGAGGGCGCGCGGCCCTTCAGGATCATCGTGACCGTAAAGAACAGGCGCAGCACAGGCGCAAAGATTTTCAGATATTCAGCCGGAACGATGAGGAAGATCTTGCACACGCGCGTGGAGTCGATCAGCGCTGAGAGAGAGAAATCCGAGTGCCCCAGGGCCCTCTGGAGTGCCGGATCATCCAGGAATGAGAGGCCGCCATAGATCTCTCCCGTGATAGAGCCGAACTCACGCGGGCTGTCCTGCTGCTTGGCGAGCATTTCTCCCGCTGTGCGCCGGATATCGGCGAAGGGCGAGGCCAGCATGCTCTGGATGAAGTCCGGCCAGCCCTTGGTGCCGGATTCGACCAAATTCACAATGGCCATAAGGCGCGGAAGGCTTGTCCAGCCGTTCATGGCAGCATCGTGCTTGAGAAACGCCTCAATCACATTGCCTGCCCGCAATTCGAAATACTTGCCATCGCCTGTGCTCGTGGCCGGAAACAGTGACTGCGCAATGAGCTTGCAATCGGCGTGGAAGGATTGGCTCTGCGGATCAATGAGGTCGAGCGGGTTGCAGCTGTGCTGGGGCAGGCCGTGCAGGCCAAACGGGCTCCATGTGAAGGCAAACTCGCCGTGAATGGCATGAGCCACCTGAGATACGGCGGCGTGCTCGCCGCGCGTGTCGAGCGAAATCGTCCGTTGGCCCGGCGAGTTGCACGTCACATAGGCCAGTAGGTCACGCTGCTTTCCGGAGCCCGCGCCGCCAATGGTGAGCATGGGCGCATCGCTATCCAGAAACAGTGGGCTTTGCTCCCAGTAGCCAATTTGCGGGCCAGCACGGCGCAGCAGTCCCGCTTCCGCTAGCTGATACTCCTGCGCCCAAGAAGCGCTGCCAAAGCGATATCGCTCGTTATGCGAGGAGGACGACATGGGGGCGATCTCACCTAGCTGAGGAAACAAAAAAGGGAGCCGCTATGATGCGGCTCCCTCTGGATCGTGTTGGGCGGTTTAGGCCCACTCATAGCCATCAACAGTGACTTTCTTCACGAGCTTGTACTTGATCTTCGAGGAAATGACGCCGGAGACGACCGCGATGAGAGCTGCGAGCAGCCAGTTGCCGCCCAGGAGGAAAGCGAAGATGCCAACGACGACGGCGATGCCTGCGATGGTCTCGAACATATCGTGGAAGAACTTACGCCACTTGATTTCGATAACGTTCGGGGTGTTCGACATGAGTATTCTCCTTGGTGAGGGTTAGACGACGCGAACTGCGAGGGTGAGGCCGGCGGCGAGGATTGCCGTGGCGAGGGTGGCGCGAGCGCCGAAGAAGATCAGCAGCGCAACGGTCACGAACCAGCCGAGCGAGACCGGCCCTTCGAACTCGGGGCCGTAACGCTGGCTCGTGTAAGTCACGACCCAGCCGACGCTCCGCGCCCAAACCTCCGGCGTGGCCAGAAACGCAGTGATGAAGGCGAGGATGTTTGCCAGCGCTTCGATGTTCTGCATGAAGAACTGCTGGCGCTTGTTGCGATGATCGTGGGGATTGAACATGGGCCGTGCTCCTCTTAGGGGCTTCGGCTTCTGCACTGTGCAGCGCCGACGAGGAGCATGAATAAAAGCCCCCGCGATTGGGCGCGGGGGCTTTGGGAGGAAGTTGCAATCTCGGCTTATTTGGCGATGAAGGCCGCGCGGTCCGGATAGGCGATACGGAAGGCCAGATCGATCAGGCGTAGCCGGTGCAGCGTACGAAATTGGGGGCTCTGGCGCAGCTCGCGCTCTCCGAACAGCATGAAGTCTGAGAGCCAGCGGAACGAGCCGTCATCGTTGAAGGCGCGGTCGATGGCCTCGTCATGGATCAGAAATTCCTTTCCACCCGGCCAGACGATCTTGCCCTTGAATCCATAGATCACATCCGCCATCCAGTTCGGAATCTCGCGGCGGGGCATGTTGAGCGCTCTGGTCGCTGTTCCGAGCCGCTGAACATGCGAGCGGCGCAGAAGCTCATCATCGCGGGCGACCACAACAACGCGCTTGTTGTCGTTGACGGGTTTGAAAACGCAGGGTTGGCAGACATCGCGTCCGCATCGTTGGCAGGTAGTCATTTTACTCAAGTCTCCTTTTCTTGTTGTTGTTGGCGGCTCGCGCCGCGCAGCGTGTGTTCCGCTTCAATGCCCATTCTCAGAAAGTGGGAAATATTGTTGCGTTATGTCAAAATAGGATAAGGGAGACCTGCCCTTTCGCGCAAAATCGAAGGGAAGCACAGCCGATATCAATCGGGCGCAAACGCCCGGTGAGCGCGGCGAGTGGGGACGGTCAGAAAACAAAAAAGAGCGCGTAAAAGCGCTCTCAAAAACCGCTATTGCGCAGGTGCCAAACTCTCCGAGCACAAGTTCCTGCGCATCCTGCGGGGCTTCGCGGAAGGGATGACGCTTTCCGCGCTGGAGCCAATGACTCACACCTCAGGGAAGACTATCCGAGCGACTTACCGGGCGCTGCGGGAGCGGTTGGTAGAGGTTATTCACGCGCAGCCGCTGATGTTCGGTGCAGCGGGCACCTATCTGGCTCATCCTGATGCACCGGCCCTGCTGACGGCTATCCGCTCAAGCGCAGTCTTCCGGCGCTATCGAAAGCTGCACGCCCCGCGCATGAAGGATGCGCGAGAGGAACAAATCTTCGTGCTGGAATTTGCCGTGCGCTTGTTTTCCGCTCTGGACCTAAGGAAGGTGTCGCTAGGGCTGGAAGACATGCTTGGCTCACTCGCCCAAGGTATCCGGGCGCTCAAACCCCGCGATCCGCTCGAAAATCTGGCCAACGGCATCCCCGGCGCAAGGCCGCATGGGCATCCGCAGCTGCAACTGTACGAAGGCATTCGTAGGCATCTATTGGAACGCGGCAATAGCCGATGAATTGAAAGGCAACGGAATGATAGCTACGCTTATCTGTTGGATCTTGCGATGGGCTGATCATGACCGACCAAATCACTCCCAACCTTGTTGATTTCGAGCTGATAGTACAGCACCACGGCCCTGTGAACCTGCATGTAGTAAATCTAGCGCTCGCTAGGTTTCAAAGTGCGGCGGTTAGGGCCAATCAATCTACAGCCGAACGGCTCGCCACCCTTCAGGCTCTCAATGCAATTCCTCTGCTTGGGGAAACGACGTTTTTAGCCCTTGCCCAGCTTGAAATCACTCGCAACGCCAGTCGGCTGTTATGGTTGGAGTCGGTCGAGCCTGGTTCGAGTGTGTTTCGAGGCAAGGTCGCAAACATCGCCAATGGCGTGTTCTGGTTTTATCTTGGCGCAGTAGGCAGCGGTGTTCTTGACAGGCAAGACTGGCATCGGGAATTTGTTGATGCCGTTGATCACGCGGGCAAGGAATTTGTATGGAATGTCGTCGATTCTCTGAATCATAGCCTGCCCAGACCAAACAACCCTGATGGCACGGACATTAAGGCAGAGATTGTCGGCGACAGAGTCCGTATCGTGGTTCACCCTCGCAAGCAAGAAACGCAAATTTCTTACTCGCCGATGCCGCCGTTACGCTAGTCGCAACTGATCGGCGATTGACACAGCGTACGCTCGGCCTTCGTGGCCGTGACTACTCACGCATCTGCTTCCTTGAGCCTGCTTCTTCGGGGGCCTAGGCATCTCCCAGCCTCATCCCAAGCGCTTATCGCGGACGCCGCCGGCACGGGCCTCAAGGGGCCCTTCGTCAAGCCCGGCCCGCTCCAAAGTTCCGTGTAAGGGCATGACGATCCGGCTCGTAGCGCCGCGATCTCCTTCGCGCATGGGCTGGAAGAGCCAGCCCCGAACAACCGATCAATGAAGGAGATCACACATGAGCAACCAACAACCAAAATCTAGACCGAGCCACCGGGTCAGTTTCGCCCGCATCATCGGGCAAGATGAAAACGGCAACGACAAACTTGGCTCCGCCCGCGAAATCGGCGGTGTCTGGCCCCGCCAAAACGGCAAAGGGTCAATTCTAAGACTGGATTTCATCCCGATTGAACTGACCCAGCATCAGGGCGTTTTGTTCCTGAGCTCCGTCGAGACCTCAGAGACCGACGCAGGAGGGTACGCCTAATGACCCTCTCGCTTCTTCTCCACTCAAAACCCGGCACATCGCCCTCGCGCCTTCGCGCGGGGGCCCCCCCGGAAAACCGGCGGGCCCCGTTCGAGTTCTATCCAACGCCGCCCGCAGCTACCCGCGCACTGCTCTCTGCCGAGCGCTTCGAGGGCAGCATCTGGGAACCTGCGTGCGGCAACGGTGCCATCGCCCGCGAGCTAATCGCATCGGGCTATGATGTGACCGCAACCGACATAGCCGATTGGGGATACGGCACGCCGCATTGCGATTTCCTGAGCGCGGAGGCCCCGCGTGGCCGGAATATCGTGACCAACCCGCCCTATGGCTATGGCCTCGCCGATGCCTTCGTCCGTCAGGCTCTGCGTTTCACGGCGCAAACAGGCGGGCGCGTCGCGATGCTGATGAATATCGCCTCGCTCTGTCACCCCTCGCGGCATGGCAGCTTCGTGCGCAAACCGCCGAGTGTCATCTACGCCCTCGATGAATGCGTCTGCTTCCCGCTGGGCGATCCGGCACTGGCAAGCCGCTACACGCTCCAGCACCGCTATGCCTGGGTGATCTGGGATCATGGGCATGCAGGCGATACCGCCTTCCGCTGGCTCTCGACAGCGCCCTTCACAACCGCTCAACAAAAAGGAGAACAACAATGAGCAACACTACCCAAACCACCATCGCAGCCCTGCTGACGGAAATTGATCAGCGCATCATCGGTGCCAGCATCACCACGCGGGCGGCTATCGCGGCCATAAAAGACCGTAAGCAAAACCTTTGTATCGGTACGCTACTGCCGCTGGAGCAGGATTTAGAACTTGCACTCTCGCTCTACCGCGCGGCGCTCTGCCTTCACCGCACGAAGGGCGGTGCCGAATGAGCGGGAACACACGCAAACGATATCTCGTCAATCTCGTCACTTGGGATGAATACGAGCAATGGATCGAAGCCAGCAGCGCCGACGAAGCGCAGGAACGAGCCACCCAGGACTACGCCGAGCATGGCGACCTGCACTTCAAGCTCAAGAACGCCAATGTTGAATGCATGGGCGTCTGGGATGAAGACGACATCAGGGCCAATGCTGGCAAGCCTCAGTCTTAGTCTAGCGCCAAAAGCAAAAGCGCCCGGCCAACTGGCCGGGCGCTTCTCGTCTTGTGGTGGTTCACTTCGGCCTATTCCGCAATCAGCCGCGCCCGCTCCGGATGCTTGATACGGAAGTAGAGGTCCATGATGCGCAAGCGAGCAATGACGCGGCGCTGCGGCAGCTGATGCGGCGGACGCTCGGCAAAGCGGATGAAGTCCGAGAGCCAGCGGAAAGACCCATCGCGGCCAAACGCATCGTCGATATCCGGCAACTCGAACGGCCTGCCATCAGGCCAGACCATCCTTCCTTCAAAGCCGTACAGCGCATCCGAAATCTCATCGATCAACTTGCGGCGCGAGAACTCCAGCGCTGCCGTGGCGATGGCAAGGCGCTGGTAGTGCGAAGACCGCATGAGCTCCGGGAGTGATGCGACGGTCACCACGAGGATGGTCTTTCCATCCGCCGTGCGTTCGCGCTTCAAAAAGAACGGAAGCGGGCCCTCATCGGGCAAGCCAAAGTTCTGGGTCGTCATGTCGTGTTCTCCTCGGGGTGAAAGGAGAGATGCATCTCTTCGCGTGTTCCGGACGGGCGATGCCCGCAGCGCAAAAACTCGCACAGCCGAAAGCCGCGCTTGCTCGTGCGAAACTCGTGGGTTTTTCTGAAAGAACGCTGGGGCTTAGCCCCGGCCGATCACCGCAAAGGCCGCCCAGAAGAACGGGGCGCTGCGGGGCGGCAGGCTCTGATCTGTCCGAGAGCCTGCGTGTCCCTTGGCGTCAACGCCCGGCGCAGATAGCGGACGCAGGGTGCGCAGGCGCGAGAGGACGGCAGAACCGCCGGGCCATTCTTCGATGGTGTCCATCTCGCCCGCTACGAAGGCGCGCTGCGCCGCCTGAAGCGCGCGCGCCGGGGATAATCCGGCCCGATGCTCCTGCATCATGCGGTGTAGAAGCGCATAGGTGGACGCCGCATCGACCAGCCATTGCGAGGCGGCCACGCACCGCACGCCCGCCTGGAGTAGCGCCACCGGCAGGCCAGTGAACTCGTCCGGCGTGCCGCGTGTCCCTATGAGCGCCGTCTCACAAGCCCCGAGCAGCGCGAGATCAACATGGCGCAAATCAATCGCCGCCAAGTCCTGCGCTGAAAGCTGCGAGCCATCGGCCATCACTAGATGCGAAAAGTCCGGATCGGAGCCCTCCCAAATCCCATGGCAGAAGAAACTCACGTGCGAAACGTCACCTGCACCTGCAAGCGCTGCCGCTACGTCTGGCGCACGGCCTTGCACGGTGCGTCTGTGGGGTGCCGCAAAGAATGGCCAAGCCGGGTTCACATCCGCCCCGATATCTCCGGCGGGGTCGGTAATGGCGAGTAGAGATCGCTCCCTGTGCCTACCCAACGCTGGCCGTGTCATCAGCGCGCGCGGGCTGGGCAGATACGACACCGCCCATCGCTCTGCGAAGTATGGGGCCTCGCTTTGCGCGGGCCGCGCGGCGTGCAAGGGCAGCATCGACATCAGGCCCGGCACCATCAGATGCACCGCGTCAACGTCTGGAGCCTCCCTCTCCAGCCAAGCCGCGAGCGGGCTCATGACCAGATCCCAGAGCTGCGGTAGCAGGGATTCTATCTCGCTATTCCATGTGGCAACAGCCCGCTCGACCACGGCCTCATCCCACGAACTCGACTGCGTGCGATACCGATCATACGCCGCAAGCCATCCGCCTTTCTGCTTACCCTCCCCATTGAGCAGGGCTTCCAGTCGCCCGCTTGTGAGCTGGGGAAGTTCGATTGCCGCCGATGCCGGAATCGCGGTTGCGCCCGGCGTCACGATGAGAATGCCGCCGCCATTCTCTGAGGCGAAAATCACTGCCGCTGCGCTCGCAGTTGACAGCGTCTGCGCGAAAGCGGGAACATCCATTCGCTCCCGCTCCAGAGCGCCGCTGGCCTTGAGCGAGGTCATCAGCTCCTGATACGCGGCTCGCAGCTCTTCGAGCCGCTCAGCCGCGACGGGCTGGGACTTGCCAGCCTGATTGAGACTGTCCCGCAATTGGCGCTCGACCGCGATCTGCAACGACTGCCAGCGCCGGAAGGGTTCTGAATCCGGAAGAGCGTTGTCATCGCGCTTTCCTGAGGCCAGGCGGAACGCCAGATCACTTCCTACCGCGCGCGCCGTTGTGAGCGCTTCAAATGCGCGATGCGGCTCCCCGAGCCGTATATGCGCAAGCGCTGATAGATCGCCTATGCCCTGCAGCGTGCGAAGCAGTGAGCGCTGCTGCGCGCGGTTCAGTCCGATGAGGGCAAGACTATGCACGGTCTCGATGAGATCATCGGCCACATTGGACAGGTGCCGCCAATCCTCAGGCGTTACTGCTATTCGGAGAAGAGTCTGGCAGAGCGAGGCCGTCGTTTCCGCCCATTGCTGCGGATAGATTTCGCGGCGGTACTCTTCAAGCGCGCGCTCGAAGGAGGCTCTAGCCTTTTGCAGATGTTGGGCGGACTGTCCAAAACGGGCTAAAGTCTTGCACATCGTGCCGTGAGTCTGATGCCAGTGGGCCCAAAGATAGGGCTGATCGCGGCGCGAGAACCGGTCTTCCGTTTGGAGGTGCGCCGTCAGTGCTTTGGCGATAATCCCAGGGTCTGATGCGATGGTCCCCAGACGAAACTCTGCCACAGCCCTATGCGCGTGCATTTGCGCCGCCGCATACGGCATGCCCAGAGCAGAAAAGGATGCCAGGGCTCGATCATAGAATGAGAGGGCCGCGCGAAGATCGTCTGGCGCTCTCTCCATCTCGCCCAGAAGCTGCGCGTTGGCTGCGAGCTGCCGATACGTATGGCCCGTCTGCTCACGCGCAAACTTAACGTCTTGGGCTTCTTTCAAGCGCACGAGAAACCCGTCATGCGCCCGGCGAAGCCGTTTGGCGTCGCGGGTCAATTTTGCCAGCAGAAACTCTGCTTGCATGATGTTCGTCCAGCTATTGAGCCATTGGTTCGGCAGTTCCGCTATCGGGCGGGCGCTCAGAGCGTCGTGATAGGCCGCAATGGCCTTCACGATTGGTGCTGGATCAGAATCGAGTTCGCCGATCTTCGAGAGCGTAGCGCCGAGGCTATTCTTCGCCCGCGACCACAGGGCAGCGCTGGCTCCGTTATTGTCCGTCAGTCTTGCGGCGTGCTCGAAGGCGCGGGCCGCCTTGAGCAAGGAGGCCCGATCGTTATCGATGAGGCCCTTGCTTCTGAGCGCATAGCCCAAGTCGGCCTGCAGTTCCGCCCAAAGCACAGGCTCGGCGGTCTCATTAGTGGCGGCGAGGCAGCTCTCATAGGAGCGTATGGCCTGATCGAGATAATCGAGACGGCCCTGATTAAGGCCCGCAATCGCCAGTATGCCGCCCCTGTTCTTGAGAGCTTTGCGCGCGTCTTTGGCCCGGCCGAGCGCTTCATACGCCTTAGCGGCTCGGAAATAGGCCTTAGCTGCGTGGCTCTCACGTTTGCCGGCTTTGTATAGGGCAGCCCCCCGCTTGTTCTGCGCCTCGGCATAGGCGAGGCAGAATTCCTGGGAGTGCAGGAATGCGCGGTCGCCCTCCGCGAAGCGGATCAACGTCTCCGCCCAAAAGGCTTCCGGCTCGCCCTCAAAAGTGGCTTGCGCCGCCCGAAACCGGTCCATCCATTCGGGGCCACTGCGACGCGCGGCGATATTGGGGAGGCTCTCCCGCAGCGCTGAGAGCGAGAGGCCGGCCATGCGCTCGATAAGCTCCCGCAGATCAGCAGACTTCACCGTCCGATCCCCGTTATGCGGGGCTGCCAAGCGCTGCGATGAGCGTTATGCTGCCGTCCCAGCCCCATCGATCTCTAGCCGCCCCGCCCTAAGCATGCCAACCCCCCAGGAGTTCTCCGCGCGGCAAGCCGCACGCCTCAAGGCGCGGCTCATTGCCTATCGGGCGCTTGCTAGTCGCAGTGGCTCGCCGCTCTCGCTCATGGCGTTGATCCACGAAATCACCGACTCCGATGCCGCCCAAAACTGGCTCAGGACAGTGACAGACGAATCCGACGATCCACGCTGGCTGGCGGCCGATATGCCCCTCCGGCAGGAGCGTGCCGACAAAGGCGCGCCCATGACGACCAACGTGCTCCAGAAATGGTTCGCAGGCGAGCTGGTCACAAGGGGACGGGGCGCAGCCCGCATGCGCGTGCGCCATTTCACAACGCCCTCGCCATCCAACTTGATGGCCATCTATGCCTTCCTGCAGGAAAAGGGCTTCGTCACCGATGGCGATCTCAAGGAAGATCCCTGGCCGCATGCCGTGCTGGCCGCCAGTTACCGGGACTATCTCGCGGCCTCTCGTGATAGCGCCGGCGCAGACGGCGCTCCGGGCACTTTGGGGGAATTCTACAGCGCCGTCACAGCCGGACGAGAGATCATCATCCGCCGCCTTTCGATCACCGAACGCGGGCTGGGGGCCGCTGTTGCTGTCGAAGAGCGCATGATGGTCTTTCCCCGAAGCGCGCTCACGACCGGTTTACCCGCAACAACCATCGACCTCCACCGCCCCAGTGTCGTCGCGGTGCTGGACGGATGGGGATACGTATGCGGCGGGCAGGTCTCACTGTTCACAAGCGGGATTGTCGAAGCCGACGACAACTCTCACGAATACAAGGCGCTTAAATGCGAGCAGGACGAGGGTGGCAGCCTCATGCTGGAGCTGGCCGCGATTTCCAACCGCGCGGGCGAGCCCGCCCAGCTCACACACGAACTCGCCACCAACAACCCCTCGGCCTTCATCGAGCAAACGCTCGCAACGCTCAAAGCCCAAGGGACGCGCGTGCAGGGACCGAAGATTAAGCTTCTGCGGCCGGCACATCTGCCGGACACCGACACCGACGCCGAAACCTATGCGCTACTGGCCCGCTGCTTCTCCTACAGCCCGCCCTATCGCTTCGATTGGGAACGCTTTGCCCTGCTAGCCTCCATCATCCCCCGAATCAACGCGCGCGATTCCCTGGGCGGCGGTACGGTTCTCCACCTAGCAGCGCGCACGCTCAACCGCCCGGCCATCAAGGCGCTGATCAAGCGCCAGGACGTTGACGTGCTAGTGCTAGATGATGAGGGGTATATGCCCTCCCAGCGGGCGCTAGAGGCGGACTCTCGATCAGCGATTGGCCACCTATTACTGCGAAAGGAAATCGCGGCAGCGCAAACGCGCGGCCTTGATTATGCCCGCCGAATTGCTCAGCTGCCGATCACGCCGCAGTCCTAGCCCGCCAGGAAGCTCTCCTAGCGCCAGACTTCCGCTTATGCGCGGTTGGCAGTACCTTTACGGC
This sequence comes from Hyphomicrobium sp., assembly GCA_002928735.1. GTDB lineage: Bacteria > Pseudomonadota > Alphaproteobacteria > Rhizobiales > Hyphomicrobiaceae > JAGVSR01. The sequence continues at coordinate 357,954 of PERL01000001.1, read as the reverse complement.
GCGGATCACGAAACTGATTCGAGAGGGCACCGTGGGCACAGAGATCGACGCCGTCATCGCGGCATTGGAAGTCGAGCTTCAGGAAGCCTAGCAAGACCGCGCTTTCCAGTGGAAAGCTGAGCGCTGCAATCGATGGATCAAGCAGCTCCCGGGCGGTTGGGCGCGTCAGTGGGAGAATCTGAAGCTTCAAGGGGATTCCAGCGGTTTTGTCTTCCGAACGGATTTCATCATGCATGTGAAGGCAACGCTCGCCTATTTGGAAACGAAACGGCCGCAGCCTGTAACTAAGGTGGCGCGATGGTCGTGGCCGTTTAAGGCCCTCAAACGAAAACCTGACCAACCGAACCACGGCTCCGAGGAACCTATCGACGCCGAGTTCACCGACGTGCCGACGCCATCAGGACAGCGCAAGCTGCCCAAACCGAAAATCGTCAAGTAACAGCGCTCGAAAATGCCCGCACCGCGCAACCAAATCGGCTCACCACGCAACCACAAAATGACATTCTGAAACCCGCCTTAAGTTGGTGCGCAAGATGTGTGCTGTAGGACAGCACAATCTTGTCTCGGCGTCTTGCAGACGCCTCGGGAAGGGGGCCCGCTGACGCGCCCCCGTTCCATCCCCCCGGTGGTGCGACCAACATCGAAGATCTCCCAAGCGAACGCGAATTCCATGAGATGAGCCATTGTGAAAATGACGATGGCGGAGCCTCAATGACAGACCGCAACGATCGCCTCACATCAAAGCAACAGGGGCAGTTCTTCGCCCTAGGCGAGGATGGCCACACTCCGTTCGATGTCGGCGACGAGGCCAGCTTCCAGTATTGGTGGGCCAACGGCTATGGCTACGAGCACGTCGCAGAGACGAGGCTCGGCAACTTCATCGTCTCAACGATATTCTTCGGGCATGCCGTTCATGGTGCCGATCAGCTGTTCGAGACGATGATCTACGAAGACGAGGACCATCTCGTCGTCTCTGCACGTAAGCCCGAGCTGGCGGTCTGGCGTTGCGCCACGTGGGATGAAGCCGAATGTCAGCATGAGATGGCCTGCATCTGGCTGCGCGATTGGATTGAGGCCCCAAATACTCGGGACATGCTTCCCTAGCTAGCTGTTCCTACGAACGCCGTGGGTCTTGAGCCTCTTGCACGGCGGTGACCTGACATGCAGAGGCATAACCATTCACAGATAATTCGCATCGGTTGAAACGAAGATTTTGCACCTGCTGGAGCAACCACATACCTTGGTGGGATGAGAAAGTTTGGTGATACGTTTCAATTAAGTGCCAGTGATCTTGTCGGACATTTAAACTGCCGACATCTCACGGCATTGGATCGTGCGGTCGCGGAGGGTGCGCTCGCCAAACCGCAGATCTGGGACCCACTTCTCAAGATCCTATCTGAGCGCGGTATTGCGCATGAGCAGGCCTATATCGAGCACCTCGAAGCTGCTGGATTTAGTGTCGCCCGCATCGACGGCGTTGAGGTGAACGATACGGCTGTCGCGGATACGCGCGCTGCGATGGCGGCTGGCAGTCCCGTTATCGTGCAGGGGGCCCTAAGGTACAACGGATGGGTCGGGCGCGCCGATATTCTTCGCCGTGTTGACGGGCGCGCCAGCGACTTTGGTGCCTGGTCTTACGAAGTCATCGACACCAAGCTGGCCCGTGAAACGAAGGCGGGTGCCGTTCTGCAGCTCTGCCTCTATGCCGACCTTCTAACTAAGGCTCAAGGCGTCGAACCGGAGTACATGTATGTTGTTGCGCCCTGGTCGGACTTTGTCCCGCAGCGGTTCCGCTACGCTGATTGTGCGGCCTACTTCCGCAAAGTAAAGCGCGGGCTCTCTGGTGCCATTGCCTTGGCTGACACTGGCGATGTCTACCCCGAGCCAAAAGACCATTGCGATATCTGCCGCTGGCGGCAGACTTGCGATAAGCGGCGAAGAGATGACGACCATTTGTGTCTCGTAGCCGGCATCAGCAAAATTCAAACGGCGGAACTCAAATCGCGCGGCGTTTCAACCCTGGCCCAACTAGCGGCCGTTCCACTTCCTCTGGGGTGGAAGCCCGATAGAGGCTCAGCCGAGAGTTATACGCGCATCCGTGAGCAGGCGCGTCTTCAGCTGGATGCACGGCTGACTGGTGAGCGCAAGTTCGAACTGCTGCTGGTCGAAGCAGGGTTTGGGCTCACGTGCTTACCGGAACCATCTCTTGGCGATGTCTTTTTGGACTTCGAGGGAGATCCCTTCGTTGGCGAGCATGGTATCGAATACCTGTTCGGCTATCTCTACAGCGACGATGGCGTTGATCACTATCAGTGTGATTGGGCGTTCTCGCGTGCTGATGAGAAGAAGGCCTTTGAAGATTTTGTCGATTTCATCATGGCGCGCTGGGAGCAGCACCCTGGCCTTCACATCTATCATTACGCGCCCTACGAGCCAGCCGCGCTCAAGCGGTTGATGGGGCGTTATGCAACGCGCGAAGAAGAAATCGACCGGATGCTCCGCGCCGGGCTCTTCGTCGATCTTTATCAGGTGGTGCGCCGCGCGCTACGTGCCAGCGTCGAGAGTTACTCGATCAAGCAGCTGGAGCCCTTCTTCGACTTTGTACGCGACATGCCACTGACCGACGCCAGCACGGCTTTAGCGACGCTCCAAGCCGGGCTTGAACTGGGTGACATACAAGGCATCCCGGAGGATACAAAAGAGGCTGTTCGCGCATACAATAAGGATGATTGCCGCTCTGCTTCCAGTTTGCGTGACTGGCTGGAGCGCTTACGGTCTGAGCAGATTGCCAATGGTACTGACGTGCCTCGGCCGCCCCCCGGCCAAGATGGAGCGCCACAGGAAAAAATCAACGCATGGCTGCAGCGGATTGAGCCGCTGATCGAGAGCCTAACCGCCGATGTGCCCATCGACCCGGCCGAGCGAACAACCGAACAGCATGGGCGATGGATTCTGGCCAATATTCTCGACTTCCATCGGCGCGAGGAGAAGGCCACGTGGTGGGAGTATTTCCGGCTTCGCGATTTGGATTCTGAGGATCTGCTAGATGAGCGCGCCGGATTGGGCGGTTTGCAGTTCGTGGCCACTGTTCCGCCCCCACCAAGTAGCAGAGCCCGCAATCCCATTCATCGCTACAGCTTCCCGCCACAGGACACTGATATTCGAACGGAAAAGAAGGTCTCGGCTCCAGGCGGTGGTCAGGTCGGCGAGGTTTGCGCAATCGATTTTGAGAAGCGCACAATCGATATCAAGAAGAGCGGGGCCTTCGCGGCAACCCATCCGCCCGCTGTCTTCGAACATGATCACGTCGGCACCGAAGAGATCTCTGAAGCGCTCGCCCGCCTTGCTGAATATGTAGTGGCGCATGGTCTGACCGGCAGCGGCCAATATCAGGCCGCACGGGATCTCTTGCTCAAATCTCCACCGCGCACAGGCGGGCAGCCGCTCAAATGCGATGGCGAAACAGCGACGGAGGCTGCCGTCAGGCTGGCTCAGCATCTCTCTGGAGGCGTTCTGCCAATCCAGGGACCACCGGGAGCCGGCAAAACCTATACCGGCGCACACATGATTTGCGAACTGGTACGTCAGGGAAAGACCGTCGGGATCACGGGCAACAGTCATAAGGTTATTCGAAACCTAATCGATGGGGTGATCAAGGAATCCACCAAGCAGAAGATGACGATCGGCTGCGCTCACAAAACGCCCGATCCAAGCCCTGCGCTGCCGATGCTGACCCTCGTGAAAGACAATCCCGTCTTCTTCCAAGCGCTGGGCTCAAACATCCAGGTTGGCGGCGGCACGGCATGGCTTTGGTCACGGCCAGAAGCGCTTGAGCGGCTCGACGTTTTGTTTGTCGATGAGGCGGCGCAGATGTCGCTGGCCAATGTGCTTGCTGTCTCCCAGTCCGCCAAGACCGTCGTTCTGCTCGGCGATCCGCAGCAACTCGATCAGCCCATGAAAGGCACGCACCCCGAGGGGACTGATGTTTCGGCGCTATCCTACATTCTCGATGGTGCGCATACAGTGCCGGCCGACAAGGGGCTGTTCCTCGCTGAGACCTGGCGTCTTCACCCGTCCATTACGGCTTTCACATCGGAACTATTCTATGACGGAAAGCTGGCGTCAAAGGATGGGCTGGACATTCAGCTGGTCAAATCATCGGGGCCGATCAACGGAGCGGGACTCCGGTTTCTTCCCGTCGAACACACCGGAAATCAGAACTGCTCACCAGAAGAGGCAGAGGCTGTTCGCTCACTCGTTGCGAGCATTCTCGGCACAAAACCTAAGTGGATCGATAGGGACGGCAATGAGGCCGCGCTTACGCTGGACGATATCGTCATCATCACGCCCTACAACGCACAGGTTTTTGAGATTCAGCAGCGCATTCCGGGAGCCCGCGTAGGGACGGTTGATAAGTTCCAGGGGCAGGAGGCTCCCATCGCCATCTACTCTATGGCCACATCCAGCCATGCCGATGCGCCGCGCGGCATGGAGTTCCTCTACAGCTTGAACCGACTCAATGTTGCGACGTCGCGGGCGAAATGCCTCTCGATTGTCGTGGCATCCCCGCAGCTGCTCGAAGCTGAGTGCCGGACGCCGCGCCAGATACAGCTGGTGAATGCGTTCTGTAGGTTTGTTGAGCTTTCTCAGTTGGTTGGTGGCGTTTCTGAGCAAATTTCTCGAAGCCCGACCATCGATAGTTCTGCTATAATTTTAGATGTAGAACGTTCTACAGCAAAACAGTCTTGACTCGGTATGGCCGATATTGTACTCTGTAGGAATGGATACAGAGGTGTTTATGATTCGGCTCTCCGATTGTTGCGATGTTCAGATTGGGTTTACGGCCAAGGGCCGGTTAGAGCCCATGCCCGGCGGGATTCGCGCAATACAGCTTGGCGACACGACGTCTGACGGTGAGCTGGGAACGAAAGAGATTGGCACCTACCATTTCAATGAGGTGGCCGAGCGGTATTGGGCGCGCCCAGGAGATGTTGTCTTTCGATCGCGCGGTGAGAAAAATCTGGCTGTCCTTTTGGATGAGCGGCTGAGCCAGCCAGCCGTAGCGGTGATGCCGCTTGTTATCTTGCGTCCCAACAAATCGATGGTGGTTGCCGAATATCTCGCATGGTTCGTCAACCAGCCCGAGGCCCAGCACTACTTTGATCTCTGCGCGCGCGGGACGGGGATGAGAATGATCCCCATCAGCAGCCTGTCGTCTTTGGAAATACCGTTGCCCCCACTTGAGCGGCAACGAGCCATCGCCGAGACCAGTTCCTTGGCGCGATTGGAATCGCGGCTCGCTTCAAGACTGGTCGAGCGCCGTCAGCATCTTCGTTCGCTCTCACTCCTTGAGTGCGCTCACGTCAATGACACTACAGAATTCAAAACACCGCACGGGGGGCGCGCATGACCGACCAAGTCACTCAACAACAAGTCAACAACACTGCGTGGGCCGCCTGCGACACCTTTAGGGGAGCGGTCGATGCGGCCCAGTACAAGGACTACATCCTTGTGATGTTGTTCCTGAAATACATCTCCGATCATTGGAATGCCCATGTCGAGGATTACAAGAAACAGTTCGGTGGCGATGACGTGCGCATCCGTCGCCGTCTGGAGCGCGAGCGCTTCATCCTGCCGGAGGGTTGCAGCTTTTACGATCTCTACGCGGCCCGTGACGAAGTCGACATCGGAGAGCGCATCAATGTAGCGCTTGAAAAGATCGAAGACGCCAACCGCTCCAAGTTGGAGGGCGTGTTCCGCAATATCGACTTCAACTCGGAGTCTAATCTCGGCAAGGTCAAAGATCGAAACCGCCGCCTGAAGAATATGCTTCAGGACTTCGCAAAGCCGGAGCTCGACTTGCGCCCGTCTCGCGTCACCGAAGACATTATCGGCGAGTGCTACATCTACCTCATCTCTAAATTTGCATCCGATGCCGGGAAGAAGGCCGGCGAATTCTATACGCCGACGGCGGTCTCGACGTTGCTGGCGAAGCTGGCTAGTGCCCAGCCCGGTAACACTATCTGCGATCCGGCCTGCGGATCAGGGTCCCTTTTGATCCGTGCGGCTGAAGAAGTCGGCTCCGACAACTATTCCCTCTACGGTCAGGAAGTGAACGGCGCGACCTGGGCGCTGGCGCGCATGAACATGTTCCTGCACGCGAAGGACGCCGCCCGTATCGAATGGTGCGATACGCTCAATAGCCCGGCCCTGGTCGAGGGCGATCATTTGATGCGCTTCGACGTGGTCGTCGCCAATCCTCCGTTCTCGCTCGACAAGTGGGGCGCAGAAGGGGCTGAGACCGATCAATATAAGCGCTACTGGCGCGGCATACCGCCGAAGTCTAAGGGCGACTATGCCTTCATCACGCACATGATCGAGATCGCCAAACGTCAATCCGGGCGCGTGGCGGTGATTGTCCCACACGGCGTGCTGTTCCGCGGCGGCGCGGAGGGCAAGATCCGCCAGACCTTGATCGAAGAGAACATGCTCGATGCTGTGATTGGGCTCCCCTCTAACCTCTTCACCACGACCGGCATCCCCGTCGCCATCCTGGTCTTCGACCGGTCGCGCGAGCAGGGCGGTGCCAACGAGGCGCGCAAGGACGTTCTATTCATTGATGCCAGCCGTGAGTTCACCAGCGCTAAAACCCAGAACGTGCTGGAGCCCGAGCATATCGAGAAAATCATCACGACCTACCGCAAGCGTGAGGAGGTCGAAAAGTATTCTCACCGTGCCTCGCCAGAGGAAATTGCTGAGAACGACTTCAATCTGAACATCCCCCGCTACGTCGACACTTTCGAGCCTGAGGCCGAGATCGATGTGGCGGCTGTGCAGAAGGAGATTGTTGCCATCGAGGCCGAGTTGACCGAGGTGCGGGCCCGCATGGCCAAGCACCTCAAGGAGCTGGGCATCGATGTCTGAGGGAGAATTCATACTCTACAACACGGGAAATGGGCGGACGCAAATTCAACTGCGGGCCGTCGATGGAACCGTGTGGCTCAGCCAGCGCCAGATGGCAGAGCTGTTCGACAAGGATGTGCGAACGATCAACGAGCACATCAGCAACATCTATGAAGAAGCCGAATGCGAGACCGAGGCAACTATCCGGAAATTCCGGATAGTTCAAACCGAAGGAAAAAGGCAGGTTTCGCGCGAAGTTGACTGCTACAGCCTGGACGTCATCCTCTCTGTCGGCTACCGCGTCCGGTCCGAGCGCGGCACACAGTTTCGTCGGTGGGCCAGTACGGTCCTGAAGGACTACATGGTCAAGGGCTTCGTCATGGATGACGAGCGCTTGAAGGACCCCGCTTGGGATTATTTCGACGAGCTTCTTGAGCGCATTCGCGATATCCGCGCCTCCGAGGCGCGGTTCTATCAGAAGGTGCGTGACATCCTCTCGCTCAGCGAGGACTACGATCCGAAGTCGCGGCAGGTTACGACCTTCTACGCCACCATCCAAAACAAGATGCTTTATGCGGTCACCGGGCATACGGCTGGAGAACTGATCGCGGCCCGCTCCGATGCGAGCGCCCCGAATATGGGTCTCACAACGTGGAAGGGGGCCGACAAGGGCCGCCCCGTGCGCAAGGATGACGTGGCAACCGCCAAGAACTATCTGGGCGAGTTGGAGATTAAGGAACTCAACCTGATCGTTGAGACCTTCCTGAACACAGCCGAACTGCGCGCCTCACGGCGGCAGACCATGCGCCTTGCCGAATGGGAAGGCGTGCTCAACACCTTCCTCGACAGCAACGAGCTGCCCAAGCTTCGAAACGCTGGCGGCATCACTGCCAAGCGTGCGGAGACAATCGCGCATGAGCGCTACGCAGAATTTGACGGTAAGCGCAAGGAAGCCAAGCAAAAGGACATAGAGAGCGTCGAGGACCTAAGGGAGTTGGAGAGCATCGCCAAAGCATCGAAGCGTCGGATCAAGAAAGGAGAAGGAGATGCTTGATGGATGGTTGACACTCACTGGCGGAGATATTGCGTCGAAGATCACTAAGGGGGCTTCGCCTCGATGGCAGGGCTTTGAGTACCAGAATTCAGGCGTTCTTTTCGTCACGAGCGAAAACGTTCGTGACGGACACATAGATCTTTCAGCGCCCAAATTCCTGTCAGAGGAATTCCGCTTGAAAATGTCCAGCAGCGAACTTCAGCGTGGAGACATCCTCATCAACATTGTCGGCGCATCGATTGGTAGGGTCTGTATGTTTGATTCGACCTACGACTCTGCATGCATCAATCAAGCTGTTTGCATGTTGCGAGTGAAGAGAGAATTTCATCCGCCTTACTTTGCCTACTATTTACAAGCGCCATTCGTTCGGCGCCGTCTTTTGGGCAGTAGCTCAGACTCTGCTCGACCAAACCTTTCGCTGACAGACATACGAGAGTTCCAGTTTGAAGTTCCACCTCTACCAGAGCAGCGCAAAATCGCTGAAATCCTGCGGACTTGGGACGAGGCCCTCGAGGCCTGCGAGCGGTTGATCGAGCAGAAGCAGAGGCAGCGATCAGCTGTGCGCCAGAAAGTTTTCGGATGCGATGGGGTTCCCCCCGAAAAGTGGCCATCTGCCAAACTATCCGAAATCGTTGAGCGGGTTCAGCGTCAGGCTGATGGTGAAGAACATCCTGTTATGACGATCTCGGGAAAGTCAGGTTTCCGACGTCAAGACGAGAAATTCGTTCGCTTTATGGCTGGCGAAAGTGTCAGCCGATACCTTCTGTTGAAGCGCGGCGAGTTTGCCTACAACAAGGGGAATTCAAAGACCTTTCCTCAAGGCTGCATTTATCGCCTCGATCAGGACACAGCGCTCGTTCCATTCGTATATTTTGCGTTCGCCCTTGCCGAAGATCTCCACAGTGATTTCTATGCGCACTTGTTTGCATCAGGCTTTCTCAACCGACAACTCACCCGCTTGATTAACTCCGGAGTTCGGAACGACGGGTTGTTGAACATCTACTCTGAAGACTTTTTCGGATGCGTTGTGCCGGTTCCACCTCGAGTTGAGCAGGAACGCATCGGGCAGCTATTCAACATGTTCTCAGTTGAGATTGACGGTCTTATGTACCAGCTCGAACGGCTTAGACAGCAAAAGCGCGGGCTCATGCAGAGGCTGCTGTCCGGCCAGTGGAGGGTAAATGTTTAGTGCCCTCGCAAAGTGGCTCCTAACGAGCACTGCTATCGCACCTGTTGCCCTCACCTATGCCTGGGTCGCCTTCCAAGCGTCAAAGTACGAACTTGCAGCGGGGCTTTTGGTGCTGTGCGCGCTGCTAGTATTCATTTCTCTTTGTCTGTTGAGATTTGCTCGTCAAAACATCGAGCGCGTGAATTTCAAGGCGCAAACCATCGAGGCAGCTGACAACGAGAACATCGCATTCCTGCTTCTCTACCTGCTTCCACTCTTCACCGCAAATATCGAAACTTTAACGTGGCAGGTCTGGCTTCCGATGATCGTCATTTTCGCAATCATCACGGCCACTAGCTACAGCTATCACTTCAACCCGCTGCTTGGGATGATGGGGTGGCACTTCTACAAAGTCACAACCGCTGAAGGCGTTACTTATGTCCTGATCACGAAAAAGCAGCTCCGCAACGCCGCAGAGCAACTCCAGGTCGGGCAACTCACCGAATACATATTGCTCGATCAAGGAGATAAGAAATGACTCAAAATCTATTTGCCGCCTGCCGTTCGCAGGACAACGAACTCTCAATTAAGCGCGTACGCGTCACCCAGCCTGTTCAGGGCCAGGTTGAGGCGTTGTTCTTATCTCAAGAGCAGGCGTTCATGAACGGCATCACTGAGGAGATCGAATTCGATGGGGCGTGGAAGCCTGACGCCAATGAGTTGCTGACCATCGATATTCCGGATCAAGCAGCTGCATTCACGAATGCGATCGCGGCTAACCCGATTAGTTTGCCTGACATAGATGCCGCCAATATAGCGGACGAGGGTGTGCGAGCTTTGTTCGTCGGTGATGCGGATCGAGTTCTTGTTCAACGCTTTGCTCCGCCGCAGATCCTGTCCCGTCGCTTCTCGCTTCTACTCGACAACAATACGTTCAAGCGCTTGGAGGACCCTGCGTTTGCCCTTGATGTTCGGCTTACGTGCGTCATCCGCTCCAACAAGATCAAGTTTAAAAGCTTCCACAGTTTGCGCCAGATCATCGATCTCTTCGACCTCTATCAAGAGGCCACGGACGATGTCCTAGCGGAGTTTGTTGATTGCGATATCCTGGACGTCAACGACGAGGATTTGCTCAAGCAAAATGCCGATCAGACATGCCGAAAGCTCATTTACGCTATCTCGCGGAGCCAAGTTCTGACCCGCCATACAGCAGATGAGATACAGGCAGCCGGTCAGAGTTTGGGGCTTGCGATCAGTCTCAACAATGGGAGGATCACCGTCCCAACCGATCGAAAAGGACTTAAGGACCTTCTCCGTTTCCTTGACGATGGCCTGTATGAAGCCTCGTTATCCGGTCAACGCTACGTTACTAATTCGAAGCGGAGGGTTTAGGCATCATGACCTTCGACGCTGCCGAGAAGTATCAGTCTCAGATCCCAGCTCTGCAGATTCTCGTGGCGCTCGGGTTCCAGCCCCTATCACAATCAGAGGCCGAGGCGAAGCGTGGGAAGCTGCGTAACGTACTTCTGGATGAGGTGTTGGTTGAGCAGCTTCTGCGGATCAATGGCTTCAGCCATCGCGGCAAGGACTATGCGTTCGACCTCCAGGACGCGCATGAAGCGCTGCGCCGACTGCGCCCGACGCCGGACAAAATCAAAGGGCTCAAGGCTACCAATCAAGAGGTCTATGACCAGCTCGTGCTCGGCACGACCGTCACCAAGACCATAGACGGTGACAGCAAGAGCTATTCGTTCCGTTACATCGACTGGCAGAACCCCGAAAACAACGTCTTCCATGTCACGGCCGAGATGTCGATTGAGCGTACCGGCTCTCTTCAGACCAAACGCTGCGATATTGTTTGCTTCGTCAACGGCATCCCGTTTGTCGTCATTGAGAACAAACGCCCGACTGAGAGCCTGAAGAAGGCCGGAAGCCAGCTGATTGGCTATCAGAGCGAAGAGTTCATCCCGCAGCTTTTTCATTTCGCCCAAGTTCTGATGAGCATGCGCCGGGCCGAGGCGCTCTACGCCACGGTAGGAACGCCGCGGAAATTCTGGCAGACTTGGCGCGACGAAGAGGATCGCGATGAGGCCATTGCGACCGTCATCAATCGGCCCCTCAAGAGCGAAGCCAAGGCCGCCATCTTCTCAGGGGATCTGGCACCAGCCCGCCGCTTTTTCGATGACATGGCGCGGGAAGGGGCTCGCGCCGTCACTGAGCAAGATCGGCTGATATACGCTCTGTGCCGTCCGGAGCGGCTGCTCGATATCGTGCGCCGGTTCACCGTCTTTGATGGCGGCGTGCGGAAGATCGCCCGTCATCAGCAATATTTCGGGATTAAAGCGGCCATTGAACGGGTCAAGCAGTATGACCTTGGCAATATTCGCAAGGGTGGCGTGATCTGGCATACGCAAGGCTCTGGGAAATCACTGACCATGGTGATGCTGGGGCGCGGCCTCGCCCTCGACAGGGATATCACCAACCCCCGCATCGTCATCGTGACGGACCGGGATGATCTCGATAAGCAGATCCGCGATACCTTCAAATCATGCGAGATGGAACCGATCCGGGCGCGCAGCGGCACCCATCTGGCCGAAATGATCGAGGCCAAAGCCCCACTTGTTACGACCATTATCAATAAGTTCGCTTCAGCTCTCAAAGGCAGCGCGCTTGTTGATGACGACCCCAACATCTTCGTCCTCGTCGATGAAAGTCACCGCACTCAGTCGGGTCGCTATGGTGGCTTGGGCGACTTCGCCAAGAAGATGCGCCGGATGTTGCCCAATGCCTGCTATCTGGGGTTCACTGGCACACCGCTTCTCAAGAAGGAGAAGAATACTCTGCATACATTTGGTGGGCTCATTCACAGCTACACCATTGATGAGGCGGTCAAGGATGAGGCTGTGGTGCCGCTGCTCTATGAGGGCCGGCTCGTCGAGCAGCAAATCACCGGGAATGTCATCGATACCTGGTTTGAGAAAATCACCGAAGGGCTGACGCCCGATCAGTCTGCGGATCTCAAGCGCAAATTCTCGCGTATGGATGCGCTATCGAAGACAGGGCAAGCTATTCGCGCCAAGGCCTTTGATATCTCCGAGCACTATCGTCAGCATTGGCAGGGGACAGGATTTAAGGCTCAGCTTGTTGCTCCCTCCAAAGCGGCCGCTATCCGCTTCAAAGACATGCTCGATGAGATCGGGCATGTGACGAGTGAGGTCGTAATCTCGCCCCCCGACGATAACGAGGGCAATGAGGAGGTCGACACCGAATCCAAGGACATGGTCCGTAAGTTTTGGGACCGCATGATGAAGCGCTTCCGTTCCGAGGACGATTATAGCCGCGAGATTATTGAGGCTTTCAAAGGTAGCGGCGATCCAGAAATCCTGATCGTGGTCTCTAAGCTCCTGACGGGCTTCGACGCGCCGCGCAACACGGTGCTTTATGTCTGCAAGTCCCTCCGCGAGCACAATTTGCTGCAGGCGATCGCGCGCGTGAACCGCCTTCATGAGGAGGACGGGCAGCATAAGCAGTTCGGGTTCATCATTGACTACGAAGGTCTATTGGGTGAGCTCGACAAGGCGCTCACCACCTACGGAGCTTTCGAGGGTTTCGACGCGCAGGATGTGGCCGAAGCGCTTGTCGACATCAAAGTTGAGCTCAACCGTTTGCCCCAGCTCCACGAACAGCTCTGGGATCTGTTTAAGACGGTTCCCAATAAGAAGGACATGGAGGCGTTTGAGGTGCTGCTCGCCGATGAGGCGATCAGGAACGACTTCTATGAGCGCCTGCGTGCGTTCGGACGCTGCCTGCACATCGCGCTCTCATCCGACAAAGCGCATGAACTCTTCACCGATCAGCAGATTGAACGCTTCAAGCGGGACTGGAAGCAGTTTTCAGAACTGCGGAAGTCCGTCCAGATCCGCTATCAAGAGATCGTCGATATCAAGGAGTATGAACCGAAGATCCAGAAGCTGCTCGATGATCATGTCATAGCGATGCCAGCGATGCGGATCATCGAAGCTGTCAATATCAATGATCCAGATGCGCTGAAAAAAGTCGTCGATGAGACCGGCGTTACAGCAGCCTCGAAGGCGGACCGGATCGCAAGTGCGACCAAGCGGACGATCACCGAAAAGATGGAACTCGACCCGTCCTTCTATGCTCGCTTTTCTGAGATGCTGGAAGAAACGATCCGGGATTATCGCACGAAGAGGCTCTCTGAAGTCGAGTATCTCAATACTATTATGGATATCGCGCGCAAGATCGCAACCAAGGATCATGGGGCAGGCTTGCCCCCGGAAATCAAGTCCGACGATGATGCTGCGGCCTTCTATGGGATCATTGAGCCAATCGTCTCGTCAGCAGCAAACGGGAATGGCTCGTCAGATTTGTCCGTGACTGTGACGCAGAAAATATTGGCCATCGTTAAATCACATCTCATCGTCGACCTTTGGTCTAACGACGTCGCGCAGAACAAAATGCGCAACGCTATCGACGACTATTGTTTTGATCACTTGCGTGATGACCTGGGTGTAGACCTCCCCGTCCAGAAGCTTGACGAGCTGCAAGAGCAGATCATGCGTGTGGCTAGAGCCAGGTTCCCCGCATGACAGAGCGTCGCGCCTTCGTCTACGGCACCGAGCGCTATGACTATCTGCTGTCGCGGAGCAGTCGGAAGACTCTAGCGATCTCGGTCCTTCCCGACATGACGATCGAGGTGGTCGCGCCGATTGAAGCCGCCATCGCGGTGATCGAAGGCAGATTGCACCGTCGCGCAACCTGGATCAGGCGCCAGCTTCAATATTTTGCGCAGTTTCACCCGCGAACGCTGCCGCGAAAGTATGTAGCCGGAGAGACGCATTTTTATCTTGGCCGACGGTATCGGCTTAAAATCCTTCAGGCGATCCAGCAGCAGGTCAAGCTCAAGCGTGGCTCTATAGAACTCTACGCCCACCGCCCATCGAGATCGGATCTCGTCGAGGCGCAACTCGAAGACTGGTACAAGGGACGGGCGCGTGAGCAATTCACAGCGAGACTGGCGGCTTGCGCTGAGAGGTTTCCTGACCCGCAAGCAATCATGCCTACGGGGGTTATCGTTCGTCAAATGTCAGCCCGTTGGGGTTCGATGAGCTCTGGCGGCCGGCTCGTGCTCAATCGCCGGCTGATCCAGGCGGCTCCTCACGAAATCGATTACGTCATCGTTCATGAGCTCTGCCACCGGCTGCATCATAACCATGGACCAGAGTTCTATAAGCTTCTAACCCGGATCATGCCCGACTGGCAAAAGCGCAAGAACAGCTTGGAGCGACGACTGGTTTGACGATCGTTGGATTAGAGTTGCTCTGGGACCCACCAAAAACCAGCCGCGCTGATGCTGGTGTTCGCCCGTCGCATTACGCTGAGTGCCGCTGTTCCGGCTGCTTGCGGCGTCAACCCCGCTCGGCTTCGCCTTGGGGGGTATGACTCCGCAGCCGGCCATCGGCCTTGTTGCGCCGCGACGGGCAGGCTCCGAAAACCAGTCACTATCAGTGGTACTGCCTTCTCCGTTCGCAGATTAGCTGCCGCCTGCTGGCGTGACTGTCAGAAAGACAGCACATTGTTTCTGTCGATCCATCAGATTGTCTATCCCCGACGTCACATCCCATCGCAGTTTAGATCCTTCCGAAGCCCCACTGAGAATAGTCGCCCTGATTACTCGATCATGGAAATGGCTCAACCTGGACGTTTTCGGTTTCAGATGAACCTTACCTTCACCTAGGCCAATCTCTCGCAAGCGCCGCGACAGGTCGCGCTCCTGTTCCTCGGGCCTCTCTTCTTGGTAGCCTTGACCGCCCCACTGTGGGCGCCATGCAAGGGTCAACGATCTTACCTCGACATCCAGATCTTGCAGGAACTCCAGTAAGTGGATTAGGGCAGCTCTATTTCTTGGGCCATTCGCCAGGTAGGGGTCATCTATCTGTAAGCTGACCTGCTTGCCACCGAGCGCTGCAAACATCGCTTTATAGTCGCGTATCTGGCCAGTTTCGTATCGGAAGGCATTGGTGTTTGTGCGCAATACCCCAAATACGTTGTCAGCTTTCTTTACGTTTGTGCGCTGACGCACAATCCAGCTTTCGTTCTCGGTCCCGATGGTGTGATAAACATCTCCGCCAAGCAATTCATCGAAAATCGGCTGCTCGAAGTTGCCTGCGTAGTACTCGGCTACCTTCCCAGGCCACAGCAGAGCAACTCGTGGTGCCTCTTCGAGAGTATTTCGCGCCACCACAGCTATAGAAAGCTGTCCTGACGCCTCTAGCCCGTCCAAGATGTCAAACACTTGGCGGTCGATCGTCGAGAGGTCTGTAACTCGCAAAGGTAAACCAGTTGAAACCAAAAGCCGAACCTTACGGCTGAGTTCACCTTCGCAGAAGTCTCTCAAGAACCGTGCAGTTGATACAGCTCGTTCGACGTCGCGCGCTCCCTGAATCGATACCCCGCTGAGCACAATTTCCGCTGCACCTCTGGACTTCTCGACAAGGCCCGGAATGTTCAATGCCGACGTGGGTACCGCTGAGGCAGGTATGTGTGGGGGCTTCTCATGAATGTCATTCAGGATTCCACGAAGCCAAGTCAAAACAGGATGTCGATTGAAAACATCCCAATACGCTTGGTTCGAATAATCATTCAGGCACTGGGAGCAGCTTGACGCGCACTCCTGACGGGGACAATCCAAAACGCCGATTGCGGCTTCTACGAGAGCCTTTGCCGAAAATGTAGGGTCTTCAATGATGCGCTGAACGTAGCCCGCTCCTCCGGCAACGGCATCCGAGAGTACGACCAACGGTCTGCCGTCACGCAGCTCCTTTGACGCGCGAATATCCCGCGGCTCTGCCTCCAAGAGATCCGCAGCAGCGAGGCGAATGGCCTCGGTCAGCGTGCGAAGGAAACCCTCTACTTTGTCCGCACGCTCTCTCTCATCGGTAATCTCGCTGAACGAAGGGGGTGGATCGGCAAACCCAATAGCCCGGACATCGGTTTCAAAGATGTGACCCAAATCGAACGGATAGCTGAGCACTTCCTGAGAGCAGGGATCGCCCGTGCGAGGATTTTTGTGAGGCGTTCGCACCTCTCTTTGCCCAATGGCCATAGCCTGTGGCGCTGGCTCCGCATACTCACATCGGTTGCACCAAAGATAGCCTGCACCCTTAGGGCCGCGATTGATGATAAAAAGTCTCCCGGCAATCTCCCCGGCCGTTGGGGTTGCAGGCGCGAAGAAAGTCCGGATGCCACTCAGATCGGTATCTGCGTAATCCCTAAAATGGGCTTTCGTCAGCAAACGGGCCTCGTCGACTGGGCGTGAACGCAACCGCGATGATCCGGGATCCCGCCCTTGTCGCTCGTCGAACGAAGTGAGAAACGCGGTTGGCTCAATGAATTTTGCGATACGCGAGGGCGCTTCAGCAGAACATTGCTCGCAGATGCTCGTGAATTCGGCCCTAAGGAGGTGTATTTCGGGATGCCCACAGGACCCACAGATCCTGTAGTACTTGTCTGGCATGTACTCCTTCGCTCGACGAACGATACCTCTGCTAGTCCAAATACGGCCTCCAGCAACAACCTCTGAGCCGGGCGCATACTCACCGATAGCCAGCGCCGCATCGCGATCTAGCTGCAATGAGGCATCGTCACCAAAGCGGCTCTCTTCGGCAGTCTTCCGTGTCTCTGTTATTTCCAGGCGTATTGAGTGAACGGGAAAGCTATACGTTGGAATGATGGCCGCTCGAGACAGAGTGGTTACAAGAAACTGCTCTAAGAACTGCGATTTCTCGCGCATCTTAGAGGCCAGTCTATACGATGCCTTCTGGCGCTCGCCCTCTTCAACTGTCTGATCCGAGATGATGCTCTGTTGCTGCAGAGCTGCTTCGTCTAGAGCCTGCCAACGCTCGGCCATGTCATCGATAAAACGGTGCACAACAGCTGTAACGTGCTGGCGCAACTCCTCTCCACCAAGCCCGTTTATGGCCAAGCCGGACGGTAGCCATTCACATAACTTCGCGGCGATATCGATCTGCGAGTTGCCATCTGGGCTCCCGAGCCAGTTGCTAAACTGCACACGAAGATCCTGCTGAACTTGGGGTGTAATACTATCGGAGAAGAAGTCCTTAAGTCGGGGTGCGCCGGTTCGCGAGCTGCTTGATAGGCGTGCATCCAGAAAGCCAGCTAGAACCATCGAGACTTGGTGTCTCCGAAAGAAGCTAGCGTTATCGAGAGTCAGGTAAGGGACAGCTGGCTTTGAATTCAGATATCCATTGATGTCACGGTATTGCGCCTGATCATAACGTCCATTACGGGCAACCAAAAGAGCGGTCGGTGCCACCTGCGCTCTGCGTCCAGCACGCCCCGCTCGTTGCTGATAATTGGAGATTCCTGGCGGTACATTCCGGCAGACAACAGCTTCAAGATCGCCGATATCAACACCCATCTCCATTGTGGTCGTGCAACTCAGTAGGTTGAGTTCGCCATGCCGGAATTTTTCTTCGATATCAGTTCTTTGTTCAGCACCAATGGCAGCAGTATGCTCGCGCGCCAATGCCGCCATTGGGTGGCTGGTGTACCTGTGCAGGTAGTGATGATTTGACCTCATCAGCTTCCGCTCAGCCTGCGCAATCTCGGACAGCTCACCGGAACAACGCCACGCGGTGCATTTATCATCAATGCTAATCTGAGAGCGGCCACCGCACTTGTTACAACGATAGAGAATGTTTGAGTCCGCCGAGCGGAAACGCAATCGCGATAGATCGACAACCATCCCCTTGTGGTGACGCGTTAGCAGGCCATTCTTGCTGCGCTCAGCTTCGGACCAAAACGCACCGAGAAGTTGAATGGCTTCATCCCGCGTTAATCTAAGTTTTTGTGTCAGAAACCAGGTCAGCCGATTCTCTGAGGTGCCTGATGGAATCAGCGCCCGTATCAGGCGCGATGTTCCTTCTTTGCTCATTGTCCAGGCTCTGCGCTCTTGCGCCTGATTCTCTCCCCAGACTGAACTGTCTTCCAGATCAATCCGATGGCCTAGATCGTTGATGGCGCGATAGCGTCTCATAATGCCTAGTATGAGATGAACAACGGCCTCGGCCTGTGGTGCCAGTCGCGGAACGGCACTTGCTACTGCGGCTGCTGTCGCGCGAAGCCCATTGGGATCATATGAGACATCTACCAATCCCAATGATTCCAGAGAGATTCGTGTCAGTCCTTCTGTACAGAACTCCGCAGCAATAAGAGCTAAGAGCCGATCCTTCGTTTTCTGACTTCCCAGCGGTTCTGGTGACAAACGATCATATAGCTTAAAGCCATCGCGCCTTAGCTCCCGGTACACGGCGTGCGTGAGATCGTCGATATTCAAAGGCTCATCGGAGGTGGCGACGGAGCGGAAAATGGCTGCTCGAAGAGATTGATCTCGAGAAGTTCGTTCGAAGAAGGGTGCAAAGAACGCGGCGTCCTGGCGGTTGTCGGAGAACACAAGAAGGTTTCGCCCGCCCATCGGCGCGTCTTGGTCTCGATCCGGTGGTGCAGGTAGTGCTTCTAAGAGATCCTGCGCAGCTACCGCAGCAAGCGCGTCATCGCCAGGATGTATGGGGCTTATCGGCTCCGGGTAGCGTCCCGCCGGACTTTTGCATGATGAGCAACGCTTGACGTAGGCCCGACCTTCATCCTCGTCCTGCGTCATCTCTGCCCTTAGCAGTCCCAGAATCCCTGGCCCGGGCCCATCGGCCAACTCACCAGTTAGCGGATCGAAGAACTCCATATCGCTCGAAGCCGCATTCTCAGAGCTGTCGTTGACGTCATCATCGTCTTCGTATTCAGAAGCCTCGTCCTCCGATGCGCCATTGAGGCGGAGCACTAGTCGTGATGTGCGTGGTTCTGCCTTCGGATGGAGCCGCTGATTGTCATCCCACATCTCAACATAAGGCTCTCCGCAGTTGCGGCATACCAAAAGCGGATATCGTGGAACGCCATCATCAGATTTGATTGACCGGCCGAACCTTAGCTCGCTCCAGTGTTCTGGGTCTGATGCGTCGAGGCGAAGACAAACACCTTCAATGCCTGAGGCAGCAAGATGATATCGAGCTGGAAGAAGTGGGAAAGAACCCGGCGTTGATGGCTTTGCAAGAACACCTACTGAAATTAGAGAGGCGCACGCTGCATTCTGGCGTTCCGGTGACGCATTGGGGAACAGATTTTTGGCCAGTTCCTCAAATGCGACAGTCCCAGATTTTTCAAGGAATGACGCCGCTTGGCGAAATTCCTTGTTCCGGCCCAAGATGCGAACCAAACCATCGCCGAAGTCTTCACCATCGGCCAGAGCCATGCCACCTAAGTTGGCAGCATTAACTTGGGCATTCCATTCCTCGGCCAAGTTTGCGTTGCCCTCACGGGCCGCCTCGTGCAGCCTCTGCGCAATTCCACCGAGCGACTCCCACATCTCAGCGTCCCACGACTGGTCGCTGTCCTGGGCCCTCAGCGCCGGATGAAGCTGCCTATTCGAAACAATGACTGATCTATCACCTTTCGGAAAATCCTCTCCGAACAGATTGGAAGCGAAGTGGGCCAGTTCCACCTTCTTTGAAGGGTCAAGACTTGCCGATGTCCCAACGCACTTGAGCATTCCCCTGTCCATGCCAAGCCGTGTCTTGAGCTTTCGAATGAGGAACGCGACCTCTATGGCTTGAGCGCCCGCGTAAGTATGGATTTCGTCAAGAACAAGCCAACGCAGTGTGGCCTTTTCAAGCAAACGCCGATTGCGAGGCAAGAGCAGGATATGCTCGAGCATCGCGTAGTTCGTTACAAGGATATGCGGCGGGTGATCCAGCATTTCATCCCGTGTGAGCAACCAATTCTTCGGTACTCGCCGTGCTCCGGCGAAGTCCCTGGCAAAGGTGGGTGACTCGACGATCCGACGTTCTTCTTCCTGCCGCGTCGTTCCTGACCTAACTTGGCCAGTGAACCGGCCCAGCGTGATTCCTGGATCCTGCAAGTCTTTGAACACTAGACGCGCTATTCTGTGCATCTGGTCGTTAGCCAGCGCATTGAGGGGATAAATCAAGATAGCCCTCACCCCCGGTCTGCTAAGGTCGGGATCGTCGATAAGTTCATTTATCAACGGGAGCAGAAAGGATTCTGTCTTTCCGGACCCCGTCCCTGTGGCCACGAGGAAGTTTTCACGGCCGCGGGCGATGGCATCTGCCTGATGCAGATGCAGCTGCCGCTCGAACAGTTTTCTTCCTTCAGTGCTGCCCTCTAGGGCACGCCATTTCGTGGAGAGCACGCCGTCATCCACCATTTGCTTGATCGACTTTCCTTTTTCAAAGTCGGGCAGGCTCTCGACGAAAGGTCCCTTAATTAACGATACGGCCTCTGATTTTAGCGCCTCATTTAGTTTGAGAGCCAGCCGTGGCGCACGTATGGACGACACGGGTGCAGACGTTGATATGAATCGAGCAATCGTTGCCCTGAGTTGATTGCGAAAAACGATAGGATCGAGCTCTTTCATTTCGTCTGCCTGTCAGATGTGAGTTCCCAGAGAAGGAGGAAGAAAGCCAGCAATTCTGGTGCTAGTCGTATTAGAAAGGCCGCATCGCGGACTACATCGTCATAGGCGCGCCCCAAAGAATGAGCCGTCCTCTCGAGAAATTCTCGTGGGCAGGCCTGTCGAGACTGACGGGCAAACTCAGAGAAGAATGCTGGGGACCACTCAATAAGCGCGTGCTCCTCCTGAATTCCACGAGGTCGGGGCGGCACCAGTTTTGTGCGCTTGGCGCAATCGCGTGCTAATGACGTTGCTCTATGAAAGCGCGTATTGTTGCAGCTGTTATCCTCAATCCCGGCATCGTAGATTCGATCAACCAGGCGGCCAAGCGCAGCTCCATAGTGTTCAGGTCCCAGCAATTTGGTTCCCGTCCTCCAGAACCATCTCGCGCTGGCGTCCTGGTCTATCTCGCCAAAGATTTGCGTGTATTTTGTGAAGTTAAAGCCAACTAATTCTTCGCCCGTTCTGTAGGCCCTCGCTGAATTGTCGAAGGACATGAGCAATGCAGGCGAAACTTCGAATAATCTGTGGAGCTCGGGTATTGTTCGGCCGCACGTGTCCGCTAAGGTAGCGAGTTCATCTGTGCCTTCGCCCTGGATACCCCTTAGCATCCCGAAACTTTGGGCCGGCAACGTGTATAGTTTGGGCTCGATTTCTAGCGGATGTGATAGCGGCACCCAGCTTTTTGATGTTCCCGGCTCAGAAGGCATGTGCGCCGCCTTCAAGAGGTCTACCTTCCCGTCGAACTGGGTTGTGAGAAGCGCCCCCAGCTGCTTCCAGCGAGGTACTATAATCGGCGCAACATAGTCCCAGGTTTCGGGAGAGAAACAACGCATCATCCAAGAGTTGACTCTTGAAAATCTCCGGGCCGCCTCATCGAAAGAGAGACTCTCCGTCTCTGTTGCAAGGTCGCAGCGCTTGAGAGCTATGCCGAAGATATCGCTGCGTATATTCCGCAAAGGTCGGTAGCTTTCCGATCCTAGTGGACGTACAAAAAACTGTCCGAGCGAATGCGGATCGTGGAACTTGTTCTTTTGCAAAGTCAACCGTATATGCTGTCGATCTGCAAACTCAATTCTCGCATCAAGCCAAATGGCTTGTCGGCCTTCAACAGGTCTATGCATTAGCGCATAATCATAATCACAGCGATTGCCGGTCTCATCTTCCATCACGACCCGCAGGGCATCTACATCCATTTGCATTGTCAGGTGCAGGACAAGCGAATCACCAATTCTCTCTGATGATATTGATCGTGGGCATGTGCCCGGCACGATACGCGCCAAAATCACTGGCACGTTGCGCGTGATCTCGCCCTGAAGAACGACTTCATCAAGCGGAGCCGGATCTGCCAAAGCAGCCAGTGATAAGATCCGCGTGGGGGAAAATTTGAACGGCTGAGCCTCTTTTCTGCCCTTTACATGTAACGTTGCGGTCCGGTCCGGACATTTTATAATGAGAGATCCGCCAAGATCTTCGTCTCGAAGAACAATAGTCTCTCCGATCTTGACTGGGGCAATTGCGCCATCGACTCCGACGACGGAGAGGCCAATTCCTGGACGTGGTAGATTGAACTCGACTGGCTCGCCGCGAACATCAAATGCCAAGGAAGCAAAGTCGTAACTATTCATTGTCTCCAGACATAGTCGGCCCAAATTGTCTCTAAGAATGTGGCGGCTGCGTTGTTCGCAAAAGTTTGCAGGAACTGTATCGCTGTTGAGCGTTATCCCGTCATCTAACGAGCGTAAATGCGGCCACCACCAGGCTCTATGACGAACGAGAGCTCGATGATCCCCGGGAAGTCTGAGCTCGGCACGAACTAATTCGAGATCTTGCGGTCCAAGATCAAGCTCCTCCAGGGCAAACGTGGACAGAGCAGATCCCGCTTGTTTTTGGATCCTTACAATGTGCTGGTGGAGACCTACTGTCACTGCGAGATCGAGTGTATCGGCGTCGAGTTCGCCGAAATCGATTCCGTATGTTGCGCGCGCTCCGAGCAGGGTACCTTTAGGCCCAGTTGCCACCGCACCCTGTTCAACCCATATTCTGGGTTTAGGTTTCAAGCCTAGCAGAATCGTTCTGGAGCCGATGCGGAGCGGGACGCTGACGCGACTTAGCCGAAGCTGGCAAGCAAACCCGTTCGTTCCGATCGAATAGACATCAGCTGTGTCGACTTCAAACGGATAGCTTGCAACCAGCACGACATCCCGCGCGTCGACTGAAACATTAGTTGCCTGATTGCCATCTATGCGCTCAACAAGCCGTCCTGTTTCGCAGTCAAAAGCCAGGAGGCACTCTCGGGTTGGGAAAATTTCTATGCTGTCTCGTCGTTCGCTGGCCTCATATTCTACGCGGGCCGGCCAAGGCATCGGAATCTGCCAAGATTGGCCGCTTCGGAGCCTCCGATGTTCGCCATTCAGAAATACGGATAGGCGGCCTTCGATCTTCGGCAGTGAAAGGCCAAGCCCAGTTGATGACCAGATCAGTGATGGGCGAGGGACTGATTGCGTGCCACCACTTGAGAGGTTGCTCTTGGCCCGGTCTAGCTCCTTAAAAAAATCTCGCTCGAAGCTCGTGACGGGCTGCTCGCCATTACGAAATCTAGTGAATAAATACGCATAGTGAGCTGACTCGTCGACTTCTAGGACCATGCGCGGAATATTGACACCGTGCGGCAGAAAGTTGACCGCGTCATCTTCCCAACTATTCAATATGGCTGTGCTATCACTAGGCGCTGGCCCAAAGGCTCGTTCAGCCAGTAGAAAAGCTTTGGCTATATGATGAAGTTGGGCGTTTGATATTCCAGCTTGCGCGAGATAATCATTTACCCTCCTCTTCTCATCTGCGTGACTCAATCCGTATTTCCGACATACAGCCCGAAATTTTGCGCTCGTCCGATCACGAAGGTCGCCGATGAGCTCTATGCCGAGGGCGCTTTTGAGCACGCCGTAAACCGCATGTCCGTCGTCTCCGTAATATTGCGACAGTGCATAGGCTATATTCCATCCCGATGCGAGTGGCCACCGGTCGAAAGCTTCAGGGAGACGCCCGGCGTTACCGCAGAGGTAAGTCTTGAAGCTGGTGGAGAAACGCTTCTTTTCTTCGTCAGTTAGATCGCAATGGGCAAGAAAAGGGGAAGCATGCGGCGATGCCAATGCTCTTCGTATAATTATTTCTGAAGTATGTAAAATCGCAATTAAATTTTGTTGCGCTAATACTTGGTTCACCACAACAAACCCCCTCTATACTTATGATTAAAGTAAGTGGATGGCATTAACAAGTCTTGTAGTGATTCGCCCATTTAGGGGACTGCCAATTGTTGGGCCGAACATTGCGGAACTTGTGGGCTAGCCATTGATGGAATCAATCCAGGGGCATGGCGCAGAGTATTCGCTCAGGTTGTTCGGTGAACATCGGACTCGCCTAGAAAGCGAAGGCGTCCCGCTGGCCCATTTGCCAGCGGCTGGGCTGTTGTGAACCGAGCCCGGCTGCGGGCCGGTCTCGGCCTTGCGGCTTCCATCCCGGACGCAAACACGCATTCCGACGCCACAGGATGCGACCGGGCTTTTGGGCTCTTTCACCCAAGCTAGCGGCCCTCGCTTGGTATTCTGGAAAATACTGGAACAAAGCTAAGCGTCCTGAGCCCATAGCGCATTGAAATCTATCGATTAACCTGCGTTCTGTCGCTTGGAATTCTTGCTTTGTTCTCCTGCGAATACTAGAATGGGAGATAGCTGAATGCCGCGAGACGCCACGCGCAAATCACAGGATCGGTCAACGGCTCGGCAAAAGCCCGAGAGCCGTGCTGATGCCACCTTGATCGCGATTGTAAGGCTTCTCGCACGGCAAGCAGCTGAGAAGGACTATGCCGCCTTGGTGAAGGCGCAGGAGGCCGCAAACGACAACGAATAGAGAAGTCAAGCCATGATCAGAGCCGCCATTTACGCCCGCTACTCCTCCGACCTCCAGCGCGATGCCTCCATCGAGGATCAAATCCGCACCTGCGCGGAGCGGGCCAAGGCTCACGGATGGCACGTCGTCCAAACCTACACCGATCATGCCCTCTCCGGCGCAAGCATGATGCGCCCCGGGCTGCAGATGCTCCTGCAGGATGCCCAAGACGGCAGGTTTGATGTTGTGCTGGCAGAAGCGCTCGATCGCCTCTCGCGTGATCAGGCCGACATCGCGACGATGTACAAGCGCTTCCAGTTCGCCAGCGTCCAGATGCACACCCTCTCCGAAGGGGAAATCTCAAACCTACATATCGGCCTTAAAGGCACGATGAATGCCCTGTTCTTGAAGGATCTGGCCGACAAGACGCGCCGAGGTCTTCGTGGACGGATCGAGAAGGGCAAATCTGGCGGCGGCGTCACCTATGGGTACGACGTTGTGCGGACAGTTGGTGAGGGCGGCCTCGTCACGACTGGCGAGCGCGCTATTAATGAAGATGAAGCCGAGATCGTGCGCCGCATCTTCAAAGAATATGCAGCAGGGCGCTCACCCAAGCAGATTGTCATGCGCCTCAACGCCGAAGGCGTTCGCGGCCCTTCAGGGCAGGCTTGGGGGCCCAGCACCATCTACGGGAACCGCGAACGCGGCACCGGGCTGATCAATAACGAGCTTTATATCGGGAAGATGGTCTGGAACCGGCTCCGTTACATCAAGGACCCGGATTCTGGGAAACGCGTCTCGCGCATGAATCCCCGTGAGCAGTGGATCATCAAGGACGTGCCCGAGCTTCGCATCATCGATGAAGAACTCTGGCAAGCCGTCAAGGAACGCCAAGGCGTCTACACCAAGCAGGACACGAATTTCTGGGAGCGGCGGAAGCCGCCCTATATCTTTTCGTATCTGATCAAGTGCGGCGAGTGTGGCGGGGGATGCTCAATGATCTCCCAAACCCACGTAGGCTGTTCAACTGCGCGCAACAAAGGCACGTGCAGCAACCGGCTCTCGATCAAGCGTGAGGCGCTTGAAGAGGCCGTGTTGGGCGCTTTGCGCACGCATCTCATGAAAACCGATCTGTGCGAGGAATTCTGCAAGGAGTACACCGCACACATCAATCGTTCGCGGCTCGACCATAACGCCTCACTTGCGCGTTATGAGAAAGAGAAGGCGCGGCTGGAGCGCGAGAAGGCCAAGATCATCCAGAGCATCAAGGACGGTGTTCCGGGCGTGATGGTCAAGGATGACGCGATTCGCGTCCAAACCCGGCTTGAAGAGCTGGAGCACATCCTTAGCAGCACGACCGAAGCGCCCATTCTTTTCCATCCGAACATGGCCAAGCGCTATCAGGAGCAGATCCAGAACCTGATAGGGGCTCTCACCGAGGAGCAGTATCGCAGCGAAGCGGCTGAGCTTTTGCGCGGGCTGATCGACAAGATTGTTCTCGTCCCTGATGCAGAGCGCAAGGAGCTGGGAATCGACTTGTGTGGGGACTTGGCTGGAATTCTATCGCTCGCGACCGGCCGGAGCTTGCCCGCAGGTATCGGCGTACCAGCCGCCAATCACGGCGCTTTACTCAACCGGACGCGCAAAGCGCCGGATTTGGCTGAACATGAAATTCAGCAGGTAAAGCTGGTTGCGGGAGTGCGCAACTGGCCAGACCTACGAGACGAAAATAATCAGCAGGAGAAAGTGGTTGCGGGGGCAGGATTTGAACCTACGACCTTCAGGTTATGAGCCTGACGAGCTACCGGGCTGCTCCACCCCGCGATACCGACGGAGCCGAGACGAGACGTGATCGTAGTCGTGATCAGAGTCGTCTGGGATAACGGCGTGGCCCCGATTGCCACTGCCGATGCAAAAGCCGCCCAGGAGGGCGGCTCGTAGGGGTCGTATAGCACGTTTTTCGCCGATGTGAAGGCCGGTCTGCACGGCGGAGTATGTGAGGGGCGCGACAGTTGAGCCCGCTTGAGAAACTCATGGGCTCGACGGCTCGCCGGAGGGCTGCAAACGCGGCTTTTCGGCGCTGCTCGCCTGGGCTAGAACAGACCCAATCGGCCGAACCAACGGCGTCCTTTTCCGTATTCCTGGAGGGCGGCCGCGTTCTGAGCGGCCGGAGCATCTGGGACCAAGCAGACATGGCGAAAGACGTAGCGGGCGCACATGCCGGGGTCCGGCCTCAGCCGGCGCCGCAGCGCTTGGAGGAGGCATTCGTACTCCTCGACAACAGCTCGGGGCGCGGTCCGCCGTCGCAGCTCTATACCTCGCCGAAAGAGATCATCGTTGCGGAGGCGCCGGAGGAGGTGGAGGGGGCGTTTGCGCGGCTCGAGGCGGCGCGCAAGGCTGGGCTCTATGCGGCGGGATTTTTTTCGTTTGAGCTTGGGTATGTGTTGGAGCCGCGGTTGGCGCCGTTCTTGCCGGCGGAGCGGAAGGTGCCGCTGTTGTGGTTCGGGATCTATGAGGCGCCGAAGCTGCTAACGGAAGCCGAGGTCGACCATTGGCTATCCTCGCACACGAAGAGCGGGAGCTATCAGTTCAGCAACGTGTCGCGGGCGTGGTCGAAGGAGGAGTACGTCGCGCGCTTTGAGAGGGTACAGGAGAAGATCCGGGCCGGGGATATCTATCAGCTCAATTTAACCTTCAAGGCGCGGTTCCGGCTCTCTGGCTCGCCGCTGACGTTTTATCGCGATCTCAGACAGCGCCAGCGCGTGGCGTACGGCGGGATCGTGGACACGGGCGAAGTTACGGTGCTGACGGCCAGCCCGGAATTGTTCGTCGAAATGAAGGGGCGGACGATCGAAACGCGGCCGATGAAGGGCACGTCGCCGCGCGGAGGGACGCCGGAGGCGGACGCACAGGCGCGGCATGTGCTGGCGACGGACGTGAAGCAGCGGGCGGAAAACCTGATGATTGTCGATCTGATGCGCAATGACATCGGACGCATGGCCGAGATCGGCAGCGTGCACGTGACGGACCTTTTTACAGTCGAGACGTACCGCACGCTCCATCAGATGACATCTGGTGTCCGGGCGACGCTGCTTGACGGCGTGACGCTGCATGATCTGTGGCGTGCGATTTTTCCGCCGGGATCGGTGATCGGGGCGCCGAAGATCCGCGCGCAAGAGCTGATCGCGGAATACGAGACCGAACCGCGGGGAGTCTATTGCGGCGCGATTGGATCGATCGCGCCGGACGGGCAGGCGTTGTTCAACGTGGCCATCCGCTCGCCGATCATCTTCCGCGACGGATCGGGTGAAATGGGCATCGGATCGGGCGTCGTCTACGACAGCGTCGGGGCCAAAGAGTACGACGAATGTCTTCTGAAGATGAAATTCCTCACCGACCCGCCCAAAACGTTCGAACTCATCGAGACGCTACTGTGGGAACGCGACAAAGGCTTTTGGCTCATCGAAAGGCACTTTGAGCGGTTGGCTGCATCAGCGCGGTATTTCTCATTTAAGTTCGATGAGGCAGCGGCGCGGACGGCGCTGGAGCGGGAGGCGGCCTCGGCGGGGCGCGAGCAGCCGCGGCTGCGCGTGCGGTTGCTGCTGGCCGAGGATGGCCGAGTGACGGTGACGTCGGCCGCGATGCCGGCATCGGGCCCGGATGCGGTGATGCGCTATGTCGTGTCGCCGACGCGGCTGGACAGTTCGGACGCGTTTCTGTTTCACAAGACGACGCGGCGCGAACTCTACGATCAGGAGTGGAAGCACTACTCCGACACCGTGGGTGCAGACGAAGTCGTCTATCTTAACGAGCGCGGCGAACTGGCCGAGGGCAGCCGGACGAACATTTTCGTCGATCGCGGCGATGGGGTTCTGGTGACGCCGCCGCTGCCAGCGGGCTTGCTGCCGGGTGTGCTGCGGGCGGAGCTGCTGGCCACCGGACGGGCAGTCGAAGGGATTTTGTCGCTCGAGGATCTGGGCGGCGCAAAGGCCGTTTATCTGGGCAATTCGGTGCGCGGGTTGTTGAAGGCGGCGCCGCTCGGATGAGGTCCGGTCGCCTCGCCTTTCAAGACCTAGTTCGATTGCGCAGGCGGCGGCACGGCCGTGGGGACGGCAGCGATTTCCGTCTCACCGTGCGAGGCCAAAAACATGGCGATTGCAGCTAGCGTGATCGCGCTGGCAAGCAAGATTTCGCGCGTAAATTTACGGACGCGATTGGCGGGTCGAGGTGTGACGATGCTTGGCTTCATGACTGCATTAGTGGCGCGGACTTTTGCGGCCAACTAGATTGCTGTCTGTCGCGCGACAGTAGCGCACACATGTCGTTGAAACGGTGCAAAGAATCATGCTGCACCGCAGCATTTTATGGGCGGCGCAAACGCGCGACGTTTGTTGCGCGAAAGCAGCCAGTCAGAGACCGCGCATCGTGCATCCCAGAATGAGGATGAATTGGGCAAGCAGGAGTCCCACGATCATACCCGGGCCTTGCAGAAGCGCGATTTGGGCGTCGAAGAACCAAACGAAAATCACTGCGACCGTCAGGATCACCGAGATCATGAATGTCAGGATACCAGGTGCCTTCAATCCCATTTTCGTCTCCCCTTGCGGCTGGACCTTCAGCGCTTTCGCCATGTGACGATTCCTCAGCCTCTGATCTTGCTGCGCTGCTTATAGCAGCACAAAAGCGGCAGGGGATACGGGCGCGGGAACAACACTGTGGAGGAAAATGACAGGCTCTGGGTTATCGCAAGCCCGGTTGCCTGGTGCTGCTTTTGTTAGGTTTGCAGAGGCTTTGGGGAGGGAGTTGGGGTGCTACCGCTGTCGCTGCCTGCTCTGGGTCCGGGCGACTGGGGCCGTGGTCCGCGGAAGAGGCGGCGAACAATCAAAAGTAGAATAAGGGCGGCCAGTCCGGTGAGGACGATCAAAATGGGGTGCCGGTGCCAGAGAATCTCGGGGTGGATTTGGCGCTCCCAGGCAAGGCGAACATCGTTCTGCAGGGCCTCAGGGGTGTCGCCGTCGGTGGCCCGCAGCAAAATTTCGAGGGCCGCGCCTTGATCGCGGCTGCCGAGGACGGCGTCACGGGCGCGCGGGCTGGTCAGGGCCTTGAGGGATGCGGGTTCGGCGGCGACGCGGTCGAGGAGTCGCTGGCGAGTGTCGGGAGCCAAGCCGGTCAGGTAGCCGGCAAAGACGACAAGTTCGCCTTCATTGAGGCTGCGGGCGGCCGTCGTCAGAACGGTCTGGTCGAGATCGAACAGGAGGTCGCGCGTGGCCGGCGACAGCACCGCGAGCCGCTTAACGGCGACCGGGTCGTTGAGTGCGACGAGGCGCTCGAGGGATTGGGTCGTGAAGTCGGCCGGCTTTGTGCGCTGGAAGAGTTCGAATTCTAGGACTTTGTCGATGCGGGTGCCGGCGACCGCGTTCCAGGCCAACCCTTGTTCGAGTGAGCGGGTCTGGCGGGCGATCTCCATGGCCGGTTCGGGGAGCTTGTTCACCGCGAGGTCGAGTGTGCCGTCGCTGAGGCGGCGGAGCACTCCTGCTTCGCCTTCGACGGGCATTAGGAGGCCTGTGACTTCATCGACCCGGGGCAAGGCTTCGGGCCGGACGCGATCGAGGAAGGCGCGGAAGCCGGGTTGCTTCTCGGCCAGGTCGAGGACGATGGCGTGGGCGGCCCGGTACTCTTTCCAGATATCGACGATCTTGTCGGAGGCGTGACGTGCGATCTCGACGACATGCTCACCGATCTGGCTGGAGATGGCCGCAGCGAGTTCCGTCTGCACACTCTTCTTACTCTCGTCGGATTTGAGTTCGGTGGCGATGATCGGAAGGACGCCATAGCGCAGATCCCACACGTCCTTCGCGATGAGGACGAGACCGACGCCGCCGGCCACCACGGTGACAAGCCGGGAGAGCACGCTACCGACGAGGCGGGTTCCGAGCCGGCCGGCCATGTTGCCAAGTTGGCGGCGCATGACGAGGATGGCGGCGCCCGTGATGCCGCCTGCGGTCTGGTTGAGGACGCCGCCGGCCGTGACATCGCCGCGCGCGGTCTCAGAGCCGACTTCGAATTCTTTGCCGGCCGTGCCCGTGACGACTCCGGCCACGGTGGAGCCGTAACGGGGGCCGAGGAAGGCCTTCATGCATTCAATGGCTGGGCCGGCGGCATCGGATGTGGCCAGTTCGATACGGCCAGCGATACTCCGGCCGACGCCGGTAGCGAGGTCTTCGATCGCTGTCTTCATCCCGTCTGAGCGATAGACGCGTTCGGTCAAGGCGATCGTGAGTTCCTTGGCCTTGTTCTCGCTGCCCAGCGACTGCAACAGGCTACCCCAGCTCTGTTCGTCTTTGACCGTCGCGAAGGCTTTATCGACTTCGCGATCCAAGACGGTGCCGACACCGAGACGCCGCCATTCGTCGGCGACGGCGGCCGCATAGTCAATCTCGGACGTGCCGCGCGTAAGGGTTGCGGTGGTAATGTCGAGAACGGCTTTGCGGAAGTCAGACTCATTGGTCGTCTGACAGGCGGCGTAGTCACCGGCTGGGATGGGCGGGGCGGCGAAGGCCGGGGCTATGCTGCCAGCGGCCAGCGAGAGGACCGCCGAGACGGCGACCGCTTTGCGTCGTGTGATCAACGCCACTGCACTCCTGAAGCGCGCCCGTCGCGGGCTCATCGTTAACGCGCGAGTATAACGTCTGTTGCGGCGGCTGATAGGCCAAGTTGACTGCCGGCCGCGAAACACTTGGCCGCGCTTGTCGACCTTCCGACGGCGGCCGGAGCGGCGCGCGTATAGCGTCAACCGTCTGCTAGGCAAATGTTCAGCTTTCTGCGGAATGGTGCGAAGTTGCCGGGCGACCGGTGCTTAACCTTTGCTGCAGTGCAAAGGGTGCGGGTGGCCGGCCCGCGATATCATTGGCTGGCAATTTTGGACGTAGGGGCTGTAGGTGCATGCGGGGGACTGAGAGACGTGCTGCCGGACCGGTGGCTAGTGCACCCCATCCACCGGGTTGCGCGAGCCGCAGACCCTGTGTGCAGCGCGTGACAGGTCACGATTTGGCCCCACTCCGCCGCGATATGCGCCCCGCGCCGGGCAGATGGCCTAAAGACAAGGCTTGGAGCAAGGGTCTGATCTGGCCTGCTTTTTGCGGTCAAACCGGGCGGGAAACCCTGTTGGATGGCTGTTGCGGCACACTGACCTATCGTCAGACGCTTCAAGCCAAGCGACAACCATGTTCTCGAATTGCTGCGGCGCAGCAAACAAAGGTCCGTAACGGCGCCCGCCGGTGCGGAGGAAAGAGAAACGAACCGATCGGCGGTCCCTTTGGGATTGCCACCGGTGAGCGTCGGGCAGCGGCACTTTTACAGGATGTGCTTGGCTTTGACGCCGCGATCGGTTTAATTCGCTTTGTGCGGAGTGCGAGCAGTCGTGGCTAACCAAATGAAAGTAAAAGATAAGTTTACCGGTTTCCGGGGTAGTCTGGTCATTCCCGGCGGTCCGGTTGGCGTTCTGCTGGTGCATTCGCTGGGTGGAAACCCCATCGAATTGCGGTTTGTGGCGCAGGGTCTCGCGCGGCAGGGCTACACGGTTTACTGCCCCCTTCTTCCCGGTCTTGGCGGCGGCACGGACGTGTCGGGCCTCTCGACGTGGAAGGATTGGTACCGGGCGATCGAAATAGCGCATGACGAGCTGAAGGCGCGTTGCGAGACGATCATCGTCGGCGGTTTGTCGGCCGGTGCAATGGTCGCGCTGCGTCTGGCGCGCGAGCGTCCCGAAGACGTGCACGGCGTGATGCTGTTTGCGCCGACGATCTGGCCGAACGGCTGGGCGATCCCCAAGACGTTCTACTTCTTTAAGCTCGTTCACACGAAGTGGTTCGCGCGGCTGCTGCACTTCCGGCAGCGCGCGCCCTACGGCATCAAGGATGAGCGCATTCGCAACTTCGTGATCGAGAGCTTCAAGAGCGACGAGCGCCCGATCGAAGATCTCTTCGGCCGTGGCGGCGGGCTCGTGTTCGAATTCAAGCAGCTGGCCAAGGACGTGCGCCGCGGTCTGTCGCGCATCAAGCAGGACGTGGCGATCTTCCATCCGCGCGAAGACGATCAGAGCGGGCTTTGGAATGCGCTGACGCTGCAGAAGAACCTCGGCGGTATGGTGGAATGCACCGTGCTCGATGACTGCTATCACATGGTGACGCTCGACCGGCAGCGGTCGGTAGTGGTTGATCGCGCGGTGGATTTCGCGGTGCGCCTGACGCAGAAGCTGCAGGAAAAGGCAGCCGTACGCGAACTTATCAAGGGCAAGGGCGTGGGCGAGTAAGTTCGCACCATCGGGCTAATGCGCAACCGAACAACGCCGCAGCGGCAAGCGCTGCGGCGTTTTTATTTCTGACGCGCTGGCCGGCTGGCTATTGGGCGGCCCAGGGGAGGGCCTCGGCCTTCGGTGCGGCCTTGGCGGAGCCGGCGGCTGCAGCATCGCAGCGGGGAAGATCGGCGGGTGCGCGCGTCCACGTGAAGCTCTTGGACAGCAGCTTGATGCCTTTGTAGCCGGTGACTTTCAGCTGGTCGGGGGTTTGGAGGCTCAAGGCAACGTTATAGGACGCGCCGGTTTTGGGATCGTAGATCCAGCCCTGATCCCAAGTGCCGTCGCTTAGCTTTTGCGCGTCACCGACGACTTGGAGGCCGCAGATGGGAGTCGTGCGGCGCGCGGGATTGGGATTGTAGCGGTCGACGAGCGGGTTGCCTTCGGCGTTGACCAACTCTTTCAGCCACGCGATCCGTCCGCAGAGTTTTTGTCCGCAGGGGACGAGTTCGACTGCGCCGCGGCCGGTGTCGTCGTACCAAAGTCCGGCTTCGGCGGGCTGCGCCTGGGCAGACATGGGGGTGGCGAAGGTTAGGCCGAGCGCCAGCCCGATGAGGGCGAGGCGTGCCGGGATCGCTTTCAGCGATTGCGTCGTGGTGCCGCGTAACAAGGCATTCATCCTGAATCGTTGAACCTGTGGCGAAGAATTAACGCGAGATGGTGGCGTGGGAAAGCGGCAAAATCAGGAACTTAACCGGGATGATATCAGTTTCGTTCGGGCGCGCGGGCTGATCGGTCGCAAGGGCTGAACACTTTTTGGCCAAAGCGCTTTGCACTTAACCTTGCACGGCATTGGTAGTACAAAACGAGCCTTAAGTTCGTTTGCGAGATGCTTGAAAGCGGCCGTTAGCGGGCGCTGTTCGTATCTGGCTGTATTTGCGCAGACCGTACCTGCAATCCTGGCCACCCGCGATGGTGCGTCCGCATTCCGCCAGCTGGCGGACTTTGAACCTGGAACCGCATCGGCGATGATTCTCACTCTGGCGTTTCGCAATCTGTTTCACGACCGCATCCGATTGGCGGTGACGCTGGTCGGTATTCTGTTTTCGATCGTGCTCGTGGCGGTGCAGCTGGGGCTGTATCTCGGCTCGAGCCGGATGATTACGAACATGATCGAGAAGACCAACAGCGATCTGTGGATCACCACCTTCGGGGCGAAGAGCTTTGAAGAGGGCGGCATTCTGCTGACGTCGGGGCAGCGGCATCAGGCGCTGGCGACGCCGGGCGTGAAGGCCGTGATCCCGATGGTGTCGGCGTTCGCGGAGTGGCGCAAGCCCGGCGGTGGGTCGACGCGCGTGGCGGTTGTCGGCATCGATGCGGAGGATGGCGGGCTGGAGCCGTGGAACCTCATCGAGGGGACGTGGGACGATATCCGGGCGCCGGATGCGATTGCGGTCGACCGGTCGTATCTGGGCGATCTTGGGATTCAGGGGATTGGTGATACGGCGCAGATCGCGCTGGGGCGCGTGCGCGTCAGGGCGCTGACGGAGGGCATTCGCTCGTTCACGCAGTCGCCGTATGTGTTCACGCCGCTGCAGCGGGCGCGCAACCTGTTGAACATGGACGGGGAGAAGGGCGACAAGAGCACGTTCTTCCTGGTGCAATTGGAGCCGGGTGCGAACCTGGAGACGGTGCGGACGGCGCTGCAGGAACGGCTGGAAGGGACCGACGTTCTGACCAAGGCGGAATTCCGCGACCGGAGCCTGGCGCAGTGGCTGTTCAAGACGGGGGCGGGCATCGCGCTGATCGGTGGGGCGTTGCTGGGTATCCTGGTCGGCACCGTGATCGTGGCGCAGACGCTCTACTCGAGCACCAAAGACCACATCAATGAATTCGCGACGCTGCGTGCATTGGGCTCGTCGGGTTCCTATATCCACAAAGTGATCCTGGCGCAGGCGGGTCTCAGCGCGGTCATCGGGTACAGTCTCGGGATGATCATCGCGCTGTTGATCTTGTATCTGAGCCGGAATTCGCCGTTGCCGCTGGTGATGACGCCGGGACTGGCGTTCTCGCTGTTTGCGTTGACGCTGTTTATGTGCGCGATCTCGGCGGTGTCGGCGATCATGAAAGTAACCAAGATCGATCCAGCGACGGTGTTCAGCAGATGACGAACGAAACTCCCGTTCTCGAAGCCCGAGACATCGTCAAAGAGCTTGGCAAGGGTGCCGGCAAGGTGATGGCCTTGAAGGGTGTCAGCCTCAAGCTGGTGCCCGGCGAACTCACCTTGCTCATGGGGCCTTCGGGCTCGGGCAAGACGACGCTCCTGTCGATCTTGGGGTGCATCCTGTCGCCGACGTCCGGCGAGGTGCGCCTGGCGGGCCATTCGACGACGGGGCTCGGACCGGAGCAACTGGCCGAACTCAGGCGCCAGCACATCGGCTTCATTTTCCAGAGCTACAATCTGTTTCCGACATTGAATGCGGTCGAGAACGTGCGCATCGCGCTCGATGTTCTGGGGCAGAAGGGCTATCCGGCCGCGGCGCGTGCCGAAGAGGTGCTGCGCGAAGTTGGCCTCGGGCACCGGCTGCAGAACTTTCCGAGCAATCTGTCGGGCGGTGAGCAGCAGCGTGTGGCGGTGGCCCGCGCGATCGCAGCATCGCCATCCATCGTTCTGGCGGACGAACCGACGGCGGCACTCGACAGCGAAAACGGACATGCGGTGATGGCGCTCCTGGCGCGCATCGCGAAGGAACAGAACCGCAGCGTGCTGGCCGTGACGCACGACCCGCGCACACTCGGCTATGCGGACCGCGTGGTGCGCATCGAAGACGGCAAGATTGTCGGCGAAGAGCGCCGGCCAGAGGGCGTTAACTCGCCCGAGATCACCGATTTGACGAAGAAGAGGCGTAAGGCAAATGCTTAAAGTCGATCCGACCGTGCAGACGCTAACGGCGGCGGGCATCATTGCGATTGCTCTCAGTGTGCTCATCAACGGGACGCTGTCGTCGCACAGCCAGGACAAGCCGCCGATGCAAATGGCGGCCGAGACCGGCACGTCGGCGAAGGGGACCTGGGCCGCATCGGCCACCGGCCGCGTGGAGCCCAAGGACGGCGAAGTGCGCATCGTCGCGCAGTCGGCTGGTGAAATCATGGAAGTCGCCGCCAAGACCGGCGACAAGGCGCAGGCTGGCGACCTCCTCGTGTTGCTCAACGATAGTGATGCGCAGGCGAAGCTGACAGCGGCACTGGCCGAAGAGGCTGTCCGGGTGCTCGAGCGGGATGAAGAACTGGCCAAGGGTCCGGCGCTCGACCGCCGCAATTCGGAGGATGCCGCGTTCAAGGCGGAGCGGGCGGTATTTGCCGCGCAGATGGCGCTGGACGACGTGGCGCGCAAGGCAAAGGCTGGCTCCGCATCGGCTGATGACGTTGCCAAGGCCCGCACCGCGCTAACCGATGCACAGGCCTCGTTCGCTAACGAACAGGCTGCGTTGCAGAAGGTGGCCGCGCGGGACGACATGCCGTTGCCGACGCGGTTGGAATCGTCGCTGACGCTGGCGCGCTCCGATGTGACGCAAGTTTTGAATGCCATCGACCGGACGCGCGTGCGCGCTCCCGCCGATGGCACGGTATTGAACGTCTGGGCGAAGCTCGGTGAAGTCGCCGTGACGTCGCCGGATGCGCCGCTGGCTCTCTTTGGCGATCTTGGATCGTTGCGCGTGCGCACGGAAGTCGAAGAGCGCGATGTGACGAAGATCCGCGTCGGGCAGAAGGCTGTGGTGAAGGCGGATGCTTTCGGCAGTCAGGAATTCACCGGAGTGGTGACCTCGATCGCGCCGGCGCTGGGCGCACAGCGGATCACGTCGCGTGGGCCGCGGCGTCCCAACGATGTTGAAGTTCTGGAAGTAATGGTGGCGCTCGACGGGCAGCCGCCGCTCCTGACGGGCATGCGGGTCGACGTGTTCTTCAAGTCGGACGAGCCGTCGTAAGATTTGTGGTTCTATGAAATGAGAAAAGCGCGGGATCGCCTCCCGCGCTTTTTTGTTTTGTCCGACGTTCGTCGCCGTGGATCAGGCGGCGGTGCTGCGGGCCGTGGCGTCGACCTGACCGGCAAGGTCCGCATCAATACCGAGGGCTGAAGCCAATTCGGCGAGAAAGCCCTTTTCTGAAGCGTTGTCTGCGTCGATGGCGACGCGAGCAGCGGTATAGACCTGCAGCGCCTCTTCGGCAGAGGAGACTTCGCGGGCGAGTTGGGCGGCTGTTGCGGGGCTGCGCAGCTCGCGTTCCAGAAACGCTTTCGCTTCAGGGCTCGCAGCGGCACCGCCGGCAGCACCCACGATGCGGGCATATTCGGTATCATCGATGCGGCCGTCGGCAGCAGCTGCTGCGATCATGGCCTTGATGATGTGCATGGCGGCATCGTTGGAGATGGCGTCCGGTTCGAAGCCGGAGCCAACTGGTGCTGCTTCGGTGGCTGCGTTTTGCGGACCCGTAATCAGCGGCCGGCCGGCCTGATGGTTCTGGTAGGCCTTGTAAGCGAGGCCGCCGATGAGCGCCAAAGCGCCGATCTTGACGGCACCGGTGGCAACGCCGCGGCCGGTTTTGGTGCCGAGCAGGATGGCGCCGAGGCCGCCCAGAACTGCGCCGGCGCCGAGCTTGTTGTTGGCGATGAGGTCCTTGACCTGCGCGATCATTTCATCGGGTGAGCGGCCGCCGGTGGCATTGGTGACGGCATCGCGTGCGCCGGTGGCATCGCCGATGCGGGTCGCACCTTCTTTCACGCCTTCTGTCGCCTGTCCAAACGCCTTCGTCAGGGTGTCGACCAGTTCGGCGCCAGAGGGGCCGCCAAACTTTGCTGCCTGCTCGCGGACCTGCGCCATGATTTGATCGACGTTGCCGCCACCTGCGCCGCCTGTGACGTTGCGGATAAGATCGGCCAGCCCGCCAACTTCGCCGGGAGCGGAGGGTGCGGCGGCGGAGCGCTGCGGATTGCCGGCGAGCTGTTCAAGGAGGGCTTTGGCGTCGAACATGGATGATCCCTTTCGATGGAAGGCGAAAAATCTAGCCTGCATATAGGCACGGTGCCCGGCTGCAGCAATGTCGTGCAGATATAACGTTTATTCAGCAGCGATGCGTCCGCCCGATGACGGCGGTTGCTGGGGCGTTATCGCGATGGTGCGGGGCGGCAGGCGCGGTGTTTCTCTCGTGTCTTCGTCATCTTCATCGGACGCGTTCGGCCGGAAGATAAACGACAGCAGCCATGTCACGCCGCGCGAGAGATCGTCCATCACGGTGAAGAACGATGGGACGAAGACCAGCGAAAGGATGGTGGAGACGATGAGCCCGCCGATGACCGCGATGGCCATGGGCGCGCGGAATTCGCCGCCATCGCCGAGCGCGTAGGCGCTGGGCAGCATGCCGGCGGCCATGGCGATAGTGGTCATTACGATGGGGCGGGCGCGTTTTCGGCCGGCTTCAAGGAGGGCTGGAATGCGTTCGGTGCCGCGGGCGATTTCCTCGACGGCGAAATCGACAAGCATGATCGCGTTCTTGGTGACGATGCCCATAAGCATGAGAAGGCCGATATAGACCGGCATGCTGATGGGGTTGTTGGTCGCCAGCAACGCGATGACGACGCCGCCGAATGACAGGGGCAGCGACAACAGGATGGTGATCGGCTGGAAAACGCTGCCGAACAACAAGATCAGCAGGCCTAGAACAATCATCAGGCCGGTGCCCATGGCGGTGATGAAGCTTGAGGCCACTTCGTCCTGAATTTCGGCGTCTCCCGTCGCTTGCAGCCGGACGCCGTCGGGCAATTTGATTTTCTCGACCGCGGCGACAAACGCCTCGCGGGCGCTGCCGAGGGCGAAGCCTTTGACGAGGTCGGCGCCGATTTCAGCGCGGCGTTCGCGGTCGTATCGGTCGATGGCGCTGGGTCCACGGCCAAAGGTAATGTCGGCCACTGCTGACAGCGGGATCGATTTGCCGGCTGCGTTGGTGAGGCGGAGGTTGGCAATGCGCTGAAGATTTTCGCGCGCACTTTCCTCGACCTGAACCCGGATGGGGATCAGGCGGTCGCCGGAGGTGTATTTGGCGAGGTTGGCATCCACATCGCCGATGGTTGCGACCCGCACGGTTTCGGCGATCTGGTCGGGTGTGATGCCGAGCGAGGAAGCCTTGTCGAGATCGGGGACGATGCGAATTTCCGGCCGTTCGATGGCTGATTTCGACGCGACGTTGAAGAAGCCCGGCAATTGGCGAATGGCTGTTTCGACTTTTGCGACACCTTCCTCGAGGGCGTCGCCATCGCGTGCCAGCAGGGAGAACGACAGCTCGCGCTCGCCGCGTTCGTTGACGAACCAGGCGCGGACGTCGGGGACATCGGCGATGACCGCGGAGAGGATCGCTTTCAGTTCCTTTTGCGGCTTGTCGCGCTCTGTTTTGGGGACTAGGCGGACATTGATCGACGCGCGGCGGATTTCGAGTGTGCCGGTCGGCGAGGTGCCGCCGAGGGCAAAGACGCTTGCGACTTCGGGGATCTGCTTCAAGCGGCGCGTGATCTCGTCGGTCATGGCGCGGGTGTCTTCGAGTCGGGCGCCGGGCGGCAGCTCGGCTGAGATCACGACGCGGGACGTATCTTCATCCGGGATGAAGCCTGTCGGCAGCATGGCGGTGGCGTAGATAGACCCGGCGAAGACGCCGAGGCCGATTACCAGCGTGAGATAGCGCCAGCGCAGCGTCATGGCGAGAAAGCGCACATAGGCACGCATGGTGCGGCTATTTTCAGTGTCGTGGGGCGCGACGGGCCGCATGAGATAGGCCGCCATCATAGGCGTGATTAATCGCGCCACGAGCAGTGAGAAGAGGACCGCGACGGCAACGGTGAGACCGAACTGGCGGAAATACTGGCCCGGAACACCGCCCATGAAGGACACGGGGGCGAAGATGGCGACGATGGTGAGTGTGATGGCGATGACGGCGAGGCCGATCTCGTCGGCGGCTTCCATGGCGGCGCGATAAGGCGACTTGCCCATGCGCATGTGGCGCACGATGTTCTCGATTTCGACGATGGCGTCGTCGACGAGAATGCCGGTGACGAGCGTGATGGCCAAGAGCGAGACGAGGTTCAGGGAGAAGCCCATGAGGCTCATGGCCCAGAACGTGGGGATAGCCGACAGCGGCAGCGCGATGGCCGTTATCAGGGTGGCGCGCCAATTGCGGAGGAAGATGAAGACGGTGATGACCGCCAAAATGGCGCCCTCGATGAGGGTTGTCATGGCCGCTTCGTAATTGCCGCGGGTGTAGGCGACCGCATCGTCGATCTTACTGAGGGTGACGTCGGGGTAGCGGGCCTTGAGTTCTTCCAGGCGCTTTTCGACCG
Source organism: Hyphomicrobium sp. (assembly GCA_002928735.1). GTDB lineage: Bacteria > Pseudomonadota > Alphaproteobacteria > Rhizobiales > Hyphomicrobiaceae > JAGVSR01. Next base: position 317,704 of record PERL01000001.1, on the reverse strand, counting down.
CTTGGGCGACGGATAATTCGCTTTCGCCCTTGGAGCGGAAAATGGAGAACGACACGACGGGCTGGCCGTCGAGACGGGCGAAGGAGCGCGATTCCTCGGCATCATCGAGGATGCGGCCGAGATCGGACAAGCGGACATAGCGCCCGCCTGGAATGGCGATTTTCGTCTGGGCGAGTTCGGCGATGGATTTCGCGCCGGCGAGGATGCGGATGGCCTGTTCCTGCTGACCGACTTCGCCGCGGCCCGATCCGATATCGACGTTGGTGGCGCGGATCTGGCGGTTGATGTCGGCGGCCGTGATGCCGTAGGCGAGGAGGCGTTCGGGGTCGAGGAGCACACGGATCTCGCGCTTTACGCCGCCGTAGCGCTCGACGCGGCCGACGCCTTTGACGACGAGGAGTTCGCGTTTGATGACGTCGTCAACGTGCCAGGAGAGCTGTTCGAGTGTCATGCCGGGCGAGACGGCGGCGAAGGCGAGGATGGCCTGACCTTCGACATCGATGCGCTGGATCGTGGGTTCGTCGATGGTGCGCGGCAGTTCTGGGCGGACGCGCTCGATGGCGTCCTTGACGTCATTTAAGGCGCGGTCGGTATCGATTTCGAGACGGAATTCGATGACGGTCGTGGACGCGCCGTCGCTCAGGCTGGAGATCAGGTGCTTCACGCCGGTGATATTGGCGACGGCGTCTTCGACGAGCTTGGCGACCTGGGTTTCGAGTTCGGCGGGGGTGGCGCCGGACTGAGTGATGGTGACCGAGACGAGCGGAATATCGATGTTGGGGAAGCGCGTCACGGGGAGCGACTTGAAGCTCATGATGCCAAGAAAGATGAGCACCACGAACAGCAGGATCGCGGGAAGCGGCTTGCGGATCGAGAACGCGGAGAAGTTGATGCGCGACACGTCACTCATCGGGCGTCACTCACGGCGCGTGTGTCGGTGTCGATCGGGCGCACGACATCGCCGTCCTTGAGGAAGGTGCCGGCGCGCGCGATCAGGCGATCGCCTTCGGCGAGGCCGGAGACGACTTCGACGAGGCCGCCGGAGGTGAGGCCGGTTTTGATCTGGCGTTCGCGGACAGTGTCGCCGTCGAGGACGAGGGCGGTCGAGATGCCGCCGGCGGTGCTCACTGCGGAGACGGGGACGGCGAGGCCGCGCTGGCGGGCGGTTTCGATTTGCGCGCTGGCGAAGGTGCCGACGCGGATCTTTTTATCGGCGCCGATGAAGATGCGGACTTTGCCGAGGCGGGTTGTGTTGTCGATTTCGGGGGAGACGAGGCGGACAGTGCCAGTGGTGCTCGTGCCGTCGGCGACGGTGATGGCCGCGGTTTGGCCAGCTTTGAGCTTGCGCACCTGGGCTTCGCCGACTTCGGCATCGAGTTCGATTTCGCCGTTCTGGATGATGCGGAACATCGGTTCGCCCGCAGCCAGGCCGAGGGCCGTTGCGATGGCGCCGACGTGGGCCGCGCGGCGGCTGATGAGGCCGTCGACGGGGGCGCGGACTTCAGAGCGCGTGCGGCGCCATTCGAGTTCGCGGCGGGCGGCTTCGAGTTGGACTTTTTCTGCTTCGGCGGCCTGTAAGCCGCCCCTGGCGGAGACGAGGAGGGCTTCGAGCGAGCCCTTCGCAGCGGCGCGGGTGTCGAGGGTGGATTCGGACAGGTAGCCTTGCTTGCTCAGCGGCTTGGCGCGTTCGAGTTGCGCCTTGGCGTCGGTGAGGCGGGCTTGCACTTCGACGATCTGGCTCTGGGCCTGGGCGATGGCGGCGGCGCTGCGCGCGATGTTGGCGGCGTTTTGCGCGAGTTGGGTGTCGAGGGTCACGGTTTCGAGTACGGCGAGGACATCGCCTTTCTTGACTTCGTCGCCTTGGTCGGCGCGCAGTTCGAGGATGCGCAGACCTTCAACCTCGGGCGCGACGAGGACGTCTTCGCGCGGCACCAGCGAGCCGGTGACGAGGACGGTTTCAACGAAGTCAGCGGGAGCGGCGCGCGTGACCGTGACGGAGGGAGGTGCGACGGCGGCGGCCTTTTCGGTTTTCGTGTGCCGGTGGGCCAAAAAGTCGACGACGGGCTGATAGGCGCCGGTGACCCAGACGAGGGCTGCAGCTGCAGCGCCCAGTCCATATTTGATGAGCGTGGTGCGGTTCATTCTGCGGCCTCTCCAAGGGGCGTGCCGGGCCGGCGGCTGGCGATGTCTTCGACGGGATTTAGGAGTTGGCGAATGACCTCCACGACATCGGGGATGGTTTTGGCCATATCGAATTTGCGGTCGACGGCGGAGCGCCAGAAGAGGCCGTCGCCGAAGACCATGAAGACGCGCGCGAGGGCTGCGGCGCTGTGGGCGGGGCGGATGCGGCCGTCGTCGATCATGCGCTGGAAGAGATTTTCAAAGTTCGACGCGACGAATTCGTCAACCGAGCGGTGGATCTCGCCGACGGTGGCGTTGCGCGTCGACTCCAGGCCGATCTCCAGGCAAATCTGACGGCGGTGGGCTTCATCTTCGACGAAGTAGGCCTGGCCGATGCCTTCCAGGGCGGCGAAAAAATCCGTGGCTTCGGCCAGCTGGGCAAAGCGCGCCTGGAACTCTTGCCGATTGCGCTCGGCGAGGCCGGCGATGAGGTCTTCCTTTGAACTGAAGTAGACATACAGGGCGCCGGGCGAGACGCCGGCTTCACGGCAAATGTCCTGCATGCTCGTGGCGTGGAAGCCTGAGCGTGCGAAGCAGATCTCGGCGGCCTCAAGGATGTTGTCGCGGCGGGCGCGCTGGGTATCGGGCTTCAGTTTCGGCATTGGGCTCAGTCAATCGAACGGGGGCGGAGCGATGGCCCTAAAACGAACGCTCATTTTTTTTGGATCATCGACCAGGATCATGGCGGCGTCAAGATGAACGTTCGTTCGTTTTGTTAACGGAATTACAAAGTAGATACAACAATTCGGTTTTGTGCCGGGTGTTGGCGCGCGCGCGCGCGGGCGTCGGGTGGGGTTCGGTGAGTACATCTGATCGCATCATCCGCTTACAGAACAAAATGCTACGCCGACAGCGGGTTCTCGATTTGCATCGCAGACCTGGGGTGGGGCGGCTGGGCCGCCCCGGAATGTGGTCGTCCGTCAGCGAGGAGCGGATTTGGCGAGCCGGACCAAGTTGAGGAACTCGGAGCGCTCGCCGAAGGGGTCTTCGCCGCGGGCGGGGCCGGCAAGTGCGAGGACGTCATCATACGTGAAGCCCGACAGGTGGGGAGAACCGCGGAGCAATTCGGCAAAGCCGGCGACGGCGGTGGCGAAGCGGACATCGGGGGCAGCGTCGGCGAGTGCCGGTTTGGCCAGTGCGTCCGTGATGGCAAGGCTCAGGGGCGTGGACGTTTCCGCGTTTGGGAGTTTGGCGCGGATCTTGAGGAAGCCGAGTTCGTTCGACGCCGAGGCAGCGATGACTGGGGCTGCGGGTTTGGCGGGCGCTGCATAGCGCAGATCATCGACGCTCTTCTTCTCCGCGCCAACGGGCGTGATTTCATAAATCGCGGTGACGGTGTGGCCGGAGCCGATGTCGCCCGCGTCGACTTTATCGTTGTTGAAGTCCTCGCGCTTGAGGGCGCGGGTTTCATAGCCGAGGAGGCGGTATTCGCTGACGCGGGCGGGGTTCCACTCGACTTGGATTTTCACATCCTTGGCGATGGGGAAGAGCGTGGATGAGGCTTCTTCGACGAGGACCTTGCGGGCTTCGTTCAGAGTGTCGGCGTAGGCGGCGACGCCGTTTCCGTTCTGGGCGAGGGTCTGCATCAGGCGGTCATTGTAGTTGCCGGCGCCGACACCGAGGATCGAAAGGAAGATGCCGGCGACGCGCTTGCGTTCGATGAGGCTCTTCAAGTCGCCATCTTCGGTGAGGCCGACGTTGAAGTCGCCGTCGGTTGCCAGGATGATGCGGTTGACGGCGGACTTGTCGAAGTTGGCTTCGGCCAGACGATAGGCGTCTTCGATGCCCGACGCGCCGGCGGTTGAGCCACCCGCGCCGAGGCGATCCAGGGCGGCGAGGATCTTGGACTTTTCGGAGATTTTGGTCGGTTCGAGCGCGATGCCGGAGCCGGACGCATAGGTGACAAGCGCGACCGTGTCGTCGGGCTTTAGTTCGTCAACCAGCATGCGCAGGCCGTTCTTGACCAGCGGCAGGCGGTCTTGCGGCGCCATCGACCCGGAGGTGTCGATGAGGAAGACGAGGTTGGCGCGCGGGCGCTCCGTTGATTTTAAGTCGTAACCCCTGATGCCGATGTGGACGAGTTTGTTGGCCGCATTCCAGGGCGAGGGGACGACGGTGACAGTGGGCTTGAACGGTTCAGCCGCGGTTTCGGGCGCCGGATAATCATAGCTGAAATAGTTGATCATCTCTTCGGTGCGCACGGAGGCTTGCGGCGGCAAGCGGCCAGCATTCAGCGCACGGCGGACGAAGGCATAGGCGGCTGTGTCGACATCGATGGAGAACGTCGAGACGGGATCGGCCGCGGTTTGTTTGATCGGGTTTTGATCGGCGGTGGTGAAGCGGTCGCGGGAGTCGCCCACCACATCAGGCAGCACATATCCCATACTTTCACCGCCACTCACGGCGCCGAGATTCGACCACGGCTGCATGCGCCGCGTGGCGTCGCGTTCGATCAGGCCAGAGACTGCCGGTTTCGCTGCCATCGGCGGGGGCGGAGGGACTGCTAGGTCTGCCGATTGAACGGGGGCGGATGCGCGCTTTGCGGCGATAACGGATTCGGCCTCGCGTTGGCGCTCAGCATCGGCGGCGGCGATCATTTCGGAGGCGATCTTACGCTTTTCGTCCGCGTCGGGTTTCAACTGTGCGGATTCACGCGTGGCCGTTTTGTATTCTTCGACTGCGGGCGCGCGCACGATTTCGAACGGTGCATCGCGTTCGCTTTGGCTGATCTGGAAGGCGACGGGGGCCGCTACGACGAGGGCGGCGAGGGATGCGGCGAGCGCGTAATGCTGGCGGGCGATGGTCATGATCGATCTCCTGGGCCCAGGTTGGACCTCGGAGATGGGACGAACGTTCGACGCCGATGCTTGGGGGGCGACTTCAGTTTTTTCGAACGCGGCAAGCGCAGCGGACAGGGCAGCCGACTTCGCCGCGTCGCGCGGGGGCGGCACGGGCAGAGAGTTCAAGCTGTCGAGGTCCTTGTTCGTCATTGCGTTCTTTTAAGCCACCTGTTCGAGAAAGGTTTTGAGACGTTTGCGGGCTTCGTGCAGATGCCAAGAGACGGTGTTCTTCGTGCATCCGAGAATTGATGCGGCTTCGGCGTGCGAGAGGTCTTCGGCGTAAACGAGCAAGACCGCATCGCGTTGTTGGGGCGGAAGCGCCCGGACGGCGCGCCACAGCTCCTGGCCTTCGATGGTGTCATCTTGTGTGACGCCCCCCGCACCATCGACAACGGACAGCATGTCTGACGGTTGGAGTGTCACAAGCCTTTGGTTGGCGCGGATATGATCGACGGCGGTCGTGTAGGCGAGGCGATAGAGCCAACTTTTGAAAGCTGCATCGCCGCGAAATGTGGCGATGGACTGGGCGAGTTTCACGCAGACCTCTTGCGCGATATCTTCGGCACGGTCGCGGGCGCCGCACCAGCGCCAAGCGAGGCGGTAGATGCGGTCATAGTGCCGGTCGAGGAGTGTCGCGAATGCGCGGCGGTCGCCCGCCGCTGCGGCTTGGGCGAGGTCTTCATCGGTCCGGTTTTGCGCTTCGGCGGGCTCGCTCACGCGTCAGGGTCTCGCGGCACGGGTGTGTGCCTTGATCCTATGGACGGACGAGATTGGGATTTCCTTGGGGCGGGGGAGAAGATTTTTTTGGGGGCATCCCGCGACTTTCACTCTTCGGCGTCGCGCCTCCTTGACCCGGTTGTGCGGGCATGTGCCAAATGTGACAGGAGAGCCGAGGCGTCCTGTCCCGCGCCAAATCCTAACGAAACAGGAGCATCGCCATGTATCCGTTCGTTTTCGCCGCTGGTGCCGTGACAGCGTACTTCGTAGTGGCCGCACTGCGGCGCCCGCGTCCGGCTGAGATATTGGCGCTTGTTCTCTGGGCGGCCTATGCCGTCTACGAATTCTACATCGCTAACGGCACGTTGTGTGACGCGAACTGCAACATCCGTGTCGACTTGATTTTCTTCTGGCCGGTCTTGGCGCTCGTGACTTACTTCGCCGCTCAGACTGTGTCGTATCCCTTGGGCGTCGCGAGCCTCTATGTCTTTTGTTTCGGACTCACGGCATGGGTGGCATCGATGTATGGATATACGGCTGTGACCGCTATCGCTGGGGCGATTGCACTCATTGCCGCCATCCTGGGCATCAAAGCGAAACTGTGGGGCTCGCATGCGGTTGAGCCGCCGGCGCAGGATTGATGGCTGATAGAGAGGGGGGTCGATATTCGAGACCGGCCCAGCAATGTCACCGCTTGCACGGATAGCCGGTGAAGATGCAGACGGTGCCGCCTTCGGCGGTGATGCAGCGCTCTTCGCTGGTTTCGGCGTTGCCCCAGTTTGCGAAGTCGGTGCCGAGGTTGGGCGTGGCGCGGACTTTGCGGCGCCAGTTGGCGCGGGCTTTGGTTTTTGCGAGCCAGAGGAAGCGGGCGGGTTCGCCGCGCGCAGAGATGGCTGCGTCGCTGCAGGTTTTGGCGGCGTGCGCGGGGGTGGCTGCGATCGTCAGGAGCAGGGCAGCGATGGCGTGTGTGAGCGGGCGCATGGATGGGACTTCAGTTGTTGCGGTTTGCGGGAGATTAGCGGGAGTCGCAGGGTGGAGGATATGGGGCGCTGACGCGCGCGTTTTGCGCTGGATCCCCGTCCGCCGCGCGCACTCGTGCATGGACGAGGATGACGTTCGGTGGGTGTGCGCCGATGTGCTTTAGAACTGCGTCAGCCAATTGAGGGTTGCGTAGGGTTCGGGGGATGCCTCTCCGGAGGAGGCGAAGCTGCCGCCGGACACGCCGCCAGAGAGGGAGAGTTCGCCGCCGTCCCAGTCGTAGCGGAGAAAGAGTCCGGCGCGGGTGTAGTCGAGGAGTTCGGTTTTGTCGTCGGCGTGACAGGCGGCGCTGTCATCCCAACCGAGGTCGCAATCGCTTTGATTGTCGAGGTTGAGCCAGCCTTCGACGCCGCCGCTCCAGTTGGGGGCGAAGCGCGCGCCGAGGCGGGAGCGGACGTTGCGCGTGTCGTGGGCGGTGTTCCAGGAGGCGTCGAGGGAGGCGAAACCCATGTCGCCGATGTTGAGCCAGAGTTCGAGGGTGCCTTTGAAGCCGATGTCGTCGCCGGAGACGAGGTTGTCGGGATCGAGCGGGGCGATCTCGTGGGTGAGATAGGAAATGCCGGCGAAGGCTTTGGCGGTGAGCGGGCCCCAGCGTTCGAGGTAGCCGATCAGCGCGTCGCCGTAATAAGTGGCGGCGGCGAAGGATTGGATTTGCGGCGTGGGGCCGGTGCCGCGGTTGCCTTCGTATTTGTATTGGCCGTAGCCACCGGCGAGGCGCATGCGCCAGCCCGGTTCGTGGATATGGCCGAACGGGGCAACGGTGACGCCGGAGTAAAGCAGCCAGTTGTCGCGCGCGATGTCGACGCCGGACCAGGTTTCGCGCCACTTCCAGATGTCACGCCAGGAGGGGCGGGTATCATCGGCGCGTGCGGGGGCTGCGAGGCTGACGAGGCATAGGGCGGCGAGAGCCGTCGCTTGGACGGCTCTCCGCTGGGCCCGGACCGCATTGGGCATGCATTCCCGCATCACGCGCACTCAACGCAACTCGAACGTGAACAGCGTTATGTTGAGTGCAGACAGTTGGTGGTCAAATCACATTTAACCAAGATTGCTATTTTGCATCAATAGGTTGTTTTGGTGTCTTTATGTTCTATCTTGGGTTGTTTTCTTTGGCTGGGTGCATGGACCGTGGGGTCATCGAGAAAAAGTGACGAACGGCCAAGTTGAGATTTTTGCAATCGTAATAAAATAACCACTATACGAAGGCAGCTGATCGCCCCGGCGCGCAGCTCCAAGACAAGCGTTACCCAACAAGCGTGACCCAAGAGGACGACCGCGTTATGGACAAGCCCTCGCCGAACAATCCGCATATGCATGACTGGCTCGGGACGCAGACGATGGGTCCGAAGCCGTTCGAACCGATGGCGTTCGATCCCAAGCAAATCATGGACGGCATGTCGGCCGCCGGCATGGGGCCAATGAAGGCGCTGACGATCCAGCAGATGGAGCTGATGACATTCTTCAGCCGGCGGGCGCAGGCTGTCCTGGGCATTCCGCAGCGGCTGTCGCGGTGCCGGACGGCGGCCGATCTGGTCAACGAGCAGACGCGTTTCTGGCAGACGGCGATGTCTCAGTATCAGGACGCCACGACGCGGATTGCGTCGGCGTGGAGCGAGGCGTTCGCGTCGTCGTTGCCGACGGGCGCGGGGCTGGCATCTGGCGGAGTGGTGTTTCCCAAGGCTGGCGTGACGGAGAAGTCCGAGCGCCCGGCGCCGCGCAAGGCGGACGTGATCCGGATGCCGAACGGGCGCGAGTAATCGCTCCATCGCAGACGGGTTCGTGCCGCGTTTCCATTAAGGGAGCGCGGCAAGGGCTTGGCTGAAACCGTTCAGCGACAGCGGGATGCCAATGCCCGCCTCTTCCGACTGGAAGATGATGAAAATGGCGGTTTTTCCGCCGGAAAACTGACCTATCAGCTTATCATCGAGCGTGACCTGCGCGTAGCAGGCAAACGTGTGGCAGCGCAGGAATGGCGCGTGGCCGACATCGACGTCGTCGATCTTAAGGCCGATGCCGGGGGGCAGCAGGACGCCAACCGGGGCGAAGACGCGCAGGACACGCATGCCCTGCGAGAACTTCTGGAAATAGACGGTAAGGCCAACGTTGGGGCGGTCTTCGGCGGTGACGCTCTGGACGAGGGCGCAGACTTCGTTCTTGGCGCCGGCGGGCGGCGGCTTGCACACGACCTGCCAGTCGCCGTGCTGGGCCTTGATGGTGCCGTCGGCCATTTCCGGATTTTTGTTGTCTTGAGCGGCGGCGGGACCAGCGAGGGCGAGGATCAGCGCCAGGCACGCGACGAGGTGCATCGCGAGGCGATGCAGTTGCGGCAGTGCAGCATGGCGGGTAGGCGTATGGAGCATGGGGTGCACGATCTCGCGTTTGGTCGACTTCAGGCGCGACACGGGCGCACAGTTGTGTCCCATCAGGCGTCCGTCGAAGAGGGCCGGTACATGGACCTACCATGGCCGGCGGCTTCCGTTCGCCCAGGAAAGAGGCCGAAGCGAGACGATTTCAACAGTTTGGCGTGAGCGTCGCGTGGCGGGGACAACGCGAACGTTGCCGCGTCAGGTATGGATGACTTGGTGCGGACAATTGTCGCAAAAAACTTGACTTAGACCGGAGTTGCAGGTTGTTCTGGCCGCGACGAAGGGGAAGATCGTCGCACGCGGATGATAAGATGCAAAAGCGCATGCCAGCATGGACTACCGGCCTGCATATCGCTTTGGCCTCTCGGGTTGCAGGACGGTAGGACAGCGGCTGATTTCTCGGCCCGCCGACGCTGATTTCTGATCGCCCATCATCTCAACCGGAGAGACCTCCGGGATTCGGCGCGTCCCCTGATCGACGAATAGGCCCGGCACGAACCGGTCCGGTCTGGGGAGAATGGCATGACGACACGTTTTTGGACACTTGGAGCGCTGGCGATTCTCGCCGCGATTGCCGGTGCATTTGGCGCCGCCGATCCGGCGCTGGCCGTGCAGGGATATTCGGAGCCGGGCCAGATCGGCCTGCAGCGGCCGGTGACGGAAGTCGCGCGCGACATTCACTCGTTTTACGACCTGGTGAACATCATCATCATCGCGATCACGCTCTTCGTTCTCGGACTGATGCTGTATGTGATGGTCCGGTTCCGCGAATCCAAGAACCCCGTGCCGTCGAAAACGACCCACAACACGCTTTTGGAAGTGGCGTGGACGGTTGTGCCGATCCTGATCCTCGTTGCCATCGCGATCCCATCGTTCAAGCTCTTGATGCTGCAGTACACGTATCCGAAGCCAGACGTGACCATTAAGGCGATCGGTAACGCCTGGTTTTGGGAACACGAGTATCCAGGCACGACTCCGGAGGACAAGACGTTCACGGTGACGTCGAACATGCTCTCCGACGAGGAAGTGGCGGAGAAGGCGAAGGCCACGGGTCTTCCGGTGCCGCGGCTGCTCTCGGTCGACAACGAAATTGTCGTGCCGGTGAACAAGGTCGTTCACATGCTCGTCACGTCGAACGACGTGATCCATAACTGGACCATTCCGTCCTTCGGTTCGAAGATCGACGCCGTTCCGGGCCGTCTGACCTCGACGTGGTTCCGCGCGGAAGAGCAAGGCATCTTCTACGGCCAGTGCTCGGAATTGTGCGGGATGAACCATGCTTTCATGCCGATCGCCGTGCGGGTCGTAAGCCAGGACGTGTACGACCAGTGGACGGCCGCGCTGAAGGCCGGTGACCGCAAGAAGGCGAAGGAGATCACCGATCGCGTTGCGCTGGAACATGCGGGCGTGAAGTCGGTTGCCGACGCTTCGGATAAGAATTGAGCCAATGCAGATTGAGCGGCGCCGGTAGGCTGCCGCGTCATTCTCGCAAGACGATTAAGCCCTGAGACGAAAAGGTCGAAGACCATGGGTAGCACTGCGGCACACGCCGATCATCATGACCACACGCCGACCGGCATCCGCCGCTGGCTGTTCTCGACGAACCACAAAGACATCGGCACGCTGTACTTCATCTTCGCGATGATCGCCGGCATCATCGGCGGCGCACTGTCGATTGGCATCCGGCTCGAATTGCAAGAGCCGGGGATGCAGTATTTCTCCAACCCGCATCTCTACAACGTGTTTGTGACCGGTCACGGCCTCATCATGGTGTTCTTCATGGTGATGCCCGCGACGATGGGCGGGTTCGGCAACTGGTTTGTGCCCTTGATGATCGGCGCGCCGGACATGGCGTTCCCGCGCATGAACAACATCTCGTTCTGGCTGCTGCCGGCCGCGCTGGCGCTGCTCGTGATGTCGATGTTCGTCGAAGGTCCGACGGGCATGAACGGCGTGGGCGGCGGCTGGACGATTTACGCCCCGCTTTCGACCTCGGGTCATCCGGGTCCGGCGATGGATTTCGCGATCCTGTCGCTGCACATCGCGGGTGCCTCGTCGATCCTGGGCGCGATCAACTTCATCACGACCATCTTCAACATGCGCGCGCCGGGCATGACGCTGCACAAGATGCCGCTGTTCGTGTGGGCCGTTCTGATCACGGCGTTCCTGCTGCTCTTGTCGCTGCCGGTTCTGGCCGGTGCGATCACCATGCTGCTGACGGACCGCAACTTCGGCACGACGTTCTTCAATCCGGCTGGCGGCGGCGACCCGCTGCTGTACCAGCATCTGTTCTGGTTCTTCGGCCATCCGGAAGTTTACATTCTCATCCTGCCCGGCTTCGGCATCGTCAGCCACATCGTGGCGACGTTCTCGCGCAAGCCCGTGTTCGGTTATCTGGGAATGGCCTACGCGATGGTCGCGATCGGGCTCGTCGGGTTCATCGTGTGGGCGCACCACATGTATGCGGCCGGCATGAAGGTGAACACCCAGGCCTACTTCGTGTTCGCCACCATGGTGATCGCAGTGCCGACGGGCGTGAAGATCTTCTCGTGGATCGCTACGATGTGGGGCGGATCACTGCAGTTCCGGTTGCCGATGATCTGGGCGCTCGGATTCATCTTCCTGTTCACGGTCGGTGGCGTGACGGGCGTGATGCTCTCGAATGCCGGCGTCGACCGCGCGCTGCATGACACCTATTACGTGGTGGCGCATTTCCACTACGTTCTGTCGCTGGGCGCCGTGTTCTCGATCTTCGCGGGCTGGTACTACTGGTTCCCGAAGATGAGCGGCTACATGTACTCGGAATTCTGGGGCAAGCTGCACTTCTGGACCACGTTCGTGGGCGCCAACGTGCTGTTCTTCCCGCAGCACTTCTTGGGCGCCGCCGGCATGCCGCGCCGCTATGCCGACTATCCCGACGCTTTCGCGTTCTGGAACCAGGTATCGTCTTACGGCTCGTACCTGACGGCTCTTGGCACGGTCTTCTTCTTCATCGGTCTGGCCGTTGCTTTCGCCCGCAAGGAGAAGGCTGCCGGCAACCCGTGGGGTGAAGGCGCCACCACGCTCGAGTGGACGCTGCCGTCGCCGCCCGCCTATCACGCTTACGAAACGCTGCCGCGCATCGCTGCAACGTCGGAGCGTCATTAAGAGTACCGAACCCGGCTGGCCGAGAGGCCGGCCGGGTTTACTCACCCCAAGGCTGCATCATGCCCGGCGATAGAACCGGGCGACGGCTTTGCGGAACACTTGAGGAAACGCCCGGGAACGGGATTCAACCGACAGAGCCATAATGGCCGCGGTTTTGGGACGGGAAGCACGCACGATGACGACCGCCGGAGCACAGGCCGAGAGCCCAGAAGCGCTGAAGCTTCTGGAACCCAGCGTCAGCGATTTCGTGACGCTGATGAAGCCGCGCGTGATGACGCTTGTCATTCTCACGGCGGTGGCCGGCATGCTGGTCGCGCCGGGCGCGATCCATCCGGTGATAGGGCTGATCGCGATCATCGCGATTTCGGCCGGGGCCGGGGCGTCGGGCGCGCTCAACATGTGGTACGACGCCGACATCGATCAGAACATGGCGCGGACGGCGGCTCGCCCCATTCCGCGCGGACGCGTGACGCCGGATGAGTCGCTGCAGTTCGGCGGCGTGCTGGCAGTCATTTCGGTGATGACGCTGGGCGTGCTCGTCAACTGGGTTGCTGGCGCGCTGCTGGCTCTGACGATCTTCTATTATCTCTTCATCTACACGATGTGGCTGAAGCGGCTGACGCCGCAGAACATCGTGATTGGCGGTGCGGCGGGTGCGTTTCCCCCCATGATCGGCTGGGCGGCGGTGACGGGCAGCGTGAGCCTGGAAAGCATCCTGCTGTTCCTCATCATATTTATGTGGACGCCGCCGCATTTCTGGGCGCTGGCGCTGTTGCGGTCGCGCGATTACGAGCGCGTGGGCGTGCCGATGCTGCCGGTGGTGGCGGGTCCCGCGGAGACGCGAAAGCAGATTCTGCTCTATTCCATCGCTCTGGTGCCGTTGGCGATCCTGCCGGCGTTCATCGGGCTTGGTGGCATCACATATGGGGTCGCGTCCGTGGTGCTGGGCGCAATCTTCTTGTGGTTCGCCGTCGATGTGTGGCGGATCACCGAGGGGCGCGAGGCGGACAAGGCCTGCAAGCGTCTCTTCTGGTTTTCTATTCTCTATCTCTACGCGCTGTTCGCGATCCTCGTTATCGAGGGCGCGATGAACCGCCTGTTGGCGTGAAAGGAACTCGCGTGAACGATATGTCCAACACGATTTCTGGGACTGATGCGGCGGTGGCTGCCGCTGAAAAGAAGCGCCGCCGCTTGCGGTCGATCGCGATCGCACTGGGGCTCGGCTTCCTGGTGATCATGTTCTATGCGGCGACGATCGTGCATCTTGGCGGCAGCGTCGCCAATCGCAGCATTTGACGGAGACAGCCAACGTGACCGCAGACACGCCACAGACGCCACAGCGGACAGCGCCGAAGAGCGACACGAAAGTGGCGCTGATGTGCGTGGGCGGCGTTGTGACGATGGCGTGCGCGGCCTATGCGGCGGTGCCACTGTATCAGATGTTCTGCCAGGTCACGGGACTGGGCGGCACGACGCAAAAGGCGGATAAGCCATCTGACGTGGTTCTCAATCGCACGATTACAGTGCGGTTCGACTCGAACGTTTCGCCCAAGTTGGGCTGGTCGTTCGAGCCGGTTCAGCGCACGGTGGAAGCGCACATCGGCGAGAACATGCTGGTGTTTTACCGCGCGACGAATACGAGCGACCGCAAGGTTACGGGAACGGCGACGTTCAACGTGGCGCCCGATGCGGCAGGGCTCTTCTTCAGCAAGATCGAATGTTTCTGCTTCCAGGAGCAGACGCTGGAGCCGGGGCAGTCGATCGAGATGCCGGTGTCGTTTTTCGTCGATCCGAATTTGGTGACGGATCCGGAAGCATCGCGGCTGAAGGAAATAACGTTGTCTTACACCTTCTATCCCATCGAGGGGGAGAAGGCGGCGGCGACGGAACCGGTAGCGGCCGAATCTGGGGCTGACACGGTGAAGGATAATAGAAGCTAGTTTCGCGGCGCGGTCCTGCCGGGTCGCGGTGCAAGACGAAAGTCCGGAGGTCCGGATGCAACAAGAGACGACGGGGAAGACGACCATGGCGCATGCCAATCAGCACGACTATCACCTGCTCGAACCGAGCCCATGGCCAATCCTGGCGTCGCTGTCGGCCTTCGTGGCGGCGATCGGTGCCATTATCTGGATGCGGTCGACGGGTGGCGGCGCGGGCTTGTTTGGCGTCACAGGGCCGGGCGTGTTCGCGGCCGGGATGTTCGGTCTTTTTGCCGTGGCTTTCATGTGGTGGCGCGATGTTGTCATCGAAGCGGAGACGGGTTTCCACACGCCGGTGGTGCAGATCCATCAGCGCTACGGCATGCTGCTGTTCATCGCTTCGGAAGTGATGTTTTTCGTCGCCTGGTTCTGGGCGTACTTCGATATCGCGCTCTTCCCCAGCGGCACGTATTCCTATGAGAACGTGCAAGAAACGCTCGGCATGGTGAAGCGCAACGAGGTGATTGGCGGGGTTTGGCCGCCGGTGCCGGTTGAGATGACGGAAGCGACGATCCCCGCGACGGGCGCGCCTGCGGAAGGAAATTTCAAGGGGACGTTCGATCCCTGGGGCCTGCCGCTCGTCAACACGCTCGTGCTGCTGCTCTCGGGCTGCACGGTGACGTGGGCGCATCACGCACTGCTCGTCAACAAGCGTGGTCAGTTGATTGCGGGTCTCGCCATTACCGTTGCGCTGGGTGTGCTGTTCACCGTGCTGCAGTACATCGAGTACGGCCATGCCGCGTTCACGTTCGCCGGGCATTCGTATGGCTCGACGTTCTTCATGGCGACGGGCTTCCACGGCGCGCATGTGATCATCGGTACGATCTTCCTGTTCGTGTGCATGCTGCGCGCGATGAAGGGACATTTCACGCCCAAGCAGCACTTCGGTTTTGAAGCTGCGGCTTGGTATTGGCATTTCGTGGACGTTGTCTGGCTGTTCCTGTTCGCGACCATTTACGTGTGGGGCGCGGGCGAGATGGCGGGCGCCGTGCACTGATCCGGCTTAGGCCGGAGACACGCGAGGCTTCGGGAGGGCGGCTCTATTGGGCCGCCCTTGCCGCTTCAAGGGGACGAGCGATGAGCGAAAGCAAGGTGAGCGTGCTGCGCAGCGCGGCGCTGGCGCGGTGCCCGCGGTGCGGGCAGGGTCCGCTCTTCCGGCAGGTGCTCGTGTTGCGCGATAACTGCTCGCATTGCGGGCTGGACTACGCCTTCATCGATACGGGCGACGGGCCGGCGGTGTTTGCGATTTTCATTTTAGGCTTCGTGGTGCTGGGCGCGGCGCTGTGGTTCGAGTTCACGTTCAATCCAGCGGTGTGGATGCACGTGGTGCTGTGGGGCCTGTTGACGCCGCTGTTCGCGCTGGGGCTGCTGCGCTTCCTCAAGGGATTGCTGACGGCGCTGCAATACAAGCACAAAGCCGAGGAAGGGCGCCTCGTGCGCTGAGGCGGCGCGGGGTTCAACGGACAGGTCCGATGCTGGCACGTTTGCGGGACGCGAAACTTTTGGTGCCGACGATTATGGTCGCGCTGTCGCTGCCCATTCTGGTCGGGCTCGGGTTCTGGCAGCTCGAGCGGCTGGCCTGGAAGGAAGGGCTGATCACGGCGATCACCGAGCGGACGAAAGCGGAGCCGGTGGATGTTGGCGCATTCTTCGATGGCTTGGCGGGCAAGCCGCTGGAGGCCGGCGAATACACGCGCGTGACGGCGCGGGGGCGCTTTGTGCACGACGAAGAGCTCTATCTCTATGCGCCGAGTTCGACGCAGGGGCCTGGGTTTCATGTCGTGACGCCGTTCGTGCTGGCAGGGACGGAACGCGTGTTGCTCGTCAATCGCGGGTTTGTGCCGGAGGGGATGCGTGAACCGGCGGCGCGGGCCGAAGGGCAGGTTGGCGGCGAGACGTCGGTTACGGGGCTCGTGCGGCAACCAGGCGCGCAGGCGCGGTTCGTGCCGGAGAACGACCAAAAAGCGAATTTGTGGTTCTGGCGGGACTTCGATGGGATGATGGCGGCAGCGTTCGGCGCTGGCGGGACGCCGGGACAGCCCTTGCCCCTCTACATCGACGCGGAGGCTGCGGCGCCGGGTGGCTGGCCCAAGGGCGGCGCGACGGAGTTGAAGCTGCCCAACCGGCATCTGGAATATGCGTTGACGTGGTTCGGGTTGGCGGCAGCGCTTGCGGCAATTTTTGTGATGTACGCAAGCGGGCGATTGCGGCGCATGACGGCGCCCGGCGGGTAAGATTTACAACCTATTGCAGACGGGCTTGGGGATGCTGGGCTTGTCGCGATCACGGGCGGGGCTTAGGGTCGTGCCAACTGTTCGCCGCACGTTGGTTCGCGGCGCCCCTCCCCAGACTGACGAAAGCTCTCTGCACGTGAATTACATCTCCACCAGAGGCCGTGCGCCTGTTCTCGGCTTCGAAGACGTTTTGCTGGCCGGGCTTGCCCGCGACGGCGGCCTCTATCTGCCCGAAAGCTGGCCGCGGCCCGCAACGGATCTGCCGTTCGCCGGGCGATCATTTGCTGACGTGGCCACCGACGTGATCCTGCCGTTCACCGGCGGGGCGCTGACGCGGGCGCAATTGCATGGGATGGCGGAGGCGGCATACGGGAGCTTCGGGCATCCGGCGACGACGCCGCTGGTCCAGATCGATCCCAAGACGTTCGTGCTGGAACTGTTTCACGGGCCGACGCTGGCGTTCAAGGACGTGGCGATGCAGTTGCTCGCGCGGATGATGGACCATGTGCTGGCCAAGCGCGGGCAGCGGGCGACGATCGTGGGCGCGACGTCTGGCGACACAGGCGGGGCAGCGATCGAAGCGTTCCGGTCGAGCGAGCGGGTCGACGTGGTGATCCTGTTCCCGGAGGGCCGGGTGTCTGACGTGCAGCGCCGCATGATGACGACGCCGACGGAGAAGAGCGTACATGCAGTGGCGGTGAAGGGCACGTTCGACGATTGCCAAGCGCTCGTGAAGGCCATGTTCAACGATCATGCGTTCCGTGACCGGGTGGCTCTGTCGGGTGTGAACTCGATCAACTGGGGGCGCATTGTCGCGCAGGTGACGTATTACTTCGTGGCGGCGGCAGCGCTGGGCGCGCCGAATCGTAAGGTGGCTTTCTCGGTGCCGACGGGCAATTTCGGCGATATTTTTGCCGGCTATGTGGCGAAGAAGATGGGGCTGCCGATCGAGATGCTCGTCATCGGCTCAAACCAGAACGATATCCTGCCGCGCACGCTGGAGAGCGGCGTTTATGAAATGCGCGGGGTCACGGCGACCTCGTCGCCATCGATGGACATTCAGATTTCATCGAATTTCGAGCGGTTTTTGTTCGAGGCGTCGGGCCGGGATGCCGACCTCGTGGCACGCCAGATGCAGATGCTCGTGCAGGGGCGGCGGTTTGAATTGACGCCGGGGCAGGCGCAGAGTTTGCGTGACGATTTCGGCGCGGGGGCTGCGTCGGAAGCGGACGTTGCGGCGACGATCCGCGATACGCTGGCGGAGAGCGGGTATTTGTTGGATCCCCATACGGCCTGCGGCGTGTACGCGGCGAAGACGGCGCTCGATGGCAAAGTGTCCGACGACACGGCGCGGGTGGTGCTGGCCACCGCGCATCCGGCGAAGTTCCCCGATGCGATGCAGGAGATTACCGGCGCTCGGCCCGGTCTGCCGGCGCGGTTGTCGTCGCTGATGACCGAACCCGAGCGCTTTCCGGTGCTGGGCAACGATCTGAAGGAGGTCGAAGACTTCGTGGAGACAGTATCGCGCGCGGCCGGGGCGCCGGCATGACGGCAGAGATCACGCGGCTCGCCAACGGTCTCACCGTCGTTACCGAAACAGCGCCACATCTGGAAACGAGCGCGCTGGGCGTGTGGGTGGATGCGGGCGCCCGGCATGAACGGGACGACGAACACGGGCTCTCACATCTGCTCGAACATATGGCGTTCAAGGGAACGGCGACGCGGTCCACGCAAGATATCGCGGAAGAGATCGAAGCAGTCGGCGGCGAACTCAACGCCGCGACCGGGCTGGAAACGACCGCCTACTTCGCACGGGTACTGAAAGGCGACGAGGGGCTGGCGCTTGGCATCGTGGCCGACATTCTGCAGAATTCGACGTTCGCCGACGAAGAACTTGAGAAAGAGCGGGAGGTGATCCTGCAGGAGATCGCCGGCACACTCGACAGCCCGGACGATCTGGCCTTCGACCTTGTGCACGATGCGGCTTTTCCCGATCAGCCCGCGGGGCGAACGATTCTCGGCACGCCGAAGAGCGTGAAGTCGATTTCCCGCAATAAACTCAAAGACTTCCTGGCCGAGCGGTATCATCCCAGGGGGATGGTGCTGGCGGGTGCGGGCGCCATCCGCCACGAAGATGCCGTTTGCCACGCTCAAGCCCTATTCGGTGGGCTGTCTAACGCTGGGCCGGGAGCTGAATCGCCGGCCGTCTATCGGGGTGGCGTGCGGTCCAGTCCGCGCAAGTTCGAGCAGGCGCATCTCATTCTAGGCTTCGAGGCGCCGTCGTACCGGGAAGAAGAATTTTTTGCCTCCCAGGTTCTTTCTGGGTTGCTTGGCGGGGGAATGTCGTCGCGTCTCTTCCAGGAAGTCCGGGAGCGGCGGGGTCTTTGTTACGCGATCTATTCGACGGCGTGGGGATTGAAGGACACCGGGCTTTTTGCCGTACACGCGGCGACGGGCGCCGGCATGGTCGGGGAGCTGATCGACGTGGTGAGCGACGAAATCGATCGCATGGCGGAGACCGGGCCCACGGAGGCCGAGGTCGCGCGGGCCAAGGCGCAGCTCAAAGCCGGTTTGATGATGAGCTTGGAGTCGAGTTCGGCGCGGGCGGAACAAATGGCGCGGCAAATGCTGCTGCATGGCCGCGTTCTGACGACTGCGGAAATACTGGCATCGGTCGACAAAGTCTCGGCGGCCGAAGTGACGGCTGTCGCACAGCGGTTGCGCGCTCAGGACAGTTCAATCGCCGTTGTGGGAGCCGGGCGAAAGAGCGATGATCTGGCGGCGCGCGCCGGTCAGCGTTTGAAACGGGCCGGTTAAGGATCTGCAGGACCCGCACCCATGGCATTCCTGAGATCGAGCCTCATTTCGGATGTCGCCACCACGGTTCGCGGTGAGCGTGTGGTCCTGCGTTCGCCGCAGCTTTCGGACTATGGTCCTTGGGCCTCGATGCGGGCGGAGAGCCGCGCGCACTTGCAGCCGTGGGAGCCGACTTGGCCGCGGGACGATCTGACTAAGGCTGCCTTTAAGCGCCGGGTCCGGCACTATCAGCGCGAGGCGCGGGCCGACCAAGGGTACGCGTTTCTTGTGATCGATCCGGCGGATGACCGTCTGGTCGGTGGCATCGCGCTCACGAACGTGCAGCGCGGCGTCACGCAATCGGCCTCGGTGGGATATTGGCTGGGCCGGTCTGAACTTGGGCGGGGCTATATGGCCGATGCGCTCAAAGCCATGATCGGGTTTTCGTTCCAGCAGCTGCGGCTGCACCGTCTCGAAGCGGCCACGCAGCCACAGAATACACCGTCGATCCGCGTTCTTGAACGCAACGGGTTCGAGCGCGAGGGCTATGCGCGCGGTTATCTGCGCATTGATGGTCAGTGGCGCGATCACCTGTTGTTTGGGCTGGTGGCTCCCTCCGAAACCGGAGGTGTGGCGTGACGCTGATCAGCCGGCTTCTCGCACTGCTTGCCGTGTTTGCTGGGTTGTGGCTGACGATCGCGCGCGCGCAAGCGCTGGAGGCGATCCCTCTGACGGTCGATCAGGGGCGCATTGAAATCACGACGCGGGGCGAACTCTACGAAGGCCGCGGCGACAGCCTGCAGATCGAAACGGCGGCGAGTGCGGACGGGACGACGGGGCGGCTTTCGGTGCGGGCGGCGACGCCGGGCACGAATCCGAGCTGGATGGTGTTCGCGCTGCATAACCCGACGGATGTGGCCGTGGAGCGCTGGATCTCGGCAGACCGCTACACGATCATCGGGTCGGGCGTGGTTTGGCCGGATCTTGATGCGCGGCGGATCGAGACGGTGACGCCGTCGATCGGCTTCGTGCCGGAGCGGGTCGATAGCGATCGTGCCGACGTGTTCCGTATCACGCTGGAGCCCAAGCAGACGATCACGTATGTGGCGGAGCTGTCCTCCGAGCGGTTCGCGCGCATCTTCGTGTGGAAGCCACTCGACTACGAGTTGAAGGTGCGCGAGCGGCAACTCTTCAACGGGGTGATGCTGGGGCTGACGGGCCTGCTCGCCATCTTCCTGACGGCGATCTTTGCCGCCAATCACAAGATTATCTTTCCGGCCGCGGCGTTGGTTTCGTGGTGCGTACTCGCTTACCTGTGCGTCGACTTCGGGTTCTTCCACAAGCTGTTCCAGCTGAGGGCTGAGAACAACGCGGTCTACCGTGCGGCGACGGAAGCGTCGATGGCGGCGAGCCTCGTGATCTTCCTCTATTTCTTTTTGCGCATTCCGCTGTGGCACGGCTTGGCGCGGATGCTGTTCAGCGTGTGGATCGTGGCGCAGTTGGCGCTGATCGCGGTTGCGGTAATCGATCCCCGGCTGGCTTCGACGTTCGCGCGGCTGTCGTTTGGCGTATTGGCTGCAGCGGGCATGGTGGTGACGCTGTTTCTTGCCTTGCGCGGGCAGGACCGGGCGCTGGCGCTGATCCCGACGTGGCTGCTGTTCCTCGTGTGGTGCTTCGGTACGGCGGTGACGCTGACGGGGCAGTTGGCCGGCGACATGGTGGTGTCGGGGCTGGTGGCGGGCCTGGTGCTCATCGTGCTGCTCATCGGGTTTACGGTGACGCAGTTCGCGTTTCGGTCACTGGAGCCAATTTACGGATCGTCGCCGACGGAACTGCAATTGCGTTCGGTGGCCGTGGAGGCGGCGGGTGCGGGCGTTTGGGAGTGGAGCGCGCGGCGCGATGAGGTGAAGGTTTCCGGAAACGTGGAGGCCGCGCTGGGGCTCAATCCGGGCGAACTCAACACGAAGGTGGACGATTTCTGCCGGCATATTCATCCCGCCGACCAGGAGCGGTTCCGGCTGTCGCTCGTTTCCAACGAAGAGCGCAACGACGGGCAGATGCGGTGCGTGTTCCGGCTGCGGCACGCCGACAATTCATATCGGTGGTTTGAAATCGAAGCGTCGTCGATCCCGAGCCAGGACGGGCGGACGGTGAAGAGCGTCGGCCTTTTGCGCGACGTGACGGATGCGAAGCGGGCGCAGGAACGGCTGATGACGGATGCCGTCAAGTGCTCGCTCACGGGATTGCCGAACCGTCAATTGCTGGAAGACCGGCTGGCGATTGCCATGCAGCGGGCGCGGTCGGAGCCGGCGATCCGGCCGACGGTGCTGTTCATCGATATCGACAAGTTCAAGACAGTGAATGCGTCGTATGGGGTCGTGGTCGGCGACAGTTTGCTGCTGACGGTGGCGCGTCGCATACAGCGGCATTTGGAGCCGGACGATACGCTGGCGCGGATCGGCGGGGACCGGTTTGCCATTCTGATTTTGAAGGAGAGGTCGCCGCAAGACTTGGCTGGGTTAGCAGAGCGCGTGCGGCGCAGCTTGCGCTCGCCGATCAAGCTGGCGGGGCAGGAGATTGTGCTGACGGGGTCGCTGGGGATTGCGATCTTCGATGGGCATCAGGCCGATGACCGGGAGCTTTTGCGCGAGGCCGAGACGGCGATGTATCGCGCCAAGCGGGGCGGCGCCGACAGGATCGAGATCTTCCGGCCGGAGATGCGCCAGCAGGTGGACGAGCGCGCGGTCGTGGACGGGGAAATCCGCAAGGCGGTGGAGAAGAACCAGATCCGGGTACTCTATCAGCCGATCGTTTATATGCCGATGGAGGAGTTGGCCGGTTTCGAAGCGCTCGTGCGGTGGGATCATCCCAAGCATGGGCTGATCAATCCATTCGGCTATCTGGAAGGCGATGGCTCGGCGGAGCTTCTGGCGCGGACGGTGATCGTGGCGCTGTCGCAGGCGCTGAAAGAATGCGCGCACTGGCAGAAGGAACTGACGCGGATCGACAATCCGCTGTTTGTGAATTTCAATCTGCCGGCCGCCTTGAAGGTCGATCAAAACACGGCACAGGAAATCCGGCAGGCGCTGGCCCGGCACAGCGTTGCGAAGGGATCGCTGAAGCTCGGCCTGCCGGAAGCCATGGTGATGAGCAACCCCGAGCATGCGGGGGAGTCGCTCGAGTGGCTTCGAAGCGCTGGCGCGGAACTTGTGCTCGACGACTTCTGCACGGGATATTCGTCGCTGCTCTATCTGGGCCGGTTGCCGTTTGAGGCCGTGCGCATCGACCGGATGCTGCTCGACGGCCATGGCGGCGGGGATCATTCGGGCAGCGGGATGCTGCGCGCGGTAACGGCGATGACGCACGAACTGGGCCGCAAGGTGATCGTGCAGGGCGTAGAGACGGACGAAGACGTCGGCTATCTGCGCTCGATCGAGTGCGAATATGGACAGGGATTCTATTACGGCGATCCAATCAGCGAACGCGATGTGCTGCAGCTGTTGAAGCTGGTGCGCAAGTCGGAGCGGCGCATTCAGCCGCGCGGGCTATTCCGCGCGGCGACGCGCAAGAAGAAAGACGAGGGTGCCGATACGGTGCCGTTGGCAGCGGAGGCCGGAGCGGGCGAGGTCGCGAGTTCCGCGCCGGCGGCTGCGTCGCCTCTGGGCGGGGGACCGCCGCGTGGACCGGATGGACCACCGGCAATGCCGCCGCCTGCCGTTCCCGGCGAGCCGGTGACGGAGCCTCTGCGCCGTGGTGGGTTGCCGAAAGCTCAGGTGAGGCCGCGGGGCCCGATACCTGCGGCTGCGGCCGCGCCTCCGCCGCCGCGTCCGGTGCCGGAGCCGGGGTTCACGCCGTTCGGTCATGCGCCGATGCCGCCACCGATGCCGGTCAATGGCGCGCCAATGGGAGCTGGTCCGATCCCGTCCGGGCCGCCTGCGGGATTTGCACCGCAGCCGCCGATGCCGCCGCCATTCGTCATTCCCGGTGCGCCCGTACCCTTCCCGAATGCGGAGGTGCCGCTGCCGCCGCTCGCTTCCTTCGATGCGTCCGCAGCACCGCCACAGCCGCCACCGGTCGCTCCCGTGTTGGTGCCGATGCCGGAACCTGTGAGCGTTGCGCCGGCCGCAGTGGAGCCCATCACTCAGCCGCAACCGCAGCCGCAGCCGGTCAAGCGGGCGCCGCAGCCGGTGCGGCCGCTGCCCAACTACGACAAGCTGCCGCCGAACATCGCCGCCAGTTTGCAGCGGCTGGCCGGTGTAGCGCCGACCAAGCCCGACAGCGACGCAGCCGAGTAAGTGCGGCTGACGTTAGCTTAGCAGTTCGGCGATGCGCGGATGGGGCCGGTCTAGCAGTGGCCGGCGTCGCCGACGAGGAAGGACGGGTTGACGCCAATCGTGGCGAGGGCCTTCTCGTATTTCAGGTCGAGGTCGGGTTCGAAGACGATGTCGGCATCGGCGGGGCAGTTCAGCCAGCCGTTGGCCTGAATCTCGCTTTCGAGCTGGCCGGGCGACCAGCCGGCATATCCAAGTGCGAGGATCGAGCGCTCGGGTCCGCGTCCGGTGGCGATTGCCTTCAGGATGTCGATGGTGGCGGTCAAACTGATGCCGCCGGCAATCTGCAGTGTGCTGTCGGTGGCGTGATAGTCGGCGGTGTGGAGGACGAAGCCGCGGCCGGTTTCGACGGGGCCGCCGGAATGGACTTCGCGGTCGAGGAGACCGGATGCAATGGAATCAGCGGCGCCGCGCGGTGTGATGCCCAGGCGTTCGAGAAGATCGGGGAAGGTGATATGGCCGGCGCGATGATTGATAATGAGGCCCATGGCGCCCTCCTGCGAGTGGGCGCACATGTAGATCACCGAGCGCGCAAAGCGTTTGTCGGTCATAACGGGCATGGCGACGAGCAACTGCCCCTCAAGGGTGGTGCCCTGGCCTGCTCTGCGTTTGGACTTCGGCAGCATCATCCCCATAATCTAGTGCGCCGGGGGCGGAATTGTGAAGGGTCTCGAATGATTGCACTGTTCAGGTGGGGAATGGCGGTTTGTGCGGCGATGGCGGCGCTGCCCGCGGCGGCGCAGGACATCGCCGGTGACTGGATCGACGGCGAGCGGCACCGGGTGCGGATTTTTGCGGGTGCGGTTCCTGATGCAGCGCCGGGCACGGTGACGGCGTTCGTGGAAATGTCGATGGACCGGGGGTGGAAGACCTATTGGAAGAACCCAGGTACGGCGGGCGGGATTCCGCCGGAGTTCAAATTCGATGCGTCGAAGAATGTGGCGAAGGCGGAGGTGCTCTATCCGGTGCCGACGGTGATGAGCGACAAGGCGGGCGATGTGATCGGGTATCGCGAGTGGGCGATTTTTCCGGTGCGCATTACGCCGGCCGATGCCAGGGCTCCGGTGGACCTGATTGTGACGGCGAATTACGGCATTTGCGAAAAGTTGTGCGTGCCGGCGGAGACGGTGTTGTCCTTGACGATCCCGCCGGGGCCATTGCCGGATGCGGGCGCGGATGCGGCGCGGGCTTACGCCAACGTGCCCAGGACGGGGGCTGAGTTGAAGCCTGGCGATCCGGTGGGGCTGAAGGTGGAGCGGACGGCGGATGCGCCGGGGCTTATCCGGCTCATGGCGCGTTTTCCAGGCAATGCAGCGGTAGCGGCCATGTTTCTTGCGGTGCCGGACGGGCGTTATCTGCCGTTGCCGGTGCGCGGGGCGGCTGAGGGCGAAACCATCGCGTTCGATGTGGCGTTCCAGAATCCGGAGGATTTGAAGGCGCTGAAAGGGGCGACCGTGACGGTCGTGATGGTGGGCGAAAAGGGGCAGTCAGAGGACCGGTTCGTCATCGACTGAGAGAAGCGGCCCGTATAGAAGTCGGATCAATATCCAAGATCCGGGATCGGCTTGATGAGTGCCGCACCGGACGCCAGACACACAGGAGAGCGTGGAATGACGATCAAGGCCGGCGACCGGTTGCCCGACGCCAAGTTCATGACGATGACGGCGGATGGTCCCAAGCCGATGACGACGTCGGAGATTTTTGGCGGCAAGAAGGTTGCTCTCTTTGCCGTTCCGGGCGCGTTTACGCCGACGTGTCATTTGCAGCATCTACCCGGGTTCGTGCAGCGCGCGGATGAGTTGAAGGCCAAGGGTGTCGATACGATCGCGTGCACGGCCGTCAACGACGTGTTCGTGATGGACGAGTGGGCGAAGGCGACCGGCTCGAAAGACAAAATCGTGATGCTGACGGACGACAGCGCGGCGTTTGCTAAGGCGATCGGCCTCGAAATCGATCTGACGGGCGCTGGGATTGGGCTCGGCGTGCGCTCCAAGCGCTATGCGATGCTGGTCGAGGACGGCGTTGTGAAGGTTCTAAATGTCGATGAGAGCCCGCCGGCACATGACAAGTCGAGCGCGGAGACGATGTGCAAGCTGATCGATAATGTCATCTGACGTTGTCGCGATTTTATTTAGTGCTGTCGCGATTAAGTGAAGTTCAGGCCGCGGACCGAAAGGTGCCGCGGCTTTAGTTTTTGCTTGCGCGCAGCCGCCACGCCGACCTCTGCGCGCGGACACCTCTAGGGGGACTGTTCGACCACAGGCCGAACAGTCCGCTTTACGGTATCATTTCTTGAACGGGCTCATGCCTTGGCGGGCGAGTTCGTCGGCGCGTTCGTTTTCGGGGTGGCCGGCGTGGCCTTTGACCCAATGCCAATCGACTTCGTGTTTGTGGCGGGCGGCCTCGAGCGCTTGCCAGAGATCGGCGTTTTTGACCGGCTTCTTTGCGGCGGTCTGCCAGCCGTTGCGCTTCCAGGAATGAATCCAGGAGGTGATGCCGTCCTTCACGTAGGCGCTGTCGGTGTAAAGGTCGATGTGCGCTGGGCGGGTGAGCGCACCCAAGGCTTCGATGACGGCCTGGAGTTCCATGCGATTGTTGGTCGTATCGGCGGCGCCGCCGAACAATTCCTTGCGGTGCTCGCCCCAGATGAGGATCGCGCCCCAGCCGCCGGGACCGGGATTTCCCGAGCACGCGCCGTCAGTGAAGATGGTGACCTTCTTGGTGCCGCTGTGGGTCATGCGGCCTCGCCGAGGCCGTAAGCGGCGATGGAGCGGACGGACTGGTGGAATCGCAGGCGGCGCACATAATCGAAGGGGTTGTGCGGCTTGACGAGCGCGTTGGGCGGACGGTTCAACCAGTCATACGAGCGGGTGAGCAGGAAGCGGACGGCGGCCCCACGCGTGAGGAGCGGCATGGCGCTGCGCTCAGCGGGCGTCAATTTGCGGACGCTGTCGTAGCCTTCCAGCAGGGCCCTGCCCTTCGTGACGTTGAAGGCGTAGTCCTGCTCGAAACACCAGGCGTTGAGGCAGATGGCGACGTCGTAGGCGAGCGCATCGTTGCAGGCGAAGTAGAAGTCGATGAGACCGGAGAGATCGTCGCCGAGGAAGAAGACGTTGTCGGGGAAGAGGTCGGCGTGGATGACGCCGGAGGGAAGCGCCCTCGGCCACGAGGCGTCGAGCAGCAGCAGTTCGTCGTGAACGAGGGATTGCAGGCCGGGGACGATCTCATCGGCGTGAGCGCGGAATTTTTCGAACAGCGGGCGCCAGCCGGATTCGCCGAGCGCGTTCTGGCGCTGTTGGGGGAAATCGGCGGTGGCGAGGTGGAACTGGGCGAGTGCGCGGCCAAGCTTCAGGCAATGGTCGGCGCGAGGTTTCTTGACGGAGAAGCCGTCGAGGAATGTCACAAGAGCCGCGGTTCGCCCGGCGAGTTCGGACAAGATTGTTCCGTCTTTGGCATGGACGGGACGCGGGCAGGAGACGCCGCGGTCGGCGACGTGTTCCATCAATCCCAGAAAGAACGGCAGGTCTTGTGGGGCAACGCGCTTCTCATACAGCGTGAGGATGAAGCGGGCCTTGCTGGTCTGGACGAGATAGTTTGTGTTCTCGACGCCTTCGGCAATGCCCTTGTAGCCGACGAGGCTGCCGGCATCGTAGCGCGCGAGAAAGGCCGACAGATCGTCGTCGGTGACTTCGGTGTAGACGGCCATACTTGTGATCTCATACCGGCGAGCGAATTCCTTGACACATGAACCGGCGGCCGCTCGCCGGTCTGATTTTTTACTTGCGCGCGGCCGCCCCGCCAACCCCGCGCGCGGATACCTCCAAACGGAATGTTCAACCTGCCCTCGAACATTCCGCTTGGAGGTATCACACCGGCTGGGCGGGCTTTTGGGGGCTGAGCGACGAGGTGGAGCCGGGCGCGCGGACATCGCGCAATTCGCGGGGGACGTTGAAGGCGATGTTTTCCGTCGCGGTGGAGACAATGTCGACGTGGACATCGAACCGCGTTTTGAGAGCGTCGATGACTTCGTTGACGAGTTGTTCGGGGGCGGATGCGCCAGCCGTGATGCCAAGCGTGCGCACACCGTCGAGGCGTTGCCAGGGCATGTCGGCGGCGCGTTGAATGAGGGCGGCGTTGGTGCAGCCGGCGCGCTCGGCGACTTCGACGAGGCGGACGGAGTTGGATGAGTTGGGCGCGCCGATGACTAGGAGGCAATCGAGTTTGGGTGCGATGGCTTTGACGGCGGCTTGGCGATTTGTGGTCGCGTAGCAGATGTCTTCTTTCATGGGACCGGCAATGCCGGGGAAGCGCTCGTTTAGAATCGTCACAATCTCGGAGGTATCATCGACCGACAGAGTCGTTTGGGTGACGAAGGCGAGCTTGGCGGGATCTTTAGGCTGAAACGTTCGGGCGTCGGCGGCGGTTTCGATGAGGCGCACCGCACCTTCCGGCAGCTGCCCCATGGTGCCTTCGACTTCGGGGTGGCCTTTATGACCGACAAGGACGATCTCGCGGCCTTCGAGATGGTGGCGCTGGGCTTCGATATGAACCTTGTAGACAAGCGGGCAGGTTGCATCGAGGGCGAACATATTGCGGTGCTTGGCGTCCTCGACCACGGCCTTGGCGACGCCGTGTGCCGAAAAGATCACGGGTTGGGATGTGGGCGGGATGTCTGACAGTTCGTCCACAAAAACGGCACCTTTTGCCTTGAGAGCATCAACGACAAAGCGGTTATGAACGATCTCATGCCGCACGTAGACGGGAGCGCCGTATTTGGCCAGCGCGAGTTCGACAATCTGGATGGCGCGATCGACCCCGGCGCAAAAGCCGCGCGGCGCGGCCAGCAAAACGTCGAGGCGCGGGAGCGTGGTTAATCCGGTCTGTGGCGTATCCGACATCGATATACAGGTCCTGGTTCATCAGTGGCGGATAGACGCCGTTACGGAATTGTCCCGGCTGATGGCGGGGTGGTACAGTTCGAATCACGACGCGGGCGGCACCGTGGCGGCGGGGGCTTGTAATCAGTCCGGCCGGCGCGGTTCCTCTCGCGCGAGCATTATGCGGATGGGCACGCAATGACGCAATCGATCCCTATGGCATCACAACGGGCTTTGACGCTCGCCGTGTCGCTGTGGGCCATGAGCCTGCTGGGCGGGTGCGGTCTGTCCTCCATCACGTCGGGTCTCGGCTCGGGCATCATGGGCGGTAGCAGCGCTAAGACCGAGACGGGGGCTGTCAGCGAAGAGCAATTGCTGGCGGCGGCGCAGAGCGGCGAAGCGGGCCTTTCCACGGGCGGGATCGAAGTCTCGGGCGGGTGTCCAAAGTTCGTGCCGTGGCCGCGGGATAATTTCGTTACCATTTACGAGCAGGGCCGCGTCGGCGACGGGATGGCTGTCATGCATCGCGGCGAGATCACCAAGACGGCGCGCGAGTGTTCCGTGGAGCCGGGACGCGTAACCGTGAAGTATGGTTTCTCGGGCCGTATTCTGCTGGGGCCGAAGGGCCGGCCGGGGCCGATTACGCTACCGGTCTCAGTTTTCGTGACGGATGAGAAGCGGGCGAAGGTCGCCAATGACAAGCTGACGGTTGATGTGAATGTCAGCCTGGAAAATCCGATCGGATATTTCTCGACCGTGCGGACGGTGACGTTCGACTTGACGGAAGGATCGCGGCCGGGGGATTATCAGGTGTTCGTCGCGTTTGAACGCACGGTGCCGGGGGCCGGTTAAGACCGGCGATCAAACTTTCCATCCCGTGCAGACAACAAAAAAGGCCGGGGCGAACCCGGCCTTTGTCGTTTTTGATTGAGAGGGCCCTTAGTTAAGGCGGCCCTTGAGATCGCTGATGCTGCTGGCGATCAGCGCATCGGCGTCGGCACCGGTGACCTTCGTGCGGATGATCTTTTCGGCGGTGGCGAGCGCCACATCGACAGCAGCGGAGCGGACTTCGCTGATGGCCTGGGCTTCAGCGCGTGCGATCTTTTCTTCGGCCGACTTGGTGCGGCGCTCGAGCGTTTCGGCAAGCGCCTTCTTGGTCTCAGTTGCAAGGGTTTCGGCTTCGCGCTTGGCTGCGGCGACTATTTCCTTGGCCTCCTCTTCGGCTTCCTTGCTGCGGCGCTGATAGTCGGCCAGCAACTGCTGGGCCTCTTCGCGCATGCGGCGGGCGTCGTCGAGTTCCTTGCGGATGGCGTCCGCGCGGGCATCAAGCGACTTCCCGACGGCGTCGGGCACCTTGAAGTACATCAGGATGGCGAAGAAACCGATGAGGGCGAGCGCCGTCCAGAAGTAGGTGTCCTTCGGGTCGAGCAGGTTGGCCATTACGATGTCGGCGATCATGGCAATTACTCTCCGGCGCCGGGGTTGAGGGCGCGCTTGACTTCGTCGGCACTGACATCCTTGCCGGTCAGCTGCTTGATGACGGGGCCGGCGATTTCCGAGGCGATTTCGCCGACACTGGCGAGCGCCTTCTGCTTCATCTCGGTGATGCGGGCTTCGGCGTCGGCCAGCTTTTTGTTGGTTGCGGCTTCGACGGCGGCGCGCTCACGGTCGGTTTCAGCGGTGAGCTTCTCGTGGTTTGAACGCGCGATGGCGGTGGCGTTGCCGCGGGCGTCGGCGAGCGATTTTTCGTAGGCCTTCATGGCTCCGTTGACTTCGTCTTTGAGCTTTTCAGCCGCGTCGATGTCGCGCTGGATGCGGTTCTGGCGCTCTTCGATAACGCCGCCGATGCGCGGGATGGCGATCTTCTTCAACAGAAAGTAGAGCGCCACGAACGTGATGGTGAGCCAGACGAGCTGGGGGGCCAGCGTCGTGGGATCGAGCGGCGGGAACACCTTGTTGGCGGTGCCGGTCGGGACTTCAGTTCCCGTGGTGACGGGCTCGGTCATTGATTTGGCCTTGTTAATAAAAGGGCCTTGAGGTCGCCGGCCCGGAGATGTGGGCCAGGAAACGCATATTTCTTGGGCGCCAAACGGACCGGCTTTGCAGCCGGCCCGATGGACTACCCATAGGTCAGACAAGAGGCCGGGGCGCGGTTAGCGTCCGGCGTCCCGCATATCAGGTGAACAGCAACAGGAAGGCGACGACGAGGGCGAAGATGCCCAGAGCTTCCGTCACGGCGAAGCCGAAGATGAGGCGGCCGAACTGGCCATCAGCAGCCGAAGGATTGCGCAGTGCGCCCTGAAGGAACTGGCCGAACAGGTTGCCAACGCCGATGGCAGCGATACCGATGCCGAGGGCGGCGATGCCCGCACCGATATACTTAGCCGACTGAGGATCCATAACTCTCTCCCTATGGTTGATCGTGAGGTGGTGTTGATGCTCTGAAGCTTGGCCCTAGTGGCCCGGATGCAGAGCGTCGTTGAGGTACATGCAGGTCAACATCGTGAAAACGTAGGCCTGCAGGAATGCGACGAGGAACTCGAGCGCGGTAATGCCCAGAACCGCGAGCAGCGGCAAGGGGGCAATCGCGGATGCCGCACCACCGGCGCCGAGCAGCATGATGATGAAGCCGGCGAAGACCTTGAGTGTGATGTGTCCGGCCAGCATGTTGGCGAAGAGACGCAGCGAGTGGCTCAAGGGGCGCGAGAAGAACGAGATGACTTCGATCAGCGAGACCAGCGGCAACACGTAGATCGGCACGCCGTCCGGCACGAAGAGCTTGAGGAAGCCGAGGCCGTTCTTGGCGAAGCCGACGACGATGACGGTGAGGAATACGAGGATCGCGAGTGCGGCCGTGACCCAGAGCTGGCTGGTGACGGTGAAGAAGCCGGGGATCATACCGAGCATGTTCAGCGTCAGAATGAACATGAAGAAGGTGAAGATGAGCGGGAAGAATTTCATGCCCTGCTCGCCCATGCTGTCGCGGACCATGCCGGCGACGAATTCATAGAGGCTTTCGGCGACCGACTGCATGCGGCTGGGGACGAGCGAGCGTCCGCGCGAGGCGTACATGAGGAGGCCGAAGGAGAGGATCACGCCGGCAACCATGAACAGGGCCGAGTTCGTGAAGGTGGCGTCAACGCCAAAAATTTCTAAGGGGAAGAGGCGCTTGACCTCGAACTGATGGATGGGATCCGGCATTCCGCCGCCGCCCTGTGCCCCGTGCTCTGCTGCCACGTCCCTTACCCCGGTTCTTGTGGTCGTTTATCGGTCGTCGTCTTCGTCCGGCACAGACTTGCCTATGGTGAAACCCTTCTGGGCTTCGATATCGGCCTGCATCCGCTGGAAGGTCCTCAGGATATTGAGGACGCCTGCACTGAAACCCAACATGATGAACACTAGCGACAGCCAGGGCATCGTCCCCAGCCACGTGTCGAGCATGTAGCCCATGAACCCGCCGACCAGGATGGCCGCTACAAGTTCGGTCGACATTCTCAACCCGTAGGCCATGCCGCGCGAGCGGTTGGCCCGATCCTGCTGTTCCTCGATTTCGGCCTGTTTCTCGGCCTGAACACTATCGATACGCGTGCCCAGCTCAGAGGCCCGGCGTTTGAACTCAGCAATATCCTCGGGGCTTAGATTCCCCTTTTCAGGGGCCGCCCCATGGTCTGGGTCCGACATCGGATTCCTCTACGGGAAACCGCCGAAAACGCGAAGGTTTTCGAGCGCGCCGCACCATATGAGGGGGGCTCTGGGGTGTCAAGAAAGGGCGACTGCGGCCTCTCGGGCCAAGGGTATGGCGAAACCGCGCAGGGAGGCTCTCTTTGTGTGGCCCACACTCTGGCCAAGCCGGTGTGGGGCTGGCTTGCCGCTTACGTCACGCCTGCGGCGCGCCGGCGGTAAGCGGCGACTTAAACGGCTTCGCGGAAGGAGCGGGCGGTTTCGAGGTCGACGGAGACGAGCTGGGAAACGCCGCGCTCGGACATGGTGACGCCGAAGAGGCGGTTCATGCGGGCCATGGTCATGGGATGGTGGGTGATGACCAGGAACCGGGTGGCGGTTTCGGTCGACATCCTTTCCATCAGTGTGCAGAAGCGGTCGACGTTTGCGTCGTCCAAAGGTGCGTCGACCTCGTCGAGCACGCAGATCGGCGACGGGTTGGTCAAAAAGACCGCGAAAATCAATGACAAAGCGGTCAGCGTCTGCTCGCCGCCGGAGAGCAGCGATAGGGTCGCCGGCTTCTTGCCGGGGGGCTTGGCGATGATTTCCAGGCCGCCTTCAAGGGGGTCTTCCTCCGATTCCACCATTTCGAGGCGGGCTTCACCGCCGCCGAAGAGGGTGGTGAACAGGCGCTGGAAGTGGCCGTTGACGGTGACGAAGGCCTCTTCGAGGCGCTTCTTGCCCTCGCGGTTGAGTTGTCCGATGGCAGCGCGCAGCTTGGCGACGGCCTGCTCGACGTCGGCCTTTTCGGTCTCCATGGACGTGATTTGCTCAAGGAGGACCGTCAACTCGTCGTCGGCCTGCAGATTGACGCCGCCGAGGCGTTCGCGGTCGCCTTTGAGGCGCTGGAGCTGGCGGTCGATGTCGATCAGGGCCGGGAGTGCGGCACCCGGTTCGACACCGGCGAGAGACAGGCAGGCTTCGGGGGCGACCTCGAAGGTTTCGCGGATGCGGCGGCCTTCTTCCTGGCGGCGGGCGCGGGCGTTTTCCAGTTTGGCTTCGATGCGGGCGCGGCCTTCGCGGGCCTCTGACACTTGGGCCTGCGCCGCGCGCATGGCCTGGACTGCCTCGCGCAGCGCGGTGTCGGCGAGGGCTAATTTATCGGCGGCGGACTGGCGGTCGGCCTCGGCGGCGCTGATGGCGGAGAGGATGGCCGAACGCCGCTGGGCGATTTTCTCGGGCAAGTCGGCGAGCGTTTCGAGTTCGGCGCGGGTTTCGGTGAGGCGCTCTTCGAGGGCCTTGATCTGCTGCTCGGCGCCGCTCTGACGGGTTGTCCAGCGATCGCGGTCGGAGCGGGCAGACGTTTGGCGTTCGGTGTTGAGCTGGCGTTCGCGGCGCAGCGCCTGCAGCTTACCGCGCGCTTCGCCGGCTGAGCGGCGGGCGGCCTGCGCGGTCTCGTGCGCTGCATTGGCGACGGGTTCGAGATTTTCGGATTTAGTTTCTTCGTCGCGGGCGGCTTCGGTCTCGTTGAGGCGCGTGCGGGCTTCGGCAAAGTCGGCGGCTAAGCGTTGCTTGGCCTCGGTGACCGCTGCGAGTTTGGCTTCGGTTTCGCGGGCCTGCTTTTCGATGACGGCGAGACGATTGCGGGTGTCGTTGAGATCGGATTGCGTCTTGCGCCAGTCGGCGCGCAGTGTGCGTTCGACGTTTTGGGCGGCGGCGTGCGCTTCGACGGCGCTGGCTTCAGCGTTGAGCAACGTGCTGGCGGCGGCGCGGGCGAGATTTTCGCGCTCTTCGATCTCGGCCATGCGGTTGCGTTCGGCCAAGCGCTGGGCGGCAAGCGTCGCGCCACCGCTGGCGGCGACGTAACCGTCCCATCGCCAGAGGTCGCCTTCGACGCTGACGAGGCGCTGGCCGGCCGCCAGATGCTTTTGCAGATCGAGGCCGTTTTCCTGCGGGACGACGCCTATCTGCGACAGGCGGCGCTGAAGTTCCGGCGGCCCATCGACGTAGCGGCTCAAGGGTTCGACGCCTTGGGGGAGAGCGGCGTCGATGGTGTTGTCGATGTGTAAAAGGCGCCAGTGGACGGGTGTGTCGTCGGCAATCGGCGCGGTCAGATCTTCGCCAAGGGCAGCGCCGAGGGCTGCTTCGTAGCCCGGTGTGACGGAGATGCTATCGACGATGGGCGGGAGGTCGTCGTCGCGGACGGGGATCAAAAGTTTGGCGAGTGTTTCGCGTTCAGTCTTGAGCGTAGAGAGCAGCAGGCGCGCGGAGGCGGCTTCATCGCGATGTTTGCCAGCAGCCTCGGCTGCGGCAGTGACCTGCTGTTCGGCTTCGTGGATGTCGCGTTCTAAGCTGGCTGAGCGCTCTGTGAGGAGTTGGCCTCTTTCCGTCGTCTCTTGCAGGAGGACGACATCGGGCGCACGGCCCTGGATATCGCGCGTCTGGGCTTCGAGGGCGGCAGCCTGCTTTTCAAGGCGACTGATGGCTTCGCGGCGCTCGCTGACGGCGGTCTCGAGCGCGCGGCGGCGGGCGCGCTGTTCGGCGGCGCGATGCGTGATGTCGGCCAGCATCTTTTCGGCGGCGTCGAGTTTTTGTTCGATGTCGGTGAGTTCAGCGGAGGCTTTTTCTTCCGCGGCGGCGGCGCCGTTTTCGGCTTCAACGAGGGACGCTAGATCCTTATCGAGGCGGGCCAGAACATCGCGGGCTTCGGTGACGGCGTGGGTTTCGCGCGCGATATCCTTTTCCAACTGGGTCTGACGGTTGGTCAGCTCGTTGGTACGCTGGCGCGCGCGCTCGGCTTCCTTCTCGAACGTTTCCTGTTCGATCTTAAGGCGGCCGAGGGCTGCGCCTTTTGCGGCCTCGACTTCGCGCAAGGGCGGCAAGTGTTCGGCGAGTTCGGCCTCGGCGCGCAGCGCCTTGGATTCAGCCTCGGTGGCGAGGCCCAAGCGCATCGTCGCGTCAGCAAGGTTCTTTTCTTCCTGATCGACGAGGGCTTGCGCCTCGGCCCAGGAGAGATGGAAGACGAGGGCTTCGGTGCGGCGGATGTCGGTGGAAAGTTCCTTGTAGCGGCGCGCCTGGCGGGCCTGGCGCTTCAGGCTTTCGATCTGGGACGACAGGCCGCCCATGATGTCGCCGAGCCGCGCGAGGTTGTTCTCGGCGGCCTTGAGGCGCAGTTCGGCTTCGTGGCGGCGGCTGTGCAGGCCGGCGATGCCGGCGGCGTCTTCGAGAACGCGGCGGCGCTGTTCGGGCTTGGCGTTGACGATTTCGGAAATCTGGCCCTGGCGCACGAGGGCGGGCGAGCGGGCGCCGGTGGCGGCATCTTCGAAAAGGATCTTGATATCGCGGGCGCGGGCTTCTTTGCCATTGATGCGGTAGGCGGAGCCGGCTTCGCGCTCGATGCGGCGCGTGATTTCGATGATGTCGTGATCGTTGAATTCGGCGGGCGCCTTGCGTTCGGCGTTGTCGAGGAACAGCGTGACTTCGGCGGAGTTGCGGGCGGGGCG
The DNA here is from genome assembly GCA_002928735.1 of Hyphomicrobium sp. Classification (GTDB taxonomy): domain Bacteria; phylum Pseudomonadota; class Alphaproteobacteria; order Rhizobiales; family Hyphomicrobiaceae; genus JAGVSR01. Next base: position 282,035 of record PERL01000001.1, on the reverse strand, counting down.
CGTGTTCGTGCCTGAGAATATAACGTCGTCCATGGCGGCGGCGCGCATGGATTTGTGCGAGGTCTCGCCCATGACCCAACGGAGGGCTTCAAGCAGATTGGATTTGCCGCAGCCGTTGGGGCCGACAACGCCGGTCAGGCCGGCTTCGATGACGAGGTCGGTCGGTTCAACGAACGATTTGAAGCCCAAAAGCCTCAGGCGGTTGATCTTCATGTCGGTGCGGTCTCAGACGGACGCGGGAATGTCATGCGAGCATCGGCATTGTGCAGCGGACGCCAATGCGCCCGATCAACGCTGCCGGTTTTAGCGCGCGGGGGCCGCGTTTGCCGTGGCGGCGGATGGTCCGCCCAGGAGCGGATCAACCTCTTTGCGGATCTCGGCCATCGTCAGCGTGCTCTTGATCCGTTTGCTCTGGATAAAGAAATTTGGCGTGCCGATGATGCCGAGCGTGCGGCCGCGGTCCTTTACGCGCTTCAACCCGTCAATCATGGGCTGATTCTGCAAGCACTGATCAAATTGCGCGCGCGTTACCCCCACCTGTTGCGCGACGGCGAAAATGGCGTCGAGGCGGACCTCTTGGGCGACCCAAGAGGCCTGTTGTTCCAGGTACTTGGCGTAGAGGGTGAAATATTTGTCGGGAGGCGCACAGCGTAGCGCGATGGTCGCGGTGCCAGAGCTTTTGCCGATCGGGAACTCGCGCATGACAAAGCGGACTTTGCCGGTGTCGATATATTCGCGCTTGAGTTGCGGGAAGACGTCCCGGTGAAAGGCGCGGCAATGGGGGCAGGTCAGCGACATGTATTTGATGATCGTGACCGGCGCATCGGCGCGGCCGAGCGACATTTCGGGCAGATCGGGGCCGGGTGGGAGGACCTCTGACACCGTTGGATTTTCGATGATCTGACGGGCGCCGGCGGTGGGATCGGGCGTGTCGGTCAGCGGATTGTAACCGGCGGGGTTGTCGATCGTGGCTGACGCAGCGGCGACGGGGCTGCCACCAATCGTGGGCGCACCGGAGTTGGTGCAGGCCGCGAGCGCAAGGGCCGCGGTGAGCGGCACGAGGATGTTCAGAGCATGGCCTCGTGCCGCGCGCGAACTCATTTCAGCAGCGGTTCCAGGGTCTTGTCGAAGCCTTCGACGGTCGGCGGCTCGGTGAGTTTCTTGCCGTTGATGAAGAACGACGGCGTGGCGCTGACGCCGAAGGTTTCGGAGGCGCGGGTGCGGATGGCCGTCAGCTTGTCGAGAAGGGCCTGATCGGTCAGGCACTTGTCGAAGCTTTCCTGCGTGAAGCCAGCCTGCTTGGCGATTTCGAACAGTTTGGGTGTGGGGTTTTCTTTGACGTATGCCCAATCGGCCTGGGTTTCGAAGAGGGCGCTGATCATGGGCAACGTTTTGTCGCCGCCGGCGCAGCGGGCGAGCATGGAGGCTGCAAACGCGCGCGGATCGAGCGGGAACTCGCGGAAGATGAAGCGGACCTTGCCGGTGTCGACGTATTTGGTTTTGAGGTCGGGCAGGATCTTGGTGTGGAAGTTTTTGCAGTGGCCGCAGGTCATGGAGGCGTATTCGACGACGGTGATTTTTGCGTCGGCGTTGCCCATAACGAGGTCGGGCAGTTCGGGCTGGTTCATCAGCGCGTCGACGGCGACTTCAGTAGGGCCGTCGCCGGGGGCGGCGTGAAGCGGGGCCGAAGCGGTCGCAGCGGCGGTGATGGCCACGGCCAGCGCCATGGCGGCGCGGCGGTCGAGACTGAATTTGTTGAGGAAAGTCTTCACGAGCGGCTCCTGATCGATCCATTCTTGGCGCGCGGTGCGCCTGTTGGATGTTGTTCAGGCGCGTAGCACGCGGTCACTGCCGCATTAAGGCAAAAGCGGGCTGAATGCCAACTGAATAGCCGGTAATCCGGCGGGGCGCGGCGGGATCAGGTGCGGGCGGCTTCGGATTTTATGGCGGCTTCCATACGGGCCAGGGCTCGAGCGAGCGGGTCATCACCGGCTGCTGCTGCTGCGGGCGGGGCCTGCTTCTTGGGAGCTGCAGCGCGGGCGGCGGCCGTGGCGTGGGCCGGAAGCGGGGCTTGGAGGAGGCGCAGTTCTGCGATGGCGCGGTAGCCGAAGTAGGCATTGATGCGCTCGACGATCTGGCGAGCGCGGTATTCGACGTCGAGGGCGCGGGCGGGGTCGACGCGCAGAACGAGGGTGGCGCCCGGGTGGGAGCCGCTTTCCTGAGCCAATTCAGCGGTCTCATAGCCTTGCGGCCACTTCACCCGTTCGGGCGTGGTCCATTGGGCGAGATCGGCGCCGGCGATGCGGGGCCAGTCCATGATCAGGGATGCTGTGGAAAAGCCGAATTTTTCAAAGGCTTTGCGGGTGAGGCCGGGGACAAAGGCGCCGACGGATTTGCTGGGCGCGCCGCGGCCGCGCGACAGCGATTGGCCGTAGCGGGCGCGCACGATCGTGCCGCTCCAGGCGGGCGGGGGTGATGTGTTGCGATTGGGCTTCGCCATGAGCGGTGCCTTACGAAGTCGGTTTGCGCGTGGGCGCGGGGTCTCTACCCTATGAAGGCTGATTCGCACTGGAAGCGAAGGGGAGCTGCGTGACACTCGTGGCCCGAAAGCAACTGCCGCTCCGGCCGGCCGGTCCGGATACCGTTGACGCGCTCTTGGCGTGGTACGACGCGGAGCGCCGCGATCTGCCGTGGCGCGCGAAGGGGCGGCGGAAACAGGATCCCTATCGCGTCTGGCTGAGCGAGATCATGCTGCAGCAGACGACGGTGAAGGCCGTCATTCCTTATTACGAAAAATTCGTGGCGCGGTGGCCGACGGTGGGCGATCTGGCGGCGGCGCCGCTGGACGACGTGCTCGCGATGTGGGCGGGGCTTGGCTACTACTCGCGGGCGCGCAATCTGCATGCGTGCGCAATGGCGGTGGCCGCGCGTCCGGACGGACAGTTTCCTCGCACCGAGGCGGAACTGCTGGAATTGCCGGGGATCGGGCCTTACACGGCGGCGGCGATCGCGGCGATTGCATTCGGGCATCCAGCTACGCCGGTTGATGGCAACATCGAACGGGTGGTGTCGCGGCTCTTTGCGGTGACGCATCCGTTGCCGGGGGCGAAGCGCGAGATCAAACGGCTGGCTGCAACGCTGACGCCTGCGAAGCGGGCGGGCGATCATGCGCAGGCGATGATGGATCTGGGCGCGACGGTGTGTACGCCGAAGCGGCCGTCGTGTTTGATGTGTCCGCTGCAGCAGGATTGCCATGCGCACGCGCGGGGTATCGCGGAGACGCTACCGCGCAAGGGGGCCAAGGCCGAGCGGCCGGTGCGGTACGGCACGGCGTTTTTGGTGTTGCGCGAAGACGGCGCGGTGCTTTTGAGGAAGCGTCCGGCGGCGGGGCTTCTGGGTGGGATGCTGGAGGTGCCGTCGACGGACTGGGCGGATATCATGATGCCGGCCGATATGGCGATGGCGGGCGCGCCGGTTCGGACCGACTGGTGGTCCGTGCCGGGCGGCGTCGTGCATATCTTTACGCACTTCCGGCTGGAATTGCAGGTGGTGCGCGCGATTGTGCCGGTCGAGACGGTGCTGACGTTCTGGGCGGAGCCGGAGCGGTGCGTGTGGGTGCCGCGGCGGGATTTGCATAGTGCGGCGTTGCCGTCGGTGATGCGCAAGATCATTGCGCATGCGCTGAAAGAGCAGTGATCAGCCGCGTGAAATTTTATCCTGGCGCGCGGGGTGTGATGCGTTCGAGCGAGATGCGGATCAGGTCCGCGGTGCGTTCGACGCCAAGCTTTTCCTTCAAACGCGTGCAGGTGTTGGCGACCGTCTTGTAGGCGATGCCGAAGGTGTTTGCGATTTCGTTCAGGCTTTTGCCTTCGCCGAGGAGACGGAGGATTTCCGTTTCGCGGTTGGTGAGCGATTGCAGCGGATCGCCTTCGACGGGGTTCAAGACCATGTCGCTGGCCAAACGCTTGTCGATGTAGCGGCGTCCGGCGGAGGCCGATTTGACGGCTTCGATCAGTTCGTCGGCGCTGGCGGATTTGCCAACGAAGGCCAACGCGCCGGAGCGGAGGGCGCGGTTGGCGTAGGCGGGATCGGCGTGCATGGAGAACATGACGACGCGGACATCGTGATCGGCGCTGCGCAGGCGGGTGAGCAGTTCCAAGCCGCTGCCGCCTCCTAAATTAATGTCGAGCACAACGACGGCTGGCTTCTCGCGCATGTAGACTTCGTAGCCTTCCTCGACCGTACCGGCTTCGGAGACTTCGCTATCGGGCAGGATCGACAGGAGGCGGCGGACGCCCTGGCGAACAATATCGTGGTCATCAACAATCAGCAGCTTCATCTTTGGATTAGTCTCATTGCAGTGTTTTGGTGGATGGCATGAGCGGCGCCGCAGCGCTGCCGGGGCCGTTGAGCGGGATGGATACGCGGACTTCGACGCCGCGTTTATCGGACGTGTCGATGATCGTGAGACGGCCGCCGAGCAGCTTGGTGCGTTCTTGCATGCTGATGACGCCGAGGCTGCCGGCGTTCGCCGTTGTGGCCAGTGTGCCGCCGTCATTGACGATAACGGCTTCGACGTTGGCGCCGTCTGGCGATCCAATGCGGATGGCGATGTGCTTCGGGTTGCCGTGCTTGAGCGCGTTTAGAACCGCCTCGCGCACGATGGCGAGGAGGGCAATGTCGATTTGCGGGCGCCATGAGCGCTTGGGTGCGTCCAGTGTGAACTCAACGCCCAGGTGGCGAGCCTTCAAGGGCGCCAACATGTTTTCCAGCGCGTTGGCGAGGCCGAGGTCGAGGATGAGGCCCGGGCGAAGTTGCCAGAGAATGGAGCGGACCTGTTCCTTGACCTGTCCGACCGCCTCCTGAATCGAGACGGCGCGTTCGGCAAATTTGGGTTCGTCTCTTTTTTCGGCTAGGGCACGGATGGTCGTGGCGTCGACGTCGATGGAGAAGAGCAGGGGGCCGACGTCGTCGTGGAGGTCGCGGGCGAGGCTGGCGCGCTCTTCTTCCTGCACCGCTTCCAATTGGGCATCGAGCTTGCGGTTCTTGTCTTGCGACTCGGCGAGAAGGGCGGACATGCGGTTGAAACCGGAGGCGAGGCTTTGCAATTCGAGGGGGCCGGATACGGGCAATTGGTTGCCGACTTCGCCGCGGCCGGTGCGCTCGAAAGCCTGCAAGAAGCGGGCGAGTGGCGCCAGCGCGTAGCCTAGCAGCAGGGACAGGACGCCCAACGTCAGAAGGCAGAAGAGTAAGATCGTGGTGAGGTGGAGGCGAATGTCGCTCCAGACCTCGCCAGCTTCGTTGCGCGGGTCGGCGGTGACTTGAATGTACTGGCCGAGTTCGATGCCGTGGGGCCAATCCACCCGGCCGCTTTGTTCGCGCGGGGCCAGAAGGGCGAAGAACCAATCAGGCATTCCGGTTTGGACGGGCGCTGGGGTGGAGGACAGAAGTGTCTGGCCGTCTTTATCTTTCAGTTCGACGCGGGCGTGACGGCTTTCATCAAAGGTGCGGACAAGACGTTTGACCTGGCTTGGTTCCGACGGCGATCCTTGAATGTCCTGGAGGGCGACGCGGATGGTGCGCTGGACGGCGGCCAGCGTGCTTTGCATCTCGACGTCGACTTTGTGCACGGCATGCCAATACGTGAGCCCCGCGCTGATCGCCAGCGTGCTCAAAAGAATGGCAGCAATCGATAAGATGAGGCCAAGCCTCAGAGATAAGCGCACGGCACACTCCGGAAGTGTTACTTTGTTGCATTTTCCGGATGTGCCGCGCCACAGGGAAGTTTTCCCGATTTCTCAACTTTTCGTGGTTATTCGGCGGCCTCGACAAGGAATTCGCGGCCTCGGGCGGCGGCGGGTGTGAGACCCAGGCGCTGTTTCGCTGTTTCGCGCAGCGTGTCGATGGATGTCAGTTTGCCTTCGCGCTCGAAGTGCCAGAACGTCCAGCCGTTGCATGCCGACTTGCCTTGCGCGAACGCGCCGACGCGATGGATGGAGCCCTGCATACCGGGGAGGGCGAGAGAGCCGTCGGCTTTGACTTCGGCGCGGACGCGGCGGCGTTCGTCGTAGAGCGGGCTGCCGGGGGGCAGCATGCCGAGTTCGATGATCGTGCCGAAGGGAACGCGCGGTTCAGCGCGCTTGGAGCGGACGGTTTCCAGCACATTGGGTTTCAGTGTTTCGACGGCGGCAATGCGGTCGCGGGCGGCGCGGGCATAATCCGGGTCGCGTTCGATGCCAATCCAGCGGCGTCCGAGACGCTGAGCCACAGCGCCGGTCGTGCCGGTGCCGAAGAAGGGATCGAGGACGATATCGCCGACGTTGGTGGTGGCGAGGAGCACGCGGCCGAGAAGGGCTTCAGGCTTTTGTGTCGGGTGGGCCTTGCGGCCGCCGTCGTCCTTAAGGCGTTCGGGGCCGGCGCAGATGGGGTACAGCCAGTCGGAGCGCATTTGGATGTCGTCGTTGATGGCTTTTAGGCTCTCGTAGTTGAATGTGACGCGGGACTTCTGATCGCGGCCGGCCCAGATGAGCGTTTCATGCGCGTTGGTAAAACGCTTGCCGCGGAAGTTCGGCATCGGGTTCACTTTGCGCCAGATGATGTCGTTCTGAATCCAGAAGCCGAGATCCTGGAGCGCTGCGCCGAGGCGGAAGACATTGTGATAGGAGCCGATGACCCACAGCGCGCCATCGGGTTTTAAGATGCGGCGGCATTCGGTGAGCCAGGCGCGGCAAAACTGATCATAGGCCGCGAAGGATGAGAACTTGTCCCACTCGTCATCGACGCCGTCGACGCGGGTGTTGTTGGGGCGGAGCAGTTCGGAGGCGAGTTGGAGATTGTAGGGCGGGTCGGCGAAGACGAGATCGACGCTTTCAGAGGGGAGCTTTTTCAGCTGCTCGATGCAGTCGCCGACAAGGACATGGTTGGTCTTGATAGCGGCTTCGACGCGACGCTTGGAACGCATGACTGACCTACTCGAACAAAATGCTGACGCACCACACACTCGCTCAAAACCGGCGCCACTACGCTGGCTTGAGCGGGTTGAAGGTAAACGAAATCTGACCGGCGTGGGTTAACCGATCGTTAAATCGCTCAACCCCGCAGACGCATTCAAAGTGGCAACGGCTTGCGGCGAACGGAAGGCGAACGGCAGTTGTTGCGACAAGCCCGCTGCCAAGGGATTGAGACGACTCGATAAAAAATTTTGGGGCCGCCGTTGACCCTCACATGGCCCAGGCACATGCGAGACGGCGACCCCAATTTTTGACGATCGAAGCGGCGGGCGCTTACTTTTTGCCGTCCTTCTTTTCTTCGATTTCTTCTTCGACGACGGCGCCGGAGACGGGGTTGAAATACACTTCAACCTGTTTGCCGTCTTTGTTGTAGCCGTAGATTTCGTAGCAGTTGCCTTCGACTTTGAAGACTTCGGCCTTGTAGCCGAGCTCGGTGGCCTTGGCCTTCATGGCGTCTTCCGAGAGCCACTTATCTTTGGCTTCGGTGGTGCATTCGGGGCTGGCGAAGGCTGGCGCGGCGGCGAAGAGCGCGCCGGCAAGGGTGGTGAGCAGCAGCGTGGTTTTCATGATCGATCTCCTTCGTGATGGCATGGCCCAGGGGCGCGGCTGAGCTAATCGCCGGCCGTGTCATCTTCAAGACATTTCGGAGCCAACTGGTTCCGTTCAGGAGGGGAAGTAGGGCAACTCGCGTTTGGATTCGCTCAGGTTGCCGCCGTCGACCGGGCCACTTGCGCCGGGCTCACGGGGTGTGGTGGCGGCGCGCTCGGCTTCTTCGTTCAAGACCATGAGGATGGGGGTGAGGCCATCGACATCGACGATGCGGAAGACCTCCACGTCGCGGCGGGCCTCGGCGCTCCATTGCGCGATGGTGAGCGCGCGTTCGGCCTTGGAGAACAGGCCGTGATTACGCAACGGATCGGCGGTCATGAATTCCTGATCCTTTTCGGACAGGGCGACATTGCCGGACTTGCCGATTTTTTCCAGCCATTCCTGCCGGATCTTCGTGAGGTCGGTGTCGCTGGCTTGGCTTTCCTCGAGCTTCAAAAGATCGAGTTCGCTTTTCGAGCGGAGCGTCTTGAAGCGCCGGAGCCGTGTCCACAGCCCCAATTTCTCCGGCCAGCGGACGAGATCGAGATCGCTGAAGACGCCGGCCAGTTGGTTGATGGCAAGCGCGCGTTGGGATTCCACTTTGTCGTCCGCGTTGGCACTGTAGAGATTGGGTATGACGAAATAGGACGCCTTGTTGTGGTGGATGAAGTGGCGTCGCAGCCATTCGATGCCGGCGGCGTCGTCCGTTCGTGAGAGGACGGTGCGGATCGCTTCGCGGATCTGATGCACCACTTCGCCGGAGGGGCGCAGTGTCGCGGCGGGTGGCGGGTTGAGGATGGCGAGCGCCAGTAGGCCGAGATCGACGCCGATTGTTGCCAGCAAGGCAATCAAGTCACGGCCGGTGATGGGATCGCCTTCAACGGTGTGGGAGAAGGGGCGCTGGAAGCCGGAGCCGATATAGGCGACGAGGCTTGAGGAATAAGCGCCGATGTTCTTCCAGAGATTTTTGACTGCATTGGCGACGCCGGCGGGGCCTTCGCTGAAGGCGGCTTCGCGCAACTTGATTTCGGCCGGTTGGTCGGCCTGATTGGCGGCCTGCTCGAGCCGTTCGGCCAGCGTTGGATCGAAGCAGGAGAAACCAGGGCGGCCGGGCGGAATCGTGACGGTTTTGGCGAGTGCGCGCATTTCGGCGGCGGTCGACTTGCCCAATTCGTTGGAGCGGGCCGCGATGTTGCGGGCCTTGCCGCGGATGTCGGAAGCTTTGGCTTCGAAGGCCTTTTGGCGATCCTCGATGGATCCACCTTCAAGCGTGGAGGCGGTGGCGCGCAATTCTTCGACATCGACGCGGACGGGTTCGAGCCAAGCGCGGGTCATGCCATCGCGCAGCGTGGTGACGCTGTCGCGGACGGAGCGGCGGGCGTTGTAGAGCGGGCCGCGGCCGGCGCCGGATGACGTGCCGCAACTGCCGCCGGAGGTCTCCTCGCGCGTCATCTGGCTGTCGGACCATGTGACGACGTTGTCGAGCTGGGCGCGGACGGCATCGAGGCGGGCGGCGATGGCGGACGAGGCATCGCGGGCATCTTCCTGGAGGCCTGCGAGGCCGGTGCGGGTGGCTTCCTCGCCCGAGATGAGGCTCCACCAGAAACCGTAACCGAAGCCGATCGACCAGACGGCGAGGAAGGCATACATGACGAACATCACGATGCGGTCGGTGAACTTGCGTTTGGCGCCGAAGACCTCTCGCAGGGCGAGCCACATGAGAAACGTGAGGGCGACCACAACGCCGATGACGAGGATGTCGTTGGAGATCGACATGCCTTCAGAGGGTGCGGCGGAGGTCTGGGAGACGCCGACGATGAAGTCGCGCATGCCGTGCCAGGTGGCGTAGCCCGACAGGAGGAGGAGCATTAGCGAGGCGATGCCGATCAGGGTGTTGCGGCCGAGGACGTAGTAAAAAGCGCCCCTGATGGACGCGAGGATGCCTTCCTCGCGGGTGCCGCTCGACGCCATGACTTAACCCCCCGTGCCTACTCACTGATGCCGGTGGGAATACAACAGTTGATCCCGGTTGTCGCGGGTTCACCGGCCACAGTGGCGGGTGGATTGGAGAGGCAGTGTCTTTTGAATGAATACGGGTGGGGGAGCCTCTGCCATGCCAATGGGATCGTTGGCCCGAAACGCGTCGAAGGCGCGCTTTAAGACGTGCGGAATTGTGCGTGCCGGCTTGATTTGCATGGGCCGTTTTCCGCTCTCTTCATTAAATCCGAATTATTCGGCAAGTTGTCGTCTTGATCATATATTGGTGACGAGAGCCGCGGGCGCCGCAAGCAGTCCGCAGTAGCCCTCGCCCGCGATCAGCCGCCGGCCGCTGCGGTCGAGTAGCCACCGATTCTTATTGAAGCCTTCGTAGATTTCGCCAGTCTCCAGCGATCGGACCGACCAACGGCTCACGACATCGATGCCTTTGGATCGCTCAGTCGCTGAGACGATCTCGTTGTCGTGCACTTTGAAATGTGAGAGTTGGTAGGCGTAAAAGCGCAGAATGCCGATGGCGCAGGTCGCCCGCACCGGGCCTTGGATCGTCCCAATTTTCAACGCCGTGGCGATGGCCGGATCCAAGTGCGTGGCAAGCTGGGCATCGATTTCGTAGGCCTCGGCAACGCCGATGGGATCGTTGGCCCGGAATGCATCGAAGGCGCGTTTCACGACGCCGGGCACTGTTCGAGCGGGTTTGATTATCATCGACCGTTCTCTTCGGCTTCCTAGAAAGTCAACCTCTCGAAAATCGGTTCGACCGTCAATTGAGCTAGAGTTGATGACTTATTAGGTCAATTCTTCGACGAGGCCTAGCGCCAATTGGACGGGCTTGAAAGAGCGGCGGTGGAGGGGGCAGACGCCGAGGCAGGCGAGGGCTTCCTTGTGCTCAGGCGTGCCGTAGCCTTTGTGGCGGGCAAAGCCGTAGCCGGGAAATTTTCCCTCCAGCGCGATCATCATACGGTCGCGGGTGACCTTGGCGATGATGGAAGCGGCGGCGATCGACAGGCATTTGGCGTCGCCTTTGACGATGGTGCGGGCTTCGCAAGCCAAGCGCGGGGCGCGGTTGCCGTCGACGAGGGCGAGGCGCGGTTTTGTGGAAAGAGCGCGGATGGCTTCGCTCATGGCCCACAGGGTGGCGTTGAGGATGTTGTCGCGATCGATGCGCTCGACATCGGCGATGCCGGTGGCGATGACGGCGCCGCTCTGGACGATGCGGCGGTAGATGACGTCGCGGCCGTCTTCGTCCATCGCTTTGCTGTCGTCGATGCCGGTGGGGATGTTTGCGGGATCGAGGATGACGGCGGCGGCGACGACGGGGCCGGCCCATGGGCCGCGGCCGGCCTCATCAATACCGGCTATAGGCCAGCGGCCGAGGTCGCGCTCGGCCAATTCCAGCTCGAAGGTCGGCTTGAACCGCGAATCGGCAATTTTCATGGGGAAAGCGTTGGGCGGTTCGACGGATGTGTCAAAGCACAGGCTGGCGCTGTCCACAGCCGCATCGGCCGCAGCCTCAAATGCGCTGCTGGCAGCGTCATCGGGGTGACAGGGGGCCACTGAGGCTTTAAGCGATGCCGTCATGCTGCACATCAACGACCTGACGTTTCATATCGAGGGTAAGCGGATCTTCGACGCCGCGACCGCTGGGATTCCGACCGGGCACAAGGTGGGGCTCGTCGGGCGCAACGGGGCTGGCAAGTCGACGCTGCTCAGACTCATTACGGGCGAAAGCCATCCGGACGATGGCAGCATCACGATGACGCGCGGGGCGCGGATCGGATACGTGGCGCAGGAGGCGCCCGGCGGCGATAAAAGTCTCATCGCCTGGGTGCTGGAGGCGGATACGGAACGGGCGGCGCTGTTGGCCGAGGCGGAGACGGCGACGGATGCCAACCGAATCGGGGAAATCCAGGTGCGGCTCATGGATATCGATGCGCACTCCGCGCCGGCGCGGGCGGCGACGATTTTGTCGGGCTTGGGCTTCGACGAGGCGGCGCAGCAGCGGGCGTGCCGCGAATACTCGGGCGGGTGGCGGATGCGCGTGGCGCTGGCCGCCGTTCTGTTTCTGGAGCCGGAGATCCTGCTGCTCGACGAGCCGACGAACTATCTCGATCTGGAAGGGACGCTGTGGCTCGAAAGTTATTTGAAGAGCTATCCGCACACGGTTCTGATCGTAAGCCACGACCGCGATCTGTTGAACGCGGTGCCCGGCGCGATCCTGCATCTGGAGCGGGGCAAGCTGACGCTCTACTCGGGCGGGTATGATGATTTCGAGGAGTCGCGGCGGGAGAAGCAGCGGCTCGAATTGAAATTGAAGAAGAAGCAGGACGACGACCGGCGGCGTATTCAGGCGTTCATCGACCGGTTCAAGGCAAAGGCGACGAAGGCGAAGCAAGCGCAGAGCCGGGTGAAGGCGCTGGCGAAGATGCAGCCGATCGCGGCGCAGATGGAAGACCGGGTGGTGCCGTTCCTGCTGCCCAATCCGGAGAAGATGCTGGCGAGCCCGCTGCTTAGGATGGAGAACGCGACGGCTGGATATGAGCCGGGCCGGCCGATCCTGTCAGGGCTCAATTTGCGGCTCGACCAGGACGACCGGATTGCGCTGCTGGGTCAGAACGGCAACGGCAAGTCGACGTTCGCCAAGCTGTTGGCGGGGCGAATGGAGCCGTTGTCGGGCAAGGTCTATGGCGCGAGCAAAGTAACGGTGGGGTATTTCGCACAGCATCAGCTGGACGATCTCAATCCGTTGTCGACGCCGTACGACTACATGGTCAAGCTGATGCCGGACGCGACGGAGGCGCAGAAGCGCACCAAGCTCGGCACGTTCGGGTTCAGTGCAGACAAGGCGGATACGAAGTGCGCGAAGCTGTCGGGGGGCGAGAAGGCGCGGCTGCTGCTCGCGCTGACGGCGTTTCATGCGCCGCATTTGCTCATTCTCGACGAGCCGACGAACCATCTCGATATCGATAGCCGCGAGGCGCTGATCCATGCGCTGGCCGAATACGAAGGCGCGGTCGTTCTGATCAGTCATGACCGGCACTTGGTGGAAGCAACAGCAGACCGCCTGTGGGTGGTGAAGAATGGGACGGTTTCGAATTACGACGGCGATATGGAGAGCTATCGAGCCGAGTTGTTATCCGAACGCGGCGCGGGGGCTGGTCGTTCGGCGAACACGGGCGTCGGCGATGATCGCGTCGATTGCAGCGCGCAGCGGCGGGTGGCGGCGCAGAAGCGGCAGCAGCTGGCACCATTGAAGAAACTGATGCTGGAGGCGGAGAAGCGCGTCGAGAAATTGACGGCGGAGATTGTCAAAATCGATGCGCAGCTCGGCGATCCTCAGCTGTACGCTGATGCTCAGCGCACGCAGAAAATCACGCTGGAACGTGGATTGATCGCCAAGAAACTGGCGGAAGCGGAAGAGCAGTGGATGGCTGCTACTGCCGCGTTTGAAGAGGCGGAGCAAACGCAAGACGAAAGTTTGGCGTTATAAAAAATTCTCCCACTTGATCGTTGTCAGATGGCGTTTCGGCAGTGTGATCGGTCAGGGCGTTGATAACGCGCGCGATGTTTGTCTATGCGCACTTCTGATGGAAGTGACTTACATATTATTTGATGGGATTTGGGCTCACGAGTGGGCTATCAGAGCCGGCGTGGTTAGCTGGCTGATCCGGTCGTGCGGGGCGCGCCGGCGGTTTTGATCTAAGAGGGCTCAAGGCCGCTCGATCAGCCAGCTTCCACCGGTACCACTTCGCGATTGGCATATGAAAAGAGCGGCGCTTCACATGGCGCCGCTCTTTAGCGTGTCAGGCGTTGCCAGACGGACCGTCATCTTCCGGAAGCAGACTGACTTCCAGGCGAACTCGGTCGCAGGCGACCTTGGGGATCTTGCCGCGGCCCTTGGATTTGACCAGGACAACGATGCCGAGGTCGGAGAGGCGGGCGAGCGTGCGCGTCAGGCTTGCTTTCGGGCGGCCGGAGATCCGCGAGAGCTCGGCCAGGGTTTTGGGTTCGGCCGTGCGGATCTGCTTGAGGAGCTTCAAGTTGCGGTCCGAAAGGAGCCGCATCAGTTTTTCCGGCTTGTGGCGCTTCGGAGCGGCGCCGTGGGTGCCGTTGGTGCCATTCGTGCCGATGTGGGCCGCAGCCGAGGGGGCTTTGGCGGTCTCGGCGAATTCAAAGTGGAGCGTCTTCCCGTCGTCCATCTTGTCCATCGCGTCTGCCGGGCGCCGGTTCTGGCCGGCGGATCATTCCGAAAGTGCGGTTCGTCGCGGCGCCCATTTTGGTTTGCGTATGCATAGAGAACGGCAGGGGTCACCGTCAGGATCACCCAGGTCGGAGCAATTTTTCTTATCGCGGGCTCCAGGCCAACAGATCGGGTTGACACTTAGGGTCATCAACCCGGGCGCCGAGCTCTAGCCGGAAATGCGAGAAAAATCAGCGACATTGAGGGTGGCGGCGCGGATTTCTGAGAGCAGTTTCAGGCGGTTTTGCCGGAGGGCAGGATCAGGAACGTTGACAGTGACCTTCTCGAAAAATGCGTCGACTGGGGCGCGCAGTTCGGCCAGCGCGTTCATGGCGCCGGTGAAGTTTTCGACGGCGATGGCGGCTTGCGTGTCGAACTTGGCCTTGGCGATGGCCGAGGCGAGTGCGCGTTCGGCCGGTTCGGCCAGGAGGTCGCCCTCGGGCTCGCCGGAGAAGGTTGTCTTGTCCTTCTTTTCCTCGATGGCGAGGATGTTGGAGGCGCGCTTGACGCCGGCCAGCAGATTGGCGCCGTCGTCGGTGGCCAGGAAGGCACCCAGGGCCTCGACGCGTTTGACGATGAGGGCGAGGTCGTCTTGGCCAGGGAGGGCGAAGACGGCGTCGATCAGGTCGTGGCGGGCGCCCTTTTCCTTCAGGTGGACCTTGAGGCGGTCGGCGAAGAAGGAGAGGAGATCTTCCTTTAAGTCCTCAACATCCTGGATCTCGCCTGTCACGCGCGGCTGCTCAAGCAAACGGTAGCCTGAAATGATTGTCTTCCCAATTGGGAGGCGCACATCATTTTCAAGCACAATTCTAATCACGCCCAGAGCAGCGCGACGCAATTGATATGGGTCGCCTGAACCCGTCGGCTTTGCATTTGCTGACCAGAAGCCGACGAGGGTGTCGAGTTTGTCGGCCAGCGCCACGGCGATCGCGACGCTGTCGCCGTCTTCTTCCTTCGGCACCACGTCGGTGGGGCCCTTGGGCTTGTAATGAAGTTCGATGGCGCGCGCGATGTCGGCCTTGGTGCCGGCTTTTTCGGCGTAGTAGCGGCCCATCAGGCCTTGCAGTTCGGGGAATTCGCCCACCATGCCGGAGACGAGATCGGCCTTGGCGAGTTGCGCCGCGCGGCGGGCATCTTCGGGCACGGCGTCAACGGCGCCCGCGATTTGGGCTGCCAATTCCGCGATGCGTTCGACGCGGTCTTTTTGGGTGCCGAGCTTTTCGTGGAAGGTGATGCCGGCGAGTTCGTTCGCCATTTCGTCGAGCGGCTTCTTGAGGTCCTGATCCCAGAAGAATTTCGCGTCCGAAAGCCGCGCGCGGATGACCTTTTCATTGCCGGAGACGATCTGTGCGCCGCCGTCGGTGGCGGTGAGGTTTGAGACCAGGATGAACTTATTGGCGAGCTTTTTGGTCTTGGGATCGCGGACGGAGAAGCACTTCTGGTGCTGCTTCATGGAGGTGGTGAGCACTTCGCCGGGGACATCGAGGAAGTCTTTGTCAAACGATCCCATGAGGACGACGGGCCATTCGGTGAGGCCGGCGTTTTCGGCGACGAGCGCGTCGTCTTCGACCAACTGAAGCTTGGCGGCCTTGGCGGCGGCGTGAGCTTGCTCGCTAATCGTCGCCATGCGGTCGGCCGGGTCGAGCATGACTTTATGGGCGGTTAGTTGGGTGACGTAATCGTCGAAGGATTTCACTTTGAACGATGTGTTGCCATGGAAGCGGTGGCCGCGCGTGGTGGCTCCGCTGGCGATGCCGGCGATCTCGAAGGGGACGACTTTGCCGTCGAGCAGGCAAATCATGGAATGCAGCGGGCGGACCCACTGGAAGGTGCCGGAGCCCCACCGCATGGATTTGGGCCAGGGGAACTTGGCGAGGATGGCTGGCAGGAGTTCAGCTGTGATGTCGGCTGCCTTGCGGCCGGGCTTGTCGATGCGGGCGACGTAGTAATCGCCTTTCTTCTCGTCCTTGACGATTTCGGCGTCTGCGATGGACGCGAGGCCGGCGGATTTGAGGAAGCCTGCGAGGGCCTGCTCGGGCGCGCCGACGCGGGGGCCTTTGCGCTCCTCGGAAATGGCGGGCGACATGGCGGGCAGGCCGTCGATCACGAGGGTGAGGCGGCGCGGGGTGGAGTAGGCGCGGGCGGCGGCAAAGGTCAGTCCGGCGGCGGTGAGGCCGTCCGTGACGAGGCGCTTCAGGTCCTCGCTGGCGCGCACCTGCATGCGGGCCGGGATTTCCTCGGAGAAGAGTTCAATCAGCAGTTCGGACATGTGTTCTCAGCGTCTAAGGGGACCGCGTGCCCCGTCTCATTAGGCGAGGACCCCTTAGGCGGCAAGCTTTGGCTGAGGCGCGACCGGACCCAGGTCAGGGTGTGGCGGGGGCTGGGGTCGCGGGTTCGGCGGCTTTTTCGGACGTGGCTTGGCCGATGAGGTCGAGGACCTGCGTGCCGATATCGTCGGCGGCGCCCGTGGTGACGAGGTAGCCGATGCCGACGGCGCAGAGGACGACGTAGAACAGGAACACCGCGCCGTTGCGGCGCAGGATCAAGAGGCCAAGCAGAAGCAGCGGCAGGGCGAGCGCGAGCACGCCGGCGATGGTCGGTGTCATGGAAAAGTCCTCCCCTAGCGGCCCGCGCTTTTGGCGCGCGTGGCCTTGCGAGCCCTTCTAAGCGGTTTGGCGGGAGGCGGCAAACGGCTTGGTTGAGCAGAAGTGGCGGATCAGGGCGCGGGGGCAGGCGCGGTGGGAGCCTTTGCGCCGTTTTCGGGAATCGAGCCCGTTGTCACGTTAGACGGCGGCGCGGTGGTGCCGACTTTGGCGAGGCCAGAGTTGCGGTCGAGGATGCCGAACCACTTATCTTGCGGGAGGAGGCGCTCGTTGAGGCCGGCCCAGAGATTGCGCGAGGACAGCCCCTCGGTGAACGTTTTGGTCGGCGGGGTGACGCTGAGGATGGCGACCGTGGCGGCGAGCATGCCGAGAGAGGCGTACGGGTAGCGGCGGTCGAACAGTTTAAGCGCGGTGCCAAAGGAGGCTTTCACGCGCGTGTCCATCACGTCGACGGAGTAGAGTTCGTCAAGGATCAAATGGGTGATGAAACCGAGGAATAGAAAGGCGCCGGCAAGCCAGGCTACGCCCTCGTGGCGGCCAAGGACGTAGTAGAACACGACGGCGGTGGCCCCGGCCGAGAAGATGGCGGCGAGGATGGAGTGCCAGATGCCGCGGTGGATGGCCAAGTGGTGGAACGCGGTGTGGAGGCCGTAGCGGAACAGCACGAGGGTGCCGAGCCAGAGGATCCAGAGTTCGGCAATAGAGAATTTGGTGGCGAACGAGAAGAGGACCGCGAACGAGAAGAAGATGCCGAGGCCGGAGAACATGGCCTTGCTGGGGCGCGAATCTTTCAAGTCGATGTCAGGCAGGACGGAGCCCAAGACGCCGGCCATTGTGACGGCGATGAGGTTTTCCGGCGCGATGACGTCGGCGGCGAGCGTGAGGGTGGCCAGCGCACCAGAGACGACGGTGCCGACGGCAATATGCGTTGTAAAATTGGCCATGGTCGTCCCCTCCTGAACGGTCCTCAGAGTTCGGAACAGATTCGTGGGGCCAGAGCGAGGGCGCGGCGGATATGGGGTGTGGAAAAGGGGCGACGGGACATTCCTAGCTTGGCGGTTTCGGCCCGCCGTGCCACACGGGCCTGGATGAGCAATGAGCCGGTTACGAGACAATGAGCGGATCGCACGATAACGCGCATGCGCATGGGAATGGTCTTGTCGGCCGCACCGCGATCGTCACGATCATCGTGGCGCTCCTGGTGATGGGGCTCAAATATCTCGCCTATTGGAAGACGGGCAGTGCGGCGCTCTACTCAGATGCTCTGGAAAGCATCGTGAATGTCGTGACGGCGGTGGCGGCGCTCATTGCTGTGCGCGTGAGTGCGCGGCCGCCGGACCGCAATCATCCGTTTGGGCATCACAAGGCGGAGTTTTTCTCGGCTGTGCTCGAAGGTGTGCTGATCGTGATCGCGGCGGTGCTAATTTTTCAGGAGGCGTATCAGGCGCTTCTGACGCCGCGGACGCTGACGGAGCCGGCCGAGGGTCTGGCGATCAACGCGCTGGCGGCGGCGATCAACGCGGGATGGGCGGGGTTTCTGATCTCGCGGGGACGGTCGTGGAAGTCGCCGGCTCTGGTGGCCGGCGGATGGCACATTCTGACGGATGTGGCGACGTCTGTTGGTGTGCTCATCGGACTTCTCCTCGCCCTGTGGACGGGCATCATGCTGCTCGATCCGCTGCTGGCGGCGTTCGTTGGCGTGAACATTCTTTGGGCGGGCTACAAGATCATTTCGAGTTCAATGTCGTCGCTGATGGATGAAGCCGCGAGCCCCACCGATCAGGCGGAGATCCGGGCGGCAATCAAGGAGTGCGGCGAGGGCGCGATCCAGGCGCACGATATCCGCACGCGGCACGCCGGACGGGTCACGTTCATCGAGTTTCATCTGGTGGTGCCGGGGGAGATGTCGGTCTTGGAATCGCACGGCATCTGCGACCGGATCGAAGCGGCGCTGAAGGCGCGCATTCCGGGATCGCAAATCGTTATTCATGTTGAGCCAGATTTTAAGGCTAAGGACAAAGGCGCGGTACCGGTGGGCGCCTAAGGGGCTCCAGGAATTTGGCCGGACTGTTCCCTTTGGTACAGCCGGGGCCCATTTTTTGGCCTATGATTACGGGAGGTGTCTTTCTTTTTCGCTTGGGAGTGCGTTATGCGCCGCCTGACAGCTGCTGCCGTTGCTTTTTCGCTTTGCCCAGGATTGGTCGTGGGGCCTGTTTTTGCCGCCGGGGGTGATCCCATCGGGGCGACGTTGTCCGTCGTCGATATTGTGACGGCGGCTTACAACCGCGACACGCGCACACTCGGGACCGGCGACGATGTCCGGCAGAACGAGCTTATCGATGTCAGCAAGGATGGCTCGACGGAACTGAAGCTCAACGACGACACGAAGCTGGCGCTGGGCCCGGGTGCGAAGCTGCTGCTCGATAAATTTGTTTACGATCCCGACAAGGCGGCGGGCGATATCAGCGTCGATCTGGTCGAGGGTGCGTTCCGGTTCATGACGGGCAAGGCGAAGAAGCCGAGCTATGTGGTGAAGGTGCCGCGCGCGTCGATCACGGTGCGCGGGACGATTTTCGATGTATTCGTGAAGACGGATGTCGGCAGCTGGCTTTTGCTGCACGAAGGGGCCGTGACGGTGTGCGATGAACGCGGCCGGTGCCGTGATCTGGACGAGGCGGGCAAGCTTATTCGCATTACGACGGCGGGCGACGTCGAGGAGCCGGCGCACTGGAACAAGGTTGAGAAGTCCGGATTGCCGCCGCTCGATACGTCGTTTCCGTTTGTGGCCAAGCCGCCGAAGATCGATCCGGAACCGGTGTTCACGCCGGAGGACCTGATCAAGCTGGGCGCTTTGGGCCCGGTGATCGTGCCGCCGCGCAAGGTGAAGGACGATCCGCCGCCGCGCCGGACGAAGAAGCCCAAGACCGAGCAGGCGGACGAGAAGCCGTCGAAAAAGCGCAAGACCGAGCAGGCCGAGGACAAGCCGTCGAAAAAGAAGCCCGTGAAGGTTGCGGTGCCTGCGAAGCCGAAGAAGCCGAAGCCGACGAAGCGGGCGAGCAATGACAATGCAGCGGGCAAAGCTGCGCTTGGGATTGCGATTGGTGTGGGGATCGGGATTGGTCTCGGCAAGATCGGCGGTGGCGGCAAAGGCGGCGGAGGCCGGATGCCGGGGGGCGGGTCGAGGTACAAGCCAAACTGAGCGGCGGGCGCGCTAGAGTGGCAGGCGGTCGCCGGTGGCCTGTAAGAGTGACGCGGCGGCCGGGACGTTCAACGATTGCGCGGCGATGATGTGGCGGCGGGCGGCAAGGGTGTCGCCCGCCGCCATCGCTTTGGCGTAGGCCGATAGGTGGGCTTGCAAGTTGCTCCAGCGGCTGTCGGCGGCGAGCGTTTCATCGCCCATGAGTGCAAACAGTTTTTCGCTGCGATCCTTGCCACGGATCGCGGCGGTGCCGATTTCGATCAGGGCGAAGCCTGAGGCGGCGGCAGCGGTCTGTTCGCCGATGATGATGGGGACGCCGTAGGTCTTGGTCATTTCCTCCAGGCGTGAGGCGGTATTCACGACATCGCCCAGAACGGAATAATCGAAGCGCTGGGGCGAGCCGACGTTGCCGACAACGCAAGCACCCGTATTGAGGCCGATGCCCAGGCGGACGGGTTCGGCCGTCTCGGCGCGGGCGGCGTTGCGGGCGACGATCGAGGCTTGCATGGCCAGCGCCGTTCGGCAGGCTTGACGGGCGTGGTCGGCGTCGGAGAGCGGCGCGTTCCAAAAGGCCATGACGGCGTCGCCCATGAATTTGTCGATGGTGCCGCGATGGGCGAGGATCTCATCGGCGAGCGGCGTGAAGAGCGTGTTGACGAAGCGGACGAGATTTTCAGCGTCCATGCCTTCGGAGAGGCGCGAGAAGCCGCGCACATCCGCGAAGAGGAGCGTGACGTCGCGGGTTTCGCCGCCGAGTTTTAGGCGACCTGGTTTTTGGGCCAGTTCTTCGACGACGGCGGGGGAGACGTAGTAGCCAAACGCTGAACGGATGCGGGCGCGGTCGGCTTCGGAGCGGACGTAGCTGGTGAGTGAGCCGACGAGATAGACCGCGATGAGGGCGAGCGCGGGATAGACGGGATCAATCAGCAGGCCGTTGCGGTAGGCGAGCCAGGAGAGGGTGACCACGGCCGTGATGGCGACGAGGGTGAGAATGGCGGCGGCGACCGCGCCGGAGGTCGCGATATAGCGGGCGACGGTCTGCGATTGGGCGATGAGGGCTGCGGACATAAGGCCGGCGACGAGGAGGAAGACCATTTCGGCGCCGGTGGCCCAGGCGGGGCGGACGAGGTGGTCGCCGGAGAGCATCTGTTCGAGGGCTTGGGCGTGGACCTCGACGCCGGGAACGGCGGCGGCCAGCGGCGTCGTGCGCAGGTCCATGAGGCCCGTCGCGCTGGCGCCGATGAAGATGATGCGGCCTTCGATTTCGGATTTGTCGATCTTGCCGGCAAGGAGATCGCGGGCGGAGAGCGTGCGGCGCGGATCGTAGGGTGCGAATTTCAGCCAGAGTTCGCCTTGGGCATCGGTGGGGAGAAGGACGTCGCCGACGCGGATGCTGTCGATGCCGGTCTGTTCGCCGAAAGAGAGAATGCCGCTGGCACCGGACGAGCGAACGAGAATGGTCGCCGATGGATCTTGCGTGACGCGAATGGTTTCGAGGGAGAGCGAGGGGTAGAGCTTGCCGCCCGCTCTGATGAGCAAGGGTACGCGGCGGATGACCTGATCGCTTTCGGGCAGCCAGTTGACGGCACCAAGGCCGGTGGCAGCTTCCGCGAGTGCGGGCAGTGGGCCGACGCCACCTTCGAAGGAGGGCACGAAGAGTTTGGGGTCGTCGCCGGCGGTTGCAAACGGCGCGCGGGCGTCGGGGAGTTGTCGCGTGATGGCGCGGTCGGCGGACAAGCCCATGACGACAGAGGCTCTGGCCAAGGCCGTCGCGAGGACTGTGTCGTTCGAGGGCAGGTTGGCTGCTCTTTGGCCGAGCGGTTCAAGGCCCGGTACGGCTGATAACTCCTTGGCGATGTTGGCCGCGTTCCAGCGGTCGGGTTCGGCCAGGATCAAGTCGATCGTGATCGTGCGTGCGCCGGCCTCGCTCAATTTGTTGATGATTTCGGCGAGGCGGGTGCGCGGCCAAGGCCATTGGCCGAATTCGGCCAGCGAGGCTTCATCGATGTCGAGGACGCGGACGGGGAAGGATTCGTCCGGGGTGCGCGGGCTGGCGGTCAGCATGCTGTCGAAGACGGCGAGGCGCATGCGGGCGACGGGAGCGGGGTCGAAAATGCGAAGTGCAAGGGCGGCGGCGAGCACCGCACCCATAAGAACGACATACAACGGTTGGCGCTGCTTCACTTGACCGGTTCCCCCGCTCGGGGAGCCATCGTAGCGCTTTCATTGATGGCTCCGCCAGTTGTGAGGTTATCCACAGGCTGCGTTAGACTCGCTTGGAATGTAACGCATGGGTGTCACGTTCTCCTGGCATCTGCGCGATGCGGATGGCCGGAAAATGTGGTGTGCGTCGTGTGTGCGTTCTGGAGTACCAGCTGATCCGAGTTCGTAGAATGCCTCGTCCTGACAGTGCTGCGTAACCTCGACGGGGCCGGATGGCCGGGCGGACCTTGCAGAAAGGTCCGCCCGGCTTCGTTTTTTCATGACAGTGCCACTGCAACGCTGCAGGTGACCGCGCCGCCCGAACCATGTATAGGGGGCTGCGCTGCCGGGATTTTGTCTGACGCCCTCCATCAGGGCCGTGTCCGCCCGGCTGCCATTCCAATTCAGCGACGAGGCGCGACGTGTCTGAAGACGCACGCACGATCAGTGACACTGCAGATGCCGGCGCCCCAAAGGCCGGGGGTGCTCCCGCGACCGTGCTGCAGCGGGAGATCGCGCGGCGGCGGACGTTTGCGATCATCTCGCATCCCGACGCCGGTAAGACGACGCTGACAGAAAAGCTTTTGCTGTTCGGGGGCGCTATTCAGCTGGCCGGTCAGGTGAAGGCGAAGAAGGACAAGCAAAACACGCGCTCCGACTGGATGGCGATCGAGCGGGCGCGCGGTATTTCGGTCGTGACGTCGGTGATGACGTTCGAATACGGCGACGCCGTTTTGAACCTGCTCGATACGCCGGGTCACGAAGACTTCTCCGATCAGACCTACCGGACGCTGACAGCGGTCGACAGCGCGATCATGGTGATCGACGCGGCGAAGGGCATCGAGGCCCGGACGCGCAAGCTGTTCGAGATTTGCCGGTTGCGCGATATTCCGATCGTGACGTTCATCAACAAGCTAGACCGCGAGACGCGCGAGCCGATCGAACTGTTGGACGAGATTGCCAACATTCTGGCGCTCGATACCGCGCCGATGAATTGGCCGATTGGGCGCGGGCGCGAATTCCGCGGGACGTACGATCTTTATAATCCGCGCATTACGCGCCTTGATGATGAAGGTGTCGACGTGCCGGTGTCGGGGCCGGATGATCCGGTGTTTGCGACATTGCTCACGGAAGACGGCGCGGTGGAGCGGTGGCGGGATGAAGTCGGGCTCGTGGCGGAGGCGTGCAATAAGTTCGATCTGGAGGCGTTCCGGCATGGGACGTTGACGCCGGTTTATTTCGGATCGGCGTTAAAGAACTTCGGCGTGCGGCATCTGCTGGATGCGCTGGTTTCGTTTGCGCCGCCGCCGCGCAGCTTGCGGGCTGCGACGCGGATGGTGGAAGCGGATGAGCCGCGCATGAGCGGCATCATTTTCAAGATCCAGGCGAACATGGATCCGAACCATCGCGACCGCATGGCGTTCATGCGCGTGGTGTCGGGCAAGCTCAATCGTGGGATGCGGGTGAAGGTGGTGCGCACGGACAAGACGCTGGCGCTTTCGGCGCCGCAGTTCTTTTTCGCGCAGGATCGCTCGCTGGCAGAGGAGGCCTTTGCGGGTGACGTGGTTGGTATTCCCAATCGTGGGCTCTTGCGCATTGGCGATGCACTGACGGAGGGCGAGGACATCACGTTCCTCGGCATCCCGAGCTTTGCGCCTGAAATTCTGCGCCGCGTGCGGCTGGAGGATGCGATCCGGGCGAAGAAGCTGCGCGAAGCGTTGATGGAGATGGCGGAAGAGGGCGTCGTGCAGGTGTTCAATCCGGTCGATGGTTCGCAGCCGATTGTCGGCGTGATTGGTGCGCTGCAGCTCGACGTGCTCGAAGACCGCTTGAAGAACGAATACAATTTGCCGGTCGTGTTCGAGAGTTGCCCGTATGAAGTCGTGCGGTGGTTTTCGTCCGACGACAAGGTGGCGTTGGAGGCGTTCGCGGCGAAGAACAAGTCGGCGATCGCGACCGATCTCGACGGAGATCGCGTGTTCATGGCGCAGAGCCAGTTCAGCCTCGGCTGGGCGACCGACAAGAATCCGGCGATCAAGTTTCAAGACATCAAGACGAATGATGGTCAGGCGGCGGCGTAGGGCTTACGGCAACGCGGCGGTGCGGTAGAGGGTGATGCGCAGGCCGCCGTGGAGGACGGGTTCGGCGGTGAGCGCGAAGGGCAGGCCGGTAGCGCCGGCGAGGCTTTCGTCGCTAGTGATAAGGCCGGCGCGCCAACCAGAAAAGCGCGTAAGCAGCGTGTGGCCGAGCGCGCGGTAGAGCGGGCGCATTTTGTTGATGTCGCCGATGCGATCGCCGTAGGGCGGGTTGACGATGACGAGGCCCGGCCGGCCGTCGGGCGGCGTCAGGTCTTCGATTGAGATTTCGGAAAAGTCTGTGATGGCCGAGACGCCGGCGCGTTCGGCGTTGGCGCGGCTCATGCGGATGGCGCCGGGATCACGGTCTCGGCCGTAGAAGCGCGCGGCTGGTGGTGGGAGAGGTGATGCGCTGCGCATCGCGTTCCAGGCAACGGCATCGAAGGTGGCTAGTTTTTCGAATGCGAATGCGCGCGAGCGGCCGGGCTTCAGGCCACAGGCGATTTCGGCGGCTTCGATGACGAAGGTGCCCGAGCCGCACATGGGATCGAGGACGGGTTCGGTGCCGGTGTAGCCGCACTGGCGGAGAAAGAGCGCGGCCATCGTTTCGCGCATGGGCGCTTTGGCGACGGCTTCCTTGTGACCGCGCTTGTGGAGGGTCTCGCCGGAGGTGTCGACGGCGATGGTGCAGAGATCGTTTTCGATGCGGGCTTTGATGACGACTTCGGCGTCGTCGGAGATGGGGGCTCCGAGTTCCTCATGGATGGCGCGCGCGATGCGTTCGGCGGCGGCGCCCGAGTGATAGATGCGGGAGGATTTGCAGGCGGCTTCGACGCGGACGGGCACGTCGCGGCGTAGCACTTTCGCCCACGGCACTTGGCGGGCGCGGGTGTCGAGTTTGGCTAGGTGGACGACGCGGAATTCGTCGATGCGGGCGAGGATGCGGCTCGGTCCGCGCAATTCGAGATTAGTGCGCCAGACATCGGGCCAGCCGCCTTTGAGCAGCACGCCGCCGGGAACGGTCTTGGCTTTCTTGTAGCCCGCCGCGCGCGCTTCCGCGCAGAGCGGGCCTTCGAGGCCGGGAACGGCTGCGAGGAAGATTTCGAATTGGTCCGTGGCGGGTGGGGCAGTTGAAACGTCGCTCACTGGAGGGCGATGAGCTTGGCGTCGTTGTTGAGGAGGTACATGCGGCCACCGGCGACGATGGGGGCGATGTAGGAGCCGCTGCCGATTTCCTGCTGGCCGAGGACGCGACCGGACATGGGATCGACGGCGGCGAGGAGGCCCTTGGACGAGACGGACCAGAGTTGATTGCCGGCGAGCACGGGGCCGGACCATGCGCCGCTCGTGGGCAGCTTGGTGGTCCACTGGATTTTGCCGTCGCGCTTGGAGATGGCCATGATCTGCGCGCGCGTGTCGACGATGAAGACGCTGTCGCCGGCGACCCACGGCGTCTGCGTGCCGGGCGCGTTGAGCGTCCAGAGGCGTTCGCCGGTCTTGGCGTTGGTGGCGGTCATGCGGCCGGCGTGGCCGATAGCATAGACGATGCCGTTCTCGATGGCCGGACGGGCGGCGTCGGTCATGGAGGCGAATTGGCTTTCCGAGCGCGTGCGCGTCAGGCTTTCCGACCAGACCGGGCTGCCGTCGATGATCTTGAGGCCGATGACGTCTCCCGAGGGATAGGGCACGGCGACGACTTCGCCATCGACGGCGGGGCTGGCGTTGAGCGAGAGCGAGGCTTGGCTCGGCAGGCCGCGCGCGGACCAGAGTTCGGCGCCATCGATGCCGGAGAGGCAATAGAAGCGGCCCTCGGTGGTGAGCACGAAGACGCGGTCGGCGACGGCGGTGGGCGAAGAGCGCACGGGGGCGCCGAGGTTCTTTTCCCAGAGGCGTTTGCCGGTGGCGGGATCAAGCGCGATGACAGCACCGAAGCCGGTGGCGCCGTAGAGGCGGCCGTTATCGATGGCGAGACCGCCGCCGTATCCGCCGCCATCGCCACCACCGCCGAGCGAGAAGAGGCTGCCGGTTGTAAGGCTCGAGAAGCCGCCGGCTTGCGCGGTGGGGCCCGGCGTGGGCTTGAGGCTCTGAGACCAGATCTGCGATCCGCCAGACGTGGAGAATGCCGTTGCGGTGCCTTCGGCGTCCAACGTGAAGACGCGGCCACCGGAGACGATGGGGCTGGCGATGATGCGTCCGCTGCCGCTCGATCCATAGCCGGCGCTGGCGCGCCAGACTTCGCGCGGGCTGGCGGAAAGGGCGAGGTTGCCCAGAACATGGGAGGCGTTGCCGCCGGGCTGCGTCCACTCTTCGTTGGCGACGGGCGCGGGAATAACGATCGGCGTGGAGGCGTCAGCGAGTTCGCCGGGGACTTTTTCGTTCGCGGGGAGAACGGCAATGCGGCGGCCAGGAAGCGGCGCCTGCTTTTCCTTGAAGGGGTTCAGCTTGCCGACGTCGGGCAGACTGGGGAGACTGTCGGATGAGCAACCGGCCAGCGCACAGGCGCTCAGCCCGATGAGGGCAAGCGCGCGGGGCACGGGGCGGAAGCGAGGCATCCTGTTCTCCTTACTGGCCCCCTGCTGCCGGTTTTCCGGCATTGGAGGGTGTCGTTTCCTTGGCAGGCGTTTGCGGCGCTGCCGGGGCAGGTGCGGCGGGGGCCGCAGCCGGCTTGCCCGTTTCGGACGCGGCAATGGAGCTGAGGATCAATTGGATCCGGTCCATCGTCGCACGCGGCGTTTCCTGGTCGGCCAGCAACGGCGTCAGCTGGGCACGCGCTTCATCAAACTTGCCTGCTTTGAAGGCTGCGGTGCCGAGCAGTTCGAGCGCCTGGAACCGCCAAGCCGTTGTTCCCTCAGCCAACGGCTTGAGCCGATTCTGCAGCTCGGTAAAGTCGGCCTCGCCCAGGCGCAGGGAAGCGGCTTGGAGCAGGGCGAAGGTCTTGATGTCGGCATCGGCGGTGGGGCTGGTGGCGAGTGCCTCGAAGACGGCGAGGGCGTCCTTGGGACGGTTGGCCTTTAGGTGGATGCCGGCCAGCTGGAGTTGGGCGAGCGAGGCGTAACCGGCGTGTCCGCTTGAGATAATGTCGGTCAGGGCCTTTTGCGCTTCGTCGGTTTTGGACTGCTCGACGAGCTTGATGGCTTCCTCGTAGCGGGCGCCATTTTCGGCGGCGATGCTCTTCTTGCGCTGGTCGTAGACTTGGTAGCCGCCGACGGCGAGGACGATCGCACCGGCCGCAATCAGGATGTACGTCCCGTACTGTTCCCACAGCTTTTCGAATTTTTCGCGCCGCAGTTCTTCGTCAATTTCGCGGGCCAGCGAGTCGTTCTTATCGACCATGGGGGCGTTTATCCTTGGGATCAGCTTTTGTTCCGCGCGCATTGATAGTGGCAAGTCGCGGCCGTGCAACCCATTTTCGGCGCGGGACCGGGCGCGGGCCGGCCGGTGGGCAGGGGTGTGCGCCTTAACGCATTCAAATCTAGGACGATTTCGACTTTTTGACGGGTTTGGTGGGGGTGGGATCGTCTTTCATGGTGTAGGTGTGGGCGGCTTCGGGGAAGCGGCGGGCGCGTACCTCCTCCGCGTAGGACTGGATGGCGCCTTCGATGACGGCGCCGACGCGGCCGAATTCCTTGACGAATTTGGGCACGCGCGGACTGAGCCCCAGCATGTCTTCCATGACAAGGATCTGGCCGTCGCAGGCGGCAGAGGCGCCGATGCCAATGGTGGGAATGGGAATGGCGGCGGTGATGCGTTTGGCGAGGGGTTCGGCGATCGCTTCTAGGACGACGGCGAAGGCACCGGCCTCCGAGACGACGCGGGCATCCTCCTCGAGGGCTGCCCACTCGTCTTGTGTGCGGCCCTGGGTTTTCCAGCCGCCCAGCACGTTGATCGACTGCGGAGTGAGGCCGATATGGGCCATGACGGGGATGCCGCGATCGACGAGGAAGTGGATGGTTTCGGCCATGCGGCGGCCGCCTTCGAGTTTGATGGCGCCGCAGTCGGTTTCCTTCATGACGCGGGCGGCATTGCGGAAGGCGACAGACGGGCTTTCCTCATAGGTGCCAAAGGGCATGTCGATGACGACGAGCGCGCGCCGGGCGCCGCGAACGACGGCTTTGCCGTGCATGATCATCAGATCAAGGGGAACAGGTACGGTGGTCTCGTAGCCGTGCATGACCATGCCCAGGCTGTCACCGACGAGAAGGAAGTCGCAATACTTGTCGGCGATCGCGGCGGTGTGGGCGTGATAGGAGGTCAGCGCCACGACTGGGCGGACGCCTTTAAGGGCGGCGATGTCGGGCGCCATCAGTCGGGGGGAAGGTTTTTGTACGGACATTGATGGTACCGGCCGGATGTGCGGAGGGACTGCGCTGTGGAGCGTCGGCGGCATGCCGGCGGATCGGTAGGTTACGGACTTTGGACGGGTATTTCCAGGTCGATCATTGGCTTAGGTGAAGCGGGCCGTGGGACCTCAGCCGGTGTCCGATATATTCCGCAGGCGTGGATACAGAGCAACATATGACAGATCTTTGTCGTGAATTGGGGGTGCGGCGTTGCGGATAGGAACACTGCTCTGCTAACCAGACAGTGACTTTCCGCGACTATTTCTAGCGGAGGGTGCGTGTTTCAAGGGGTGGATGGGGTGAAGATGTCTAGCGTTCCCCGCGTCGGTCCGTTTGGCGGGACCGTGAATGGGCCTAGCCGATTGGCGTTGGCCCTCGGCGGCTTGGTGTCGGTTTTTGCGATCACCACCGCGGCGCCCGCGCAGGCGCAGTTTTTCTTTGATTACGGCAGCTACAACCGGCCGTACACCGTCAAGAAGCCGAAAGTTAAAAAGTCCAAACCGGCCGAGGCGACCTACGATCACGGCGGCATTGAGCGCGGCAACACGACCAAAGAGGTCGTGGCCGATCGCAAGGCCGATGGTCCGCTCGTCATCACCGTGTCGCTGCGCCGGCAGCGCGTGTCGGTCTGGGACCGCAACGGCCTGATGATGGAAGCGCCGATTTCTTCGGGCAAACTGGGCACGCCGACGCCGACGGGTATCTTCTCGATCCTGCAGAAGAACCGCGTGCACTTTTCGAATCTCTACGACAGCGCGCCGATGCCGAACATGCAGCGGATCACGTGGTCGGGCGTCGCGCTGCATGCGGGCGCCCTGCCGGGCTATCCCGCGTCGCACGGTTGTATCCGGTTGCCGCACGGGTTTTCCAAGCGTCTTTTTGAAGTGACGCAGATGGGGACGCGGGTGATCGTGGCTTACGATCCGGTGCGTCCAGAATCGATCCAGCACGAGCAACTGTTTGCGGCGTATCCCGATGGCGTTCCGTCGATGCATGCGCTCATGCCCGGCGAAACGCGGGTGGCCGATGCGTCAGACTCGCCGCGACTCGGGCCGCCGCGGGAAGTTGGCAGCGTGCTCGGTGTGTCGACGGCATTGGCGAGCGAAACGCCGCCGGGGTACGACGCCATGATCAACTTGCGGACACAGCGCAAAGCCGAGATGGAGAAGCTGGCGGCTGCCGTGGCGGATGCGCAGGCGGAGAAGGCGGCGACCGTTGCGGCTGCCAAGGATGTGATGGCCTCTCTCGATGGGCGGAAAGTCGCCGTGCGCGATGCGCGCGTTGAAGTGAACCGGTTGGCTAGTGCGTTGCGCACAGCTGAGCAGGCTTCGCGAGCGGCCAACCAGAAGCTTGCGAAATTCTCGCAAGGTCTTGTGCGCAAGACCGGTTTTACGCCTGAGGACGTCGCGCGCGCAGCGGCTGATGAAGACCGTCTGGAGACGGCGGCCCTCGATCTGGCCGATGCGGCGGAGGCTGCGAAGGTGGCGCATGCCAATGGCATCGCGGCTCTTACAAAAGCGGAAGCGGCGCTGATCGAAGCCGATAAGGCGCGGGCGGACGCGGTGGAAAAAGTCTCAGCCGCGAACGTCAAGCTCAACCAGGCGGTCGAGGCGGATGCAGCTGCCAAGCGCCGCGAGGCCAAGCGGAAGCTGCCGGTACACGTATTCGTCAGCCGCAAGACGCAAACGCTCTATGTGCGACAGGGCTATGAGCCGATCCTGGAAACGCCGGTGACGATCGAGAAGCCGGACCAACTGATTGGCACGCATGTGTTCACGGCGATGGCTGTTGACCCAGCCAAAGTCGACGTGACGTGGTCCGTTGCGTCGATCCCGACACAGACCGCTCCGGTCAAGTACAGCGGATCGAAGAAGGAGCGGATGCAGGCGGCGGCGGAGGCCGAGCGTGCGGCGGCGGAATTGCGCCGGTCGCAAACCGCGCAGGCGGCACTCGCCCGGATCAAAGTGCCAGATGATGTGCGGCTGCAGATCGAAGATGTGATGAAGCCCGGTTCGTCGCTGATCATTTCGGACAACGGTCTCAGCAATGAGACGGGCAAGTTTACTGATTTTATCGTGCCTGTGCGCTGATCGACCGCGCTGGCGTTGATTGCAAGAAAGGCCGCCTTCGCAGGCGGCCTTTTCATTTTGGCGGTGGGATGATCGGCGATCAGGCTGGCAGCAGGGGCACGCCGATCAGCCAGGCGTGGCCGGCTTTCAACATGAAGACATATAGGCCAACGCCGATGACGAGAACTGTGAGGTCGCCGGCGAGGCCACCTTGCTTGGCGCCCAGGGGCCCGAGCGCGCCGCGCTTCTTGACCGAGATGCGATCGTAAACGGCATAAGCGAGGAACGAGCCGAAGAGCAGGATCGAGCCGAGATCCCAGTTCACCAGAAGATGAGCAAGGGCCCAGATCTTGATCGCGACAAGCATGGGATGCTTGAGGGCTGAGCGGATGCGCGAGGGGACGTAGGCGGCGACCAGCGCGATCATGGCCGGCAGCATCAAGAGCCAGGATACGTGTTTGAGCCACGACGGTGGGTCGCCGAAAAAGACGTTCTTGCCCGGGTTCACCTGGAGCTTGTGGTAGCCGTAGATGATCAGGAGGAGACCGGCGAAGGAGATGATGGCGAAGATCGCCTTGTAGGCGGTGGCGCCGAACCGTTCGACGAGGCCGTTGCGTACGTCCGGGGAGGTCGGGACTAGATGGATGCCTAGAAAGAGAACCAGTCCAACGGCGAGGAGCAGCATGTGTTTTTCGTCCTTGGGTGGAGGTTTGCGATGCACGGAATTTGGTCCGGACTGCTTCTAGCGCGAAATTGCGATCCAGGCGAAGACTTGCACCGCGAGGACGCCTGGGCTGGCCGCGTGCGAACTGTCTTGTCCGCGACAGAAAGTCCACATATGATATAAGACGTGGGCGGAGCGAGGGTGCTGCCTGCTGTGTTTATGAACCTTTGATGGCCGGCAGCGGCGGTCAGCCGGAGGTTCGGGTGCCGTGCGTACGTGGACTTAACGGACAGCACGTCCGGCGGTCGCGGTCGGGAGGACTATGTGCAGCCGCTGTAGCGGCGGTGCACTGTCATGCCGCTCGATCCCGTTGCGGATCACTCGAGCCACGGCGCTTCGCTAGGAAACGCCGCATGACGTACAGTTTTTCAGTCATTTCAGCAGCGCAATCCGCTCCCCGGGTTGCTGTGCCGCCACCCTTGCCAGCCGCCGAAAAAAGCCGGTCGTCGCATCTGTTCGATGAGACCGACGAGGATATGCGCCGGCTAACGGCAGACATTAGCCGCGTGCTGGCGCGGCAACCCGACTTGCGGGTGGTGGGGGCTCAAAACGCGGGTGGAGAGTTTTCCGCAGCTGGCGAGTTTTTGATCGCCGACGACCAGCCGGCGCACCCGTTCGAATGGCAGGCATCGGAGACGCGTCGCTCACAGGGGACCACCGACCATGCGGCCGGATGGCTGTCACGCGCCCGGAGGGAACGGCGTCACGCGCGGCTGCGGTCGGCGCTCTCGTGGTGCGTGGCGTTGGGGATTGCCGGAGTTATCGTCGTGGCGGTCGCTGGATCGGTGCGCGGAGGACCTGCATTGATCGGCGTATTGGACGACGTCCGGCGCATGTTCGGCGTGTGATCCGGCGGGTGGGCGAATCGCGCTAAGCCTCAGGGAGCAATTCCAGGCTTGGCGAGCGATGATGCCTTCCACGGCTGCCAATGATGCCGCGCAATCTACGTTCGTCCGACGCGTCGACGAGCGCTTGACCGCGCGCCGCGAGGCGTGGGCGAGCGAGCAGGAAGCCGGGCGGGAGGCTGAGAGGCTGGCGGCCACCATGCGGCTTGTGAAAGCTGCGCGTTTCAATGCGGCGGAGCGCCTGGAACGCAAAGCGACGGTTTCGCTGTTCACGCAGTCGACGGTGGCGCTTTACTTCGTGGGTCTGGCGGTCTGGCAGGCGGTCTATGCCGGTCAAATTGACGATGCGACCAACCGCTTGATGACCTTTATTCAGCTTGTCTCATCGGTGTTCACGCTGATCCTCGGCCTGCTGGAAGCGCTGAACGATTATAAGATGAAGGCTCATCATCTGCACAACTGCGGGCTTGCTGTTTCTGAGCTCGCGCAGGAATTGCGGATCGCTCGGCCGACCGACGCGGTCCACGTGCAGGATTTCCGGCGCCGCTATAATGAGATGATGAAGGCCTGCCCGGTTAATCACAGCCGGATCGATTATCTCTTCGCCAAGCTCGACGGCACGAGTGACCGGGCTGGTTTCGCCGGCGTTTATGCGCGCTACATTGTCGATGTTTACGGGCTTTATGCCCTCTTTCTGGCGGTACCACCGCTGCTCTGGTGGTGGCTGACCTGACACGGGCCGAGGGCGGGTGCGCTCTCGCTGGCCCCGTGCGTTTACATCGCTGGAACTAAAGAGTTTCGCGGCCGTTGGGGGTTCTGCGGGCGGCCTTTCGGCGCAATGGTCCCCATCCGACGTCAGAACGTTTACTCTGCTTCCATTTGCGCATAGCAATGGGGCAGATACGACGTATAAGGCGCAACTTCCGGTGGCTCGTGGCTTGGGCCGGACCGGTCTCATTCATGGCGTAAGCGTAGATATGTTCGCGGCACTCAATCTCCGTCATCTGGCTCTCGTAAGGTACGCTGTCTTCAACAGCGTGCTGTTCGTGGGTGCCGCTGCGATTGCCGGCCAGATCGCGGATCTGGCGTTGTCCATCAAGATGGAGCAGACGGTGGTCGCGCGGGCGGAACCGTCGCGTGTGGAAAAGTTCAAGCGCGACGAGGTAGCGGCCGCGCTCGCACCGCAAGTGCCGGTGCTGCGGCAGGTCGTGGCGTTGAGCGTGCCGGATATGCCGGTGCAGGTTCTGGCTCTGCGCTTGGATCAGGCCGAGACGATCAAGGTGCGGCCGATCAAGGTGAAGCGTAAGACAGCGGTTCGTGTCGCCAAGGCGACGCCGCGTCCGCGCAAGCCACCTGGGATATTTGGGGATCTACCGGCGGTCGTCGTGGAGACGGCGCTGGTCGAAACCGGATCGCTACCGCCGAAGCGGGTCAAGAAGCGCGCTGTGATCGCAGAAAGCTCGCGCGATATCACCAACCGAAGTCTCGGTGTTCTTGTGGCGTTGAAGAACTAGCCCGTATGGGGATGCCGCGGCTGTGGCCGGTGTGTTCCGATTTTCAATCGCATTGTTGCGCGGATCAGGCGACGGGCTTTTCGAGGCCCGTGATGCGCTGAAGCAGGCTTTGGCGCCGGGGCTGGTTGGCGGGTTCCGCCGCTGAAAATTCCGGATCATCTATTTGCGTATCGGCACTGGCCGGGGCGGACGCCTCGTTGCCATTGGCGGCTGGCGAGGTGCCATTCGAAATTTGTACGGTTGCGACACGCGGTGCGTTCATGCGCTCGGCCAGCGATAGCCGCTGGGCTGCCGGCGCAGCCACGGCGGCGGGCACGTCTGCTGGTGGCGCGGTGGGCCGGGTGCCGGCCTGAAGCTTTCTCTGCTCCTCCATGTAGAACTCGGCTTGGCGGGCCAGTTTCTCGTTGCCTGCGGCGACTTCCGCGCGCAATCCGAGAATGATGGAGGCCTGTTCGGCGGCTTCGGCCTCCAGGGCGCTGAGTTTGGCGCGCAGGCCGATGGCGGCCTGTTGATCGGTAGCTGCGTCGCCGGCGGGTGCGGCAGATCTCAAGGCGGCGAGTTCGGCGGTAAGGCGGGCGATTTGCGTGGCCTGATCTTCGACGGTCGAGCGCAGGGCACGAACCTCGGTATCCGAACCGGTGGTGACGGAGCCATCCTGGCGCTGGGCGTTCTGCAGGGCGCGTTCGGCTTCGGCGAGGCTGTCGCGCAGGCGCGCCATTTCGGCAGTGTTGGATCGGTCGGTGGCGTCAGACGATTCCGATTGCAGGCGTGCGATGACATCGCCTTGGTCGCGGACGCGGGCACGCAGAGCTTCGATCTCGGTGCGGAGCGCGATCTCGGTTTCGTGCTTTTGCTCCTCGGCTTTGTCGCGGTGGCGCGCGGCGCGGGTGGTTAGCGTCGCGTTGAGGCGATGGATGTCGTTGCGCTGCTGAGTATTGATCTGGGTGGCTTCTTCAAGCGCGATCGACTGGCGCTGGGCTGTTTGCGTGAGCGCGGAGATCTCGCGGTCGCGGTCGAAGAGGAGCTTCTTGGCTTCGGCGAGGCGCTGTTCGACCTTGGGCAGGCGGTCGGTGATGGTGAGTTCGAGGACGCGGCGGGCGTTCTCGTGTTCTTCGTTGACGGTAGCCAGGCGTGCAACGTCGCTTTCCAGCGCGCTGATGCGGGCATCGCGGCGGTTGATTTCGATGAGCTGGCGGGCGGTTTCGAGAGAGAGTTCCTCGAGATTGCTTTCGAGTTTGTGGACGCGGATGGCGTAGTCGGCGCGGATGCGATCCTTGTCGGCGGCGATCTCCGCTTCCGTCAGCGGCATCGTGCGCTTCAATTCAAGGGTGGCGAGGCGCGCAGCACGGCGGCGATAGGCCGGCGCGATCACGCAGGCCAGCAGCCCCGCAATCGAGAAGCCGAGCACCACCAGCATGGCCGATTGGATGGTGAGCACCCCGTCCGTCCTCGTTCGAGCCAATGGCCGCCGCCGGTCCGGGCGATCGCCGATGGCAATTTGGCGGACGCGAAGCCGCCATTCTAGGTTTCAGCCGCGTGGCTGCGGGTTGGTTGCCACGGCACCGGCGCAGGGCCGACGCGTGGTTCCGTCCGGTGCCGAACGCTGCCGCCGACGGGAGTGCTTATAGCGGATTCCACGTCGGGGAACGGGTATACTTCATATAACCGACGTTGGCACCCAACCTCAGGCCGACGCCGGAACGGATGACGGCGAGTGTGACATTGCCGTGCTTCTGGACCTGCACGCTGACGCCGCCGACGAGGTAGGCTGCGCCCTGGACGCCGCCGAAGCGTTCGTAGATCTGGCTGGGGTCCTGCATATTGTACACAAGAACCATGGCTTTAGAGCCTTCGGCTCCGGCGTCGTAGCCAACCGAGGGGCCCTGCCAGAAGACCTTTTGCGAGCCATACAGTTTGGAGTGGAGCGTGCCTTCGCCGTAGCGCAAGCCAAACACGAAGGCGCCGCCGGCATCTTCGCCGACGATGTAGCCGTTCGGACGGCCCTGGCTCTGGAAGGCCCACTCGACCGCTTCGGCAAGGCCTTTACTGACGCCGCCGAACAGTTTGTGGCCCGCGCCGATGATCTCGGATTGGTCATAACCGGTCGAGGAGCCGGCGCCGGATTCGCTGGGGCCTTTGGGTTCGGGGAGGCCGTCGTCGGCAGAGGGTGGGGTGTAGGGTTCGCCGTAGCCAGCGGCGGGGGGGACGCCAGCGGTTGAGCGATCGCCGCCAAAGCTGTCGCGGCCGGTGCCTGATTCGGGGCGGTATTCTTCGTCGGGCTGGTAGCCGCCACCGGAGGGATAGCTGTCACGCGAGGGCGCCGCACGATAGACGTCTTCGGCGCCTTGATCGTCGGACTCGTAGCTCTCGGCGGGCGGGCGGTAGGCGTCGTTGGCGCTGAGGGCTACTGTCGTGAAACAGGGGCCGAGCAAGAGAGCGGCCAATGCGGCGCCAGCGTGTGCGGTGAGCATGCGGGACGTCTTCAGAGACGACATGGTGCGCATTCCCAAGATGGACGGGCCGCAGACTCGCGGCGGTTAAAGCTCCATCAACCATCGCCAGAAAGTGTTACCAAAGTGTGGCTTTCAGGACGCGGAACAAGGCCATGGCGTGGCGTTAGACGGACATTGCCGGGTGGTGCGCGCGCGCAACGAAGGGACCGTTGAGAAATTTGTCTGCCACTTTGCCGTAGATGAGGGGCGTTCCGTCGAGAGCAGTGACCGTACCACCGGCGGCCTCCACAATTGCCTGGCCGGCAGCGGTGTCCCATTCGCAGGTGGGTCCGAAGCGGGGGTAGATGTCGCCATCGCCACGGGCGAGCAGGCCGAATTTCAGCGCGGAACTTGCAACGATGCGATGCGTCACGCCGAGCGCTGCGAGGCGGCCGTCGAATTCGGGGCCGGCTTCACGGCGGCTGATCAGAGCGCTCAACTCCGGCGACGGGTTCGAGCGGACCTGAAGCACTGTGAGGTCCAGTTCGGAAAGACCAGGGGCGGTGCTTTCGGGATCGAAACGTGCGGTGACGGCTGTACCCGGCTCGTTGGTGACGAAAAGGTCGTGACGGGCGGGCGCGAAAATCAGTCCGAAGACGGGGTGGCCGCCGTCGACCAGGCCAATGTTGATCGTGAAATCGTCGCGGCCAGCGGCGTAGTCGCGGGTGCCGTCGAGGGGATCGAGCAGGAAAAACGTGTCGCCGATTGCGGGCGCTGCGCCGGCCGAGACTGTTTCTTCGCCGACGACGGGGATTGCTGGGTGGATGGCGTGGAGGGCTTGGGTGAGGATATCTTCCGCGAGGCGGTCGGCCTCGGTGACGGGGGAGTCATCGGTTTTGCGATCGACGACGAGACCGGACCGGCGCGTTGCGAGGATGACGCGTGCGGCTTCGATGACGGCGGGAAGGATGGCCGCTGTGAGAGCGGCATGGGATCTGAAGGGCATTCTGAAGGGTGATCTTTCCGAGGTGGGCTGTCGAGGGACGTTGGCATTCCGGATGAGTGGTGATTCGGCCGGAATTCAGCCGAGGGCAAGCCTAGCGAGCCGTAGGGCAAAGTTGCCGGCTGCATCCACGCGGCAGTTTCCGCCAGTTGTCCTGGTGGACCTTTCACCCGCCTACCGGGCCGTGTATCAGAGCAGACGTGCGCCGGGCAAGCGGCGGTGATTCGCCGTGGGCCGTCCGGCAGGGCAGCGATGCGGCGATGACATCTGATTTCGAGGGACAGACTTCCATGACCGATGCCGCCATGCCGTCCGATCTGGAGATTGCCGCGCTGATTTCCAGCAAAATCTGCCACGATGTCATCGGTCCCGTGGGCGCGATCAGTATCGGGCTACAGTTGCACGATGAGGAAAAGGAAGAGGACGCGCGGCGGTATGCGTTCGACATGATCCGCAACGTGACGGCGCAGGCGTCCGTCTGTCTTGAATTCGCGCGGTTCGCGTTTGGCGCCAGCGGATCTGCGGGCGCGCTGATCGATCTGGGCATGGCGGAGAAGATCTCGCGCGGCTATGTCGTCAACGGCAAGGGCAGGGCGAAGCACCGCCTGAACTGGAGCGGCCCTCCCGGCTACATGAGCAAGGACAAGGTGAAGCTCCTGCTTAATATCATCTCATCGGCTATCACGGCTTTGCCCAAGGGCGGCGATATCGATGTGACCATTGAAGGCTCCGTCGAGCGGCCGGCGTTTCACGTCGTCTGCCGGGGCACGGGCGCGCGGCTGCCGCAGCATCTCAACGAATTCGTGACGGGCAAGGACACGCCTGCACTCGATGCGATGACGATCCAGGCCTATTACACGACGCGGTTGGCCAAGCTGGCGAACATGCCGCTTACGGTGGCCAAAGACGGTGTCGACGTGCGCATTCACGCCGCCGCGGGCTGACGCCCTTCGTCAATGCTTCATTAACCATCTGCACGTCACAGTTGATGGTGCGCATCTGGGCATTCGTGCGGGTGTGCGTGTTCGATTGACTTGATTGCCGGGGCTACTCCATGAAGCGTTGCCTGATCGTGGACAACAGCGATGTTGTCCGGAAAGTCGCGTCCGCCATCCTGACTGGGATCGGCTATGAAGTGATTGAAGCCAGCAACGGCAAAGATGGCTACGAATTGGCCCGATCGACTATGCCGGATGCTATCCTGCTCGATTGGCAGGTTTCGGAGTTACCGGCTCACGAGTTTATTCTCAGGCTGCGCATGCAGACGTCGGGCACCCGGCCGTACCTCGTTTATATGACCAGCGAATACGTACACTCCGACATCACGCGCGCGCTGACGGCGGGTGCCGATTCCTGCCTGATGAAGCCTTTTGACCGGGCGTCGATGGAAGATCGTTTCCGGATGCCGCGAGCTGCTGCCTAAAGGGCGATGCCCCGGCGCTCTGGTTGTTTTACTCCAGACTTGGTAATCACGTCCCGGCGTTCCAACAGGGCGCAAGGGGGGACGATTGCTGCGCGTCGATACATTGAGGCTTGCACCCCTGCCTCCGCTCAGCTTCGAAGTCGCCGGAGGCGAATGTCTTGCCGTCGAGGGGGCTTCGGGTTCGGGGAAAACGCGGCTTCTCAGGGCCATCGCAGATCTTGATCCGGTGGAAGGGCTCGTCTTTGTCGATGGGGCTGAGCGCGGAGAAGTGCCCGCGCCGCAATGGCGGCGCACGGTGCGTTATGTCGCGGCCGAGCCCGGGTGGTGGAGCGACACGCCGAGGGGATGCTTTGCTCCGGAAGGGATGGACACCGGTCGGCTTGACCGGCAATTGGATCATGTCGGTTTGACGCGGGCGCATCTCGATCGCGAGATTGGCGTGTTGTCGACGGGCGAGCGGTCGCGGCTGGCGTTCGTGCGCGCGTTGCAGGGAGAGCCAAAAGTTTTGCTATTGGATGAGCCGACGGCGTCGCTTGATCCCGGCAGCGCGGCCTTGGTCGAGGAGCAGATCCGGTTTCAGCTCTATGCGGGACGCATCGTTCTTTTGTCGACGCATGATGCCGGACTGGCGCAACGGCTTTCGCATACGCGCTTGAAGTTGCCGAAGCCGCGTGTGGTGCTTGCTAATGACGCGGGGGCGGCATGACATATGTTTCTTTGACGCCGCTCGATTTGGCACTGGCAGCTATCTTGCTGGTGGTAACGGCCGGTTTATCGCTGGCGTTCCGGCTGGGGCTGGAACGGACGATTGCGGTATCGGCGGTGCGCATGTGTGTGCAGCTCGCGGCGGTGGCGCTGGTTTTGAAGCTCGTGTTCGAGAGCGGGTCGTCGCTGGCGACGGCTGCCTTTGCGCTGATGATGCTGGCGGCAACGGCGTATGAGGTCGGCTCGCGGCAGGAGCGGCGATTTCAGGGGGCTGCATCGTATTTGATCGGCGGGGCGGCGCCGTTTGTCGCGGGGTTGATCGCGTCGGTGTTCGCGGTGTCGGCGATCATCGGATCGGAGCCGTGGTGGTCGCCGCGGTTCCTGTTGCCCATTCTCGGCATGGTGATCGGCAATGCGCTGGCGGGGGTGACGCTGGTGCTTGATACCATCACGATCGCTGCCAGCCGGGACCGCGCAGCGATCGAGGCGCGCCTGGCACTGGGCGCTAGCCGGACGGATGCCATGCAGGATGTTTTGCGGCGCGGATTGAAGGCGGGGATGACGCCGATCCTGAGCGCGATGGCGGTCGCGGGATTGGTGTCGGTTCCGGGCATGATGACGGGGCAAATTCTAGCGGGTGCCGATCCCGTCGATGCCATGACCTATCAGGTGATGATCTTGTTTCTGATTGCGGGGGCGACGGGGATCGCTGTGGTGCTGGCGGGGCTTGCCGCCGTGATGTTGCTGACGGACGACCGGCACCGGTTGCGGCTCGACCGGCTGACAACGGTCAGCAAGACCGAATAGGGTGAAGAAAAAGCGCGCCGGTTAAAGGCGCGCTTTGTGATGGCGGTCTTCGTCGCGATCTTGGTCGACGATTTGATCGATCAGGACTTGGGTTCGACGGGCGTGACCGGAGCGACTTCGGCTGGCTTACCGGCGCCGAAGGCCGGCATTTCGAGCTGCGAAGGTGATGCGGCCTTGCTCGATGCTGCGGCGGCCCGTTCGGCTGCGGCGGCTGCGCGTTCGGCAGCTTCTGCGGCCCGTTCGGCGGCTGCTGCGGCACGGGCAGCGGCATCATCGGATGATGCCGCGGGTGCGGCTGCCGGCTTCGAGTCTTCCGATTGGATCGCACCGGTTTCGATGGCGGCCGCGGCGGGCTTTTCGGCGGCCGTTTCCGCCGGCTTCTCTTCGGTTGCTGCGGGCTGCTTTTCGCTCGACTTCTTTTCGTCGTTTTCAGCGGACTTCGCGGCGGGCTCGTCAGACTTTTTCTTCGCAGACTTGGCCGGCTTTTCCTTGCCCGGCT
This sequence comes from Hyphomicrobium sp., assembly GCA_002928735.1. Classification (GTDB taxonomy): domain Bacteria; phylum Pseudomonadota; class Alphaproteobacteria; order Rhizobiales; family Hyphomicrobiaceae; genus JAGVSR01. The sequence continues at coordinate 241,762 of PERL01000001.1, read as the reverse complement.
CGTCCCAGCAGACGTTGGCGGACGCGGTGCAGGTGTGTTCATCGAATAAGATGACGTCGATGTAGAGTTCGCACTTCACATCTTTTTTGCCGATCGTGTAGTTCGTGATGCCGTTCTGAGCGGCCCATTCGGCGACGTGTTTGTCGAGCAGGTCTTGGGCGTCCTTTGAGGGACCGTCCTTGCCGTAATCGTTGACGAGGAAGCCCATCTTTTTGCACGCCGCGTTGGCGGCACCGGCGGAAAAGAGGATGGCCGCAGCGGCAGCCACGGCGGTCAATGGGGAGCGGGTCAGCGCGCGCATCAAAGATCGTCTCCTGTCGGTGGCCGCGAGCGGGCCATCAGAAAAATTCTGCTCTACCTATAGCCACTGTTTCGCACTGCGGCCAGGGCCGAGCGCGTCGTCGACGCCCATGCTTTTCAACAATCTGTTGATCGTGTGGCCATGCGACGGCTGAGTATGAGATCGGCGGCGCAATGTGGCCGATCCGCCATGCGGACTTATCCGGAGTGCGTTCGTAAGGTTGCGGCCTTTGGCGGTTATGCCGAATGATGCTGGCGAGCGTTTGCCAACATCACATCGTGCTCCATTGGCGCCTGGACTGACGCGAGTCCGTTCGTTTGACACGTGAGCGGTTCGTGCCCGCTCCGGTGGCGCAGCAACCCTATTCGGGTTTCAGCTGGACGGCCTTGGGACCCTTGCCACGTTTATCGGGCTCGGTCTCAAAGGAAATGCGCATGCCTTCGGCCAGATTCTGCAGGCCGGATTGCTGAAGCGCGGTGATGTGAACAAAGATGTCGTTGCCGCCATCGTCCGGCTTAATGAAGCCGAAGCCTTTCTGTTCATTGAAGAATTTAACTGTTCCGGATTGACGGGTCATTTGGCCACCGCTCTGCTGCTTTTTTTATGCTTCAGGCGCCATCCTCCCGCGACACTTGAATAAGTGCGGCGCCATGTCCTATGCGATCAAAGTTTTTTACCTTGCGCAAGGCGCAAATGACACGATCGGCGACATTTTTCGCGACTACAACCTTGGCGGGTTGCGTGTCGCGGTTCGTTTAATGGCGTTTACGGACGTGCCGGCGGGCAGCGCGTGTCCAAAACATGGAAAGCGCCGGGATCGCAGGCCAGCCGCGTGGTGAGGGCTGGCAGCGCGGTCCGGAGTTTGCCGGCGAGCGTGAAAGGCGGATTGAAAATGACCAAACCGGTGCCGTTCAAAACGCCGGGATCGGTAGGCTCGCGGATAAAGAGTTCCGTGACGAGGATCTTGTCGAGGTTGAGCGCGGCGATGGCGGTATAAAAGCGGTCAAGGGCGCGCGGGGCTTTGATGGGGTACCAGAGAATGACCGTGCCGGTGGCGAAGCGGCGTTCGACATCCTTGAGGCCGGAGACGAGGCGTTCCAGTTCCCCGGCTTCTTCGAAGGGCGGATCAACCAGGATGACACCGCGCCGTTCTTTCGGCGGCAGCAGCGATTTCAGCGCGGTCCAGCCGTCGAGATGCAGGACTTTGGTTTGGTTGTCGCGGGCGAAAAGACCCGCCAATTCCGCATGATCTTGCGGGTGGAGTTCGTTGACGACGAGGACGTCGTTTGCGCGCAGGAGGGAGCGCGCAATGAGCGGGCTGCCGGGATAGCGCGCCAGCGTACCATCGGGATTTTCCGATTGGATGCACGCGAGGTAGGGCGCCAGGATTTCGGCGACGTCGGGGCTGAAGGGTTCGGCGCGGATGCGGCCGATGCCGGAGAGCCATTCGCCGGTCTTTTGGGCTTCGATGCCCGTCAGATCGTAGAGGCCGGTTCCGGCGTGGGTGTCGATGACGCGGAAGGGGGCGGGTTTGAGTTTCAGATGCTCGATGACGAGCGTCAGCACCAGATGTTTGAGGACATCTGCAAAGTTTCCGGCGTGGTAGGCGTGGCGATAGTTCATGGGATCGAGGGTTAACGCGGCGCAGGATCAAGGCCGCGCGGGCTACATGCCCGGAAGCCGCGCGGCTGTCACGCACTTGCGCGGGCTTCAGAATGGGGCATAAGCCGGTATTGGTCATTCACATGCGCGCGGCTGCCCCACCAACCCCGTGCGCGACCCCAACAGGCAGTTCCAATGTCCCCCACCAAGGCGTCCACAGAACCGGCGTCGCGCCCCGCGTCACCTCCGATCCCGACGGTTGCTATCGTCGGGCGGCCAAACGTGGGCAAGTCGACGCTGTTCAACCGGTTGACGCACACGCGCGCGGCGCTCGTGTCCGATCTGCCGGGGTTAACGCGTGACCGGCGCGATGGGGAGGCGAATTTCGAAGGCCATGTTCTGCGGATCACGGATACGGCGGGTTTGGAAGAGGCGACGCGCGGGTCGATTGCCGACCGGATGCGGCAGCAGACACTGGCCGCGATCGAAATGGCCGATCTGGTGCTGTTTGTGATCGATGCCAAGGACGGCGTGACGGCGGCGGACGAAGCGTTCGGGCGGATCGCGCGGCAGTCGGGCAAGCCGATCGTGCTGGTTGCGAACAAGAGTGAGGCGCGCTCGTCGGCGGCGGGGTTCTACGAGGCCTACAAGCTGGGGCTCGGCGAACCGGTGGCGATTTCGGCCGAGCACGGCGAAGGGCTCGGCGACCTGATGATCGACGTGCTGAACGCGCTCGGGCTGAAGCCGATTCTTCGGCAGAAGGATCCGCACGCGGAACTCGCCGAAGAGGCGGTGCCGGAGGATGAGGACACGCTTCGCTCTCATCGTCCGCTTAGGGTTGCGATCGTCGGGCGGCCGAATGCAGGCAAGTCGACGCTCGTGAATGCACTGCTTGGCGAAGACCGCATGATCACGGGGCCGGAGCCGGGGCTGACGCGGGATAGCGTGTCGAGCGATTTCGAATGGAAGGGGCGCACGGTGCGGCTCTTCGATACGGCGGGCTTGCGGCGCAAGGCGAAGATCACCGAACTGGCGGAGAAGCTGTCGGCGTCGGATGCGGTGCGGGCGATCCGATTTGCGGAAGTGGTGGTTCTGCTGGTCGACGCGGAGCATCCGCTCGAGCATCAGGATCTGACGATCGGGCAGTTGGCGACAGATGAGGGGCGTGCGTTCGTCATCGCGGTCAATAAGTGGGACCTGATCGAGGACAAGCAGAAGCGTCTGAAAGAAATCCGCGAGATGGTCGCGATGAGTTTGGCGCAGGTGCCGGGCGTGGCGGTGGTGCCGGTTTCGGCGCTGGGCGAGAGCGGTTTGGATAAGCTGATGATGGCCGTGTTCAAGGCGGCGGAAACGTGGAACCGGCGCGTGTCGACGGCGGACCTCAATCGTTGGCTGGCGGAAGCGCTGGCGCGGCATGCGCCGCCGGCCTCGGCGGGACGGCGGATCAAAATTCGTTATGTGACGCAGCCCTCGACGCGGCCGCCGACATTCGTGGCGTTTTGCCAGAAGGCCGACGATATGCCCAAATCTTACCTTAAATACCTCACGAACAGCCTTAGAGATGCGTTCGGGCTGCCGGGTGTTCCGATCCGGTTCAATCTGCGAAAGGGCGAGAATCCCTTCGAAAAAGGCTGGCGGCGGAAGTAGCGGGAAGCGGCTTTGCGCCGTTCCTGACGCAGCGTCCGATGGCCACTGGAAAGGCCAGCTGAGGATCGCTATTTTCCGGCTTGAGCCGGGAACACAAGAAACGACGGGACGTCTAACAGGCGGGCCCCTCTCGAAAGGTAGATCAGATGATCAAGATGACGAGCATGACGGCGCTAGCGATGGTGGCCGGTTTGGCGATGGTCGCTACATCGCCTGCACACGCGGTCAGCGCCAAGGTCCGCGAAGCGTGCGGTGCGGACTACAAGCGGTTCTGCCCGAAGTATGAACCCAACTCGAGCAAAGCACGCCAGTGCATGCGGTCGGTGGGCAAGCGGCTTTCGGTTGGGTGCATTGATGCGCTGGCGGACGCTGGTGAGATCAAGAAGCCGCGGCGCTAACGTTTTGGTGCGATGAGATCATGGATGCCCCCGTTTCGCGGGGGCATCTTTTTTTGGACTACTGCGGGCCCAGAATCACAGTGGGCGGGAGACATGCAGCGAACCGTTAAGAGGCTGCCATCTCACCGCCCACACAGGCGTCACCACTTAAGGCGCCGCACCGGACCCCGACATTTAGTGGGTCGCGGTGTTCTGTTCAAGTGGCCTGGATCAATGAATTTGAAGCGTTGAGTTGAGCGACGGCGGTGTGTGCTAGACAGTGTCCGGAGGCAAAACCGGCGGAGTGCCATGACCGAGAAATCGGAAGTGCTTTTTTATCATCTGGAGCGGCAACCGCTGGAGCGGGTGCTGCCGGGATTGCTTGAGAAAACGTTGCAGCGCGGGTGGCGGGCGGTGGTGCAGGCGGGCAGTGCAGAGCGGCTCGAGGCGCTCGATGCATCGCTGTGGACCTACAGCGATGAGAGTTTTCTGGCGCACGGCACGGCCAAGGATGGGCATGCGGAAGATCAACCGATATTTCTGACGCTAGATCCGGTGACGCCGAACGGGGCGGGCGTGCGCTTTCTCGTCGATGGTGCGGATGCGCCGGATTACGAGACGCATATCCGCCTTGTCTTTTTGTTCGATGGTAACGACGATGAGGCCAAGGCGCATGCGCGCCAGCAGTGGGCGGCGGCGAAGGCGGCGGGGTGCAAGGTGAGCTATTGGAAACAGTCGCCCGAGGGGCGCTGGGAAAATAAGGCTTAGGCGGTCAACGCGTCAGCCGTTGCCACGGCTTTTGCGGGCGAATAGCAGCGTCAACGCGCAGCCGGCGACGAAGATGGCCGGCATTGCAGCGGGCGGGGCCAATTCGAGCGCGATGCCGCCGATGATGGGGCCCAGAAGATCGCCCACGGTGTAGACGATGGCGATGGCGGCGAGGATCGGCAGCAGGCCGACATCGGCGGCTGCAATGTTGGAGGCTTCCATGACCGAGAGCGTGTAGAGCGCACCGGCGGCGGCGCCGAAGCCCAAAATCACAGCGTAAGATGCGAAGGGCGATGTCATCACGGGATGCAGGACGGCGAGCGCGATGATGGCGAGGATGAGCGCGCCACGAATGGCGGGACGAGCGCCTGAGGTGTCGGCATACGCGCCGAAGGGGACTTGGCCGAGAATGTTGCCGAAGCCGGAAAGCGCTGCGAGCAATGCGCCTGCGGCGGCGCTTAGGCCGAGCGTGACAGCATAAAGGGGTACGGCTGCGGCGGCGACGCCTTCGAGAATGCCGCCGAGGAAGGCCACCGCGAAGGCGAAGGGCGCGAGGCGAATACCTTTTGTCAGATCGGAGAGGCGGGCGCGCCCGGTTGTGACCTGTGGCAACGTGATGCCGATGGTGATCAGCGCGCCGATGATGGCAGCCGCGATGCCGATCATGAACCCCTGCGCGGGATCGTCGGTGGAGTAAGCGGCGATGAGCGGGCCTAGCCCAAGCGCGCAGGAGCGGATCGTTTCGTGGAACGCAAGGAGACGTCCGCGATGGGCGCTGATGGCGAGGCGGTTGACGAAGCCGTCGCTTAAAACCCACCGCATGGAGGCGCCCAGTCCGACGCCGAAGGAGCCGATGCCCCAGAGCCAGAGCGAGCCGGTGCGTTCGGCAGCGACGAGGCAGAGCAGCGAGGCGACAAGGACGAGGGCTGCGAAATAGAAAACGCGCACGACGCCGAAGCGGCGCGCGATGCCGGGCAGCACGATCGACATGGCGATGACGCCGGCGGCGGGGCCGCTGGCAAAGGTTCCGGCGACTGCGGTGGAATATCCGTCGCCCGCGAGGGCTAGGCCGACGAGGGCGGTGGCGAGCCAGCCGGGCGTTTCGGAGAGGGCGGCGGACACCGAGAGCGGGAAGATCGTTTTATAAAGTGCGAAGGGAGCGCCGCCGCTCTCATGGAATTGCGGCATGCGCTCCCTCCGGAATTTTCTTACACTTCGCCGGGTCGCCCATTAGATCGGGCGCCGCGCGGCAATCAACGGCCGCTGATGACGCCGCCGATCTGGCGGACGAAGCTGTCGAAGAAGCCGGCGAGCGGCTGGTTCGAGGTGCGGTTCTGGTTCTGCGCAGTCATGATACGTGTCCTTGAGGGTTGAGGCTCTGATTATTCAGGCCTTTTTTGAGCCTTGCACCGATCCGGGGATCAGCGCTAAACTCTACAATGATGAATATATATTCTGCGCCGCAGAAGTCAAGGCTACAGTGTAGAAAAAATCATCTACGGTGAAGGAATTACTGTTGCAGGACGAACACGAAAAGTCCCGCCGGGGCCGCCGGGGTATACGCCGCCAGGATCTGGTCGACGCGGCGCTGGAGATGCTGGCTGCGGAGGGGGAGCAAAACTTCTCCGTGCGCAAGCTGGCCACCGTCGTGGGCGTGGACGGCATGACCATCCTGCATCACTTTAAGTCGCGCGAGGGTTTGATGCGGGCCGTGGCGGACGCCATGGTTGCCGGTCTCGATATCGAGCGGCCGAAGGGGGCGTGGCGCGAAATTCTTTTGGAGGTCGCGCAGCGCTATCGCGGGCTGGCCGAGAAGTACCCTAAGGCCTTTCATATCGTGACGCGGTACCAGACGAGCGGGCCGGCGGATTTCGAATTGGGCGAGATGGTTTATTCGGCTCTGCTCGACGCGGGCTTCAATGAGGTCGATGCGGCGGACTACGGGATGGCGCTGTTCACGCTGGCGATTGGGTTCGGCGTCGTGGAAGTGGGCGGCATGTTGAACCCGTGCACGCCGGAGGAACTGGCGGAGATCGAAGCGCTCGACCCGCGGCTGTTTCCGGTGACGCGCAAGATGGGGCCGGTGTTCGCGCAAGACGAAAGCGACCGGGTGTTTGAGATTTTGCTGGGATCGTTTCTCGACGGGATCGAGCGGGCGTTATCAGCCGCCAAACGCTGACTTTAAGAGATCCAGCCTTTGTCGAGGTCCATGGCTTGGCGGCTGATGGTCTTGCCTGATGCAGCGCTGTGGACGGCGGTCCAGGCGAGGTGTGTGCCGGTCTCTTCCGACGAGCGGGAGCGCAGTGAGAGCAGGACGCGCTCGGTTGCTTTGGCGGGGATGGGTTCGTTCAGGGGAAAATAGAGCTGTTCCCAATGGGTGCGGGGCGCATCCGGGGCGGTGGAGATTTCCAGATCGCCGCCAAGGCCGGCGGTCCACCAATATGCGAAGCCGTAGATCCAGGCGTCGCGATCGAGCGTCCAGGTAATCTCGCCTTTGCGGGTGCCCTTCTGCGGTTTGTTCAGATCAATATTGTCCCACATCTTGGCGGCGCGGCCGTGGTCGAGCAGTTCGGTGGGTTCGAGCGTGCGCACATAGACGTTGTTGACGCTCATGGTGCGGGCGGGTTCGAGGTCGAGGCCGTGGCCGACATCGCGCCAGGCGTTCATTTCGTTGGCAAGGCGCGAGGACGTGACGGGGCAGGCGAATTGCTGGATGCGCGAGGGGATGACGATGCCGCCGGGTTTCAGCATGCGGTCGAGCGCGTCGGCCAGTGTTTCCAGGATGTTTTCTTCCAGCGCGTAGTTGCCGAGCGTTTCGGAGATGATGATGTCGGCCCGCGGCGCATCGAGCATGTCGGTGGAGCGGCAGGGATAGAGGTGGCAGTTGCGGGCGCGGTTTTGTTTCAGGACGGCGGCTGCGACAGCGGCGACCTCTTCGGACGCTTCGTAGAGGTGGACGTCCTTGGCGCCGAGCTTGGACGCCATGAGGCCTAAGAGGCCGGAGCCGGCGCCGATGTCGGCGACGACGGATTTGCCTTTGACGATGACGCGTTCGAGCGCTGCAAAGAGCGCTTCGTTGCGGGGCTTATCGGCAATGAGGGTGCGGTGGTACTCGATACGCATGGTGGCGGTCAGGTTGTGGTGCCGGAGCGGGCGCGCCAGATGAAGTAGAGGCCGAGCAGGAGCATCGGCAGCGAATAGATCTGGCCGGCGGTGAACGGGCCGACGTTCAAGGCGTGGCCGATGTGGGGCTCGCGGAAGATTTCCGAGACGCTGCGGGCGATGGCATAGCCGGCGAGGAAGACTCCGATGATGAGGCCTGGCGATTTCAGCGCGCCGCGGTGGTGGGTGAGGAAGCGCAGCACGAGAAACAGCACGAGGCCTTCGAGGAGGGCTTCGTAGAGTTGGCTCGGGTGGCGGGTGGCGGGTTCGACATCGGGGTGGAGAAACTTTGCCTGCGGGAACGTCATGGCCCACGGCACATCGCTGACGCGGCCGAAGAGTTCGCCGTTGATGAAGTTGGCAAGGCGGCCGAAGAGGAGGCCGATTGGATTGGCGGCGGCGCACAGGTCCATGGCGCTCCATGGGCTGACGCCATAAGCACGCGAGAACAGCCAGATGCCGACGGCGGAGCCGAGGATGGCGCCATGGAAGGACATGCCGCCCTGCCAGACTTTCAGGATGTCGATGGGGTTGGCGAGGTAGCTCGCCGGGTCATAGAGGACCACGTAGCCGAGACGGCCGCCGAGGATGACGCCGACGGCGATATAGACGAGGAGGTCGTCGACGCGCTCGACGCCGAAGGGGGGCTTGTTGCCGCGCCACAGATCGGTTTCGCGGAGGAGGCGGCGGACGTAGAGCCAACCCAGGATGAGGCCGGCCATGTAGGCGAGGCCGTACCACTTGATGCTGACGGGGCCGAGTGAGAATGCGACCGGATCGATCTCTGGGAAAGGAATGGCAAAAATGGTCATGGGATCGAGGCCTTGAGGTCGGAACGCCGGGCGGCGGCGGACGTTAGGTTGGGGGGTGCGGAAAGTCCAGGGGCGGTGGTGGTTTCCGGGCTGAGGGCTCGGTTGCGCTTGTTCGCGGCAGTGCCCATAGTCCGCCCATATCTCACCCCCGCGACAGCTGCGAGCCCCGCGCGCCGCGAACACATGGAGCCAATCCAATGACGCAGACCTCAAACCGTTTTTTTGATGAACTCGGCAAGCTGATGACGGATGCGGCGGGCGCCGCGCAGGGGGCGCAGAAGGAGATGGAAACCTTCATGCGGGCGCAGGGGGAGAAGATGCTGGCCGGCATGGACCTCGTGCGGCGCGATGAATTCGAGGCGGTGAAAGCGATGGCGGCCAAGGCGCGCGAGGATAGCGAGGCGCTGATGGCCAAGGTGGCGGCGCTGGAGAGCGAGCTCGCGCGGATGAAGGGTGGGGTGTGACCGGAAGCGAGGAGCGCTTGTAGCGCGCTCTTTATGCTGGATCCCCGCCCGGCGCGCGCTTGCAGCGCGCTGGGAAGAGGATGACGGATCGAGTGGAGTGGCGGCGGGGGCGATTGAGTTGGTCGCTGAGGCAACTCAGTCGCGGAACGCTGTCCACAGCGGCGTGTGGGCTTATCAACATGCTGGTTTCGGGGCGTGACTTGAAAGCCCCATTTCAAGCCTCTTCCACGGGTTAGCTCGGATGTGTGGCGGCATTGGCCGTGGACAAGGCGCGGGCCGTGTTGCGACTCGTGGGTGCCTGATGCTTTGTCGGGCCGTCGCGTTGTCGGTGAGCCGGTGCAGGTGAGACATGATCTCCCTCGGCGCGCCAAGCTCAAATGCCGGGCCGGGACGCTCGGAGAAAAAAGGAAGACGCATGGCATCGGCTGAACAGGGCTACGAGCGCGCGATCAACCCGATCGACATTGTCGAGCAGTTGGCGGCGGCGCACGACTGGGCCGTGGACCGGACGGGCGACGATGAATTGACGCTGATCGTGGGCGGCAACTGGACCGACTATCACGTGTCGCTCAACTGGCGCGACGATCTGGAGGCGCTGCATCTGGCGTGCGCGTTCGATTTCCGGGTCCCCGACAACCGGTTGAACGAAATGTACCGGCTGCTGGCGCAGATCAACGAACAGCTATGGCTGGGGCATTTCGATTTGTGGACCCAGGAAGGGCTGGTGATGTTCCGGCATGCGCTGTTGCTCAACGGCTCGGTGTGTTCGCCGCAGCAGTGCGAGGCGATGCTTAAAGCGGCGCTGGAGTCGTGCGAGCGGTACTATCAGGCCTTCCAGTTCGTGGTCTGGGCGGGTAAGGAAAGCCGCGAAGCGCTGGTTTCGACCATGTTCCAGACCGAGGGACAGGCCTAAATTCAGGGGAGGATTTGATCTCCTCCGGCGCGTCGTCCGCGATTTTTAGGATGGAACGCGCCCCATGACGCTCACACTCGATGGTCCGCTGCTGGTGGCCGGCGCCGGCAAGATGGGCGGGGCGCTGCTCGAAGGGCTGATTGCGCGCGGGTTGCCGGGCGCGCAGATCATCGTGCAGGATCCGTCGCCGCCGCCGGATGTGGCGGAGTTTTTGAAGCGGAATGGCATTCGGTGCGCGGCGACGATCGGGTCGCTCGAGGCGGCGCCGTCGCTGATTCTGGCTGCCGTTAAACCGCAGGTGATGGATCAGGTGTTCGCGCCGCTGGCGAAACTCGCCGGGCCGAAGACGGTGGTGCTGTCGATCGCGGCGGGTAAGACGATTGCCAGTTTCGAGCAGCATTTGCAGCCGGGAATCGCGGTCATTCGCGCGATGCCGAATACGCCGGCGCAGGTGGGGCGCGGCGTGACGGCGTGCGTGGCCAATGCGGCAACGAGCCAAGCGCAGAAGATGATGGCCAGCGATTTGCTCGCGGCGGTGGGCAGCGTGGTGTGGCTCGACCGCGAAGAGGACATGGACGCGGTGACGGCGGTTTCGGGATCGGGGCCGGCGTATGTGTTTCTGCTTGCCGAATGTCTTGCGGAGGCGGGGCGCGCCGCAGGCTTGTCGCCGGAACTGGCGCAATCGTTGGCGCGGGCGACGGTCGCGGGGTCGGGCGAGCTACTCCACCAATCGGCGCTCGATGCGGCGACGCTGCGCAAAAACGTGACCTCGCCCGGTGGGACGACGGCTGCGGCGCTGGAGGTGCTGATGGGCACGCCCGGTTTGCAGGAGCTGATGACGGATGCGGTGGCGGCTGCGGTCCGCCGCAGCCGCGAGCTTTCGAAGTGATGTTGGAGGTCATCCTCGTTCGCTCGCGGCCGCTTTAGCGGTCGATTGGCCGGGCCTCGCGGGAGACGAGGACGGCCGCTAAGAGCTTTTTATCCGGGACCGGGGATCGCGAAACTGGAGGAAATCGTTTCGGCATCCCCGCTTGCGCGGAAGCACTTAGCTAGCCCAAGCCTCTGATCTGATTGGAGATCAACCAGAGACCTGGATCGTGTCCGGGTGGCCGTTATGGAGATCGGGCCGCCGTTCACCCTGTCTATATGTAACATTATATCATTTCAGGCAAGTCGACTTTTTCCTGCTCACGCTTTTGTGTAGGGGGTGTCACCGCGGGTCATTTCAATGTCGCATATTTCATGTAATGTTGAACTATGGACGATACCGAAGCTGTCCGCGCGTTGGCCGCGCTCGCCAATCCACACCGTCTGGTGGTGTTTCGCGCGCTGGTGCGCGCGGGCGGCGAGGGGCTGTCGGCGGGCGAACTGGCATCCGTGGCGGGGATCGCGGCGTCGGCTCTGACCTTCCACACGAAGGAACTGGAGCGGGCAGGTTTGATCGAGACGCGGCGAGAGGGGCGGTTCATGCGGTCGGCGCTGAACGTGCCGGTGATGCGGTCGCTGATTTCGTTTCTGGCGGATGACTGCTGTGCGGGGCGTCCGGACCTGTGCGGCGTCGCGCCGGTGACGGTTCCGAATTTGGCAGCAGAAGACCCCTGCTGTGCGCAACCGATCAAAACAAAGAAAGTGACGACATGAGTGATCGCGTTTTCAACGTCCTGTTCCTGTGCACGCATAATTCGGCTCGGTCGGTGATTGCCGAGGCGGTGATGAACGAACTCGGCAAGGGGCGCTTCCAAGCCTATTCGGCGGGAAGCATGCCGAGCGGGCGCGTAAACCCGTACGCGATCGATATGCTGTCCAAGCTCGGTTACGACGTCAGCGGCGTGCGCTCGAAGTCGTGGGACGAGTTCGCGGGGCCGGACGCGCCGAAGATGGATTTCGTGTTCACGGTGTGTGACGACGCGGCCAATGAGACGTGTCCTTACTGGCCGGGGCAGCCGATGACGGCACATTGGGGCCTGCCCGATCCGTCGCGGACGGAGGGGTCGGAGGCGGAAATTCGCGCGGCGTTCGCCGACACGCACCGGATGCTGTATCAGCGGATCGGCATCTTCAAGAACCTGCCATTGACGGCGCTGGACAGCCTGTCGCTCAAGGCGAAGCTGGACAAGATTGGGCAGATGCCGCGGGTGCCAGGGGCGGACGAACCGGCGGTGTGAAACTGCGGACTGGTGCGCCGAACATCACCATGTCAGTCGCCTTTTTTCGTCGCACCCGAGCCAATTCACCGGGTGAACTTCGCCATCGTTCGAGGTCATGATGTCTACTTTTGAACGCTACCTCACTGTCTGGGTTGGTCTGTGTATCGTCGTCGGCATTGCGTTGGGACATTTCTTTCCAAATGTTTTCCAGGCGATTGGTTCCGCCGAGGTCGCCAAGGTCAATCTGCCGGTCGCTGTTCTTCTCTGGCTGATGATCATTCCGATGCTCGTGAAGATCGATCCGGGTGCCCTTAGAGGTGTCGCTGAACATTGGCGCGGAATCGGCGTAACGCTTGCGGCCAATTGGTTGGTCAAGCCATTCACGATGGCCCTGCTGGGCTGGTTTTTCATCGGTTGGCTCTTTCGTCCCTATCTGCCGGCGGATCAGATTGAGAGCTATATTGCTGGGCTCATTCTGCTCGGAGCGGCGCCCTGTACGGCGATGGTCTTCGTGTGGAGCAATCTGACCAAAGGAGAACCGCACTTCACTCTCAGTCAGGTGGCGTTCAACGATCTGATCATGGTCTTTGCCTTCGCGCCGATCGTCGCGTTACTCCTTGGTCTGTCGGCGATTGTGGTGCCGTGGGAAACGCTTCTGCTTTCTGTTGGGCTTTACATCATTGTTCCGGTTATCATTTCTCAGATGATACGCAGCCGCGTCCTGCAGACGGGTGGCCAACAGGCGCTTGACCATCTTCTGCAGCGATTGCAGCCCATCTCGATCATGGCTCTCCTTGCCACGCTCGTGCTTCTCTTTGCATTCCAAGGTGAGCAGATTCTTGAGCAGCCATTGATTATCGCCCTGCTGGCTGTTCCCATCATCATCCAAACCTATTTCATTTTTGCTTTTGGTTACCTGCTCAACCGGGCAGTTGGTGAAGCGCACTGTATTGCCTCGCCGTCGGCCCTGATCGGCGCCAGCAACTTCTTCGAACTCGCCGTTGCAGCGGCCATCAGCCTCTTCGGTTTCAGTTCAGGCGCCGCGCTGGCGACAGTTGTGGGCGTTCTGATTGAGGTTCCCGTCATGCTGTCACTGGTCAAGATCGTGAACAGTTCGCGCGGGTGGTATGAGCGTGGCGAAGTGGTCAGGGACCGTGCAGCGGCGAGAAAGGCGCAAGTTTAGGGCGCCATCCGCGTTCTGCGGTCTACCAATCCGGCCCGGCCATGATTACGTTTCTAATTCCAGGCGTTAGACGGAGGCTGTCATGCTGGATCAATCGACACTCAAGGGCCGGATTATCGCTGCCACGATGCGGTTGGCGGCGGAAAAGCCGTGGGATGATGTTTTGATGAAGGACATCGCGGAGGCGGCAGCCATCGATCTGGCTGCGCTGCGGCGCGAATTTCCATCGAAGCCGGCGATCCTCAGTGCGTTTATGCGGTCGGTCGATGACGCCGTGCTCGCCAGTGCGCCGAAGTTTACGGGAGCGGAAAATGCGCGCGATCGGATTTTCGATGTCGTGATGGCGCGTTTTGATGTTCTGGCTCCTTACAAAGAGGCCCTGAAGAGCATCGCGGCGGCGCGGCCGATGGATATGGAGCTTGTGCGCCGCGCGATGGCCTCGCAGGCGTGGATGCTGCACGCAGCGGGTGTGCGGACCGATGGATTGCTGGGAACATCGCGCGTGACAGGCATGGCGTCGGTTTATGCCAGCGTGATGCAGACGTGGCTTGATGACGATGACCCGGGTTCGGCGCGGACCATGGCGGCGCTCGACCGGCGGCTGAAGCGGGGCGAGCAGTCGATGCGTATGTTGACCGATGTGGTTGATGGCGCGGATCGGATCGCGTCGCAGGTGATGCGCGTGTTGGGGTGCGGAGTGCGGCGAGAGTCCAAGACCCCGCCGACGGCGCCGGCTGAACCGTCGCCGTCTATTTAGGGACGAAGGTGCGGCGGCTTAGTAACCGCCGCCGCCGAAGATATTGTTGAAGAAGTCGTTGAGCGACGTGTTGTTCTGCTTGTAGCGGCGGTTCTGATTGCCGCCCCCGAAAATGAAGCCCCAATCATCCGGGCCTTGGTATTGGACGCGTGAGAATTTCACCGGGGCGAGGTGGTCGCGGCCCTTGGCGATTTGATTGAACTTGCCAGCGAGTGCGAGTTTCACGCGCTCTTCGTGGCCATACACATCCTTGACGATGCGCTCGGTGCCGTCCTCGCCCACGAGCGATGTGAAGTACGTGATGTGAACGGGGATCGGCCTTTCCATCTTGACCGCGACTTCGTCGGGGTCGGACTGCTGCGTTTCATGCACTTGATCCGGCGTCCAGCCGCGCTCCTGTTCGAGGAGAACTTCGGCTAAGCGCATGGGATTGCGGACGCGGACGCAGCCGTGGCTGAAGGTGCGCACCTCGGAATTGAACAAGTTCTTGGTCGGCGTGTCGTGCAGATAGACGGCATGCTTGTTGGGGAAGGTGAATTTGACAATGCCGAGTGCGTTGCCGGGGCCTGAGGGCTGATAGACATCGTAGTTGCGGATATCAGCGCGCGACCAGTCGATGCTGTAGGGATCGACGTACTTGCCGTTGCGCATCATGCGCAGACCCTGACGCTCGAAAGACCCGCCGCCGCGTGCGAGGCCAGGGTACAATTCGTTGACCTTGATGCTCTGGGGCACGTGCCAACGCGGGTTGAAGTAGATCGTTTCGAGAACGTCGGAGAACAGGGGCGTCTGATTGTTCAATTCGCCGGTGATGATGCGTTCTTCGTGGATGATCTCGCCGCTCTTGACGACGCGGACGAGGAATTCGGGGATGTTCACCCAGACATGGAAATCGCCGAGGTCGTCGGGCATCCAGCGCCACATTTCCATGTTGGCGAGGATGCGCTCGGGGCTCGGCACGTCGATGTCGTTGAAGGCTGCGCGCGTGCGCGGGCCGACGATGCCGTCGGGCTTCTGGCCCTTGTCGGTTTGGAACTTGGCGACGGCTGCGGCGAGTTCATCGTCGTAGAAGGTTGGGTCGGGTTCTGCACCGTCTTTGCCGGCCGGGACGGGGACGTTGAGGCGCTGGCGTAGAAGCGCGACATCGGGATGGGATTTGCCCGGCACCAGTTTCGGCCCCTTGGCGGGGATGCGCACGATTTCCTTGGCGGCATCGGCGTTGCGCTTCAGATCGAGATACTTCTGGCGCAGCTTTTCGAATTGGGCGTGTTTGGGGTGCGTGCCGCGCAGGACTTCTGCCGGGTCGCTGGCGGAGGCCAGATCGTCGAGGAATTTTTTGGGGTCGATATATTGGGGCGCGCGATCGACATAGGAGGCGAGCTGCTTTGAGGGCTCGGTGATGCGGCCGCCGCGCGCGTGACGGGCGTACTTCAAGACGGTGAGGGCGAATTTCTGTTCGCCTTCGACTTTTTGTTCCGGCGTGAGTTCGGCGCGATCGGAGCTGTCGGCGCCCATGTCGAGCACGTCGTAGTCGGATGGCTCGAGGCCCCAATCGGCGCTCTTTTTAAATTCTTCGATGAGGGCTTCCGCCTTGGACGTATAGCCGGCACGGCCGACGAAGATGGGTTCGTCGGAGCGGGCTTCGTAGAAGGCGATGAGGGCTTGCCAGTCGGCAGCTTCTTCTTCCTTGGCGGTCTTGGCGTCGGCAAGGAGGCGTTCGCGGATGACGGCGCCAACGGCTTGCGGCGCGGTCGAGGCGGGGAGGGGCGCGGTGGCTTCGGCGTTGGCGACCTCGGTGACGGTTGCCGGCGCGGGTTCGGCCTGTCCAGGTGCTGCAAAGGCGAGCGCCAGAAGGCTCGTCGAAACCAATGCACTTACCCAACGCGACTGCATGACGCCCGCTCCGACTTTTTTACGCCGCACGCTAGCTGAGGGCACGTTGCCTGCCTAGCCGGGCTTCTCGCTTAGATATGGTGCCGGAAGGATGCGGCAGAAGTGTTGCCGAATTGCAAACCGGTGTCCCGTTCCGGACGTGAAACTGTCTTATTCGGGAAGCGGTTCCGTAGAGGTGCGGTGCAGCGATGGCGCAGGGGCGGGGCTAGGCCAGTTCGCCTTCGAGGTCCGTATCGTCGGAGGCGGTGATGCGGGCCTGCACGATGTCGCCGGGCGCGAGGTCCGTCTCGCCATCCAGGTAAACGGCGCCGTCGATTTCGGGCGCGTCCGATTGCGAGCGGCCGATGGCGCCTTCGTCGTCGATTTCGTCGATCAGGACCGGGATCGTGCGGCCGACTTTCTCGGCGAGGAGCGCGGCGGAGACCTCTTGCTGGGCGGCCATGAAGCGGTGCCAGCGCTCTTCCTTGACCTCTTCCGGCACGGCGCCGGGCAGATCGTTGGCGACGGCGCCGGCGACGGGCTCATACTTGAAGCAGCCGGCGCGGTTGATGCGGGCTTCCTTCAGCCACTGCAGCAGGAATTGGAAGTCGTCTTCGGTTTCGCCGGGGAAGCCGACGATGAACGTCGAACGGATGGCGAGGTCGGGGCAGACGTTGCGCCAGGCGGCGATGCGGGCGGCGGTTTTTTCCTGGTGTGCGGGGCGGCGCATGGCTTTCAACACGGCGGGGGAGGCGTGCTGGAAAGGGATGTCGAGGTAGGGGAGGATCTTGCCGTCGGCCATGAGCGGGATGACGTCGTCGACGTGCGGGTAGGGGTAAACGTAGTGCAGGCGGACCCAGGCGCCGAGATCGCCAAGGGCTGAGCAGAGATCGAGGAAGCGGGCTTTGAGCGGTTGGCCCTTCCAGGGGCTTTCGGCGTACTTGATGTCGAGGCCGTAGGCGCTCGTGTCCTGGCTGATGACGAGCAGTTCTTTGACGCCGGCTTTCACGAGGCGCTCGGCCTCGGTCATGACGTGGTTGGCGGGGCGCGAGGCGAGGTCGCCGCGCAGCGAGGGGATGATGCAGAAGGAGCAGCGGTTGTTGCAGCCTTCGGAGATCTTCAAATAGGCGTAGTGGCGCGGCGTGAGGTGGAGACCTTCGGGCGGGACCAGATCGACAAAGGGATCGTGCAGGGGCGGGACCGCGTCATGGACGGCGGTGACGACCTGCTCATATTGGTGCGGGCCGGTGACGGCGAGGACGCCGGGGTGTTCGGCGCGGATGCGGCCTTCTTCGACGCCCATGCAGCCGGTGACGATGACGCGGCCGTTCTTGGCCATGGCTTCGCCGATGGCGTCGAGGCTTTCGGCCTTGGCACTATCTAGAAAACCGCAGGTGTTGACGACGACCACATCGGCGCCTTCGTAGTCGGGGGCGATCTGGTAGCCTTCCGAGCGCAGGCGCGTGATGATGCGCTCGCTGTCGACGAGGGCTTTGGGGCAGCCGAGCGACACGAAGCCGACCTTCGGCACCTTGGGCGTGCGGACGGATGTGGGCTTCACTGACATTTCGATTTACCGGCTGATGGTGGAGAGAAGAGGATTTAGTCTTCGTCCACCGTCTCGGTTTCGGTGCTTTTCATCTGCTGCAGCTTGGCCAGGACGCGGGCTGCTTCTTCCTTTTCGCTTTCCTCGCGGGGTGCTTCTTCCTTGGAGGTCAGGATCTCGGCCGTCTGGTGGCGCGGAGCTTCCGTCGTTTCCTCAGCCGAGAGCAGCGTGCCGCCCTTCGGCAGATCGCGATCGTTTTCCTTGCGCTCGCGTTCGACACGGCGGGCGCCCTTCTTGACTTCGGCGTCGAGGTCGATCTGCGAGCACAGGCCGAGCGTCACCGGGTCCTGGGGGACGAGGTTGGGCGAGTTCCAGTGTGAGCGGTCGCGAACCTGGCCAATCGTCGTCTTGGTGGTGCCGACGAGGCGCATGATCTGGCTGTCTTTGATTTCCGGATGGTTGCGCAGCAGCCAAAGAACGGCGTTGGGACGTTCGTGGCGGCGCGACAGCGGTGTGTAGCGCGGCGACTTCTTGCCGGTGGCGAACTGGGCGACATCGACCTTCATTTCCGACAGGCGGAGGACGTGGTCGGGGTTTTTCTCGGCGCGCTCAATTTCCTCGCGCGTCAGCTGGTTGGACGTTACGGGATCGAGGCCCTTGATGCCCTGGGCGACGTCGCCGTCTGCGATGCCTTTGACCTCCAACACGTGGAGGCCGCAGAAGGCTGCGATCTGCTCGAAGGTGAGGGCGGTATTGGAGACCAGCCAGACGGCGGTGGCCTTCGGCATCAGAGGCTTGCGATCGCTCATAACGGTTCCGTTCCTGGCCTGCGCGCGGGCACCGCTGCGCAAACCGACTTGAAGTTGAAGGAATAAGGGAATTCCCCCTTATAGCCCGAAAATCGGGCATAGGGCAACCCATGGACGTAATGGGGGCGTGTCGGCGGCGTGCTGGCGGCTGCGCGGCCATTTTGGCCGCAACCCCGGGCAGTTGCCGGGCTCCGGCGGGAGGGATAGTGTCCCCGCGCCTATCCACCTTTGGCGTCTTGCCGGGTGACCCATGGGCCAACGCTGCCAAAGACTTGAATTTAGGGGCCCTTTCGCATGATGCCGACCGCTGGCAAGCCGTATTACTTCGAGGATCTAGCGGTGGGGCTCGAAGCCTCCATGGCGCGGACGGTGACGGAAGGCGATATCGTCGCCTACGCGGCGCTGTCGGGTGACTATAACCCCATTCATCTCGATCCCGAGTATGCCGCCAAGACGCCATTCAAGGCGCGGATCGCGCATGGGATTTTGTCGGCGGGGTATATTTCGGCGGTGTTTGGCATGCAGCTGCCGGGGCCGGGATCGGTCTATATTTCGCAGACGCTCAACTTCAAGGCGCCGGTGAAGATCGACGACGTGGTCGTGACGACGGTGAAGCTCATCGAACTTGTGCCGGAAAAGAAGCGGGCGAAGTTCGAAACCGTGTGTTCGGTCGGCGGCAAGCCTGTTCTGACGGGCGAGGCCGTGCTTATGATCCCGGCGCGCCCTGCCGCTTAGTTCGCGAGCCGCCCGATCCAACGGGTCGAGCGGGGCCGTCCAAGAGGCGCGTTCAGAGATCATGATTGTCCACGAAGGTTATAAAGATGTGCCGCCCGCGATCCGTGGCGGTGTGGTCGCGATCGGCAACTTCGATGGCGTGCACAAGGGGCATCAGGCGCTCATCGGCGAAGCAGTGAAGGCGGCGCGCGAGCGTTCGCTGCCGGCGGGCGTGATGATTTTCGAGCCGCATCCGCGCGAGTTTTTTCACCCGAACGAGAGTCATTTCCGGCTGACGCCGCTCGATCAGAAGATCGCGGTGTTTGAGACCATGGGACTCGATTTCGTGGTGGTGGTGCCGTTCGATGCGGAGCTTGCCAAGCTGGAACACTTCGAATTCACCGACAACGTCTTGGCGCAGGGGCTCGATGTGCGCGGCGTGGTGGTGGGGTACGATTTCTATTACGGACGGCAACGGCGCGGTAGTCCGGAATCGATGATTTTGGCCGGTATTGAGTATGATTTCGAGGTTGTCGTAGTGCCGCCGGTGGCCGAGGGGGGCGAGGTTTTTTCGTCGACCGCGATCCGGTTTAAGCTGGCGCAGGGCGATGTGGCGGGCGCGGCGGTGGAACTGGGACGGCGGTGGCGTGTGCGCGGCCGGGTGATCGGCGGGGCGAAACGCGGGACCGGCATGGGCTATCCGACGGCGAACGTGCCGATGCCAAAAGGCACTGCGCTGGGGCATGGGATTTACGCCGTGCGCGCGCATGTTGGCGGGGCCGTTCACGATGCGGCGGCGTATCTTGGGACGCGGCCAACGTTCGACGATGGGATGCCGGTGCTGGAAGTGTTTCTCTTAGATTTCGACGGCGATCTTTACGGTCAGGAGATGGAGGTCGAGTTCATCGCCTTCATTCGCGAAGACCGGAAGTTCGACAGCGCCGAGGCGCTGGTTCAGCAGATGGACGCGGATGTCGCTAAGGTGCGGGATGTTTTGGCTGGGACAGTCTAGCGCCTAGCCCAGACGACTGCGGGACCGACTTCGTGGCCCGATGGGTCCTCGGGACAAGCCCGAGGATGACACCTGAGGGGTGGCGCGTGACGGGGGGCTCTGCGGTTGCTAGAACGCGGGCCAAATCATTGATTGAGCGAAAGACCTGAGAACGATGGCCAAGGATAAGGGCGGATCTGAAGTGGCGGGCGCGGAGGGGCGTGACTGGGGCGCGACGCTGTTTTTGCCCAAGACCGAGTTTCCGATGCGGGCGGGGTTGCCGGAGCTGGAGCCGAAGCTTCTCAAGAAGTGGGACGAGACCGGGCTTTATGAGGCGATCCGCAAGCAATCGAAGGGCCGTCCGAAGTTCGTGCTGCACGACGGGCCTCCCTATGCCAACGGCAACATCCACATCGGGCATGCGCTGAACAAGATCCTCAAAGATCTCGTGGTGAAGTCGCAGCAGATGCTGGGGTTTGATTCCAACTACGTGCCGGGTTGGGACTGTCACGGGCTGCCGATCGAATGGAAGATCGAGGAGCAGTATCGCGCGAAGGGCCGGAACAAGGACGAGGTGCCGGTGAACGAGTTCCGGCAGGAGTGCCGGGAGTTCGCGGCCAAGTGGCTTGCCGTGCAGCGCGACGAGTTCAAGCGGCTCGGCGTGGTGGGCGATTGGGATAATCCTTACTCCACGATGGCGTTTCGTGCGGAAGCGACGATCGCGCGCGAGATCATGAAGTTTGCCGAGAACGGGCTGCTTTACCGCGGGTCCAAGCCGGTGATGTGGAGCGTCGTCGAGAAGACGGCGCTCGCGGAAGCGGAGGTCGAGTACCAGGACTATCAGTCAGATATGGTTTGGGTGAAGTTTCCGGTGAATTCAGATCCGGAAAAGTCGAAGTCTCACGCAGCGTGGGTAGGTGATCGAAAAGTTCCAAGTGTTGATACGGTCGACGCTGCCAATAGAGCGTCGGTAGTTATCTGGACGACCACTCCATGGACTCTGCCTGGTAATCGCGCGATCTCGTTTTCACGCAAGATCAAGTACGGCATCTACTACGTGACCGACGCCCCAGAGGGTAACTGGCTCAAGACCGGTGAAAGCCTAATCTTGGCGGACAACTTGGCTGCCGATGTATTCAAAGCTGCAAAGGTAAATTCCTTTGAGCGTTTGGATGACGCGCATGCTCTTGAGGATGTTGTGTGTCGCCACCCGCTCGCGTCTCTTGGATACGACTTTGACGTTCCACTGCTCGACGGCGATCACGTCACGGACGACACGGGGACGGGGTTTGTGCATACGGCGCCGGGGCATGGTGCGGACGACTACATCATCTGGATGCAGAACCAGAAGGCGCTGCATGACCGGGGCATCGATACGTCGATCCCGTTCACGGTCGATGCGGATGGGGTTCTGACGAAGGCTGCGCCGGGGTTCACGGGCAAGCGCGTTCTGAAAGAGAACGGCGACAAGGGCGATGCCAACGACGCGGTGATCAAGGCGCTGGCGGAGGCTGGTAACATCATCGCGCGCGGGCGGCTGAAGCATCAGTATCCGCATTCGTGGCGGTCGAAGAAGCCGGTGATTTTCCGGAACACACCACAGTGGTTCATTGCGATGGATAAGCAGTTGGCTCCGTCGGGGCAAACGCCAAAGCCAATTCGCGAAATGTTGGACGACAACACGCTTCGGAACCTTGCGCTCAATGAGATTGAGCGGGTGCAGTGGGTGCCGGAGGTGGGGCGGAACCGCATCAACGGCATGATCGAGACGCGGCCGGATTGGGTTGTGTCGCGGCAGCGGGCGTGGGGTGTGCCGATCACGGTGTTTCGCAATGTCGAGACCGACGAGATCATTCCGAACGCGACTTGGAAACACTCTGGCGAATTGGTGTCGCGCATCGAGGCGGCGTTTGCCGAGAAGGGTGCGGACGTGTGGTTCGAGGAGGGGGCGAAGGAACGGTTCCTCGATGGGCTTGTGGCGAAGGGCGACTTGGCCAAGTGGGAGCAGGTGCGCGACGTGCTCGATGTGTGGTTCGATTCCGGTTCGACGCATGCGTTCACGCTGGAAGACCCTGTTGCGTTTCCGGGTTTGAAGGGGATTTCGCGCAAGAGCCTCGTCAAGGGCGGGCAGGATCGCGTGATGTATCTGGAGGGGTCGGACCAGCATCGCGGGTGGTTTCAGTCGTCGCTCTTGGAGAGTTGCGGGACGCGCGGGCATGCGCCGTATGACGTCGTGCTGACGCACGGCTTCGTGCTCGATGAGAAGGGACAGAAGATGTCCAAATCTCTCGGCAACGTTGTCGCGCCGCAGGATGTGATGGCGAAGTCGGGCGCGGATATTCTGCGGCTGTGGGTGGCGGCGTCGGATTACTCGGACGATCTCAGGATCGGGCCCGAAATCCTGAAGACATTCTCGGAGACCTATCGCAAGCTGCGCAACACCGTGCGGTGGATGCTCGGTGCGCTGGCGCACTTTGATGGGCGTGGTGTGAACGTCGACGAGATGCCGGAACTGGAGCGGCTGATGCTGCACCGGCTGGCGGAGTTGGATCACGATATCGGGCATGCGTATGAGACGTACGACTTCCGCAAGGTCGTGGCGCTGCTGTCGCACTTTATGAACACGGAACTGTCGGCGTTCTACTTCGATATCCGCAAGGACACGCTGTACTGCGAGGGGCCGTCGAGCGTGAAGCGGCGGGCGGCGCTGACGGTGGTCGATCATCTGTGCGATGCGATCCTCAAGTGGCTGGCGCCGATCCTGTCGTTCACGGCGGAGGAGGCGTACGCGCTTTACCGTCCGGGTGAGGCGTCGATCCATCTGGCTGGGTTTCCGAAGATCCCGCGCGAATGGCGCGATGATAATTTGGCGGCGAAGTGGGACCGAGTGCGCGAGGTGCGTTCGGCGGTGACGGCGGCGCTGGAATTGGAGCGGGCGGCGAAGCGGATTGGGTCGTCGCTGGAGGCTGCACCGGTTGTTTATGTCGATGACGCTGATCTGATGAGCGGGCTCGACGGTCTCGATATGGCGGAGGTGTGTCTCACGTCAGGTATCGAAGTCATCGCGGGTCCGTTGCCGGCGGATGCGGTAGTGGCGTCGGATGTTAAGAGCGTCGGTGTGATCCCGAGGCGGGCCGAAGGCACCAAGTGCGCGCGGTCGTGGCGGATCACCAAGGATGTCGGCAGCGATCCGGCTTATCCCGATCTTTCGGCGCGCGATGCAGCGGCCATGCGCGAGATTGATGGGGCGGTGGCTTAGGGCAGCAAGCTTTTGAGCATGTTGTGCGGGCAGTGACCTAACGACGAGTCGCGCTTGTGGGTGAATGGGTCCCGGGCACAAGGCCCGGAATCACACCTGTGGGTGGTTACGCGAACCCGCTCCACCAGGAGAGGAGCGTGTCGGCGGCGAGGCCTAGGAAGAGGGCGAGGCCGACTTCGCGGTTGGAACGGAAGCGGCGGAGGCAGTTGGCGCTGTCGGTGGTGTCGAGGGTGGAGACCTGCCAAGCGAGTTGCAGGCCGACGAGGGCGAGCGCGAGGAAGAAGATCAAGTGCGCGCCGCCGAGGAAGCCGGCGATAGTCCACAAGACGATGGCTGCGGAATAGAACGCGCCGACCCAGGTGGGGCTGTCTTCGCCAAACCGCAGCGCGGTGGATTTGAGGCCGAGCATCAGGTCGTCTTCGGTATCCTGATGCGCATAGATCGTGTCGTAGCCGATGGTCCAGGCGACGGCGCCGAAGTAGAGCGCGATGGGGGCCCAATCGAGCGAGCCTTCGTCTGCCGCCCAGCCGACGAGCGCGCCCCAGTTGAAGGCGAGGCCGAGGATGACCTGCGGCCAGTAGGTGAAGCGCTTCATGAAGGGGTAGATGAGGACCAACAGCAGCGAGGACGCGCCAAGGAAGACGGTGAACCAGTTGAACTGGAGAAGTACGGCGAGGCCGATGAAGCCCAACACGCCGACGAGGACGAGGGCGTCTTCGGGTGTGACCTGACCGGACGGGATCGGTCGGGATGCGGTGCGGGCGACCTGGGCGTCGAAGTCGCGGTCGACGTAGTCATTATAGGCGCAACCGGCGCCGCGCATGACGAGGGCGCCGATGGCGAAGAGCAGCATGTACCAGAGGGAGGGATGTGGGAGGCCTTCGTCGATTTCGGCGAGCGCCAGCGACCACCAGCAGGGAAAGAGCAGGAGCCATGTTCCGATGGGCCGGTCGAGGCGCATGAGGCGCAGATAGGGGCGCACGCTGTCGGGAGCGTAGCGGTCGACCCAGTTGTCGCGCGGGGCATCCGAGACCGGCGGGAGACCGGCGGCGGGGCCGTGTTCAGACGTGGTCGTGTCGCTCATGACGTGGAGTTTCTGCTTTTTGGCTTGCGGTTGGCTGCACCGTAAACCCCCGCCCCAGGCGGTGCAACGGCGGTTGCGGACATGTCCGGTTCGGGTCATGAGAGGGGCGCAGAGGTACCATGGCTATCCACGACTTCACATCGCAACGCGTCTATGTCGATGCGCCGCTCAATGCGGGGGCGGGCGTCGCGTGTACGCCTGAACAGGTCAATTATCTTGTTAACGTTCTTCGGATGAAAGCCGGGGCGGCGCTGCTCGTGTTCAACGGGCGGGACGGGGAATGGCGGGCCGTTCTGGAACCGGTGAGCAAAAAGGCCGCGGTGCTCAGGATCGAGGCGCCGACGCGCGCGCAAAGCGAGGGTCCGGACGTCGAGTATCTGTTCGCGCCGCTGAAGCACGCGCGCCTCGACTACATGGTGCAAAAGGCGACCGAGATGGGCGTGAAGCGGCTTAGGCCGGTGCTGACGCGGCGGACGATCGCGGAGCGCGTTAATCTGGACCGCATGCGGGCGAATGTGATCGAGGCGGCGGAGCAGTGTGGGATTTTGCGTGTGCCAGAGGTGGCCGAGCCGCAGAAGCTTGGCGCGGTGTTGGATGCGTGGGACGCAGGGCGGACGCTGATCTTTTGCGACGAGGGTGCGGAGATTGCCAATCCGGTTGCGGCTTTGCGGGAGGTGGCGGTTGGACCGGTCGCAGTTCTGATCGGTCCGGAGGGCGGGTTTACGGACGAGGAACGCGAACTGATTCGGGGGCGGCCGTTTGTGCGCACGATTTCGCTCGGGCCGCGCATCCTGCGGGCGGATACGGCGGCGGTGGCAGCGCTGGCGGTCGTCAATGCAACGCTTGGCGATTGGACCTGAGATCTAGGTCGGGGCATCCGGCATGGTCTTAGCAACGTACCCTTGCCGGGTTGTCTCGGCACTGTTGTGGGCCCTTGTCTGGCGGGGGGCGCGCCGTCATAAGCTTTTGATCGATGTGGGGGATGACCCTGCGGACCCCTGCGCCGTCTTTCAAGGATTTCGATGTCCACCCGCCAAACCGGTCAAGCCAGCCCGATCGTGACGTCGCGGGCCGATCTCGTCGGCTGGATTGCGGCTGGCGAGAAGCCAAAAGCGCAATGGCGCATCGGCACGGAGCACGAGAAGTTCGTCTTCCATACTTGCTGCCTGACGCCGGTTCCCTATGAGGGCCCCGACGGCATCCGGGCGCTGATGGAGGCGCTCATCCAGCGTTACGGGTGGGAGCCGATCATGGAAGGCGCGAATATCATCGCGCTGAAGCGGCCGGATAGCGAGACGCAGGGCGGGATCGGCGGGACGATCAGTCTGGAGCCTGGCGGGCAGTTCGAGTTGTCGGGTGCGCCGCTGGAGAACTTGCATCAAACGGCGGCGGAGACTCAGGAGCATCTGCGCGAGGTGATCGATGTCGGGGAAGATCTCGGCATCGGGTTCTTCGGGCTCGGGTTTTCGCCGAAGTGGACGCTCGATGAAACGCCGCGGATGCCGAAGCAGCGCTATGGCGTGATGACGCGCTACATGCCGCAAGTGGGCAAGCGCGGTCTCGACATGATGTACCGGACGGCGACGATCCAGGTGAACCTCGACTTCGCCGACGAAGCCGACATGGTGAAGAAGCTGCGCGTGTCGCTGGCCTTGCAGCCCATCGCGACGGCGTTGTTTGCGTCATCGCCGTTTACGGAAGGCAAGCCAAACGGGTTCAAGTCGCTGCGCAGTGAAGTGTGGCGCGATACCGATCCGAACCGGACGGGGATGCTGCCCTTCGTCTTCGAGGACGGCATGGGATACGAGCGTTACGTCGACTACGCGCTCGATGTGCCAATGTATTTCGTTTACCGCGATGGGCAGTACATCGACGTGGCGGGAGCCTCGTTCCGGACCTTCATGGCGGGCAAACTCGATGCGTTGCCGGGTGCACTGCCGACGCTCGACGATTGGTCGGACCATCTCACGACGCTGTTTCCGGAAGTGCGCATGAAGCGGTTCTTGGAGATGCGCGGGGCGGACGGCGGGCGGTGGCGGCGGATTTGCGCGTTGCCGGCGTTCTGGGTCGGGCTGCTCTATGACGAGCAGGCGCTGGACGCGGCGTGGCAGTATGTGAAGGGCTGGTCGGCGGAGGAGCGGCAGGGGCTCAGGAACGATGTTCCGCGGTTGGCGTTCGAGACACCGTTCCGCGATACAACCGTGTGGCAGATGGCGCTGGACGTGCTGCATATCTCGCGCGGTGGACTGAGGCGGCGGGCGCAGGTGAACCCGTTTGGGCAGGATGAAACCATTTACCTTGAGCCGCTGTTCGAACTGGTTCACGACCGGAAAACCGTGGCGGATGATCTGCTTGAGCGGTACCACGGGCGGTGGAATGGGTCGGTTGATCCCATTTTTGTCGAGCTGGCTTTTTAGGGACTTGTGCTTGATCCCGGTTCAGGTCGCGTTCATCCTCAGACGGGTAGAACGGGCATAACGAGGCGGGAAGCTTCGCCATGTAAGCTGGCTTTGAGCCCGGATGGGCGCGGAGGACGACGGTGAGAAAGACAACCTGGACATACGCCCTTGTGGCGGTCGGTGCCGCTTATGCGGTTCTCACCGCGGGCGGACATTTGACGGGCGCCGATACGGCGTTCGCCAATCAGTGCGCGGCGCAATGCTACGCGCAAGAGAATGCGTGCCGGAAGGCCAAGGCTGGCGATCCGAGCTGCGATGCGGAGCTGACCAAGTGTCTGCAGAGCTGCCGGGGCAAGTAAGGCCCGGCGGACACGCTGACGATTTTGCAGGGTGCCGTTCGCGGCACCCTGTTTTCGTTTCAGATGATGAAGACGAAGAGCTGGCGCGGGCCGTGAGCGCCTTGGACGATGCGGCCGCCGATGTCGCCGGTGCGGGAGGCGCCTGAGATGATGTTGATCGTGCGGGGGAGGCTGTTGCCGTAGCGGGTGCGCAGGAGGGCGAACGCTTCCTCGAACGTACCGATGATGGTTGAGCGTTGGACTGTGACGAGATGCGTTTCGGGCAGGAAGGCGAGGCTCGATGGATTATCCGGGCCGGAGGCAAGCAGGAGCGAGCCGGTTTCGGCGACGGCGGCCACGGCTCTGGAGAGCGACAAGCGGTCATGCGGTTCGGCCGCGCCGCGCGTGAGGGTGACGTTTGCGTCGCTCAAAGGCAGGGCTAAGAGCGCGGGATCGTTGAGGCGGATGGTATCGACCGGGATGTTGGCAGCCGACAGCGTGCGCACGACGGCAAGTGGTAGGTTCGCGGGTTGATCGACGTCGACGACGATGACGCCTTTGGCTTCGGCGGCGGTGCGGAAGCGGAGGACGGCATCGGCGCCGGCTGATGCGAGGCTGGCGGGTGCTGGCTTTGCTTCGTGTGGCGGTGATTGTGGGGCCGGGTTTGCGACGCGAATTCGAGCGAGGATGGCGTTGCGGCTCATCGGGGAACCCCGCGTTCGGCTTCTTTCCAGAGTTGCTGGAAGGTGCGGCCTTGTGGGGCGGGCAGATCGCGGTGTTTCAACCAGCCGCGCGCGATGGGAAGTCTGCGGAAGCGGCCTTTCGCGCGGCCAAGCGCTCCGGCGATGGCGACGGCAAAGCGGGCGAGCAGATGATAGAGCGCGGGGCGCGTGGCGGCGGCTGACCAGAGCTTTGCGAGGATGCGCGCGCCTCGTGTGCGCGGGCCTTGGTTGTGGGCGCGTTCACGCCAGGTGCGCATGAGTGAGACAAGCGGGATTTTAACGGGGCAGACGGACTCGCAGGCGCCGCAGAAAGTCGAGGCGTTGGGTAGGTGCCTCGTCTCAGTGATGCCGAGGAGGGCGGGTGTCAACACGGCGCCGATGGGGCCGGGATAGACCCAGCCATAGGCGTGGCCGCCGATGGCGTTGTAGACCGGGCAGTGGTTCATGCAGGCCCCGCAGCGGATGCAGCGGAGGGCTTCGCGCATGTCTGATGCGAGCATCTCCGTGCGGCCGTTGTCGATGAGTACGATGTGGCATTTGGTGGGGCCATCGAGATCGTCCGCGCGGCGCGGGCCGGTGGCGAGCGTTGTGTAGGCGGTCATGTCCTGGCCGGTGGCGGAGCGGGCGAGGACGCGCAGCAAGGTCATTGCTTCATCAAGAGTGGGGACGACTTTGTCGATGGTGGCGACGACGATGTGGATGCGTGGGAGGATTTGCGTGAGGTCGCCGTTGCCTTCGTTGGTGACGATGATGGATGAGCCGGTCTCAGAGATGAGAAAGTTGGCGCCGGTGATGCCGACATCCGCGTTGAGAAACTTCTCGCGCAGAACCGCGCGGGCTTCGGCGACGAGGCGTTCGGGGGTGCCCAGTTCGCGGTCGCGATCGAGGTGCGTATGATAGGAGCGGAAGTCGGCTTCGACGTCGGCTTCGGTGAGATGGATGGCGGGGGCGATGATGTGGCTGGGGGCTTCG
This sequence comes from Hyphomicrobium sp., assembly GCA_002928735.1. Lineage (GTDB taxonomy): Bacteria > Pseudomonadota > Alphaproteobacteria > Rhizobiales > Hyphomicrobiaceae > JAGVSR01. The sequence continues at coordinate 212,923 of PERL01000001.1, read as the reverse complement.
CCGCGCTTCTGGATGATGTATTCGCCGAGATCGCTTTCGACGACTTCGATGCCGCTGTTCTGTAGATAGGCGTTGAGGCCGATTTCTTCCGTCACCATCGACTTACCCTTGATGACGAGGCGGGCGTTGGCTGTGTTGCAGATATTGGAGATCGTTTGGCGGGCTTCGTCTGCGTCGGTGGCCCAATGGACGTGGGAGCCCATGGCGGTGGCCTTGGCTTCGAAGGCTTCGAGGTGGGTGGCGAGATTGGCCAACGTCGCGTCGCGGATGGCTCGGGCTTCGTCGCGGAGCGCTTCGAATTCGGGAAGTGCTGTCACGGCGGCACGGCGCTGCGCGACAAGGCCGCCGGGCAATTTGGCGAGGGCGGATTGGAGGCGCGGGTCGGCGATGGCCGCTGCCGCGTTCTCGCGAAACTGGGCGGTGTCAGGTTTCACGGTGCCGATACCGCGCTGTGGCCGATGGGCGGATCAGTGAGTTCGCCGGCGAGCACTTCGGCGATGTGGCGGCAGGCGAGCGGGCGTCCGGTGCGCGTCAGTTTGCCGGCCATGTTCATGAGGCAACCGAGGTCGCCGGCGAGCACGAGGCTGGCCTCCGCGGTGGCGGCGTTGTCGGTTTTGCGCGTGACAATCGCGTTGGAGATGTCGGCGTACTTTTCGGCGAACAGGCCGCCGAATCCGCAACACGCCTCCGGTTCCGGCATTTCAGCGAGTTTAAGGCCCGGCACCTTCGCAAGGAGACGGCGCGGGGCGGACTTGATGCTCAGTTCGCGCAGGCCGGAGCACGCGTCGTGATAGGTGACGCGGCCGTCATAGCGGCCGGGGACATCGGCGATGGGGCGAATGTCAGCCAGGAAGGTACAGAGTTCGTGGACCTTGGCGGCGAAGGCGCGGGCTTCGGCTTCGAGATCCGGTTCGCCTGAGACGAGGCGGGGATAGTGGACCTTCAGCATGGCGGCGCACGAGCCCGAGGGTGCGACCACGTACTCGCAATCGGCGAAGGCGCGAATGGTTTGCAGGGCGAGAGCCTTGGCGGTGGCGCGGTCGCCGGAATTGTAGGCGGGTTGGCCGCAGCAGGTTTGGCGATCTGGCACGACGACCATGCATCCGGCGGCTTCAATCAGGCGCGCTGCGGCGAAGCCGATTGAGGGCCGCATGAGATCGACGAGGCAGGTCACGAAGAGACCGGCGTGGGGTGCGGGCACGAAGTTGGTTCCCCTGAGAGCAACGCAGGCTCCAGGGATAGGGGAGTGTGGTGCCGATGGCAACGACGAGGAGGGACGGCTTTAGACGGCTCCACCAACGCGCTTGGCGGGGGCTTTGGTTGTGCGTGCGGGAGGTTTGGCTGCGGTGGCTGGTTTAGCGCCGATGTCGAGATTCTTGTCCCAGTACGGTTCGGCGCCGAAGTGCTGGCCGAGGAATTCCAGGAAGACATCGACCTTGGCCGGCATGAAGTCGCGCGAGGGATAGACGGCGAAGACGGCCATCTTCGACGAGCCGCGGTATTGCGGGAGGACGATCTTCAGTTTGCCGCTCTGGATTTCCGGTCCGATCTCCCACGTGCCGCGCAGACCAATGCCGAGGCCACCAATGAGCGCTTCGCGGATAAGATCGGCGGAGTTGGAGCGGATGTTGCCTTTGACGCGGACTTCCTGGAGGCCGCCAGGACCGTCTAGCGCCCAGACTTCTTGCGCGCCGGCGCTGAGGCAGTTGTGATTTTCCAACTCCTTCAGCGATTTCGGTGTGCCATTCTTTTCCAGATACTCGGGCGCGGCGACGATGAGGCGCGTATCGGGCGAGAGCTTGCGCGCCACGAGCGAGGAATCCTGGAGTTCGCCGATGCGGATGGCGAGGTCGAAGCCGTCGCGGATGATGTCGACGTAGTTGTCCGTGAGGTGGAGGTCGAGGTGGATCTCGGGATAGGATTCGAGGAACTTCGACAGGTAGGGTGCCAAGTGATAGCGGCTGAAGGTCGTGGGGGCGGTCACTTTCAGTTGGCCGCGGGGGTTGGTGTTGCGGCGGCTGACGAAGTCATCGGCTTCGGCGATGAGGCTCAGGATGTCGACGACGCGGCGGAAGTAGCCTTCGCCAGTCTCCGTCAGGGTGAGTTGGCGCGTGGTGCGTTGGAACAGGCGTGCGCCCAAACGCTCTTCCAGCAGGCTGATGCGCTTGGAGACGACGGCCGGGGACAAACCCATTTCGCGCCCCGCTGCCGACATGTTGCCGGTGCGGGCGACGCGTGCGAAAATGTCGAAGTCACTGATTGCCGTCACGATTTAAGCCTCGATTAAAAAATCGGCACTGTTCTGCCGTAGGACCTTCAACGTAGTTTTGATTGTCGGTTATGAGGTGTTTGGATTGTGACGTAACGGTACTTAGGACGTGAATCACCTATTCTTGAGCGTTGAAGATCAACTTTGGACCCGGGTGTTCGCCTAATCGCTTGGCAGTTCAGCTGGTTAACCATAAACTTGGATCGGCGGGTCTGACCGCGCCGGCCCCCCCGAAAAAGAGCCCGATGACCGCAATTCTCCTGCCTGAGCCCGAATCTGCCGTCGTCGCTCGCCGCGAAGCGATCGTGAAAGATCTCGTTGCGATCCTGGGCCATGCGTCCGTGATCGGGGATGAGGACGGGCGGCTGGCTTATGAGACAGATGCTTTCACGGCATACCGGTGCATGCCGCTGGCCGTCGTGCTGCCGGACACAACTGAAGGCGTGGCGCAGGTTCTGGCGTATTGCCATCGCAACGGGATCAAGGTCATTCCGCGCGGGGCAGGGACATCGCTTTGCGGCGGTGCTTTGCCGGCCGAAGACGCAATCGTGATCGGTGTCTCGCGCATGAACAAAGTGCTCGAGGTCGATACCTCGGCGCGGTTCGCTCGCGTTGAGACGGGCATCACCAATCTTGCGATTTCGGCCGCTGTCGGGCCGGCTGGATTTTTCTATGCGCCCGATCCCTCGAGCCAGCTGGCGTGCACGCTGGCTGGAAACATCGCGATGAACTCGGGTGGGGCGCATTGCCTGAAGTACGGCGTGACAACCAACAACGTACTCGGCGTCAAGATGGTGACGATCGATGGAACGGTCATCGAGATCGGCGGGGCGCATCTGGATGCAGACGGCTATGACATTATGGCTTTGATTGTCGGATCAGAAGGACAGCTTGGAATCGTGACGGAGGCTACGGTGCGCATTCTGCCGCTGGCGGAGGGCGCGCGGCCGATGCTGATCGGTTTCGAGTCAACGGCCAAGGCCAGCATCTGCGTGTCGCGGATCATCGCGTCGGGCATCGTGCCGGTAGCGATCGAGTTCATGGACCGGCCGGCGATCGAGGTGTGCGAGGCGTTCGCCAAGGCGGGCTATCCGCTCGACGTCGATGCGCTACTGATCGTCGAAGTGGAAGGGTCGGAGGAAGAGATCGCCGACCGGCTGGGTTACATCGCCGGCATCGCGCAGGAGTTGGGGCCATCGTCGCTGGTCATCAGCGCGGACGATGCGCAGAGCGCAAAAATATGGAAGGGCCGCAAGAGCGCATTCGGTGCGATCGGGCGCAAGGCGGACTACCTCTGCATGGACGGGACCATTCCGCTATCGCAGCTGACGTATGTGCTGGAGGAGATCTCCAACATCTGCAAGCGATATGGGTTGGGCGTCGCTAACGTATTCCATGCGGGCGACGGTAATCTGCATCCGCTGATCATGTATGACGCCAACGATGCACGGCAGGCGGAGCGGGCCGAGCAAGCGGGTGCTGACGTGCTGAGGCTGTGCGTGGCGGCCGGCGGGTGCCTCACGGGTGAACATGGCGTGGGAATCGAGAAGCGCGATCTGATGCGTGTGCAGTTTTCGGATGTGGATCTGGCGCAGCAAATGCGGATCAAGACGCTGTTCGATCCGCAGTGGCTGCTCAATCCGGCCAAGGTGTTTCCGCTCGACGGGCGTCCAGTTCTGGCGCCGCGTGCGAGTGATCCTGCCATTGCGGCCGAGTGAGGCGTAACATCCGTGACCGATATCCTCAGACCCGCGGCCGATTGGGAATTGAAGAGTATGCTGGCGCAGCTCGGCGCGCAGAATATGGCCGTCGAGATCGTCGGTGCGGGATCAAAGCGCGGGATCGGTCATCCCGTTCAAGCGGCGGGGCTGCTGACGACGGCCAGCTTGCGCGGGATCACGCTTTATGAGCCGACTGAACTCGTGATGTCGGCGCGGGCGGGCACGCCGGTTTCGCAGATCGAGGTGGAGCTGGCATCGCGCGGACAGATGCTTCCTTTTGAACCGCTGGACTACGGTGTCGCGCTGGCGGCGCCGCAGGGGATGCAAACGATCGGCGCGGTGTTCGCGACCAACAACTCGGGATCGCGGCGGATCAGCGTGGGATCGGCGCGGGATCATCTGATCGGGCTGCGCGGTGTCAACGGGCGGGCGGAGATCTTCAAGTCCGGTGGGCGGGTGATGAAGAATGTCACTGGATACGACGTGGCGCGCGCGCTGACGGGAAGCTGGGGCACGCTGGCGGTGATGACGGAAGTGACGTTCAAGGTCGCGCCGTTGCCTGACGACATCGCGACGCTCGTTTACACCGGACTGCCGGAAGACCTCGCGGTGGAAATGATGTCGCTCGCGATGGGCACGCCCTATGAAGTGTCCGGCACGGTGCATCTGACGCCCAAGCATGCCGCGCGGATCGCGACGGCGCCCATCGGCGGGCGGGCAACGTCGATCACGGCATTGCGGATCGAGAACTTTATGAAGTCGGTGCGCTACCGCAAGGGGCGGCTGATGGAGGCGCTGAAGGCTTATGGCCAGCCGATGGAGCTGGATCTTGAGGCGTCGCTGGGCTTTTGGGGCGAGATGCGGCGGCTGGTGCCGGTGACGTTTTCGGACGATATTTTGTGGCGCGTTTCGACGTCGCCACGCAAGGCGGCGGAGTTGGTCGCCACGCTGCGGCGGCATATGCCGGTCGAGGCGACGTATGACTGGTCCGGCGGACTTGTGTGGATCGAGATTCCCGATTGCGCGGATGCGGGCGCGGCCGATATCCGGCGTGCGGTGGCGATCGCGGGCGGACACGCAACGCTGATCCGGGCGCGCGAGGCGGTGCGACGCGAGGTGGAGGTGTTCCAGCCACAGGCACCGGCGCTGGAAAAGCTGTCGCGCGGTTTGAAGGAGGTCTTCGATCCGCAGGGTTTGCTCAATCCGGGCCGGATGTATCAGACGATGTGAGGGCGGCGGTCGCGCGCGCCCGCAGCAGGAGACGGCATGCAGACGAATTTCACGGCCGAGCAGCTTGCCGATCCGCGCCTAGCGGAGGCGGACCGCATTCTGCGCCGGTGCGTGCATTGCGGGCTGTGTACGGCCGTGTGCTCGACGTACGTTGTGCTCGGCGACGAGCGCGATAGTCCGCGCGGGCGCATCTACCTGATGAAGGACATGTTCGAGGGCGGGCGCGATCCGAGTGTGGAGGTCCGCCACCACATCGACCGCTGCCTGTCTTGTCTGTCGTGCATGACGACGTGCCCGTCGGGCGTCGATTACATGCACCTTGTTGATCATGCGCGGGCCTATATCGAGGAGAAGGCGCCGCGGCCGGCGAAGGCGCGCATGATGCGCGAGCTTCTGGCGCGTGTCGTACCTTATCCCAGGCGGTTCCGGTGGGCGCTCAGGGCTGCCCCGCTCGCGCGTCCGTTTCGAGGGCTGATGCGGCGGATCGGGTTCAAGGAATTGGCGACCATGATCGACATGGCGCCGGCGGTGTTGCCGAAGGCGGCGCATTATTCAGGCCCCGGGACGGCGGCGACGAAGGCTGAGCGGCGGGCGCGGGTGATCCTGCTGGCCGGATGCGCGCAGCAGGTGCTGCGGCCGTCGATCAACGATGCGACTATCCGGTTGCTGGCGCGGCGCGGCATCGATGTTGTGGTGGCACCGGGGGCGGGGTGCTGCGGGGCGCTGGTGCATCATCTCGGACGGGAAGAGGAAGCGAAGGCGCAGGCGCGGCGCAATATCGATGCGTGGGTGAAAGAGATCGGCAAGGGGCCGGTGGATGCGGTGATCGTTAACGCATCGGGCTGTGGCACCGTGGTGAAGGATTACGGGCATCTACTTGCCGATGATCCGGCTTATGCGGCCAAGGCCAAGCAGATCGCGGATCTGGCGCGGGATGTGAGCGAGTTCGTGGCGGGCGTCGGGATTGGGGCGCCGGTGCGGTGGTCGTCGATCAAGGTGGCGTATCACTCGGCGTGTTCGCTGCAGCACGGCCAGAACATAACGGACGAACCGACGGCCTTGCTCTCGCAGGCAGGCTTCAGCGTGGTGGATGTGCCCGAGGGACATATCTGCTGCGGGTCGGCGGGGACGTACAACATCCTGCAGCCGGAGATCGCGACGCAGTTGCGTGATCGCAAGGTGGCCAACATCAAGACGACGCGGCCGGATGTGGTGGCGGCAGGCAATATCGGCTGCATCACGCAGTTGGCCGGCGGTATGAAAATTCCGGTGGTCCACACGGTGGAGCTTCTGGACTGGGCTTATGGAGGTCCGGTGCCGCGCGGGCTCGACGCGCTGGAAGCGTTCATCACCGATGTGCCGAAGCCGAAGCGCGTGGAAGATTTCATCGACGCGTGAGGTGGCGGCTGACTTAGCGGAAGGCTTTGTCGAGGTTTTTGGAGGTTTCGAAGCCTTTGGCGCTATCGAGGCCGCGGGCGCCGACGAGGTTGGCGCCGTCGAGATCGGCTTCAGTGAAATCGGCGCCGGAGAGATCGGCGCCTTGAAAATCCACCTTCGAGAGATCGGCATGTGCGAAGTTGGCGTCGCGCAGGTCGGCGCCGGTCATGCGCGAAAAGGTGAGGACGGATTCCGAGAAGTTGGCGCGCAGGAGTGTGGCGCCGGAGAAGTCGCAGGATTTGACGACGTTCTTGCGCAGCGTCGTGAGCGTGCCTTCGCCAGCGCGCTGTTCAAGGGGATGGAAGTCGGCGTCGGTGAGATCGGCGCCACGGAAATCGGCACCGGATAATTCGGCTTGCACCTTGATGCCGCGCAGGTTGGCGCCCGAAAAGCGCGGTGCGTCGGCGAGGTGGTTGTTCATATCTGAGTAAATGGTCGGGCGCAGGATCGTGGCTCCGGCGAGATTGGCGCCCGAGAGATCGGCGCGGATCAACACTGCGCGGTCGAGGCGGGTCGCGGAGAGATCGGCGCCTTTCAGGTTGGCGCCGGTGAAGTCGGCTCCGTAGAGGTCGGTGCGGGCGAGGCTCGCGCCTTTGAAGTCGATTGTGGCCAGATCAAGATAGGTGAGGTCGCGGCCGGAGAGGTCGATGCGTTCGCCGGCTTTGGCCTTGTAGAGCCGCTCGGTGACTTCGCGGGCCGTCATATCGGCTTCGGGGGTGACGAGCGTGAAAATGAACGGTTCGATGGGATCGCCGAGCTTCTGAGCCCAGGCAGGTGTGGCCAAGATAGCGGCGAGGATGAACGTGCCTGCGGCCTTCAACATGCGGCGGTCTCCATCGACAGGGCATCCGGAAGGGATGCGTCGAGTGGGAATTCTTCCTGATCATGCCCGATTCTAGACGCGGAGCAAGCGGCGGGGACGACCCGCCGCATCGTCGATAGTCGACCATCTTCCCGCTGTGACTGGATAACGTTGCGCGGCGATCAGGGCGTGCCGAACCCGCCGCCGGTGGGTGTTTCGATGATGAGCGTATCGCCGGGGGCGAGATCGGCTTCGCCGCAGCCGCCGAGATTTTCGATTGTGCCGTCGGTGCGTTGGACGATGTTGCTGCCGCGTTCGCCCGGCGCGCCGCCATTAAGGCCGGGCGGTGAAAGCGTGCGATAGCCGGACAGCATGGAGACGTGCATGGGGGCGCGGAAGCGGAGCGCGCGGCGGGTGCCGTCGCCGCTCGTGTGCCGGCCGCGCCCGCCGGAACCCCGGCGGACTGAAAACTCCTCGACGACGACGGGATAGCGCAGTTCGAGGATTTCGGGGTCGGTCATGCGCGTGTTGGTCATATGCGCATGGACGCCAGCGGTGCCGTCGAAATCGGGGCCGGCGGGGGAGCCGGAAGCAATCGTCTCGTAATACTGCAGGCGGGCGTTGCCGAAGGTGAGGTTGTTCATCGTGCCTTGCGTGGGTGCCAGTTGATTGAGCGCAGCAAAGATTGCATTGGTGACGATCTGGCTCGTCTCGGTATTGCCGGCAACGACGGCGGCGGGATAGCGTGGGCTCAGCATGGAGCCGTCGGGAATTCGGATCTCGATCGGGCGCAGGCAGCCGGCGTTGAGCGGGATGGGGACGCCTGCAAGTACCCGGACGACATAGAGTACGGCTGCGCGGGTGACGGGGGCGGGGGCGTTGAAGCTTGTTGGCTGCTCAGGCGAGGTGCCGGTGAAGTCGACGATTGCTGAGCGCGTGGTGTTGTCGATTCTGACGGTGACGTCGACGGCGGTGCCCTGGTCGGTTTCGATACGGGCGTGGCCGCCTTTGAGGGTGGCGAGCAAATTGCGAATAGCCGCTTCGCCGTTGTCGAGGACGTGGGCCATGTAGCGGGCGACGGTGTCAGCGCCGAATTCGCGCGCGAGATTGGTGAGTTCTGTGACGCCGCGCGTGTTGGCGGCGAGCTGGGCTTTGAGGTCGGCGATGTTTTCATCCGGGTTGCGGGCGGGGTATTTCGCGTGGGTGAGAAGGGTGTGAATTTCGCGCTCGACGAATTGGCCTTGGGCGACGAGACGGGCGGGTTCGATGTAGACACCTTCTTCGTCGACGGTTTTGGCGCGCGGGCTCATGGAGCCGGGAGCGAGGCCGCCAATGTCGGCGTGATGGCCGCGGCTGGCGACGAAGAAGGCGGGTGTGCTTTGGGTGTCGATGAAGACCGGCGTGACGACGGTGATGTCCGGGAGGTGGGTGCCGCCGGTGTAGGGCGCGTTGAGCAGGAAGCTATCGCCAGGATGCATCGCGTCGCGGAAAGCGTGGCGGACGGCTGAGACGGCGCTGTCCATGCTGCCGAGGTGGACGGGGACGTGGGGCGCGTTGGCGACGAGGTCGCCTTTGGCGTTGAAAAGGGCGCAGGAGAAGTCGAGGCGCTCCTTGATGTTGACGGAGCGGGCGGTGGCGCGGAGGGCTTCGCCCATGTCTTCGGCGATGGACTTGAAGCGGTTGGCGAAGACTTCGAGGAGGATGGGATCGGGTGCGGTGGATGAGAGCGCGGTGCGTTCGGCGGCGCGTGGTGTGGTGCGGGTGAGGATCAGGTCGGCTCGGCCGGTGAGGGTGGCGGTCCAGCCGGGTTCGACGACGACGGACTGGTGCGGTTCGAGGATGATGGCGGGGCCGGGGATGGGTGCGCCGGGTTTGAGATCAACGCGGGCCTGGACGATGGCGTCGTGCCATTGGCCGGCGGAGAAAAAGTGGCGCGTTGCGGTACCTTGCGGTGTCGGTTCGGTGGCGATTTCCGCAGTGGGTGGTGTGGCGGTGCTGGCTGCTTCGACTTCGATGGTCGCGATGCGGAGAGGTTTATCGGATGAAGTGAAGCCGAAGCGCCGCTTGTGAGCGGCTTCGAAGTCGGCACGCATGAGGACGGGTTCGGAGAGGTCGACGGGAATGGCTGTATCGGTGCCGGCGTAGGCGAGGTGAAGGCGCGTTGTGAGCGCGATGTCGTCGAGGTCGATGCCCTGATCGAGAAGCGCATCGGTGGCATCGTTGCCGAGATCCCAGGCGGTTTCTTCGATGGCGCGGAGAGCTGCTTCGTCGAAGGGCAGTTCGAGGGAACGTTCGCGGGATGCTCGGGCGGGGGCGAGCGCCATGCCCCAGGCCGATAGAACGCCGGAGAGCGGGTGGACTAGGATCGTATCCATGCCGAGAGCGTCGGCGATGAGGCAGGCGTGCTGGCCGCCGGCTGAGCCGAAGCATTGCAGCGCGTAGGCGGTGACATCGTAGCCGCGTTCGATGGAGATGCGCCGGATGGCGGCAGCCATGCTTTCGACGCCGACGCGGATGGCGCCGTCGGCGACATCCAGGGCGGAGAGTGTGCCTCCCATCTGAAGGGCGAGTTCGTTGAAGGCTGCTTCGACGGCTGACCGGTCAGGCGGAAGCTTGCGATTGGGGCCGAAGATGTGGGGAAAGCCGTCCGGATCGAGTTTGCCGAGCATCATGTTGGCGTCGGTGAGGGTGAGCGGTCCGCCGTTGCGGTAACAGAGGGGGCCGGGCGACGAGCCGGCGCTTTCTGGGCCGACCCGGAGTCGGTTGTCCTCAAAGCGGATGATGGAACCGCCGCCGGCAGCGACTGTGTGAATGTCGAGCATGGGGACGCGGAGGCGGACGCCGGCGACTTCCGTTTCGAAGGTGCGTTCGTAAGTGCCGGCGAAATGGGAAACGTCGGTGGAGGTGCCGCCCATGTCGAAGCCGATGACGCGGTCGAAGCCGGCGAGGCGGGCGGTTTCGGCCATGGCGACGATGCCGCCGGCGGGGCCGGACAGAATTGCGTCGCGGGCCCGGAATTGATCCGCTGCGGTGAGGCCTCCTGAGGAGGCCATGAACATCAGTGGCAGCGCTTCGCGATCATCGCTTTGGATGTTGGATGCGACGGAGGCGACGTAGCGGTCGAGGACGGGGGAGAGATAGGCGTCGGCGACGGTGGTGTCGCCGCGGCCGACGAGTTTCACCAGCGGCGAGATTTCGTGGCTAACGGAGACGTGGCCGAAGCCGAGGCTGCGGGCGATTTCGGCGGCGCGGATTTCGTGATCGGGGAAAGCCCAGGCGTGGACGAAGACGATGGCGACCGAGGCGATGCCGTTTGATTTGGCGTCTAGGAGTGCGGTGGTGAGGGTTGCTTCGTCCAACGGTTGATCGACGGTCCCATCCGCCAACATGCGTTCGTTGGCTTCGATGACATGCGTATAAAGCATCTGCGGTTTGACGATGCGCTTTGCGAAAATGTCGGGGCGGGCCTGGGTACCGATTTCGAGGGAGTCGGCAAACCCGCGCGTGATGACGAGGGCGGTGGGGACGCCTTTGCGTTCGAGGAGCGCGTTGGTGGCGACGGTTGTGCCCATCTTGATGGCGCTGACGCGGGTGGCGGGGATGGGGGCACCGGCGGGAAGATCGAGGAATTGGCGGATGGCATGGAGGGCTGCGTCGTCATAGGCGCCGGGGTTGACGGAGAGGACTTTGCGGACCTGGAGGCGGCCGGCGGGGTCGCGCGCGACGACATCGGTAAAGGTGCCGCCGCGGTCGATGAAGAATTGCCATTTTTGATGGTCTGTTGCGGCGGGGGGCATTGTTTTCTTCTGCTTGAATTGGGCGGCGGTATTCGTGTCAGCTAGCGGACAGCAGGGTGGCGATGCAAGCCGCAGCAGCCAAGTGCAACTTTTTAATCCCCTCACCCATCGAAGGCGATGGGGAGAGGGGGAAATCCGGGAGCGTCTGCCCTTCTGTTGCCGCGGAAAAGCGGTTAGTGCTGAGGTATGGCCGAGCAGACTGTTCTCGATACGCTGCAGCGTCCCCGAATGGGGCTCTTTGCCCGCATGGCGCGGCGGTTGAAGGCCTATGGAATTCTGCGGCGGCGGCGGTGGGTGCAGTCGACGGGGTTTACGTCGGCGTTCGTTGTGCTGGCGGCGAAGATGGCGGCCGCGGATGGTGTGGCGGTCTCGTCGGAAGCGATGATCTTCGAACAGTTTCTCGACGTGCCGCCGGAAGAGATCGCGCGCTTTCAAAGTGTCTATGAGCAGGCCGCCGAGGATGTGACGGGCTACGAGATCTATGCCGACCGGATCGGTGAGATGCTGAAGCGCGATCCGGAGACAAAGCGGCGGGTGCTTGAGTGCTTGATGTACATCGCTTGCGCGGATGGCATTTTGCATCCGTCGGAAGATCATTTCCTCAAGACGGTTGCGGCGCGATTTGGTTATTGCGACACCGAGTTCCGCACGATCCGCGATCAATTCGTGCGCGATCCAGATAGCCCCTATGCCATCCTCGATTTGATGCCGGATGCGACCGAAAAGGAGATCAAGGCGCGTTATCGAAAGCTTGTGCACGAGACGCACCCCGACCGGATGATGGCGCAGGGCGCGCCGCCCGGTGTTGTTAAAACAGCGACATCGAAGCTTGCGCACATTAATGCGGCTTATGAAGACATTGCGCGGGAGCGCGGCTTTGGAGGGCCGCGTCTATGAGTGCGGTTCCGCTGATCAGCGCGCCGGATAGCCCGCTCGTTGCCGATCTTTTTCCATCGCCGAACATCGAGCCGCGGTTTCGCGGTCTCACGCCGTCGATCCTGATTTTGCATTACACGGGCTTGGAGAGTGTCGAGCGGTCGCTTGATGTTCTGTCGCGTCCGGATTGCAAGGTGTCGTGCCACTACGTCGTCGATGTCGATGGGCGCGTCATTCAGATGGTGGCGGAGGAGATGCGGGCCTGGCATGCGGGCGTGTCGTCGTGGCATGGCGAGACGGATATCAATTCGGCGTCGATCGGAATCGAGATCCAAAACCCGGGGCATGCGCATGGGTATCCGGAATTTCCCGAAGCGCAGATGCGGGCTGTGATTGCGCTTAGTCAGGATATTTGCGGGCGGCATGGCATCGCGCCCGAACGGGTGCTGGCGCATTCGGATATCGCGCCGTCGCGCAAGATCGATCCGGGCGAGAAGTTCGATTGGCGGCGGATGGCTGAGGAGGGCGTCGGGTTTTGGGTGCCGCCGGAGCCGATCGATTCGGATTATGCCGGTATCGGTCCGGATGCGGACGGTCCGGAGGTGGCGGAGGCGCGCCGGCTTCTGGCGCGCTATGGCTATGGGGTTGCGGCCGAGGGGCCGGTCGATGCTGATCTGGGATTTATACTCAGAGCGTTTCAATTGCACTTCCGGCCGGCGCGCGTCGATAGCCGGCTGGATCAATCGACACTCGTGACCTTGCGCCGGCTTGTCGATGCGTTGCCCGATGTTGCAGTTGCCTGACCGGTGACGATGGTTTGCGCAAGGTCTTGGCACGGTGCGGCGTCGTAGGTGACACTAGACCATGGTGCGGCCCATTTTGGCGCGCACTTGAGATCGTCAACCGGAGCTGCCCCATGGGTGACCTCGATTTGTTCGAGCCGGGTACTCAGATTTTTACCGGGACAGTGCGCTCGTGGAGCGGATCGTTCGGTGAACTCGTGACCGACAGCGGTCTGGCGGTGATTTTTGTACTGCAGGGGCAGCCGCAGCCGCAGATCGGCGAGCGGATCACGATCAGCGCGCGGCGGTTCCGCCCGGTCTATCAGGCCGGGACGGTGACGAAGGCTTGAGGATCGCGCGATGCTTTGCTTGACGGTTAGCGCCGCGAGGGCCACTTAACAGGTGTCAGTTGGCTGGACGGCCGCTGCCGGCCGGGGCGTTATGGCCCACGTACAACGCGCTGGTGGAGGAAAGTCCGGGCTCCATGGAAACAGGATGGCGGTTAACGGCCGCCGGGGGCGACCCCAGGGAAAGTGCCACAGAAAATAGACCGCCCGAGGGCTTGCCCGAGGGTAAGGGTGAAACGGTGTGGTAAGAGCGCACCGCGGTTCCGGTAACGGCGCCGGCACGGCAAACCCCATCCGGTGCAAGACCAAATAGGGATGGCCGGCAGGTGGAGAAATCCAGCCTGCAAGCCCGTTTCCAGGCCCGCCATCCGGGTTGGTTGCTCGAGGCGTCCAGCGATGGGCGTCCCAGATGAATGGCCGTCGCGGAGGCAACTCCAGACAGAACCCGGCTTACAGGCCAACTGACATTTTCTCTTCGTATCGTTTGGCTGGGTCTTGCCGTCCGCGGGCGTGTGCTGCGCTGCACACACGCGGGGCGATCTGTCCGCTCTCATTTGGGGCTGTCTTCAGCCAGCGGTTGAATCGCCGGCGGCGGACGTGCGAGGTGAAAATTATTTGCCAAGTCCTGCCATTCGGCGAAAAGCGTCAACTCAGGTGTTCACCTGGGGCGACACTTCTCTTAGACTTGAGGGCAATAAAATGCCGCCGGTCAGTCAAGGCCCGTGGCGGGAGGGGCACGCCCTGATGCCCGGGAGGAGTGGAGACGAATGTTTGAAGGAATTAGTAAGACTGCGTTCGCGATTGTCTCGCTGGCATGTCTCGGCGTCGCCGGATGGATGATGGCCAGCCGCAATGATGCGGTTCGGCAAGTCGAAGCCGTGCAGCTGGCGCGCGATGCGGCCACGCAGCAGGTGAAGCAGCTGACGGCGCGGGTCACCGAGCTTGAAGGCAAGGTCGCTGGATCGGTCGTTGCCGAAGAAGCGTTCAAGAAGATCGAGGACATCATTGCCGCAGAGCGCGCCAAGCTGACGGGTGGTGCTCCGGCTGCTGCGCCGGCGGTTGAGCCAAGTGCTGAAACGCCAGCTGCAACCAGTGAAACCGCACCCGCAGCGACTGACTCCCCGGCGGCGGCAACGGAGGCTAAGCCAGCAGATGCCACCGCTGATGCCCCGGCGGCTGCAGTGGATGCGAAGCCGGATGAGGCCAAGACCGACGGTGCGACGACGGAAGCCGCTAAGCCAGACGACACCAAGTCTGAAGGCACGAAGCCTGAGGACGGGCCGGCCGACGCTGCGTCGGGTGACGCCAAGCCTGAGGATAAACCCGCTGACGCGGCGGCTAGCAGCGATGCCAAGCCGGAAGAGGCCAAGTCTGACGAAGCCAAGCCAGCGGATGGTTCCGGATCTACCTCCGGTAGCGACACGTCGGCACCGGCGGACAGCACGGCTGCGCCTTCGGCCAGCGACTCTTCGACGGCGCCGGCTGATGGCGGTTCTTCTTCGTCGTCTGCGACTGAGACGCCCTCCACGACCTCGCCCAGCGGTTCCAGCTCGACTGGAACGGACAGCGGCAGTGCCGCGCCGTCCGATCCGTCAGCATCGACCAGCTCCCCGGCCGATACTTCGGGGACGTCCTCGTCTTCGACTTCGACGAATGGTTCATCGTCGAACGGGTCGACGAGCAGTGGCACGCCCACGAATGGGTCGACATCGACGGACTCGTCCAGTTCAGGCACGACTACGCCGCCGGCCTTGGAGCCCACTGCGCCGACGCCGTAATCGTTCAGTTTTTAGTTCAACAGCCAAAAGGAAGGCCCGGAAAATCCGGGCCTTTTTTGTTGTCTCGTCGATGATTTCGCCGCGTCGGGTTTTTGCGGATGGGTGGCGATAGCGGGCAGGTTATCCCATGGCAAATCGTTAATGATCCATTGACGCCCATAAAATTCCATGCGATCCCATATTTGCCCGACCGCACCGGGTAGGGAACCGTGGCGTGGCGCTGATCTGGAGAGAGGGCCCAGATCCTGGCGACTGCCACGGCCCCGCCGGAGCGGTTAGGGCGTGAGTTTCGGGGAGGTTCGAGGGAACCCGGCCGGAAAATAAGTTGGCGTCGCAGACGAGGTTCGAAACCGGGGGATGGACCGCTTTGTCTCGACATTCACAAACAAGATCGACGCCAAAGGGCGGGTGTCGATCCCAGCACCCTTCCGCGCCGTACTCGAGCGCGATGGGTACGCCGGTGGAATCTATTGCTATCCTTCGCTCGATGCTCCGGCACTCGATGCAGGCGGCGAGAGACTTGCGCAGAAGATCGATGGGCTTCTCGCAGGCCTGCCGGACTATTCGGATGAGCGTGACGAACTGTCTGTCGCGCTCTACGGTGACGTTCAGGTCATCGCGATCGATGGGGACGGGCGCATCGTCCTTCCTCAATCGCTTCGCAGCCACGCCGGTCTTCAGTCCGAAGTCACTTTCGTTGGGCTCGGCGACAAATTCCAGATGTGGGCGCCTGAGCGGTTCGACGAGCGCCGCCGCGTCGCCCGCGAGAAAGTCCAGGAGCATCGTAAGCTTCTTGGACGGCAACCGCCGCGATCAGACGGCGGCGACGGAGAGGATGGATGAGCGTGGGGGGCGGTTCGACAGCGGATACGCCCCGGCACATACCGGTGTTGCTTCCGGACGTGCTGGACGCTCTCAGTCCGAAAGCCGGCGAAACATTCATTGACGGCACGTTTGGCGCGGGCGGCTACACGCGCGCCATTCTGGAGGCGGGCGGGACGCACGTGATCGCGTTTGATCGCGACCCGACGGCTATTGAGGCCGGTGCCGGGCTTGTTGCGGAGTTTGCGCCGCGGCTGACGCTGCTGCACCGTCCATTTGGAGATATGGCGGCTGCGATCGAGGAGTCCGGCGTTGAGGCCGTCGATGGCGCCGTGCTCGATATCGGCGTGTCGTCGATGCAGATCGACCAGGCGGAGCGCGGGTTTTCATTTCAAAGCGACGGGCCTCTCGATATGCGCATGTCGCGCGAGGGGCCGAGTGCTGCGGACGTCGTCAACGGGTTCGACGAAGAGCAGATCGCCGATATCATCTACGAATATGGCGAGGAGCGGAGGTCGCGGGCCATCGCGCGAGCCATCGTGAAGGCGCGGGCGGTGGCGCCGCTGACGCGAACGAAGGAGTTGGCCGATCTCGTGCTGCGGGTGTTTCACGGGCGGAAGGAAGACGGGCGGCATCCTGCGACGCGGACGTTTCAAGGTTTGCGCATCTTCGTCAACGACGAACTGGGGGAATTGGAACGGGGATTGGCGGGGGCTGAAAAAATTCTGCGCCCCGGGGGACGGCTTGTGGTGGTGACATTCCACAGCTTGGAAGATCGAATCGTTAAGAGATTCATGGCGGAACGGTCGGGCAAGTCAGACCACGGATCGCGTTATCTGCCGCAAAAGAACATACAAGTTTCGCCGCCCAGTTTCCGGATTGTTAACTCGCGTCCGTTAACACCTCAGAAAGGTGAATTGGATGTGAACCCGCGTGCCCGCTCGGCACGGCTCAGGGCCGCCATCCGGACGGACGCTCCAGCTTGGAGCACCGCCGGCCGCTCCTGACCCGATGACCATGCGCGCGCGGCTCTGCCGAGACGCCGGTAAGAACCGGAGTGGGCCATGCGTATTCTAAATTTCGTTGCGGTCTTCATGGCGCTGGCGAGCGCGTTTCTCCTTTATGGTCTTAACTACGACACGCGCATGATCGAGAGCCGTTTGCATTCGCGCGAACGCGAAGCGGAGCAGGCGCGGGCCGACATCGCGGTGCTGCGGGCCGAGCGGGCGCATCTGGCACGGCCGGAGCGGATCGAGCCGATTGCACGGGGATTGGGGCTGGAGCCTTTGGGCGCGCGCCATCTTCTGCCGGGGCCGGGCTTGGCTTCCAGCGACATCACCACCAGTTCGACGGGACCTTGAGGACGCCATGCCTCATCGTGTCAGCACATCCAAAGCAGATGGATCGGGCATGATCGGCACTGCGCCACGTTCGCGGTCGCGCGCGCTGGCGCTTGGTGTGGCGCTGGCATTCGTGGCGGTCGGTGGGCAACTGGTGCGGCTGGCCCTGCTAAACGAGGGTTCGAGCACGATCCGCGTGTCGATGATGTCGACGCCGTCGTCGACGTTGGCGCGGCCGGATATCGTGGATCGCAACGGGCGGCTGTTGGCGACCGACGTGCAGATGCCGTCGCTCTATGCCGATCCGCATCTGATCCAGGATGCGGACGAGGCAGCCGAGCGATTGGGGCGGATGTTTTCCGGTCTGGAAGTGCGCGCGTTGCGCAGCAGCCTTGCGGACAAGACGAAGCGGTTCGTCTGGATCCGGCGCGGGCTTACGCCTGCCATGGCACAACGGGTGCACAACTTAGGCATTCCAGGCGTGTTGTTCGTCGACGAAATCCGGCGGACCTATCCGGCTGGCCGGTTGGGCGGGCACGTTCTGGGCCGCGTCGATATCGACAATCGCGGCACGTCTGGGATCGAACGGCATATCGACGACGTGGGCGCATCGGAGGCGGCGCACGGGGCGCGACTGTCGGCGCGGGCGCCGGTGCGGCTGTCGCTCGATCTGGGCGTCATGCATGCGCTCGACGATGAATTGAAAAGCGCCATGGAGCGGTATGATGCGCCAGGTGCAGCGGGCCTGGTGATGGATGTGCGTACGGGTGAGGTCGTGGCTGCGGTGTCGCGTCCGGGCGCCGATCCGGCCATCGCCGAAGAGGCTCTCGATCCTGAGCGCATCGACAAGGTGGCCGCGGGGACGTTTGAGCTTGGCTCGATTGTGAAGCTCATCACCGTTGCGTTGGCGCTGGAGACGGGCAAGTCGCTGGATAGTTTGGTTGATACGAGTGAGCCGTTGAAAGCGGGACGGTTCACGATCGAAGACCTGCATCCCCTCGGGCGGCCGATGTCGGTGGCGGAGGTTTTCCTGCATTCTTCGAATGTGGGGGCGGGGCAATTGGCCCTGTCAGCGGGTGCAGAGGCGCAGACAGCGTTTTTTCAAAAGCTCGGGCTTTGGTCGCCGTTGAAGACGGAGGTTTCGGCTGGGCCAGAACCTTTGAAGCCGGCGCAGGTTGGGCGGATCGAACAGATCACGCTGGCGTTTGGACATGGTTTGGCGGTGACGCCGTTGCAGTTCGCGGCGGCGTCGGCGGCGCTGATGAATGGTGGGACGGCTGTGACGCCGACGTTTCTGGCGCGCGACGACGCTGTGGATGGTGCGCGCGTGGTGTCAGCGCGGACGAGTGCGCTGTTGCGCGATGTGATGCGGCGCAATGTGACCGATCCCTCGGGAACGGGGCGGCGAGCCGATGCGGCCGGTTTCGAGGTGGGCGGCAAGACAGGCACAGCGGAAATGGCGGCGCGCGGGGGCTATCGCAAGAAGTCCGTTATCGCGTCGTTCCTGGGGACTTTTCCGGCGTCCGACCCGCGCTATGTGACGCTTGTCATGCTGTTCGAGCCCCGGGGGCAGGAGAGCACAGGCGGGGAGATCACGGCCGGGCGGAACGCGGCGCCGACGACGGCGCGGGTCATTGAGCGCATCGCGCCGCTGCTGGGTGTCGCGGCCAAGGCTTCCTAGTCCGGGGCGCCGGCGTGGTGGGCCCGCGATCCTTTCTTGATCGGGGACCGTACACTTGGCAGAACACTACCAAAAATTCCCGGAGGAACCCCAATGCGTCTCGTCTCCGCCTGCCTTGCCTTTGTACTCGCTGCGATTTTTGCCTTTGTTCCGGCGCATGCGACGGCGCCGGGTGCTGAGAATTGGAATGCGCCCGCCATCACGTGGCACAGTCTGAAAACGGGCATCCCGGAGGCTACGCGGACGGGCAAGACGGTGGTGATGGTGTTTCATGCACCGTGGTGCACGGCGTGCGGAAAATATCGGACCGTCTTCAAGGACGAGCGGGTCGTGGCGGCAGCCAAGGACGTTGTCATGATCCTCGTCGATGCGGATGCGGATAAGACGGCCAATGGGGCCTTTGCGCCCGATGGGACATATGTGCCGCGCACGATTTTTATGACACCCGATGGTGAGGTACGCACGGATTTGACCGGCAGGTCCGATCCCAAGCATCCGCACACGATCGACATCGAAAAGCCGGACGAATTGCTGGCACTCCTGCAGAAGGCGGCAGCTAAAGGTGGGGCCCAGCCTGATGAGCGCGCATCGAACTAGGCGACCGTTCAGCGCGCGCGTTCACGCTGGTCTTCCCAAAAATCGACAGTCGCGCGGCGCAGGGTATCGTCGCAGGTGACTTCGCAATGGATCAGCGTGCCGCCCTTCAGGCGCATCTTCCAGCCTACGGGTGTGCGGACCAATTTGGCCGTGTAACATTGCGCGCCGTATTTGCTGCATGCGGTGACTTTTCCTGTGCGGATCTCGCGCGGCGTGACCGCTGCGGCGTCGCATGCGGGTGCTGCAACACACATGGCAAGGCTGACCGAGGCCGCGATGCGGATGATCATTTTTCGTCTCCCCTGGTACTAGCCAGTACTATCCGCGGGCAATTCAAACGTGTCTGTCTGTCATATGCTACGCGCTTGGATGATTGGCCGTTCAAACTTCCGCGAGCAGGGATCCGCATATGTCGTGGTCGACCAAAATCTTTGCCTATTGTGAGCGGGCGGGCGATCCGGCGTTCTGGGCGGAGCCCTTCAACGCACTTTCGAATGTCGCGTTTCTCGTGGCGGCGTTTGCTGCTGCGATTCAATTGGCGCGCACCGATGGGTGTTCGCGCCGACTGATGGAATGGCTGCTGGTCATGCTCGTCTTCGTGATTGGCGTGGGCAGCTTTCTGTTTCACACCTATGCAACGCGCTGGGCTTCGGTGGCGGACACGGCCCCGATTGGCATTTTCATGATCGGGTATCTCGCCTTTGCGATGCGCCGCTATCTCGGTGCGCCGTATTGGGCGGTGGCTGCGGGGCTCGGCGTTTTCCTGCTCGCAATGAAGGCGGCGCAGGGCATTCCATGCCAGCCGGGATTACTGCCTATTACGATGGCGGCAGGCCGGCCCTGTTTCAACGGGTCGCTGGGATATGTTCCCGCGCTGGCGGCGCTCGTGTTGATCGGTGTGGCGCTGGTGATCCGGCGGCATGGCGCGGGCTGGGCGGTGCTGGGAGCGGGGGTGGTGTTTGCCTTGTCACTCACCTTGCGAACGGTTGATTTCGAGGTATGTGGTGTGACGTCCGTGATGGGGCGGGCGCGGGGGACGCATGCGCTCTGGCACATCGCCAACGCGCTGTTGCTCTATCTTCTCCTTCGGGCGGCAATCCGGCATGGAGCGGGTGTCAGGACGACAGGCGCAGACCGTTCAACCGCTTCGCAATCTCCTTGAAGGTCTGGCGCAAAGCTGCTCCATCTTCGGCCTCGTAGTAGTGGGCCGGCGAGGTGGCGCAATACTTCAGGGTTGGGACCACATCTTCGGGGACTTGGAAGCCGACCGTATAGATCGTGATGTTGTTGGACTTCATGGAGTCGCACAACGCCCGCGCTTGGGTTACGGAGTTACCGTTCTCGGATTCGTAGTAGCTGTTGAACATCCCGTCGGTCATGAGGAGCGCGACCTTTCGGAAGTCCGTGTTGTCGTATTCCACGGGCGCGCTGTCGCCCGGCAGAACTGAGGCCCAGTTCGGCGACAACAGATAGGACGCCCAGGCGATCCCCAGATGACCCGCGGTCATGCCTCCGGCAGACATTGCGTTGATTGCCTCATCCAGTTTGCCGAGATCGTTGGTCAGTGGCAAGACCTCGGCGTCCGGGCAGCTGCCTGATTTCCGATTAAGTTTGCCGGCCGATGGTTTTGCATCAGAAAACGCATGCGGACCTCGTCTTTCAGTGACGCACTTAGTTTTGTCGCCGGCTTGAGATTTTCCGTTGTTGCCTTTGCCATTCGAGGCCTTTTCGGCGATGTCGCCGGCATTGACCGCCGTTGAGAACGGAGCGAGTGCGACCTTGTTTGAATGCGGGGTGTTGGTGGGAAGCAGGATCTCGATCAGATCGCGTGCGGCGGCTTTGAGGTCTTCAATTTTAGATCCGGCCATCGACCCGCTGACATCAAGCATCATCGACACCTCGACGTCCTTCACGTCGAAGACGGCCGACGAGCGGATTTGCAGGTCCATTTTTTCCCGGCCCGTTATGGCCATGATCGTTGTCGGCACTTCGACATTTGCAACAAGTTGAACGCTGTTATCCTCGCGGTTGGGTACCACCTGGAAAGTTTTCACGGAAAAGCCGTTGGCATTCATAGTGATGTTGGAATTGAAGTATTCGAGCACGAGCGCTGACAATTCTGCGTCGGTTGGGTTGCCCAAGCGAAGTGCCTTGGCGCCTGCCAGGGCCGCTGCATCGAGCGCGCTTGAGGCAACACTATAAACACGCGAGCTGCGCGCGGTGTCGACACTGATGCCTGCCGACACAGCAAGAACCAGCATCATGAGGCCAAAAATCGGTGCGATCGCACCTGATTGGTTGGCGACGAACTTGGACCGGATATTGCCTGCGCTTGTCATTCAGCTGCCTGCCGGGAAAAACTTCATCGGCAAACCATATAAATGGGAACGTAAACAAAGTGTCGAAATTTATAGGTAGAAATGCTGACAAATTGAATTCGAGATTTGCCAGTTTATTTTTCGATTAGATATTCATTCTAATTTCTACGTTTGCAGAAAGGTTCGAATAATTATGGCGAACGGAACGTGATTAATGGAGCAATTGGTTTTTCCGACGTGCATCGATGTTCGATCGCGCAGGATGAACATGCCGATGCTGGCGCGTGCGCGGCGTTCAATCCCTGGGGCTGTGGATTGGCGTCAGTTGGCCTTTGTGGCCGGTTCTGTCGGAGTTGGTTCAGCGTCGACCGGGTCCTTGTCGAGCTGCTTTGGCTCGGTGACCGTTCGTGTCTTGTATCTTTCAATGGCCACGCGGGCCCGTTCGCCATCGGAGTTCCAGCGGTCATAGCGCGACTCGGCTGGCCAACGGGTGATGGTCTGAACGGCCTTATTCGTATCTGTTGCGTCAGCGACGCCGGCGGTGATCGTATCGCTGCGGTCTAGATACTGGCGACAGCCAGATAAGCTGAAGGCTGCCATCGCCAGCAAGAGAGATGCAGCTGCCTTGCGCGAAGAAGGGCTATTTTGAAGCATCATAGGTCACCTTGTCTGCGCCGGTGGTGATGATGTGTCCGAAGAGCCGGGGCTCACCGCGCCTGCGCTCTAACTCGGTGATTTCAGCGCGGCCGTTGAGGAAAAAGTCCCGGTCGTTCGAGGCTACGGGTTCGTCGAGCGGTGTCTTGAGGCGCTCGCCTGGTCGGGCCGGCTTGACGAGCCGCGGGGTGACGATGATGACCAGATCGGTTTCGTCCTTCTGATACTCAGCGCTGCGGAACAGGGCGCCCAAAACGGGGACTTGTCCGATCCACGGCAGCTGCTGCTGCGATTTGCGATGTGCGTGCTGCAGGAGACCGGCGATGGCAAGGCTTTGCCCATTCTTGAGTTCGACGGTAGTGTTGGCTCGCCGGACGATCAGGCCTGGAATTCTGACGCCGCTGACTTCGACGGTGTTGGTCTCATCGATGTCGCTGACTTCTGGCGCGATTTTGAGGTTGATCAATCCGCCATTCAAAACCGTCGGCGTGAACGCGAGGGCGACGCCGAACTGCTTGAACTCGATTGATATCTGATTGTTTTGAGCGCTCACGGGGAAGGGAAACTCGCCGCCGGCCAGAAAACTCGCCGTGTCACCCGACGTCGTTACGAGATTGGGCTCGGCCAGCCGGCGGGCGAGATCCCGCTGTTCTAGGGCTCGGATCATGACGTCAACGTCGGTGCCGCCTTCGAGTACGCGCGCGAGCAAGGTGCCAAAGGGTTCCGCGCCCGATAACATGGCAGCTGCCTGAATGGCGCCGCCGACTGGAGGTGGGAACGCTTGCTGGTTGGTGTCGAAGTTCGTGTTGTTGGAGCGGCCGCGCGTACTGATGCCAAGCTCGCGGCTGGCCGTGCGGGATGCTTCGACAAATCGCACTTCCAGCATCACTTGCTGGGGCGAGGCAACTGTCAGGGCGTTGGTAACGGCGTCGGGTGCATAGCGCTTGGCGATGGCGACGGCCTGCTCGATCGTGGGCGCGTCGAACACCGTGCCGGTCAGAACAATGCCGCCATGGGCCGCGCTGACCCGGATATCGGCTTCTGGAATGTTCTGCTGCAAAACAGCGCGCAGGTCGTCGATGTCAGGGGTTACATCGACTTCGATGATCTCAATCACGTGCTGCTGGTCGTCGACAATGGTGACCCGCGTGGCGCCGACCTTTTTCCCTAAGAGATAGATGGAGCGATCGGACAGCGGAACGACGTCGGCGATTTCGTTGTCGGCCACCAGGGCCGTGCCGAAACTGCGGCCGACTTCGACAACCTGCGATTTCTTGGCGATGACCGAGGCGCGGGAAATGCTGCCAGTTTGGGTTGCGATAACGGCGGGATCGGGCTCGACTTCAATGACGCCAGCCATGAGGGCCGAGGGTGCGCAAAGGGAGCCGGCCATCAGGGCAGCCAGAATGCACACGGCGCGTTTTGTCCGGCTTGCTAGGCAGCGCTGGCCGATCAGTTGCTGATTTTTTCGAAGTGATTTTGCCCAGCCACCGAGCGCTTGACCCATACGAAACATCGACACGTCCTCACGAGCTTACTATTCCACACACTGGAACTCATCACTGGGACGCATGACTGACCGCACCGGCAACGGCCGGTGCTCAAATAACTAGACTCCATGGAACGCACACTTCGCCGCAACAACGGCTGACAACCTACATCGGGAAGGGCCGGCAAAGTCTAGTCTCGGCGCTTGACCGTGTACTCGGTTGGCGAGGTGGCGCGGATAACGCTGATCTTCGCAGTGTTACCCTTCCCCTCGCCGCCTTCAGGTGCAACGGTCTCAGGGCTGGGTGCAACGCCCATTGTGGGAACAAATGCCCCGACGGTCTGCTTATCCCCGCTATCCCCAGGCAGGTCAGCGACTGTGAGGCGTTCGAGGTCTTCGACGGCGGCCACATTGCCGCTTTCCCGAAGGGCCAGGGACAGGCTGCCAACCGTCGATGCGAGGGTAATTCTTTGTGCGTCTGCTAGATCGGCCTCAACCGTCACGGTGCGGCCGATGATGGGATTGGGGTGGAGAGGGTCCGTCGTTTGGTCGATGGCGAGAACGCGCACGTTTTGAAGCAGGAGATCGGTGTAGGCCTTATCATCCTTTTCATTTGTCACGAAAATATCCACGATGTCGCCCGGCTGAATGAGGCCGCCAACGGAGACAGCTTCATTGACGCGGATGGCAACGGCCCTTTTGCCGCGGTCAAGCATGGTGGCAAGACCCTTTCGCTGACCGGGGCCCGAGACGCGCTCTTGGATGATGGGTTCATTCGTGTAAATCGCGACGAGGCTGACCCGGTTGTCCTCCTTGCCAATGAGCTCGTCGATCGAATTAAACGACCCCTTGGGGACGTTATCGGCGGGCCATTCGACCTCGCTCAGCTTATCCCGCGTCAGTTGCGTGCCGGCGGAGACATCCTCTTTCGCGACGACAATCTTCGCGAGTTCTGGCTTCTTCTCTTCAACTGTTTGCTGCGCGCTTTGCTGGACTTGCGCTTTCATCCGCATGAACTGGGTCGACATCCAGCCATTGATCATAACAGCTGCCAGAAGCCCGCTGGCACTAGAAACAACCAACGCCAATATCATGCGCCGACGCATACCCTGTGCTCCCCGTTGCAAAAATCAGACACCGGCTTGGCTGACGCTGCGCACGCCGCCGGCAGTGCACAGTCTGTTCAAAAACAGTTAAATATTTGCGGCTGCGGACTAGATCTGGCTAAGAAGCTTGTGGGGTTGAGAAAAACGCGCTGCGGATCTAGCCCCGGCGGGGACTGCGCACATGTTGTCCACCAGCCGATACACCGGTCGAACTCCGCACGATTAATCGTTTGGGATGAGCCCAATTTTTGTGCGAACAATGTTCCCCTATCGGGGCCAAGGATTTGCGTAACTGTATGCTGGCCGATGCGTGTTGAGCATCGCATCCTTTGATCCCGTCGTACCGAGTTTCCTAGTTTTGAGGGTGTTTGGTGATCCGCGCGCGGTGGCGTTCTGCGGCGTACCGAACTGACCTTGAGTGATGTCCTGCGGGGGTAGGCGACGTGTGCGATCGACGTGTCATCTTAAGATTTGTGCTCATCGGGGCCGTGGGCCTTAGTGTGGTGGGGTGCGCACCGAACGAAGGTGAATTCCTGACCGCTTCTTTGACCGAACCGGCCAGCTTGCCGACGTCGGCGCACCTCGTGGAACAGGGACAGATTCAGTTCGAGGAAGGTAACTTCGGTACCGCCACAAATGAGTTTTCCAAGACGATCGAGGCCGATCCCCTCAACGCCGATGCTTGGCTGGGTTTGGCGGCGTCCTACGATCAAATCGGGAGGTTCGACGAAGCAGACAAGGCATATGCCAAGGTACAGCAACTGATTGGCTCGACGCCGAGTGTGCTGAACAATATGGGGTACTCGTACCTCCTCCGGGGTGATCTCAGCAAGTCACGAACCACCCTCGCGGCGGCCTATAATCTCGATCCGTCTAATCCGTACATCGTCAATAACATCGACATTCTGAACCAGCGCCTCGCGGCGTTGGGGCAGGCTCCTCTGTCCGTTAACTAGTCGTTATCGCTTAGCCCGGATGGGCCGGGGCCTGTTACGCTTTAGCAAGATGTGGCCGCTAGTTTGGAGAGCGGTTATATCCGAGTGCTTGAGCTGCAGGAGTCGCGACTGATGGCAGGGGCCAAACCAGGAGATGCGGCCGAACTGGGTTCCACCGATGGAGCCGGCAAGGCGCCGCCAAAGGCAAACGTTCGCGAAATTCGCCTTTCATTCTGGTACTTTTTTGTTGTGATCAAATGGGGTTCGGAGCGTCGCAGCACGGACCGGATCGCCGATGACCGGCAGGCACATCCTGCACTTACGGCAACGACATTGCCTGTGCTCGCCGCCATGTGGGCTGCACTGTTCGTGATCCTGTATTTGCTCTTGCAGCTCTTCGTTCGCTTCGTCGTCTATCTTGTGTCGTAGCCGAACGGTGAGTTGAGCTTGGGCGTTGCAGGTCAAGCCCGGCTATTTCATTGCACGCGCAGGAAGGAGACGCTCTTGGACAGCGTTACCGATGCGTGTTCGGTAATTGGCACCAGGAATTCGAACTGGTAAGCGGCGGTCAGCGTCGCGGTTCGCGATTTGTCCGCATTGACGACTTCCGAAATGGTCACGGTTGACAGCTTCGCCGGGTCCAGCAAAATAAGGTTGTCACTCAGCGATTTTTTGATTTGGTCGGTGTTTGCGGCACGCGCGACCATGCCGTATCGCGTGGCATTATAAATCGCATATTCGAACTCGGCCTTTGAATACACCACTCGGCTGAATTCAATAGCTGCCATCGTCAGGGCAATGAAGACTGGCACGACAAACGCGAATTCCACGGCTGCCGTTCCCGCCGAATCGGCGCGGCAGAGCCTGGCGCGGTTCATCCAGTACTTGAGTGCCATATTGCGCATTACTTGAGCCTGACCATCGACGCGGTCTTCAGTTGGTAGGACGGGGCAAAGTTACGGAAGCTTACCAGCGGCGTGTAAAGTTTCTGCACTTCCACCCTGATGTAGGTTTGCTGCTTTTCTCCTATTCCGCACGGCGCTCCGCAAGCGGCGGGGCCGGTGACGTCACATTCGCAAACCATGCTGGCGGTGATCTGCGGTGCGCTGCCATCGGTGGCGGATACCCAATCTGGCGGAAGTGCAGCGCGCACGGAAGACACAATCCGGGACATGTCGCCTTGTACGGGCGGCTTGGTCAGCGCGTAGTGCGTGCCCGCGCGGGTGGCGGTTTGGATGCTCAAATAGTTCTCGATGGCGCGAGAGACTTCGACAACGCCGAGCACGAGGGCCAGGATGATGGGAGCGATCAGTCCGAATTCGACGGCGATGATCCCGTCGCGCGACGATACGCACTGCTTAAGTGTTTCCACCATTCTGCTGATCTGGGCGCACTTCAACATCGTCTTGATTTACTCCACCAACTCGACTGTCGTTCGTTGGATTTTTTCAGTTCCTGACGTCTCGTCGCACGAATCCGTTACCGCAGAATTGCCGGTGATCTCGACCGTAGCAGCGACGATCTGGAGGCAGTTCATATTGCCGGACATTCCACCCGACATCTTTACGCCAGTGCCAGGAAAGTAGAGCGCGCCTTTCAGATTTAAGTCGGCATTGCCGTTGATGAGGCTCTGCTTGGGTTTGACCTGATCCTTTGCTGCCGGGTCCTGGAAGAACAAAATTCCCGCAAGATCCGAGCCGCTCGTTGGGGCTTGGAGCGAGATGCCCGCGCCACCATTGAGGTCGACGTCGGCGATGTCGTTACCTTTCCCGGTCAATACGAAGGTGACGCCTTGGCCCACGAGCGCAGCGTTGCCATTGGTTTTAAAGGTTCCGCCGTCGATGATGTAAACGCCTGGCGAGAACGTCGTCGTTCCGCCATTGACACTGATGCCGCCGCAATAGCGCCCTGGAGAAAGAACTGTGTCCGCGTTTATTTTAAGCTGCTTTTCTTTGCAGTTCTTCGGGTTTGTTGGAACTTTGACGTTGCGGCCTTCAGGCCCGTACGGATCGTTTACCGCTGGTGCGTTCGCGAGCATCGAGCCGTCGCCCGTGTCAATCAGGGCGCCGTTTGACTGATAGATGTCCCCGGCGGACGTAAGGCCCGTCGTTTTGGTGTCCGAGGCTCCAGAGAAATAGGCCGCATCGCTGGCAGTCGAGTTCGATGCGATGCCGCAATTGAGCCGGATAGTTGAGCTGCCCGAGATGTTGATGGCCTTCTCACTAGTTTGTGAAAGGGCAAGCAGGCACGCATCCGCCGTCGAATTGACACGCGCCACGGAGCGGGCAGTCACCTTGACGTCGCTTAGATGGAACAGTTTGGCGAAGTACACCGGTTGGTCGCGCTCGGCCAGAATGGCCACGGCAGTCATGTCGCCGGCGTGGGGTCCAGTTTGAGGAGGGAACTGGACCGTGAGAGTGATCCCCGGCATGTCCTTACCGTAGACTGAACGAAGCATTTTCTGTGCCTCGTTCGTAACGGCCTGGTTGGTGCCGGTCAGATGTACTGCATGCGCTGCTGAGATGGCCGCATTGTCGGTCGACGACTGAAGTTTATTTCGTTCCATCAGCCAGTATGTGGCGTCCACGCCGACGCCGGCGAAGCCAATAAGGCAGGGCACAATCAACCCAAAGATGAGCGCGACGCCGCCATCGGCGTCGGAAAGAAAAGATGATTTGAAAGGTCCCCGCATATTTGTCCCAAATGCATTTCTGTATGCTTTAGACAAAGTAACTACGGCAGCCTGTGATTTGCGCAACTTCGATCGATTATCTCGGTTCGCTTGGCCTTAAATGGTCCAATAAAGTTTTATGCAAAATTTTGGGACCGCACTCAGAGGGCCGCCAGCCCACTGAGGATGGACGCGCAACCCAGAGCGGACTCTTAAAGATTTGTGTACGAGCTGTTCGGTTGCACGGCCGGACAGCCGGCGCTCTGCAGGTGTTTCCTGCCGAAAGATGGCACTGAGACCGACGGCGGCCTTCTGCAAATGGTGCGGACGGTGGGATTCGAACCCACACGGGGTTGCCCCCTCGGGATTTTAAGTCCCGTGTGTCTACCGTTCCACCACGTCCGCGGGAAACGGCGCCTTTATGCGATGCCGGAGCGGCGTGCGCAATCGTATCGCGCAGGGGTGGTGCAGCGCTTGGACGTGGGACGAACTGTTGCGGGTTCAAGGGGGCGGCAATCGGGGTAGGGTTGCGGCTGGGCGGTGGTTGGATGCGGGGCGCTTTCGGAGATGATGGATCTTCAGGCACTGGTGTGTGAGGTTCACGCCGAACTCGATGCGGCGGCCGATCGCGGGCGGGTAGCGGACTACATTCCCGAACTGGGCAAGGTGCCGGTCGCGAAGTTTGGAATCGCGATCGCGGCCATGGATGGGATGACCGTGACCGCGGGGGACGCGGAGGAGGCGTTTTCGATCCAAAGCATCTCGAAGGTGTTTGCGCTGGCGCTGGCGCTCGGAAAAATCGGCGACGGGTTGTGGAAGCGCGTAGGGCGGGAGCCGAGCGGGAGTGCCTTCAATTCGATCATTCAGCTTGAGCACGAGAAGGGCATTCCACGCAATCCGTTCATCAACGCGGGTGCGATCGTGGTTGCTGACGTGATCCTCGCCGGTCACCAGCCACGCGAAGCCATCGGCGAAATATTGCGGTTCGTGCGTGTGGCGGCGAACGACGAGACGGTGTCGATCGATCCGGCGGTCGCGCGCTCGGAGCAGGAGCATGGGTTCCGCAACGCGGCACTGGCGAACTATATGAAGGCGTTCGGCAACATTCATAATCCTGTCGAACTGACGCTCGGGGTCTATTTTCATCAGTGCGCCATCGAGATGTCGTGCGTGCAGCTGGCGCAAGCGGGACTGTTTTTGGCCAACAGCGGCCGCGATCCGCGGACGGGCATTTCCGTGGTGTCGAAGGAGCGGGCGCGGCGAATCAATGCGTTGATGCTCACCTGCGGGCACTATGACGGATCGGGCGACTTCGCCTTCAAGGTCGGATTGCCCGGCAAGAGCGGTGTGGGCGGCGGCATCTTGGCCGTCGTTCCCGGCAAAGTGTCGATTGCGGTGTGGTCCCCGGGGCTCAATGCTCAGGGGAATTCTCAACTGGGCACCCGGGCCTTGGAACTCATCGCCCAGCGGACGGGGTGGTCGGTGTTCGGGGCTTGATGCTCCGGCAAAGATCCAAACGTCCGGCGGAGCCGTTCTGGCTGCTAGATCCACGGTAATGATCCAAAAGATGGGGTTGGCATGCGAGTCGCTTCGGCAACATTGGTAGCTGTTGGCATCTTGTCGTCCGGCGGGGCTTGGGCCTCGCCTGAGAAAATGACCGGGACGTGGTCGCGCGGGGATGGGCTGGCCGCGGTAAGGATCAACAAATGCGGTGCAGCCATTTGCGCCGTTAATACGTGGGTGAAAGACCCGTCGAACGGCGAGAAGGTCGGCGATAGGCTGGTGATGAACGTCAGCCCCAAGGAAGATGGAAAACTTTCGGGCACCGCATTCGATCCGCAGCGCAATCTGACCTACCGGATCGATATCAGCGTGGCGGACCAGTCCATGAAGACGCGCGGGTGTGTTCTGGGTGGATTGCTGTGCAAATCGGTGGGCTGGACGAAGCAGTAATCCCACAGTTATTTCCGTCACTTTAGCCCTAGCCTTCACGCGGGCTTGACCGCAGGGTTGCGAATAATCGAACACTGGGGATGGACCGGGCGGTGTTGCGCTCTGGTCGGGGGGCCTACGTTTCACGTGGGCATGAAGCGCGGTGCTACAACTCAGGCCGATCCTCTTTGCCCTTGGGCTGATGCTGTGCACCATCGCTGCTGCGATGCTACTGCCTGCGCTGGTCGATTTGGCGGATAACGATCGCGGCTGGCAGGCGTTTCTGGCGTCCTCGGTCGTGACGTTCTTTGCTGGGGGACTGCTGGTTCTCGTTGCCTACGATGAGAACCCACCTCGTCTAGGCGTCAAAGAGGGCTTCCTGCTCACGACGGTTGCGTGGGTAGTGATCGCGGCGTTTGCGGCATTACCGTTTCTCGGCCACGGGCTCAGCTACACGGACGCCTACTTCGAGACCATGTCGGGTTTGACCACGACGGGGTCCACCGTCATTGCGGGTCTCGACAAGCTGCCGCGGGGCATTCTGCTGTGGCGCGCGCTTCTGTGCGGCATCGGTGGTCTTGGGATTATCGTGATGGCGATCCTGATGCTGCCGTTCCTGCGGGTGGGCGGGATGCAGTTGTTCCAGACGGAAAGCTCGGACAAGTCGGAGAAGGTGCTGCCGCGCGCGTTCGAGTTGACGCTGGCCATCGCGGCGGTGTTTGGCGGGCTCGTGCTCGTGTGTGCGTTCTTCTACGCGTGGTTCGGCATGAGCGGGTTCGACGCGATTTGCCATTCGTTGACGACGATCGCGACGGGCGGGTTTGCCAACTATGATTCGAGTTTCGCGCATTTTGAGAGCCCGGCGATCTACTGGACGGGCACGATTTTCATGGCGCTGGGCGCTATGCCGTTCGTGGTGTTCATTAAGATGGTGCGCGGGGATCCGACGGCGCTGTGGCACGATACGCAGGTGCGGGCGTTTGTCGGGTTTCTGATCGCAATCAGCCTCATTATGGCGTTCTGGCTTCTGGCGACGCGAAACATCTCGTTCTTCGAGGCGATCACGTTGTCGTCGTTCAACGTGACGTCGATCGTGACGACGACGGGCTATATGAGCGACGACTACACGAAGTGGGGCAACTTCGCGATCGGCGTGTTCTTCCTCTTGACGTTCGTGGGCGGGTGCTCGGGTTCAACGGCGGGTGCGATCAAGATCTACCGGCTGCAGATCGCGCATATGCTGACGCGCAGCCACTTTCTGCATCTGATAAGTCCGAACCGGGTGGTCACGCTGACTTATAACGGGCGGCGTCTGCCGGCGGACGTTCCGTTTTCAGTGGTGGCGTTTCTGGCGATCTATTTTGCGATCGTGGGTTTGTTTGCAGTGATTTACGCCGGCATGGGGCTTGATTTCGTGACGGCGCTTTCAGCCTCGGCGACGGCGCTGGGCAACGTCGGTCCGGGGCTCGGCGATGTGATCGGGCCCGCGGGCAACTTCGTGCCGTTGCCGGATGCGGCGAAGTGGGCGTTGTCGTTTCAGATGATGCTCGGCCGGTTGGAACTCTTCACGGTGCTGGTGCTGTTCCGGCCGGAGTTCTGGCGCTCCTAGGTGTTTTCTTCGTATCTCCAGCCGTAGAGCCAATCATACTGGCGCATGAAGAGGTGCGGTGGCGTCGACGCGAGCACGGCGTTGCGGGCGCGGCGCATGAGGCCATCGAGGTGGTAGGCGCGGCCGTTACGGGCGGAGGCCTCCATCACGCGGGTGGTGCGCGGACGGCGGAGGCGTTCGAATTCAGCGAGGCAGGCGGGGATGCTGGAATCGGGGACGCCGTGAAGGAGTGAAGCCAAAACGGTGGCGTCTTCCAGCGCCATGACGCCGCCTTGGGCGAGGAACGGCAGCGGGGGATGGGCGGCGTCGCCAATGAGCGCGATGCGGTTTTGCATCCAGGTGATCGGGCCGGACGGCTGATAGAGCGACCATTGGCGCCAGTGCGTGGGCGTGAGCAGGAGATCGCGGAGCGCGGTTGGGAAGGCTTGTGCGCGCGTTGCGATGCTCGCGGGGTCTGCGTCGTGGGCCCAGCTTTCGCCTATATCGGCGTCGTCGAAGATCGCGACGAGGGCTAATTCGGCGCCGCCGCGGACAGGATAGTGGACGACGTGGGCTTTAGGACGAAGCCAGATGGTGGTGTCGGTTAGCGAAATGCCAGGTGGGACATCGGTGGCTGTGAGGACCGTGCGCAGTGCGCATTTGCCGGTGAAGGTGAGTGATGGGCTGTGGAGGACGTGCGTGCGCAAGGTGGACCAGAGGCCATCGGCGCCGATGACGAGGGGGCCGTTGAGTGTTTCGCCGTCGGCGAGATGCACGGTGACGGTGTCGCCGCTTTGGGTGGCGCCGGTGAGTTCGGCGGCGTGGCGCAGCGTAATGGCGGGGATGGATTGCGCGGTGGTGCGGAGCGCGTCGTGCAGGTCGGCGCGGTGGAGCGACCAATAGGGTGCGCCGTGGCGCGCTGCGATATCGGGGCCGAGGGGGAATTGCGTGAGCGGGCGACCGGTAAGGCCATCCATCACGCGGATACTTTGGGGGTGGGCGACTTTGCCAGCAAGGTTTGGTGCGACGCCTAGGCTTTGGAGAATGCGGCTGCCGTTGGGGCCGATCTGGATGCCGGCGCCTTCTTCAGACGATGCGGCGCGTTTTTCGAGGAGTGTGACGGTGCGGCCGGTGCGGGCGAGCGCGATGGCGGCTGCGAGGCCGGCGATGCCGGCGCCTGCAATGAGGATATCCGGGGAGGGTTTGGCGCGGGCGGTCATGCTTCGCGCCTTGGTGGCTTAGGCCGCGACGGGCGCGTCAGCGATGCAGCCCTTGGGGTCGGTCTCGTGTTCGCCGAGGCGCGGATCGTACACATAAAGGGTTGAGCAGTAGGGACAGAGAATCTGGCCGTCGGCGCCCATGTCGAGGAAGACGTGCGGGTGGTCGAAGGGCGGGCGGGCGCCCATGCACAGGAATTCCTTGACGCCGACGAAGATTTTTTCCGCGCCCTGGTCGTTGGCAAGGTGGGGGACGAAATGTGCGGCCATGGCGGTCTCTCAGGACGTTTCGGCTTGAGGTCGGTACGGGCCAGACCATAGCGGCTAGGGCGTTGAAATGATAGGGGAGGGCTGAAGGGCAGGCCGCCGCACCGGGGGCAGCCGAATTCTTGTCGTGGGGCTCGATTTGCCGACGTTTTTGTCCGAGGGCGTGACGCTCTCCTATCTCGACGAGGGCGATGGCGCGGCACGGACTCTGCCCGTGCTGCTGATCCATGGGTTTGCGTCCAGCATCGAGATGAACTGGATTGCGCCGGGGTGGGTCCGGGATTTGACGGCGCAGGGCTACCGGGTGGTGGCACTCGACAACCGGGGGCACGGACAGAGCGAGAAGCTCTATGTGCCGGAGGGTTATAGCCGTGAGATCATGGCGGAGGACGCGCGCCGGTTGCTGGATCATCTGGGGATCAGCACGGCGCACGTCATCGGCTATTCGATGGGGGCGCGGATCGCGGCGACGTTGGCGCTGGCGCATCCGAAGCGGGTTGGTGGTTTGGTGCTCGGCGGGCTCGGACACAACATGGTGCGGGCGATGGCGGGTACGGGACCGATCGCGCAAGCGCTGCTGGCGCCCTCGATCGATGATGTCGTGAACCCGACGGCGCGGACGTTTCGCGCGTTTGCCGAGCAAACCAAGAGCGATCTCAAAGCGCTGGCGGTGTGCGTGCGCCAGATCCGCGATCCAGTGCCACGCGAAGACATTGCCAGGATCGCGGCGCCGACATTGGTGGCGGTTGGGACGAACGATGTGATCGCGGGGCCGGCGGAGATTTTATCGGCGCTGATCCCGGGATCAGAGGCGTTCGAGATCGTTGGGCGTGATCATATGAAGGCGGTCGGCGACCGGAGCTTCAAGACGGCGGTGCTGAATTTTCTGGAGCGGCATCCGGCGGGCGCACGTTGAAACGCGGCGGGCTCGATTCAAAAAGTATGGCCGGCTTTGTGCGAGGGGAAAGCCGGCCCTAGTGGTCGGTTTTTAGGCCCCGGCTCTGGCGAGAGGGCCTCGCCGTCATCGTTCGGGGGAATCTCGCAAGGGTCGAGACGGCGGAAAGAGCCAGGGCCTATACGCACCAACGCAACGCTACACACATCGTACGCATTACTCAGACGGGGCGGAGCCGGCTCTGTGGAATTGGGGGCAGAGCGGTCGTTACGCACCCGGTACGCGGCTTACTCAACGCACACACTCAGATCACTCACCGGGACGCTTCGACTGGGCCATCGATACGCAACAAAATGGCCCGAAAACCCGTGATTTTGACCTGCTGCCGAAGCCTGCCTTGGCCTCGACAAGAGAAAAGCTACGCCTCGATTTTCAAAGAGTCTGCGGCAATCATACGTGCTCAGCCTAAATGCTGTGGATAACTGCAATGCTGCACTTGTGGCGTGTGCGCCATTTTTCCCGCCGTGACTCGCCCCGATCTCCGCCGTAAAGGCGTCGCCGCTCGGGCGCACGAGGGCCGTAGAGGACTGTCAGAATTGGGCCTATTGCGAACCGGTTGTTCACCAGTCGTTAGCCATTCCGGCTTTAGTGTCCCAGACCATGTCGTTGCGTGGCGTCCTCTTTACCGTATCGGTGTCCGGCCTGCTCATCCTGATGGGGTGCAGCACGGGCGGACCAAATTTCGTGGCCAAGCATGAGCCATGGCGGGAAAATGAGGAAAGCGCCTGTCTTGCCGCCGGTGTCGTGCGGCCATCGCCATTTCTGGAAGCGCGTTCGGCGCTGGGTGGACCCAGCTATTGCGGCGCGTCGCGGCCGTTCCAGATGTCGGCGGCCGATCAAGGGCGGGTGTCGCTGAAGCCTCCGGCTTTGCTGCGGTGTCCGATGATTCCGCAGGTGGAGCGGTGGGTTTCCCGCGTTGTGAAGCCGTCAGCTGAATACTACTTCGGTTCGCCCATCGTGGAGATGAAGGTGGCGGCCTCGTATGGTTGCCGGCCGCGCAACAACCAATCCGGCGGGAAGCTCTCCGAGCACGGGTATGCGAATGCGCTCGATATCTCGTCGTTCACGCTGGCCGATGGGCGGGTCGTGACGGTGAAGGGCGGCTGGTGGGGCGATGAGCGCGAACGGCTTTTCCTGCGGGCGGTGCATGAAGGCGCGTGCGGGGAATTCACGACGGTGCTGGGGCCCAACTCAGACAAATTCCACCACGACCATTTTCACGTCGATCTGGCGCGGCATGGACGCGATGGTCGGCAGCGCTATTGCAAGTGATGGCGTGCGGGGCTCGCGCGGTTTAATTCGTGACCGGCTTTTGCAGTGGATTGTCCCAGACGCGCACGACGCCGTCATCGCCCGCAGACGCAATGTGTTGCGCGTCGGGTGAGAAGGTGAGCGCGGTGACGCTGCCGGCGTGGCTCGGGAGGGTTTTTGGCGTGCGGCCTTTTTTGAAATCCCAGACGCGGACTTTACCGTCGGCGCCGCCGGACGCGAGGACGTCGCCGGCCGGAGCGAAGGCGAGAGCGTTCGCCTTGCCGTCGTGGCCTGAGAGCGAGCGGGTGAGGCGATTAGAGCGCGCGGACCAGATGCGGATTTTGCCATCGAGGCTGGCCGACGCCACATCCTTGCCGCCGGTCGAAAGGGCGACTGCGGTGACATAATCTTTGTGGCCGCGGTAGGTGCGGACGCGGTCGAGGGTTTCGAGGTTCCAGATTTTCAGCGTTTTGTCGGCGCTGCCGGAGGCCAGAACGGGATTCGATCCGGTCATGCCGAAGGCCAGCGACTGGACGGCGCTGTCATGGGCATCGAGGAGGCCAAAGGGGCCGCTGGTGGTCGTTGCGTCCCAGACGGCAATCTTCCAATCGTGACCGGCGGCGGCGAAGCGCTGGGCAGAGCCGAGGAAAGCTACAGACCAGATTTCGGCGTCGTTGCGCTTGTAGGCCGCGACGCGTTCGGCGCGCTCCCAGTCCCATAGAACAACGTTCCCGTTGGCGTGACCGGTGAGAAGGCGATTGCCGGAGACGGCCATGGCGGTCGCGGGGCCGTCGTCCATTTCTATGGTGCGCTTCAGTGTGGCGGAGGAGGCCGTCCAGATTTTCACCGTGGCATCTTTCGATGCGGTGACGATGGCGGTGCCGTCGTCGGAATAGGCGAGCGCCGTGACCGCACCACTGTGACCCGTCAAGCGCGCGATGGGTGACGCGATCTGGACCGGTTGTGGAGAGATGGACCCTGTCGTGGTGTTGGACGTGATGGCAGCGCTGCGCGTTTCCATCTGCGGCAGGCGGTCTTGCAGGGCCACGGCTCCGCTGGCCACGCCAACGCCGATCAGGAGTTTGAAGAGCATGGGGCTCCACGCCCACTTTGATCCAATCCGCTTGGGCTTGGGCGATTTGTAGATTTTTGGTGCTTTGACGGGTGCGGGAGCTTTTGCTGCGACCGGTTTGGGATCGGGCTCGGGTTTGCGTTGGAGAATGCGCGGGAGTTTGGCTGGTGCATCATCTCCGTCGAGTTTGCGTGTGGCGGCAGGCGGTGGCGCGGTTTTCTTTTGTGGCGCGGGCTCGGCTGGCGCAGCGATGACGGGCGCGGGTGGGGCCGTCTTGAGTTTTGCCTTTGACGGTGCAGCGGGCGTGCCGGCCTTATTGTCTTTCAGATTGTCGACGAAATCGAGCAGCGCGCCTTGTGGGCCCGGGGCGTCTGGGATTGGCGTGGCGACGGGCTTGGCCTTGGCGGGGGGTAGTGCTTTTTCATCGGCACTAAGCGTGCGCTGGAGCCAGGATGCGGGCTTGGGATCGGGTGCGAGAAGATCACCGCGCCAGGCGGCGATGGTGGGCGGGCGATCCTCGATGGTGAGTGCGAGGGCCTTATCGATGGCTTTCAAGAAATTGGCGCGATAAGCGCCAACGGCTGCTTCGCGCGCGGGGACGAACTCGTCTTTCACCATGCGCGAGGGGGCGTCGGGCGGGCGTTTGCCGGTGACGGCGTGATAGAGCGTGGCGCCAAGCGCGTAGATGTCAGTCCAGGGGCCCTGGCGTTTGCCGGTTTCGGCGTATTGTTCGTAGGGGCTGTAGCCGGGTTTGACGAGGGCGGAGACGGTTTTGGAGTGGGCCGCGATCTCGCCGCGCGCGGAGCCGAAGTCGATCAGCACGGGCTGGCCGTCCTTGCGGATCATGATGTTGTCGGGCGCGATATCGCGATGCAGGAAATCGGCTTTGTGAATTTCTTCCAGTGCGAGGAGAAGAGGGCCGATGATCTTGTCGAGTTCTTTCTGGCGCGGGGCGCGGCCGAGGCTTTTCAGCCAGCCTTTCAGGCTATGGCCCTCTTCGAAGTGGAGGACCATGTAGGCGGTCTGGTTGGCGCGGAAGTAGCGATAGACGCGCACGATGTTGGGGTGGTTGAAGCGGGCGAGCGTCTGGGCTTCGTCGATGAAGCGGTCGAGGCCCCAGGTGTAGTCGCCAGCGCAGTTCTCCGAGCGCGGGACGGCTTCCATGTCAGCCCCGCGGACGGCGAAGTCGGCGGGGAAATATTCTTTGATGGTGACAGCGCGGCCAAGCGCCAACTCGTCGGCCAGATAGGTGATGCCGAAACCGCCAGCGCCGAGAACGCGGGAGATGCGAAAATCTCCAACGAGCTCCGTTCCGCTCTTTAAGGCGATCAGGTTGGTCATGCGCGGTCTTATGCTGTCCTTCAGTGCATCATTCTGAGTGCAACTCGGCATGATTTGCCACGCGTTGGCCGCAAACTAAACCGACTCGCGCGACGCCGACAGGCGGCAGCTATGAAGCAGGAATGTGGCAACCCTTCGGGCTAGACTTAAAAGATGCATATTTCATGGGAGCGACGAGATCGCGCCACGAAGCTGCCGCACGACGCACCGAGAAAGGACACTGGACGACGGAATTGCTCGCACACGTGCGAACGCGTGAAGCCGTCCTTCCCTTCCCGGGACTGTGCGGCCGGAAACGGACGTGGCGCAGCCTGAGCATAAGTTCGATCGATCCCCATCGACATTTTTGAGGAGCCCCCCATGTCGAGCGCCGCCGCCGGACCGCAGCCCCGCAATTCACTTCTTGGTTCCTTGAAGGATGTGTTGAACGCAGCGGGCCGCGATAGCACGGCGCCGGGTGGCGCAATTGCGCCGCTTGCCGCGCAGGTGCAGGCGGTGCCGCCTTTGCCCGATATGGCAGCCAAGGTGGCTGAGGCGTTGGCGTCTGGGAACGAGCCGGCTCCTGCCGCATCGGCGGCGAGCCCTTCGGCGGCGGATGCGGCGCGCGAGGCGAAAGGTGCACCCAAGCCGCTTGATGCGCTTGCGGATGCTGACCGGCCGCCCACAACGCGGGTCTTCCGGCAGCCGTCGCGCCCCACGACAGAGGAGCCGGCACGGACATCTCTCGTGCGCGGGAAACAGCATGTGAAGCGCGGCGCGTTCGAGACAGATCCGGTTGTGGGCTGGCTCGTCGTGGTCGGCGGGCCGGGGATCGGACAGTTTCGGCCGATTTTCGAGGGCAACAATACAGTCGGACGTTCGGCCACGAACCGCATCGCTATCGATTTCGGCGATGACGCAATTTCAGGCGAGGAGCAAGGGTACATTCGCTACGACAGTTCGGACCGCTCCTTCCTGTTTGTGCCCAACCTTGCTAAAACGAACGTCGTGTCGCTGAATGAGCGGCGTCCGACGGCGGCGGTTGAGTTGCAGGCGATGGATGTCATCACGATGGGGCGGACGCAACTCGTGTTTGTGCCTTTCTGCGGTGCGGAGTTCGATTGGTCGGCACTGGCGGACGGCTGAGATAGAGGTTCCGGTTTTTTGGCGGATGATCGTGTTCGATCGTGCAAGCTGCTCCACGAAGGGAGCGCGTAACTATCAAGAAGACAGCGCCATGCTGTGGCCGGGGGACGATTACGTCTCGCCCACCGGCCGCAAGGGGGCTGTGCGCGAACTCGTTGCTATTCTAGCGGACGGGATGGGCGGGCACGCCGGTGGGGCGCTCGCAAGCCAGACCGTGTGCGAAACGTTCGTCGATGCGTTTGCTGGCGCAGCGGGCGCGGATACGACGACGCGGCTCGTGTCGGCGCTGGCTGCTGCCAACGAGGCGATTGCGGGCAAGGTGAGCGAGAACCCGGCGCTTTCGGGGATGGGCTCGACGCTCGTCGGCGTGGTGTTTTCGAACGATGGCGCGCAGTGGGTGTCGGTGGGGGATAGTCCGCTGATGCTCTTCCGGCGCGGTGAGATCGCGCTGCTCAACGAAGATCATTCGCTGGCGCCTGAACTCGACCGGATGGCCGAGGCTGGGCATATCAGTCTCGAAGAGGCGCGGCGGGATCCCCGGCGGCATATGCTGCGCTCGGCGGTGACGGGCGATGAAATCGATCTCGTCGATTTGTCGAAAAAGCCTTTGGCGGTGGAGCCCGGAGATTATGTGATTTTGGCCAGCGACGGCTTGCAGACGCTGGAGCAGAGCGAGGTGGAGCGCATCGTCTCGGCCTATGCGGCCGATGGGGCAAAGGCCGTGGCACAAGCGCTGATCCGGGCCGTAGAGGCGGTGCGCGACCCGCATCAGGACAACGCGACGGTGGTGGCGGTGCGTGTCGTGCCGGCCGCGGGTGCGGCGGTTTCCTAAGGCCGTTTGATCTCGATCAC
The DNA here is from genome assembly GCA_002928735.1 of Hyphomicrobium sp. Classification (GTDB taxonomy): domain Bacteria; phylum Pseudomonadota; class Alphaproteobacteria; order Rhizobiales; family Hyphomicrobiaceae; genus JAGVSR01. The sequence goes on along the minus strand of PERL01000001.1, from coordinate 172,671 downwards.
GGCGTGGGGTATGTCCGCGGACCCATGAAGAGCGCAAACGGGTCAACGAAGCAGGGCGCACCATGGATGATCATTTTTGGCCGAGCGTGTATCCGGGGCTTATCGTCGGCGCTTTGATTGGGCTGGCCGATCGAAGCATTCTGGCGACCATTCTCGGCGCGATCGGTGGGCTGGCGGGGGCGTTCGCTGCCTTCTATGCCGTGACAATGCTGGCCATCGAGCCGGGGATTATCCCGCTCGTGGCCATCATCGTCGGCGCGGTGATCGTTGCCAAGCTGACGACCTTTGCCGTGGCCAAGATCATGGGCCGTCCAGCGGCGGGCTGAGCCGCATCATCCTCTAGCGCGAGACGGTCGATGGGTCTGCGGCGCGGCGGCGGATCTCCAGACAAAAGCGCGGATTGATCAACTCCAGGCGATGGAAATCCTCGGAGTGGAGCTTGAGGAGGCGGCACTTCGTGGCCGTAACGAAGGGCGCGCTTGGGGCATCCGACAGCAGCATGGATGTGGCGCCGAAGAAGTCGCCCGGCTCGAATTCGACGTCGGCTTCGGGGTGGAGCATGCGGACCTTACCGGAGGCGACAAAGTACATGGCGCGTGCGGGGAGGCCTGCCTGCAAGACTTCCGATTTCGGCGGGACATTATGGGCGTGCAGCAGCGGCATCAATTCACCGACTTCGCGCGCGTCGAGTTCGGCCAGCAGCGGAATGCGCGACATGAGCGACCAGTTTACAACGAAGTCGCGGCGGTTCACTTCCTGCGCGAAGCCGGCCGAGATAATGGCGACGGGAAGGGCCAGAATGCAGAGCCCAGCCACCATAACGAAACCGCCGAAGAGGCGGCCAAGCGGCGTGATCGGCGTGGCATCGCCGTAGCCGACGGTGGTGAGCGTGGCGATGGCCCACCAAGCGCTATCTGGGATGGAGCCGAACTTGTCGGGCTGTGCGTGGCTTTCGATGAGATAGATGCCCGACGATGCGAAGAGAAGCGCGGTGACGAGAAGCAGTGAAGCGCCCAAGAGTGAGCGGCGCTCGTTGGAGAGAACGCGCACGAGTGTGTGGAGGGCTGGCGAGTAGCGCGACAGTTTGAGGAAGCGGAGCAGGCGCAGGACGCGCAGGATGCGCAGGTCGAGGCCAAGAATGGCCTGCAGGTAGAACGGCAGGATGGCGAGGAGATCGATAATGAGAGCGGGGGTGGCTGCCAGTTTCAGGCGAGCTTGCCAAGGCGGATAGCGGCGCAGAAAGGGGACCTCGACAGCCGTCCAGAGGCGCAGAACATATTCGACCGTGAAGACGGCGACGGAGAAGATGTTGAAGGCTTCGAATTGTGCGCCGTAGGCGGCGGCATAAGACGGGACCGTTTCCATCACGACGGCGGCGACGTTGAGCAGGATTAGGCTGAGAATAAGGACGTCGAATACGCGGCTTGCCCCGTTGTCGCCGCGGCCGACTTCGATGATCTGGTAGATTTTTTGGCGCAGGCTGAGAGCGCCGTGGGAATGAGCGGTGGTCAAAATCGGGTTCCTGATCGCGTTGCCCCTTCGTGGCATGGCTGGGCCGTGCGGCGCAAACGATGCGGAGTGGGTGTGGAAAAGGATTAACGCGGTGAGGTCTGAGGCGGGTGGGACGGGCCGGCGCATGAGGGCGTGCCAAAAGCGCGTTGACCGCGATGGGGCCAAAAGCTATAGACCGCGCCAAGCAACGCCCGGACCTTTGGTTCCGGGCGGCAATTCCATTTGAACACCCGTGTCGTCCGGCCGGTCAGCGGCATGGCTCTTCCGAATGAGGAAGTTGCCTGAGCCAACCCGCCGGGACACAGAAAACAGGCAAGGATATCAACGTTATGGCCAATACGTCCTCGGCAAAGAAAGCCGCTCGTCAGATGATCACGCGGACTGCGCGCAACAAGTCGCGCCGGACGCGGCTGAAGTCGACGGTGCGCGGTGTCGAGGAGGCGATCGCGTCGGGCGACAAGGCTGCTGCTACTGCTGCTCTGAAGGCTGTGGAGCCGGTATTGGTGCGCACGGCTCAGAAGGGCGTCATTCATAAGAAGACCGCCAGCCGCAAGGTTTCGCGCCTCGCCGCACGCGTAAAGAGCATGGCCTGAGGGTTAGGGGCGCGGGTGATCGCGCCGGCTTTGCGAGCATTTGAAACCGGGCCTTTCGGCCCGGTTTTTTTGTGGGCAAAAAATGGGCTTTCGGTGGGGAAGCCCGTCTTATCGCGTCAACTCAAAGCCCAAGCGAAAGCGATTCATTGACGGCGATTGTGACGTGTTCGCAACAGCGGAAGTGTGCTTGGGGTTACGAGCTTAGGTTTTGAACACTGCTAACCCGTGGATTTCCTGGGTTTTGGTGGAGAAGGTTGTTGATGGCGCGGCCGAAGGGGTATCGCAGGGCTTTCGAAAAATGCCAGCGCGGAAGTGATTTGGAGCCGCCGTCAAGATGGCGCGTGTGTGGTGTGGGAAAGGGTTTTTGGATCAATGGGATTCGATGCTTCATTGGACTCGAATCTGAGAGTCTGTCCACTAAAAAACATCAATAAAATCAATGATTTTTGCTCGAGTGTGGAGGCAGGTGAGGTGCTTGCGTGGAGACAGGTTAAGAGCTAGTTAATTGGGTGTGGCCCTCCTGTGGGGCACGTGTTGGTTTCTGAGTGTGTCGACGAGCGTCGAACCTGGTTTCATTTCGTATAGCGTCTCGGGTTTCTTCGTCATTCGTGTAAGGCGTTCCCATCCAATTGGCCCTTAGGGCTAGTTCCGGATCTGGGATGCTTTTTGTTCTCTGGACGATGGTCATCAGTGTTGAACAGTTTGGCTTTGCGGAGCGGCTGTTGGCAAATGCACTGCCGATCTCAGCGTCGGGGACTTGCGAGTTTGCAGTGAGGGGGAGTTGTAGTTTTGAGCGTAGATGATGTGCCCGTGGAAGAGACCTGGGCTCGTCTCCAAAGCGACAATGCGGCTGTTCTGATCGACGTGCGGACGAAGGCAGAATGGACGTTTGTGGGTGTGCCTGACCTTTCGGCTGCTGGCCGGCAGGTCGTCACTCTCGAGTGGCAATCACAGGACGGCCGGGTTGATCCGGCCTTCACGGATCGGCTCTCGGGATACTTGGAGCAGGCCGGCAAGGGGAAGGACACGCAATTGTTCTTCATTTGCCGGAGTGGCGCTCGAAGCCGCGCTGCGGCGGAGGCGATGGCAGAGGCTGGATACGGCAGCTGTCACAATGTGGCGGAAGGTTTCGAGGGTCCTCCCGACTCCAACCGTCATCGAGGGAAGGTCGCTGGCTGGAAGGCGGCGGGTCTGCCCTGGATGCAAGGATAGCATCCAACTTTTGATAGATCCTGGTGTGAAGCCGCCGATGCTCGAGGGCAAACGGCAGAAGGCGGAGCCATGCCTGGAGGTGAGGGAACGAGACAAAGTTCAAGTGCGGGGTAAAGAACGATGCAAGCGCCAGAAAAAATTCAGCCTCCCGACGAGCCACGTGGCAAGAAGGTTCACGCCGCGCTTAAAGCGCGCCTGGGCGACGACATTTATACGAGCTGGTTCAAGACGCTCGATTTCGACGGATTCGACGGCAAGACAGTCACGGCCTCCGTGCCGGTGAAGTTCCTGCGCAATTGGATCCAGTCACATTATATCGACGATCTGCTTGCCTGCAGCCGCCTTGAGTTCAAGGGTGCAGAACGGGTCGACGTGCAACTGCGGCAGCCCGGCGGGCAGAACCTGCGTGTGGTGGCCGGTTTGGCCGAGGTTCAGCGCAACGAGGCCATGCAGGACGCGCGGACGCCAGCGACGCCGTCGGATCAGGGATCGCGGCCCATGATGCCCGGCCGTGGGACGGCCCAGCCGCTTCCATCGCGCATTCCCGCCGGTGGCGTGGACGGTTCGCCGCTGTATCCGCATCACACATTCGAAAACTTCATTGTCGGGGCGCCGAACCGGCTCGCGCATGCGGCGGCCGTGCAGGCCGCAGAAACGGTGCTGAGCGGTTCGCCCGGGATCAATCCACTGTTCCTGCACTCCTCGGTGGGCTTGGGTAAAACGCATCTTCTGCAGGCGATCGCCTGGGATGTGCGCCGCCGCGCGCCTCATGCCAACGTGCTCTATCTAACGGCCGAGCGCTTCCGGTACGAGTTCGTGGAAGCCGTGCGCAGCTCCGATCCGCTGGCGTTCAAGGAGCGGTTCCGGCACGTCAACATGCTTTTGATCGATGACCTCGAATTCCTTCAGGGTGAGAAGACCGAACAGGAGTTCGAGCACATCATCAACGCGCTGCTCGATGGTGGGCGGCAGGTGGTTGTCGCCTCGTCGCGGCCGCCGGGATACATTGAGCGGCTGAACGAGCGCATGCGGTCGCGGCTGCAGCGTGGTCTCGTGACGGAAATCGGCGCGTTCGACGAAGATCTGCGGATGAAGGTTCTGGAACGCCGGGTGGCGGAAAAGAAACTGACTGATCCCTCGTTCGAACTGTCGCGCGAAATCCTGGAAATGCTGGCACAGCGTCTCACGGAAAACGGCCGCGAACTGGAGGGGGCGGTCAACCGTCTGCACCAGACGTGGCAACACGTGCGCGGAACGCTGACGCCGGATATCGCCGAGACCGTCATTCGCGATCTCGTCCATTCGGGCGGCGATCAGCGGCGAATCAAGATCGAGGACATTCTGCGGGTGGTGTCGCGCCACTTCGGTGTGTCGAAGGGCGATCTGCTTTCGCAGCGCCGGCACCGCTCAGTGGTGTGGCCGCGTCAGATCGGCATGTATCTCGCCAAGCAGCTGACCGCGCGGTCGCTGCCGGAGATCGGCCGCCGGTTTGGCAATCGTGATCATACAACTGTTCTGCACGCGATCCGTAAGATCGAGGGCGAACTGAACGGAAATCAGCGTCTCCGGGATGAACTGGAAGACCTGAAGAAGATGCTGGCGCACTAGGACCGAGGTTCTGGCCGCTAGCTGGGGGACCCAGGCGGGGTAGAGGGCGATTGTCGCCTGCCCGGGTCTATGCGACCTTCGCCGATACCGGCGGGGGACTGCGGGGTGGAAGTTCGGGGCGCGTGAAAACGCTGCCCCGACTTCTGTTTTTGGCCCGTGAGGTGCTTTTTCGCCCTCGTTGCTTGGATTTGGCGGGAGCGGGCTGCCGCGGCACTTGAACGGGGCGGCAGAACGGGTCATTTTGCAGCCCTTCCGCGAATCCCTTGTTCGTGGTCCTTTTCGTTCCGGCCGGTCCTGGACCGCCGATGTGACGGGGACCACCGGGGGGTGGCGCTAGCGGTGGCGCTCTGCCGCCGGTCAACTCCCATCACGTTCGAACGTGTTCCCACCGCAGCAAGGCTAAGGGCAACAAGACATGCGTCTGGTTATCGAAAAAGGCGAACTGTCGCGAGCGCTCGGGCACGTCACCAGTGTCGTGGAACGGCGCACGACGATCCCGATTTTGTCGAACGTGCTCTTGAAGGCGTCGCCGGCGGGACTGGAATTTAAGGCGACCGATCTCGAGCGCGAGGTGGTCGAGGAAGCCAAGGCGGATGTTTCGCAGCCGGGTGCGCTGACGGTGCCGGCGCATATGCTGCACGACATCGTGCGCAAACTGCCGGATGGCGCGCAGATCGAATTAAAGCGGGATGCGGACAAGGAGCGGCTGACGCTCTCGGCTGGTCAGGCGCGGTTTGCCTTGCAGACGCTTGGGCCGGAAGATTTTCCGGATATCGCGGCGGGCGACCTTGGGCACTCGTTCGAGGTGCCGGCGGCGGAACTGAAGCGCATCATCGACAAGACGCGGTTTGCGATTTCGACGGAAGAGACGCGCTATTACTTGAACGGCATCTTTCTGCACACGGCGGAGACGAACAAGAAGCCGATGCTGCGGGCGGTGGCGACCGACGGGCACAGGCTGGCGCAAGCGGAACTCGATTTGCCGAAGGGCGCGGCGGGCATGCCGGGCGTGATCATTCCGCGCAAGACCGTGCATGAATTGCAGCGGCTGGTGGAAGGCATGACGGATCCCGTAAGGATTTCGGTTTCGGCAGCGAAGGTGCGCTTTGAGATCGGGTCGGTGACGCTGACGTCGAAGCTGATCGACGGCACGTTCCCTGACTACGGCCGTGTGATCCCGCAGGGTAACGATAAGGAAATGCTCGTTCCCAATCATATTTTCACAGCCGCAGTCGATCGCGTGTCGACGGTGGCGAGTGAGCGGGGGCGGGCGGTGAAGCTCGCGATTTCGAAGAACAAGCTGATCTTGTCGGTGAACAACCCGGAAGGCGGCAGCGCCACGGAAGAGATCGGCGTGACGTACGACGCGGCACCGATCGAGATCGGATTCAACGCCCGGTATTTGTTGGACATCGCGAGCCAGGTTGAGGGCGAGGAAGCCCGCTTTCTGCTGGCGGATGCCGGATCGCCGACGATGATCAAGGACAGCGAAGACAACGGCGCGCTGTACGTGCTGATGCCGATGCGGGTGTAGTCGCGCATTTGATGCCGCGCGCGGTTTCGTTTGAAAGTGCGACCATGCCAGACGCGGCCCCGCGGCTTTGGGTGGAGCGGCTGACGCTCACCAATTTCCGTAATTACAAAAGCGCGACCTTGGAACTGGGGCCGGAGCCCGTCGTGCTGGCGGGGGCGAACGGGTCGGGGAAGACAAACCTTCTAGAAGCCGTATCGTTGCTGGCACCGGGACAGGGGCTGCGGCGTGCGGCTTATGCGGACATCGCGCGCGTGCCGGGCGACGGCAGCTGGTCGGTGGCGGCGAAGGTTCATACCGACCTTGGTGCTGTGGACATCGGGACCGGGCTTGCGGCTGGCGCGGAGAACGCGGCCGGCCGGATCGTGCGCATCGATGGCGTGACCAAGCCGGGGTCGGGTGTGCTCGCGGATTACGTGGAAGTGGCGTGGCTGACGCCGGCGATGGATGGGCTGTTCACGGGACCGGCGTCGGAGCGGCGGCGGTTTCTGGACCGGTTGATTTTGTGTTTTGACGCCGAGCACGGGCGGCGGGCGTCGCGGTTCGAGCGCGCGATGCAGCAGCGCAACCGGCTCTTGTCGGACGAGGTTCGAGACAACGCGCGGTTTCAAGGCCTGGAAGAGGTGATGGCGGAAACGGGCGTCGCGATTGCGGCCGCGCGCGCGGAGGCGTCGGCTGCGTTGCAGGCGATCTCGGAGCGGCGGCGGGAGCGGGATCAGGATTCGGCGTTTCCGTGGGCGAAGATTGCCGTTGAGGGGTCGCTCGAAGCTGACATTGCTGCCATGGCGGCGCTAGATGTGGAGGAGCGGTATCGCGCGGCGTTGCGGTCGGGACGTGAGCGGGACCGGGCGGCGGGGCGGACGCTGGAGGGGCCGCACCGGTCGGATCTCGTTGTCGAGCACGGGCCGAAGGCGATGCCGGCGCGGTTGTGTTCGACGGGCGAGCAGAAGGCGCTGCTCTTGGGGCTCGTGGTGTCGCATGCGGAATTGACGGCAGAGCGGCAAGGCGGGCGGGCGCCGATCCTCTTGCTCGACGAAGTGACCGCGCATCTGGATGCGGCGCGACGGGCAGCGCTGTTTGCGGAAATCCTGGCGATTGGCACGCAGGCTTGGATGACGGGGACGGACGCGGAGGCCTTTTCGGCACTTCAAGGACGGGCGCTTTTCCTCAGTGTGGACGAGGGGCGTGCGGGGGTTTGGCCACAGGGCTGACGGCGCGACATAGACGCACACGCAAGACTCTGAAAAACATAAGACTTTTCTTTTGGATAGTTCGGCGCGCGCGGGCGGTTTTCTGGCGCTTTGCGGGGGCCGCGTGGTATAGTCCACGACTAGAAAAACAAGGTCATGGAAGACAGGTCACGGATGAGCGCGGAGCCCGCACGCAAACCCCCGGTGGACGACTATGGCGCCGACAGCATCAAGATGCTGAAAGGTCTCGATGCCGTGCGCAAGCGGCCGGGCATGTACATCGGCGATACCGACGACGGGTCGGGCCTCCATCACATGATTTACGAGGTCGTCGACAACGCCATCGACGAGGTTCTGGCGGGGCATGCCAAGTCGTGTCAGGTGACGCTGAACGCGGACGGGTCGTGCACGGTGCGCGATGACGGGCGCGGGATTCCGACGGGCATCAAGAACGACGACGACATGGATCCGAAGCGTTCGGCGGCGGAGATCGTGTTTACGGAGCTGCACGCGGGCGGCAAGTTCGACCAGAACTCGTACAAAGTGTCAGGCGGTCTGCACGGCGTGGGCGTGTCGGTGGTGAATGCGCTGTCAACTTGGCTGAAGGCGCGGATCTGGCGCGAGGGCAAAGAGCATCTGATCGAGTTTCGCGACGGGGTCGCGGTGGCGCCGCTGAAAGTGATCGGTGATGGCAAGGGCGAGCGCGGAACGGAAGTGACGTTTCTACCGTCGCCGAACACGTTCACGATGATCGAGTTCGATTATCCCACGATCGAGCACCGGTTGCGCGAACTGGCGTTTCTGAACTCGGGCGCGAAGGTTCTGCTGACGGACAACCGGCACGCGGATAAGAAGAGCGAGGAATTCTATTACGAGGGCGGCACGGCGGCGTTCGTGCGTTATCTCGACCGGTCGAAACAGTCGCTCATCCCCGAACCGCTGATGATCCGGTTCGAGAAGGACGGGATCGGCGTCGAAGTGGCGCTGTGGTGGAACGACAGCTACCACGAGAACGTTCTGTGCTTCACCAACAACATTCCGCAGCGCGACGGTGGCACGCATTTGGCCGGCTTCCGCGCGGCGCTAACGCGCGTGATCAACAAGTATGCGAATGAAAGCGGCATCTCCAAGAAGGAGAAGGTTGATCTGACGGGCGAGGATGCGCGCGAGGGTTTGACGTGCGTTCTGTCGGTGAAGGTGCCGGATCCGAAGTTTTCTTCGCAGACGAAGGACAAGCTGGTTTCATCGGAAGTGAAGCCGGTGGTGGAGAACGCGGTCGGCGATCAGCTGGCGGCGTGGTTCGAGGAACACCCGAAAGAAGCCAAGACGATCGTCGGTAAAATCGTCGAGGCGGCGCTGGCGCGCGAGGCGGCGCGCAAGGCGCGTGAACTGACGCGGCGCAAGGGTGCGCTCGACGGGCTGCGGCTGCCTGGCGGTTTGGCGGAGTGCCAGGATCGCGATCCGGTCAACACCGAGATGTTCATCGTCGAAGGCGACTCGGCTGGTGGATCGGCCAAGCAGGGGCGCAAGCGCGAGTATCAGGCGGTGCTGCCGATCCGAGGTAAGATCCTCAACGTGGAGCGGGCGCGCATCGACAAGATGCTGTCGTCGGAGCAGGTCACGAACATCATCGGCGCGCTCGGGACGGGCATCCGCGACGACTTCGATTTGTCAAAGCTGCGCTATCACAAGATTATCATCATGACCGACGCCGACGTGGACGGGGCGCATATCCGCACGCTGTTGCTGACATTTTTCTACCGGCAGATGCCGGAGCTGGTGGAGAAGGGGCACGTCTACATCGCGCAACCGCCGCTGTACAAAGTGGCAAGGGGCAAATCGAGCACGTATCTCAAGGATCAGCGGGCGCTCGAAGACTATCTGATCGACAGTGGGCTGGAGGACGCGACGCTCGTCACGGCCGATGGCGAGCGGGGCGGGCAGGATCTGCGCGAAGTGGTGAAGGATGCGCGGATCGTCATGAACCTGATCGACCAGCTGCACTCGCGGTACAACCGCGGCATCGTCGAGCAGGCGGCGATCATCGGGCTCCTCAATCCGGAGCTTCTGTCGACGCAGGCGAAGGGCGAGGCGGCGGCGCAGTCGCTGGCGGCCCGGCTCGACCAATTGGCGGAGGAGACGGAGACGGGGTGGGAAGGCCGGATCGGCAATGAAGGCTATGTCGTGCGGCGTCAGGTGCGCGGCGTGACGGAAGCTCATACGCTCGACCGCGGGCTCATTTCGTCACTCGATGCGCGGCGGATCAACGAGCGGCATGCGGGGCTGGCGGAAGTCTATGCGCAGCCGGCGAAGCTCAAGCGGAAGTCGGAGACCATTCCGGTACATGGGCCGCGCAGCCTGTTGGAGGCGATTTACGATGCCGGGCGTAAGGGGCTCACGCTGCAGCGGTACAAAGGTCTGGGTGAAATGAACCCGGAGCAGCTCTGGGAGACGACGCTCGACCGCGATGCGCGCACGTTGCTGCAGGTGAAGATTGGCGATCTGGCGGAGACCGACGAGATCTTTTCCAAGTTGATGGGCGATGTGGTGGAGCCCCGGCGGGAGTTTATCCAGGACAACGCTCTCAGCGTGCAAAACCTCGACGTATGATGGCTCTAAGCCATGGTGTTCACGGTTTCAGCTTTCTACAAGTTTTCGCGCGTTGAGAACTGCGAGGCGTTGCGGTCGGAGCTGTTTGCGCTCGGCGCGCAGCACGGGCTATGCGGCACGATCCTTGTTGCGCCAGAGGGCATCAACGGGACGATCGCGGGGCCGGATGCGGGCGTCAGGGCGCTGCTCGGGCATTTGCGAGCCGATGAGCGGTTCGCCGGGCTGGTGTCGAAGGAAAGCATTGCCGAGACACAGCCATTCCAGCGCTGGAAGGTGAAGGTGAAGCCCGAGATCCTGACGTTCGGGGCGCCGGAGGCCGATCCGAACGTGCGGGCTGGGACTTATGTAAAGCCGCAGGATTGGAATGATCTGATTTCGCGGGACGACGTGCTGCTGATCGATACGCGCAACGACTACGAGGTTGCGATTGGCACGTTTCGTGGGGCGATCGATCCAAAGACGCGATCTTTCACTGAATTCAAAGACTTCGTGGCGGCCAACCTGAAGCCGGGGCAGCATCGCCCGGTCGCCATGTTCTGTACGGGCGGCATCCGCTGCGAAAAGGCGTCGGCCTATTTGCGCGCGCACGGGTTTGACGAGGTTTATCACCTCGAGGGCGGCATCTTGAAATACCTGGAGGATGTGCCGGCGGAGCGGAGCCTGTGGGACGGGGCCTGTTTCGTGTTCGATGAGCGGGTTGCCGTCGGGCACGGCGTGACGCCGTCGGGACACGCCAAGTGCCGCTGCGGTTGGGCGGTGGCTCCGGACGCGCGCACATGTGCTTCGTGTGGGGCGGCCGTTAGTTAGGCTTCGTCTCTGCCGGGGTCTTCAGGCTCAATATGTAGGCAATCAAATTATCCGCGTCTTCGCCCGCCACGATGAGATTGGGCATCGTGGGATGCGGGCTCTGCAGGAAGACGCTCAGCGCCGTGCGCGTTATGCCAGGCGTGGCGGCGACCGCTGCAAAGGCGGGGCTATCGGGATTGGGGGATTCGGTCTCGTCTTTGAGAACGGCGTGGCAGCCGGCGCAGTTGGCCTGGGCGTATTCCAAGCCGCGCGCGGGATTGCCGATGCCGTCGGCTTGGACCGGGAGGTTGCCCAGGGCAAAGGCTATGAGACCGGTGGTAGCGGCGATTAACTGGCGCATGGGCGACGTGTCCTTTGGCGGTTGGTCGACCTTCATTCTCCAACATTTCACGCTTCGGCCCTTGAGTACGATCAATTCTGGATCCGCCAGCGATCCTCGTGTTGCCGTTGACGGCAGGACCTTCGGGTCCATTTGAGGTTAACTAGCCATTAAGCCCGTTTGTCTACGTTGCATCGTGTGGGGAAGGCTGGTTCGTGCTTCGTGGAGCGCGGCCGGTCGTTGTGGCGGACGTTGCGCTATGGGTGGGTCTAAGCGGGGCGGAAAAAGTCTACTTGTGCGGGGCGCCGTCAAAGCGCGGCGCGCGGCGACCGATTTTTTCCGGCTTATCTCAGGCGGTCGCAATGGCGGCGCCAAGCAGCGTACGGCCAAGGGCGGGCGCAAGCTCGGCCCGGCTGCGAAGGTCTTCATTGTAGCGCCGCTTGCTGTCGCCTCGGTTGCCTCGCTGGCGCTGGCGTCGATGCTGGTCTTCTACACCTTCACAATTCCCGATCCGTTGTCGCTTCGGACCAAAGTATCCGGGCAGCCGATCCGCATTCTCGCGCGTGATGGAAGCGTGCTGGCTGAGAGGGGAACGGCGCACGATTTCATTCCGCTTGATTTTCTTCCTAAGCGCGTCATCGATGCGGTGATTGCGACGGAAGACCGGAAGTTTTGGACGCATTGGGGAGTCGATCCTGCAGGGTTCGTGCGCGCCGCTTTCGTCAATTTGCGCTCGGGGCGGTTTGCGCAGGGCGGGTCGACGCTGACGCAGCAGCTCGCCAAAAATCTATTTCTGACGCCGGAGCGGACGCTGGGCCGCAAGGTCGAGGAAGTGGTTCTGGCGCTGTGGCTGGAACTGCGGCTCACCAAGCATGAGATTCTCGAGCTTTATCTCAACCGGGTCTATTTCGGCGGCGGGGCATATGGGATCGAGGCAGCGGCCCAGCGGTATTTCGATAAGTCGGCGCGGGCACTGACCTTGCCGGAAGCGGCGGTGATCGCGGGGCTGTTGAAGGCGCCATCGCGGTTTGCGCCCACGGCGAGCCCGAAGCTGGCGATCATCCGCAGCCATAGCGTTCTGTCAAAGATGCATGATGCCGGTTACATCACGGCCGTCGAATTGCAAAAGGCACGATCGAAACGTGTGGTGTTTGCCAATGTTCGCCGGGATAGCGAGCGGCAGGCCACAGATTACGCCATCGACTATGTGCTCGACCGGATGCCAGAGGCCCTGGGTGGCGGCAATGGGGAAATCATCGTCGACACGACGATCGACCGCAATTTGCAGCGGCATGCCTCGGCCGTTGTGGCGGATGCCATCAAGCGCGAGGGCGGGGAACTCGACGTCGATCAGGCGGCCGTGACTGTGCTTGATCTGTCGGGCGGCGTGCGGGCCATGGTGGGCGGGCGCTCCTATGCGGACAGCCAGTTCAATCGTGCCGTGAAGGCGATGCGGCAGCCGGGGTCGGCGTTCAAGCCGATCGTTTATCTGGCCGCACTCGAGAAGGGTTATACGCCCGACAGCGTGGCTTATGATCTGCCATTCAATCTGGATGGCTGGTCGCCGAAGAACGACAACGGCCGCTTTAGCGGAGCGACAACGCTGCGGCAGGCGATGGCGCAGTCAATCAACACGATCGCCGTCCGGCTGATGATGGATGTGGGGCCGGACAAGGTCGTTGCGTTGGCGAAGCGGCTCGGCATGGAGGCGGCGTTGCGGCCGGAACCGTCGCTGGCGCTGGGGACTTCGGAAGTTTCGCTGCTCGATCTGACGGGGGCGTTCGGGGCGTTCGCAACGGGCGGCACGGTGGTGGAGCCGCACGTGATCCGGCGCATCCGGTCGAGCACGGGGCGCGTTCTTTATGCGCGGCCGGCGCCGAACGGAGACACGGTGGCGGCGCCGGGATCGGTGGCGGCGTTGAACGGCATGTTGCAGACGGTCGTGGAAAGCGGCACGGGCAAGCGCGCGGGATTGGCGGCGCATGCGACGGCTGGAAAAACCGGCACCAGCCAAGATTTTCGCGATGCCTGGTTCATCGGCTATACGGCGCACTACGTGGGTGGTGTGTGGACCGGCAACGACAATGGATCTCCCATGCGCAAGGCGACGGGTGGCAACTTGCCGGCGCTCATTTGGAACCGCGTGATGGAGCACGCGCATACGGGATTGGATAGCTTGCCACTGGCCGGCACGCAGTCGGTTTCCGATGCGCAAGGATTTTACTCAAGTGATCGTGGGACAGCGCCGGAGTTGCTGCCGTGGCGGATGCCGACCACAATGGCACCGGCGGCCAAGCCGCAAAAGGCGCCGGAGAAGCGCGCAGATCCGGTGGTTTATCCGACGACGCGGATCGACGAGGATTTCATTACGCGGGCGCTGCAGGGCTTGCCGGACGCTGAAGTGGGCGTACAGGCGGAGAATGATCCTGAGCCGCCGCGCGCGGCGCCGCGACCACTTTCAGGTCTGATGTCGCTGGGCGCGGGCGCCAGTGGAGCGACGCCCTAGGCGGGAGGCGTCAGTTCTCTGCTTCGACGCCGTAACGGTGCAGGTCCATGCCGTAAATGCGCAGCCAATTCTTGGCGTCATCCATGTCCGGGCAGGTCTGGCGCACCAGCGCCCAGAAGCGGGGTCCGTGATTCATTTCGCGCAAATGGGCGACTTCGTGGGCGGCGACGTAGTCGAGGATTGCGGGCGGCGCGAGCACGAGACGCCATGAAAAGGAAAGTGCGCCCGTGGTCGAGCAAGACCCCCAGCGGCTGGTTTGGTCGCGGATGGTGAGGCGGTTGGGTTTGACGCCGAGGCGGCGGGCATGCCAACCAACGCGGTCTTCGAGATCGGTGCGGGCTTCTTTGGAGAACCAAAGCTCGAGGCGTTTAACGGCGGAGGCCATGTCTCCTGGTGCGTGCAGTTCGTGGAACGGGTGTGACTCGATGCGGCGGACGACGCGGCGTCGGGGAATTTCTCCGGGCATGACCACCCGGTGGGCGACGCCCCGCAGCGGGATGAGCATGCCGTCGCGGAACGGGATTGGGGCGGGCAGGCTATCGAGACGTTCGCGGACCCAATCCAGATTGCGCGTGAGGAACGATCCCGCTTCCTCGATCCCGCATTGGACTGGGAGGGTCACGATGACCGCCCGGCGTGTGCGGCTCACACGCAGCGTTAGCCGCCGCGCTGCAGGATGGCGGCGGACTTCGACGGGTGCGCCGATGCGATCGGTCTCTCGTTGCGAGAGCGTGGTCACATGAGGCACTTTGGACTTGCGCATGTACGTCCTCAAATGAGCAGGCCGGCGCATTCAATATGCGCTCAACTACTCGTTATGCTTTGATCACGGTCACACCATCATGCGGTGATCCCATTCTCGCGCGCACTTGATACTGAGATGACGAACTGCGTCGTCCGTCAATGGTGCACTTCAGTGCGCTTGCGATACGCTGGCGCGCCGACGCCGCGACGCATCGCATATCATCTCAGATACCAAGAACGGATGCCTGTGTGCGAGCAGAAAATTTCTTGTCGCGTGCGCGACCTTGACTGTGGCGCAGATGCGGCATTTTCAAATGAGGTAAGCCGCGGTGATTTACGCATTGCAAAAATCAATCACAGCGCGGCGGCGATGGCCTTGGCGAGTGCATTGGCGTCGGTGGAATGGGGGAAATGCTTCATGTATGCGCCGTTGGCGTTCATGAGGTAGAAGAAGGAGCTGTGGTCGATATTGTAGCGCGTGGGGTCCTTCTCGTCGGGAACTTTCACAGCATAGACACGGTAGGCCTTGATCGCTGCTTGGATTTCATCCGGAGTCCCCGTCAAACCTTGAATGTTTGGATGAAAGCTCTTGACGTATTGTCCAAGGGCCTCGGCGGTGTCGCGCTCGGGATCGAGCGTGATGAACAGCGTCGAGATCTGGTTGGCTTTCTCGCCCAGTTCGTTCAAGGCGACTGTGAGTGTCTGAAGGCCGGATGGGCACACATCAGGGCAATTCGTGAAGCCGAAGAAGACGAGCATCGGCTTGCCGGCGAAATCCTTCTCGGTGCGGCGCTTGCCCGCCGTGTCGGTCAAGCTGAACGGTCCGCCGATGGCGGGTCTGCCTGCGGTTGGCATGGCTTGGGGTGTGGACGGATCGGGCACATTCAGGGTCACGTATGCCGTTGCAGCGCCGGCCACGAGCCCCAAAGCAAGGGCGATCATCAGTTTCGAAGCCATGACGTAACCTTTTTTGTCTATAGCCCAGGTGCGAAGGCGGTTTGCCGCTTTCCACTCGGCCGGATGGCCAGCCCAATCGCGTTTTGGGACAGGGCTTTGCGCGGTCAGTTCCCATGGGAAATAGCGGGGCGGGCTGTGACTTGCAACGTTACCTCGCATATGGTTGGGAACGGGTGTGCGGCTGGATGTCCGGCCAGCCTTGGAAGGACGAACTGAGGCCGTGTCGTCGGAGAAATCAATTCTGAGCCGGTTCTGGCAAGCAAGCGACGAAGACAGTCAGCTTCGCCTGCAGACGATTGTGCGTCTGCGATGGCTCGCCGTGCTGGGGCAGCTCGCCGTTATCGGCGTCGTGGCGCTCGTGTTTGAGTTCCGGCTTCCGGTGGGGTGGTGCCTGTTTCTGACCGCGTGCTCGGCTTGGCTCAACGTTTTTCTGGCGGTGAGATTCCCGGCGCGGCATCGTTTGTCGGCCCGGCTGGCGACGGCTTTGCTCGGCTACGACATCGTGCAGCTGGCGGCGCTTCTCTTTTTCACAGGTGGGGTGCAAAATCCTTTCACGATGCTTTTGGTGGTGCCGGTGACGGTTTCGGCGGCGACACTGCCGCCGCGGCACACCGTGGCGCTGGCATTTCTGGCGTCAGTGGCGACGCTGGTGATTGCTGTCACGTCGTATCCGCTGCCCTGGTATCCCTCCGAGCCGCTCGATCACCCGGTGCTGTACGATCTGGGGATCGTGGCGGCCGTGATCTCGACGATGCTTTTCATGGCGCTTTATGCGCGGCGGCTGACGCGGGAGGGCAAGTTGATGTCGGCGGCGTTGACGGCGACGGAACTCGTGCTGGCGCGGGAACAGAAGCTGCATGCGCTCGATGGGCTGGCTGCGGCGGCCGCGCACGAATTGGGCACGCCGCTCTCGACGATCGTTCTTGTAACTAAGGAAATGCAGGCAGGGCTGCCGAAAGATAGCCTGCTGGCCGAAGATGTGGAGTTGCTCCGGCAGCAGGCGCTGCGTTGCCGCGAGATTTTGCAGAAGCTCACCAAACATCCAACCGAGCAGGACCCGCTGCATGGCAACATTTCTTTGCAGGAGATGCTGGAGGAGGCGTCGGCTCCCTATGCCAACGATGGCAAGCCGATTCATATCTTCGTCCATCCGGCGAGCGGGATGACGGGGACAGCGCAGGATCAACCGCTCTCGGCGCGAAAGCCGGGCGTGCTCTACGGGCTCGGAAACCTGATCGAGAACGCGGTCGATTTTGCCCGCGGGCGGGTCGATTTGACGGGCGAGTGGGATCAGACGACGGTCTCGGTGACGCTGACGGACGACGGGCCGGGGTTCGCGCCGGAAATTATCGATACGCTGGGCGAGCCGTACGTGACGTCCCGGCCCATGTCGGCACGAAAGACGACCGGCAAAGCAGGCGGGCTGGGGTTGGGGTTCTTTATCGCCAAGACGCTTTTGGAACGGTCGGGGGCGCGGGTAACGCTAGAAAACAAGCTGGCGCCGCAACGGGGAGCCGTTGTCCGGCTCGTCTGGCCCCGGGACGCTTTCGAGGCTGGCGCAGAGCGGGCGGGACCGGGAACGGCTGTGCCCCGGCCGCAAATCCGGCCGGCGGCTATCGAGGTTTATGACCGTTAATCTATTTACCAATACCAAGGTATGCGTTTTCCGTGGGTTTGCCCTTGGCTTGGCCGGGGCA
Organism: Hyphomicrobium sp.; assembly: GCA_002928735.1. GTDB lineage: Bacteria > Pseudomonadota > Alphaproteobacteria > Rhizobiales > Hyphomicrobiaceae > JAGVSR01. The sequence continues at coordinate 155,385 of PERL01000001.1, read as the reverse complement.
AGACTATAGTTTGCCGCACGTGGAGGACGCCCGTGACTGAAGATCTGTCATTTAAGCCCGACGAACTGCCTGAAGATCGTTCGCTCATTATCGTGGACGACGACCGGGCGTTTTTGCAGCGCATGGTGCGTGCCATGGAGCAGCGCGGATTTCTGGTCCGCAGCGCGTTTACGGTGTCGGAGGGGATCGATCTGGTGCGCCAGAGCCCGCCGGCCTTCGCGGTCATCGATCTGCGGCTCGAGGACGGCAACGGGCTCGATGTCATTGCCGAACTGACCCGAGTGCGCCCGAACGCGCGCATTATCGTGCTGACGGGATACGGCAACATCGCGACGGCTGTGACGGCTGTAAAGCTTGGCGCGGTCGACTATCTGGCGAAGCCTGCCGATGCCGATGATGTGACGGACGCTCTGCTGGCGCCGCCGAATTCGAAGGCACCGCCGCCGGAAAATCCTATGTCGGCGGACCGGGTGCGTTGGGAACACATTCAGCGTGTGTATGAACTGTGCAATCGCAACGTGTCGGAGACGGCGCGGCGGCTCAACATGCACCGGCGCACGCTGCAGCGTATTCTCGCCAAGCGCGCGCCAAAGTAGGCTGCGATCACTCTCAAATATCTTTAGCTTCGCTGCGGGCCTTCAGGCCTGGATCGATGACGGCCGCTAAGCGAAGCGACGCCGTGCGGGCAAAGCGCAATGTCAGCACTTTGCGGCGGGCAGCGGTGAGCGGCGGGGCCGGGGCTGCGGGGCGCAGAATTTCGGCGCCGTATCGGTCGGCCAGGATCAGGCCGCAGGCCGCGGGCAGAATTTCGCGAGGAAAATCAGGCTTTACGGCGAAGAAAAAGCGGTCGCAGTATTCGGCGTATTCGGGCCACTTCTGATCGCTGCGGAAGTCGGCGAGGCTTGATTTGATCTCTATGATGGTCAGGATGCCGGTGCGGTCCAGGGCTGCAATGTCGGCGCGGCGGCCGTTGGGGAGCGTGAATTCGGCAATCGGTGTCAGGCCGGCGTCGATCAGCATGCGAGCGGTGCCGCGCAGGATCTCCAGCGCTACGGGATCGCTGCTGAGAGGGGCATCGGGGCTAGGCGCGATGGCGCCGCTGTCCGGGGGCTCATGGGGGTCGGTCATGCCTCGTTTGTCGCGACTGGAAACTCAAATGTCCACTCTCGCGGGACCGTTTGGCAGCCGGTCAGCATAGTTGCTGCCGTTAGAGGATGGGCTTTGATGCCTGAATTGCCGGAAGTTGAGAATGTGCGCCGCAGTCTAGAGCGCGTGCTCTGTGGCCAGACACTGGCCCGGGTGGATGTGCGGCGGCCAAACTTGCGTTTTCCATTTCCGGACAATTTTGCGAAGCGGCTGACCGGGCGAGCGATCACCGGCGTGGCGCGGCGGGCGAAGTATCTGCGGGTGCTGCTCGATAGTGGCGATGTTCTGGCCGTGCATCTGGGGATGACGGGCCGATTTATACTTGGTGAGACGGAGAAAGCCGGGCGCGGGGGCGTTGTCGGCGACTATGTTTATGAGAGCGGACACCTGCCGCAGCATGATCACGTGGTGTTCGAGACGGTGGCGGGGCTGCGCGTGACGTACAACGATCCACGGCGGTTCGGGTACATGCTGCTCGAACCGGACGCGGAGATGGATGCGCATGCGCTGTTCCGTGGTCTTGGTGTTGAGCCGCTCGGCAATGATCTCGATGCGGCCGTGATCGCGGCGCGGGCGGCAGGACGGCGGGCCGATCTCAAAGCGTTTTTGATGGATCAGCGCAACATCGCAGGGCTGGGCAATATCTATGTGTGCGAGGCCTTGTTCCGGGCCGGGCTGTCGCCGCGGCGGAAGGCCGGGACATTGGCAACGCGGGCTGGCAAGCCAACCGAGCGGAGTGAACGGCTCGTCCCGGCGATCCGCCAGGTTTTGCTGGAAGCGGTGGAAGCGGGGGGATCGACGCTTCGTGACTACCGGCGGCCGGATGGAACGCCGGGCGGCTTTCAAGACCGGCACGCCGTTTATGACCGTGAGGGGCAGGCGTGCTGCAAGCCAGGTTGCGGCGGTGTGGTGCGGCGGGTCGTTCAGGCGGGGCGGTCGACGTTTTATTGTCCGACGTGTCAGACGTAAGCGCTGCTCGCGTTAGGATTTGCGCAGGCGCCATTGGGTGATGGCGGCGACATAGCAGATGCTGGCGATGGCAATTCCGCCAAACAGGAAGATGTAATTGGCCGCCCAGTCGCCTTTCTGCGTCAGGAGTTTTCCGGCCAGGATCAAGAACACAAGTCCGCCCAGGACGGCGAGGCCGTGTAGCAGAGTAAGTGCGATGGGCGGCGGGGTTCCATTGTCGCCGTCGCCCATGCTTCGAACGTAAAAGAGCAAACCGGCGGCGATCAGTGCGGCGGCGGTGCCATATTGCCAGCCGTGCTGCCACGTGACGTCCGTCAAACCATAAACGGCGAAGAAAGCTGCAGCCCCCCAGGCGTATGTGAGTGCCGCCAGACGCGTGTTGCGGCGCATGGTGTGGAAGAGGAGACCTGGGGGTTGGTCTTTTTCTGCCAGCCACGCCGGGCGATTGACGCGCCAGGCGACGATAAACATGAAGAAACAAAAGACGAAGGCGCAGACGGCGGCAAGACCGCGAGATCCGGTCGCTGCTCCATACGCCATGCCACCGGCACTCGCCAGCAAGGCGAGCACGACACTTGCGATCAGGGGTTGAAGCGACATGCGTGTCCCTTTGCGGTAATTGGTGGTGTCGGCGAGGTCAGGCTGCGGGTTGGCGGTCGCGGGTGTAGAAGAGTGCAGCCGCGCTGATCGCGGCCAGCGCAATGGCGCCGAAGAGGAACACCGTCTGGGCGGCCCAATCCAGTTTGGCCGTATTGAGGAATTGCTTGTCTGGGTCGATCAGCAGTCCAATGACTGCGACGACCGTTCCGGCGAACTGCACAATGGTGAGAATGCGGCCAATCTTGAGCAGCGTGGGATCATCCTTGCCACGCTCGACATCGTTCGACAGCGCTGTTGCAAAAAACAAGCTGATCACGGCGACCAAGGCCAGCGCGCCAAAGAAGACCGGCCATTCGCGCCATTCGGGCAGGATGAAATAGTAGGTGACGAAAAGAGCCAGGGCGCCCCAGGCATAGACCAAGCCCATGTAGCGCGCGGTAGAGGCTGAGACGGCACTCAAGGGGGCGCCGGCCTTGTCGAGCGCGATGGTGTTGCGCAGGCCCAAGGCGGCGATGGTGAAGCTGATCAATGCCGTCACGGCCATATAATAGTGTGGGACGCCGCTGCCTGCTGCAAGAATGAGGGAGCACATGCCGATCGTGAGGATGCTGACCCAGATAAACTTCGTGCTGTTGTCGTTCATGGACGGGTGCCACCGTTGATATCGCCCGCCGGAGGCGGGTCATTGCGCGTCCGGGAGGCATAACCCGGTTTGGACGCCGCTCAAAGCCATGCAGCGCCGACGAAGTGGTTTTCCGCAGGATATGGCTGGCGAATCGGGAACGACTGTTGCCTTACGTGGCGGGGATCCCAGGCCGCAGGAACGGCAGGCCGGACCCGACGATCTTGGGGTCTGGGGGCGTGGCGACGGCTTCGTCACCGCCTTCATAGGGCAGCAAAGTCAGGATTTTGCGGATGACTTCCAGGCGCATGCGGCGCTGGTCGTTGGCGCGCACGATGGTCCAGGGGCTATCGGGCGTGTCGGTGAAGCGGAGCATTTCGGTTTCGGCAGCGGTGTAATCATCCCACTTGGCGATGGCGGCCTGATCGATGTCGGTGAATTTCCATCGCTTGAGCGGATTGTGCCGGCGTTCGTGGAAGCGGGTGAGCTGCATTTCGCGGCCGACTGAGAGATAAAGCTTCAGCAGCTTGACGCCGTCGCGGACGAGGAGGCTTTCGAATTCGGGGGCGTCGCGCAGAAAGTCGGCGTGCTGCTCGGGCGTGCAAAAGCCCATGACGCGCTCGACGCCGGCGCGGTTGTACCAGGAGCGGTCGAAGAGGACCATGTCGCCGGCGGTGGGTAGATGTTGCACGTAGCGCTGGAAGTACCATTGGCCGCGTTCGGCTTCGGTTGGTTTGGTGAGCGCGACGGAGCGGGCGTGGCGGGGATTGATGCGTTCCAGGATGGTGGAGATGGCGCCGCCCTTGCCCGACGTATCGCGGCCTTCAAACAAGATGACGACACGTTGGCCGGTGTTCTCGACGTGGGTCTGGAACTTGAGCAGTTCCAGTTGCAGGGGTGTCAGGGCGTCTTCGTAGTCCTTGCGCTTGATCTTGCTGTCGTAGGGGTAGCCTCCTGAGCTCATGGCGGCTTCGGCGATGGCTTCGGGAATTTCCGGATTGTTGATATCGAAGGCGGCCAACGCGTTCTTTGGCTGTTTAGCCGGTTTCGCCTTCTTGTCCGGCTTCGCGGGCTTCTCGTCCTTGGCCATCGATGGATCTCCCTTCGTCTCGCCCAGACGGTAAAGCATGGGTGCGCGCCGTGAACCAGAGGCCATTGGGAGCGGAGGACGCCGATGCCACGGGGAAGCCGGGGACACGCCGCGGGCCCGCCATAGTCCAGTCCCCGTCGGGACAAGAAGGACGACTAGGGAACGTGCTGGTGATTTTTCAGTTCGAGTGTGGGTTCGGGCGGGTTCCATGGCGTTACAGTCGAGTGGGCACACGATGCAGACGCGGCGGACGGCGGCGTTCGCCATCGGCGGCGAGGGCGGCAGCCAGGGGCCGTCGCAGGGGCAACCCGGTGAGGGGCGTGATCTCAAGAAAATCATTCTGATTGCCGGGCTTGGCATCCTGTCATGGGTGGCAACTTACGTCGGCATGCTGGAATTGATCGAAGCCAACATGGGCGATCTGCCGCTCATCCATAAGGCAATCATCGGCTTTTCGGTCGCCATGCTCATGACGATGATCATCTGGCTCTTGGACCAGATGTTTGCGCCGATCCCGTTTTCCACGAAGGTGATCTATGCGTTTGGATATGTGTTTCTGACGCTCATCTCGGTTGGCTTTGGTTTCGGATTCTATTGGAAGGTTCTAGAGAGCCGGTCGGAAGCGTCGCGGTCGGCAGAGTCTGCGGTGGGGCAGGTTCAGGGGTCGCTGAATGCGGCCGCGACGCGGCTTGATCAGCTGCAAAGCACGTTGGTGAAGCTCTCGGCGCTGTCGACGGAAAAGGCGGAACTGGAGCGGACCAAGGGGACATCGTGCCCCAACAGCCGGCCGGGCGACGGGCCGCGGCGGAAATTACGCGAGGATGATGCGGCGCGGTTTTCGTTTGCGTCGGATTTCGTGAAGGACCGGGCGACGGCGGTGAAGGGGGAGTTGTCGGCGCTGGACGGCGATCTTTTGAAGATCGTCAATGGCGATCCCTCGACGATCGATGCCAAGTCGGGCACGCGCAACGAGTTCATGAAGGCGCTGTCGCGCAAGCTCGACATGACGGTGACCGGATTTAACGCGTTCCGCACTGATCCGCAGCTGAGGCAGCTCAGGACGGAACTGGCCGATCGGGCGGAGCAATCAACGTTCGGCGATCCTAAGAAGGGTGGCTTCATTTGCCCCGATGCGCAGTTGCAGGGGGCGTTGCGCGGGGCTGTGAAGGCCATCGATCAATTGCCGGAGTTGGACAAGCCGAAGATCGCGGCGGTCGAAGGATCGGAGGCGACGATTGAGGCGTTCCGCCGGTTGACGGCGACGTTCTATGGCGCGCTGTCGTTCAAGATGCCGCCGTCGGCGGATGAGTTGCGCGAATTGCAGCAGAAGGCCGTGCAATCGGTGGAGGGTGGGCCGGGGCAGCGGATGATCGACGCCGAGGCCGTCGGCTTATCGAAGCGGGATTACGTGCCGCTGGCGGTGGCGCTGTTCGTCGACATTTGCTTGCTGCTTGTTTCCATGGGACGGCCGGTGAACCGGCTCGGCGGGCTGATGCCGCGGATGCAGGCGGCGGAGCGCAGTCCGGTCAGCACTATTCTTTCGCGGTTCAACGACATTCATCGCGATCCCGACATCCGGCAGACTTTTGAGGTCTTCCGGCACGTCGTGTTCGATCAAGGTGGCGTGTATTACGTCGCGGTGCCGTTGGATGCGCCGTTCACGATGGGACGGCGTGGGGCGCTTGGCGCACAAGTTCCCTATGGTTCGCACGAAGCGCAGGAGTTGCAGCACGAGGCGCATCTGCTCGCGAACTTGTTCACCAGCTTCGAGAAGGAGCGGATATTTGCCCGTGTGCATAGTCCGCTGCTAACGACGGGGACGGTGCAGAAAAAGCTGGCGCGGCAGGGGAGCAAGTTTGCCGGGTGCCGGGCGTTCCGGATCTACCGTTTCCGGGACGGGGCGTGGCAGGAGATCATTTTGGGCGCTGTCATGGGGGCGGCCAAGCGGGCGGAGGATCAGCGTGTGGCTGAAGCACGGGATGTAACTGTACGGCCTGCGGGCGTGACGGAGACGCCGCGGCGCGAGGTGCGTGCAGTAGATGCGCCGGCTGCGCCGACGCGCGCGGCAGCGGCAGGTGTTGCGTCGCTGGAGGAGGCGCGGTTTGCATCGGGACACGGTCCCTATGCGCGGGCGGCGCAGGACGAGTTGTCGATCCGGCCGGATCGCGAACCACACATCGAGGTGCGGGCGGCCAATAGCAATACGGTGCCGGCATCGCGCGCGGGTCCGCTCACGGAGCGGACGGTTTCAGACCACACGCCGCCAACGGTGGTGCCGCTGCGGCCGCGTGCGCCGGTTGGGCCGCAAGCCAGTGATGGGACGGATGATGGCCGGGTGGCTGCTCCGGTTGTCGAGCGGATCGATGTTGGCGCGCCGGCGGAGGGCATGGTCGATATCGTCATGCGGCGGGAGACGGCGACGTTCCGGGTTCCGGTGAGCCAGGCAACTTTACCGGTTACACTTTTTTCTACGGACGGGAATCTTGCCGAGGCGCTGCCGGGTTTCGCGGAAGAGGCGGTGCCGGCGCCTGCGATTGCGCCGATTGCTGCGGCCATCGAGACGCCTGCGGACGATCAGCAAGATCTGTTCGAACTCAATGATTTCGAAGCGGCGGTTGACGAGGATACGGACGGCTTGGCAGCGCTGGCGGGACGGCTGCGGCCTGCGCTTCCGCGGGGATAGGACAGAGTTTTCGGCGTTCGAAACGGGTGTTCAAAAACCGGTCGATCAGCAACGGTTGATTAACGCCTTCGGACGCAGATTGGGTGTCACGAAACATGATCCCCCAGCGGTGCCGCCCAAGCATCGTCAAAGGGGGAGGAATAAGGAAGCAGAGCCCATGCCCACCTTCACCCCGCCCCGGATGCATGTCGTACGCAAGGAGGAGAAGGAAGCCCGGCTTACCGCTTTTGTCGCCGAGCAGCTTTCTGCCGCCGTCGCGTGCAATGCGCATGGGCGGGACATGACGGTTCTGGCGCGCTCGTACGATAGTCCGGTGCTGAAGGCCTTGGCCGCGCAAGCAACTGCAATTCGCGCCGCCGGTTTGAAGGTTCGGGTCATTGCTGTTTTGGCTGAGGGTGCCACGGATTCCGTGACGTCTCTGCTGGCCGGTGTGGACATGCGTTCGGCCTGCGACGGCCGTCTGCTCGACGCGCACGAGCAACTGGCAATAGGCGACCGGGTGGCTTGGATCGGCGATTGCATGCGCCGCGAGCCGACCAAGCGCGATGCCTATGAGATCTACAGCGCGGATTGCGCGGAGACGGCGGCGCTGGCGCATCGATCGTTCGATCGCGTCTGGGCGTTTGCCGGTACGGGTCAGCCGGAGGCCGTGGTCGCGGCGCCGGACGTGGCAGCCAATGTGGCTCCGGTGGAGGTCTCCATCGCAGCGATTGCCGAGGGCGAAACGGCGCCCACCGTTTCCACACGGCACTAATCAACGATATTCCCGGTGCGAAACGGCGAAGGGCGGGTCCTAGGACCCGCTCTTTTTTGTTTTGCGCCATCCGACTCCCGTTCCGGGGAGCCGGCCGGATGGCGCGTGGGCGTATCCTGCCTGGCGCCGTCCGACTCTCCTGCCGAGGAGTCGGCCGGATGGCGCGGGGGTGGATGGGCGCCGGGGCGGGTTCTGGGGATAAGAAGCGGAAAGTTTGGATAAGTACGCGGTTGCCGCCGCCCTCTTGCCGCTCGGGACTGTTGGTCTTCACGGGTTGGCTTAGAAAAACGATGATCACGACGGTTTAATCCGCGTGCGCGAGCGCTTGTTCGCGCAGCTTTTTGCAAGGGTGACGTCATGCGCCTGTTCAGCGCCTTCCTCTTTCTTGTTTTTGCCGTGGTGGCCGGGCCGTTGTCCGCGACGGCTGCGTCGCGGTTTGCGCATCAGGGAATCTCGGAGGATGCGGCACGGTATGAGAAGTATGTGCGGGAGACGTGGAAGGCAGGGGCTAAGTCGGCTGCCGATTTGAGATTGGCGGCGTCGAAGCAGATGGCGGCGGACGCGCGGGCGGCGTCGCGCAGTTATGCGACGGCGGTCTCGGCTGATCCGAAGAATGCCGAGAGCTGGCTCGGCCTCGCAAAAGCGCTGCTCGCGATCAAGGTGACAGACGAGAATTCGGCCGAGCGCTACGATCTGCCAGTGAATGCGTCGGGCGCGGCGTATCGGGCCTACGAGTTGGCGACCGATAAGAGTCGTCAGGCGGAGGCGCTCGGCGTTCTGGGCGAAGCGATGCAGCGGCGCGCGTACTGGCGGCCGGCGATCGATGCTTATCGAATCAGCTTGGAATTGGCCGAGGCGCCGGCGGTGCGAGCGACGTATGAAAAGCTGCGGGCCGAGCATGGCTTCCGCATGACGGATTATAAGACAGATACCGAATCCTTGCGTCCGCGCGTGTGCGCGGTGTTCTCGGAAAACCTGAGCCGCGGCGACATCGATTTTGCGAAGTTCGTGTCGGTGGACGGGAAGGACCCGGAGAACGTGACGGCGGAAGGATCGCAGCTGTGCATCGAGGGCCTGACGTACGGCCAGCGCTATCAGATCCAGATTCGCGACGGACTGCCGTCGGAGACGAAAGAGACAATCGAGAAGAAGATTGCGCTTGCCGTTTATGTGCCGGACCGGAAGGCGTCGGTGCGGTTTACGGGGAAGAGCTATGTGCTGCCGAGCCGGGGTCAGCAGGGCATTCCAGTTGTCAGCATCAACACGCAGCGGGTTGCCATCGAGGTCTATCGTGTAGGTGACCGCAGCCTCGCCACGATGGTCGGCAACGGCGAACTCGACCGGCAGCTCTATGGCTATGACGTGGCCACGCTGAAGGACCGCACGGGCGAGAAGGTCTATGCGGGTGAAATGGATGTCGCGCAGAAGATTAACGAAGAGGTCGTGACGGCTTTCCCGGTGAGCGAGACGATCGGGCAGTTGAAGCCCGGTGCCTACGCGATGATCGCCAAGCCGGCGGATGGGTCATCGGAGGACTATAATAGCCTGTCGACGCAGTGGTTCATCGTGTCCGATCTGGGTTTGACGGCTTTTTCTGGTGACAGCGGCGTGCATGCCTTCGTGCGCTCGCTGGCGGAGACGACGGCGGTGGCGGGTGCCAACGTGAAGCTCGTGGCGCGCAACAACGAGGTGCTGGGTACGGCGAAATCTGACGGGAACGGGTATGTGCGCTTCGAGGCCGGTCTGGCGCGCGGCGAGGGCGGATTGCAGCCGGCACTGCTCGTCGCGGAGACGGGCGAGGGCGAATATGCGTTTCTCGATCTGACGTCGAATGCGTTCGATCTGTCGGACCGAGGCGTGAAGGGCCGCGATGCGCCGGGGCCCATCGATGCGTTCGCTTATACGGAGCGCGGCGTTTATCGCCCGGGTGAAGAGGTCAATGTGACGGCGCTGGTTCGCGATGCGGCGGGCTTGGCGTCGACGATTCCTGTGACGGTCATTCTGACACGGCCCGATGGTGTGGAGCATGCGCGCTATCCGCTGAGCGATGAGGGCCTCGGCGGGCGCACGGTGCGGATCGCACTCGGCGGCGGCGTGATGACGGGGACGTGGCGCGCGAAAGTGCATGCGGACCCGAAGGCCGATGCGCTGGCGCAGGTGTCGTTCCTGGTCGAAGACTATGTGCCGGAACGGCTTGATCTCACACTCAAGCCGGACGCGGGGCCGATTGCGGTCGATGCGGCGAAGTCGATCGCGATCGACGGGCGCTATTTGTATGGGCCTCCGGCCGCCGATCTGTCGGTCGAGGGCGAGATCGTGGTTCGCGCGGCGGCGAAGGATCTTGAGGGATATCCAGGCTACAAGTTTGGCGATGCGGATCAGCTGATCAATCCGGTTCGGCAGCCGTTGGAAGGTTTGCCGGACACGGATGCAAACGGCAAGGCAACGCTTACTGTGTCGCTGCCGGCTGTGGAGAAGACCGCGCGGCCGCTGGAAGCCAGCATTCTGGTGCGTTTGCGGGAAGTGTCGGGGCGTTCGATCGAGCGCAACGTTGTGCTGCCGGTGGATCTGAAGCAGCGCCGCATCGGCGTGAAGGCGTTGTTCAAGGACAGTGGGCCGGGCGACGGCGAGCAGGCGGCGTTCGAGGTGATCTCGCTCGATGCGGCCGGTGCGCGGACGGCGGAAGCTGGGCTCGTGTGGGAACTCGTGCGGCTTGAGACTTCGTGGCAGTGGTACAGCCGCGACGGCGCGTGGACGTATGAGACGCAGACGATCCGGCGCAAGGTGGCGAGTGGCACGCTCGATACGATCGCCGATGTGCCGGCGAAGGTTGTCGCCGATGTTGATTATGGCCGCTTTGAACTGGAAGTGCGGTCGGTGGATGCGGGCGGGCCGGCGACATCGCTGACGTTCAACGCAGGCTGGTATGCGGCGGCCGGGCCGGCGGAGAGCCCGGAAATGCTTGATGTCGCGCTCGACAAGCAAAGCTATCAGGCGGGTGAGACGGCGAAGCTGCGCATTGCGTCTAAGCAGGGCGGCAAGGCGTTGGTGGCTGTTCTCGGTAATGGACTGGTGACTTCGAAGGAAGTCGATATCGCGAAGGGCGGCGGTGAAGTTGAATTGACGGTGGGTGAGGATTGGGGGCCCGGCGCTTATGCGACCGCGCTGCTCTATCGCCCGATGGACGAGCAGGCCAAGCGCATGCCGGGGCGCGCGATCGGCATCAAGTGGATCGGTGTCGATCAGTCGAAGCAGACGCTGAAGGTGACGCTGCCTGGGGCAGCGAAGATCAAGTCTGGCGACGGTCTGACGATCCCGGTGAAGGTCGAAGGACTCGATGCGGGCGAAGAGGCGCGCGTGACGATTGCGGCTGTGGATGTGGGTATCCTCAACTTGACGAAGTTCCAGACGCCGGCGCCGGAAACGCATTTCCATGCACAGCGGAAGCTGGCTTTAGAGGTGCGCGACTTCTATGGCCGTCTGATCGACGGTATGCGGGCCGAGCGGGGCAAAATGCGCTCGGGCGGCGACGGCATGGAGGAGGACGGCATCGCGGGTTCGCCCCCGGTGGAAGAGACCGTGGCGCTGTTCTCCGGCATCGTTAAAGTTGGTGCGGACGGGACGGCGCAAGTGGAATTCGCGCTGCCAGACTTTAATGGCACCGTGCGCGTGATGGCGGTGGCCTGGTCGAAGACGAAGATAGGGCATGGCTCGGCGGACGTGATCGTGCGCGATGCTGTTGCGCTAACGGTGTCGGCACCGCGGTTCCTGACGCTGGGCGATGAGGTGACGGTCGATCTGTCGGTGCACAACGTCGATGGGCCGGCGGGCAGCTATACGGTGGCGGTGTCGCAATTGCCGCTTGATGCGTCGGCGGGCGGACCGCAGAGCCTTCTGTCGCGTCCGCTGGCGTTGAAGGCGGGCGAGCGCAATAGCGAGCGGCTGGCGTTGAAGCCGAAGGAGGTCGGGCTGCAGACGTATGATGTGGCTGTCACGGGGCCGGATAGCATCGCTGTGAAGCGGCGCTTGTCGTTCGATGTGAAGCCGCCGGCTGGCGACATCAAGCGGACGACGGTGAGTTCGCTGGCGGCGGGCGGAAAGATCACGCTTGGCAGCGATCTGCTGGCGGGGCTGATCAAGAGCCGCACGCGGGTGAACGTGAGCGTGGGGCCGGCGGCGACGCTCGATGTGCCGGGCTTGCTGACCTCGCTCGACCGGTATCCCTATGGCTGCGCGGAGCAGACAGTGTCGCGGGCTATGCCACTCGTTTATGCGAACGCGGTGGCGGAGCAGATCGGCATCGCGCCGGATAAGGAGATCAAGGCGCGCGTGCAGACGGCGATCGACCGTGTGTTCGAAATGCAGGACAGCACGGGTGCGTTCGGTGTCTGGGGTCCTACGGATGTGGATCTTTGGCTCACGGCGTATGTGACGGACTTCCTGACGCGGGCGAAGGAGGCAAGCTACGTGGTGCGGCCGGTGCCGATGGGCCTCGCGCTGGACCGCTTGCAGAACTTCGTTGCCAACGCGCAGGACAACGCCAACTCGGCGGAGTCGCGGGCCTATGCGCTCTATGTTCTGGCGCGCAATGGGCGGGCTCCCGTCGGCGAATTGCGCTACTTCGCGGATGAGAAGCTCGACCAGTTCCAGACGGTGCTTTCCAAGGCGCAACTCGGGGCGGCGCTCTCCATGCTCGGCGATAAGCCGCGGGCGGAGCGCGTGTTCAAGGCGGCGCTCGGCGGGATGGACGAGACGGCCAAGGTCGTGCTGGCGCGCAACGATTTTGGTTCGTCGTTGCGCGATGGCGCTGCGCTGGTGACGCTCGCCATGGAGACGGGGCTCTATAAGGAAGAGGCGCCGAAACTCGTCAACGTGGTCGCGAAAGCCTATCAGTCGCGGCAGTATACCTCGACGCAGGAACAGGCCTGGATGCTGCTTGCCGCGCATGCGCTCGGCGAGGATCTGAAGGGCACGAAGCTCGCGATTAACGGCGGTCCGGTTGAAGGGTCGATTGTGCGCGGGTTGTCGGCGGAGGAGGTTGAGAGGGGCGTTGTGATCACGAACAACGGCGAAGCGAGCGTCGATGCGGTCGTGTCGGTGATCGGTGCGTCGCTCGAAGCGGAGCCGGCGGCGGCGAAGGGGTTCACTATTTCGCGGAGCTACTACACGCTCGACGGCGAACCGGTGGAGCTGGCAAGTGCGTTGGGTGGAACGGCAGATATCACTCAGAACGCGCGTCTCGTAGCGGTCGTGAAGATCGAGAGCGACGAGGCGCATGGCCGGGTGTTGCTGGTGGACCGGCTGCCGTCGGGATTGGAGATCGATAACCCACGTCTTGTTGAAGGTGGGGATGTGACCAACCTCGAATGGCTGAAGGATACGCTGAAGCCGCAGCATACCGAGTTCCGCGACGACCGGTTCGTGGCGGCGTTCGATTTGTCGGCGAAGGCTCCTGCCGCTTCGAATGGCGGTGACGGCGAGGGCGAAGGCGAAGGCGAAGGCGAAGGCGCGGATGCCCCTGCGGCGGCGCCTCAGTCCACGGCGAAAGCATCGGCGGCGGTGGCTTATATCGTGCGCGCGGTGACGCCGGGGACGTTCGTGCATCCGGCGGCGACGATCGAGGACATGTACCGGCCGGAGCGGTATGCTCGGACCGATGCGGGGCGCCTCACGGTCGCGCCGGACGCGAAGAAGAAGTGATGACCATGCGCGCGGTGAAGCGGCTCATTGTTGGTCTCGTGGTGGTTTCGGCGGTGGCGTTTGCCGCCGTCGAGGCCGCCAAGGTCTATCTGGGGCCGCCGCCGCTGGAGAATGCCGAAGGTCTTTCGACGACGGTGATCGATCGCGACGGGAAACTGTTGCGGGCGTTCACGACACCGGACGGGCGCTGGCGGATGCCGGTGGAGGCGGAGGATATCGATCCGCGCTATTTCGATATCTTGAAAGCGTTTGAAGACCGGCGGTTCGAGGATCATGGCGGCGTCGATCCGGTCGGCATGATGCGCGCGGCGTATCAGGCGGTGCGGCATGGCCGGCTGGTGTCGGGCGGGTCGACGCTGACGATGCAGGTGGCGCGGCTGTTGGAGGGGCGTCACGGAAAAAGTGCCAAGGGCAAGTTCCGGCAGATGGTGCGGGCGCTGCAGCTCGAGGACGATTTGTCGAAGGCGGAAATCCTGCGGCTTTATCTGAGGCTGGCGCCGTTCGGCGGGAATATCGAGGGCGTGCGGGCGGCAACGCTCGCCTACTTCGGGAAGGAACCGAAGCGGTTATCGATTGGGGAGGCGGCGTTGCTTGTGGCATTGCCGCAGTCGCCGGAGGCGCGGCGGCCGGACCGGGATTGGCAGGCGGCTCAACGGGCGCGCAACCGCGTGTTGGACCGGGCGCATGAGGTCGGCGTGATCTCGGCGGCGGAGCGGGACCGGGCGAAGGAAGAGGCGGTGCCGAAGGGGCGGCGGGCGTTTCCGAAGTTCGCGCCGCATTTGTCGGAAGGCGAAGTCGCCAAGCAGGCGACGCTTGCCGTGCATGCGCTGACGATCGATCGCGAAGTTCAGGCGGCGCTGGAGACGCTTGCGGCGGAGCAGACGAAGCTGCTCGGCGAGAAGCTGTCTTCGGCGATTTTGGCGGTCGATAACGCGACGGGTGAAGTGCTCGCTTACGTGGGATCGGCGGGTTATCTGGATGCCAACCGCGCGGGCGCCATCGACATGGTGCAGGCGGTGCGCTCGCCGGGTTCGACGTTGAAGCCGTTGATTTATGGGCTCGCGTTCGAGGCGGGACTGGCGCACCCCGAGACGCTGATCGAAGATAAGCCGACGCGGTTCGGCAGCTATCGACCTGAGAATTTCGATGAGGCGTTTCATGGCACGGTGACGGTGCGCGAGGCGCTTGGTCTGTCGCTTAATGTGCCGGCGGTGAAGATGCTGTCGGCGGTGGGGCCAGGCAAGCTGACGGCGCGATTGCATCGGGCAGGCGTGAAGACGGAGTTGCCGCCGGAGACGGTGCCGTCGCTGGCGGTTGCGCTCGGCGGGATTGGGATGCGGCTGAAGGATCTGACGCAGCTCTATGTGGGGATTGCGCGCGGGGGCGAGCCGGTGCCTCTGACGTGGCGTCGCGACGGGGAGAGTTTTAAGGTTCGACTGGCGGCGGACCAGGAGGCGGCGAAGACGCGGCTCTTGTCGCCTGTGGCGGCGTGGTACGTGGGCGATGTCTTGAAAGATGCGCCAGCGCCGCTCAATGCGCGGGGCGGCAAGCTCGCCTACAAGACGGGGACGTCTTACGGTTATCGCGATGCGTGGGCAGTTGGGTTCGATGGGCGGCACACGATTGCTGTCTGGGTCGGGCGGCCGGATGGCGCGTCGGTGCCGGGGTTGATGGGCCGGTTGGCAGCGGCTCCCATTTTGTTCGATGCATTCCAGCGCGTGAGCGAGAAGCGGACGCCGCTCAAGGCGCCGCCTGCGGGTGTGATCAAGCGGGCGGGGTCCGATCTGCCGCCGCCGTTGAAGCGGTTTCGAGATGGGCCGGACGAGGCGGCGCCTACGGGACCGTTCCTCGATCAGCCGCCGCTCATTGCGTTTCCGCCGGACCGATCCGAGTTGGACATCGCGGAACGGGAAGCCGATGAACCCGTTGTGCTGAAGGCGGAGGGCGGGGCGTTGCCGCTCACCTGGCTGGTTGATGGCGCACCAATGGCAGTAGACGGGAACGACCGTGAGGTCGCCTGGACGCCGCCGGGCAAGGGGTTTGTGAAGCTCCAGGTGATCGACGCTCAAGGCCGGGCGGATCGCGTGACGGTGCGCCTCAGGTGATGTGGGCCGCGGCCGTGCTCTAAGCGGGGCTTAGCCGTTCACCGGGGTTTTCTATGAGCAGTCGTCATTCAACGGTTCTGGCGCTTTTGGCAGCTGCATCGCTGGCGGGATGTTCGGCAGAAGATGTGGGGCAGTTGCCGGCGGTTGGTGCCACGATCAACGAGACGACGGTGTCGGGGATTTCCTCGGGCGCGTACATGGCCGGGCAATTCCAGATGGCGCACGCGAAGATCGTGACTGGCGCGGCGATCATCGCGGGCGGGCCGTATGGGTGCGCGGAGAGTGCGTTCTCGGGCATGGTGATCGGGCCATTCGCTACGATGCTCAACGCGTCGAAGGCGATCTCGGGCTGCATGCAGAATTCGATGGCGGCGTGGGGCGTGCCGAATGCGGCGTTGCTTGCCGACAAGGCGATCGCGCGGGCGGCGGACGGCAAGATCGATGCAACGGCCGATGTGCTGACCGATCGGGTCTATTTGTTTTCGGGAACGAACGACCGCACGGTGGCACCGGCGATCGTGGCGAGCGCTGTTGAATTTTATCGGCGGCTCGGCGTGCCGGACGCAAATATCCGTTTCGTATCGGACATGCCCGCGGGGCACGCGTTCGTGACGGAGACAGAGGGGGCGTCGTGCTCGACGTCGGATCAGCCGTACATCGTCGATTGCGATTACGATCAGGCGCGGGACCTACTCACACATTTGTTGGGTACGATCGCTGCTCCGTCAAAGACGGCGCAAGGGCGGTATGTGTCGTTCGATCAGCGTCCGTTCGGTGAAGATCGCAATCGTTCGGGTCTGGCGGACACGGGTGTCGTGTACGTGCCGGATGCTTGCCGTGGCGGCGGTTGCCGGGTGCATGTGGCGTTTCATGGGTGCGCGCAGAATCGCGAAACTGTTGGAGACGCTTTCGTCGAACAGACGGGATTTGCGCGGTTGGCGGACACGAATCGGCTCGTGGTGCTGTTTCCGCAGACCGTCGTGACGGGGAACAATCCGCAGGGGTGCTGGGATTGGTGGGGCTATACGGGTTCGGACTTTCTGACTCGGGAGGCGCCGCAGGTCCGGGCTGTCGCCGCGATGCTGGAGCGGTTGGGTCAAAAAGCGAACTAAAGGGCCGGAATTCTGTTGATGCGCCACGGGTCGCACCGGCCGCTTTTGACCCCGGTCAACCGCTGGTCTAACCAGACATGGAAAAAGAGCGCCGGGCCGTCCATGCTTTGGGGAGCGGGGGGGCCGAATTCATTCGGACAGGTTGCGGTCCGCTGGGGGATATGCCGATGACTGTGTTTCGCGCCGATGCGGGTGTTGTGTGGGGGGCGGCGGATGCCGGCCGACCGCGCGCGTGGAGAGTCGCCGATGCGATGGCTAGTTCGGTCGCGGCGGTTGCTCTCATCGTGATGGTCGCCAATGCGACCGCGGACGACGAGATTGTGATGCCGGCCAATCCCGCGGGCACCTCAGCGACGACAGGTGGCGGGGCGGCCGATCCGGCGCGCGTTGCGCCGCGCTCGGAGTGGATGGTGGCGGCTTACAGCGGATCCCCTTACACCTATCCGAGCGACGTGAAGTTTACGAAGGCCGGTGAGCACGATTTCACGGTGAAGGATGTCAAATGGGAGGGGAAGCCCTTTATCAATCCGATCTACTACGGCGTGCGGGTGATGCGCTGGTTCGGGTCGGGGCGGACGGGCTCGATGCTCGACTTCACACATTCGAAGGCGCTGTCGAAGCGCACGCAGCAGGTCAAGTTCGAAGGGACGATGGACGGCAAGCCGGCCCCCGAACAAGCCTTGATCGGCAACATTTTTAATAAGCTCGAGGCGAGCCACGGCCACAATATGCTGACGTTGAACGGGCTGTTGCGGCTGCCGTCGTTTACGTTCCGGCTGTCGCCTTATGTGGGCATAGGAGCGGGGGTGTCGTTACCGCATTCGGAAGTGCATTTGCAGACCGACGCATCGCGCACATACGAGTATCAGATGGCCGGGCCCGTTGGGCAGGCGATCGTCGGGCTGGAATTCCGGCTGCCGCGAATGAGCTATTTTCTCGAGTACAAGTTTACGCTGGCCGACTACCGGATGCCGCTGACGGGCCGGGACGGGGACATCCTGTTCACCGACTTGTGGCAGCAGTTCACGGAATGGTGGAACGGCGTGGAGCCGCGCGATGGCTGGGCGGAGACGCGCTATACGAGCCACGAAATTATCGGTGGGCTTGGGGTGCGGTTGCCGACGGGCCCATAAAAGGGCCCGCCGCTTATAACTCAGTTCCAGCGCAAGAGGCGATCGATGTAGTCGAGTTCGAGTTGCGGGCGCTGGGCATCGCCGGCGCGCTTGCGCAATTCTTCCAAGACTTCGCGGGCACGCTGGATGTCGATCTGATCCGGTACCTTCACCGAGCGGCCCTGGTCGGGACCTTGCGAGCGCTGCGGGCGGCCCATGGGGTCGCGCGAATTCTCGCCGTTCTCGCCGGCCTGCTGGTTTCCGTTCTGTTGCATCTGTTGCGCCATCTGCTCGGCGCCTTCGCGCAGTTGCTCGAGCGCCTGGGCCTGCTGCTGATTGGCCTGATCAAGGTCGCCCTGCTCGAGTGATTCCTCGGCGCCCTTCATGGACTTTTCCGCCTCGCCCAATTGCTCGGAAGGTTCAAGACCGCGTTCACGCATTTCCTTTTGCAGCTTGGCGAGCTTTTCACGAAGTTGCGCTTGGCGCTGACCGAGGGAATTCTTGCCCGACTGGCCTTCGCCCGGGGCCTCACCCTGCTCCTGGCCGCCCAGCGGATTGCCGCTCGAGGGGCCGTTATCCTGCTGCTCGCCGCGCTGCTGGCCCTGCTGACCCGCGCGGCCGTTGCGCAGATTCTGGGTGGTCTGCTCGCCGGTGTTCTTGCCGCCTTGCACGGGGTCCTTGCCCTGCTGCTGCTGCTCGAACGTTTCGTTCATCAGGTCCTGCTGCTCGTTCGCCACTTCGCCCATCTTGCGCATGGCGTTCTGCATTTCTTGATTCTGCTTGGCCTGCTGCTGGTTCTGCTGGCCTTGCTGCATGCGCTCCATCATGTCCTGCATCTGGGCGAGCATTTCTTTCGCCTGATCGCGCAGACCGTTTTCGGCCATCTGTTCCATCTCGCGCATCATGCGATCGATGTCTTCGGCCGACATCTGCTCCTGGTTCTGGTCGTTGCCGGCCTGTTGCTGGTTCTGGTCGCCGTTCTGCTTTTGCATCTGCTCGGCGAATTCCCGGAATGCTTCGCGCATTTCCTGCATGAGCTGGCGGATTTCCTCGTCGGACGCGCCTTCCTCAAGCGCTTTGGCGAGTTTGTCCTGGATATCGCGCAGGTTCTTTTCCGCGTCCGAGAGGGCGCCATCTTCGATGCGGAGCGCGGTGTGCCAGAGCTGGTCGATGGTTTCGTCGAGAACGCTGCGCGTGAGTTGCCGGCCCGCAAGGCGGTGGACGGTGGCGCGGAGCGGGAGATAGACGCGCGGGTCGTCGATGAAGCCTTCCGGTGCGGCGGTGAGCGCGATGAGGGCCTTCAATACGCGTTCGCTGTAGCGGGGGTCTTCGATCAACAGTTTTCGCTGTTCGATGAGTGCGCGGGCGAGCGGTTTGGTGAATGTGCGTTCGGGGAGAACTATTTCGATGGCTGGCGATTGACCGACTTGGCCGGCGACGTCCTTGGCTTCGAGTGTCATCAGCACGGTTTGGCCCGACCACGGATGGGAGCCGATCTCGTGGTAGGTAAAGGCTTCGCCGGATTTGGCGTTGCCGTTCGGCAGGCGGAGCGAAAGCTGCGGTGGACGCGAGAACGGCGGGCGCGGCCCCTTCAATTCTTCACCGCGGGCCCAGGCGGTCGATGGATCGCCTGCGTCCTTGTCCTTCTTGCGTGCGAACTTCACTTCGGCGGAGGCGACACCGTAGTCGTCCTGCACAAAGTAGGTGAGCTTCAAAGCGCCTTTGGATGTGCGTTCCGGATTCTTCGTCAGTGCGATTCCAGGGGCGTTGTCGGGGATCATGTTGATCGGCCACGAGGCGACGACATTGCCGGCGGAGATGGCTTTGATGGTGCCGGAGGCGCGGATCTCGGTGCGGACTTCGGTGATGCCGGCGGCGGGTTTGGCGTCGGCGGCCGGTTCGATGGCGGGCAGCGGCTCCTTGGCGCCAGCGGGCCAGACTTCGAGTGCGATGTTGCTCTTGCCGGTGCCTGTCGAGCGGACGATGAGCACGCTGCGTTCTGGAACATCGAGCGGTTTTGCGTCGGGACTATCTGCGGCGGCGACGGGTGCAGCGCCGGTGTTAGCTGATCCATCGACCAGCATGAGCGGCGGGCGGCCGGTGTAGGCGGGCGGCGTTAGCCACGCGTCGAGACGCTGATTAATGGTGCTTGCTTCGCGATCAAAGCGAAAGGCGTCGGCTAGGCTATCGAGAGTTCCGCGGCCGGCGAAGGCGATGCCGAGCACAACAGCGAGCACGCTCAATGCGCGGACGGCAAACGGGTCGAAGCGGTAGGTGCGCGGTTCGGGACGGCCGGGGCGCAGTTTGGCGATGAGATCGGCCATGCGCTGGCGATGGGCGGACCAGATGGCTTGCGTCGAAGGGTCAGTGGCGGACGCGGTGAGCGTGTCTTCGTAGGATGTTGCCGGGCGATGCGGAATGCCGGACACCGCTTCGATGCGGCGGATGGATTCCTCACGCGAGGGGAGGCGGATCTGCAGAACGTAGCCGATCCAGCCGGCAAGCGCTGCGGCGAAGAGTGCGAGCACGATCTTATGCGTGGTGGGTCCGAGGAGAGCCCACACTCCAGCGATGGAGAGCACGAGGAATACGGCTGCGATCGCGAACAAGACCCAAACGCGCAGCCAAGCCTGCTCAGCCACGACTGCCCAGCGGGCCTTGCGGATTTTGGCCTCAAAGGCCGAGTTCTGGACTGGGTGGGGAAGAGGTGTGTTCGCCATGCCAGAAAACTAGCATGGTCCGGATGACGGGGATCATTAAAAACCCGTCAGCCGTTCCCGATTGGTTGCTGCTTTTGGGCAGCCGTTCACAGGTGCTTGAGGAGCCTATTGGCCGCCGGCAAGCCATGGCGGCAGACGATCTTGACCGATGAGGTCGTCATACGTCGGACGCGGGCGGACGACGGCGTAGGTATTGCCGTTGACGAGCACTTCGGGCACGAGGGGGCGGGTGTTGTAGCTCGAGGACATGACGGCACCGTAGGCACCCGCCGTCATGAGGGCGATGAGATCGCCGGAGTTGAAGGCGGGGAGGGGGCGGTCGAGGGCGAGATAGTCGCCGGTTTCGCAGACGGGGCCGACGAGGTCTTGGGCGACGAGATCGTGGACGCCTTTGGGTTCGGTAACGGGCCACACGTCGTGGTGGGCTTCATAGAGCGTGGGGCGGATGAGATCGTTCATGGCGGCATCGACAATCGTGAAACGGCGGCCCTGGCCTTCCTTCACGTAGATGACGCGGGTGACGAGGATGCCGGCGTTGCCGATGATCATGCGGCCGGGTTCCATGACGATCTTCAGGCGCAGATCGCCGAGCGTGTCCTTGACGACGCGCGCGTATTCGTCGGGATGGGGCGGCCATTCGTTGTCGGCGCGATAGGGCACGCCGAGGCCGCCGCCGATGTCGAGATGCTTCAGGTCGATCCCGCGCGCCTTCAGGTCGAGGACCATTTCGCGCATGAGCGTGAAGGCGTCGCGGAAGGGGCCGAGTTCGGTGATCTGGCTGCCGATGTGCATGTGGATGCCGGAGACGGCGATGCCCGGCATCTTGGCGGCGCGTTCGTAAAGCGCGGGCGCATCAAGGAAAGGCACGCCGAATTTATTCTCGGACTTGCCGGTGGAAATTTTGGCGTGCGTCTTGGCGTCGACGTCGGGGTTGACGCGAATGGCGATTGACGCGGTGAGGCCGAGCGCGGAGGCGACCTCGCTCAGCTGGTCGAGTTCGGGGGCGCTTTCGATGTTGAAGCCGAGTATGCCTTCGCGCAGCGCATAGGCCATTTCCTCGCGCGTTTTGCCGACGCCAGCGAAGATAATACGGGAGGCTGGGACGCCGGCGGCGCGGGCGCGGCGGAGTTCGCCTTCGGAGACCACATCCATGCCGGCACCGAGGCGGGCGAGCGTTGTCAGAACGGCCTGGTTAGAGTTGGCCTTCACGGCGAAGCAGATCAGATGGTCCTGGCCGGCGAAGGCTTGATCGAGAACCTGGTAGTGCCGCTCGATGGTGGCGGTGGAATAGCAGTAGAACGGCGTGCCGACTTCGGCCGCGATGGTGCGGAGGTCGACGCCTTCGGCGTGGAGCGATCCGTTCTGGTAGGCGAAATGGTGCATGGAGGGCGGCGATCCGGAGTGGGCTTTGCATGTAAAGTTGACGCGCTGGGCGCGGTTTGGCGTGCGAGCTATAGGGGGGTAGCCTCTGTGGCGCAATGGCGAGCCCTGACCCTTGATTGGTTTCGATACCTTGATGGACGCGGCGGAACGGCGGCTCGATGGGCTGCCGCTAGAAAACCTGCGGGTTCGCGCGGGCGGGCGGGCGTGGGACATCGCGGCGGTGCGGGATCAGGATAGGCTCCTGGCGGCAGCCGGGGATTGGACGCCTTTTCCGTTTGGTGTGCTGCTGTGGGAGTCGGCTCTGGTGCTTGGGGATGTGCTCCCCAAGGCGGGCCTCGTTCGCGGGGGGCCGGTTCTCGAACTTGGTGCTGGTACCGGTTTGGCTGGTCTCGTGGCGGCGGGACAGGGCGCGCGGGTGGTTCAGACCGATCACAGTTTTGAGGCTTTGGCGCTGTGCCGGCGGAATGCAGTGGCCAATGGCGTGACGGGGCTTGAGCAGCGCTTGGGTGATTGGAGCGCGTGGAGCGATGATACGGCCTGCGACGTGGTGATCGGGGCCGATATTCTCTACGAACCTGCACTTTACGGGGATATTCTGCGGGTTCTGGAGAGGGTGGTGCGCCCGGGCGGGGTGGCGGTTTTGACCGACCCGGGGCGCACGCACGCGGGACGATTTATCTATGGTCTGCGGGCGGCCGGATGGACGGTTGGTGTCGAGCGGCGGATGGTTGCGGCGCTGCCGCCATGCGAGGTGGGCGCGATGGTCAAGATCGATGTGATTGAGGCGCGGCGGACCTAACGGCCGTTAGCGAATGAGGCCGTCCAGGATGAAGCCCTGGTGAGGCTTGGCGGCTGCGCCTTCCGGTTTGCCCTGGCCGCTTTCGGCGGAGGCCGTGGATTTGGCTTCCGGCGCGTCGAGGCCACTCTTGATGCCGCAGCCGGACGCGAGCGCGGCAACAGCGAAAACGAGCGACAGTTGGGCGATGGGCTTCAGCATCAATCGGCCTAACATCTTGAACCAGGACTTCCTTTTAGCCGGTCTTGGACCCCAATTCCAAGCACGCGAGCCAACCTTGCGCCATTTTGAGGACGTTCTGTGGCGCAGTTCCCCCATGGCTGGTGCGGCTTTTCACGGAATTCTCAACAGATAGAACGCTGTAGATGTCTTGTGTGATGCGGGGCTCGACGCGCTGCATGGCCTCCAGCGGCAGGGCTTCGAGGTCGCAACCCTGCGTTTCGGCGAGTTTGACGATGGTACCGGTGACGTGGTGGGCGTCACGGAACGGCATTTTCAGTTCGCGGACGAGCCAGTCGGCCAGGTCGGTGGCGGTGGAGAAGCCGCGGCCGGCGGCGGCGCGCATGCGCTCGGGCACGGGTTCGAGGTCGCCGACCATGCCGGCCATGGCGGCGAGGGCGAGCTTCAGGGATGCGATGGCGTCGAAGGTGACTTCCTTGTCTTCCTGCATGTCCTTGGAATAGGCGAGCGGCAGACCCTTCATGACCATGACAAGGCTTTGGAAGGCACCGGCGATGCGGCCGACTTTGGCGCGCGAGAGTTCGGCGGCGTCGGGGTTGCGCTTTTGCGGCATGATCGATGAGCCGGTCGTGAATTTATCGGTGAGCGTGATGAAGCCGAACTGCGGCGTCATCCAGATCACGATCTCTTCTGCCAGCCGCGAGAGATGGACGGCTGCGATGGTGGCGGCGGCCAATGTTTCCAATGCAAAATCGCGGTCCGAGACGCCATCGAGCGAATTCGACATCGGCCGGTCGAAGCCGAGGTCGGCAGCGGTCTTGTGGCGATCGATGGGGAACGAGGTGCCGGCAAGCGCTGCGGAGCCGAGCGGGCTTTCGTTGAGGCGCTTTCTGGCATCGGCGAAACGTCCGCGGTCGCGCGCGAACATTTCGACGTAGGCCAGGAGATGGTGGCCGAACGTGACGGGTTGGGCGGGCTGCAAATGCGTGAAGCCCGGCATGACGGTGGCGGCATGCGCCTCGGCTTTTTTGGCGAGGGCCAATTGCAGCGATTTGAGCGCGGCGTCGATGCCGTCGATCTGATCGCGGACCCAGAGGCGGAAATCGGTGGCAACTTGGTCGTTGCGCGAGCGGGCCGTGTGCAGGCGGCCGGCGGGCGTGCCGGCGATTTCTTTGAGGCGGCTTTCAACGTTCATATGAACGTCTTCCAGGGCGCGCTTCCAATCGAACGTGCCGGCAGCCACTTCGGCTGCGACCTTGTCGAGACCGGCGATGATCGCATCCGCGTCGGCCTGCGTTATGATGCCGGCGTCGGCGAGCATGGCCGCGTGCGCCTTCGATCCGCGAATGTCCTGCGGGGCAAGCGCCTTGTCGAAGCCGATGGAGGCATTTATCTCCTCCATGATCTCCGCCGGGGACATGGCGAACCGTCCGCCCCACATTTTGTTGGATTCACTCGTCACGTGTGGGCTCTCCTTGAGCCTTGAGAAGCAAAGGTTAATCGATGACGGACAAAAACGGCCGCGAACCGGCCGCTTCGCGCTTGAGTTTGATCGGCGCGGCGCTGGCTGCGGCGGCGCTGGGGTTTGCGGCGGTATACGTCACGCAGGGCGGGCCTGACAATGAAAAGGGCGCGGAAAAGAGTGTGGCGGCCGAGGCGGCTCCCGCCAAACCGGCAGAGGCGGGGGCTGGCGGGGGCGATAGCCTCGTCGCGTTCGTGCGCAAGTCGCCGCCGGTGGAACTGGCCAATGTTTCCTTCAGTGACGAAGCCGGGGCGGCTAAGACGCTCACGGATTTCAAGGGCAAGGTCGTCCTGTTGAACCTGTGGGCGACTTGGTGCCTGCCGTGCCGGCACGAGATGCCGTCGCTCGACCGGCTGCAGAAGGAGATGGGCTCGGATCAGTTTGAGGTGGTTGCGTTGAGCCTCGATCGCGCGGGCAAGGATGCGGCGCGGAAATTTTTCGACGAGATCAGGATAGCGAACCTGAAACTCTACATCGACCCGACAATGAAGGCGGGCAATGGCCTGCGCGCGGTCGGGATGCCAACGACGATTCTCATCGGCAAGGATGGGAAGGAGTTGGGGCGGCTTCCTGGACCGGCTGAGTGGGACGTTCCGGCGGCCAAGGCACTGATTGCGGAGGCGTTGAGGTAGGCGGGCATAAGAAAAACGTCTTCGATCGGGGATCGAAGACGCGGGAAGGCTCAGATTGGGTCTTGAACGGTCGGTTATCGCTTCTTCTGTGTGAGCGCGGAGGCGGCGGCGGACTTAGCTTCCTTTGAAGCCGTCTTGCTCTTGAGGATCTTGCCGGCGGACGAGGCGACCTTGGCGCTGGTCTTTTCAGTCGAGCCCTTCTGCGTCAGGGCGGAGGCGGCAACGGCCTTTTCGGCCTTCGTCGCGGTCTTGCTCTTCAAAACTTTGGCGGCCGAGGAGGCCACTTTCTTACCCGTGCTCGCACTCTTTGCCATGGGATTGTCTCTCATGTTCGGTTGGCGGCCGCGACAGGCGGGCCGTGCGGATCATGGTTGATCCGGCGGCAGAGTGAGCGGATTCGCGGGCGGCGTGAATGGGGCGGTGGTTGGCGGGCAACCGGCAGCCGGCAGTAGGTCGCCGGGGTGTGAGGTGCGCCTGCGGCGCTATTCTATTGCTGGATCCCCGGCCGGTGCTCGTCTGTGGCTCGCTGGGCCGAGGATGACGAAAGGGGGGGGCGCTGCGCGTTCCCTCGCTCCATTGCGGCGAGGGCGCGCGGCGGCGGGCTATCGTCCGGCGTTGACAGGTGGGGGGTGGGGCGGCACAAGGCGGCGATCCCATTCAGAGCTTTCATATGCGAGGACCTCCCCCATGGCGCACGCCGACCTGCAAAAGACGATTGAAGCTGCCTGGGAGGCGCGGGACGAAATCACGAGCGGCACCAAGGGCGAAGTTCGCGATGCCGTCGAGGCGGCGCTCAATTTGCTCGATAAGGGCGAGGCGCGGGTGGCGGAAAGGGGTGCGGACGGCTGGGTCGTGAATCAGTGGCTGAAGAAAGCCGTCCTTCTGTCGTTCCGGTTGAACGATATGAGTTTGATCGCGGGCGGTCCGGCGGGCTCGTTCTACTGGGACAAGGTGGCGCCGAAATTCGAGGGCTGGACTGCGGACGATTTCAAGAAGGGCGGGTTTCGGGTACTGCCCGGCGCCTATGTGCGCAAGTCGGCGTACATCGCTCCCGGTGCAGTGCTGCTGCCGTCGTTCGTCAATTTGGGCGCCTATGTCGGATCGGGGACGATGGTCGATACGTGGGCGACGGTCGGGTCATGCGCGCAGATCGGCAAAAACTGTCATATTTCGGGGGGCGCTGGGATCGGCGGCGTGTTGGAGCCGCTGCAGGCGGGCCCCGTGATCATTGAGGACAATTGCTTTATCGGTGCGCGGGCGGAAGTGGCTGAAGGCGTGCAGGTCGGTGAGGGGTCGGTGTTGTCGATGGGTGTGTATCTCGGTGCTTCGACGACGATCATCGACAGGGCGACGGGCGAGCGGATGTTCGGCAAGGTGCCGCCCTACTCCGTGGTTGTTTCGGGAACTATGCCGGGTAAGCCGTTGCCTAACGGCGAGCCGGGGCCAAACCTCTACTGTGCGGTGATTGTGAAACGCGTTGACGAAAAAACACGATCCAAGACGAGCATTAACGATCTCTTGAGAGATTGAGGACAAACCTCCGGCATACTACCGATGCGTGCAATTTGGCGCGCGGTTATTTCCGGAGGCGGGTGTGGGCATTTTGCGCACATTGATTGAGACATTCCAACCGAGCGGGTCTTCGACGGCCGACCTCGAGTCGTCGGCGCTGGCGGCTGCGCAGGCCGCCATGGATGAGGCGATCCGTAATCGTCAAGCTGAAGAACGGCGCGCTGCAGCGGCGGGCGACCGCCGGGTGGCGCAAACTGGCAGCTATACGGGACCTGACCGGCGCGCGGGCGATCGCCGGAGTGGTGGCGCGTTTGGGCGGCGGACGCGCGACTAGCGAACGTCCCACGGCGTGCGATCTGCAACCTGCGGCGCGGTTTGATCGCCTCACCGCGCGCGCTTCTAAACGGCGGCGGCAAGCGGTAGGGTCGCCGACTTATGGCAGATCCACAACCGGCTTCATCTCATGACTCTTGACGTGACCGACCCCGTTGCATTGGCGCGGGCCCTGATCCAGTGCCGCAGCGTCACGCCGGAGGAGGGCGGCGCGCTGACGTTGCTGCAGTCCGTTCTGGAGCCGTTGGGGTTCATTTGCGAACGGGTGACTTTCCAGGAGGCCGGCACGCCGGATATCGAAAACCTCTATGCCCGGCGCGGCACAACGGGGGCAAATCTCTGCTTTGCAGGACATACGGATGTGGTGCCGCCCGGGAATGTGGCGGCGTGGCATTCTGATCCTTTCGCGGCGGAAATCCGGGATGGCGTTCTCTATGGGCGCGGCGCGGTTGACATGAAGGGCGCCATCGCCTGCTTCGTCGCAGCGGTGGCGCGCGCGATTGCAGCAGGTGAGGACACGGGGTCGGTTTCGTTGCTGATCACGGGTGACGAGGAAGGGCCGTCGATCAACGGGACGGTGAAAGTTTTGCAGTGGTTGGCGGAGCGCGGCGAACGGCTTGATGCGGCGATTGTGGGCGAGCCGTCCAATCCGGATGCGCTGGGCGATGAAATCAAGATTGGACGGCGCGGGTCGGTGACGGGTGAACTGGTCGTGCACGGGGTGCAGGGGCATGCGGCCTATCCGCACCGGGCTGACAATCCGCTGCCGAAGCTGGCGCAGTTCATCACGCGTCTCAGCGGTACGCGCATCGATGAAGGGACGCGGCACTTCGAGCCGTCGAATTGTCAGGTGACGATCGTGTCGGTGCCGAATACGGCAGCGAATGTGATCCCGGCGTTTGCGACGGCGACGTTCAACATTCGCTACAATGATATTTGGCGGAGGGCGACGATTGAGGAGTGGGTGCGGCTGCAGTGCGAGGCGGCGGCTTTGGCAACGGGCGCGCGGTATGACGTTTCGTTTGCGGGGACGGGGGACGTGTTTTTGACGGAGCGGGGACCGTTGGTCGATACGCTTACGTCCGCAGTGCAGGCTGTGACCGGGCGAACGCCTGGTCTATCGACGTCGGGAGGGACGTCGGATGCCCGCTTTATCAAGGATTATTGCCCGGTGGTTGAATTCGGGCTCGTCAACCGCACCATCCATCAGGTGGACGAGTGCGTTCCGCTGCAGGATCTCGGCCGGTTGACCGAAATCTACCGACTCGTCATTCGTGCGGATGCCGTTCCGACGCGTCAGGACTCTGACTAGGCCGGCGACGTAACGAATTTAGAACGACGTGCTGATCGTTGTGAACGAGCCATTCAAGTTCGTACCCACGTTGGTGAGCCCTGGCACGAGAAGAATTGCTATGAGTGCGGTTATGAGTGCGTACTCGATGGCGGTGGCGCCGGATTCGTCGTTCAGAAACGTTTTCAGCATCACCAACTCCCGCGTGTACCGCTTGCCTTTGTCGCTTTGTCTCGTGCGCGAGACAGAGCCAACGTGCCATTGTCCGATTAGATAAAACTATGCTGTCCGGGCTTAACATCTCGTGAAATGCCGACGCTCTGAAGTCCTTGAATTCCGGCGATTAGGGCTACGGTGAACATTGTCTTATTGGCCGAAAGATCGCCGCGATCCGGGCACACTCCGCAGCTCAAACGAAGGCTCTTAAAGCAAAACCCACCCGGCATGGGCCGGGTGGGTTTCGAGGCCGAATTGGCCGCCTTCAATTCGAACCCGGCTTCTCCCGAAGGAGACACCGTAGGTTCGGAATTAGAGGGCTGCGCCGACTTCCGAGAAGGTGCCGTCGAGGGCGGTACGGAGGGCGGTCAGGCCCGGGATGAGCAGAACGCCGATCAGAGCGGCGAGCAGGCCGTATTCGATAGCCGTTGCGCCCGACTCGTCCTTCAGGAAGCGCGAAAAGTTCGTCATGATGTAGTCTCCCAATCCACTGGTTCGGTTTCACTAAAGCTCAGTTGCAGGGGTTCGGCCCAGTGCGTCTGAACTGAAGCTAACTTACAGCCCCAGATGTTAAACTGAGGTAAAAGCGCCGAACTTTCGCGCGCAATACTTGTTGCTAGAGTGTGAATGCTTGGATCGCAACCCCATCTTTCATGTCTGCTGGAAGTATAAATCAAGTATATTCTCTGGATAATTTTTTGTAAAACTATGCTTTTGCTTGGAAAATCATTCAATCTCATCGCTAATAATTCGTTATGCTGAGTTTTGTTTTATTTTATGCTGTTGCTGCGGTGGGGATGTCTAGATCGGAACTCGGCGTTCTACACGCCGGGGTGGGTTAGGGGCCGGCTGACTACATCGGCATTGTTTGCCACGAGGATTTCAGTCCTGTGCTCAGAGGGTGGCTAACTGCCGGATCGGCACCGTAACTGTGCGTAAAATTTGCTGGATGGCGTGATGCCGGCCTCGGAACCGGTGGCGTCGCGATATCGTGCGAGCGGTTCCGGCACATCCGTTTGCACTTCTTTCACCATTTCCTGACCTAATCGGGTCGAGACATATTCGAGTGAGAGGTCTGGCGATGTTGCGGAAGGCGAGAATGAGTGTGATGCGGGCCGTTGTGCCGCTCGTGGCGCTACCGATTATGATCCTGAGCGGTCAGGCAGTGCCGGCCGTGGCTGCAGAAGACCTCGTTGTCCGGTATGATCAGTCGCAACTGCTGCGGCTGCCCCGCGCTGTATCCGAGATTATTGTCGGCAACCCTTCGATCGCCGACGTGACCGTTCAGTCGGGCAACATGCTCGTCATTACTGGAAAGACCTTTGGCATCACAAACATCATCGCGCTGGATGGCGATAAGAACGTGATCCAGGACCAGCGCGTGGTTGTGGAGCGTGATGAGCGCGGCATCGTCAATATCAGCCGCGCCGGACTGCGCAAATCGTTCAGCTGCAACCCGAACTGTGCGCCGACGATCACAATCGGCGATGAAGCTGGGTACTTCAACCAAGTCGTGCAGAGCTCGTCGAGCAAAACAAAATTTTCCGAGTCTGGCTCTGACGGTGCGTCTGGAAACGCGCAGGCTAACCAATAAGGCCGCTTAGCTGACCGTTGCGATCTGTTATAAAGAGGCTCCCGAGAGGGGGCCTTTTTTTGTTGAGCGGGCGAGTGCCATTTATGGTCAATAAAGTCTTTCGAACGGCAGAGCAATTTTGTGTAGTTTTTATTAAATTTGATAGGCTCGGATTGGCCTAATCTTTATTCGAACTTGCTTTACTCCTCACATCATCACTCAGGTTGCGTACCGTCCATTCAGGATGTTGCGGGCGTGAGATTAGTGGGGTCTTGGATATGGTTCCGAATAGTTCTCGTCAGGCGAATACTGTGAAAGCCGCGACCCTGCTCGGGCTCTTCAAGCAGAACCAGGACGGTGTCACCGCAGTTGAATTCGGCCTCGTAGCCGCGCCATTTCTCGCGTTTGTACTCGGCATCATGGCGATCGGCTTGCAGTTCTTCACGATCAACACGCTCGATCAGGCGGTGGAGAAGGCGTCGCGAAAGATTCGTACCGGTCAGGCGCAACGCGCCAATATGACATTGGGCGATTTCAAAAATCTCGTTTGCGAGTCCGGCGGCTCCTACCTGCAAAGGGACTGCAACAATATCTACATTCACGTGCAGAATTCGGGCGACTGGTCCGATATCACGCCGACGGCCTGCGCAACCAACGGCCAAATGACGACACAGGCCAATACGACGGGCGCGGTCTCAGATTCGGCGGGCGGCGGATCGCAGGTCGTGCTCGTGACGGTTTGTTACGATTGGACGATGCCGTTGAAACTGCCTTATCTCCAATACATTCTGATGCGTCCAGCAGATGGCGTTCCGCTTGTTAGCGGTGGATCGCTGATCCAGTCGGTGGCGACGTTCCGAAGCGAAAACTTCTAATCAAGCGGACAGCATACCGTTTTGCTCCATCATTCCGAGGCCATCATGTCCGAGATCACGAAAAAAACTTCCGCTTCTGGCCGCCGGTTCGCCGGTGACAAGCGCGGTATTGCCGCCGTCGAGTTCAGCCTCCTTGTTCCGGTGCTGTTGATCATATTCATCGGGGTAATCGAGGTGACTCGGGCGGTCTCGATCGACCGGCGCTTCGGAAAGGTCACATCGATGGTGGCGGACCTGCTGACCCGCGAAACGGATCCGGTGGATGCCGCCACGGTGCAAGGGATCTATGGGATCGTCAATCATATCATGGGTGTGTGGGGGACAGAGACGCTGAAGCTGCACATCACGCCCGTACGCGCCGCGGCCGACGATCGCAACGATGTTTATGTGTATGCGGCCAAAGCGAACCGTCCATCGTTCGGGGCGAACGCGACGTCGCCGCGGGATGTCTGTGAGCGGTTTGCTGGCTTGACCACCGATCTTCTCGACACCGGCGGTACGGCCATCGTGGTCGAGGGCGAGTATGGATTTGCTCCCCTGATCGCCGAGGGCTTCATTCCGGCCACGACGTGGGAAGACCGGGCAGTGTTCGCCCCCCGCGAAGGAAACGGGTGCGTCAGCTTCGAACCCGATCAGGGCGAAAGCGCCGATTGCGAGCCGACGCCCAGCTGCGAGTGAATTGAACTGTGTGCAGAAATGTCTGGCATCGGGCAGGATATATTTCTGCCCGATGTTGTATTATGTAACGAGTTCTCTTTCCTCTTTGAGGTGAGGGTCCTATTCCGCGGGGCTCCTCGCCAATCATACGAGCACCGTTTATTCGTCGCCGTGTTTTCTTTTTCAGGGCGCAGATTTTTTCAATGGGACGACGTTCATCACATACACCTGAAGAGTTGCGCGAGCTCATCCTGCAGGCTTCCACTGAGTTGATCAGTGAGGGCGGGCTGACTGGCCTCTCCGCGCGCGAAATAGCGCGGCGTATCAACTATTCGCCCGGCACGCTCTACAACGTCTTTGAGAATCTCGATGATCTCGTTTTGACGATCGAGGGACGATTGATCGATGGCTTGGCGGCGGAACTCGATAAGGTTCCCGCGCAGCACAGTCCGATGGAACAAGCGCTGGCGATGGGACGGGCCTATCTCGATTACACCAGCAAAAAGTCCAAACTCTGGAACCTTCTGTTTGAGCATCATTTGCCGGCGGGGCGCGAAGTTCCGGTTTGGTACCAGCAGAAGCTCGACTCGGTGATGCAACGCGTGGAGGCCGTTGTGTCGCCACTGATGCCGCGGCGGAGCGCTGAGGACGTCACGCGATCTGCACACGTCCTTTGGGCGGGTGTGCATGGGATTACGTCGCTGGCGACGGCCGACAAGTTGGCTGTCGTGACAAGCGAAGGCGCAGGCCCCTTGGTTGATCTGCTGATCTCAGCCTATCTGCAAGGGATCAATCAATCCGGAAAACCGGCTCGCTGAGTGCGCTCAATTCCATAGCGCGATTCAGTTTGGTTTAGGCGGCAGCACGGCCGCCATCTGTGGCCAGCCATGCGCCACAGCACGCCTTGGCGAGGTCGCGCACTCGTAAAATATAGCTCTGGCGCTCGGTGACTGAGATTACACCACGGGCGTCGAGCAGGTTGAAAACGTGGCTGGCCTTGATGCACTGGTCGTAGGCGGGCAGTGCGAGCAGATGGCTTTCGGCGCCGCTGCCTTTTTCGAGCAGCGATTGGCATTCGGCCTCGGCGTCTTTGAAATGCTGAAGCAGCATGGCAGTGTCGGCGTGCTCGAAGTTGTAGCGGGAGTACTCGCGCTCGGCCTGCAGGAACACATCACCGTAGGAGAGTTTGCGTTCGTCAGTGCGGCCGTTGAAGTTCAGATCAAAGACGCGGTCGACGCCTTGAACGTACATGGCGAGGCGTTCCAGACCGTATGTGATTTCGCCGGCCACGGGCGAGCAGTCGTAGCCGCCGACCTGCTGGAAGTACGTGAATTGCGTCACCTCCATTCCGTTGCACCAGACTTCCCATCCCAAACCCCAGGCACCGAGCGTGGGGCTTTCCCAGTCGTCTTCCACGAAGCGGATGTCGTTGACCTTAGTGTCGATGCCAATGGCGTCGAGGCTTTGCAGATAGAGATCGAGGATGTTTTCCGGCGACGGCTTCATGATCACCTGGAACTGGTAGTAGTGCTGCAGGCGATTGGGGTTCTCACCGTATCGGCCGTCCTTGGGGCGGCGCGAGGGCTGGACGTAGCAGGCGCTCCAGGGGCGGGGTCCGAGCGCGCGGAGTGTGGTGGCCGGGTGGAAGGTGCCGGCGCCGACTTCCATGTCGTAGGGCTGGAGCACGACGCAGCCCTGCGCGCCCCAGAACTGCTGCAGGGTCAGGATCAGGTCCTGAAACGCTTCGCGGGGTTTCAGGGCGGGGACGGATTTCGTCGTCATGTCAAAGGCTCATGGGTGCGGTTGTGCCGGTTCGGGCGGCACTATACGTATTCTGGCCACGGCGTCACGTTCTATAGGTGAGCCCCACTCCTCTTTGCCGGCAGCAGCGAGGGGTTATTGCGCGGCACATGCGGTGCAGGAAGAGAGAACACTCCCGTGGATATTCTGGCTTGGCTCTGGTGGGCGGTGGCGAGCGTGGTGTCGATCGCGTGGTCGCTGCTTTGGTTTTTGCTGGGCGGTTGGGTGTCGACGCTGGCACAGATCGCCGTGCTGGTCGGCATTATCTTTTTCTACAAGTACGGATGGCAGCGGGCGCCGGCGGAGATTGCTGCGCGGGTGTCGACGTTGGGCCGGTTCGTATGGAACTGGGCGCGTCAGCGGGAGACCGGGACAGTGGGCGCGCCGCGGGTTGAGGTTCGTGAAGTGGTCCGTACAGTGCGTGTGAAAGAGGCGGGCGATATCAACGTGTCGTCGCTTCTCAATGTGCTGGTGTTTCTGGGCGTCGCTCTGCTTGCGATGAGTTAGACTTTGGGGCGGTAGACCCCGGAGGCCGGGTCCCACTCCAATTGACCGAGGTTGCGGGCGGTTTCAGCCGCGGTCTGGGCCGGCTGATCGGCCGCGGTCATGGCATCCGGCGTGGCGGTTCCCATCATCGAGGCAATGACACGAGACGCGGCGAAGAAACCGGCGGCGGCGGCGAGCGCGAATATTACAGGCGGCATGGGGCCTCCAATCAAGCTCAACAGGCACTACAGACCATAGCGCGACCAGAGGGCTCTTGTCTCCAAGGTGGAGAGAAGTTCATCCGTCAGCGAGGTTTCGGGTCCGGCGAGAGCAGCGAGGCTATCCAGCGACGGGGAACGGCGCAATTTTGACAGCAGGCCCGGTCGCTCGATAGGCACGACCTTCAATTTGACGTCGTCGCCGTATATTTCGCGCATGCGGGTGCGGATGTCGGAGATGCCGTCGATGAGGCCGTATTCGAGGGCCTGCTTGCCGCTCCAGAACGCGCCGGAGAACAGTTCCTCGTCCGGGCCTTTGAGTTTGCCGGCGCGGCGTTCCTTGACGGCGCCGATGAAGACATCGTGGGCGTCGCGCTGGAGGCTCGCGAGGCGTTCGATGTCTTCCGGCTTCTGGGGCAGGAAGGGATCGAGGATCGCTTTGGACCGGCCGGCGGTATAAACGCGGCGCTCAATGCCCAACTTGTCGATGGCCTCAACGAAACCAAATCCCGACGAAATGACGCCGATAGAGCCGACAATAGAGGAGGGTTCGGCGTAGATCTCGTCGCCACCGATGGCGAGATAGTACCCGCCCGATGCGGCGACATCTTCCAGGAAGACGTGGACTTTCTTTTCGTACTCTTCGGCAAGAGCCCGGATGCGTTTTAAGATCAGGCTCGACTGGACGGCGGAGCCGCCGGGCGAGTTGATGATCAAGGCGACGGAGGGCGTCTTCGACATCTCGAACGCCTTCTCCAACGGCTCGGCAAGTGAGGCGATTGAGAGGCCGGGGCGGAGCGGGCTCGCCATGCCGATTGCGCCTGACAAACGCATGACGGGGACGACGGGCGTGCGGGTGAACGGCCACATGCTGCGGTTCAATCCTTGAGTTGAGGGGTGAGGGGGGCACCTTGGCGCAAAATCTGGCTGACATATGGCGTGAATGCGCCGTCTGCGCCATGCAGCACGACAGGCGGATGCAGCGTCAATGGTGCGCGACTGGCTTTGATCCCGGAGACGAGGACTCGGATCGCCGCCTTGTCGATGTAAGGGTGGATGGGTGTGATTGTAAGTGCGCCAAACCGGTCTTGCAGCGCTGCCAGTAGGTTCGGGAGCGCCTCAGCCTTATGGATCATCGTGACCCGGGCGCCGGGTTTGGCCATGCGCGCGGCAAAGCGGGCCCATGCGTCCAAGGCGTTTGCTGGCATGGCGTGTGACGCCTGTTTCAAGGGATCACCGGCGTGGGTTCCGCCAGCTGCATCGTGGAAGGGCGGATTGGCGAGGATGTGATCGAAGGTTTCGGGAGTGAGGCGTGGGGCGGCCGGGCTCATGGCGGGCGCGGTGATGTCGCCCGGCACGGCGCAAACGCGGATGTCGAGGGCGTTGCGGGAGATATTTCTGGTTGCCAAATCGAGTAGGGCGGGTTCGCGCTCGATGAGGGTGACGCGGGCATCCGCGCAGCGGGCGGCAACGCAAAGGCCAACGGTGCCGACCCCTGAGCCGCAATCGAGAATTTCCAAGGACTGTCCAGGGGCCGCTGGGATGGAGGCAGCGAGCAGCACGGCGTCGATGCCGGCGCGATAGCCGGTCGCGGGTTGCAATATCCGCAAACGTTCGCCGAGGAAGGCGTCGTCCGTGACGGAAGCCAGGGCCGGCGGCAGGGCCGACGCCGTCATGGACCGGCCTCTTCGATGATCCAATGGCCAAGATCGGCATTTTCAATCAGGCGGCGGGCGGCGGCCCAATCCTCTTCGTCGATTAGGACGCGGCAAGGCAATATGCCAAGGGAGCCCTCAAGAATGCTCATATTCCGGTCTAGAAATACCGGGTTGAAGCCGGCTCCCCGGAGAAGGGCGTCGACATAGCTGATCAGGACCGGATCGTTGACCCGCATCAGCTCTCGCATGATCTATTTTCCTCTCCCAGAACTGCCATCTTGTGCGGCAAAGTGCCGGAGAATATGCAGGGTGGAAGCCGGTATAGCAAACCCGGCAAATAGCGAGAGGAAGAGCCCCGTGGGAGTTGTTGTCCCGTTCGATGAGGCCCGGTCTGCATCCGAGAGCCTGGAACCCCTGCTTCAACTCGTTAACGAGGATATGGAGGCGATCAATCGCATTATCCTCGATAAGGCCGTGTCGGATGTGGATCTTATCCCTCAGCTGGCGCACCATTTAATTGCCTCGGGTGGCAAGCGGCTGAGGCCAATGCTGGCGCTGGCGTCGGCAAAGATGTGCGGCTATCCGGGCACCGGGCATATCCGGACCGCGTCGGCGATCGAATTCATGCATACAGCGACGCTGTTGCACGACGATGTCGTGGACGAGAGCGATGCGCGGCGCGGGCGTAAGACGGCAAGGCTGATTTGGGGCAATCAGGCCAGCGTACTGGTCGGCGACTTCTTGCTGGGACAGGCATTCCGCATGCTGGTCGATGTCGGAAACATGCAGGTGTTGAAGATCCTGTCGAACGCGGCGGCCGTGATCGCGGAAGGCGAAGTTATGCAGCTGGCGGCGGCGAAGAACACCTCGACGACGGAAGACGCTTATCTCGCCATCATCAACGCCAAGACGGCGGCGCTCTTCCTGGCTGCGGCGGAAGTGGGCGCGGCGCTTGCGAACCGTCCTGCTGATGAACAGGCTGCGATGCGCTCCTACGGCAAGAATCTCGGCTTGGCATTCCAGCTGGTGGACGATGCGCTCGATTATTCCGGCGATACGCGCAAGCTCGGCAAGTCAGTGGGCGACGATTTCCGCGAGGGCAAGATCACATTGCCGCTGATCCTTTCGTTCCGGCGCGGCAACGAGACGGAGCGGGCGTTTTGGAACCGCACGATCGTGGAAGGCGAGATCAACGACGACGATCTCGATCACGCTATTCAGCTCATGAAGAAGCACAAGGCGTTGGAAGCGACCATGGAGCGTGCGCGGGCGTACGGGGCCATGGCGCGGGATGCGCTGGCGATCTTCCCCGACAGCGCGCACAAGTCGGCCATGGAAGAAGTCATCGCTTTCTCGGTCAATCGCGGGCACTGAGCGCGTCGGTCAGCCGATGAAGACAGGCGCGATCCACCACGCCGGGTGAGCCGCTTTCAGTGCGGCTGCGGCAGCTTGGGCAGATGCGGCATCATCGAACACCGAAAAGCAGGTCGGGCCGGCACCTGATAGGCGCGTCTCCTGAGCGCCGGGGCAGGCTTCCAGCGCGGCGATGACCTCTTCGATCTCGGGCACGACGGCGGTGGCGGGGGCTTCGAGATCATTGCCCATGCGGGACAAGAGAGCGAGCAGTTCGGCGCGGTCAGGTATGGCGGGGATGGCGCTTGGGACGCTGGCGTCACTTGCTGTAAGGGTGGGAGCGCCGAGGGCGCGAAACACGCGTGCGGTTTTGTCGGCGGGGACCGGCGCTTGCGGATTGACCAGCACGGCGTCGAGACGGGGCAACGGCGTATCGAGCGGGTGCAGCGTTTCGCCGGCGCCTGTCATCCAGGCCGCCCGATCGGCAAGGCAGACGGGGACGTCGGCGCCGAGGCGGCGGGCGATGCTGGACCAGTCGAGATGGGCGGTGGCGGCCGGATGGGCTTTGCGGATCGCTCGTAGCACGGCTGCCGCGTCAGATGATCCGCCGCCGACGCCGGAGGCGACGGGGAGGTTTTTGGCCAGGGTGACGTGGCCAACCGTGAGGTCCGGCACCGCGTCCGTAACTAGGTTCAGGGCAGTGTCGATCAGATTGGCCCCGGAAATAGCCGCCGCGAACGGACCGATGACGGTTACGCCCGTCGGGGATTCTGGATCGAGCGTGATCTCATCGGCGGCGCTGGCGAAGGCGACCAGGCTGAGCAGCGCGTGGTAGCCGTCCGGGCGGCGGCCGAGGATCGAGAGCGTTAGGTTGATCTTCGCCCGCGCCCGTTCCGTGACGAGGGTCATTTAGGGTGTCGCGGGTTTGCTGGCGTCTGCACTCGTCCCGTTGGCGATTTTAGGCGTGTTGTGCTCGATGACAACAAGGCCCTCGTCGATCTTGCGACGCGTTTTGATGGCGTCTTCGGGCTCGGGTTTCAGCGTCAGCGATTGATCCCACTGGAAGCGGGCTTCACGCTCGCGGCCGACTTTCCACAATGCGTCGCCAAGGTGGTCGTTAAGCACTGGGTCGTCGGGGCGCAACTCGACGGCGCGTTCGAGGTAGCGAACAGCTTCGGCGTAGTTGCCGCGTTTGAAGTGCGCCCAGCCGAGGCTATCGACGATGTATCCATCGTCGGGCTTGACGGCGACGGCGCGCTCAATGAGGCGCATGCCGTCGTCGAGATTGATGCCCTGGTCGATCCACGAGTAGCCGAGATAGTTCAACACCAGCGGTTGATCGGGATAAAGCTCCAGAGCTTTTTTGAGATCGGCCTCGGCGGGTGGCCAGTTTTTCAGCCGCTCATAAGATGTGCCGCGGGCATAGAAATAGACCCAGTGGCGGCGGTCCGGCTTCGGGATCATCGCGATCGCACGATTGTAGATATCGACGGCGTCGGCGTACTGCTTGCGCGAGCGCAGGATGTTGCCGAGGGCATCGAGTGCCTGCAGTCTTTCGCTGGGATCAAGCGCATCCGCGCCGGCAGATGTGGCGTTCCGCGCTTGCGCCGGGGTGCCGGCGGCGGCATTGGCCTTCGCCAGAATGGCGTCAACCGTTTGCTGGCCGACGATACCATCGACGTCGAGGCCGTTTGCCCGCTGGAAGTCTTGAACTGCTTTGCGTGTGCCGGCGCCAAACCGGCCGTCGGGCGTGCCCCCGATATCCAAGTTGAGGCGTTGCAGAGCGTCCTGCAATTCGCGAACGCCATCACCGGCGGAGCCGAGGCGAAGGACATCACCCGCGAGGTCGATGGCGGGGAATTCGGCCGCGGGCTTGGCCTCTTCTACGGGAGAGGTCTCGGCTGTTTTTTCGGGCGTTGCGCCAATTTCCAACAACCGCTCGAGTACCGAGCGGGCTTCGTCGGGCTTTTCAAGCGAGTTCAGATTGAATGCTTTGCGGATCTCGATGGCCGGAGCCAGCGGCGAACCTTTCGGAATGCGATCGTAGGTGGCGATGGCTTCCGCAAACTGACGGTTGGCTTCGTGGGCGTTGGCGAGGGCCGCCAATGCGAACGGATGCTGCGGCTCAAGATAGAGCGCCATTTGCAGATAGACGATCCCAACCCCGATGGCGCCTTCGCCGATGAGGCTTTCGCCGAGGCCGTAGAAGACTTCGGCAAGTCCTTCCGACGGTGTCGCGACCAGAAGGGGGATCTTGGTGTCTGCGGCTTCGAGCTCTTTCATCAGCGCGCGGGCCAGGGTGTGACCTTCGCCTTGCGATTTCTCGATGTGCTGGCGCAGGACATTGCGCGCGCCTTTGATGTTGCCTGCATTGGCAAGGCTGCGCGTGTAGGCGAGGGCTGTGCGCAGGGTGCGCGCATCTTGCTTGAAGATTTTTTCGTACGCTTGGTGTGCGTCGGTGCGGCGGCCTGCGGCGTCGGCGATCAGCGCCCGATGATAACGCAGATAGAATTGCGCCCATTCGGCCTGCTTGGGCACGACAAGGAGGTCGAGCGCCTCGGTGGGCTTTTTCTCAGCCAGGAGAATCCATGACGTGGCAAGCGACGAGGTCAATTCGCCAATCGGACCGGAGGCGGACGCGCGGAAGTTTTTCTCCGCCGTGTTCCAATCGCCGTTGCGGAACGCGCCGAGCCCTAAGAACATTTGGGCCATGCGATGCCCAGGTTCCATTTTGACGAGCGTTTCAGACAGACGCAGCGCCTGATCCCACGCGCCGCGCGACGCCTCCATCAACAGGGCTTGCTCGATAAGCATGTCGCTGGACGGATCGAAGACGATGGCGTTCGAATAAAATTCGGCAGCCTTGTCCATTTCGTTGTCGGCGCGCGCAAATCGGCCGGCAAGGTAGCTGCCCGAGAGAGTCTGGGAGAGGTCGACCGTGGCGCTCGTTTCTGCTCTCGAGGCCGGTGCGCCCGCCACCATCGCCGCGGCCACAAGTGCGGCGCGCAGATAGGGACGGGGATACGAACGGGCCGAACGTGCTCGCATGGACGCTTTTTCCTTATGTGGTCGTCACTTGCGTGACGGGAGCGCACGACTCCCGATGAATTCTAGCAAAGTCTGCGGCAGCTTGGCGACAGTGCTTAACGTCATTTGCAGAGTTTTTACCCTATCTGATCTTAGGGCAGGTTTGGGGTTAATCCGGGGCGTTTTGTCGGGTAGACTCGCGCCTGCGACGCCAAAGTCCGTCGGAGCATCGTCTTTACTCGTCCGGAGCTGAACTAATGCCGCGATCTCGAACACATTCGTGGCAGCCCGCCTTTTCTGCGCTCGCCTGTGCCGGCCTTTTGCTCGCTGGTGCTGGCGTGCAGCCGGTCGTGGCGTTGGAGCTTCGTGAGGAGCCGTTGGCTGTCGCAGAGGAACAGTCGGTCCCGGAGACTAACGTGGTTGGCGAGAGTGTCGGCGAAACGTCAGCCGAAGATGCCCCCGTCGAGGGCGAGCCTGGGCCAGGAGAGACTGTCCGAGTGCCGCCGGATGAGCCGGGCGACGGCGGTGATAGCGGCGACGAAGCCGGACCGCCACTCGATGAGAGCGGCGCAGAGACTAAGGCTGTGGACTAGCGTCACCGATGGCGTGTTAGGTCCATCGAGAGAGCGGCCGGTTGGCTTTGGGGTGCCGATTACATTCCAGCGTAGTTCGGACCGCCGCCGCCTTCTGGGCAGACCCAGGTAATATTCTGGCTGGGGTCCTTGATATCGCACGTTTTGCAATGGACGCAGTTTTGCGCGTTGATCTGGAAGCGCGGATTGCCTTTGTCGTCGCGGACGATTTCGTACACGCCCGCCGGGCAGTAGCGCTGCGCGGGTTCGGCCCAGGTCGGCAAGTTGATTTCGACGGGAATCGTGGGGTCGGTCAGCTTCAAGTGGACCGGCTGATCTTCCTCGTGATTGGTGGCCGAGAAAGAAACGCTCGTCAGCTTGTCGAAGGTTAAAACGCCGTCGGGCTTGGGATAGGCGATCGGCTTGAAATCCGAGGCGGGCTTCAGCGAGGCAGCGTCTGATTTGCCGTGGCGCCACGTTCCGAAGGGCGACCAACCGCCAAGGAGCGTCCGCAACCACATGTCGATGCCGCCCAGCGGAATGCCAAGGGCCGTGCCGAACCGGGACCACATGGGTTTGGAGTTGCGGACGCGCTTCAGGTCAGCGCCGATGGCGCCGTCGCGGACCGCGGTTTCGTAGGCCTTGAGTTCGTCGTGGGCGCGGTTTGCCGCGAGGGCCGCGAATGCCGCGTCAGCTGCTTCGATGCCTGACAACATGGCGTTGTGGCTGCCTTTGATGCGCGGAACATTGACCATGCCGGCAGAGCAGCCGAGGAGCACGCCGCCGGGGAACGTGAGTTTGGGCAGGGACTGCCAGCCGCCTTCGGTGATCGCGCGTGCGCCATAGGCAATGCGCTTGCCGCCTTCCAGAGTCGCGCTGATGGCGGGGTGGGTCTTGAAGCGCTGGAATTCGTCGTAAGGAGACAAGTAGGGGTTTTCATAGTTGAGGTGGACGACGAAGCCGACGGATACGAGGTTGTCGCCGTAGTGATAGAGGAACGAGCCGCCGCCGGTGCGATTGCCGAGCGGCCAGCCGAACGAGTGCTGGACGAGGCCCGGTTTGTGTTTGCCGGGCGCGACTTCCCATAGCTCTTTGAGGCCGATGCCATACTTTTGGGGTTCGGATTGGGTGTCCAATCCGAATTTGGCGATGAGTTGCTTGGCGAGGGAGCCACGGACGCCTTCGGCGATGAAGGTATATTTGCCGCGCAGTTCCATGCCGCGCGCGAACCCATCCTTGGGGACACCGTCGCGACCGACGCCCATATCGCCCGTCGCTACGCCAACGACCGCGCCCTTCTCGTCGTAGAGGACTTCGGCGGCGGCGAAACCTGGATAGATTTCCACGCCGAGTTCGGCGGCCTGCTCGCCGAGCCAGCGGGTGACCGCGCCCAGTGAAACAATATAATTGCCGTGATTGTTCATGAGCGGTGGCATGAGGATCGCGGGCAAGCTGATGTCGCCCTGAGGTCCCAGAACGAGGAAGCGATCCTCGGTCACCTCGGTTTCGACCGGCGCACCCTTTGATTTCCAATCGGGGATGAGGCGGTTCAACCCGACCGGGTCGATCACGGCTCCAGACAGGATGTGGGCGCCGACTTCCGAGCCCTTTTCTAGAACCACCACCGAGATCTCGCGCCCACTTTCGGCGGCGAGCTGCTTCAAGCGAATGGCCGCGGACAGACCGGCCGGGCCGGCGCCGACAATCACGACGTCGAATTCCATGGCCTCGCGCGGCGGCAGCTCGAATGCTTCTACATCCATCTCGGCATAGTCCTGCGGTTCGGGTGGGTGGGGCGGCCGGGGCAGCAGCGTTCCCGATTAGGTTGTGTGCAAGGAAGCGTCAAGAAAAGCTGGCGTTCCGTCACAGGAAACGCGCGGCCGCTGCCTGCGGACTTGTCAGGGTTAGGTGGACTTGGACGGGACGGCCATTATGGTGCGGGCATGACCGATCAAAACCGACAGATCCTGGCGGCTATGCTGGAGTGGATCTTAGCCATGGGCGCGGATGCGCCTGTTGCGGATGTGGCTACCGACTGGCTGGCGGACGGGCGGGGCCCGCCGGGCCGTGAATTTGATCTCGTGGGCATGGCCTCCGACATACGGGGTGTCACGCCGGCCGGCGCGGAGCGTTCCGACGTTCGTGAGCGTGCGCCACCGGCCCGCACGGCCTCGCCGATTGCCGCCCCGGTTCGGAAGTTTGCGACCGCCGCGCCCGACGCTGCCCTTGGTGCCGCACGGGCGGCGGCACGGACGGCTGCCAACCTCGATGCGTTGCGCACGGCGCTGGAAACCTTTGAAGGCTGCTCGCTCAAGGCGACGGCGAAGTCGCTTTGTTTCTATCGGGGTGCGGCGCAGGCGCCGCTCATGATCATCGGCGAGGCGCCGGGGCGGGACGAAGACATAGAGGGCAAACCATTCGTCGGCCGCGCTGGGCAACTGCTCGACCGGATGCTGGCTGCGGCCGGCTGGAACGAGGCCGATATTCACATCACGAATGCCGTCTATTGGCGCCCGCCCGGCAATCGCACGCCGACGCCGCAAGAAACGGAAGTTTGCCGGCCTTTTCTGGAGCGGCAAATTGAATTGGTGGCGCCGCGGGTACTGCTCTTGCTTGGCGGCTCAGCGGCAAAACAGATTCTCCGAACTGATGAAGGCATCCTAAAAGTCCGCGGCAAATGGCAATCATTAGAATTTGGACATTTGAAAGTGCCGGTTCTTGCCAGCCTTCATCCGGCCTATCTTTTGCGGGCACCCATCGCAAAACGCCAAGCCTGGCTTGATTTTTTGAGTGTGCGGGATGCGCTGAAGGCTTCATCGACGGCAGTCGATGGCGGCGCGTGAACAAATCCTTACTGCCCGAGTTTCGAGAAATTGGTTTGAATTGAGCATAAGTTTTAGCACGCCACTTAAACGCGCTTGAATGCGAGACTGCTAAAGTTCCCGAAGATTGCCGCAGAAACTTTCATCAAACTTGGCAGTCGCAGCAGGCGGAGACTGAGCGTGCGTACGGGGTTTGTATATTTGCGGCCATTGAATGTCGCGGCGTGCCGAATGGTGGGACCATATTCGGACTCGTCAACGGCCGCATGGGGCCGGATGTTCGAATGGCTCAACAGCTCCGGCCTGATCCGCCAGATAGGGACGGGCTATGGCCTGCTGCTCGACGATCCGCGCCAGACCCCGCCGGAGAAGTGCCGGTATGAGGCATGTGTCGAATTGCTCGACGATGCTCGCGGTGTGGTTCCCAGTGAATTCAATGTGCGCCGTCTTCCCGGTGGTGCTTATGCGCGGCAGCGGCACGTGGGCGGAACGGTCGGACTGTCGAAGACCATCTCGACGATGCGGAGCGAGTGGGTGCCGCAGTATGGCGTGATCGTCGATACCCGGCGGCCGGTGATTGAAATCTATCTGGACCATCCCGATCACGTGCCTGTCGAGAAGCAGCGCGTGGACGTGTGCATGCCGGTGACGGCGGTGGAGTACGCCGGACAGTCGGCGGCGTAAATCGTTGTGAGGCGTCTCAATTATTGCGTTGGCGTGTGGGGCGCCACGATGCGGCGGCTTCGGGCTGGACCGGCGCGGGACCAATCGGCGGCGTCATCGATGTCGGCTTTCTGATCGATAAGCGCGACGCGGCTGTCAGCGAGATTGCGCATCGTTGTGGCGAAGGCGGCGCTGGTGGACCAAGGCACCTTGCGAAAAGGCCGCAGGCGGCGCCGGCGGCGGCCCAGGCCGATCAGCCAATAGCC
The DNA here is from genome assembly GCA_002928735.1 of Hyphomicrobium sp. GTDB lineage: Bacteria > Pseudomonadota > Alphaproteobacteria > Rhizobiales > Hyphomicrobiaceae > JAGVSR01. The sequence continues at coordinate 110,937 of PERL01000001.1, read as the reverse complement.
ACCATCGGGTGAGGGGCCGATTACGGCATCGTGGCCCGCAAGGCGATGAAACGCTTGCGCGATATCGTGCTCGGTGATGCCGGGAACGTCGGTGCCGATCACGATCACCGGGCCGGGCGGAGCGCCGTCGATGGCGCGCTGCATGCGCTGGCCGAGATCGCCGCGGCCTTGTGGGATGCGGGCCTGCAGACTGCCGGGCAGTGCGGGTGTTTTGCGTGCGGCATCAGGGGACACGGCCAGGCGAACGGTCCACCTGCCGGGCCGGGTCAAGCGGCGGACGAGACTGGCCACAGAGTGGCGGTAGAAGTTTGTCGCCGGGCCAAGGCCGATGCCGCGCACGAGGCGCGTTTTCACCCGGCCGGCGGTGGGGACTTTGACCATCAGAACCAGCGTTCGCCGGGACGTCGAGTGGCGCTTCACGGTGCGGTCGGCTGTTGTTCGGTGGTAGCAGCAGTCCGGGCGGAATGATCGGGGGTGTAGAGGGCTGCGATCCGTTCCGGCGCGACGCCACAGGCGTAGAGGGCGAGGCAGGCCTGATTGCGCAGGATGCGCTTGCCGTAGCCTTCATTGCGGTAGCGGATGGCGCTGGTGACGGCATCGGCGCGCAGCATGTGCATCCGGCGGCGGCCAATCCGGCGCACGATGTCGACATCCTCCATCAAGGGTCGTTCGCTGAAGCCGCCGATGTCGTCGTACAGCGCGCGGGGGATGAGGAGAGCCTGATCACCATAGGGCCTACGGAAGAGGGCGCAGCGCAGGGTGACGGCGGCTTCGAGGGCCCGCGGCTTCCAGCCGTCGTCGGCGAGGCGGAAACGGAATGCGGCAGCTCCCGGGGGGATGCGGCCCAGATCGACCTTGTCGATGAAGGTCGCCGCCGCCTGTTCCCAGCCCACAGCCAGTTCGGTGTCGGCGTGGAGGAACAGGAGCCAGGGGAAGCGGGCGCGCTTGGCGCCGAGGCGTAGTTGGTGGCCGCGGCCGGCGGCGGTTTGGACGATTTCGACGCCGGCGTTCTCGGCGATGGTCAAGGTGCGGTCGCTGGAGCCGCCATCGACGACGATGACCTCGCGGATGAAGCCGTCGACAGCGGCCGGTATCAGCGCTGCCAGGGCCGGTGCGAGCGTTTGCTCGGCGTCGCGCGTGGGGATGACGACTGAAATCATGGGTCACAGCGATGACACGGCTTTCCGGCCGCAACAAGTGTCGCGTTTTGCAGCATGGCGGCGTGTGTAGCTAGAATTCGTTCTTGTTATGTTCCTCATTGTGGGTTAGACGGTTCGTAACGAACCCATGGGGTCTGACATGCGGCGTGCGGCGGCGGAGGTCTTAGCAGAGCGGAGTGATGTGCAGGCGGTGTCCGAACGGCGGCGCGGCCGAGGCGCCATGTCGAACGCGAGCGGCCGGTTCGAGCCCGAGGCGCGTGCCACGTTCGACGATGGTTGGGATCTAGCTGAGGATCTGCCGCCGTTGCGGACGCATGTTCAGGACGAAGCGGCGCGGACAATCATCACGCGCAACGACAGCCCGGATATCTCGTTCGACCGTTCGATTAATCCCTACCGCGGATGCGAACACGGCTGCATTTATTGTTACGCCCGGCCGTCGCATTGCTATCTGGGCCATTCAGCCGGTCTTGATTTTGAAACGCAGCTTTATGCAAAGCCCAATGCGGCGGCACTTCTAGAAAAGGAACTGGCGGCGCCGGGGTACCGGCCGGCGACCATGGCGCTCGGCACCAATACGGATCCCTACCAGCCCATCGAGCGGGAGCGGCGGATTACGCGTTCGGTGTTGGAAGTACTCGAACGGACGGGGCATCCGGTCGGCATCGTGACGAAGTCAGCGCTCGTGGTGCGCGATATCGATATTCTACAAAGGATGGCCGAGCGGGGCCTTGCCAAAGTCGCCTTGTCGGTGACGACGCTCGACCGGCATCTGGCGCGACGCATGGAGCCGCGGGCATCGACACCGTCGCGGCGGCTCGATGCCTTGCGGCAGTTGAGTGAGGCCGGCATTCCGACTGCGGTGATGGTGGCGCCGGTCATTCCATCCCTGAATGATCATGAGATTGAAAGCATTCTCGCAGCGGCCAAGACGGTTGGCGTGCAGCAGGCGGGATACGTGATGCTGCGGCTACCGCTGGAGTTGAAGGAGTTGTTCCGGGAGTGGCTGGCGACGGAGGTGCCGGACCGGGCCAACCGGGTTCTGCATCTGCTGCAATCGATGCATGGCGGGCGCGACTACGTAGCGGCGTTCGGTGCGCGCGGTCGTGGCAGCGGGCCATACGCAGAGCAAGTGGCAGCGCGGTTCAGGCTTGCCTTGAAGCGGCTTCAACTCAACGAGCAGCGGATACCGTTGCGCACGGATCTCTTCAAGCCGCCGACGCCTGCCGGTGGACAGCTGCCGTTGTTTTGAGTGCGGATCGCAGCGTTATCCCGCGATGACGAGGCGCAGCGTCTCGTGCAAAAGGCGCTCGCGGGCAGGCTCATCCTTGACGGCGAGATGAGCGGAGAACCAATCTTTGACCATCTTGCACACGCGGTCGCGGGGAGCTGCGGCCAGTGCTTTGGGATCGGCGAAGAGTTGGATGTCGGCTTGGCTCCAGCCAATGGTGCCGAGTTCGGCGGCGAGCAGATTATAGTCTTCCGGCTGCGGCGCGGAGCGGGCAACAGGATTCTTCTGGCCTTCGACAACAGCGGCGAGAACGGCGCGCATCTGCGTATGAAGTGCTGCGCCTTCGGCCGGTTTCTGGACGAGGGCTGCGGCAGCAGGGGTCATCTCGCCTTTTTCTATGAATTCGTAGCAGGTGTCGACGCTCTGGGTCTGCATGGCGCCGAGGTTGGCCACGAACGCTTCGGCGATGTCTTTCAAGCGTTCGGGACTGGCGGCGAGGGCCTTGGACGCGTTCTGGCGGCGCAAAACAACGATCTGTTCGACGAGTTTGCGATCGATGGCGGTGTCAGGTTCGTTGGCTGCCTTCATGGTGCCGACGTCGCGAAGGCGGTCGGCATACCACTGCGGAAACTCGGCTTTGGCATAGCTCCAGAACGGCGATGACTGGAGTGCTGTATCAATCGGGTCGGAAGCAACAGTTACAGGGACGCCGGGCAAGGCCTGAGGCGCAGCGGGCTGCGGTTCAACCGCGGCAACGACGGGTGCGGGCTGCGGCGGGACGGCTTCGGGGGGAGCGATCGCGGCTGGTGCGGGTGTCGCGTCACCTGACGTTGGAGCGGTGGCCGTTTCAGTCGCGGCGACTGGCGCGCCACTGGTGCCGGCGGGCGGGGCTTGGACAACCGGCAGCTCGCCGGCCGGTGGGGAGCCGGCGCCCTGCAGCATTGTTTTCAGGGTGTCGCGATACGTATAGCCGGCGGCGGAGACGCCACCAATGACGAGGAGAAGGCCCACCGCAACAGCGACACCGCGGCCTTTTTTGGCCGGCGCCGCATCGTCGTACATTGGTTCCATGCGGAACGGTTCGGGCGCTGGTTCGGGTGCGGTCGTCGCGGTGCCGAACTGGGAGCCAGATGCCTGCGACGACCGGAACGCGCCGGTGTCGAAGGACATCGGTTGAGGGTCGCGTACGGCCGCGTTAGGTCCAGCGGACATCGGTTCGGCCGGGGATGCTTTATTGAGGCCAAAGTCGAACTTCTCGGCTGCTGCCGGCGCGGGTTCGACCTTCGCGGACAGATTGGCGAATGACGGTTGGGGCCGTGGTGCGGCGACCACCGGCGCTGGGGCCGGTTCGGGTTTTGCTGCGACGGGGGGCGCGGCAGCAACGGGCGGCGGAGGCGGGGCGGGGGGCTGGAATTCGAAAACCGTCGTTGCCGGACGCCAGTCGGCAAAGCCGGGACGCCAGACAAGATCGGTCTGGCGCAAATGCCCCAACTCCACGAGCTTGGTCATTTCGATATGCGACAGGGGCCCATGCTGTTTGCCATCACGGGCGAGGTACCAGACGCTGTCCTCAGTCATCGTTTCGGTCACGAGCGCGCCTCGTTGAATGCTACCGGCTCAGGGGTCGAGGCGGCGGGGGCCTTAACCCGGTGCAGGTCTTTTGCCACAAACGGCCCGACTTTGCGGAGATTCGTGGACTTAAGCATCGCGAACGTCAATCTGAACACAGAATTAGACTTTCTTACTGGCGCTATAGCGGCGTTTTGGCGAGGTAATCTGGCGCTCTTGCAGGGCAGCTTGGCGGCATGACGGGGGTGGAAAGGCGGCGGGCGCAATCGAATTGTCCGGCATTTGTCATACAATCCGGGCATCAACGCGGCGCGGGGCAGGCCAGATCACGAGCGATTTCGGAAAAGGGGGAGGCGGTCTATCCGCCGCGCGGGGGAAAGCTTGCTGGTCATAGGGCCCGCAGCTATAAGCCCGGCAGCCCAATCCCAACATACGTTGCAAAGACCACTGGAGAGACCAGACGATGGCCATCGAGCGCACTTTTTCAATCATCAAGCCCGACGCGACGCAGCGGAACCTGACGGGTGCGATCAATGCCGTCATCGAGAAGGCAGGTCTTCGCATCGTTGCGCAGAAGCGCGTGCGCTGGACGCGGGCGCAGGCGGAGAAATTCTACGAAGAACACAAGGCGCGGCCGTTCTACGGCGAACTGTGCGATTTCATGACGTCGGGGCCGATCGTGATGCAGGTGCTGGAAGGCGAGAATGCCATTGCCAAGTATCGCGAAGTGATGGGCGCCACCGATCCGAAGGAAGCCGCTGAGGGAACCATCCGCAAGCTGTTTGCCGTGTCGAAGGGCGAGAACTCGTCGCACGGTTCGGATAGCGCTGCTTCGGCGGAGCGCGAGATCGCGTTGAACTTCCGGCTCGATGAGATCGTCGGCTGATCGCAGCGGACGTTTCAGAGACTCGTGATTGCGGTCGGGCCCTTTGCGGGCCCGATCTTGTTTTCAGGGTGAGACATGATCGATCCAGACAAGGTTGCCGCGCATCTCGACCGGCTGGCGAAGCCGAAGGGGAGTCTGGGCCGGTTGGAAGAACTGGCGGTGCGGCTCGGGTCCATTCAGGGGACGTTGAAACCGGAGACAAAGCCGCGCCGGCTTATCGTGTTTGCGGGCGATCATGGTGTGGTCGCTGATGGCGTCGGCATCTGGCCGCAGGCGGTGACGGGGGCGATGGTAGCGACGATCGCGGCGGGGCGGGCGTCGTGTTCAGCTCTGGCGCGGGCGTGCGACGCATCGGTGCGGCTGATCGATGTGGGCTCGGCGATGGCCGAGGTGCCATCCAGTCCGCTTTATTGCGACCGGCGCGTGGCGCGGGGCACTTTGAGCCTGGCGCAGGGGCCGGCGATGACCGGGGATCAGTTCTGGGCGGCGTGGATGGCCGGTCAAGCGGCGGTGGCGGAGGCGCGGGCGGATGGCGTGCGCGTCATCGTGCTCGGCGAAATTGGAATCGGGAATACGACAGCCGCGGCGGCTTTGATCGCGCTGGGGTGCGAGCAAGACAGCGATGCGCTCGTCGGCGCTGGTGCCGGAGCGACGGCGGAGACGCTCGAGCGCAAGCGGACAATCGTGCGCGAAGCAGTGGCGCGGGCGCGCGATGTGATTGCGGGTGATCCCGTGGCGGCGATGGCTGCTGTCGCCGGGTTTGAGATCGTGGCGATGGCGGGAGCGATTGCGGCGGCCGGCGATGCGGATCTGCCGGTCGTGCTGGATGGCGTAGTGTCAGGGGCGGCGGCGATCGTAGCGCAGGCGGTCGATCCGGCGGCATTGGAGACGGCCATTGCTTCGCATGTGAGCGCGGAACCGGCGCATCGCATCGCCTTGGAGAGTCTTGGTCTAGAGCCCTATCTCGATTGGGGGTTGAGGCTCGGCGAGGGGACGGGCGCGCTGTTGATGCTGCCGATGCTGGACGCGGCGGCCGCCCTCCTCAAAGATGTCGCGACGCTGGATGAGGTGACGGGCGGAGGAGGGACCGGATGAGCGAGGGGGGCGTTGAGCTTGCGTGGCACGACGCGCCGTGGCCGCGGGCGTTTTTTACCGCCGTGCAGTTTCTGACACGGTTGCCGGTGCCGGGCGGAGAAACGCGCGATCTGTCAACGTTTCCGGAAGACATCAAGCGGGGGCTGCAATTCTTTCCGGTGATCGGCGCTGGTGTTGGCGTGCTGACTGCGCTCGCTCTTTTGATGTTCGATTTCCTCTTGCCGCTGCCGGTTGCGATTATCGCGGCGCTGGCCGTGGAGGCGAGGTTGACGGGGGCGTTTCACGAGGATGCGGTGGCGGATTTTTGCGACGCCTTCGGCGGAGGTTGGACGCGCGAGGATGTTCTGAGAATTTTGAAGGATAGCCGCATCGGCAGCTACGGTGCGTTGGGTTTGATGTTGGCTGTGGCGTTGCGGGCCGGCGGGTTGATCGCACTTGGCGATGTGTGGCATGCGGCGGCCGTGCTGGTGATCGCGGGGATGGCCGGGCGGCTGGTTATTCTGGCCGTGATGGCGGTCGTGCCGCCGGTGCCGGCGCGGGACGGGCTGGCGAAAGATGTCGGGCAGGTTGCCGATTGGGGCACGTTCTGGCGCGGGGTGATGTGGTGCGCGCCATTGGTGCTGTTTGCTTTGGTCTATGATGTCTTCGGGATGGTGCTTGCAGGTCTGGCGATTGCCGTTTTCGTCATTTGGTATCGCGGGTATCTGCTGCGGCGGCTCGACGGTGTGACGGGGGACTGTCTTGGGTTTTCGGCTTACGCGGGCATGATCCTGACGACGTTGGCGCTGGCGAGGAATCGTTAAGCCGATGACTGTGGTGCATCTCGTCCGGCATACGGCGGTGGCGGCGCATTGGGCCGGGCGATGCTATGGGCAGAGCGACGTGGGGTTGAGCCGTGATGGGCGCGCGGCGGCGCGGGCACTGGCGCCGCGGATCGCAGCTTTGGGCGCACGGCGCCTTTACGTTTCGCCGTTGCGGCGTGCCCGTTTTCTGGCTGGGCTGGTGCTGCGCGAGGCGGCCGGAGCGGGGCTCGTGATCGAGCCACGGTTGGCGGAGTGCCATTTCGGCGGTTGGGAAGGGCAAAGCTGGGACGCCATCTATGCCGCTAGCGGCGACGCGATGATGGGTCTCGTGACGGCGCCGGAAACGTTCCGGCCGGGCGGGCATGGTGAGGCGACGTTTACGCTTCGGGATCGCGCCTTAGCGTGGCTCGAGGAGGCGGTGCGGGGGGCTGACGGGCCGGTGGTGGCCGTCTGTCACGGCGGGCCGATTGCAGCGATCCGGGGGACGTTGGCGGGTGCGCCGGTCATGGATTGGCCGGGGCTGGTGCCGAAGGTGGGCGAGATCGTGTCGCTCGAGGTCTTGTCCGCCTGATGCCGCAATCGGTCGCAGAAACTGCGCAATTGGTGGGCAATGTCGATTGTTCACCGGGCATGTCCGCAGGTCTGGTGCGAGGGCCGAAGCCGTGTTCTGCGGATGACGAAGGAAACGCACATGAAAAGAATTCTCTTGATGGCGGCCGCCCTTGTGGTGCTGACGCCTCTGGTGCCGCAGGCGGCGATGGCCCAACGTGATCGCGATGGCGAACGGTTCGACGAGCGGTCGTCTTATGATGACCGCCGTGGCGGCGGTTGGAACCGCATCGGCGAGATCGTTGTGAAGCCGCGCATTGAGCGCGAGGTTATTCGGGTCAATCCGCGCGAAGAAGCTTTCAGCCGCGTCGGCGTGCGCGCGTTCGACGGCGATGTCGAGATCATCGAACTCAACATCCGCTTTGGTAACAACGAGGTCGAGCGCGTGCGGGTTGGTAAGGTCGTGCGTGCCGGCACGGGATTGCCGCCCATCGATTTGCCAGGGCGCGTGCGGCGGCTGCGCGACATCGAAGTTGTTTACCGGACGTTTGGACCGGCGCGGATCGAACTTGTTGGCCGTGAAGGGAGACCGGGGCCGGGCGCTGGTCCGGGACCGGGGCGCTGGCAGGAATTGGGCTGCGCGAAGGTCGGATTTCTAGAAGGTAAGGACGTCATTCGCGTCGGCCGCAAGGAAGGTGGCTTCCGCGCCATCAAGCTCAACGTTCGCGGCAACAAGCTGCGGCTCGAGCGGCTGCGCGTCGTCTATGCCAACGGGCAAGCGGATGACTTGGTGGTGCGGACCGTCATTCCAGAAGGCGCAGAGACGCGTCCGATCGATCTTTCGGGCCGCCATCGCGGGATCGACTATGTCGAACTGCGCTACATCCCGCAGATCAATTTTGGTGGGCGTGCCACCGTGTGTGTTTCCGGACTTTGAGACTGGAAGGAGCCTGACATGATGAAACGTATCGCTGCTGTGGTTTTGACGCTGGCGTTGAGTTCCGGGGCGGTGTTCGCAGCCCCGCCAGCATCAAAGGATGCTTGCCTGGAGCAGGCGTTTGCGCTCGCGGAGAAGGCGGCGGCCAAGAAGCTTGCCACTGATAAGCAGACCAAGATCGAGGGGCAATTGACGGCGCTGGAAGCGAAGTGTGCCGCCGACGATCTGGCGGGCGCGGAAGCCGACATCAAGACGATTGAAGCGGAGATCGCCGGCGGTTAAGTGGCTGGCCGTATCCAAGCAAAAGCGGCGCTGGTGGGTGCACCGGCGCCGCTTTTTGTTTTTCGTGGTTTTGCGCTCAGCTGAGTTCGCGAATACGAAATTTGAGACCGCCCTTAGGCGTCAGCGTCACCGTGCCGGAGAAGCCCGGCGGCTCCTTGCCTACATACTCTGGGCGGAAGCGGCGCAGCAACATGGAGAGGGCGAGCGTGTTTTCAACCTGGCTCATGGCGCCGCCGATGCAGGAGCGCTTGCCGCCACCGAAGGGAAGGTAGGAATACTTGACCTGCCCCTTGGTGCCGCCCATCCAGCGCTCGGGCCGGAACTCTTCCGGTTCGGGCCAGAACTTGGGATTGTGGTGCGCGCCATAGGCGAACATGACGACGCGGTCGCCGGGTTTGATCTCCTTGCCGCCGATGACATCGTCCTTGGTGGCGACGCGGATCAGGCCCCAGATCGGCGGGTAGATGCGCATCGTTTCCTGGATGACGGCGCGGGTGTAGGCCAGCGCCGAATAGTCGGCAGCGGTTGGCTCGCGGTCGCCATAGACGGTCTCGCCTTCCTTGCGGATGCGGTCAGCCGCTTCGGGATTCTTTGAGGTCAGGTACAAGGCCCAAGCAAGTGTGAGGGCCGTCGTTTCCGTGCCAGCCCAGAGGTATTGCTTCAGTTCGTCGATGGCCTGTTCTGCGTCGAACTCCGGTACGCTCGGATCGGCGACGACAGCTTCGATCATCTTCAAAAGCGTGCGCTGCCGGTCTTCGTTCGGGTTCTGGGCGAACACGGCGGGCGGGACGCTGGCCCAGATCTCCATCGCCTTGGCGGCGTTTTCCTCGGTGATGTTGCCGCCGTCCTCGCCATGGAGAACGCGCATGCGGATGGCTTTGTGTTCCATCACGTCAGTGTAGGTCTTGACGCACTTGAAGACGAAGTGCGGATTGAACGGCATGTCGCGATCGAACAGCGCCTTGCAGATCATATCGGCGGCGAGTGTCCAGGTCTGCTCGACCATTTCGAAGGACTCACCCGTTTCGGCGAGTTTGGACCACAGGTCCATTTTTGTGCGGATGGCCTGCAGGAAATAGGGGATGTATTCGGCGAACATATCGGGATGGAATGCCGGCTGCTGCGGCATGCGGATTTTCTGCCAAAGCGCGCCGTCGTGCGTGATCATCGACTTGCCGAAGACGGGCTTCAGGCCGTCGAAGTATTTGATGTAGTCGTCGGCCTTGGTGACGAGGACATGCTTGAAGTGTTCGGGTTCGGTGAGGAACACGACGCGCTGGTCGGCGATGTTCACCGCGATCACGGGGCCGTAACGGTCGGCCATCATCTGCAGCGTTTGCATCGGGTTGTCGGGATTGCCCTTGGAGAGCGCCGACAGTTTGAACCAGATGCTGTTTGCTTCGCCGAGACCCTGCGTGTGACCGAGGTTCTGTTGAATCGTCATGCCATCGTCTCCGAGCCGCTCTAGCGCGGCTTCCATTCCGGTTCGGTCCGGCGATACCTGATGCGAGATACGCTTGCGTCGCATGAAGCTGGCCGCGCGGGCCGCTCTAGCCGGCGGTGCCGGTTCGCTCACAGAACAAGCCCGCGTGGGGTCGAACCGATGCGTGACCTAACACCGTGGTCGCGAGAGTGTCCATGAGACGGGCCCGCCCGCGTCAATTTACCGGCGGACGGTAACCAAAGTGGCACGACAAATCCCGGTTAAATCAAACTTGGGGTGAAAATTTAGCCCAGGTTTCGTTAACGTCCGACGGCGACGAGGTTTTATTACCGTCTATGGCGATCTGTCCGCGGGCGAACAATTCAAGAATCCGGGGGTAAAGCTGGTGCTCGGCGGCGAGTACGCGGGCGGCCAAATCCGGTTCGGTATCGCCCGTCAAGACGGGAACGGCGGCTTGGCCGAGAATCGGGCCCTCGTCCATTTCCGGACGCACGACATGAACGGTGCAACCGGCGAATTTCACGCCTGCCGCCAGAGCCCGGGCATGGGTGTCGAGGCCTTTGAACGCCGGCAGAAGCGCTGGATGAATGTTGAGCATGCGATCGCGCCAGAGCGTGACGAACTCAGGGGTCATGAGGCGCATGAAGCCGGCGAGGCAGACGAGGTCGACCCGCGACGTTGTCAGGATGCCGTGTAGCTGGCTCTCGAAGTGGGCACGATCGGAATAGAGCTTGTGGTCCATGGCAATCGCTGGAATGCCCTGCTCTTTGGCCCACGCGATGCCGGCGGCATCGGGGCGGTTTGAGATCACGACCACGATTTCGGCGGGATAGTCCGGGTGGCGCGCGGCCTCGACGAGGCTTTTCATATTGGAGCCGCGGCCGGAGATGAGGATGGCTGTGCGCTTTTTAGGGGCGGTCATGCTGGCAGGCCCGTTCCGGGTTGAATTGCGTGCCCTGCGCATAGCATGGAGATGGCCGCCGCGGATACCGCGCGGAGAACACGTTAATTCTGCTGAATGCTTTCCAGGTAATCCACGAGTGCCTGCATCAGGGCTCGGGCGCGCTCATCGACGGCTGAGGCGGCTTCGCCGGGATCGCCGGTGTTGCGGTAACGATCGCCCCATATGGGCATGTCGCGGCGGCCGTGGGCTGGAATGACGCCGCGACCGTCGATCATGTCGTAAATCGCGTTTCGGGGGAAGGTGCCGCCGTTGCGTTGGGCGATGCGAGTGAGATCGGCCGGCATGACAGAGAGCGTGCCGGCCTTGGGCCCATCGCCTTTGCCGTCGAGGCCGTGGCAGGACATGCAGGCGATTTCATATTCGGTGAGACCGATGGGGTCTTCACCTTCGCTGTCGCCAGATACGGCTCTATTGGCAAGCGCTAGACCAGCAACCGCGGCCACGATTGCGGAAACGGCAGCAAACTTCGCGATATGCAGATGATGTTTCATCGTTCGCAGCATCGGCCAGAGATAACGATGCGGCTTTGATGCCGATCAAATCGCGGCTGGCTGCGTGGCCAACAGGGCGTCGACGTCGGCGCGAGCCGGAAGAGCCGTGCGGGCCCCCAAACCGCGGCAATTCAAGGCCGCGGCCGCGGCCGCGAAGCGGGCGCACTTCGCGTCGCTGAAGCCGCCGATCAGGGCGGCGGCGAAGGCGCCATGGAAGGCGTCGCCCGCACCAGTGGTGTCGTGAACCGCTATACGAAACGATGGCTGCCGATTGATTTTGCCCGATGCATCGGTCCAGACGTATCCCTCGGATCCACGGGTTACGCCGGCATGGCGCGCGCCTTGGTTTACGAGGGTACGGAGGCGGTCTTCCGTGGTGTTTCCGGATATGAAGGTGTCGAGTGCCGGGGCCGAGGCGATGACATAATCTGTCAAGTGGGCGACACTTTCCAGGAGACGGCCGCTTCCCAGGTCGAGATCGACAAGCGTCGTGATGTTTCGCGCCCTTGCTTCAGCAAATGCCGCGCGGGTTCCTTCGATCCAAGAGAGGTCGCTTAATACTGCGTTCGCTTTACAGATGTTCTCAAGTGGTAGCCAATCAGCGGTCATGGGCATGGCGTGATCGTCTTCGCTGACGATGAAACGCTCGCCCGCGGCATCGACGATCACCGCGGCGGTTGCGGAGCGGGTGGCGGGGTGGACTTTGACATGAGTGGTGTCGACGCCGAATTTTTGCAGTTCATCGAGAATGATCCGGCTGGCCGGATCCGATCCGATCCGGCTCCAGAGGGCGGTGTTGGCGCCGAGGCGAGATGCAGCGCAGGCTGCGTTGGCGGCCATTCCGCCGCCGCTGGTGACGTGTTCGCGGGCGCGCACCTTGACTGGCTTTGGCGGGAAGGCGTCGATCCGGTACACGAAATCAAGTGCGGTGTGGCCTATGACGATGAGCGCCGTGCTGGACATGACATCTCGATGTTCGCGGTCATATGGCGCAACTTAGCGGGGCCTATCGCCGGTCGCCACCGTTAGGTTTATCAGGCTGGTGCGATCGTCATAAGATTCAGGCACCACTATCAAAAGACCGTGACGTTGCGCACTTTGCAAATTGGGCGGGAGCCCCTTAATCAGGGTTGAGCAAACCGTCGGCGCGCATGGCCGGCAGGCGCGACGGCGCGTTGATTGCCGATGGACAACCCATTGAAATAAGAACGGTTCAAGCGCCGCATGTTCTCAGCCCCTTTGCCTCTTATCCTTCTGGCGCCTTTTGCCGGTCTTCTGCTCCTCGCGCTCATTGGGCGGGGTGGACGATCGCTGACCGCTTGGACCGCTGGTCTCTCGATGACTGGGGGGTTGGCGGCTGCTCTTGCGTTGGCGCCGGAGGTTTTCGGTGGGGCGACGGTCTTGTGGCGGGTGGCGTGGCTGCCGGAGTGGGGCCTCGATTTTGCGTTGCGGCTCGATGGGCTGGGGCTCTTGTTCACAATCCTCATACTCGGGATTGGCGTGCTTATCGTTCTCTATGCGGCGTATTACCTGCCTAAATACGACGATCTGCAGCGGTTCTATATGTCGTTGCTGGGTTTCGCGGGCGGGATGCTCGGGATCGTGCTGGCCGAGAACATCGTGCTGATGGTGGTGTTCTGGGAGGTGACGAGCCTCACGTCGTTTCTGCTGATCGCTTATAAATACCAGGAAGTCGAGGCGCGGATTTCGGCACGGATGGCGCTGGCGGTGACGGGTGGCGGCGGGTTGGCGCTGCTGGCGGGGGCGCTACTGCTCGGCAGCGTGGCCGGCAGTTTCGACTTCAGCGTGATCGAGGCGCGGGCGGGGGATGTGCGGGCCGATCCGCTCTATCCCGTGATCCTCATTCTTTTCCTTCTTGGTGCCTTCACGAAGTCGGCGCAGTTCCCGTTCCATTTTTGGCTGCCGCATGCCATGGCCGCGCCAACGCCGGTGTCGGCGTATTTGCATTCGGCGACGATGGTGAAAGCGGGCGTTTTTCTGCTGGCACGGATGTATCCGGTGCTGGCGGGGACAGAGCTGTGGTTCGTGATCGTCTCGACGACGGGCGCGATCACATTCGTCTATGGCGCCTACGTTGCGCTCCTGAAGCACGATCTCAAGGGGCTGCTGGCGTATTCGACGGTGAGCCACCTGGGGCTGATCACACTGTTGTTTGGGCTCGATACGCCGATGGCGGCCGTGGCGGCCGTTTTCCACATCATCAATCACGCGATCTTCAAGGCGTCGCTGTTCATGGCGGCGGGGATCATCGACCACGAAACCGGTACGCGCGATATGCGCCGGATGGGCGGGCTTTTTTATACCATGCCGCGGACGGCGGTGCTGGCCATCCTGGCGGCGGGATCGATGGCGGGCGTGCCGCTTTTGAACGGGTTTCTATCGAAGGAAATGTTTTTCACCGCGGCGGTGGCGCATCCGGGCTTCGATGGGGCCAATCTGATTTTGCCGATCGTGGCGACGATCGGCGGCATGCTGGCGGTGGCTTATTCGGCGCGTTTCGTGTGGGACGTGTTTTTCGATGGGCCGGCAAATGAGATGCCGAAGACGCCGCATGAGCCGGTGGGTTGGATGCGACTGCCGGTGGAAGTGCTGGTCGCGCTTGTGGTGGTTGTCGGGTTTCTGCCGCAGTGGTCGGTTGGGCCGTTGTTGAAAGTCGCGGCGGAGGCGGTGCTGCCGGGCGCGGTTCCGGAGATCAAGCTTGCAGTCTGGCACGGATTTAATTTGCCGCTGGCCATGACAGTGGTCGCGTTCGGGCTCGGCGTGTTGCAGTTCTCGCGGCGGCACAAGCTGTATGCGCTGCAGGAGCGCTACGCATTCGGGCTGACGAGCCCCGTTGCTTTCGAACGGTTTTATCGCGGCGCGACGCGGTTTTCGACGGCCTTCATGGCGCTGGCCGCTCCGCGGTCGCTGCAGCGCAATCTGGTTCTGTTCATTTCATTTCTTCTTGTGCTTGGCGGGTGGGCTTGGACGTCGACGGAGATGGCGTCCGGCTGGGTAGGGATGCTGACCGGTCCTTTGCCGGTGAGTGAAATCGACGTGGCGTCAGCGGTGGCTTTTGCGGCCCTGTTGTTCGGGGCCCTCTCGACCGTGATCTACCGCCGCAGCCGCGTTATGGCCGTTATCTTCATGAGCGTAGCGGGCACCGTGGTGTCGCTGGCTTTCCTGCGGTTCCATGCGCCGGACCTGGCGTTGACGCAGCTGTCGGTCGAAGTTGTGACGATCGTGCTGCTGCTCATGTGCTTGCGCTATCTTCCGGAGACTCCGGTGGCGCAGAGCACTCCGGGGCGCCGGGTGCGCGATGGACTGCTGGCGACGGCGGCGGGCGTTGGTGTGACGGCGATGACGTACGCGATGCTGACGCGTCCCTATGAAACGATCGCGGGCTATCATATGGCGAATGCCAAGCCGGGCGGCGGGGGGACCAACGTCGTCAATGTCATTCTCGTGGATTTTCGCGGTTACGATACGCTTGGCGAGATCGTCGTTCTGGCGATGGCGGCGTTGGGGCTGCATGCGCTCCTGACGGGGACGCGGATGCAGGGTCCCCCTACTTTGGCGCTGACGAAGGCCGACCGGTATCCGATCATGCTCGCTGAACTCATGCGGCCGCTGCTGCCGCTGTCGCTCGTTGTGGCCGTTTATATCTTCCTACGTGGGCATAACCTGCCGGGAGGCGGGTTCATCGCTGGTCTCGTGGCAGCGGTTGCCCTGATGCTGCAGTATGTGGCGGGTGGTGTTGACTTCGCCTCGGAGCGGTTACGCGTCAACTATGTGCGCCTGCTCGGCGTGGGGCTTGGAATTGCAACGCTGACAGGGGCTGCGAGCTTCTGGTTTGGCATGCCGTTCCTGACATCGACGCACGGGTATGTGTATCCGCCGGTCATCGACAAATTCGAGCTGGCGTCGGCGATGGCATTCGATTTGGGCGTGTTCCTGGTGGTGATCGGAACAGTGTTGCTGGCCATGACGGACATCGCGGCGTTGCGGCGGGATGAGACTTCAGCGCCGGCCGGGGCTTCGGCGAAGGACAAGGGATAGCGCAATGGAACTTCTCGTGTCCGTGGCCTTGGGCGTGCTGACCGCAAGCGGCGTTTATCTCATCTTGAGGCCGACGACGTTTTCGGTGGTCCTGGGTTTGACGTTGCTGTCGTACGCGGTGAACGGATTGATCTTTTTTGGCGGCCGGCTGAAGGCGGGCGCGCCGCCGTTGAGCGTTCCGGGACTGGCGAACCAGACCGATCCGCTGCCGCAGGCGCTAGTTCTGACGGCGATCGTGATCGGCTTTGGCATGACGGCGTATCTTTTAGCGGTCGCGCTGAAAGCGAAGTCGGAAAGCGGGACCGATCACGTCGATGCGGGTGAGACACGATGATGGCTCATTTGCCGTTTCTGCCAGTACTCATTCCGCTGGTGACCGCCGTGCTGCTGCTCGTTGCTGCGAAGGCGGATATCGAGGTGAAGCGCGGTATCAGCGCGCTTGCGCTGGGCATTCTTGTTACTGCCGCATTGGCACAGCTGATCGTGGCCGACGATGGCAGCGTGCGCGTGTACCGGCTCGGCGATTGGCCGGCGCCTTATGGCATCGTGTTGGTGCTCGACCGGCTGGCCGCATTGATGGTGGCGCTGACGAGCGTGCTGGCCATGCCAGTGTTTTTGGCCGCGACATCGGGAACGGATTCGCGGGGGCCGCATTTTCATGCGTTCTTGCAATTCCAGCTTATGGGGCTCAACGGGGCGTTTCTGACAGGCGACCTGTTCAACCTGTTCGTGTTCTTCGAGATCCTCTTGCTGGCATCCTATGGGCTGCTGGTCCATGGTGGTGGATTGCAGCGGGCGCGGGCGGGCATCGCGTATGTGGTGTTGAATTTGACCGGGTCGGCGCTGTTCTTGATCGCGCTGGGATTGCTTTACGGTCTTCTCGGCACGCTCAATATGGCCGATTTCGGTGTGGCGCTGCAGAAGGTGGCGCCGGAAGATCAGGGCGTCGTGGCGGTGATGTGCGCGCTGCTCGTGACGGTGTTCTTGTTAAAAGCAGCGGTGTTGCCGATCGGGTTCTGGCTGCCGCAGGTTTATACGGCGGCGACGCTGCCCGTGGCGGCGCTGTTCGTGATCATGACGAAAGTTGGCGTGTATGCGTTGTTGCGGGTGACGACCATCGGTCTGATGGCGGCGCCGTTCACGGCGGACCTCTTGCAGCCGTGGCTGACGTGGCTTGCGCTCGGGACGATTGCAGTAGGTGCGATGGGCATGCTGGCGGCCTCGTCGCTTGGGTTGGTGGTGGCCAATCTCGTTCTGGTGTCGGGCGGGACGCTTCTGCTGGCGGTCGCGGAGCCGGGTGCGCAGAGCATCGCAGCAGCGCTCTATTATCTGGTGCAGACAACCCTAGTGACCGCGGCATTGTTCTTGCTGGCCGATGCTTTGGCGCGGCAGAGGGGCGATGCCGAGGATCAATTGGCCGCCGGGCCGCCATTGCAGAATTATACGTTTCTGGGGCTCATGTTTCTCGTCTTCGGTGTTGCGGCATGCGGAGCGCCGCCGTTGTCCGGGTTCATCGGGAAGATCATGGTGATGCAGGCGATGGAGGGATCGGTACATCCGGCGCTGATCTGGACAGCGCTCATCGTGTCGGGGTTTGTGGCCGCCCTCGTTCTGGCGCGGGCCGCGAGTGTGTTTTTCTGGGAGCCGGGCGCGCCTGGGATCGCGGTCAAGCCGGTTGTGGCGTATGTGCCGGCGCCGGGTCTGATGCTGGCGATGATTTTGCTGACGGCGGGGATCGTTGCCGTGAGTGCCGCGGCGGCGCCGGTGGCCTCGTACACGCGGGCTGCGGCTGAGCAAATTCTGGCGCGGGATGCCTATGTCTCGGCGGTGATCGGCGATCCGGCCGCGGTGCAAAGGGAGAAGCGGCCATGACCTTGCGCGACTGGGTTCTTCCGCAGCCGTTTTTGACGCTGTCGATTGCGGCGTTGTGGGCGTTGCTTTCGGCGGATGTTAGCGGCGGGACGCTGTTGCTCGGCCTGACGCTGGGGATCGCAATCCCGCTGTTCACGTCGCAGTTCTGGCCGGGTCGGCCGCACACATTTCGCATCGGCGCGGCGCTGCGGCTGATGCTGGTGGTGTTTTACGACATCATCGTTGCAAATTTCGCGGTAGCGCGGATCGTGCTGGGAAATGTGGACGGGATCAAATCGAAATTTGTCGATGTGCCGCTCGATACGAACGATCCTTACGTGGCAACCATCCTAGCCAGCATCATTACGCTGACGCCCGGCACGCTCTCCATCGACGTCGATATGGACAAGCGCATGGTTCACATCCACGGGCTCGATGTTCCGGATCGATCGCTGCTGATCGATGAGATCAAGACACGCTACGAAGCGCCGCTGAAGGAGATCTTCGGATGCTGACGATTGCGATCATCATCGGGTTCGTTTTGGTTGGGCTGGCGACAGTGCTGACCCTTTGGCGGCTGGCGCTCGGGCCGACGATGGCCGATCGCATTCTGGCGCTCGACACGCTGGCCATCGATGCGATTGCAGTTGTGGTGTTGATGGGTCTTTCCAGGGGTAGTTCATTTTCGTTCGAGGCGGCGCTGCTGATTGCCATGATGGGGTTCGTCGGCACGGTGGCGCTGTGCAAATATCTCATCGGCCGGGCCATCATCGAATAGGAGCGCGCCATGTACGCAGAAGCTTTTGCATCCTTCTTGATCGTGACCGGCGGCTTCTTTGTTCTCCTGGGATCGATTGCGCTGATCCGGTTACCGGATATCTTCACGCGCCTGCATGGACCGACCAAGGCGACGACGCTGGGCGTTGGCGCCATCGTGATTGCGTCGAGTGTCGCGGGTTATGCGCTGACCGGCGAGGTCAGCGTGAAGGAACTGGCTGTTTCATTGTTTTTGTTCATTACCGCACCGGTTTCGGCGCATCTTCTTGCGAAGGCGGCGCAGAAGGACCGGGGTGAAGGGCGGGGTTAGAGCCGGCTATTCGCGTTTGCACAATCGCGGCGTGATCGTTTCGCATCATAGGTCCAAAATTGGGGATGGGCGGCGCTTCAGAGCGCGCGCAGTCTTTCGCGTGTCTCGGGAGTGGCGCATAGTCTCGCCCGGGGAATGTCGAATGGGAGGTTCTGATATGAGCATTTCGAAACTGGTCGCTGCCGTTGCTGCCGTGGGCGTGGTGGCTTTCGCGTCCGTACCGGCCTTTGCAGGGCATCACTGTGTGCGTGCTGGCGCCAGCGCGACCGCCGTGACGAAGGAAGTGGCCGGCGCGCTGGCCAAGGAAGCGCTGTATCAGTCCAACGTGTTTGCCGGCCGCAAAGCGCGGGGATCCGCGAAGGTCAGCTGCAAGTATGTGGGCATCGTAACGACGTGCACGGCGCGTCAGGTGGCCTGCAAATAACGGGCACCGTCGCGGCGCTGTGGTTTGAAGCAGCGCCGCGTTCAGCCGACTGGGATCACGTCAACGCCGACGGAGACGGTGTGTTCGCCGCCGCCGAGAAGGACACCGCCGATGGGGCTGATGTCGTCGTAGTCGCGGCCGTGCGCGATGGTGACGTGTTCGTCCGCTACAATCAGTCCGTTGGTGGGATCGAGATCGGTCCACCCGGCTTCCGGTGACCAGACGGAAATCCAGGCGTGGGACGCGTCAGCCCCTTGCATGCGCGGCTGGCCGGGCGGCGGGTGGGTGAGAATGTAGCCGCTCACATAGCGCGCGGGGATGCGCATGGCGCGCAGGCAGCCCAGCATGAGATGTGCGAAATCCTGACAGACGCCGCGGCGCTGTTTCATGATTTGGGAAATCGGCGTCGAGATGTCGGTGGCCGTCGGGTCGAATTTGAAATCGTCGTAGATGCGCTGGTTGAGATCGATGGCGGCTTCCAGGATCGGGCGGCCGGGCCGGAACGACTCGGCGGTGTAGTCTTCGATGTCGAGATTGGGCGTCGTGAGGCGCGAGGCGCAGCGGTATTGCAGCACGTCGAGATCGAGGCTGCGTCCGGTTCCCAAGATGTGCGCATCGAGCATATTCCAGGGCGTGGAGCGGGACGGATCGAGCGGCGGCGGGGCAGAGACCGTGATGGTGCTGCGCGAATGCAGGATGAGTTCGCGGTGGGGGACTTCGATATCGAGGAGGACGACCGGGTTGCCGAAGGCGTCGATCGATTCCTGGCGGAGCGCGGGGGCAGGATCGACGATGAGGCTGTGGTTGCGGATGACCTGACGGAAGCAGGGCCGCGGCGACATGTGGATCAGGTGCTGGGATTGAATGACCGGATAGGAATAGACGTAGTGCGTCCGGTGGCTGACTTCAAACATCATGGGCTTTGCTCGGAGCGACCTTGCGGCTCGATGCGGGTGTGGACGCGGTGAGGGGCGTCTTCCGTGAGGTTGAAGTAATGGCGCGATATGGCGTTGGACAGGGCCGGAAGCATCTGGATCTGTTCGAGCATGGTGCGTTCGAGCGTGGCGCCATTGGGTTCGCGGGCCATGCTCTCGACGTCAGCCAAACGGATGGCGGTGAGAAGCGCCAGGATCAGGCGGCGGTCCTCGGGGAGCGTGGTGGACTGCTTGCCGCCAGGGAGGCGTTCGAGGCGGCGGGCGAGGGCTGCCAACTGATAGGCGAGGCTGCGCGGGTTGGTTTCATCGAGCAGCAGCAGATCGAGGACGAGCGGCAGCATCGGGTCGAGGCGGTAACGCGAGCGGTAGGTGATGAAGCTGTCGGCGAGTTCGAGAAGCAATAGGAGGCTCGCGGTTTCCTCTTCCGCATCGGGGACAGGGATGAAGAGCGTCAGGATCGCTTCGCTGAGATTGTAGGCGCGTTCCAGGCGGCGGCCCATGTCGAGGAACGACCAGCCGTGGTTGCGGGTCATGTTTTCGTGCATGAGGCCGTTGAAGGCGGCGAGCGAGGCGAGGCCTTCGTCGAGCAGATCGAGGACGGCGACGGGCGGGGCGGAGGCAAGCGTCGTGACCCAGGTGTCGCCGGGACGGAAGCGGGACAGCGTCTGCCAGGCTTCGAGTGAGAGGCGGTCGCGGGCGAGGTGGGCGACGCGATAGAGGCCTTCGAAGGTGTTTTCGAGCGTGCGGTGGCCAGTGGAGGCGCTGATGAGATCGGTGCAGAGTTTTTCGATCTCGATGTCGCCGGTGCCGGCGCGGCTGGGTGCGGCGGTGGAGCGGTCGGATTTTGAAAGCAGCACGTCGAGACATTTGCGGGCGGCTTGGCGGCCGGTAGCGGGGCCGCCGTCTTCCTCGACGCGGCGAAGCGCGCCGCGTATCACGCGCATGGTCCAGTCGGCGCGTTCACTGTAGCGGCCGAGCCAGAAGAGATCGTCGGCGACGCGGCTTTGGATGACACGCTGGGAGCGTTCGACGCGGGCGGTTTCCAGTGTGGGCCGCCAGAGGCTGACGTGGGGAGCCTGCTCGTCGTCGGACACGACCCAGACGTCGCGGGTGTGGCCGTCGGGGGCGGAGAGGGCGACGGCGCGATCGGGATCGACGGTCATCGCGAGGCCGCCGGGCATGGCCTGATAACCGGCCGGCGTGCGGGCGACGAAGAAGCGGACCGCGAAGGGGCGCGAGTCGAGTCCGTCGCGTGTGACGATGGGGGCGTGGCTGAAGCCGATTTTTTCCTCGGCGACAAGGCGGGCGCCGTGAAGCTTGATTTCGCGCTTCAAGACTTCGCGGTCGGCCTCGGAGAGCGCGCGGGTGTCTTGGCCGAGGGCAGCCTGACCGGGGCGACCGGTGCCTTCCTGGGCTTTGCGCACGACGAGGCCATCGAGGTTGGCCAGCACATGCGCGCGGGAGGCGGTGTCGCCTAGCCAATAGCGGCGGGCGTCGGGGAGGCGGAGTTCTTCGCCGAGCAGGCGTTCGCAGATTTGCGGAAGGTAGCAGCCGATGGCGCGGTTCTGGACGAGGGCGGAGCCGATGGCGTTGACGATGAGGCGCGGCTGGCGGCGCCAAACGCGCATGAGTCCGGCGGGGCCGTCGAAGCCGCCGGGATCGAGTTCGAGGGGATCGCTAGAGCGGCCATCGACGCAGCGGACGATGAGGTCGATCTCCTTCAGGCCTTCCAGCGTTTTCAGATAGACCTGATTGCCTTTGGTGCGCAGGTCTGAGCCCTCGACGAGGAGGTAGCCGAGATAGCGGGCGATGTAGGCGTGCGAAAAATAGTCTTCGTGTAGCGGGCCGGGCGTGAGGAGAGCAATGCGCGCGTTTTCGCGGCCGCTGTGGGTCGTGAGTGTCGACTGCACGTTGTTGAAGAAGGGGGCGAGGCGGACGCCATTCACCTGCTTGAATAGGTCGCCGGTGATGTGGGTGTGGACGACGCGGTTGGCGAGCGCGAAGCCGATGCCGGCCAGCGTTTCGGTGTGGTTGTCGATGATGCGCCACTGGCCGTCATCGCCGCGGGCGAGGTCGGCGGCATAGAACTGCAGGCCGCCGGCTTCAGGGAGCACGCCCTGTGCGGGGCGGATGAAGGCGGTGTCGGAGAAAACGAGTTCGGGTGGCAGCAGGCCTTCGCGCATCAAATTCTGGGGGCCGTAGAGGTCTGTGAGAATGGCGTCGGAGAGGCGTGCGCGCTGTGTGAGGGCCTCCTCCAGCCAATGCCATTCGGCGGCCGAGATCATCAGCGGGGAGAGGTCGAGCTGCCAGCGCTGGTTGGGTTTGCGGGGATCGGAAAAGATATCGTAGGCGATGCCGGTATCGCGGACGCGTCGGTCGAGGCGGACGGCACGGGCAGCCCGATCGGCCTCCGACAGGTCATCTAGACCATCCAGAAGCGCGCGCCAGTGCGGGCGCGGTTTGCCGTGGGCGTCCAGGAGTTCATCGTAGCCAGCCCCGGCGGCGCACCGGTAGCTGCCGATTAATCTCCCCTGGAGGCCCGCTTTGGACGGGGCCGTGTTGTTCATTTTTGTAAGGCCTTGCCCCTCGTACCCTTCTTGGCGCGCACCATCCTCCCCAGAACGGAGCGCTGGATCCGACTATCCGTCCGAATCGGCACGCCCGCAACCTTCGCGGTCCCGGCGAGGTAAATAGGGGTGGTCAGGGCCGGCGGCGCAGGTCGAGGGTGCAGGGGTACTCTGGATTGGTGAGGGGTGGGCTCGGTTGCATCATCCCCGCGGTGTGGCCGGTATCCTCAAAGCGGGCGAGGCGGCGGCCTTCGGCTTCATAAGCGTTGACGGGGAAGGTCTCGAAGCTGCGTCCACCGGGGTGGGAGACGTGATAACGGCAGCCGGAGATGGAACGGCCGGACCAGGTGTCGACGATGTCGAACACGAGCGGCACGTGTGTCGGGATGGTTGGGTGCAAGGCGGAGGGGGGCCACCAGGCGCGATAGCGGACGCCGCAGACGGCCTCGCCGTGGGCGCCGGTTGGGTTCAGCGGGATCGTGCGGCCGTTGCAGGTGATGACGAAGCGGTTGCCCGTCAGCCCACGCACCTTGACCTCGACACGCTCAAGCGAGCTATCGACATAGCGGGCGGTGCCTCCTGGGACGCCTTCCTCGCCTAGCACATGCCAGGGCTCGAGGGCTTGGCGCAGTTCCAGTTCGACATCGAAAGCGGCGATAGATCCCAGTTTGGGGAAGCGGAAATCGTGGTGCGGGCGGAACCAATCCAGTTCGACAGGCAGGCCATGGGCCTTGAGATCGTCGATGACGGTGGCGAAGTCGGACCAAATGTAGTGCGGGAGCATGAAGCGGTCATGCAACGCGGTGCCCCAGCGGACGAGCTTCTGGCGGTAGGGGCGCTCCCAGAAGCGGACGATGAGGGCGCGGAGCAGCAGTTGCTGCGCGAGGCTCATGCGCGCGTGCGGCGGCATTTCGAAGGAGCGGAATTCGACGAGGCCGAGGCGTCCGGTGGAGCTGTCGGGCGAATAGAGTTTGTCGATGCAGATTTCGGCGCGATGCGTGTTGCCCGTCACATCGATGAGCAGGTTGCGCAGGATGCGGTCGACGAGCCAGGGCGGGACGGAGCCGGCGCCAGGATCGGGGATTTCGCCAAGCGCGATTTCGAGTTCGTAGAGGCTCTCGTGACGGGCTTCGTCGACGCGCGGGGCTTGCGATGTCGGACCGATGAAGAGGCCGGAGAAGAGGAACGAGAGCGAGGGGTGGTTTTGCCAGTAGGCGATGATGGAGGCGAGAAGATCGGGACGGCGCAGGAACGGGCTGTCGGCGGGTGTCAGGCCGCCGAGCACGATGTGGTTGCCGCCGCCGGTGCCGGTGTGGCGGCCGTCGAGCATGAATTTTTCGGTCGACAGGCGCGTAAGGTGAGCTTCCTCATACAACGTGGTCGTGATGTCGACGGCTTCTTCCCAGCGGACGGCGGGTTGGACGTTGACTTCGATGACGCCGGGATCGGGCGTGACCTTGACGACGTTGAGGCGCGGATCGTGTGGCGGGGAATAGCCTTCAATGTGAACGGGCGTTTTGGTGGCGCGTGCGGTTTCTTCGATGGCGGCGACAAGGGCGGCGTAGTCTTCGGCGTCTTCGAGCGGAGGCATGAAAACGCAGATGCGGCCGTTGCGCGGCTCGACCGCCATGGCGGTCCGGACGGAACCCGAAATCTCGCTGATGCCTGAGGGCGGCAATGGCGGGGCATCAAGAGTAACCGTGCGGCGCTGCTGGAGAAGGGTTTCGCGCTGCGGCAGCGGCGGGGCGGGGGCGAAGGGATCGCGCGGGAGAACGTGCGGGTATTGGATCGTCGGCGCGACGACGGGCAGGGAGCCTAAAGGTAAGCGGAAGCCAGCAGGCGAGTCGCCCGGGACGAGGAAGAGCTTTTCGCGGCGGAGTGCCCACCGTTCTGTTACCCAACGGCGGCCGCGATCGTGCGTCTGCGAGACTTGGATGGGGAGCACGTAACTGGCGGGTGCGGTAACGCCGCGATCGAAGACGCGGACAAGGCGTTCGCGTTCGGCGGGATCATCGAGCTTGTTCTTTTCAGGCGTGATGCCGACCGGGAGCTTCTGTTCGACGAGCACGAAGTGGGCGGCGTCTTCGTAGGCTGGAATGGCGCTGTCGGTGGGAAGGCCGAGTGTGTCGCAGAGTTTTTCGGTGAAGCGGGAGGCGTCGGTGATCGTCGCGTTATCGTTGGCGCTTTCGCGGGCGATGAGGGACTGGTCGGTCCACAGGGGCTGGCCGTCGGTGCGCCAGTAGAGGGCGAAGGCCCAGCGGGGGAGCTGTTCGCCAGGATACCACTTGCCTTGGCCGTAATGCAGGAGCCCCCCGGGCGCGAAGCGCTTTTCGAGGCGGCGAATCAAGGTTTCGGCGTAGCGGCGTTTGTTGGGACCGACTGCGGCGGTGTTCCATTCATCGCCGTCCATGTCGTCGGCGGCGATAAACGTCGGCTCGCCGCCCATGCTAAGGCGGACATCTCCATTGATGAGGCGCTCATCGACGGCGTGGCCGACTTTGAGGATCTCATTCCAGGTTTCGTCGCTGTAGGGTTTGGTGACACGCGGCGTTTCGCGGATGCGCGTGACGCCCATGTTGAAGGCAAAGGTGACTTCGGCCTTTTCGTGCGCGCCGGAAATGGGTGCGGCGCTCGTGGGGTGCGGCGTGGCGGCGAGCGGAATGTGGCCTTCGCCGGTTAGCAGGCCGGAGGTGGCGTCGAGACCGATCCAGCCGGCGCCGGGAAGATAGACTTCCGCCCAGGCGTGCAGATCGGTGAAATCGACATCGGTGCCGGTGGGGCCGTCGAGGGATTTGACGTCGGGGGTAAGCTGAATCAGATAGCCCGATACGAAGCGGGCGGCGAGGCCCAAGTTGCGCAGGATCTGGACAAGCAGCCAAGCGCTGTCGCGGCAGGACCCGCCGGCCGTACCAAGCGTTTCTTCCGGCGTCTGCACGCCGGGTTCCATGCGGATGAAATACTGGATGTCTTTGTTGAGCTGCCGGTTCAAATCGCACAGGAAGTCGATGGTGACTTTGGGTTTGCGGCTGATGCCAGCCAGATACTTCTGGAGATGCGGGCCGGTCTTCTCGGGGACCAGATAGGGCAGCAGTTCCTGACGCAGGATCTCGTCGTAGGCAAAGGGAAACTCGCTGGCTTCTTCGGCAACGAAGAAGTCGAACGGGTTGATTACGGCCATGTCGGCGACGAGGTCGACCTTGACGGAGAAGATGTCGGTTTTCTCCGGCATGACGACGCGGCCGAGGAAGTTGCCGAACGGGTCTTGCTGCCAGTTGAGGAAGTGGACCTTGGGTTCAAGGGTGAGCGAATAGCTCAGGATCGGTGTGCGAGAATGCGGGGCGGGCCGCAGCCGGATGATCTGGGGGCCCATGCTGATGGAGCGGTCGTAACGGTAGGTCGTCTCGTGGGTCAGAGCGACGTGCAACGTCATGGGCGTGGTCTTATCCTTGGCGCGGAAGGCGGCGCTGTGTTGCGTATTTCCGGGTTACCGGCTTCGGTTCATGGGAACAAGCGTGGCGCTGACGCATTGGCCGTGGAACTGGCAAATGTGATTAACTGATGGGCAAACGCCACGAAGTGCGGCGAACCTTTGACTGTGTTTGATGCAAACGCGCCGCCCTGACCATACGCCGCGCGACAGGGGCTGACGATCGTGCTTGAAGATTGACCACTTGCGCCCGAAGTGGCCTAATCCTCCGACCGACCCGCCTGATGGATGCAAGCTCAGGGACCGA
Source organism: Hyphomicrobium sp. (assembly GCA_002928735.1). Taxonomy (GTDB): domain Bacteria; phylum Pseudomonadota; class Alphaproteobacteria; order Rhizobiales; family Hyphomicrobiaceae; genus JAGVSR01. The sequence continues at coordinate 84,869 of PERL01000001.1, read as the reverse complement.
TGCGAAATTTTTCCTGCACCCACTGCGGCACTAAGGTCTACTTCAAGAACGTCCAGTGCGTGAAGTGCGGCCATGCGTTGGGTTTCGATCCCGATACGCTGGCGGTGATTGCGCTTAAGGCGGAGAAGGAGCCGGGGCTGTACCGGCGGGTGTCGGGGGACAAGTCCGAGGTCCTGCGATATTGCAACAACGCGGTCCATGGCGCGTGCAACTGGCTGACGCGGAACGACGACCCGAATATGTTTTGCGTGGCGTGCGATCTCAATCGCACTATCCCGAATTTGTCGGAGCCGGGAAATCTTGCGGCTTGGCAAGAGCTGGAACGGGCGAAAAAGCGGCTCGTTTACTCGTTGCTTAGATTCGGTTTGACGACGGACACGAGTCCGGCGCCGCCGGGCCGGCTGATTTTCGATTTCACGCGCAATTCGATGACGGGCCATCTCGATGGGGTCATCAACATCAATGTCATGGAAGCGGACGCCGTCGAACGCGAGCGCCAGCGGCAGCAGTTCGACGAACCCTACCGGTCGCTGCTGGGGCATCTCAGACACGAGAGCGGTCATTACTACTGGCATGTGCTTGTTGAGAACGCGGGACTGTTCGATGAGTTCCGGGCGCTGTTTGGCGATGAGCGAGCCGACTACAATACCGCCCTCCACCAACATCATATGTATGGCCCGAAACCCGACTGGCAGTTCAGTCACGTGTCAGGCTATGCCAGCATGCATCCGTTCGAGGACTGGGCAGAGACCTGGGCCCACTATCTGCACATGGTCGACAGCGTCGATACGGCGGAAGCCGAGGGTATGGAGCCACGGGCGGCCGGGCTCATCTTTGGGTCAATCTGGCCGTTCAAGAAATACGACGTCTACACGGAAGAGACGCTCGATAGTCTATTGGAGCGCTGGGTGCCGCTGACGCTGGCGCTCAACAGCATGAACCGTAGTATGGGGCATGCGGACTATTATCCGTTCGTCATTCCGGATGCGGCGCGCGAGAAACTGCGGTTTGTGCATCGCTTGATCCGGAAGCCGCGCTGACTGCACGGGTTCAATCGATCTGCGCTGCACTTTCGATAAAAAAGACGAAGCGCTCGAAGGCTTCGATGTAGCGGGCGTCGTGGATCTCTTCGAGGCGAGTTATGATTTTGTCGTGAATGAACCAAGCGCGGAAGCGGACCTTTATGTCCAGGATCTCGCCGGTGGCCTTGTGATGATAGATGCCATGGACAAGGCTGGTGATGTGTTCCGGTTCGGGGTAGACGCCTAAGAGCTCAAAGTGCGTGACGTTGAAGGTGCGCAAAAGGAGTTCGAACCGGTCGCGCAGGTCTTCGCGTCCTACCGCGCTCATGGCGTAGGGCACTTGCTGGCCGTCGACGTTGACGATGTAGAGGATATCCTCGTGCATCATCTGCATGAAGTCGTCGAAGCGTCCCGTTCCCCAGAGTTCGTGCGCGCGCATGAATAATTCCCGAATTTCGGGCGACGTGTGATCCATAAAAATGACCTTTTTGAAAATGTATGCGACCCGCTGGACGGTTGGGTCAGCGGGCGGCGATCAAATCAAAATTGCCGGCGAGAATGGTGTCGTAGCGGCCACTACGCCAACCTGAAACGAGATCGCGGACAAGGGGTGAGGGGTCGCCGCGATAGCGGCGGACGACGGCCGAGGATCGTTCGGCGGCGGCGAGCGCTTGCTCCATGGCCGCGCGGATGCGGTGGGGTGGAACGTCGGCGAGGGGTGCTGGAATGATGGTGATGCGGGCGGTGGCACGGGCCGCGCCGCCATCTGGGTCGTCGCGTTCGAGGACGTGCAGGCCTTTTTCATTTTCCAACGCGCGGGCGGCGCCGAAGCCGCTGATGACGAGGCGGGGAAGGCCAGTTGCGGGATCGGGGTCGGTTTCGGATACCTGCATGTTCCGGTTACGGCCCCAGGCGCGATACATGTCGAGGAGCGTTCGGCACCATTCGACGGAAGCGGGCTTTTCGCCGGGGCGGTCGAATGCTGGTTCGACGGCAAGAAGGAGTTCGACGGGGGCTGTTTCGTGGGCGTCGCGGATGCCTTCGCCGACGAGATAAATTTGCAGAGCGAGGCGCGAGATGAGTTCGCGCGAGGAGCGGCCGCTGCGGGCGGCGCCCTTTTCCATTCGCGCTTTCAGGGCATCGACGGTTTCGTTGGCGGCGCGGACGCGGTCCATGAGGGCGATGCGGGCGAGCGTTTCGAAGCGGGATGGATGTGACCAGAAGCCCGGCGCGGCCATGCGTTCGGCGAGGTCGAGGCGGAGGGCTTCCCATTCAGGGGAAGCAAGGCGGTCGCTCAGTTGCTCGGTTTGGGCTTCCAACTCTGCGATTTCTATATCGCTGCCTTCGGCGGCGAGGATCATGGCGGGCAGGCTCGGGACTTCGCCGTTGGTGTGTTCGAGCGTGGGCGATGTGCCTGTTTCATCGTCGGCGTCGGGGTCGACGAATTCGGCTTGGATGGCGCGACCGTCGCTGCGCACGAAGACGAACTGGTCGCCTTCGGGAAAGCGCTTTTCGACAATGGCGGCGGCGAGCGGGGCGATGAGATACTGGTCGATGGCGCGCTTCAGTGGGCGGGCACCCATCTCGGGTGTGAAGCCTTTTTCGAGCAGGAACTCCATGGCGGAGGATTCCCACTCGACGGCCCATTCGCGATCCTTGAAGCCGCGCCGTTCGAGGACGCGGGCGAGTTCCTTTTTGAGGATGCCGCGCATGAGGTCGCGCGAAAGCGGGCGGAATACGATGATCTTGTCGAGGCGGTTCTGGAATTCGGGTCGGAAGGTCTGGCTGATGGTCTGCATGACCTGATCGGGCGTGTAGGCGCTTTCGCCGGGGGCGAAGCCAAGGCGAGAACCGCGGTGGGCGGTGGCGCCGAGGTTGGAGGTCAGGATAATGATGGCGTAGCGGAAGTCGGCGACTTGGCCCATCTGGTCGGTGAGCCGGCCGTCGTCGAAGACCTGCAGGAAGAGGTCCCAGACGTTGGGGTGGGCCTTCTCGAATTCGTCGAGGAGGATGACGGAGAAGGGCTGCTTGCGGATGAGGGAGATCAGGCTGTCGGAGCCGGCCATGTCGGCGCTGCCGAGAATTTTGACAGTCGATTCCGGGGTTTGGAATTCGCTCATGTCGAGGCGGATCATCCGCTCGGGCGTACTGAAGAGGAATTCGGCGAGCGTTTTGGCGAGCTCAGTTTTACCGGTGCCAGTGGGGCCGGCGAAGAGGAAGACGCCGATGGGCTTGCCGGGGTCGGTGAGGCCGGCCTTGAGCATGGCGATGCGGGAGACGATGGCGTCGACGGCTTCGTCCTGACCGATGACGCGGGAGGAGAAGTACTCACGGACTCCGGCGAGGTCGACACGTTCGTTGCCGTCGATGATGGAGCCGGGCAAGCCGGTGACTTGCGCGATGGTGGCGATGATGTCGCGATCAGCGATGACAGCTTTGGGATCTTTGGCGACGGCGACCACGCTCATGCGCAGCAGATCGATGAGTGAGCCGGGTAGGTTCGACGCGCCGAGGTATTGGCGCGCTGCGGCGGCTGCGGTGTCGATGGTGCCGGGGGCGAAGGTAACGCCGGTTTTGTCTTTCAGGTCGGCTGCGAATTGGTGGGCGAGTTCGAGCGCGTCTTCGGGCTCCATGGGTTCGAGGCGCAGTACTTCGAACGTGGATTTGAGCGACGGGCGGAGGCGCAAGAGTTTAGTCGCGGCGGCGGATGAGGCTTCCGTCCACACCACTATGCGGCCGGCGTTGAGGGCGGGGAGAATTTGATCGAGGATGCTGGAGGATTGGCCCTGATGCGTGCCGCTGTTGGCGAGCTGCATGAGATCGGGGACGACCCAGATGATTTTTTTGGTGGCGGAGAGTTCTTCCAGGCACCTTTGAATGCGGGCTTCGAGCTGGCCGAAGAATTGCTGTCCGGCCATCAGGTCGGCGCTGCCGGCTTCAAAGACGGTCCAGCCGTCGGGCTCGAGGCGCTTGGCGAGAAGCTTCAGAAGCGAGGATTTGCCGACGCGGGTTTCGCCGTTAACGAGGAGCGCGCGCGGGGTGCCGTTGGCGCTGCGCTTGGCCATGACGGCGTCCATGGCCTCGGACCAACCGTAGGGTTCGACGAGGCCGGCGATTTCGGTGTCGCTCCAGAAGCGGCCGAGCGTTTGCAGATAGGCGCGGTCGATGCTTGCGGCTTTGGTGCGGGCGAGGTCTTCGAGCAGCGCGATAGCGAAGGGATGGCGCACACGGCGCAGGAAGTCGGTGATGGCGGCTAACTGTTCCTGAGGGCGGCCGGTGAGGTCGTCGCCGATGCGGGGCGTGTCGCCCAAGCGCTCCAGTTCGTCGAAGTGCTGGCGGATGCAGTTCAGGTGGAACAGGTCATCGCGCCACCAATCGCGCACGGCACCAAGAATGGCGCCGGCGGCGCGGCGGTCGTCGAGTCGTTCGAGATATTTGAGGGTGAAGTGGAGCGGCCAGCCGCCGAGCATTTCCGTGTCGGCGAGGATCGTATCGGCAGCTTGGTCTTTGTCGGGCCGCTCGGCGAGTGCGGCCAAGGCCGGACAGGAAAAGAGCGCGTTGCCGGAAGAGACCTGATCGAGAACGGTTTTGAGGGGCGTCGCGGGATCGGCCAACATCGCGCGGACTTCGCTGAAGCCTGGTTTGGAGGCGAATTCCGCCGGTGTCGACGCGATGCGCATTTCCTCATCGAGTTTGGTGGTGAGGGCGAAGATGCGATCGGTGAGTGAGGCATCGGCCGTTGCCGCGGGAACGGGTGCGGTGTCGGGTGACGGCGCGTCCTCCGTTGCAACAGACGCCGAGGTGTCCGCCTTTGATGCATCGAGCCAGAGGTACATGAGGAGCGCGCCTGCGAGCATGGCGAGGAGATACGCGAGAACGACCATGGGTGTGCGATCCGGGGGCTCGAGAGGCAGGCTGACCCTGAGTTTCCGGGGCGCATGGGGTTTGTGTCAATGATTTGAACGGCGGAGAGGCGGCGGTTCAGCTGTGCATAGGCGCCTTGGAGACACGGATTGCGTGCCGTCCTTCGCTATAGTGGCCTTTTCCGATGGGGAGCCGGGGGCGGGGATGAAGCTCAGCAAGACCAATTTTATGGTGTGGCGGGACTGCCGGCACGACGCGTGGATGAAAATCCACCGGCCGGCGATCTACAACGCGGTGCCGCTGACTGATTTTGACCAATCCATCATCGATGGCGGCAACGAAGTCGACATGCTGGCGCGGGGGGTCTTTCCCGGCGGTGTGATGGTGCCGCGCAAGGCGGCGGCGGAGACGGCAGCCCTCGTCGACGCGCAGACCGCGGTGCTCTACCAGCCGGTGTTCGAGACGGAGCAGTTCACGACCGCATGCGATATACTCGTATGGAACGGGGATAGCGGGGCGTACGACATTTATGAGGTGAAAGGCTCGACGAGCGCGGGCAATACGCGGGCGGAGGACGAGCGGTACCGTTGGGACATCGGGTTTCAGGTGGAGGTGTTGCGGCGCGTGGGTGTGCCGGTTGGGCGGCTATATCTTGTGCGGCTCAACGGCGACTATGTGCGCGACGGCGACCTCGATCTCGATCAGCTTTTTACGCGCGAGGATTTTACGGACGCCGTGACGGCGTTGCGTGACGACATCGCGGCTGAGATGGATGCCGCGCACGACGATCTCTCGCTTGCCGATCAGCCGGCGGGGCCGTGTGGGTGCTTTGAGAAGGCGCGTGCGCAGCACTGCCGGACGTTCGCCGTCCACAATCCCGATGTGCCAGCTTACAGCGTGCACGACATCACGCGCATCGGGGCGTCGAAGAAGAAGCTACCCGATCTTTTGGAGCGGGGCATTCTCAGGATCGACGATGTGCCAGACGACGTAAAGCTCTCTGCGGCGCAGGCTAATCAGGTGCGGGCGGCAAAGACGGGCCGGGCGGCCGTTGCTTACGAAGACGTGGCCGACTTTCTTGCGGCGCTCAAATATCCGATCTCGTTTCTCGACTATGAGACGTTCGCGGCGGGTGTGCCGCGGTTCGATGGGTACGGGCCGTTTCACCACATTCCGTTTCAGTTCTCGCTTGATGTCGTCGTCGCGCCAGATGGCGAGTTCGAACACTACGAGTTTTTGCACGGGAGCGCGGACAAGCCGGATGTGGCTTTTCTGGAGGCGCTGAAGGCGGGGCTGCCGGAGCGCGGGTCGATCGTGGTGTGGAATCAAGGCTTCGAGCGCGGGATCAACGACAAGCTTGCCGATCGCAACCCGGACTATGCCGATTGGCTGGCGGATGTGGATGTGCGGGTTGTCGACCTGATGGAGGTGTTTTCGCAGCAGTCTTACGTCCATCCCGGATTTCTCGGGCGAACGTCAATCAAATATGTGCTGCCGGTTCTGGTGCCGGGGTTTTCCTACAAGGATCTGGCGATCCAGGAAGGGGGGACTGCATCGATCCGTTGGAACGAGGCGGTGACGGGGCAGGTCAGCGCAGAGGAGGCCGCCAAAATCCGGGCCGACCTGCTCGTCTACTGCGGGCTGGATTCACGGGCGATGCTGGAAATCTGGCGGGCGTTGCAACGCGAGACGGAACCGGCGCTCAAAACTGGTTGAACGGCAGGAAAAAAGGGGCGGGCGCCGCCGTGGTGGCGGTCGCCCATGCCGCGTGAGTTAGGTGCGCCACGCCTTATGGCAGGTGTGGTCGACGTCGTCTTCGATGGCTTCTTCGTGATACCAGCCTGTGGTGTCCACCGCCGAGCGGTACTTGGCGGCCTCGGCCTCGAGGGCACGGGTGTCGATCCCATAAACCGGTGCGCGGGTGCGGCCGGGGAAGGGGATGATTTCGGCAGACTGGCGACTGAGACTTTGGGTCATCGTTGCCTCCTTTCAGGTATCCGAAGCAAAACGCAGCGGTGCGGCGCATTGTTCCGGATGCCAAATCTAGCACGATCTGCATGTGATTTCACCTAATTGCCCAATATTTATCGGTGTTTGCCTGAATTATGGGCATGCACAGACGTGCCTGTCTGGGTAGCATCCGGGCCGCAGAACAGTCTGCTGGTGCCTGCCCGTCGAATGCGAAATTGCTCGCGGCAACGCCTGCCGCCGATGGCTCCAAGCTCCAAAATGGACCTTCCATCCCCGGGCGCCGGGCGTTCGTGTGGAGGGGTGATGAAGAATGAAGCGTTTGTAGCGCGTGAAGTGGAACTGGTCAGGCTTGGCTGCCCTCGGACGACACAACAGCCCATCCGGCTGCGAGATGCGGCTTTTGGTCAGAACTTTTTTTCGTGCTGTTAACGCCAACCGCAGTTTTTCCGCTCCGTTGGCCTCCTTAAAGCCGCGTCGCGGAGCCGATGTCACAAACTTAGGAGAGAGCCTCTATGACGAAGTATAAGCTCGAGTACATCTGGCTCGACGGTTATACGCCGGTGCCGAACCTGCGTGGCAAGACCATGATCCGCGAGTTCAGCGCGTTCCCCGATTTCGAGCAGCTTCCGCTCTGGGGCTTCGACGGTTCGTCCACCATGCAGGCCGAAGGACATAGCTCGGACTGCGTGCTGAAGCCGGTCCGCCATTTCCCAGATCCGGTGCGCACCAACGGCGTGCTCGTCATGTGCGAAGTCATGATGCCTGACGGTGTGACGCCGCACGCGTCGAACAAGCGCGCCACCATTCTCGACGACTCGGATGCCTGGTTCGGTTTCGAGCAGGAGTACTTCCTCTATAAGGACGGCCGTCCGCTGGGCTTCCCCGCCAACGGCTATCCGCCGCCGCAGGGTCCCTACTACACGGGCGTCGGCTACAAGAACGTCGGCGACATCGCACGTGCCATCGTGGAAGAACATCTCGACATCTGCCTCGCCGCCGGCATCAACCACGAGGGCATCAACGCGGAAGTCGCGAAGGGCCAGTGGGAATTCCAGGTGTTCGGCAAGGGCTCGAAGCGGGCTGCCGACGAAATCTGGATGGCGCGCTATCTGCTCGAGCGTCTGTGCGAGAAGCACGGCGTCGACGTCGAGTATCACTGCAAGCCGCTCGGCGACACCGACTGGAACGGCTCGGGCATGCATTGCAACTTCTCGACCAAGTTCATGCGCGAAGTTGGCGGCAAGGACTACTTCGAAAAGCTCATGGCCGCGTTCGCCAAGAACTGGAAAGAGCACATCGACGTGTACGGCCCGGACAACCACTTGCGCCTGACCGGCAAGCACGAGACGGCTCCTTGGAACAAGTTCAGCTACGGCGTGGCCGATCGCGGTGCTTCGATCCGCGTGCCGCACTCGTTCGTGAACAACGGCTACAAGGGCTACCTGGAGGACCGCCGTCCGAACTCACAGGGTGACCCCTACCAGATCGCTTCGCAGGTGCTGAAGACGGTTTCGGAAGTGCCGCTGGCGGCTGCTGCTGCGGCCTAATCAGGACCGTATCGTTCGCATATGAAGAGGGCGCCGGCTGCAACCGGCGCCCTTTTTTATTTCGCGGTCATTGGTGAAACTAGAATTCGACTTCGAGTTCGTCGATTTCGTCAGCTTCGAATACGGCACCGTCGGTCCATTCTTGCAGGAGGGGCCAAGCTAAGATGGTTTCGCAATAGGCCTGGAGGGCGGGCGGCAGGGCGACACTATAGGTGCGAAAGCGCGTGCAAACGGGGGCGTACATGGCGTCCGCGAGTGTCGGCGTTTTGCCGAATAGATAAGGGCCGCCATATTTTTCGAGGCATTCCGTCCAGATTTCCTTGATGCGCTCGATATCGGGTCGGGCGCCGGAGAAGACTTTGAAATTGGTGTGGCGTGCTTTCAGGTTCATCGGAAGGGCAGAGCGCAGATTGTAGAAGCCCGAATGCATTTCGCCGGAAACAGCGCGGCAGTGGGCGCGGACGGCGCGATCGGCCGGAAGAAGGCCGGCGTCTGGCTGGATTTCATTTAAGTATTCTGCGATGGCGAGCGTATCCCACACGGTGACGTCGCGATGGGTCAATCGTGGAACCAGAACAGAGGGTGTGAGGAGCAAGAGCTCGCGCCGTGCATTGCTATCGTCGAGCGCGACGGGTTGTTCGTCGAAATCAAGGCCGGCCATTTTGCACAATAACCAACCACGCAGAGACCAAGATGAGTAATTCTTGGACGAGATTGTCAGAGTCGCTTTGGGCATTTCTCAATTCCGTTGTTGCTGCGCTCAGAAGTCCCTCGCGGCCTTCGAGATAATACACTAGCTTTTCATTTGATTTGGAATGCGGCGTCGCGCCTAACGGAATTCGAAACATGCTTTATGATGCCTACCAGTTCCAAGACGACATGATTGCGGTTTTTCGCAATGCCGCGCGGTTGCTGACGAATGCTGGGCCGGTGAATGGCTATGGCTCGTGGCCGATGGTCTCGGATACCCGGCGTGCATTTGATGCCAGCATGGAGATGGTGTCGCGTTTTTCGCTGACGCATGCGCGGCCGGAATTCGGTATCACAAGCGTGCGGGTCGGAAACCGCGATGTGCCGGTGACGGAAGAGGTGGCGTTGCGATTGCCGTTTGGCAATCTGCTCCACTTCAAGAAGGACGTGGATACGCCGCAGCCGAAGGTTCTCGTGATTGCGCCGCTGTCGGGGCATTTTGCGACGCTGCTGGCCAAGACGTGCGCGACGCTGTTGCGGGATCATGATGTTTACATCACCGACTGGGTAAATGCGCGGGATGTACCCGTGTCGGCCGGGCCGTTCGGGGTGGAAGACTACTGCGAGTATGTGATTACGTTCTTGGAAGAGATTGGGCCGGGAGCGCACATTCTGGCCGTGTGCCAGCCGTGCGTGCAGGCGCTGGTTGCCGTCTCCGTGATGTCGGAGGACAAGCATCCGGCGACGCCGCGGACCATGACGCTGATGGCGGGGCCGATCGATACCCGGGAAAGCCCGACGGCGGTCAACAAACTCGCGATGCAGAAGCCGCTCTCTTGGTTCAAGCGGATGGTGATTTCGCGCGTGCCGCAGCGGTTCAATGGTGCGGGGCGGAAGGTGTATCCGGGGTTCATCCAGCTCACGGCGTTCATCGCGATGAACATGGAGCGGCATCGGTCGCAGCATCAGAAGCTTTATGAGCATCTGGCGAAGGGCGAGGTGGCGGAGGCTAAGAAGATCAAGGATTTCTACGACGAGTATTTCGCCGTGCTCGATCTGACGGAGGAATTCTACATCGAGACGATCGACCGGATCTTCCAGCGGGCGGATCTGGCGACGGGGAATTTCACGTACCGCGGGCGCAAGGTTGATCCGGCAAAGATCACGCGGACGGCTCTGCTCACGGTGGAGGGCGGGCGTGACGACATCTGCGCGCTCGGCCAGACGGCGGCGGCGCACGAACTGTGTTCGTCGCTGAGGCCGCATCTGAAGCGGCATCATCTGCAGGCGAACGTGGGCCACTACGGCACGTTCAACGGAAAGCGGTGGGAAAACGAGATCTATCCCGTCGTTCGGAACTTCATCCTCGCGATGGAATAGCGGCCAGATGGGAATCTGGGCCGGGGGAGTTTGCGATTGCATCCTCCCACGGGTTGATCTTGCTTACTTGGATAACGCTCATGTATGAAGCGACCGCAATCGCAGGCCGCATGCCAGCGGCACGAGGGCGAGGTAGGACGCGCGATCATGACGGAATTCACTCCACTTTCTTCGTTGGCGGGAGGCGCACTGCTTGGCCTCTCGTCGGTGTTGCTGATGTTGTTTTCGGGCCGGATCGCGGGCATCGCGGGAATTATCCGGCGGGCGATCATGCCCGATCCGAATGGCCGCGCTTTGGAAGCGCTGGCGTTTACCGCCGGACTTGTTGCGGCGCCGTTGGTGTATTCGGGTGTGACGGGTGCAGGTGTGCCGCAAACGGTTGGTGAGAATTTGCCGGTTCTTGCCGTGGCGGGTCTGCTCGTCGGCTTCGGTTCCATTCTGGGAAGCGGTTGCACGAGCGGGCATGGCGTGTGCGGCTTGTCGCGGATGTCGGCGCGCTCGATTGTGGCGACGGGAACGTTCATGGCGACGGCTGCCGTGACAGTATATCTCGTGCGGCATGTGCTGGGGGGCTGAGATGCGATTGTTGATCAATCTTGCCTTGGGCGTGGTGTTCGGCATCGGTCTGGTACTGTCGGGGATGGTCAATCCGGCCAAGGTGCAGAATTTTCTCGATGTCGCCGGGACGTGGGACCCATCTCTGGCCTTCGTGATGATCGGTGCGATCGCTGTGACAGCGGCTGGCTATGCAATCGTGCTCCGCCTGGGTCAGCCGCTTCTGGAGCCGGTCTTTCAGATTCCGAAGAAGACCGACATCAATGCCAAATTGGTTGTTGGATCGGGATTGTTTGGGATCGGCTGGGGGCTGGGCGGATTATGTCCCGGGCCGGCTTTGACGTCGTTACTCTTGGGCGCAACAGGTACGCTTGTATTCGTGCCGGCTATGCTGGCCGGTGTTGTGGCCGGCACGCTCGTCGTGCGCGCGCTGCATAAACCGCAAACGGTGTAGGTCAAGCGCTGACGTTCGGTGTCCGTGGGGCACTAATTGCAGGTTGGGCTGTGAGCCAATCGCCGATGTGCTTTAGGATGGTGTCGAGGTCGGCCAGTGCTATGAGGGTTGCGCGTGCGGCCTCACGCTGTTCGCGCGTCTGTGGGGATTCGTAGCGAGAGGCTGTTGCGAGCATGCGCAGCACGGCGGTCAAGTCGGCGCGCAGGGCCGTGGGATTTGTGAAGGCGCCGTCGATGCGCGATGTTGCGTGTGTTTGGCCGTTGATGTGCGCCGATGGTCCGGCCGGCGCAATGACGCCGGGCTGAAGGCTTTCGGCGATCTGGGCAAAGGCGCTCAGCACCGCGCGCAGCGCTTGGTCGATCGTCAATTGGCCGGCGCGGTGGCCATCCAAAATGCGATCGGACAGCGCGTACCAATGCGTGAAGAGCCGGGCTGAGTCCGGGCGGATCGCGTTGCGCCCGAATTCGTGGAGTGCGAGGCGCGATAGACGCTGAACGATGCGTTGTGCTTTGGCGAACCGGCGGGCGCGGATGCTTCCTGCTGCGGATTCGATGGCGGTGTGCAGGGCTTGGGTGTCGTCCGGCGTGCCGTCAGGTGCGTCCAACGTATTGGGGGACGCCGAAGCAGATGCCGAGACCAGGACGACGCGGCGAAAGAGGCCCGCGGTCATGTCGTGCAACCGGCGCAGGACCTGATCGCAGTCTTCGTCCGAGTAGAAGCTGTCCTTGTGCGTGGCGACGAGGATGGCGTTCTTCTGCACACGCGGCGGCATGGCGCTCCAGAGATTGCGCTCGCTTTCGGTCCAGGCGCGGGTGGCGACCGTGCACCAGAGGACGATGTCGGCATCAGCTGCGTAGAGCGCGGGTGTCATCGTGGCGGGCGTGTCGAGAATTTGATGCGTTTGCAGCCATGGCAGCGGCAAGCGGATATCGATCGCCTGATAGGCAAGGTCGGTCAGAGGATCGTCGTCGGCGCCGTCGATGCGGATGGATATGCCGTTCTGGTCGATGCCGTAGAGCGCGGGTTCGGCTCCGTGGCCAATGTGGACCGGTATGCCGGTGTTGGAGAGAACGTTGACGGGGAGCAGACCCTTGCCAAGGATGAGGCCCGTGACGGACGTTTTGCCGGAATTGTATTCGCCCAACACGACGAGGCGCAGCGGCCGGCGAAGCATGTCTTCGATGCGGTTGAGGCCACTGATGCAGGCGGGGATCGCGGGATCGTCGACGGTCAGGTTTTGCAGACGTTCGCGTGCAGCGCGCAATTGGCTGGTATAGCGTTGCCAGTCTGCGGCGGGGTGTCGGGCCGGTGTGGATTTCTCTGCCGGATCATGGGTCATGATGATGACTCTCCTCCTTTGAAGATCTGCTCGACATCGCGGGCGAGAAATTCAAGGTGCTGGGTGAGTGCTTCCGTGTCTTTCAGGCGCTGAGCCTGGAGTGCAATGCGCTCGTCGGTCTTGGATGAGGTGGCGTTGTGCAGCCCATCTTCTTCAAGCAGGCGATCGATACGGCGTTGGAGGGCTTGTTGGATGTTGCGGCAGGCGCCGAGCGCCCATCCGATGGTGGTGGCGGCGAAGTCTTGGAACGTTCGGCCAGCGGAGGCCGCTAATTCATCGGCGACGGCTGAGAACTCGGCCTTGATCAGCGCTTCGATTTTGGCGCCCGCCTGATCGGCGCTGGCGGCGCGGTTCCAAAACGCCTGCCATCGCGAGCGGTCGAGGTCGATGACGAGCATGCGGCTCAACGGCATGCCGGCCGGAATGGGAATGGTGAGGGACTTGCTCTGTGGAATAGGAATCTCGGGCGCGGGGACGACTGTCTGGAGGAGCTTGAACAACTCCGGAATGAGACGCGCGTGAAACGTGAGGAGCCGTTCGGAGGCCTCGCCGAAGCCTGTGCGGAAACTCTCGGCTAACGCGCGGCGCAAATCGAAACCTTCGTGTGTCCACGTGACGGTGGTGGCGCCGCGGGCAAGGCTGTCGGAGAGGATCTTGCGTTCGCGCGCTGCGTGCTGGTCAACGAGCTTCAACAGCGCGGCGCGGAGGCGGGCCTGTTCGTCGGCAATGACGCGGGAGAAGATTTCGCCGATCGCCTTGGCAGACGCATCGATATTGGCGGAGACCGATTGCAGCACGTCACGTTCATGGGCGTGGATCGCGAGGCTATCGGGGGCCGTGTTGCCGGGCGCGGGGGTGCGCTGGCGGCGGGCACGGTCGGCGAGCAGAAGTTGGAGTTCGGCGGCGGCTGCCTGTTCGCATGCGCGCGACATATCGGCAAAGCCGCGGGCGACGAGGCTCAATGAGAAGGCAGGGTTGGTGAGGCCGGCGATATCGTCGAAGGCGTCGTAAAGTGCCGGCATGCCGGACATGGCATGAAGGGCGTGGCTGACGCGCGCCTGGGTGGCCGGATCGGCGAGTGAACGCGGGTCGGCATCGCTGGGCTCCAGGAGGCCCGATCGAAACAGATGGGCGGCGGAGGGGCGCTGCAAAGTCTTGACGATGGCCTGCGGTTCGAAGGCCAAAGCTTGGATGGCCCACCAGGCGCTGCCGTGGACGACGGGAATGCGTGCGCCGGGGAATTCTTCGGCCAAACGTTCGCGGACGAAACGCAGGACTTGCGGGAGTTCGGTGGCCACATCGGCGAGTTCGTCGATGCGGTTGACGAGGACGATGACGCGGTCCTTGTTGAGGCCGCGCATGAAACGGAGGAGCGCGACATCCTGCTCGGACAGCGGTTGCCGGGCGGTGAGCACAATGATGTAGGCATCCGCAGCACTGAGCGAGCGGCGGGTGATCTCGTCGCGCACGAGGGAGGGGTCGTTGATGCCGGGTGTGTCGATGACCGTGGTGGGGAATTCGAACGGTCCGCCGGGGAGATAGACATCGGCGGTGCGGGTGATGTCGGAATAACGGCCTACGTTTTCGGAGTTGGCGTATTCGCCGGAGCAGAGATACTGCTCCAAGAGGCCGGGATGAAGCGTCTTGAAGAGGTGTCCACGCCCAATCAATTGCTCGAAGTCGGCGCCGAGCTTTCGCTTGGCGCGCTCAACCATGGCGCGGGTTTCTGATTGTAAAATGCGCGGCTCGAAGCCCGGGATGAGGCGTTCGGTCAACTCGCGGAAGCGGCCGCCGCCGTTGGCGATCTCGCTCCACTCGTTGGCACTCATGAAGGAAAAGCGAATGGCGCCGTCTGGCGGCGGTGCTTGGCCGAAATGTAAGTTTGTGACGGCCGTGGTCCAGGGCGTGACGGCGGTGGGCAGCAGCCGGGGGTGACGGATGAAGGCGTTGATGAAGGTGCTCTTGCCTGATTTGATCTGGCCGACAACGGCGATGCGCAAGCTGAGGCTCGTGACTTTGCGCAACGCATCCGTGACGAGGGGTTGCGACTGGGGCTCGACGAGGGCCGACATGACACCGCCGCACGAGATGAGCTGCTGGCGTACGTTTTCTAAGCGCCCGCCGAGGCGCTGGCGCGGGGCACCACTTGTTCGCTGCGACGGGTTTGCGTTCACGCTGTCCGCACTCTCACTGCTCAGCGATCGGCCGGCGACTGAGACGGCGCCGTGACGGCCGAACCCAGTTCGCGTGCGCGCTCATACCAAACACGGGCGAGGGCCGAATTCGTGTCCCTGGCTTCCGGCGGCGTGGGTGTTGCTTGTGCTGCATCGTAGGTGCGGGCGAGTTCGAGGGCTGCGGGGCCCGATCCCTGTTCGGCGGCGCGGCGGAGGAGGTCGCGTGCGCCTTCGATGTTACCGCTTTCGATAAGGGACGAAGCGCTGCGGACCACATCCATGGTGGCGTCGCCGCGATCGTTTGCCGGTGATGCCGTGCCTTTGGCGGGGCCATCGAGGGCAGGGACGGACGCGGGGGCGGTCATGCGCTCCTCGGCCGACATTAAGACATAGACCGTGGCCGTCGATACGATGCCGGCGATAACGGCTGCAAGAAGAGCTGCGGATTTGGGCGAGACGCTGCGCGTCTCAGCGGGAACGGGTGTCACGACATCGTCGAGTTCAGGCGCCCCGCGCAAGGTGCCGACATAATCGCGCTGTTCACTGTCAGATGCCGTGGTGCCGCCGGGCGCCGCGCGGCGGGCATCGAGGCCATCAAGCCGGCGAAGCAGGCGCTTCAGTTCGTCCATCTTGGGCTCGTCATTGGGTGCCATGGTATCACATCCCGCTTGTCACAAGCGCCCGCAGCGCGTGTTTGGCTGGCCGTTTCAATATCCCGCACCGTTTTGCGAATAACCGGCACATCTCGCCGTTGTCCGCTGGTCATGTGTCGTAACGCAGGCGCCCGACACCGACAATGATGCGTTGCGAACGTGATTTAGGCAGGCCGGTTGAAATTGAAGCAGTGCAACGATCAACCGGTGCAGGCCGTATTAGTTCGCTTATGAGCGTAACGGGTCGCGGACCGCTTTATTCCGCGGGAGAAGAGTGAGGCATGAAAATTCGTTCGGTTCAGGGCGCCCTGTTTCATCGGCTGAAGTTAGCGGCGGGGTTTGTGTTGGCGACGCCTGCGTTGGCTGAGGCTGCGACGGACAAGGGCGATACTGCGTTTTTGATGCTGTCGACCGTCCTCGTTCTGTTGATGACGATCCCGGGCTTGGCGCTTTTCTACTGCGGTCTGGTGCGCACGAAGAACGTTCTGGCGACTATGATGCAGGTCTTCATGACCGTTGCTGTCGTGTGCCTGATCTGGATGGTCTACGGCTATAGCCTCGCGTTCACGTCCGGCGGGGGAACGGCCCCATTTGTGGGCGACTTGTCGAAGGCGTTTCTGGCCGGCGTCACGGTGGACAGCACGGCTGCCACGTTTTCACCGGGCGTCTCTATACCTGAGTACGCCTACATCTGGTTCCAGATGATGTTCGCGGCGATCACGCCGGCGCTGATCGTGGGTGCCTTTGCCGAGCGGCTGAAGTTTTCGGCTGTCATGATGTTCATGGTTCTGTGGGTGACGTTCGTCTATTGCCCGATCGCTCACATGGTTTGGTATTGGCCGGGCCCGGATGCTCTCATCGCAGCAGCGCGCAAGGTGGAATTGGCACAGCCCGAAGCGCGGGGCATGGCCGAGCTGGAATTGCGGCGGCTGATTTCGACATCGGGACTTGCGTTCCAGTGGGGTGTCTTGGATTTCGCCGGTGGGACGGTTGTGCATGTGAACGCGGGCGTCGCGGGACTTGTGGGCGCGATACTTGCTGGGCCGCGATCGGGGTACGGGCGCGAACCGATGCCGCCGCATTCTTTGACATTGAGCATGGTGGGAGCGGCGCTGCTTTGGGTCGGGTGGTTCGGGTTCAATTGCGGGTCGGCGTTGGAGGCGAACGGGACGGCGGCGCTGGCGATGGGCAATACGTTTGGCGCGGCGGCAGCGGCTGCAGTGGCCTGGACGTCAGTCGAGTGGCTGGCGAAGGGCAAGCCGACGTCGCTCGGGTTCATCACGGGGATGGTGATTGGACTTGTCGCGGTGACGCCGGCGGCCGGGTATGCGGGGCCGATGGGAGCCATCGTGCTGGGACTCGTGGCGGGGCTTTGCGGGTTTATCGCGTGCACGTGGCTGAAGCGTATTTTCGGATATGACGACAGTCTCGATGTGTTTGGCGTGCACTGCGTGGGAGGAATTCTGGGCGCGCTCGCAACGGGGTTGCTGGTGGCACCGGCACTTGGTGGAACCGGCGTGGTCGATTACATCGCCAAGCCCGGGCAGATGACCATCGTTTACGATTTGCCGACGCAGATGGCGGCGCAGGTGAAGACGGTGGCGATCACTCTTCTGTGGTCGGGGCTGCTATCGGTCGTCTTCTTCCGGTTGATCGATCTCACGGTTGGGCTACGACCGGTGCGCGAGAAGGAGCGCACCGGTCTTGATCTCAGCGATCACGGCGAGAAGGGGTATCACTTTTAATTCGCTGACCCGTCAGCGTAGGATGTTTGAGTCTTCGATGACGATGGGTGGTTCGATGAGGCGCGGTTCGAGGGCCTTCTTTGGCATAATGAGCGGGTTGTGACCGGGGCGCTTTTCGCCCGGGTAGAGGCGCCAGCGCCAATCGGACGGGCCGGGGATCTTGTCGAGGGCGACG
Source organism: Hyphomicrobium sp. (assembly GCA_002928735.1). Lineage (GTDB taxonomy): Bacteria > Pseudomonadota > Alphaproteobacteria > Rhizobiales > Hyphomicrobiaceae > JAGVSR01. The sequence continues at coordinate 67,300 of PERL01000001.1, read as the reverse complement.
GGGTAGATGGTGGCGCGGCCGGGTTCGAGCCGGATGCGCAGGAAATGTTTGTAGTTCTTGATACCAAGTGCGCCGAAGGCATCGCCGGTGTGCATGTTGAAGAGCGTCGAGGTCAGCGTCCAATAGAGGCCCATGACGAGGCCGCCGAGGATGCCGCCGAGGAGTAGCGTCACGGTGAAGTTCCAGGTGACGCGGATGACGTCGGGCCAGGGATCGGCGATGTGATATTTGAGAACGGTGGCGAGCGGTGTGCCGACGCCGCTGGCAATCCAACTGATGACGAGGAGCGCCACCAGATGGGCGAGGAAGTGGATTGTGCCGATGGTGAGTTTGGCGATGCGGCCGTGAAGCGTGGCGCTGGCCTCGACGTAGTTGACGAGGAGCGCCCATAGACCGAGCAGCAGAAACGCGAAGAGCGGTCCCTGCTGGCAGGCGGCGAGGAGAGCTGTGGGGTTCAGCACTTCTTCGAGCGGCGAATATTGCTGGAAGAAGACCACGAGATATTTGAGCCGCTCGCCTGTCGAGAGGTTCGTCATGTTTTCCAGTTCGCGGATCTGATCGTTGAGCTGGACTTTGCGGCCGCCGTCGATGGCTTTGCTGCGCTGATCGAGATCGGACCACTCTTGGCGCGCGGGCTCCTCTTTGGTGCGAGCGGCATCGAGTTGCTCTTCGAGCACGACCATCTCTGTGGTTGGCGGTTCGCCGGCGGGGAGGGTGGCCTTCTGCTCCTGAAGCCGCGTTTCGAGGTCTGCAATTTCCTTGCGGATGTTTTCGTATTCGGTGCGCGAGTGCTGTGCCTGGACGGCGATGTCCTCGGCGAGCTTGGTCATGATGGGGGAGTGGCGCGGATCGGAGGATGTCCAGACCCAGGCGAAGAGGAAGTAGATGATGCCGACGAGGACCGCGAATTTTTGATTGCGCAGGGGGAGGACCAGATTTTTCAGGCAGAGGAGCCGGCTTTTCCAGCGGGCAGGATAGATGGCGGCGGCGCGCATCTTATAGGGATGGCTCGAAATTGTTTCCTTGCGCACGGGTTTGACACGGCGGGGGCCACCGGGGCCGGCATCAACATCGCTGATGGGTTTGGGTTCTGGGATAACGGAGGCCATTTTAGCAGCCGCGTTTTGCAGGGCGTTGGCGGTATAGCTGGCCGCGGATAGAGGGCCGGAAACGGCTGGGGGCTCAGGAGTGCGAGGGGCTTCGGGTTCGCTGTCGGGATTGAGCGTAAAATCGGGGCCCTCTGGGCCGACAACGGAGCGCTCCATGCGATTGAAGTCTTCGGGATCGGTGGGATCTGAAATGCGGCGGGAGGCACCGGTGAGTGTCGCCCAATTCAGAGAGATGTGCTTTCTCAGCCCGTGGGTGGCGTGGGCGAAGGCACCGCCGCCACCGCAGGTGATGAATTGGATGCCGAGCTTATCGCAAGCGTAGCGGCTGTAGTGATGCCAGTCGCCGGCGAGGACGGCCAGAATCTTGGCGTCGTTCTTGCGCGCTAGCATGCTAATTTCGTGCAGATTGTCGTAATTGCGGTGCAGCCAGCTCGGTTCGGCGAGGCAGAGGATGATCTTGTCGCCCTGCTTGGTCTGGTCGGCCATCAGGTCGAAGTAGTCGCGCTGGCTGTCGTCGAGGTTGTCGGCGAGTTGGATGTCGGGGCCCCAGATCCACCAATTGTCCGGGAGTTTAATTGCGAAATAGCTGCGGTGCTGATGGCAGCGCCAGCCGCCGAGTTGTGCGCCGAGGCCGCCGGAGATTCGATCGCGCGCCGAACAGAAGAGCGCGCTGAACGAAGCGAGTCCGTCATACCAATCGTGGTTGCCGGGGATGGCGAAGAGTTTGCGCTTGGGTTTGTCGGTGGAGAAGGCCCAATCGTAGGGGTCGCGGAGTCGGTCCTGGTATTCCTGCTTGGTCGCGTCGGGATAGACTTGGTCGCCGCCCATGATGAGAAGTTCGCCGGCGGGCAATTCATCGGCTGCGCCTTCAACCTTCAAACGATCCTGGGCCAGCATGTAGGCCATGGTGAAGGTGGGTTCGAAGCCGTCGCCGAGGTCGGAGATGTAGTCGACCCAGACGGCGCCGGTGGCGTCGGGTTTGAGGGCTTCGGATGGATTTCCAGTTTCGCTATAGTCGTAGCGGGACTTCAATTCGTCTTCGGTGGCCAGATCGGTGGCGGCCTGGATCAGGCGCTGGTCGGTGTAGGACCCGATGGTGGCTGAAAGCACGGAGCGGACGCCAACTTTGGCGAGCAACTGCGGATCAAACCAATCCACCATCTGGGGTAGGTCGCCCGCGCGCAGCCGCTCAACGATCTGTTTGCCGCGGCCTTCTTCCGGCGACTCGCCAGTCTCACGGCCAAAGAGCTGAAACTGCATGACGCCACCCCACTGACTCGCACTTTGCCGCAGACTTGCTGGAACTCGCCAAACTTGGCCAGTCCGGATGATCCCGCGCGATCTTTGGTGCAACCTTATGGGCTCTGGTGGTGAAAGTGCTATCGCGACGGGCAGCATTATGGAGTCGGCCGGGTGATCTGACGTCTGACGTGGCCGCCGGGACACGCCTCATCGACAGGCCGGGGTGCCTTACTTTGCGATTTGTCACGCTATGCGACGCTGAGTGCGCGTATGGTAGCTGCGAAATGATCCCGCAGGTCGCCACCAATCGGCCATCAGGCGGACTGATCGATAGTATCAGACCTTAAAACTTTACCTTATCGTGGAAGTTGGCTAGAGGCTTTCCAAGGAGCCGCGGCTCCACGCGATGCGTTGAGGAGACGACATGAACGAAATGATCAAGTGCCCCGTGATGCATGGGGGGAATACGGCCGTAAGCACCAACGTGATGGAGTGGTGGCCGAAGGCGCTGAACCTCGACATTCTGCATCAGCACGACTCGAAGTCCAATCCACTGAACAAAGATTTCCGCTATCGCGAAGCGGTGAAGTCGCTCGATTTTGATGCGATCAAGCGCGACGTGCATGCGCTCATGACCGATAGCCAGGCTTGGTGGCCGGCCGACTGGGGTCACTACGGCGGGCTCATGATCCGCATGGCCTGGCATGCCGCTGGGACCTATCGCATCGCTGACGGACGCGGTGGCGGCAGCACGGGCAATCAGCGTTTCGCCCCGCTCAATTCCTGGCCGGACAACGTCAGCCTCGACAAGGCGCGGCGTCTGCTGTGGCCGATCAAGAAGAAGTACGGCAACAAGATTTCCTGGGCCGATTTGATGATCCTCGCGGGCACGGTTGCCTACGAGTCGATGGGCCTTAAGACGTTTGGTTTCGCTTACGGCCGGGACGACATCTGGCATCCGGAGAAGGACATCTACTGGGGCGCGGAAAAGGAATGGCTGGCGCCGTCCGATAGCCGCTATGGCGATCTCAACGCGCCGTCGACGATGGAAAATCCGCTGGCCGCCGTGCAAATGGGTCTCATCTACGTCAATCCGGAAGGCGTGAACGGCAAGCCCGATCCGCTGAAGACGGCGGCACAGGTGCGCGAGACGTTCGCGCGCATGGCCATGAACGACGAAGAGACCGTGGCACTCACTGCTGGCGGTCACACGGTCGGCAAGTGCCATGGCAACGGCGATGCGAAGCTTTTGGGCGCGAACCCGGAAGGCGCCGATATATGCGAGCAAGGCTTCGGCTGGTCGAACCCGAACCAGACGGGCGTTGGCCGCTACACCGTGACGTCGGGTATCGAAGGCGCTTGGACCACGCATCCGACGAAGTGGGACAACGGCTACTTCCACATGCTTCTTAATCACGACTGGGAACTGCGGAAGTCGCCAGCAGGTGCATGGCAGTACGAGCCGGTCAACATCAGGCAAGAAGACAAGCCCGTCGATGTGGAAGATCCCTCGATCCGGCACAACCCGATCATGACCGACGCCGATATGGCGATGAAAATGGATCCCGAATACCGCAAGATCTCCGAGCGGTTCTACAAGGATCCGGCCTACTTCTCGGAGACGTTCGCGCGCGCTTGGTTCAAGCTCACGCACCGCGATATGGGACCGAAGGTGCGCTACATCGGGCCGGATGCGCCGCAGGAAGATTTGATCTGGCAAGATCCGGTGCCGGCGGGCTCGACGTCGTACGACGTGAAGGCGCTCAAGGCCAAAATCGCCGCTTCGGGTCTGTCGATCGGAGAGATGGTTTCGACAGCCTGGGACAGCGCGCGCACGTATCGCGGATCGGATATGCGGGGTGGTGCCAACGGCGCGCGCATCCGTCTGGCACCGCAGAAAGACTGGGAAGGCAACGAGCCGGAGCGCTTGCAGAAGGTTCTGGCGGTGCTCGAGCCTCTCGCTGCCGCCTCGGGTGCTTCCGTTGCCGACACGATCGTGCTGGCCGGCAACGTCGGCATTGAACTGGCGGCGAAGGCTGCGGGGCATTCCATCGAAGTGCCGTTTGCGCCGGGCCGTGGGGATGCGACCGATGCCATGACCGATGCGGACTCGTTTGCGCCGCTGGAGCCGATCGCCGACGGTTATCGCAACTGGCTGAAGAAGGACTACGTGGTCACGCCCGAAGAGTTGTTGCTGGACCGCACGCAATTGATGGGCCTTACGGGTCCGGAGATGACGGTTCTCGTCGGCGGACTGCGCGTGCTGGGAACCAACCATGGCGGCACCAAGCACGGCGTTCTGACGACGCGCGAAGGCGCGCTGACGAACGACTTCTTCGTCAATCTGCTCGACATGTCGTGCAAGTGGCAGCCGGTGGGTCGCAATCTCTATGAGGCGCGCGACCGGGCGTCGGGTGCGAAGACGTGGACGGCGACACGGATCGATCTCGTGTTCGGGTCGAACTCGATCCTGCGCGCCTATGCCGAAGTCTACGCGCAGGACGACAGCAAGGAGACCTTCGTAAAGGACTTCGTCGCCGCCTGGACAAAGGTGATGAACGCGGACCGGTTTGACATCGCTGGCTAAGCGCACGTTGATTGCGTTCGAGATCGGGGGCGGCGCAACATGCGCCGCCCTTTTTCTTTTGCGCTATGCCCTATTCTTTTGGCTTACGCCATGAGCCCGGCGGATTTGGCTTCGGCGACGAGTTCGGCGAGGATGCCGACCGCGAGTGTGGCGCGGCTCTTGGCTCCGGGGATCAGACCGATGGGGCTGCGAATGCGGCTTTGCAGTTCGGGGTGGATGCCCATTTCCGTGAGAGCAGTCAGCCGGTTTGCGTGGGCCTGTCGTCCGCCCATGACGCCGATGTAGAAGCAGGGCGTGTGCAGGATTTCGGCGAGAACGGGTGCTTCCCAGTCATGTTCGTGGAAGGCGACGACGGCGGCGGTCCAGGGATCGAGTGGGCCGACATTGATTGCGCTTGGGCTCACCAAGGCGCGCGACGTGAGGCGGGCCCGGTGAAGGGCCGTGCGCGCGGCCTCATCGGGGGAGAGGATGTCGAGTTCGAAGCCCGCGGCGGCGATGAGGTGAGCGATGGCGCCGAGCGCGGGGCCGCCGCCGACAAGCAGGACGCGCGGGATTGGCCGGTGCAGGCGATGAAAGGCGCCATCGGCGAGATGGGTTTTTGCATGCGCGTCCGCCGGTGCAATGGTGCTGGTGCCCGTGGTTAGATCCGTTGAGTGCAGGAATGGCCGCCGATTGCGGCGGTGGTCTGCGATGTGGGCAAGGGTTGGGGCTGTGATGCCCTGATCGAAGAAGAGATCGAGGCCGCTGCCGCAGGGGAGTTTGAGGTCGAAGTAGGGACTGTCCTTGCCGTAGCGTACGCGGCGGTTTCCGCGCGCGGCGATGGCGCGGGTGGCTTCCTCGGCGACCGATTGTTCGATGCATCCACCGGAGAGGTAGCCTGTGAATGTCCCGTCGTCCGAAACGGCCATTTGCGCGCCGAGCGGGCGCGGGGTGGCGCCATCAATGGCGACAAGGGTGACGAGCGCGACGCGACGGCCTTCGGCGTGCCAAGCAATCAGATCGCCGAGAACGTCGTCGCCAGCGAGAAGTGAGGGGGCATTGCTGATCATGTGTGGGCCGCTGGAGGGGCACGATGGCACGCCGTGCGGAATGTAAATGCGAACATCTATGTAGTTGAACTTCTGACTTTATTCTAGCTGACGATGTAACCTTGAAATGCAGCCAAAGCATCCACGAGTTCGCCAGGAAGAGCCCGTTCAGGACCGCGTTTTTTTTTGAAATGGCACAGCAGAGGACGGTGTCAACCTTCGTATGCTCGCATCCTTCTTGTTGCAGTGATGACGAACGCCTGGGTTGTCATTCATACGCCGGCCGAACGCTTCAAGGCACTCCTTGTGGGGCTATTCGGACCGCACAGCATCGTTGCGAGTCACCACTTCAGGATTGGCAAGACTTAGAACCACCGATGTCTATCCGTTTGAGCCTAGTTAGCTGGACGCGAATGCTCCGGTTACTGATTAAAAGCTATATCTCAGAAATTCGCTCATTACACCAACATATCTGCGGCTATCCCAATGATGCTTTTTTAAGCCACGCTAACCCCATGTCCGCTGAAATGGGAGTTTTCTTAATTATATTTTCCGGCGACAATTTTGATGCCCATCAATTCGTTTTTATGAAACGCTCAATAAGCGTGAGAGGGCCTGAACTCCACTCCAGTCTGGGAGATAAACGTCCGTGAACATTCATTCTTTATTGGGACTATTATTCGCCTTGCTGGTTGCACTGCCGGTGGGAGCGCCGCAGTTTGCTCTCGCTCAGGATGCGCCGGGCAACAAGGAGTCCACTCAGGAGGCCAGCTTCAAAACTGAAGAGCTGGACCAGATGCTGGCGCCGATCGCGCTGTATCCAGACGAGTTACTCGCTAACATCCTCATGGCATCAACCTATCCGCTCGATGTCGTGCAGGCCGCCAGATGGCGCAAGGAGCCAGCCAATAGCAAACTGAAGGATGATGCTCTTACCAAGGCGCTCGAAGAAAAAAATTGGGACCCGAGCATCAAGGCGCTCACGATGTTTCCCGATGTCCTTCAGATGATGAGCGACAAGCTGGAATGGACGCAAAAGCTCGGCGATGCATTTCTTGCGCAGGAGGACGACGTTTTTGCCCGTGTGCAGTTTCTCCGCCAGAAGGCTGAAGAGGCTGGCAATCTGAAAACGACGGAACAGCAAAAAGTGACAAAGCGGGCCGATCCCGAAACGCGCGTTGAGTACATCGTAATCGAACCGGCCGAGTCGAATGTTATCTACGTCCCAGTCTACCAGCCGACTGTCGTCTATGGCTCGTGGTGGTATCCGTCCTACCCTCCCTATTATTGGAACTGGTACCCCGGAGCGACATTTGTTCGAGGTTTCTTCTGGGGCACGGGCTTTGCAATCGCAAATAATCTCTGGGGGTGGAACAGCTTCGACTGGAACCGCAACCGCATCGACATCGACGTCAACCGCTACAACAACATCAACGTCAACCGGCCCAAAATAACAGACAATTCGTGGCAGCATAATGCGCAGCATCGCGGGCCTGTCCCCTACCGCGATAAGGCAACACGCGAAAAGTTTGGCAAGGACTCCAAGGGTCGCGAGAAAAATAAAGACTTCAGTGGCTTCGACAAAAGCAAAGTCGGCGATCGGACGGATGTCGATCGCGTGAAGGATAAGCTCGGAGACCGCGACGTTTCAAAGGCAAAGGACAAGGCTGGCGATCGCGACCTCTCAAAGGCTAAGGACAAGGCAAGCGATCGCGATGCATCGAAAGCCAAGTCCAATGACAAGGTGGGGAGTGGAAAAGCCAAACCGGCCACCAAAGACGTCAAGAGCACGAACAAATCTCCCAAGGCCTCACCGAAGGCCATGGACGTCAAACCGAAGGCGCAGGTGAAGAAGCAAGTTGATCGCGGCAACGTCAGCCGGAAATCCGCCGCGTCCCATCCCAAGGCCAACAGGGGTGGAGGTGGTGGAGGCAGAGGCGGCGGCCGAGGAGGTGGCGGAAGACGTTGATGATTCCGGCCAATGCCGGGATCTCTCTCAGCAATCCGTCATCGCCACAGCAATCGCCCAACCTCAATTGGAAAACAGCCATGCTAACCTTTGATCGAAGAACCCTCGCAAGCTGGTGTCTTTCGACGCTTGCATTCAGCTTTTGCGTCGTGGCGGGGACCATAATCGTTGGAGCGACAGCTTTTGCCCAAGCCAAAGATGTTGCCACCTATTCAACGGCAGAAGACGCCGTCGCAGCACTTTTGGCGGCCGTCAGATCGGAAGACCCAGCCGTAGAAATCGTGAAGGTTCTGGGTCCCGATGGCGTGGACATCGCCACGTCCGGCGATCCCGTTGACGATCAGGCACGCCGTGAGCGCTTTCTGACCGCATTCGACGATGCTCATAAAATCGATCAGCAAGAGCCGGAGAAGTTTGTTCTGGTCATCGGAAAAGACGAGTACCCGTTTCCGATCCCGATCACATCTAAAGACGGCAAATGGTTTTGGGACACGGGTGCGGGCATAAATGAGATCCTTACGCGCCGGATCGGCGAGAATGAGTTGAACACAATCCAGGTGATGCGAACCTACGTCGCGGCGCAGCTTGAATATGCAGAGAAGGAACGCGATGGCAAAGGCATTCAATACGCGCGCCGTCTCATGAGCCGGGAGGGCCGCAAGGATGGTCTATACTGGGCGGCCGCAGAGGGCGAGGAAGAGAGTCCAATTGGTCCCCTGATCGCCAAAGCCCAGAGCGAGGGCTACAAAGCAAAATCATCGGCGGCAGGCCAGCCAGCTTACCACGGTTATGTCTACAGAATGCTCTACGGCCAGGGCCGCAATGCCGCTGATGGCGCCCGCGACTACATCGTCAACGACCGTATGATCGGCGGCTTTGCTCTGATTGCGACGCCAGCCGACTACGGAAATTCCGGCATTATGACCTTTATCGTCAATCACGACGGCGACGTTTACGAGCAGGACCTCGGTCCGGACACACAGACGGTTGCGCGAGGAATCAAATTGTTCGATCCCGATTCAAATTGGAAAAAGGTGGCCAACGACTAGTTCCGATCTTCGGCAGCAAGGAGAGCCAACGCAAGTCGACGCCTTAGAACTCAATCGCGTTAGTCAACTACTTAAGAGCACTATTTCGCCAAGCGAGTTACCAGGCCATGGATCTGCGTTCCTACGCTTGCTCTTTCACGTTGAAAAATGGCGTCGAGATCACATTGCGCGCAGTACGCTCTGATGACCGAGAGCGGTTGCGTACTGCTATTGCCCGCCTCGAACCGGGAACGCTTTACACGCGTTTCTTCGGCATCAAAAAGGAATTGAGCGAAACTGAATTGACGGCCGCCACTGACGTGGATTTCGACGAAGTCTTTGCGCTAGTGGCCGTCCTCAGTAGCAACCCGGAAATCCTCATCGGAGGAGGCCGCTACGTTCGCTTGCCCGGGGTTGTTCCGGCCGAGGCAGAGGTCGCGTTTATGGTCGAAGAGGACTACCAGGGCCTCGGACTTGCCAGCTTAATTTTGCGCGAATTGAGCGCCGCTGCGAAGGCGGCTGGCGTGGAGTATTTCATCGCCGAGGTCATGCCAAGCAATGCAGCAATGCTAAGTGTCTTTCGTCGCAGTGGCCACCCGATGTCGAGCCGTATCGACGGTGGTGTCGTCCATGTCCGGCTTTCCTTATAAAGACAGTATTCAAATCTTTATTTCCGGATTTATACGATTTTATCTGCTTTCGGATATTCCGGACAAAGCATGATTGTCAATTTTTCTCATTGTTGATTCACGTCAATACTCGAAGTGAGGTGCCGCGATATCCGACTGAAACGTCCAGCGCGAAAAAAATAGCAATTCTGTTGTCACCGCCGGTCTGTCGTCACCGCCGGAACACGCGCATCGGTTCAATCGGGAGTGCCCCTGCTGTGAAGCCCACGAAATCAGGTCCGTTCTCTTCGCCGTCGGCGTTGATCGAAGATCTGCCCGCCATTGTCAGCGCGGCCGCTGCGCCATCGCTTGATGCTTGGAACTATTGGGTCGATGCCTGGCAGCGAAATTTGCTGTTCTTGGATGTGATGCGTCAGCGAAGCGAGCGCTATGCCGAGCATGCCGCGAAATCGGCACCGCACGTCTTGAAGTTCGAGTGCGATCTTGTCGTCGATGGAAGAAAACTGCAAAGGCCCGTGAACTATGCACTGGTTCGTGTCCGTCCGCCCCATGGTGTGGACACAGACGAAAAAAGGCGTCCTTTTGTGGTTGTCGATCCGCGCGCTGGACACGGTCCTGGCATTGGCGGGTTTAAGGCCGACAGCGAAATTGGCGTGGCCCTCAATGCCGGGCATCCTTGCTATTTCATAGGCTTTCTTCCCGAGCCAATGCCTGGGCAGACGATCGAGGACGTTGCGCACGCCGAAGCACAGTTCCTGGAACGAGTCATTGCGCTGCATCCGGATGCAGATGGCCGGCCGGCTGTCATCGGAAATTGTCAGGCCGGTTGGGCGGTGATGATCGTCGCGGCGATGCGGCCGGATCTTGTCGGGCCTGTCATTCTTGCCGGAGCGCCTTTGTCGTACTGGAATGGGGTGCGTGGTGAGAATCCCATGCGTTACACCGGTGGCCTTGTTGGCGGCACGTGGATTACGGCCCTGACTGGTGATCTCGGTGCGGGGAAGTTCGACGGCGCTTGGCTTGTTTCAAATTTCGAGAACCTCAATCCATCAAACACCTACTGGACGAAGAACTACAATCTCTATTCCAAGGTAGATACTGAAGCGCCTCGCTTCCTCGAGTTTGAGCAGTGGTGGGGAGGGCATGTTCTCCTGAATGCCGAGGAGATGCAGTTCATCGCCGATCAACTGTTCGTCGGCAACAAACTCGCAACAGGCGAGCTAAAGCTTCAAGACGGCACGCGGGTCGATCTGCGCAACATTCGCACGCCGATCGTCGTGTTTTGTTCGAAAGGCGACAATATCACACCGCCGCAGCAGGCACTCGGATGGATCCTTGATCTATACGGCAGCGTCGACGATATCCGCGCAAACGGCCAGACGATTGTCTATTCGGTGCACGAAAACATTGGCCATTTAGGCATCTTCGTTTCGGGTTCAGTGGCGAAGAAGGAGCACGACGAGTTCGCGAGCAACATCGATCTCATCGATATTTTACCGCCTGGCCTCTATGAAGCTGTCATTACGACCAAGGATACGTCGGATCCTACGGCGGATCTGATCGAGGGCGGTTATCTTGTCCGCTTTGAGAGCCGCACACTCGATGACATCCGGGCACTCGGCGGCAATACGCTGGAGGACGAGCGGAAGTTCGCGGCGGCGGCCCGCGTGTCGGAGATCAATCTCGGCCTCTACAAGACGCTCTGGCAGCCGTGGGTGAAAATGTTCGCCAACGCGGGCAATGCGGAGATGATGCGTCGCATGCATCAAGCGCGGCTGCCGTATGAGATGTTCAAGGCAGACAACCCGATCTGGCGAATACTCAATCCGCTCATCGAGAATGCGAAAGCCGACCGGCAATCGGTGGCGCCGAGCAACCCCTTCTGGCAGGCGCAGAAGATGTATTCGGATTTGATCATCTCCACCCTGGATGGCTATCGCGACCTACGCGACAAGTGTCAGGAAGAGTGGTTCCACGCATTCTATGGCTCACCGCTTGTCCAGGCGATGCTGGGCCTCAGTGGTTCGGACACCAGTGTCCGTTCAATGCCGGCAACCGACCGCAATTACCAGATGCTGGTTGAGCGCCGGATAGATGAGCTCAAATCCAACATCGCCGCCGGAGGCCCTGTGGAGGCGGCTGTGCGGGCACTTCTCTACATCCGACTCTCCGAGGGCGCGGCGGACGAGCGTTCATTCGTGCTTCTTCGTCGTATGCGCCAGGAGGCGGGAAAGGGACTGCCGATCCGCACCTTCAAGAAGATTTTGCGCGAGCAGTTCTTCATGCTGATGATCGACGAACGCGGCGCACTGGATGCAATTCCGCAGATGCTCGCCCGGGATCCCGATGCCGCAGCCGATATGAAGAAGAAGCTCGATCGCATGATCGAGACCATCCGTCTTCAGAACCCAGAAGCAAAGCAACGATACGCAGATATGCGAGCGGCATTCGCCGAGCCGCTTCCAGCACTGGATCAACTTGAGAAGTCCGCAACGCATTCTCCCGGCGGTCACTCGCTGTCCGAACGCAAGAGCCACAGTGCCCGGCACCGCAACTCTTGACCTTTGTCCAGCTCCATCAAGTCGAAGATAGGAAACACAAAAATGCCTGAAATTCTTAGCCCGAAGGACTTGAGCCTTATTAGCAGCGCTGCTGACGATGCGAAGGTTGCGGAAGAGCGCAAGGAGCAAGAAAAAAAGGCCAAGCAGAAGAAAGAGCTTCAGGACGCCTTCATGTCTCAAGACATTCATCCTGAAGTTTATCAGCGCTTGAATAAGGCTATTACCCGCGCCGCTGAGCTGGGGCACACGCAATTCCAAGTTATGACTTTCCCTGCGTCCTACTGCAACGATCACGGCCGCAAGATCAATAATCTTGACCCCAATTGGCCAGACTCACTCGAGGGCTTTGCAAAGCGCGCATACGATTTCTACGTTCGTGAGTTGAAGCCACTCGGATACAAAATGCATTGCGAGATCATCAGCTTTCCTGGCGGCGTGCCTGGCGAGGTCGGCATGTTTTTGAAGTGGGCTTGATGGCCCGCATTAAATGCGGTGCAGATATCTGCGGCCCCAAAACCAAACTCTAAGTGGACGGTAACAGCGATGTCGTCGCGAAAGAAGCTTGTCGTGCCTGAGCGCACACACGAGAAATATGATCGTCTGATTGCGTTGGCAAAGACCATGCCCGCTGTTTCTGCGGCCGTTGCATATCCTTGCGATGAAGCTTCTCTGGCCGGCGCAATGGAGGCGGCGGAGGCAGGGCTAATAGTTCCGATTCTCGTTGGCCCAAAGTCTACGATTGAGGCGGTTGCAGCGAAATTCGGGATCGATCTTGGTGGTGCTGAGATCGTCGATGTGTCGCACAGCCAAGAGGCTGCGATAAAGGCGGTGGAGATTGTCCGAGCGGGCCGCGCCGAAGTGCTCATGAAGGGTAGCCTCCATTCGGACGAGCTGCTTTCGGCGGTGGCGAAAAAGGATACGGGTCTTAGAACTGGGCGGCGCATCAGCCATGTCTTCATCATGGATGTGCCCGATCATCTCCAGACGCTTTTTATCACGGATGCGGCCGTCAACATCTTTCCCGATCTGATGGCGAAGCGCGACATCGTACAGAACGCCATCGATCTCTTTCAGGGGCTTGGGCTCGGGACACCAAAGGTTGCTATCCTGTCAGCCGTCGAGACTGTCACTGTCAGTATTCCTTCAACCCTAGAAGCCGCGGCGCTTTGCAAGATGGCCGATCGGGGGCAAATCACGGGCGGCATTCTCGACGGGCCGCTGGCATTCGACAATGCGATCAGTCCCGAGGCAGCGAAAATAAAAGGCATCAAGTCCGATGTCGCAGGCCGGGCGGATATCCTGGTCGTTCCCGATCTGGAAGCTGGCAACATGCTGGCCAAAAATCTCTCGTTCCTTTCGCACGCTGACGCCGCAGGAATCGTATTGGGGGCCCGAGTGCCCATCATCCTTACATCGCGGGCTGACAACGTTCGGACTCGCATGGCCTCTTGCGCCGTAGCGGTTGCGTTCGCCCATAGCCAGCGCACTAAAACACCAATCCGGTCGTAGCCATGAGCAACACGATCCTCGTCATCAACGCCGGCAGTTCAAGCATAAAGCTCCAACTGTTTGCTCAGATTGGCGAAGGTGGGCTTGAGCGCCGGCTAAAGGGCCAGATCGAGGGCATTGGCGTCAATCCGCACCTGATTGCGAAGGATGCGACGGGCGCGGTTATCAAGGAGGCGTCATGGCCGGGGCCGGATGTGCCAGCCGCGCCCGAAGCACTCGCAAAGGTGGTCGAGTTTCTCAAAGAGCATCTTGGGGGCCGGTTGCCTAACGCAGTCGGGCATCGCGTCGTTCATGGCGGCATTGCGTTTGCTGCGCCAACGGTGGTGACCCATGAGGTCGTTACAAAGCTTGAAACGTTTGTTTCGCTGGCACCCCTGCACCAACCCAACAATCTCGCGCCGATCAAAGCCTTTCTCGAGCGCCTGCCGCATATCACGCAGGTCGCCTGCTTTGATACGGCCTTCCATCGCGGTCACCCTGAACTTGCCGACCGCTATGCGATCCCGGAGTCGTTATACCGTGAGGGTGTGCGCCGCTATGGATTCCACGGATTGTCCTATGAATACATCGCGGGCCGTTTGAAAATTGTTGCGCCGCATTTGGCTAACGGCAAAGTGGTTGTTGCGCATCTGGGCAGCGGCGCTTCCATGTGTGCGCTTGCAAACGGTCGTAGCATCGACAGCAGCATGGGCTTCACGGCGCTTGATGGCCTGCCCATGGGGACGCGTCCGGGTCAACTCGATGCAGGAATCGTGCTGTACCTCCTTCAGCAGAAGGGCATGACTGCATCCCAGATCGAACGCTTTCTTTACAATGATTGCGGTTTGAAGGGATTGTCTGGCCTCAGCAACGATGTTCGCGTCCTGCTCGGCAGCGATGACCGCCGCGCACGGTTGGCGCTCGACTACTTCGTTCACCGCATCGCGCTCATGTCTGGCTTGCTTGGTGCGGCGCTGGAAGGCATCGACGGGTTCGTGTTCACAGCCGGTGTGGGCGAGAATGCCCCCACTATCCGGTCTGCTGTTGTGAAGCGGCTCGGGTGGCTCGGTGCTGAGCTGGATGAAGAGGCGAATCTGCGCGGAGCTGATGTCATCTCCAGCCAAGCTTCCCGAATCGAGGTCCGAGTCATCGCGACCGATGAAGAACTCATGATTGCAAAACACACCATGGAATGCCTGGCGGCGATGAACACGCGGGCAACGGAGCTGCAACAATGATGGATCCTGCCAAGTTCAAACTTCTCAAGGGCAAGAAAGCTCTCGTGACGGGAATCGCGAACGATCAGTCGATCGCGTGGGGTTGCGCAAAGGCCTTCAGTGCTTTGGGTGCCGATCTCGCTGTGACCTACCGCAGCGAAAAGACAAAGCGGTTTGTCGATCCCATCATCGGTGAGGTCAAGCCTTCGATCTATATGCCCATGGACGTCGAGCACCCCGGCGAACTCGAGGCGGTCTTCGAGGCGATAGACAGGAAGTGGGGCAAGCTCGACATCGTCCTGCATTCGATTGCGTTCGCGCCGAAGGCGGATCTTCAGGGTCGCGTCGTCGATTGCTCCAAGGACGGCTTCCTGATGGCGATGGAGTTGTCGTGCTGGTCGTTTATCCGGATGGCGAAACTCGCTGAGCCCCTGATGAAGGACGGCGGCACGCTCTTTACCATGACCTATTACGGCTCCCAGATGGTGGTCGAGAACTACAACATGATGGGGCCCGTGAAGGCGGCGCTTGAATGCGCGACGCGCTACATCGCAGCCGAACTTGGTCCCAAGGGCATTCGCGCGCATGCCATTTCTCCTGGTCCGCTTAAGACGCGCGCGGCGTCCGGGATCGGCGAATTCGACAAGCTCTTAAAGAAGGCCGAGGCGAAAGCGCCGGCCCGGCATCTCGTATCGATCGATGATGTTGGGCTTGCGGTTGCTTTTCTTGCCCTCGACGGGGCGAAGCTGATTACGGGCGACACGATCTACGTCGATGGCGGTTATCACATCATCGACTGACCTATAGCCGAGGAGCCACCATGGACGACCTTCAGGTTGAGAAGCTCTTGGTTTCGCCGCGCATTGATGGCCAGATCGGAACTATCGTTATCGACCATCCGGAGAAGCGAAATGCTCTCTCTCACGGGTTGATTGAGGCTGTCATCGCCGCGCTTGAAGCCTTTGAGGCCGAGGACGTTCGGGCGGTCATTCTGCGCGCACGCCCCGGTGTCAAGGTCTGGTCCTCAGGCCATGACATTTATGATCTCCCGTCTGGCGGCCGCGATCCTTTAGGTTGGGACGATCCGCTGCGCGAACTCGTTCGCGCGATTGAAGAGTGTCCGGCACCTGTTATCGCAGTCATCGAGGGTGGAGTCTGGGGTGGGGCCTGTGAAGTCGTGTTTGCGTGCGATCTGATTATCGCCGCGCCGAGTGCGAGCTTTGCGGTCACGCCCGCTAAGCTCGGCGTCCCCTACAACGTCTCTGGTATGTTGACGTTCATGAACGCCTGTCCCATGCGGATCGTAAAAGAGATGGTCTTTACCGCGAAGCCGATTTCGGCGCAGCGGGCCGAAAGCCTCGGCATCATCAATCATATGGTCCCTTCGAAAGATTTGGCAGCATTTGCCCGGACAGTCGCGGAGAGCATTGCGCAGAATGCACCACTCTCGATTTCGGTGATGAAGGAGCAGCTGCGGATGCTTGCCGGCGCTCATCCCATGAGCCCGCGGCGCTTCGAGCGTGTGCAAGGGCTGCGACGCATCGTGTGGGAGAGCGAGGATTACGAGGAAGGACTTCGCGCGTTTAAACAAAAGCGCAAGCCGCGATTTTCGGGCCGCTGAGCCGGTGGAAGAGAGAAAATGAAGACTGTCCCGCTTGCCGATGCCGTGGCCATGATACCCGATGGGGCTCGCATTGTCGTGGGCGGCTTCTTGTCGGTGGGCACGCCTGAGCGGCTGATGGACGAAATCGTGCGCCAGGAAAAGCGCGATCTCACGCTCATTGCCAACGATACGGCCCGTCCCGGCGTTGGCGTCGGCAAGCTGGTCGACGCCCGGTGCTTGCGACACGTCATCGTCAGCCACATTGGCACGAATCCGGAAACGCAGCGGCAAATGTTGGCCGATGAGATTACTGTTGAATTGGTGCCGCAGGGAACGCTTATCGAACGCATTCGTGCCGGAGGCTATGGTCTTGGCGGGGTATTGACGCCCACGGGCGTCGGCACATTAGTTGAAGAAGGCAAACAGAAGATCGAGATTGACGGGAGGCCCTATCTTCTGGAAACCGCTCTCAAGGCGGATTTCGCGCTGGTGCATGCGTTTCTCGCCGACTATCTGGGCAACCTCGCCTACGCGCTCACGGCCCGGAACTATAATCCAATCGTAGCAATGTCTGGCGAGACAGTGATAGCCACCGCAGAGCACATTGTGCCGGTTGGCGTCATCGCTCCAGACCACGTCGTAACGCCGGCCCCACTTGTCGACTACATCGTTGCCAACGGATGAGTCTCATGGATCCGCAGGCAGTTATCGCGAAGCGTATCGCGCGCGAGCTGAGGTCAGGGATGCTTGTCAACCTGGGCATAGGCATTCCCACGCTTGTGGCCGGATACGCGCCGCCGGATGTTCAAGTTTACTTTCATTCCGAAAACGGATTGATCGGAACCGGTGCCATCCCGGCGGAAGGTATGGCACACCCGACATTGACGGATGCGGGAGGCAGGCCAGTAACCGCGCTGCCAGGGGCATCGACGTTTGATAGCGCGATCTCGTTCGGGTTCATGCGCGGCGGCCACGTCGATTTAACCGTGCTGGGCGGTTTGCAGGTGGACCAAAGCGGGCATCTCGCGAACTGGATGATTCCAGGAAAGATGGTGCCGGGCATGGGAGGGGCCATGGATCTTGCGACGGGGGCCAAACGCGTCATCGTTGCCATGCAGCATACCGCAAAGGGGCAGTCCAAGATCGTGAAGTCCTGCACGCTGCCGATCACGTCGGCCCGTCCGATCGATTGCGTCGTGACAGAACTCGCGATGATCGCGTTTTCTAATGGCCAGGCGGTGCTCACCGAAATCGCCCCCGACGTATCTGTCGATGACGTCATAGCTGCGACGGAGGCTGATTTGGTCCTTTCCCACGACTTGCATGAAATGATGATTTGATTGTGTTGGTACGGTCGGACTTCCCGGAGGCGGCGCTGTGACCTGGAATCGTTGGTACACGGTCCGAAGCTATGTTCGCTCGTCGCTGTGGATTGTACCGTTCCTTGCAATACTGCTTGAGCAGATCGCGTTGCGTGTCGCGATCTCGGTCGACAGGCATTTGAACTGGGTCCCCTTATGGCCACTGAGCGAGCAGGGGACCGAGGCGGCGATGCAGACCATCATCACGCTGACGCTTTCCTTCTTGGTCTTTACCTTCGGCTCCATGCTGGTCGCTATTCAAGTGGCAAGCGGTCAACTGAGCCCACGGATCATCGCTACGACCCTGCTCCGCGACAATGTTATTCGGGGAAGTGTCGGACTCTTCGTGTTCACGATGCTCTTCGCTGTCGGCGCCGTATCGCGGCCCGACGCGTCGGCCCCGCGCCTCCTCATCTGGATTTCAGCGGGGTTGGGAATGATTTCGATCGCCGCGTTTCTCTATCTAATCGACTACTCTGCGCGGCTTTTAAGGCCTGTCAGCATCGTGTGGCTGGTGGGAGAGCAGGGAAAGAAAGTGATCGAGAGTGTCTATCGGACGGCCATTCGAGAAGCCGATACAGGGCATCGTCACGCGCCGAAACTTGAGCCCGTGCGCCGGGTCATTGCCCACGATGGCGCATCCGCGATCATTCTAGCGGTAAATATGCAAAATCTTGTTGTTGAGGCGCAAAGGTGTGATGCGGTGGTTGCCGTGGTTCCCCGCGTCGGTGATTTCGTTGCTACAGGAGATCCACTCTTCCGGATTCATGGGGGCGCCGGGTCGATTGACGAAGCCCGATTTCGGGATGCGATCGCGTTTGGGCGCGAGCGAACATTGGAGCAGGACGCTACCTTCGCGTTTCGCGTTATCGTTGACATTGCCATCAAGGCTCTTTCCAAAGCGATCAATGACCCGACGACAGCGGTGCTCGCAATCGACCAGCTGCATCGCCTGTTACGCATGGTGGGGCGCCGCCATCTGCATGATGAACAGATCAGGGATACAAACGGACGGCTGCGGGTCATCTCCCCAACGCCGAACTGGGAGGATTTCGTCGAGCTTTCTTGTAGTGAGATCCGGCTCTACGGAGCCGAGAACTTCCAGGTTGCCCGGCGCCTGCGGGCCATGATCCTCAATCTTCTAGAAACGCTGCCGGAGTGGCGACATCCTGCGTTGCAACGTGAATTGGAGTTGCTCGATCAATCGATCGATCGGCTATATCCGCCCGGCGAGGACCGGGCGATGGCCCGTGTGCCGGATATGCAGGGGCTTGGAGGATCATCGGTCGTTCGGTAGAGGAGACTCTGGTAGATGTTTCAGAAACCCGTAGCCGCAGATCAAGTACGCCCTCTCACTCGCCCAACGCTCAAAACACCACGCGCGGCGGCTGTTGCGGGCTTCGTTTTTTCGATCCTCATGATTGCAATTCTTTGGCTCCTCCGGCAGTCGGTTCCCGTTGAACCGCTGGAGACCGGCGTTTGGCTTGAGGCTAGCCGTGGTTCGGTGGCTTTGGCCATCAACCTTGTGCCATTCGCCGGCATTGCGTTTCTGTGGTTTTTGGGGGCTCTTCGGGATCGGCTGGGCGCAGAGGAAGACAAATTTTTCGCGACCGTATTTTTCGGCAGCGCTCTCATGTTTCTGGCGATGTTGTTCGTTGCGGCGGCACTGATAGGTGCAATTATGCTGACGTGCACGGCCTTTCCACACGCACTTCAGAATTCGCCAGCCTACCTTATGGCTAGGGCGTCCGTGCATGGCATCATGAATGTTTATGCAGTCAAGATGGCTGCAGTGTTCATGTTCTCGACGTCCACCGTCGTGATCTACGCGAGTTTCGCGCCGCGGTGGCTTGCGTATCTTGGCTTCATGCTTGGTGCACTGCTATTTTTTGGTGGTGGGCTATTGGGCTGGGGACTTGCCGTACTGCCATTATGGGTGTTCGCGGTTAGTGTCTGTTTGCTGCGAAACTCACCAAGGAGTGAGACTACGCAGGACCCGTAAAACGACCAATTCCGATTATCAGACCACGTTAAAAAGTATTGCGCGGTGCTGAAATTTCTTCCTGCATATTATGACTTGAGTCAATATTTGACCGGCGACCCGGGCTTATGAATGAAGCTTGATCAAGCGATTGACGAGACAATCCTTGGTCATGTGATGAAACAACTCAATTAGTCATGGGACGAATATGACAGATGGGCTGCATCCTGGCGCACCTCATCACATGCCGTGGTTTATCAATGGGCCGCATGAGGGCGATCCGCTTTATGTCATCACGACAGTCTTCGTGATCGCTGGCGTCGTGGGCTTTGGCATTCTCTTCTTCACGCTTCATTCTCTTCCCGAACGCCTCGGTCACAAAAAGATGCAGTTTGAGATCGTGGCTGTCCTCGGTCTTTTGTCCCTTTTCACGCATGTGCATGCGTTCTGGGTTGCCGGCTTGCTGCTTGCGCTCATTGACCTTCCAGACTTTGTCGGCCCATGGAAGCGAATGGCGTCGTCATTGGAGAAAATGTCGGGTATTGAACAGTCCCCCGAGGGATTGACGACACCCGACGACAATGAAGGCTCGCCTAATCATGTCACGGCGCCAGCCGCTGCTCTACAGCGGGGGACATGACGATGCTTGAGCTGATCTTTTGTTCGTTGCTCACAATCCTCCCGGATTATCTTTACCGGCGCTTTTATCAGGGTAAGGAATTGGGGCGTGAGATTACCCTTTTCTCGGTCTGGTATGAACTTCGTTGGGGTATTACGGCCTGCATCATGCTGACCGTACTGTTGATCACCATTGTTTTTTACAATCACCCTGCCACGACGAACGTCGTTTCCTTTTTTCGCACTGTACCCATCCTTCCTGACACACCGGGACGTGTCTCCGAGGTTTACGTCAACGTCACGGATCAAGTGAAGCAAGGCCAAAAGCTCTTCAAGCTCGACAGCGCCAAGCAGGAGGCTGCACTTGCGACGGCAAAGCGCCGTGTTGAGGAGGTCGATGCCGCCATGGAAATGGCCAAGTCGGAGGTCGCTGCCGCCAAAGGGCAAATTAAGCAGGCGCAGGGTGCGCTCCAGCAAGCAATCGACGAATTGCGGACCAAAGAGGAATTGGTAGCCCGCAATGCCGGGGTCGTGGCTACGCGAGAAATTGAAAGGCTGCAAGTCGGGGTCGATGCTCGCAGAGGGCAAGTTGCGGCTGCGGAAGCAGGCTTGCAGGCGGCCGAGACAAAGATTTCGACACTTCTACCGGCGGAAAAGGCGAGCGCCGTTGCCGCTCTAGACGAGGCACAGGTCGCACTCGACAAAACAGTCGTGTACGCGGGCCTTGACGGTAACCTCGAGCAGTTTGTTCTGAAGGTCGGAGACTTCATAAATCCCTTCATGCGGCCAGCCGGCATACTCATTCCCTCGACTGGCAGCCGCAAGCGCCAACTGCACGCAGGTTTTGGGCAGATCGAGGCGCAGGTGTTGAAGGTTGGAATGGCGGCCGAGGCCGTTTGCTATTCGAAGCCACTCGCAATCATCCCACTCGTCGTAACTGACCTGCAGGACTTCATTGCCGCTGGACAGTTCAAGGCTGGAGAGCAGTTGGTCGACTTAGCCCAAGTGCGCCAGCCCGGCACTCTCCTCGCATTTCTTGAGCCAATGTACGAAGGCGGACTCGATGACGTCACACCTGGATCAAGCTGCATCGTAAACGCCTACTCGAGCAATCATGAGCAAATCCAGACCGAGAAGAATTTCTTTCGCCGCACCTATCTGCATATCGTTGATACAGTGGCTCTTGTGCATGCCATCATACTTCGCGCTCAGGCACTCTTCATACCACTTAAAGTATTGGTATTTAGCGGCGGACATTGATGCTTTGCAATGAAGAGAGCGTCAATAAGCGGTGAACGTATGAATTACGAATCTCGTCAAAGGTATCTGTGATGATCAAATGATTTATGAGATACGGCGAGCCGCTTCGACGTTATCTGCGATCGGTTGATCTTGGTCAAACTAGCGGCAGATAGCGAGGATCAGAATTAGAGATGTTGGGACTGCTACAGCTCACCGGAGGATCAATCAGATGCAAATGAGATCGACGAATCTGGCAACGATCACCGCGGTTGCGATGATTGCGGTAACGACCCTCATTGGTACCTCGGACCGGGCCGAGGCTCATCGCTACCGGCATGGTTGGGGCATCGCGGCGGGCATTGCGACAGGCATCATTCTGAATGAGGTCTATCGGCATCATCGTCGCCGCTACTATCGCAGGCACTACTACTACGGTGGGTATCCCGCCGACTACGACAACGGCTACTATTATGGGGGCGGCTATCCGTATTACGGCGACGGGTATTACTATCGTCCCTACCGCTATTATCGTGTTTACCGGCATCACCGGCCATATCGACACTACAGGCGTCACAACCGGCGCTATCATCGCTGATGCAGCGGTAGCCGTGCTCGTCTGCCAGGACGATCGCGTGATGTGAACTTTGTACCTGTTGTTGCTTGGCCAGACGCTTGCTGATTGTGAGGGCTTGGCGGAGGTCTCTGATTGATCTCCGCTAGCACAGTCATCGAAATCCAGCCGACTGACACTCTGGTATCGTTCAAACTGGTCGCAATGATAAACATATCGGGAGAAACGTCATGGCGCTTGAAGCTTTGCTGATACTGATTTTGATTGGCGCGATTGCCGGCTATTTAGCGGGTTTGATCGTCAAGGGTTATGGTTTTGGGTTCGTCGGCAACATCATTGTCGGAATCGTCGGCGCGGTTTTTGGAGGGTGGTTGTTTCCTCTCGTCGGGCTGTTTGCAGGCGGTACTATTCTGGGGCAAATCATTTCCGCAACGATAGGTGCTGTTGTCCTTCTTCTACTCATCGGATTTTTTCGAAAAGTGGCGTGAATAATACGGCCTGACTGAATTCATCATCGCAAGCAACCCCAACGGTGGCGACATGAAAAAGAAGACCGCGAAAGCACACGGCAGCGACCGAGAGGCGGGGGCGACTGAAAAGGATGCAGACGCCGGTGGGCCTTTGAAGCGGAAGGCCTACGAGAAGGAGCTCAAGAAGCTCCACATTGAACTTGTGAAGCTTCAGGAATGGGTGCGTCACGAAGGCAAGAAGGTCTGCATCGTGTTCGAGGGGCGAGATGGGGCCGGCAAGGGCGGCGCCATCAAGGCGATTACGGAGCGCGTGAGCCCGCGAATCTTCCGCGTGGTCGCTTTACCAGCGCCGACCGAGCGGGAGAAGTCTCAGCTCTATATTCAACGCTATATCCCCCACTTTCCTGCTGCTGGCGAGATCACCATTTTTGATCGAAGCTACTACAATCGTGCAGGGGTTGAGCGCGTGATGGGGTTCTGCTCCGACGAACAAGTAAAGAAGTTTCTAGATGCTGTTCCAAACGTCGAAAAGGCGATGATCGATTCCGGCATTATCCTGCTCAAGTATTGGCTTGAGGTCAGCCCAGATGAACAGACTCGCCGGCTTGAAGCGCGGGTCGACGACGAGCGCAAAATTTGGAAGTTATCGAAAATGGATATCAAATCCTACACCCGTTGGGACGATTACACCAAAGCCCGCGACGAGATGTTTCACGCGACTGATACTGCTTGGGCGCCGTGGCACGTGGCTCGCTCAGATGATAAGAAGCGGGCGCGTCTCAATATCATTCGACACCTACTCAGCGAGATTCCCTATGAGGACGTTCCACGAGAGAAGGTGAAGCTGCCTAAGCGCTCAGTCGACAAGCCGAAGGAAAACAAGGATCTCAATTTCCGCTACATTCCTGACGTTTTCTGAGGCCGCAGGACCTGCGGTTACGACGCCTAGCGCCGGGCGCGTCCAACCAGCCATTGGCAACCGGCTAGATGAAAAGCCACGGAGTTTAAACTTGGTGGTGGGAGCTGGCGGTTCTCACGCAGGCCAAGGCTGGCTCTGTCTCGACCGCCGGCACTTTCAACCCCGTGGGTTCCTTGTCATTGCCTTCCGCAGCACCTCGAAGAGGACAGCCGTAGACCAACCGAACAGCAGCACACCATTCATGGCGGTCATTGGACCGAGCAACCGCCAACTCTGAACCGGAACGATATCGCCGTATCCAAGCGTCGTGTAGTTGACGAAAGCAAAGTAGAGGTAATCCGCATTATGTGGAACGGCCTCGATCAGACTGTAGGCCAGCGACCACACGAGGACTTCGCATGTGTGCGCCACCATCAGTACGGACGCTGTTGCCGCCATGACGGCGCTCAAAAAAAGACTGTCATACCTCGATGTCTTAGCGGCCGCGGCCTGAGACACGCGAACGACGGCTGTCATAACAAGGGCGTGGATGATGATATTGCAGATGCTGACGAAGCCACCGAATAAAAACTGCCGCAGCATAGATTTCCCCCTCGGCCGCGCAAATGCGCCAGATATTCAAGTCGACACTATCAGTTTTTACTACAAACGGCGGCGCATCTGCGAAGTAGAACGGATGGCCCGGCATCTCAAATCTATCGCGTATAAATTACAACGTAAACGTCGCGACTTTCTCGCTGATCTAAATCGATGCCACTCGATAACCCAATTGGGATCAGATCAGATTGCTCATCGTCTTGTGAAATAATTCGAGTACGCACAGAAGGATCGCAGTGCTTGGCAGAGCAAAGATGAGTTGCACTTTAGGTTCGCAGCTAATTGTCTCGGTATTTGCGTGAGAGTATGATCACGTGGTCTTGCAAAACGTGACATCGCAATAACTGTTAGGAGTTCGCCATGAATAGACATCGTGTAAAGCCTGCACTCCTTTTGTGCGGCGCCGTGATCTCAGTCCTTTTGGGGTTCACGGCGCCTGCGAGCGCAGAAACACAGTTCTCCAAGGACGCCGTCGCAAAGGCCGAGGCGGCACTTGCAAAGGTCAAGGCGGCTTGCGCACCGGATTTGAAATCATTCTGCAGCACGGTGACTCCGGGAGAGGGCCGGCTCCTTTTGTGCATGATGGCTCACGAGGATAAAATGAGCGATGCCTGTTTCGATGGTATGTTGACGGCGGCGGAAGGTGTCGATCTCGCAGTTAGCAACGTGTTGCGTGCTGCGGCGGCTTGCGACGGAGATATCGAGAAGCTGTGCGCTGACGTTGATATGGGAGAGGGACGTATTGTTCAGTGTCTGATCGACAAGAAGGCGGAGATTTCAACGCCATGCCGCGCGGAAGTGACGGGGCTTGAGGCGCGAGCCAAGGAATGACGCGCGGAAGCGTTCCGGGACCTTCCCGGAACGCTTTAATTCTGGGCATTCCATGAGATTGGCTGTTCAATGCCTGATGGCACGCATTTCACCGCCCGAGTCGAGCCAATTTTCATGGTGGACGTCGGGACCGCATTGCGTGCGTCAAACGCGATAGCGTTGGCCTTGCTCTTCATTGTCGGCACTGGGCTCGGGAAGCACATGAAGTGGACTCCATACTGGGTCACTGGTCTGTGCGTCTCTCTGTTTGGGGCTCTCCTCGTGGCGATTGCGATCGCTCTTGGAGGCTAACAGTTCTGAACTGCAACGCAGACGGCCGTAGCGATGGCCCAGCGAGAAATCGGGGCGACGATCGGATCGTGAGGGCTTCATGAATAGCGGCGCAAAATTGAACGACCCCGGCTTACGTCGTTGGATGCCTGCTCTCGTGTGGTTGCAGACGTACGATAAATCCTGGCTGCGCGGTGACCTTATCGCTGGTCTGACGCTTGCGGCGTATCTCCTACCCGCTGGCCTTGGCGATGCCTCGCTTGCTAATTTGCCGCCTCAGGCTGGATTGTATGCATGCCTCTTCTCAGGGCTCGTGTTCTGGCTGTTCTGCAGTTCCCGCCACACAGCCATTTCGGTGACGTCCGCGATTTCACTTCTAGTCGGTGCATCGCTGGCCGACATCGCCGGAGGCGACGCATCCCGCTTCGGTGCCCTCGCTGCGGCCAGGGCAATTATCGTGGCCGTCATTGCCTTCATCGCATGGGCTGTTCGAGCCGGTGCCATTGTGAATTTCATATCCGAAAGCGTTATGGTGGGTTTTAAATGTGGAGTGGCGCTCTACTTGGCCAGCACGCAACTCCCAAAGCTCTTTGGCATTCATGGAGCTCATGGAGACTTTTGGGAAAATAGCGGCCAATTCATCACGCATGTGGGTGATACGAACCCGGCTTCTCTTGCCGCAGGTGTTGCTGCCTTGGCGGCGCTTATCTTGGGTAAGGTTATGCTGCCCAACAAGCCCATAGCGCTTTTCGTAGTCGTGGGCGGGATCGTCGCGTCCACACTGTTGGGCCTCAATGCAAAGGGCGTCAAGCTTCTGGGGGAGGTTCCCCAAGGCTTGCCCGTGATCGGCTTTCCCGAGATTTACTGGTCGGACATCAACGCGCTGCTGCCGCTGGCCGTCGCGTGCTTCCTTCTTGCCGCTGTCGAAACAGCTGCTATCGGACGCACTTTCGCTGCCAAGCATGGTGGTCGGCTCGATGCTAATCAGGAGTTTCTCGCGCTCGCCGCTTCCAATCTCACCGCGGGTTTGGGCCGCGGATTTCCTGTCAGTGGCGGCATGTCTCAATCTCTGGTCAACGAGGGCAGTGGCGCCCACACGCCGTTATCTGGCGCATTCGCAGCGATTTTTATCCTGTTCGTCATCCTCTTTCTGTCAAATCAGTTGAGCGCACTGCCTCAGCCAGTTCTAGCGGCGGTCGTCCTTATGGCTGTTGCTGGTCTTTTCCAAGCCGATGCGCTGCTCCATCTTTGGCGCGTCAGCCGCCCCGACTTCGTCGTGGCGATGGCGTCGTTGATGGGCGTTCTGGGCTCTGGCCTCCTGCGCGGTGTGATGATCGGCGCAATCATTTCTCTTGTTCAGCTTATGTACCGCACCTCTCAGCCACACGTTGCAGTGCTCGGTCGTATCCCGGGTACGCGCCGTTTCTCGGATATGGAACGACACACAGATAACGAAGCTATACCCGGCGCATTGATCTTCAGGCCTGAAGCCAGCTTGATCTATTTCAACATCGATCATGTCTGCGATACAATCCTCACTCGGGTCCGTGCTGAGATCAAAGGGGCCAATCTTGTTGTGTTGGATCTGTCCGCCGCACCGTATGTAGATCTCCAGAGCGCTCATACATTGGCCGGCATGGCGGACGAACTTCGGGAGCTTGGCGTTCGACTGCAGGTCGTCGAAGCGCGCTCTGGCGTTCGAGACCGTTTGAATAGCGAAGGGTTGGAAGAACGGATTGGAAGAGCTAATCGATTTGTGAGCGTCGCGGATGCGCTCGATCAATTTTCCGCAGACGAGGCCAAAGCCGGTTGACGCAACACAGCGGAAAATCCCGTCGAACGGCTGAGGGCTGAGCGGCATCTTGTCTTGCCGCGCTGGAGCGCGCTGAGGCCGGCAGGGAAAGCGCCACGCTGGTCGACGTGGCCGAGATTAAAGCTTTCGCCGAACTGATGCGTTCGCGCCTAACTGACGGTGATGTGCAATTTCGCAAAGCACAACTCTCGGCGCTTAGCGAACGCGTCGAGGTGGGGGACACGTGACCATACCGGCCTTGAGCGGTTGCAGCATGTGCATTTCCTGGCAGGCCGCAACGCTTGATGCAAAGGGTGACCCCTCGACCCATCTGCACGTTCCAGCATAAGCTCCGCAGTTCTTCTTGGTTCGGTAATTGGCATTCCGCCGATAGCGTCCTCGTCAGGTTCAACACCTGTCACAGAGGACGATCATGTCACTTTCAAAGATCACCCGCCGCACGGCTTTGGCGCTCGGCGCGTCGCTTAGCTTCGCTGGCTTGGCAGCCGCTGCTAATGCCGCGGAATTGCTCAATGTTTCGTACGATCCGACGCGGGAGCTGTACTCCGACTTTAACGCGGCCTTCGCCAAGCATTGGAAGGAGAAGACCGGCGAGGACGTGACCGTCAAGCAGTCGCACGGCGGTTCGGGCAAGCAGGCCCGCGCGGTGATCGATGGGCTGGAAGCCGACGTCGTAACACTGGCGCTCGCCGGCGACGTCGATCAGCTCTACAAGAATGGCGGCCTGATCCCCGCCGATTGGCAGAAGCGCCTGCCCAACAACTCCTCGCCCTACACGTCCACGATCGTACTGCTTGTCCGCAAGGGTAATCCGAAGGGCATCAAGGACTGGGGTGATCTTGGCAAGGACGGCGTGGAAGTCGTCACGCCGAACCCGAAGACGTCGGGTGGCGCACGCTGGAACTATCTCGCGGCCTGGGGCTGGGCCCTGAAGCAGGACGGCGGCAACGAGGAGAAGGCGAAGGATCTCGTCACGCGGCTGTACAAGAACACCAAAGTTCTTGACTCCGGTGCGCGTGGTTCGCTGACCACGTTTACTGAGCGCGGTATCGGTGACGTGCTGATTTCCTGGGAAAACGAGGCCTATCTCGCGACCAAGGAGCTCGGCCCCGACAAGTTTGAGATCATCACGCCGACGATTTCGATCCTCGCCGAGCCGCCCGTCACCGTCGTCGACACGAACGTTGACAAGAAGGGCACGCGCAAACTCGCCGAAGCGTACCTCAACTACCTCTACACGCCCGAAGGACAGGATCTGGCCGGCAAGCACTACTATCGCCCGCAGGATGCCAAGGCGCAGGAAAAGTACAAGTCGCAGTTCTCCGCCGTGAAGCTGTTCACGATCGATGAAGTTTTCGGCGGCTGGTCAGCAGCGACCGAAGTTCATTTCAAGGATGGCGGCATCTTCGACCAGATCTACGGCAAGAAGAGCTGAATAGCCGGCTAACGCATGCCGCTCCGCGAACCTACAGAATTTTGCGGGGCGGCGTTTTTCTTCCCACCGATCAGTCATTTCAGGAGCGCACGATGATTGGAGACGCCCGTTTTGCGACGCGCATTGCCGATGCACTCATCGCCGCTTTGCGCCAGTCTGGCCTGCTCCCGGCCGCCACTCTCCCTCTGCCCGTTGTCGCCCGGTGTCGACGCTCAGCGTCCATCATCCGCCTGCAAGACTAACCGGCCAAACCTTCACCGTAGAGAGAGACAATGACAACACTTCTTATCATTCCCGGGCTTCATTCGAGTGGGCCTGCACACTGGCAAACTTGGCTCGAAGAACAGGTTCCTGGCACTGTTCGCGTCATCCAAGGTGACTGGTCCAAACCTGATTTGCCGGAGTGGTCGGCCCGCGTTCGCCGCGATATTGCCCGCAATCCCGGGCAGCGATATCATCGCCGCGCACAGCTTCGGCGCGCTGGCAGCAGTGCACGCGACTGTTCGTGATGCAGTCCGGATTGCCGGGGCGCTGCTTGTGGCGCCCGCCGATCCCGACAAGTTCAATATCGCGGAGGACTTGCCACGCGATCCCCTGCCGTTTCCTGCAGTTGTCGTTGCCAGCAGCAACGATCCCTGGATGTCGCTCTGGAAGGCCGCCGACTGGGCGGACCGTTGGGGCGCCGATCTCGTCAATCTGGGAGATGCGGGACACATCAACGCTGAGGCGGGCTTCGGCCCTTGGCCGGAAGGCCTCGACCTCATCGAGCGTCTGCGCAGACGCTCGGACCATATTTCAAATCAGCGGCCGGCGCGGTTCAGCGAATCGCACCGGCCGTTGTCTTGGAAGCGCGGCGCAACCGGACCCGTGGGGTTTAAGCTCCGCCGTTCCGTACCGTCGGCCAGCCGGCTGGGGGCCGGTTAGCCGGTCGCACGTGAGGCGGATGGACAACCCTCCACTGCAATCACGCGTGAATATGATTGCCGGAATTGATGCAGACGCGATCATCCGGCAGAGTCGAATCAGAAGCAAATTCAATCTGTTAGTGCAGATCGAATCTCTACAATAGCGGAGTTATCACAATGCACGGGGGACGGACACTGACATCTTCGGCGGCAGCTTTGGCGCTGCTCGCCGGTCTTGGGGGCCTCAGCGGCTTTGCGAACGCGGCCGATCTGGGCGGCAACTGCTGCGCGGATTTGGAAGAACGCATCGCCGAGCTCGAGGCGACAACGGCGCGCAAGGGCAACCGGAAGGTTTCGCTCGAAATCTACGGCCAGGTGAACGAGACGCTGCTGTTCTGGGATGATGGCTTCGAATCGAACGCGGGCGTCTACACGAACGACAACTCGCGCACGCGCATCGGCTTTCGCGGAAAGGCGAAGATCAATGGCGACTGGTCGGCCGGCTACCGGTTGGAGATCGGTGTTCGTGCAGCGAACTCCAAGCGGTTTAATCAGGACGATCCACAAGCTGCCGCCGACAGTGGTCTCGATATTCGTGACAGCCATTGGTACCTCTCCAGCAAGTCGCTCGGTACGGTCGCGGTCGGCCGGCAGGCGACGGCGACGGATGCGATCACCGAGATCAATCTCAGCCAGACGACTGAGGCGCAGAAGTATTCGGACATCGAAGATACTGGCGGCGGCCTGTTTCTCCGCCGGGCTGATGGCGCGCTTTCGAATTTGCAGTGGCGCCGTCTGATCGGCGAAGGTGGTGACCAGCCGGGCGAGGGCGAGCGCCGGTTCGATGCGATCAAGTACACCTCGCCCGAATTCCAGGGCTTTACGGTCTCGGCCGCTTGGGGCGCTGACGACTTCTGGGATGTCGCGCTGCGCTACAAGGGCGAGTTCTCGGGCTTCATCGTCGCGGCCGGCATCGGCTATGGAGAGATTACCGACGGTGTGCAGACGTCAACCACGGCAGGCTCTCGCGCCAACATCGATGCCCAGCAGTTCGGCGGGTCGATCAGCGTTCTCCATTCCGAAACCGGCTTGTTCGTGAACTTTGCAGCCGGTGAGAAGGAGGACGACGGTCTGGCACCCGGGCTCGACAACAATGATAATTTCTACGCTGTCCAGGCTGGTATTGAGCGCAAGTTCTTCCCCATCGGCAAAACAACCATTTCCGGCGAGTACTATGATTACAGTGGGGCCGCGCTCACGCGAACCCTCTTCGGCAGCCAGGTCATCGGTTCGTCGGTAGAGTCGTACGGTTTCGGCATCGTTCAAGGCGTCGATGCCGCCGCTCTCGCGCTCTATCTCAACTACCGGCACGTGACGCCTGAGGCACAGACTGTTGCTGCGCCGACGGGCGTGGCGCTGGAGGACTACGATTTCGTGACCGCCGGCGGGATCATCAAATTCTAGTCTCGACCCTTCTCCCAAAGAGGACGGACAGAAAGGGAGCCGTCCCTCGCAAGAGGGACGGCTTTCCTGTTTCTGCAATCACGGATTCTCGGGCGCTTTCTTCATAAGCTCAGCACAACTTCTTCGTTCGCTCAGAAAATCAGCCTGCTTACAGTCTGATAATGACCGACAGCAATCCATCCTCAGATCACACCAATCCCATGATCGATTTCCGCTTGCGCCGTCCGGCTTCGCTGAAAGCCAAGACGGCGGATACCGCTGCGCATGTGGCACAGGTCGTGGGAAGCAGCCTGCGTGAGATCCGCCGCAGCCAGGGCCATTCGCTCGATACCCTGGCCGCTGCATCAGGAGTCAGCCGGGCCATGCTCGGTCAGATTGAGACCGGCAAAAGCGTTCCCACGATTACCGTGTTGTGGAAGGTTGCAGCCGCTCTGGGTGTCCCTGTCGCGAAATTGATCACCGATCCCGAAGCCTCCCTTTACACTGTGACGCGCCGCTCTGGCAGCGACGGGGCTTCAGTGGATGGGAAGGCTGTCCACATCCGCAATCTGGCACGGCCGGAGGGGCAAGTCGGCTATTCGGTCGACGAGTTCCGCGTCCCGGTGGGTCACAAGGAAAGTTTCGCTGCGCGTCGCGACGGGGGCGCGGCCTCGCTTATTGTAGCGTCCGGTACGCTCGACGTGAGTATTGGCGATGAAGCTCCAGTTACGCTCGGCGAGGGTGATTGCATCCATTTCCCGGCCGGACTGAAGCATACGTTTGCCAATAACAGCTCGGGCGTAGCAACGGCCTACCTCGTGGTCGGCGCGTCGCGAAAAGTGGGGTAGCTCATGGGCGCTTGCCGCCATATCTGAAATCCAGCAATCGAAATCTGTTCTTCTTCGTTCGGAGGTGTCAGAGCCTCCGTCATAGTGTCACGCAACGCGCAACATCACGGTATCCAGATCATGTCGGACCTGAGCGGAATACTAGAAAAAGCCGCTGCCTGGAGTGGGCTCACGTCGGCACTTGTCCTTATTGCGTTTATCGCATTGCGCTAACGGGAGCCGCATATGTCCAGCGCCAACAGGGTGCTGCCCGGCTTCGGGCTGTCGCTCGGATTTACACTCGCCTATCTTTCGCTGATAGTTCTCATTCCGTTGTCGGCTGTCTTCTTCAAGACGGCGACGATGGACTTCGATCGTTTCTGGTCCGTGGTCGCAAGCGACCGTGTCGTAGCTACTTACAAGCTTTCGTTCGGCATGTCGCTTTTGGCCGCGACAATCAATGTCATCTTCGGGCTTATGCTCGCCTGGGCGATCGTGCGCTATTCCTTTCCCGGAAAGAAAATCGTCGACGCCCTCGTTGATCTGCCGTTTGCCTTACCGACGGCGGTTGCCGGTATTTCGTTGACAGCGCTCTATGCACCCAACGGTTGGTTGGGGCAGCTCCTGGAGCCGCTTGGCATCAAGATCGCGTTTGGTCCCTGGGGCGTGCTGGTGGCGCTTGTTTTCATCGGGCTTCCCTTCGTGGTGCGCACCGTGCAGCCGATCATCGAAGATTTCGATGTCGGGTTTGAAGAGGCGGCAGCGTCTTTAGGCGCAACGCGCTGGCAAACGGTACGGCGAGTCGTTTTTCCGGCGCTTCTGCCGGCTCTACTTACCGGATTTGCGCTCGCCTTCGCGCGGGCTGTGGGCGAATACGGATCGGTCATCTTTATCGCCGGTAACATCCCGTACGTGTCGGAAATCACGCCGCTCATGATCATCACGCGGCTGGAGGAATTCGATTACGAGGGCGCCACGGCCATCGCTTCCGTCATGCTGATCGTCTCCTTCATTCTGCTGTTGATCATCAATCTTCTGCAAGGCTGGACGGCCCGCAGCACGCGGAGGAGCGTCTGATGGCCGGAGCTGCAGCATCCCTGGCAGGCCGGCTTTCGGTCTCGACGACGCATTTTGAAGACCGCCTTGCGACACGCGACAGTTCCCTCGTGAAAGCCCTGATCCTCGGCATCAGCCTCACGTTTTTTGCGCTTTTTATTGTGCTACCGCTGATCCTTGTCTTCGTAGAGGCCTTCCGCAAGGGTTGGGAGACCTACATCGCCTCGCTCACCGACCCAGACGCGATTTCGGCCATCAAGCTGACGCTGCTCGCGGCGGCGATTGCCGTACCGCTCAACCTGATCTTCGGCATCTCGGCGGCCTGGGCGATCGCGCGGTTCGAATTCCGAGGGAAGCAGTTTCTGATTACGCTCATCGATCTGCCGTTCTCGGTGTCGCCCGTCGTCGCTGGCCTCATCTACGTGTTGCTGTTTGGTGCGCACGGCTGGTTTGGCAGCTGGCTGCAGGCCAACGACATCAAGATCATCTTTGCGGTACCTGGTATCGTGCTGGCGACGATCTTCGTCACGTTCCCGTTCGTTGCACGCGAACTCATCCCACTCATGCAGTCGCAGGGCCGGGAAGAGGAAGAGGCGGCGATCATCCTAGGCGCATCGGGGCTGCAGACTTTCTGGCGCGTGACGTTGCCCAACGTGAAGTGGGCTCTGCTGTACGGGGTCATCCTGTGCAACGCGCGCGCAATGGGCGAATTCGGCGCGGTTTCTGTCGTTTCGGGCCACATTCGCGGCGAGACCAACACGATGCCTCTGCATGTGGAAATTCTCTACAACGAGTATCAGTTTGCGGCTGCGTTTGCGGTCGCATCGCTGCTCGCGCTGCTGGCGCTGGTGACACTGATCCTCAAGACATATGTTGAATGGCAAGCCGAGCGCAACGCGGCGGTGGAGAACGACCAATGAGCATTGATATTGATCACATCACCAAGTCGTTCGGAACGTTCCGGGCGCTGGACGATGTTTCTTTGAACTTGCCGCGCGGGGAACTTGTGGCGTTGCTCGGTCCCTCCGGCTGCGGCAAGACAACTCTTTTGCGCATCATCGCCGGCTTGGAGATTGCTGATAGCGGCCGAATTCTCCTGGACGGGCAAGACGCCACTGAAAAGCATGTGCGCGAGCGTCAGGTCGGCTTCGTCTTCCAACATTATGCCCTCTTCCGCCACATGTCGGTGTTCGAGAACGTTGCGTTCGGTCTGCGGGTCAAGCCACGCAAAGAGCGTCCGGCGGAAGCGGATATCCGGCGCCGCGTTAATGAACTGCTTGATCTCGTGCAACTCGGCTGGTTGAAAGACCGGTTCCCGTCTCAGCTGTCAGGCGGTCAGCGTCAGCGCATCGCACTGGCGCGCGCGCTGGCGGTGGAGCCGCAGGTGCTCTTGCTCGACGAGCCATTTGGTGCGCTCGACGCCAAAGTGCGCAAGGAACTGCGGCGCTGGCTGCGGCGGCTGCACGACGAACTGCACATCTCCTCGATCTTCGTGACCCACGACCAAGAAGAGGCACTCGAGGTGGCTGACCGCATTGTTCTGATGCACAAGGGGCGCATCGAGCAGATCGGGTCGCCACAGCAGATCTATGAAGAGCCTGCGACCTCATTCGCTTACTCGTTCATAGGGAATGTGAATGCCTTCCGGGGCAAGGTTGAGGGCAGCTTTGTTCGTGTCGGGAGCGATTTACTCGCCCATGCGCGCACTGATCTGGCTGAAGGCGAACCGGTGGTTGCCTACGCTCGGCCTCATGATACAGAAATTGTTCCCGATGCGCCGGAAGCGTCCGGTGTCGCTGCGCGTGTGAACCGTGTACTCAGCAATGGCGGAATCTCGCGTGTCGAACTCATCGCCAACGGTCCCGAGCGTGGTGGCGCAAAGGACTATTTCGAAGTCGAGGTCGGCTCGGACGATCTCGCGCGGCTGGGTCTAGCCAATGGGCAGCGCGTGCGGCTGCGCAGCCGCCGGCTCAGTCTCTTCCGTGATCAAGCGTCGGGATAAGAACCGTGAATTTTCAGCAACTGCGCATCATTCGAGAAACGGTCAGGCGCAACTTCAATTTGACCGAAGTGGCAAACGCTCTCCATACCAGCCAATCCGGCGTGTCGAAGCACATCAAGGATCTGGAGGATGAACTGGGCGTCGAACTCTTCGTTCGCAAGGGCAAGCGTCTGCTCGGTTTGACGGAGCCAGGCCAGGAACTCGTCGGCATCGTTGAGCGCATTCTGCTGGACACCCACAACATAAAGAAGCTCGGCGAACAATTCTCCAACAAGGACCGCGGCCAACTGACAGTCGCGACAACGCATACGCAGGCGCGATACGCGTTGCCGAAGATCGTAACGGCGTTCAAGAAGGAGTTTCCGAAGGTCAATCTGGTGTTGCATGAAGCATCCCCGTCCGAAATCGTCGCCATGCTGCGGGATGGCCGGGCCGACATCGGGATTGCTACGGAAGCTTTGCAAGACGCCCCGGAACTGGCGGCATTCCCATGGTATACTTGGCATCACGGTGTCATTGTTCCGGCAGGACATCCGCTGGCGAAGCAGAAGAAGCTCACGCTTGACGCCATTGCTGAATGGCCCATCGTAACATATCAGACGGGCTTCACAGGCCGCGGCCGGATCGACGAAGCATTTCTCAAAGCCGAGATTCTTCCCGATATCGTGATGACGGCTCTCGATGCCGACGTGATCAAGGCTTACGTCGAGTTGGAACTGGGCATCGGCATCATTGCGTCAATGGCGTTCACCCCCGACCGTGACCCGCAACTCAAACTTCTTGATGCGACCTCCTTGTTCTCGGCCAACACGTCCCGTATCGCGGTCCGGCGCGGTACGTACCTGCGGACCTACTCGTACCGCTTTATTGAACTATGCTCGGCCAAACTCACCGAGAAGGTCGTTCGCCAGGAAGCGAGTGCCGCGCCCTCGGACGACATTGCATAGGCCAACTGGTTTGGCTCAATGATTTATGCGTTGGCAGCGCGTTCGGCGGCGCGGACGCGCGCTTCGGTGACGTCGGGAGCGCACATCTCGATGAAGCGGTAGACGTATCCGCGCAGAAAGCGGCCGCGGCGCACTGCGATGCTGGAGGTGTTTGATTCGAACAGGTGTGGGGTGGATAGGAGACGCAGCCCGGTGTCACGGCTGGGATCAAACGCCATCGCTCCGATGATGCCGACGCCCATGCCCAGTTCGACGTAGGCTTTGATGACGTCAGCATCAAGCGCCGTCATGGCGACATCGGGCACGACTCCTTGTTCCTGGAAAGCATGGTCGATGCGGGCGCGGCCTGTCAGTCCTTCATCGTAGGTGATGATGGGGTAGGCGGCGACTGAGTCGAGCGTGACCTTTTTTTGGCGCGCCAATGGATGCGCCTTCGGGACGACGACGGCATGCTCCCAGGAGAAAAAGGGGAAGGTGAGAATGTCCGGGTTATGCTCCAGCGTGTCGGTTGCGATCCCGACATCGGCCCGGCCCTCGAGAAGGACGTTGGCGATGTCTTTGGGGCTGAGCTGTTTCAGGGTCAGCCGGACATCGGGAAAGGCCTTCTTGAAATCGGCGATCACCGCCGGCAGGGAGTAGCGGGCCTGGGTATGCGTCGTCGCCACGACCAAAGAGCCGGAGTCGCGCTTTGCAATGCTAGAGGATAGATCCTCGACGTTCTGCGTTTCGAGGAGAATGCGTTCGACCACGGCGGCCACTTCGCGCCCGGGATCGGTCAGACCCAGCAGACGCTTGCCGCGGCGAACAAAGATTTCGAAACCCAGTTCGTCCTCTAGATCGCGAATGTGTTTGCTGACACCTGATTGGGAGGTGAGGAGCACATTGGCGGCCTCGGTCAGATTGAAGTTCTGGCGCACCGTCTCCCTGACGATGCGCAGTTGCTGGAAGTTCATGAGCGCGCGATCCCGGCGCGTGGCGTGTGGGCCGCGCGCATTCCGTCCGACGTTGCCGACCATTTGCGCAGACCCTACCGATCCGCCCGATGGTGCGGAAAGATCAATTCATTCTAAGCTTATGCGGATTTTTCATGCCGCGAGGGAAAGCGGTGGCTTTTCGTATTTCGCGTAACTGAAAAAGCAGCGCAGGTCTTGTTGGTTTGCTTTGACTGCGGATCGCGCTTTTATGACTGCGTCGGCGGTTCGTCCGCTGGCCGCGGTGATTTCGAGGCGACTTGCGCCGCGTCATCAAACGCTAAGGTGTCCCGCGCAGGCGGGATCTCCGAAATGATGGAGAGCGCTGTGAATAGCCCTAATCTGATCCTGACCTACACCCCGGCCGGCCGCTGCGGTCCCGGTTGTTGTTGACACGGTTGACACGTCTAAACCCCGTTAAACGCAACATTTGAGGACCGGCCATGGAGCCGGAAGAGGATCATTCATGTCCCAATCCTATGTCATCGAGGTCGGCGACGACCAAGTCGGACTTGTCTTGCGCGACAGCGGCGAGAGTGAGTTCCGCTTTCACGCAGCACTCTCAGCCTATCAGCCGCTCGACGGCCGTCGATTTGCCAGCGCGGCCCTTGCGGAGAAAGCCGCGCGTGCGCACCGCGCGCAGGCTCTCTCGCGGCGGCCGCAGATTGCGAATTATCGTAGTGTCGAGCTCTAGGCAGACCTTGGTGCGCCCCGCTCCTCCCCAGACGTGACCTTCTCCTGGATAGCGTCTGATCCCTGGCCGGTGCAGCGATGCACCGGCCATTTTTTTGCCCGCCAACAGTAAGCCCCTTCGCACATAAGCTCAGCAGTTCTTCTTGGTTCATTTGGAGGTGCAAGATCGCCAGAACTAGACCCTCTTTTTTTTCCCAACGAGGGTTGCAATGTCGATCTCCCGCACACTGTCCTGGTTCGGCACGTTCGCCGCATTCCTGGTCATCGCTTCGATCACCGTCCTCGCGCAAGGCGCACCGGCAAGCATTCTCAATGCGTCGTATGACGTTTCGCGTGAACTCTACAAAAACATCAACCCGGCATTTGTTGCCCATTGGAAGACGACGAGCGGCGCCGACATCGAACTCAAGCAGGCGCACGGAGGCTCGACCAAGCAGGCCCAATCTGTGGCGGAAGGGCTCGAAGCCGACGTTGTGACTCTCAACCAGCCGACCGATCTCGATTTCCTCGTCAGCAAAGGCGTCGTCAATGAGGATTGGCGCAAGGCTTTCCCCAACGGCGCTTCGCCGTACACGACGACCAGCATCTTCCTGGTGCGCAAGGGCAATCCGAAGGGCATCAAGGATTGGGATGATCTTGTGAAATCCGGCATTTCGGTCGTGATTCCAAATCCAAAGACGTCCGGCAACGGCCGCTACACTTATTTGGCCGCATGGGGCTATGCGCAGGACAAGCTCGGTAGTCCCGAGAAGGCGCGCGAATTCGTCGGCCAGCTCTTTGCCAACGTGCCGGTCTTCGACGGCGGCGGGCGCGGCGCCACGACAACCTTCACGCAGCGGGCGATCGGCGATGTTCTGGTCACTTTCGAAAACGAAGCGGCTCTCATCAAAAACGAAGTCGATGGCGCCAATTTTGAGGTCGTCTATCCTTCTCTAAGCATCGAGGCCGCCCCTCCGGTCGCACTCGTAACCACGGTCACGGAAAAGCGCGGGTCGCAGGCGGCTGCGAAGGCGTATCTCGACTTTCTTTTCACCGAGGACGCGCAAGCGCTGATCGCCAAGCACAACTTCCGGCCACGCAGCGAAGCGGTGTTGAAGGCCAACGCCGCCCGCTTCCCGGAGATCAAGACTTTCCGGGTTGAAGACAAGCTCGGTCAGTGGGCGGAACTGCAGAAAACACATTTCACCGATGGTGGCATCTACGATCAGATCACAGCCAAGCAGAAGTGATGGGTGGGACGGCGCGGCCGGTGTGGGGAAAGCCTGAAGAGCTTATCAATTCTTCTTCTTTCCCGCACACCGGCCTTGTCTCCTAAATAACGGATACTGAATTCTTTCGCTTAGGCTGCTGCATGTCGGTCCACCAGAATCCGCCCGCTGTCCCCGCACTGTCGAGTCTTGTTATCCCGCTTGAGAAGATTGTTGCCGAGTTAAAGGAGTCGCGCAAACGCGCGCGAACGGTAACTGCCAAGAGCGCTTACGCACGCGATCTACCCAATCCGGACGTTGCCGGCCGGGTGCTCAAGGAGCTCTTTGCCGCACTGTTTCCGCGCCACGGTGGCGGGCAGGACGGAACGGACGACGGCATCGACTTCTTCGTCGGTCATACACTCAATACCGCCTTGCGGCAGCTACGCGGATTGCTCCATCAGGAGCTGCGGTTCACCTTTGCTCTGGAACAGCGCGATGATTCCGCCATCGACGGGGCTGTGGCCTCGATCCTGCGCGATTTTGCTGAGCGACTGCCCGATGTGCGCGACAGCGTGCTGTTCGACGCGCGGGCGGCCTTTGATGGTGACCCATCCGCGCAAAGCATCGAAGAGATTCTCCTCAGCTATCCGGGCGTCAAAGCAATTTACCATCACCGGATCGCTCACCAACTTTTTCGGCTTGGCGCGCCGATTCTCGCGCGCATCATCAGCGAACTGTCCCACTCGTCCACCGGAATCGACATTCATCCTGGCGCGCAAATTGGGTCGAGTTTCTTCATCGATCACGGGACCGGCGTCGTGATTGGAGAGACGGCTCAAATCGGCGAACGCGTTCGGCTCTATCAAGCCGTCACCCTAGGAGCTAAGCGCTTTTCAGTCGACGACAGCGGCGCTTTAGTGAAGGGCGTGCCGCGGCACCCCATCGTCGAAGACGATGTCGTGATCTATGCGGGAGCCACCATTCTGGGGCGCATTACGATCGGCCGTGGATCCGTGATCGGCGGCAACGTTTGGCTCACGCGGAGCGTGCCGGCCGGAAGCCATGTTCTGCAAGCGCAGGCGACGGCGGACTCGTTCGAGTCCGGCTCCGGAATCTGAATCTAATATCGTGGCATTGACCGCTAATCTTATTCTGTGAATACCCATATTAACAGCAATGATATTCGCCATTATAACGGAAGTAGGGAACTAACATGGCAGACGAAACACAAACGGCATTAGGCGATATCGCGGCGAGGCAATTAGCCAACGCGACCAAGACCGTCCCGCAAATGTCGAGCATCACGCCGCGCTGGCTTGTGCACTTCCTGAATTGGGTGCCGGTTGAGGCCGGCATCTACCGCGTCAACAAGGTCAAGGATGCCGACAGCGTCGAAGTCGCCTGCTCGCTGCGCGATGAGCGCGTGCTGCCGCAGACCTATGTCGATTACATCGACAACCCGCGCGAATACCTCCTGAGCGCCGTGCAGACTGTCCTTGACGTGCATACGCGCGTGTCCGACCTTTACAGCGTCCCGCACAACCAGATCAAAGAGCAGCTGCGACTCACCATCGAAACGGTGAAGGAGCGCCAGGAAAGCGAACTCATCAATAACAAGGAGTACGGTTTGCTGGCGCACGCCGCCTCGGCCCAGAAGATCAAGACGCGGACGGGTGCGCCGACGCCCGATGATCTCGACGAATTGATCTCTAAGGTCTGGAAGGAGCCGGCCTTTTTCCTTGCCCATCCGCAGGCGATCGCTGCCTTCGGCCGCGAGTGCACGCGCCGCGGCGTTCCGCCGCCGACCGTCACACTGTTCGGCTCGCCTTTCCTGACGTGGCGCGGCCTGCCGCTCATCCCGTCCGACAAGCTTGAAGTGAAGGGGGGCAAGACCAACATCCTGCTTATCCGCACCGGTGAAGCCAAGCAGGGCGTGGTCGGCCTCTATCAGCCTGGTTTGCCGGGGGAACTTACGAAGGGGCTTTCGGTCCGCTTCATGGGCATAAACGATCAGGCGATCGCTTCCTACCTCGTCTCGCTCTACTGCTCGCTCGCCGTTCTGACGGACGATGCGCTCGGCGTGTTGGAAGGCGTCGAGGTGGGCAAGTACCATGTCTATAGCTAATCTCGGACTGCCGCACGGTCCGGCGGATCTTGATGCGCTGGCCCAAGCGGCGAGCAGCCAGGTAGGCGGCGGTCTGCTGCCTCCGGGCCTGCCCGATCCCGCTCTGCTGACCCGTTTGGCCAATGCTTTCTTCGCAGCCCTTCCGGGTGAAACCGTGCCGTCGTTGCCCTTGCTGGACGTCCCTTCCGTTGCTGGACCGCCGCTGCCCGGTCTTGGCGCAACGCCGACTGGCGTGACCGGAGCGGTTCCTAATCCTGTGGCTATTCCGTCGTCGGCACCTTCGATTCCCCCCGTCACGCCAAGCGCACCCTCGGCCTTTTCGGTGTTCGATCTGTCGGGCACGCAGGCGCACGTCAATCCGAGACTGCCGTCACTTCCATCCAATGTGGGCGCGACGCCGTCGGTCGGCGGCTTTGGGATTTCGCCGTCGATCGTGCCGAACGCGACACCGGATCTTCTCCCCGGCGCCCCTTCCGGAGTAGCAACGCCGGATGCGTCGACGCTCGGCACAGCGGCTGTTCCGCCGAATACCGACGCTCTCGATGCGCTTGCGATCCAGGCGCTTGCCAACGGCGCTCACCCCTCGCTTCCGGCATCGATTGATACAGGGGCTGCGACCGGACAACTCGGGACGATCAGCACACCGCCGTCGCACGCCAGTGGCGGGCCTGGCACGGGCGTCCCGAACGGCGCTCATCACTCATCCATTCCGCAGCCGCCTCCGGCAAATCCGCCGGCACCGGTTCTCGTCGACAGTTCGGGTATTGCGACGCCGCCGTCGGGCGGAACCGGCAATGTGGGCAACCCGATTGCTCTGCCGTTTGAACGGGAACTGCATGCGCTGTTAGCCCCGCTGGCAGCCTTCTCCGTTCCTCCTGTGCCGGCCACCCCGGCCGTCCCGTCCGATACCGGGCTGTACTTCCTCGATGGGCTGTCGATCCCCGGCCAATCGCACGTGTCGGGCGCAGGTGCGGCCCCCTTCCATCAGTCGGAATTGCAATCTGCGCACCCGGCGTTCGATATTCACAGCATCCGCCGCGACTTCCCGATCCTGTCGGAATCCGTCAATGGCCGGCCGCTGATCTGGTTCGACAACGCCGCTACGACGCAGAAGCCGAAGTCGGTGATCGACCGCATCACCTATTTCTACGAGCACGAGAACTCCAACATCCATCGCGCGGCGCATGAATTGGCCGCGCGCGCCACCGATGCCTACGAGGGCGCCCGCCAGAAAGTTGCGCGCTTCCTTGGTGCCAGCGGGCCAGACGAAATCATCTTCACGCGTGGCACCACCGAGGCCATCAACCTTGTGGCGGCAACGTTCGGGCAGCAGCATATCGGCCCGGGCGACGAAATCGTGATCACCAACCTTGAGCATCACGCCAACATCGTTCCCTGGCAGATGCTGTGTCTGGCCAAAGGCGCGAAGCTGCGTGTGGCTCCCGTCGACGATAACGGGACGCTGCTGCTTGATGAATTCAACAAGCTGCTGACAAACCGAACCAAGCTTGTCGCCTTCACGCAGGTCTCGAATGCGCTTGGCACCATTACGCCGGCCAAAACGATCGTCGAGATGGGTCATCGCGTTGGCGCGAAGGTGCTGGTCGACGGCGCCCAATCTGTCTCGCACATGAAGGTCAACGTCCAGCATCTGGATGCCGACTTCTTCGTGTTCTCGGGACATAAGCTGTTTGGTCCCACGGGTATCGGCGCGCTCTATGGTAAGAAGGCATTGATGGACAGCCTGCCGCCGTACCAGACAGGCGGCAACATGATCCGTGACGTGACGTTCGAACGCACAGAGATCCACGCCTCTCCGTCGCGCTTCGAAGCGGGCACCGGCAACATCGCCGACGCCGTCGGACTGGGTGCTGCCATCGACTATGTCGAGCGGATCGGGCTGGAAAACATTGCCCGCTACGAGCACTCTCTTCTCGTGTACGCCACGGAACGGTTGCGCCAGATTCCGCACCTCACGATCATCGGCAATTCGCCGGAGAAGGCGAGCGTGATCTCGCTCGTCATCAAAGGCGTGCCCAGTGAAGAGGTCGGGGCGCGGCTCAATAAGTAT
The DNA here is from genome assembly GCA_002928735.1 of Hyphomicrobium sp. Taxonomy (GTDB): domain Bacteria; phylum Pseudomonadota; class Alphaproteobacteria; order Rhizobiales; family Hyphomicrobiaceae; genus JAGVSR01. The sequence continues at coordinate 24,501 of PERL01000001.1, read as the reverse complement.
GGCATCGCCGTGCGCTCCGGCCACCATTGCGCCCAGCCGAGCCTGCGCCGCTTCGGCCAGGAGACGACGGTGCGGCCATCGTTCGCGTTCTATAACACTTGCGGCGAGATCGACGTGCTCGTCGCCGCATTGAAAGACATCCAGGCCGAAACCGGCTTGCGCTGATCCGCAGAAACGAAGTGCGGCGAAGGCTTGCGCCTCCGCCGGTATATTCAAGCCAAATCGGAATAGGTGCTAGACAAAAAGATCCGATGAAAAATAACGTTCGGCCGATGACGGCGCGAATGTCACGATGGTCCTGCCGGAATAAGCCTCGCGCGAGGCGACGACGATTGCCGCGTAAACGTTAGCTCCCGACGAAATTCCGCCTGGAATGCCCTCGACGTGGGCCAAATGCCGCGCGTACTCGAACGCCTTGTCATTCGAGACTGTAACGACCTCGTCAATCAGGTTGCGATCGAGAACGGCCGGGACGAACCCCGCGCCGATACCTTGGATCTTGTGCGGGCCTTTTTGTCCGCCTGACAGGACCGGGCTGTCCTCGGGTTCGACGGCTATGATCTTGATGCCGGGCTTACGGGCCTTCAGAACGCGGCCGACGCCGGTCAATGTTCCGCCCGTGCCCACGCCGACGACGATTGCATCGACGTTGCCACCCGTATCCCGCCAGATCTCCTCCGCCGTCGTGCGCTCGTGAACAAGGGGATTGGCGGGATTTTCGAACTGGCTGGGGCTCATTGAGTTTGGAATCGACTTGAGAAGCTCGGCCGCCTTGGCAAGCGCGCCGCCCATGCCGCCAGCGGCCGGCGTGAGTTCGAGTTCGGCGCCCAGATGCTTGAGGATCTTGCGCCGCTCCAGCGACATCGATTCCGGCATGACAAGAATGAGCCTGTAACCGCGCGCGGCGGCAACGAACGCGAGACCGATGCCCGTATTGCCCGATGTCGGCTCAATCAGTGTTGTCTCCGACGGTGTGATCTTTCCGCGCGCCTCAAGTGCATCGATCATGGCGACGCCGATGCGGTCTTTGACGGAGGACAGTGGATTGAAGAATTCAAGCTTCAGCAGAACTTGACCCAGCGTATCTGCCCGCTTCTGCAGACGGTTGAGCCGCACGAGCGGTGTATGCCCTATCGTCTCCGCGATGCTGTCATAGACCGTGCCGCGACCCCAGCTGGTGGTCGCCGCCAGAGTCTTTAAATCAATGATTTCGTTCATGGGAAACACTCGCATAGGGCCGCGCCCAGAAGGCTAATCGCCGACCGGCGAGCAGTGGGGAGACCACAGAAGTATTCCTAGGCCCCGCGAGTGCGAACGAAGGAATTTTGATTAGCTTAGTCCGCAAATGCTGAATGAAGTCTGCTGAGTTGCAAACTGCGCCAGTCATGTCGAACGCGCTGTCAAGGCGCACAAAGTTGCAAATTGGCCTTCAGCGGTTAGGGATCAACCCTTATTGAGCCGGAACAGATGGCCGCTGCGGTGGTCTTTACTGCCGCTACGTCCGCATATCGACCTTGGGGTCAGGCTCCAAAATGGAACTGAATTCAGAACCTGAATGTCGAGATAAGCCACGGCACATGGTCAACGGTGTCGCCGCTGGCGCGCCACGTGTAGACGTTCATGTACCCCGCCTCAAACGTGAAGTTTTTGGTCACTTCCAGATTGAGCCCGGCGAATTGGCGCGTTTGTTCGATGCCGCCCTCGACGAAGCGGCCGTTGGCCTGCGTGACGTCATTGAGCCGCCAGAACGTCTCCGACCAAGCGACGCCCTGAACCCGATCCACAATGGGATACATCAGCCGCAACTGTTGACGCAGTCGCCAAACCGTATCGCCGCCGGCCTCGAACATTCGCTGCTCAAGACGCGTTCGCCAGTTCAGCGTCGGCTGATCCTTGCCCCCGAAAAGCCGGACGTTGACCTGCTCCCAGATGCGGTCCTCGTCGGCGAAATCGCCATCCGGATCCCACACCCGAAAATGCGCATACCCGCCCGTAAACGACAGCCAGTCATTCCACTTGTACGTCACCGAAGGCCGCACGATGAAAAACGCAAAGTACGACACGTCGCCGTACCAGCGCTCCTGAACTTCCAGATTCGCCGACCACTTATCGTCAATCTTGTAATTGAAGTTCTGGGTGTTCCAGAGCTGCGTATCGCCGTCGATCGCCTCGGCTGGTGTAACCACAGCGGCAAACATCAGTCCGGCGGCGATAGCCCGCAATGAGCGCACATTGCGCATGAACATTCCCCAACAGCGACTGCTCTATCGCAGGTCCAGTGTGTTTCAGACGCGGAATCCCATACGTGATGTCCCCGCAATCAAAAGTTAGGAGCGATTCGCAGGTTTCTGAACGATGGAATTCTGCAAAGCTTTTCACGCACCGCACTGTTTGCCGGTGCCGTGTGGCAGGGAACACACCGATTTCTAGTATAGCGGAGGGTGCTCCGTCCCAAATGTAAGTCAGCGACTTCACCTTGAAGCCACCGTATTGGCCGGCGCTGCGTCCAGCTGACGGACCTGAACGATCTCTGCAGCCGGTGCCGCAGGCTTCGTCACCACTGCGGTTTTCTTCTTCGCGGAGGCTTTCGTTCGTTCGCTAATGAGTGCGTGCTCAAACTCTGCAAGTGCACCGAGCACATGGAAGAGAAGCCGATCACCGGCATTGTTTGCGGGTCATAGGCCGCTCCATGGCTACGGTAACATGCGGTACGCATACCCAAATCGATGTGCACAAGAAAGGATCCCTTTTCTCAGGTCCGTCAGAGTGAGCGATCTAAGCCGCAGGTGACGCCCAAAAGAATTCAGCGGTTGTTGTGCGCAACGGCAACCGTGATTGTGCGCTTCAACGCGCCCGACATTTCATGGGCGATCGACAGGCTGGAAGGCATCCTCCGTCATGTGGAGCAAGAGGACGAACAGATCCAACGCGCCAAGGCCATCATTGTGCAAAATGGCTGGCCAATTTCAGAAGTGGTCGCGCCCAAGCTACTACGCACTGGTGCAACTAAGAGGAGAAGAGGCGTCAGCAAGCCGAGCCATAGCCTGACGGTCGGTGTGGCTTAGACATACGTCTAACTTATTGAACTTGCTTGCGGATGGCGCCCCGTAGGGGACTCGAACCCCTGTTACCCACGTGAGAGGCGGGCGTCCTGGGCCACTAGACGAACGGGGCGTCGGGCCGGACGCAGACCTGTACGAGAAGGGGCTTGAGGTATCAAGCGCGAAGTGGTCTGAGCGGGATCCCGCTTTCGCTGCGGCGTCTGCAGCAAAAGTGGGCGCTTCGGGCTGGTAGCTGGCGGTAATGCTGGATTATAGGCGCCTTTCGTGCTCCCCATCGCGCAAGACACGACACGCCCGTTTTTCGAGGCTTCACACACCATCATGATAGCTGACCTTCCGGACGACGATATCGAGGAATTGGACGACGACGATGTTGCGGTGGCGGGTGGCGTCATTGCGATCGTTGCCGGCGCGGAAGCGCAGGGGCAGCGGATTGACCGCGTGCTGACGGCGGCCATCCCGGCGATCAGCCGTTCGCGGTTGCAAGGTCTGATCAAGTCGGGGCAGGTGACGCTAGACGGTGTGGCGGTGACCGATCCGGGCACGAAGGTGCGCAGTGGTCAGGCCATGAGTGTCACCTTGCCGCCGCCGGTTGCTGCCGATCCGCAAGGGGAGGATATCCCGCTCACCGTCGTTTTCGAGGACCGGCATCTGATCGTGATTGATAAGCCGGCAGGCCTGGTGGTGCATCCCGCCGCTGGACATGGGACTGGAACGCTCGTCAACGCGCTGATCGCGCACTGTGGAGAGAGCCTGTCGGGGATCGGCGGCGTGAAGCGGCCGGGTATCGTGCATCGGCTGGATAAGGATACCTCCGGGCTGCTGGTGGCAGCGAAGTCCGATGCAGCGCATGCGGGGTTGTCGGAACAGTTCGCGGCGCATGGTGCGGATGGGCGTTTGCAGCGGGCGTATCTGGCAGTGGTGTGGGGTGTACCGCCGCGGACGAAGGGCGTTGTGGATGCGGCGTTGTCCCGGTCGACGCAGAACCGGGTCAAGATCGCCGTGGTTCCAGAGGGTTCTGGCCGGCACGCCGTAACCCACTATGAAGTGCTGGAGGTTTTTAGTGATACGGACGGGTCACCGGTGGCAGCACTCGTCATGTTGGTTCTGGAAACTGGGCGGACCCACCAAATCCGAGTGCATATGGCGCATATCGGGCATCCGCTGCTGGGGGATCCGGTCTATGGGCGCGGGTTTCAGACGCGGGCGGCGCGACTGGCTGACGGGGCGCGAAGCGCTCTGGACGATTTGGGGCGGCAGGCATTGCATGCGGCCGAATTGGGCTTTGAGCATCCGGTGACAGGCAAGTCGCACAGGTTCCAGTCCGAGATGCCGGCGGACTTGGCTGCTCTGATCGCCGCCTTGCGGGCTGGATCGGGCAAGACGGTGCCGGGAAAGATTAAACGCGGGCGCGGACGGCGGGCGTGACGCGGATGCGACCGCAAACGGTCGAGCGACGGAACAAAGGGGTCTGGATCGTCTTATCCTGAGAGCCGATGGTGTGGTATAATGTGGTGCTGCAACCTGAGGCGGCCGATTAATTCGGTGTAATCCCATTTTCATTGGGAGGTTGACCTCCCATATGACAATCCGGGTGATAGGGAGCCGGGACCGGTCCGCTTTTGGAACCGTTCCGTAAAAACAAATATGAGCACGAAATCTTTTCCAGTTTTGGCCGGTGGTTCGCAGGGATTGTCGCGGTATCTCGATGAGATCCGTAAGTTTCCCATGCTGGAACCGCATGAGGAATTCATGCTGGCGAAGGCTTGGCAAGAGCATGCCGACAAGGAAGCAGCCGAGAAGTTGATCACGTCGCATCTGCGTCTCGTGGCGCGCATTGCGATGGGGTATCGCGGCTATGGTTTGCCGATCGGCGAAGTCATTTCCGAAGGGAACGTCGGCCTCATGCAGGCGGTGAAGCGGTTCGATCCGGACCGCGGTTTCCGTTTGGCCACGTATGCCATGTGGTGGATCCGCGCTTCGATCCAGGAGTACATCCTGCGCTCGTGGAGTCTGGTGAAGGTTGGGACGACGGCGGCGCAGAAAAAGCTGTTCTTCAATCTGCGGCGGGCCAAGAGCCAGTTGCAGGCGCTGGAAGAGGGCGATCTGAAGCCGGAGCACGTCAAAGCCATTTCCAAAAAGCTCGGCGTGACCGAAGACGAGGTCGTGTCGATGAACCGCCGCCTCGGCGGCGATGCCTCTTTGAACGCGCCTGTGCGCGCGGACATGGAAGCCGGTGAGTGGCAGGATTGGCTGGTTGACGAGACGCCGGGCCAAGAAGAGCGGCTTGTCGAGAGCGAAGAGGCGAGCCGGCGCAAGTCGTTCCTGCTGACAGCGCTCGATACTCTGAATGACCGTGAGCGGCGTATTTTCGAGGCCCGCAGGTTGGCGGAAGACCCGGCGACGCTGGAAGATCTTTCGGTTGAGTTCGGTGTGAGCCGGGAGCGCGTCCGGCAGATCGAAGTGCGGGCGTTTGAGAAGGTGCAGAAGGCCGTTCGCGGGGCAGCCAGGTCGGCTGACGCGGGCATGTAACGGTCCGGCCGACGAGGTCTCTGATTTATTGGCGGCCCCGCTAATGGTGGGGCCGCTGCCGTTTTGCAACTGGCCGGAAATCCGGCAGGGCCCGGCTAAACTTGTGTCATTGGCCCTGTGGACGAATCACTTAGCATCAGTGCAGCGGGGGAGCCTCGCATCCGGTCCGTTCCGGTTTATCCGGAGCGTGCCGGAGAGGTGCGTGCGTCGGAGCTAAAGGGCGAAAGCGCTTGGAAACTCTGTGCCGGTCAAAACCAACTGGCCATCTTATTCGGTTCGACGTGGAGCGGTCCTGGACGGGGCTGCTCGAGGGAGCGTCGAAGCGAACCGCACCCAAATCTCCCCGCAGAGCCGTCCAAGACGGCCGCGCCCCTTCCTGCAGACCAATCGGACAGAACTCGCCGCGATGGGCTCACCCGTCGCGCTCGCGGCGTGCGTCACTGTCCAACTGTTTCGAAGGGGAACCCATGGCCCGGGTTCCACGGCGCGGTGCTACGACCCTCGAGGGAGTGCCTGATGAAGATGCACTTTCGTCCAAGTCCAGCAGTCGTTTTGGCGTCGCGACCACGCCGCTCGTTCGCAAGGAGGCTCGATCTCGAATGGCTTTTTCTGCTCCTCTGGCGACTCAAACCTGCACACCCTCCAAGTAGTGCTTGAATGACGAAGGCCGGTGGCGGGTGCGATCCGTCGCCGGCAGACACACGAAAGGCCGGTCATGCGACCGGCCTTTCTTCTTTTTTGGGGCCGCGTTGGCAGGCGGCTTAGCGTGCGATGCGGAGCGGCGACAAATTCGCGCCGATATTGGCGAATGCCGCCTGGAGCTCCGTTGCGTCCTCGGCGTCATAGAAATTCTGCGGCGAGGATGCACAATCGCGAAGCATGTCTTTGAGGTTTTCGTCGATGACATCGAACGCGACCGTATAGACCTTGATCTGCTGGCTTTTCACGTTCGTGCACAGCTCAGCCGTTCGGGAATTGGCCATGGCGACATCGTTTCCGGAGTGGTTCTTGGCCACGTAGTTGGGCGATCGCGTATTGGCACCGTCCGTCATCAGCACCATGATTTTCTCGATCGGCTTGCCATCGACGAGTTCGTTATAGCCCTTGGCCGTCGAAAATGGTTCGTGTTGCGAGAGGACCGTCCAGCCCCAAAACAGGCCAGCGGGGATGTAGGTATTGCCGAAGGTCGTAATTTCCGAGATGCGTTGCTTCAACGCGGCGTCGTCGTTCGTCAATTCCATGCCTGGGGTGCCGCACGCCACGTTCATTGCGCCCGGGACACGCACCTCCCATTGCTCGTCTTTTACGTCGAGAGGGTAATCGCGCGAAGCGGCGCAGCCGTACCAGCGATTGTAGTAGGTCGTGGTGAAGCAACGCGTTGTCGGCGGGCCATATTCGTAATCGCAGATTTGCTGCTCTCCCGTGACTGTGACCCCGTCGCGGTCGTAGGAGTAGGTTTCCATGCGGCAGTTCGTTGTGCCGGTCACTTCACGGTAGTTATCGATGCAGCTTTCGCTCGTCGTTTCCGTGTCGAGGGGAACGTCGATCCAGTTGGCGTTGCGATTGATTTCGCCGACGTTCACGTAGTCGGCGAACGGGACAAGGGCGATACGGACGTGATCGCGCGAGGATTCGTTTTCGTACGCTCTCTCGACGAGTTCGGTGGCGGATTGCTTTAAGGCTTCTATCTTGGGCCCAGCCATGCTGTCGGTGACGTCGAGGACAAGTGCGACCTCGAGATTCTGCCCTGCCATCTGAATTTCAGAGGCGACGCTGACGGGCACGGTGGAAACGCCAGCAATTGCCATGAGAGTGGTTGGCACCTGGACAGTAATCCGGCCACGGACGACCGACTCCTCAGGCTTGTCGACAATTATCTCGACGTTGCCGGTGATGCCGAATTTATTGCGCCAATTGTCGGCGACGTACATCTGAGCCACTTCACGGATTTCTTCCGTCTTGTCGGACTGCGTGGCGCCCGCCAAAAGGGCAGCATCAAGGTCGTTCTGCAGGCTGGTGTGAACGTTCAAGCTGCGGCTGTAATCGACAGCAATGCCGCCCGCGATCAATAGCGTCGTCAGCATAACCGCGAATGTCAGCGCGACCGAGGCGCGCGTATCTTCCGCGAACGTCCGCAGCGGATGGGTCTTCATTATCATCGCCCGTTACCTCCGGACGATCAGCCGTAGACCGAAAAAATTAAAATGAGCAGAACGCGGATGGTTAACGATGTGTCTGCTTACCCGCGCAATCATTCAGCCTACATTGGTAGGCGGGCCAATTGGTGCGTGAAATAGTTTTCGACGGCCGTCGTGATGCTATCGGCAACTTTTCCGCGCCATTCGTTCGACTGGAGAAGACGGGCATCTTCCTTGTTGGTCACGTATGCCAGCTCGATCAATACCGAGGGGAACTGCGCGGTCTTTAGGACGCGGAAGGCGGCCTGCTGGTCGGGCTTTTGACGAAGGCTGGTGGTTTCGCCCATGTGTTCGATGACAGAGCGGGAGAAGATGTTGGTTCGCTCGCGGGTGCTCTCGACTTCGCGGCCGGCAAAGTCTGCGAGGATATTGCGAACCGCTGAGACGTTGTTGTCGCCGTTGGCTTTTTTGACGGCGGCCAGTTCGCTGTCCGAGAGGAGATGCTCGGAAACATCGCCTTTTGCCGAGCGCTTCAAAGAATTGGCGACGCTTTCGCGAAGGGAGTAGATGGTCGCGCCGCGTGCACTGGTTTTCGCATAGTCGGCATGTACTGCAATGAAGAGCGCCGCCTGATGCTTCTCACCAAAGGCGCGCCGTTCGTCGAGTTCAACGAAGACGTCGGTGTCGCGGGTCATCAAGACTTTATAGCGGCCGGTCTTCTCGATCTTGTCACGCAGAACTTTGGCGAAGGCGAGCACCACGTCCTTTTCGATGGCACCGTGCTTCATGGCGCCGGTGTCGTGGCCGCCGTGGCCGGGGTCGATGACGATGATGGGCTTATAGGCGGCCTTTGCGGCCTCGCCAGGACGCTTGGCGGGCATTGGAAGCGGGGGCTGTATGCCGGCGGCGCCCAGAGCGAATGGCTGCGACTTCAGGGGCTTTCTGGCCGGAATGATATCGACGGACAGATGAACGCCCTTGCCGCCTTCCACCTTTTCGATCTTGGTCTTGTCGATGACGACCGGTTCGGTGACTTCGATGACGACTTTGGTTTGGCCGCTGGCCGTCTGGCCGCTGCGCACTGATTTGACGAGGCCGACGGGATTAGGGCCGGGGTCGGGCGGCAGTCGCACAGCGACATCGGGGATGTCGATAACGACGCGATTGGGATTGGGCAGGGCCGACACCGTGTAGGCAACGGATTTGTCGAGGCCGATGAGGAAACGCGTGCGGCTGGAAGCTGTCGGTTTAGTGGCCGGGGCGGCTTCCGCCGTGGCGGACGTGCCTGACGGGGAGAGCGCCGTTTCTTCGGCGGATACGGTGGTGCACATCACGGCACAGGCTATCGCTCCCGCGGCAAAGCAAGTTGCCGCGCGCGAGACGCGCGAAAGTGTCGTGTCCAGAACCATCCCCTTCGACCCCCGACGACGCAAAACGATAACCAAAACGGGTAAGTCCGAAGCATCCCCGGAGAAGATGGCGGTTTCCGGGTCGGCATCGGGCAAAGATATGGACCCGGTACGGTTATCAAAGTGCTAACGCGGGTCTCGCGGTTGTATTCCGGAAGAGCCCGCTACGAGGGGCTGCGGGTCCAGCGCTCTACGGCGGTGGCATCGGCTTCGCGTGCGTCGACCCAGGCGGACTGGCCGCCGGCGAACGTTTCCTTCTTCCAGAAGGGCGCGCGGGTTTTGAGATAATCCATCAGAAATTCAGCGGCTTGGAAGGCGGCTTGGCGGTGGGGCGAGGCGGTGATCACCAGGACGATGTTGGCGCCGGGCTGTAATTCGCCGACGCGGTGGACGATGAGGCTTGCTTGCAGGGGCCAGCGGGCGTGCGCTTCGGCTTCGACGGCTTCGAGCTCGGCTTCGGTCATGCCGGGGTAGTGTTCCAGCGTCATGGACACGAGGTCGTGGCCGGAGGCTTGGCCGCGGACAAGGCCGGTAAAGGTGACCACAGCGCCGATGTCCGTGCGGTCAGACGTGAGGGCTGCGATCTCGGCGGCGATGTCGAAGTCCTGGGTTTGGACGCGGACGGCCATGGCGTCAGCCTCCCGTCACAGGGGGGAAGAAGGCGATTTCGCGGGCGCCGACCAAGGTGGTGGCGGGCTTGACGTGGCGCTGGTCGATGGCGGCGCGGATGATGCCGGGTTTGGCGAAGGCATCGGCGAATTCCGGGCCGCGCGTGGCTTGCCATGCGAGCAGATCGGCGACCGTTTCCACTGTGGGCGGCAGTGTTAAGCGTTCTTGGGCGAGGCCGGTCTTTTCCCGGATCCAGGCAAAGTAGCGCAGCGTGATTTCGGTGGTGGCCGTCATAGTCTCGAAACTCCAACGCCGGTGTACGGAGTGTCTTCCGGCAACGGCGAGCCTTTATGTCTACGTGAGGGATGGCTGCGTCAATGGGTAAGGCTCAGTCATCTTCCAGCAACGCGATCGCGTAGATGGCTTGGGGGCTCGGCGGGATTGGGGGGTAAATGCGGGTTTTTATGAACGTGGCGTTGAGTTACGCGGCGTGGTTTGCAGTGGCGGCGTTGGCTGCGCAGGGCGAGTTTGGGCTGGCGGTCGTGCCCTCGCTCGTGGCTCTCGTGATCCATCTCGGGATGATGCCGGCTGACAAGCGGCGGGCTGAATTGATGCTGGCCGCAGCCGCCATTCTGCTTGGGATATGTGTGGAGATCATCAATATGGCTGCGGGCGCGACGCAGTATGCAGCGCAAGCCACGGTCTCTGGAATGCCGCCGGCGTTTATGATCGGGCTTTGGGCGGCGTTCGCGACGCTGATCAACGTGTCGCTGGCGTGGATGAAAGACCGATTATGGCTGGCAGTGCTATTCGGCGCGCTGGCGAGCGGGCCGTCTTATTATGCGGGCTCGAAGATTGGTGCGCTGACGCTGGGCGAACCAGTTTGGCAGAGTCTCGTGACCATTGGTGCGGTGTGGGCGGTGGCGTTTCCGCTGCTGATATTGATAGCGCGCAGGTTCGATCGCTGAGCGTCAGCCGCGCTCGTGGAAGAAGTCGTAGACCTTCTGCGCCATTTCGGCGGAGATGCCTTCGACGGCCTTCAGATCTTCAATGCCTGCCTTTGAAACCGATTTCGCCGAGCCGAAGTGGTTGAGGAGGGCACGGCGGCGCGATGGACCGATGCCGTCGATTTCGTCGAGCGGGTTGGCGCTGATGGCTTTGGAGCGCTTGGCGCGGTGGGTGCCGATAGCAAAGCGGTGGGCTTCGTCGCGCAGGCGCTGGATGAAGTAGAGCACGGGGTCGCGCGGTTCGAGCATGAAGGACTGCGGGCGGCCGGGAACGTGGAAGTGCTCGCGGCCGGCATCGCGGTCCGGACCCTTGGCAATGCCGACAAGGGGAATGTCGTGCAGCCCGACATCGGCCATGACCTGTTGGGCGACTGACAGTTGTCCGGCGCCGCCGTCGATCAAGACGAGGTCGGGCTTGTCAGGGAACATGGGTTCGGGATCGACGCCGGGTTCAGATGGTGCTGGCGCGGCGGTCGCTTCGGCGAGCCGTTTGAAGCGGCGGGTCAGCACCTCGCGCATCATCGCGTAATCGTCGCCGGGTGCGGTGTCGGGCGATTTGATATTGAATTTCCGGTAAGCGTTTTTGACGAAGCCTTCGGGGCCGGCGACGATCATGGCGCCGATGGCGTTGGTGCCGGAGATGTGGCTGTTGTCGTAGACCTCGATGCGGCGGGGGAGTTCGGCGAGGCCGAAACGTTCCTGGACGCCTTCGAGCAGGCGGGTTTGAGACGAGGTTTCGGCGAGTTTGCGGCCGAGGGCTTCGCGGGCGTTGGTCAAGGCGTGGTCGACGAGGCCGGACTTGGTGCCGCGGCTGGGGACGCGGATTTCGACTTTGCGCTCGGCCTTGGTGGAGAGCGCTTCGGCCATCAGCGCGCGCTCTTCGAAGTCGTGACTTAAGAGGATGAGGCGCGGCACGGGTTTGTCATCGTAGAACTGGGCGATGAAGGATGAGAGCACCTCTTCGACGGTGAGGGCCTTATCGGCTTTGGGATAGTAGGCGCGGTTGCCCCAGTTCTGGCCGGCGCGGAAGAAGAAGACCTGGATGCAGGTCTGGCCGCCTTCCTGGTGTGCGGCGAAGACGTCGGCCTCTTCGATGTTGTCGGGATTGATGGTCTGATCGGCCTGGACGTGGGCCAGCGCCCAGAGGCGATTGCGGAACTTGGCGGCGCGCTCGAACTCCAGAGCATCGGAGGCCTGCTGCATCAGGAGTTGGTACATTTCGCGTACGGATTGGCTTTCGCCGCGCAGGAAGCGAACTGCTTCGTCGACGAGGGCCTGATATTCTGCGTCTGGAATTTCGTTTGTGCACGGGCCGGCGCAGCGCTTGATCTGGAAGAGGAGGCAGGGGCGCGTGCGGCCTTCGAAGACGCTATCGGAGCAGGAGCGCAGGAGAAATGCGCGCTGCAGCATGCTGATGGCGCGGGAGACGGCGCCGGCGGAGGCGAAGGGGCCGAAGTAGTCGCCTTTGATGGTGCGGGCGCCGCGGTGTTTGAGGATCTGGGGGGCGGGGGTGTCGCGGCGGATCAGGATGTAGGGAAATGACTTGTCGTCGCGCATCAGGACGTTGAAACGCGGTTTGAAGCGCTTGATCAGGTTGGCTTCGAGGAGGAGCGCTTCGGCTTCGGTGCGGACGGTGACGAACTCCATCGACGTGGTGAGAGAGATCATGCGCGCAATACGATTGGAATGGCCGTTGCCGCGGGCATAGTTGGAGACGCGGGCCTTTAGGTTGCGCGCCTTGCCGACGTAGATGACGGTGCCTTCCGCATCGAGCATGCGATAGACGCCCGGCTGCGAGGGTAGGGTTTTCAAATAGCCGGCGATGACCGCCGGACCGGCCGGGGATCCGGACGCTGGCAGGCCGCCGTCTTGAAGGTCGTTTGTTTCAGTTCCGGACATGAGCGGACCATTGTCTTGGACGTGCGGCGAGGTCAAGGGACGGGCGCTTGTTGCCGCGTCTGTCGCGGCGCGTGAGGCGGCCGGGCGATGCTTCGAATTTGAAGTGAAACTGGCGGAATTTCGAAGTTAATTCGCGGAGAAATCGCGCGCATCCCGGCACAAGTTATCAGCAATTGATCCGTATCAAGGGAGGATCGCGACACGTCAACGTTTGGCGTGTGCCCCAGGTGAATGCCCCATGCCCAAGAAAACATTTGGAAGCCGGAGCCGAACACCGTCTTCCTCGACAGCAGGGGACGGCAGCAACAACAAGTATTCCAAAGTGGATTTCACGCGAGGCGTGATCGCCGCTTTGATCCAGACGTATGAGACCGTGCCGGTTGCCGAGCGCGACAGCTTGGAGATGCGGATTCGTCTGCTGCAGGATCAGTTGGCGGAGTTGAAGCGGCTCAGCGGCGCCCGGTCGCACAAGTCGGATGACTTGGCGTGGGTCGATATCTGGCGGCCGCGCGGACCGGCCGAATAGCACTTGCCACAAAAGCGCCATGGCGGGGAGCGTCTGTCGCCTGACCAGTGGTGGAGGCGTGATGCGCGGTTGGGCGCGATCCTTGGCGGTCCTATTGTTGATCTTGGTGCCCGCCGCCGCTGATGCGGCGGCGAAAAAGGCGCGTGAACCGGCCAAAGCGTTCGAGCGGGCGGAGTCCGTGCTCAAGTGGATCAACGGGTATCGCGGTGAACCGGAGCCGGCCAAGCTGCCGGCAGCCGTGCGCGCGATGGGCGAATACGGCCTCTTGCGGGAACTCGACCAGGCGGGATTACAGGTCGGCTTCATCGCCGGGGTGCTGGCGACGAACCCCGACGACGCGGCGCGGCTGATCGCCCAGATGTTTCCCATGCCGCCGGAGGATCAGGTCATCCTGATCAAGGCGATTGCGTTTTCGGGTCTGCCGAATTGGAAGGCTGTACTTTCCGCGTTTGCCGAGCGGATGCCGGCGCGGCAGGTGTTGATCGACAAATATCTGTTTGGTGATGGGAAGACGCTGTTCGAACTGCCCTTGGATGAGGGGTCGTTCGTGCTCGACAGTCACTGGGGGTACTATTTCGGGAGCGGGTCGGAAGCGGCGGTGGGTCGCATCGTCTCGGCGCTGGCGTGGATGAGCGAGGGTGACAGCGTCGATCGGCTGACGATTGCGGCGATGGCGAAGTGGACGCTGGCGTCGAATGCGACGCGGGACAAGGATTTGCTTGATACGCTGAAGGGGCAGATGAATGTCCAAGAGAGCGACGTGGCGCGGCGGCATTTGCGCGAGGTGATCCTGGCGGCGGAGACGTTTGAGACGGCCAAGATCCGGCGCGATGCGGTGGCGGCGATCGATCAGTTGAAGGCGCGGGGGCCAGAGAGCGCGCGCAATTATGCATGGTGGGGGCAAGCGGGGCAGACGGTGCTGGCGCTGGGCTGCGTGGCGGCGAGTGCCATGGGGCAGGTGCAACTCGGTATTCCCTGCGTGGTTGGTGGGGCCGTGTCGACGGCCGCGCTCAAATATCTGGCGCCGACGACGCCTTGAGCGATCGTGTTTCGTGCAAGTGGCGTGCCCGCCCGGTTGCCTCGCTGGCGTGGGTGGGATAACCAAAACCTCTTCATTTCATTCCGACCGAGGCAGGAAATTAAGCCATGGCGCGTGCTGACACGACGGGTGCCAAGACGAAGACGTCCAAGCTCATTCCGGGGGCGACCGGGGACTGGGAAGTCATCATTGGGCTCGAGGTGCATGCGCAGGTGGCTTCGCGGTCGAAATTGTTTTCCGGATCATCGACGGAGTTCGGAGGCGAGCCCAACAGTCATGTGTCGCTCGTTGACGCGGCGATGCCGGGCATGCTGCCGGTGATCAACGAAGAATGCGTGGCGCAGGCGGTGCGCACCGGGTTGGGGCTCAAAGCCGAGATCAACCTGCGGAGCATCTTCGACCGGAAGAACTATTTCTATCCGGACCTGCCGCAGGGCTATCAGATCTCGCAATACAAGCACCCGGTGGTCGGCGAGGGTCAGGTGGTGATCGACGTCGACGGGGAAGAGAAGACGGTGGGCATCGAGCGGCTGCATCTTGAGCAGGATGCGGGCAAGTCGATCCATGACCAGCACCCTGATTATTCCTACGTCGATCTCAACCGGTCGGGCGTGGCGCTGATGGAGATCGTGTCGAAGCCGGACATGCGCTCGGCCAAGGAAGCACAGGCGTATGTGACGAAACTCCGGACGATCCTGCGCTATCTGGGCACGTCGGATGGCGACATGGAAAAGGGCAACCTGCGCGCGGACGTGAACGTCTCTGTGCGCAAGCCCGGTGATCCGCTGGGCACGCGGTGCGAAATCAAGAACGTCAACTCGATCCGGTTTATCGGTCAGGCGATCGAGGTGGAGGCGCGGCGGCAGATCGACATCATCGAGGATGGTGGCAAGATCGATCAGGAGACGCGGCTGTTTGATCCCGGCAAGGGCGAGACGCGCTCGATGCGGTCGAAGGAAGAAGCGCACGATTACCGGTATTTCCCCGATCCTGACCTTCTGCCGCTCGAACTGGAGCAGGCGTGGGTGGATGGACTGAAGCAGCATTTGCCGGAGTTGCCGGACGAAAAGCATGCGCGGTTCATGGCCGACTATGGGCTGTCGGCGTATGACGCGCGCGTGCTCGTGGCGGAGCGGGAGAGTGCGGACTATTTCGAAGCGGTGGCCAAGGGGCGCGATGGGAAGATCGCGGCCAACTGGGTGATCAACGAACTGTTCGGACGGCTCAACAAAGAGGGCAAAGATATCGAACATTCGCCGGTTTCGGCCCAGCAGCTCGGTGGGCTTGTCGATCTCATTTCAACGAGTGTGATCTCGGGCAAGATTGCCAAGGATCTGTTTGAGATCCTATGGACCGAGGGCGGTGATCCGGCCGAGATCGTCGAAGCGCGCGGCATGAAACAGGTGACCGACACGGGTGCGATCGAGAAGGCCGTGGACGAGATTTTGGCGGCCAATCCGGAGAAGGCGGAGCAGGCGAAGTTGAAGCCCAATCTCCTCGGATGGTTTGTCGGTCAGGTCATGAAGTCGTCGGGCGGTAAGGCGAACCCGGCGGCGGTGAGCGATCTTTTGAAGACAAAGCTTGGGATCGAATAGCGCCAGAGGATCAGCCCATGCTGCCGGATTGCTTTGAGTGCAAGTATGGCGAGATGGGGCATCCGTGCCGTGCAGGCGACGGGGCGTTCGATTTTGCGAAGGTGGCGGCGGCCATTGTGGGCCTAGCGCGGGCCTATCAGGCGGCGGATGCGGCGGGCGGCGAGGCGGTGGTTGGCGTCGACATCGCTTGGGTGACGGACTGCGAATTCGAAACGATCGAGGACCATCCCCAACTGCTGATGCCGTTGATCGTGGCGGCGATGGATGCCTGCGCGACGCCGGCGGATGCGTCTTTCGTGGCGGCGGGATTGATCGAGAATGCCGTCGTGAAGCACGGGCCAGCGCTGATCGACCGTCTTGAAGCGCTGGCGGTGGCGAGCCCGAAGGCGAGCTATATCTTGTCGGGCATCTGGAGCCAGCGCGGCAGCGTCGATGAGGCGGTGTGGGCGCGCATCGGGCGGGCGGTGGCCAAGCATCCGCGCATGAGCAATGACGGGCGCGGGCCGCACGATGGGGGCACTGTGACAGTGCTCGACGAGGGGGCGGCGGGCGCGTTGATGCGGGAACGTGTCAGCGAGACCGCGCGGGCGATCTCGCTTTAAATTTCAGTTTTCAATTTTGATCTTAGGTCTTCTTGGCGAAGGCGAGGCTGTTAGGCTTTAGCCTTGGCGCGGGCGATGCCTGCCGCCTTCTTCAGGCGCTTGCGGGCGCCGGCCGTGTTGCCCTGAATGCGCGTGGTCTTGGCGCGCGGAATGGCGCGGCGGGCCTTCTTCTTGCGCGTTTCGATGTTGCGTTCGCTGCGGGCGCCGGTGCTCATGGGTCGATCCTACCGAATTTGGGTTGCAGGGGCAGGCTCAAGACCTAGCTCAAGCTCACGCCCTTGGAATGGGAAGCGCTTCGTCTAGGCCAGGAGACCCCGGCTGGCAAGCCTCAACCGCCAAAGATCGCCTGGATTAGGGGGACGGTGGCCAGAAGAGCTGCGGTCCAGATGACGCATGAGACGAGGCTCGCAACCAAGAAGGTGCCAAATGACAGGCCCGTGGCGCCCGCCGCCAGGGGGGCGAAGGAGCGCAACGTGGTGTGGAACTTCGACAGAATGAGGCCGAAGGCGCCGCGCCGGCCAATGAAGTCGATGGCCTTGTCCGACGATTCTGGGCTCCAGCTGTTGCGCCAGACGTTGTGGAGGTCTTCGCCCGCGTGCCGGCGGCCGTAGCTGTAGGCTAGCAGGTCGCCCAAGAGGGCGCCCGCGATACCGGAGCCGAGGGCGAGCACCGGATCGCCCCCTGCATAGAAATAGACGGCGCCCGTCGCAAAGAAGAGCAGGAGCGTGGGGGCGGCCATCAGCGGCATCGGGATGGAGTTGAGGAAGGCCGTGACGAACAGGAGGCCGGCGACGAGCAAGTGATGCTCGCGAACGAAGCCGACAATTTCTTCGCGGAATGTGACGGCGAAATAGCTGGGAGCGATGACGCCGGCGGCCCAGATGAACGCACTGATGACGTTGGCGATCTGGAATGGCAGCTGGCGCATGCGAAACATGCCGGCGACCACTGGTATGATGGCGCGGACAGGGCCGAAGAAGTGTCCGAAGAATACGCCCCAGCCGCCCCATTTATCGAAGAAGTGCTCGCCCTTTTGAATGAGTTCCGGCTGGTTTTTGAAGGGCCAGATGTGGGGGATGCTGTCTTTGAAATAGAGGCCGATCCAATACGAGATCGCATAGCCGAGTGTGCCGCCGAGTCCGGCGGCGATGATGGATGGCAACAAGATGGTTTGTTCGGCACCGCTGGCGGCAAGAAGGCCGGTGACGCCCACGAGGATGGCGGTGCCGGGCCAAAGGATGGACAGGAAGCAAAAGCTTTCGGCGAACGCGACCAGAAAGGCGACGGGGACGGCCCACTCCTGATGCGCTTTGACGAAGCCGACGATCAGTTCGACGAAGTCCTGCACGCTCATGGAGATGCTTTCGATTGTTTCATGGTGAGTGGGCCTGGGTCATTGGGCCTTGGTCGATGGTGCCCGGCCGGATTGGGAAAGAAAAGAGGACACGCGGTTCAGGTCTTGCCACAGCGGCGGCCTAATTCGCGGCCGAGTTCGCGGCCGACCTCGTGCGCCAGGATGACGCCGCGTGATATTTGGGAATGCGACAGGCCATTTCCAGGGGTGCGCAGGATTGCAGGCCCCGCGTCGGCCTCGCGCTTGCCAGCCTGAAGCTCGGCGCAACTCATTTCTTTCTTCTTGGATTTGAATGCGAAAAGGCGGACGCCGGAGGCATAGGCTGCGGCATCCGGGCGCTGGGCAACCCAGGAGCGATTGGGATCGGCGAGCATTGCTTTCATGGTCGCCTGCCGTTCCGCGATGCAGGTGGGGCTGTCGTCGACGCATTTGAGGCCGGCGCCGGGCGTGGTGACGGTGACGCCGTTGCCGCTGCAGGCGGCGAGAACGCCCGCCGAACACAGCACTGCGCTCCAGATGGCCAGGGTTCTGCTCAGGGCCGGAAAAGTGCGGTTGGGCAGCATCGGGTCCCTTAGGTTCCTGGGGGGCCTCTGGCGTTTGTCTCGATCAGCGCTTATGGGGCGGATGGGGCGGGGTCAAGGCATGATGGCGTCCCGATGGATTTGTTGTTTCATGCGAGCGGTATAGCTGTGGCGTTGGGGCCGCTGTCCGAGCCGCGCGTGCGTGTTGGGAGGTCATATGGTTCATGCGATTCGCATTCACGCCACGGGAGGGCCGGAGGTTTTGCGGCTGGACGACATCGAATTGGCGCCGCCAGGGCCGGGGGAAGTTCGCATCCGGCAGCGCGCCATGGGGCTCAACTTCATCGATACGTACCAGCGGTCGGGGCTCTACAAGCTGGCGGCGTTGCCGGCTGTCTTGGGGATGGAGGGGGCCGGCGATGTCGTGGCGTTGGGCGAAGGCGTCGTGGATTTCAGTGTCGGTGATCGCGTCGCCTACGGGACTGAGCTTGGCGGCTATGCGGAAGAGCGCAACGTTCGCGCCGACCGGATTGTGCCGCTGCCGGAGGCCGTTTCCTATGAGACGGCGGCGGCGATGATGCTGCAGGGCATGACCGTGCGGTATCTGTTTCGCGAGACGTTCGATGTCGGGCCGCAGACGGTGATGCTGTTTCACGCGGCGGCGGGGGGCGTGGGGCTAATCGCGTGTCAGTGGGCAAAGGCGCTGGGTGCGACAATGATCGGCACGGTGGGTTCGCCGGAGAAGGCAGCGCTGGCGCAGGCACACGGCTGCACGCATGTGATCGACTACAGAACGGAAAACTTCGTCGAGCGGGTGCGGGCGATCACCAACGGCCGGGGATGCGATGTCGTTTACGACTCCATTGGACGCGACACGTTTCCACAATCGTTGGATTGCCTGAAGCCGAAAGGGCTGTGGGTCAGCTTCGGAAATGCCTCAGGTCCGGTGCCGCCGTTCGATCTGACGCAGCTGAAGGGATCGCTCTTTGCAACGCGGCCGTCGCTGATGGCGTACACGGCCACAGCTCTGCAATTGCGGGCTAACGCGGCGGACCTGTTTGCGCACGTGGCTGCGGGGCGGATCAGTATTCGCGTCAACCAGACCTATCCGCTGGCCGAGGCGGAGCGGGCACATCGGGACATGGAAGGCCGCAAGACGACGGGGTCGTCTATCCTCGTGGCGTAACGGGCGGAGGCTGCGCGCCGTTAGCGGTCGATGAGCCGGGCGGGGTCGACCTCAAGGCCGGTGACGCGTTCGAACACGACGGCGGACAAAACTTTGCTTGATGTGACGCGCGGGACCGTGCCGACGGCCGGAGAGGCGGCGGCAGGAGCGGGTGGCGTCAGATCATGAGCGCCCAGGTAGCTGGGAGTGCCGGGGTTCCCGATGGATGCGGATGAGCAGCCGGCCAGCAGACCCGCGCTCAGAGCAAACGCGGCAAAGCGAATGCTGCGACCCATTCGTGTTTCCACCGGCGTGTTGGCTTCGCATGTCATGGCGTCGAACCCAATTCCCTTCGACCAACCCACCGGGCTGGTCACCATCCCGCGGCGTTTATGGCAGCGGCTGGCTGAATGCCACCTGAACAGTCGCGCAAAAGGCATCTTGAGGACATGGTTAGTGCACGGTTTCCCCACCTTTTAAGATGCGTTGAGGGAGCGCACCGTTTCGCAACGTTTGCGTCGCCGCGACACGCGCAGTGGCAATTCCATTCATATTTTCAAGCTTCTAGAGCTTTGGATTTTAACCAGATTTCATCCTGCGGCTGACAGTCTTTCCGGACTTGCAGAGGCTGCCCTCCGGGATGGAGAGCGGCGAAAAACAAACAAAAGAACCGGCTGCGAGCAGACAGGTTTTTTGCGGGACGGAGTGGACGAACTATGGCGCGTTTTGATATCGCGACGAACGAAATGGTCGAGTTTGCGGCTCAGGGCGGAGCGCCCGATGCACTGTTCGAACTGGGTCTCATGTATTGCAGCGGACGCGAGGTGCCGCTCAATCTCGTACAGGCCCATATGTGGTTCAATCTGGCGGCGCAGCGCGGCAACGCGGAAGCCAAGCGCTACCGGATGGAGCTGTCGGCTGAGATGTCGAAGGCGGAAATCGCGGAAGCTCAGCGGCAGGCTCGCGCTTGGGCCGCCAAGCACT
The DNA here is from genome assembly GCA_002928735.1 of Hyphomicrobium sp. Lineage (GTDB taxonomy): Bacteria > Pseudomonadota > Alphaproteobacteria > Rhizobiales > Hyphomicrobiaceae > JAGVSR01. The sequence goes on along the minus strand of PERL01000001.1, from coordinate 4,059 downwards.
AAACCACGTGCGAGCGCCGCTAGCGGCCAACCGTTCAGCAATCGCTGAATAGGGATGTGACGCAGTTCCAGGTTTTCTTGGCTGCATTGCCGATGGCGCTGCCGGCGTCCTCGATCTTCTCACCGGCCTTCTCCGTCGTGTTCTTCACCGACGAACCCACGTCGCCTAGCCCCTTTTTGGTGCTTTCGACTGTCGTTTTGGCGAGTTCTTCGACCGTCTGCGGTGGTCCGGCCGGTTCTTGAGCCGGTTCGACCGGGACAGGTTCCGTCTCCACGCCATCGGAGGCGGGTAGCGCTTCCGGTGTTGCTGCGGCCGGTGGTGGTGGGGTCAATGGAATGGCTGCTGTTGACGGCTGGATGACGCGTTCGGGTCCGTTGCAGCCTTTGGTCGAGAAGCGTTCGACACTGCAGCGGGCGTGCGGACCGGATTTCGCCAATTGCTTGATGCACTGGACCTGGTTGCGTGGATCGGGCGCGGCACCGGCCGGGGCGTCCGCGATCACGCAGCGATAGATGGCATCGGGCCCGAAGCAGGCGACGCAGTAGCTTTCCGCGCGCGCGCTGGTGGCCATGCTCAGGATGGCCGCGCAGGTCAGCAGAAGCTGTTTCCGTCTTGTCATGAGTTCCTTGCTGCGGTCTGGCTTGCTGCGGTTCGGTCGTCGGTCGCCGTCCGCGTCTTGTTTTTTGCTGATGTCGCCGCGCACTTTTAGCCCGGCTATGCCGTAAGTGCACAAGTCTTTTAGGGCAGGCTTGGGGCCGGAGTGCGGCAGGCCGGGATCGGGTGCAATTGGGGGATGCCCGTGAACAGCTTGCCATCGCCCGGTGGCGCAACTATACGGGGGGCCTGCCCGCGCGCAGGGAGACGTGGCCGAGAGGCTGAAGGCGGCGCTTTGCTAAAGCGTTATACGTGCTAAAACGCGTATCGAGGGTTCGAATCCCTCCGTCTCCGCCATTTTACATTTCCCGCCCTGAACCGCCTCTAAAGCCTTGAACGGTAAGGTAGTTTGCGGGGTTCTAAATCCTCCATTTCGGCAGTATGCTAAGCGGTCAGAGAAGGTTAGTTTCAGCACCAGCCGCTTGTCGTCTAGGCGGTCAGAAACCCATAGTTCATGCGGGTTTTCGAGGAAGCGGAAGGCGAGTTCAAACTGCTGTGTAGAGCCGCGCTTGGGGAAGGCGTTCGCTTGCAGCTTTTCGATGATGACCAGCTTCTCACGTTCCAGATTGGCAATGCGCCGCTCATAGGCCGCAATCACCGAAGCCGTGGACGATTCCACGATCCGGTCGAGGAGCTGCTCAATCTGCTGTTCGGTCTTGCGCAAATCATCGCGCAGGGCCTTGGCGATTTCCTCGGCTCTGCTGCCGCGCTCATCCCATGCTTTGAAGAACAGGTCTTTGAACAGCCCAGCGGTCTGCGCTGAGGGGCGCAGGCTTCCCAGCAACGTGCCGAACTGCTCCTCAATCACATCGCGTTTGATAGATTTACCCCGGCATGCGCAGCCTTTGGTGAAGCAGTGATAATAGGCATGCTTCTTCCCGGTCTTGCTCGTTGACCAGCCAGCGGTGAGCGGCCCGCTGCAATCGGCGCACACGGCATAGCCGCGCAAGGGGAAGTCTTGGCCGATATCTTGGTTGGAAAACACGCGCACGCCGCCCTTGATACGGCGCTGGATAGTCTCATAGGTCTGGAGGTCGATCAGCCCCTCGTGATGGCCCTTGCGCAAGGATACGCACCAGTGGGGCACTTCGATGTATCCGGCATAGTGCGGGCGGCTGAGGAGGCGCAGCACCTCCTCAAATCGGACGGTGCCGTTCGCCGCCTTGCAGGGATATTCCGGCTGGGTTTCGAGGAAGCGTTTCACCTCCGCCTGCGTCTGGAAGCGGCCTGACGCATAGCCCTCAAGCGCCTCCTGCACGATGGATGCTAGCGGTTCATCGCGTACTAGCAGTTTTCCGTGCCCGGCAACCTTTTTGTAGGTGTAGCCCGTGGGTGCATGAAACACCCAGTAGCCATTCATAGCGCGGGCGCGCATACGGTTCTTGGTCTGCTCGCCGTTCTTCTGACGTTGATGCTGGCTAGCACTAGCAAGCACGTTCTCGACGAAGATGGAGTCTGAATCATCCCCGAAGGTGATCGAGGGGCTTTCCAGTTTGCCGCCGGCAAGGCTGATCGCAAGGCGCAGATCGGTATGAACGCGCGTGTCACGCGCAAGACGGCTGATGTCATCGATGATGACGGCAATCTCGCCGCTGCCGCTGTGGTGCTTGAGATAAGAGAGCATCGCCATCACGCCGGGCCGCTCGGAAAGCGAGCCGGAGATAGCTTTATCGAAGAAGGTCTCTACGACCGTATAGCTCTTGCGCTCGGCATATTCCCGGCAACGCATGGCTTGAGATTCGAGGCCGTGCCCCTCCTCCACCTGCTTGGCGCTGGATACGCGGGCGTAGATAACGGCCCGTGTGGTCTGGTTCTTGGTGTTGTCGTTGGTGCTCATGCTCTCCTTCCTCGTGCTTTAGGCTCCTTCTTTGCGCGCGATGCGTTGTCGTTCGCGGCTGTGGCGCTGGCTTGTTTGAATGCGGACAAGTTTATCACATTGGCTGCGTCAAAGCCCGATTTGAGTTGAGAAACATCCACATCCGTACGTGCGCTGTACGCATCGTCCACGAAGCACTGCGCAATGAGCCAGAGCGTGCGGATGAACTCGGTTTTCTCAGCCTCGCTGAGATCCATGCCATCAAGGTGATGGAGGTAGTTTTGCGGATCGAATGATGTTTGAGGCATGGCGCACTCCCTTCTGCGCCAATCTATCAATGCTAGCGGCTGTGCTTGGGTGGAAGCGCCCAAGATGGCGCTAGCACTAGGATCACTTGAAATAGAAAAGGGGGTGCGCATGCACCCCTGCCCCTCGGCGAGAGCGGGGGTAGCAAGCGCAAGGTGGCTCCGAACGAGGGGCCCCGCTTTGCAAAAGCGGGGATACGTTTGGATGCCTTGCGCGCGCGAGGGGCGGAGCCCCTTAGCACTTCCCTTGCGGCAACGACCGTCACCCGAATGGGCCGAGACCGCGAAAGGGCTCGGTCGTGCGCCTCGCGCACGATAGGGCGTGGCCCAAGCGCAGCGCAGGGAGCCGGCCCGTTGCTCGACAATACTGTGCTAATGAGTTTGATGGCTAGATACTAGCTCGCCTCAATCGCAGGGCATTGCCCACAACACTCACGGACGAGAGCGCCATGGCGGCCGCCGCGATGATGGGTGAGAGAAGTATGCCAAAGACCGGGAAGAGCACGCCTGCTGCAATGGGAACACCCGCGGCATTGTACGCGAAGGCGAAGAAAAGATTTTGACGGATATTCGCCATGGTCGCCGCCGAGAGGTGGCGGGCGCGAACGATGCCTATCAGATCGCCTTTGAGCAGCGTGATGCCAGCGCTTTGCATGGCGACATCGGTCCCGGTCCCCATGGCGATGCCAACATCGGCGGCAGCCAGCGCCGGCGCATCATTCACGCCATCACCGGCCATAGCGACGATACGGCCCTGCGCGCGCAGCTTCTCAACAATGCGACTCTTGTCTTCGGGAAGAACTTCGGCTTCGACATCCGTGATCCCGAGCTTTGCAGCAACGGCACGCGCTGTGGTGGCATTATCGCCCGTCAGCATCACCACATGCACGCCGGCCGCTTGCAGAGCTTTAATCGCTTCTGGCGTCGATTTCTTGATCGGATCGGCAATCGCAATAATGCCGCTCGCGACCCCGTCCACAGCCACGAATATCGCGGTCGCACCCTCGCCGCGCAATTCTTCGGCTTCGTTCACAAGGTCTCCGATGGCAATGCCTTGGTCGTCCATCAATCGCCTATTGCCGATGGCTACGCGGCGGCCATCCACTACGCCAAGCGCGCCCTTGCCGAGGGGAGAGTCAAAATCCCTGGCTTCCGACAATGCAAGCGAGCGGCCCCGCGCTTCGTGGACGATGGCATCGGCCAGCGGATGCTCGCTCGATCGCTCAAGACTTGCGGCCAGTCGTAGGAGTTCATCTTCGGCGATCGTGCTGACCGTCCGGATCG